>NZ_QWFZ01000009.1 GCF_003576315.1 Henriciella mobilis | reverse complement strand
CAGCTCAGTGTCGCGGTCGAAGGCGGACAAGTAATCATCCATGCCAAACTTCTCAGCACTTGCCAGAGCCATATGCTGACAGATTTGTGCGACTTTAGGAGAAATAGTGCTGTATTGCGTGTGGTCATTGTCCAGCCTCACGGCGTCCTCGCGCATGCCGGTCACCATCTTGTTGACCTGATCAACAGACATTTTTTCGCCGAATAGAGTAGCTGAGTAGAAGATGAATATCTGCTGTTTCAGGCTGAACTTTTCCGTCCTTGGCAGGCCGCTAATCTGAGAGAGTCCGGCAGCGCAGGGAACACTGCTTTCGAACAAGTTGAGTATATTTTCACCCTGAGCGTACGGCGTATACTTGATGACTCCGTCAAATTTTTCATTTGTCAGCTTTATATGCTTGAAAAGCTGGTAAATGCTACTGAGGCGTTCGATCGCATATTCGTCGGGGTTGACTCGGACACGCCCGTATCGCGCGCTCTGTAGAAACATCGAGTCAAGGAACTTGTCGAACCGTCTAAAGAATATGAGTGTCTCTAAGCTCGTTCGAGCTTTTCCACTTTCTATGAGTCCATGTAAAGAACCGATGAACTTCGGGCCGATCAGATTAGAAAACTGTTCGGATGAAAATATGATCGGTTTGTGCTCATGAGAATCAATGAGTTCGTTTAAGAGTTGAACGATATTCGGATGAATCGACTTGGTCCGCAGGTCCTGGGCAAGCTGATGGTGGCCCACGCCAGTCTGGCGCCACAATTTCGGATATACAAAATCAGCGTTGCCTGAGATACTCATCTTGTGAAGTGCATTTTGCAAAACGCTTGTGCCTGTCTTTGGTTGACCAAGATGTATGTATATTGGCATCCAAATCCTTCCTGTTAATGCCTCTAGACTGGTTGAGAGGTTCCTTCGGCATTGGCACTACTCGTGGCTTGCCAAGACGCTGATCAGAGCATCTGAAAGCGCCGAATCTTCGCGATCTCAGTTGCTTCCGCAATATGCGCCAGCAAAGACCGGCCAACGACTTTGCTGCTGTGGCATTCGGTCAGATAGCGTCGCTGTTGCCGCGCGAAATTCTCGGAAAACTGCGGATCTGTCAAGCACTTGGACAGCGTTGACACGTAGTCCGGCCAAGCGTCGAAAATTGTTTCATCCGGCAGGAAGTTGCAAGGATCGGTGCCGGAAAAGGCAATCAATGGTTTATCTTCGACGACGGCCATTGCGGCCGACATGCCTCCGCCGCGCATGCCTGGCAGCTGAAGGTATAGATCTGCGATGGCGATGTAGGCCCTCAGGTCCGGTAGTAGTGGAACGAAGTGAATGCGTCCCTGGTTCATCGGCATTGCAAGTTCCGGTCGACACTGTTTTATCCGATCAGGGTCCTGAGCCGCAACAAGGTGCCAGTGCAGGTTCGGGTGGCGCTCAAACAGTTCGGAAAGATCGCGGGCCTCATCAGCAGTCAACTCGGCGATGGCCTGATCAAGTCGCCCACCGGTCATGGCGCTGACCATCACGACGTCGTCTTTGCCCATTTGTGCGTCCGCGCGAGTAAGGATTTCGCGGCGTTCGAACACATCTAGCGGAATTACATGATCTCGCCAGCGATTGCCGCCGACCAAGTCCAGCGCCTTCGAGCGGGTATCACCTTGGGCCAAGAGAAGGTCGGCGTGCATATCAATTGGGTTACCGGCGTTGAACTGCAGACCGATTACAGGAAAATGTTCGAACAAGCCTGATGCAAAATAGATCGATTGATAAAAGCCATACCATTTCATTACGCAGCTTGGATTGAAAGCTGCGATGCATCCGGCAACAGAATCGAGATAATCGCCAAAATCGGAAAAAGCACTCGGGTTGTGGAAGTCGACGGACAGACGTCCCTCGCATCCCGAGGGCAAACGGCTCGTCAGCGCTTCATCAATGACTTTTCGTGTGTTCGGATTGTCTGCCTGGAAGTTACGCCAAAGTTTAATAATCGAATGGTCGAACGTGAATATCACTTTTATTGAACATGTTTGTCCCCGGTCGGCAGCTGCAGCGAGAATTGCGTTCGCGTAGTTCGAAATTTGCCGCAAATGAGCACCGGAGTCTGGGCGAGCCGGCACCCAAGCAACTGCCATCAGTACTCGCAACTCTTCATCATTGTCCGAGACGACGGGCGGACAACGACTCATTGCTGCCGAGAGCTCCGCAGCCGCCGCACTTCGAAGCGCAGCGCGTGCGCGCACCCTCACTTGGTTTCCTAGAGCACGCGATCTAGGCCCGCTGTATACAAACCGGTAAACTTGGTTGAGCGTGGCGTAAGTCAGAATGGCGTCGATCTGGCGAAGAGCCCCATAGCCGCGGGTTTTCAGTGCCTCCTCGGCAAGCGATGAAAGGATTTCGACAGGTAGTTCACTGTCGCCCGTCGCTTTAGCGGTGACGGTAGACAGTTCGAAAGCCACCTCTGGGTCGATCGTCGCTTCGGTGAGCACCTCAACCAGTCGATCATGCGGTACCTCCAGCCGTTCGGAACCTTCGAGTTCATGTATCCGGTTCACCGATGCCCGATACAGGGTTGGCTTATGTTCAGCATACTGAATGAGTTTCGAAGCCAGAACACCTAGGTCGAATGATTCTAATTCAAAAGTCGACATGGCTATTCGCTCTACTAGGGCGGTCGAATCCGCGCCGCGCGGGCTTATGATCCGAGAACCACTTCCAAGGCGCCTTCCAGGCGCTGTTTCAGCATTGAGCCGAGTTCGGGTGTGAAGTCGGAGTAGACGGGGAAGCAGGCGAAGCGGTTCTGGAGCGACTCCGAGACAGGGATGGGCATGGCATCGATGGGGCGGCGGCCGGTATAGGCCCGCTTCACGCCAGGCCAGTAATACTTTTTGATCTCGATGCCCTTGTCCGCGAAGACCCCGATCATCGAATTGTCGACGTCCCGGTCAAAAAGGACCGGATATTGCGCCCAGGGCGTGTTGCCGGGTTCGACGGGCCGGGTCAACGTGTTGAAGCGAGAGAAGAAGGTCTCGTAGAAATCCGCATGCCGCGTCCGCACATCGATCCAGTCATCGATGAGATCGAGTGTTGTCAGCCCGATGGCGCAACGAAACTCGTCGATCTTGCCATTGAAGCCGTCACCATATGTCCGGTCGCGGTCGAAGCCGAAATTCAGGGCTCTCTTGATGGGACCGACCATTGGCTCTGGCGCCGCCACAAAGCCGCCTTCGCCAATCGCGAAGACTTTGGTCGCGTGCATGGAGAAGACTTCGATCTCGCCCGTGTCCGACCCGAATGTGGCATCAGAGTCCGTGCGGCCCAGACCGGCGGCGGCGTCGACGATGAGCGGTATCTGGTACTTGACGCTCAACTCGCGTGTCGCACTGATATCGCGCACGAGCCCAAACGGTCGGACGTGGATGATGGCGGCAACATCGGTGTGTGCATGCAGCGCCTTTTCCACGCTTTCAGGATCCAGTTCCCAGACGCGTTCATCGATGTCACAGATGACCGGCGTTGCTCCGGCAGCGAAAATCGCTTGCGGCGTCGCCGCAAATGTGAAGTCCGGCAGGATGACTTTCTTGCCGTAAACATCGATCGCATTGAGCGCGGCGAGCAGGCCGGACGTGTTGCTCGAACAGAGGACACCGGCATAGCCCTCGACAAGGTAGTTTTTGCTGACGTCTTCCTCGAGTTTTTGGGCCAGAGGGCCAAAATTCGAGAAGTAACGCGCCTGATAGGAGACTTGGAGGTGATGAACCCATTGTTCGGGTTTCGGTATCTCCGGTTTCAGATAAGGAAAAAGCATTTAGTCGGCGCTCACGGTCAGTTTGACCTCCTCGTAGCACCCTTGATAATAACTGTCTATTGAGGCCCGTCGGCAACGATTGGCAATGATTTGACTGCCATGCGGCAACGTCGGAAAGATTCACGGATACAAGGAATTAGCTATGAATGACCCTTTGAATACGGGATACTTTTCGGCACAGGAACTGCTCGATCTGGGGTTTGCCGGGGTTGGCAAGAACACAATGCTGGCGCGAAACTGTACCGTGATCGGACGCGAGCACATTCAGCTGGGTTCGAATACGCGGATTGACGGGCCGACAGTCATTGTTGCGGGAAAGGCCGGTGTGTCGATTGGCAACTATGTTCACATTGGCGGCGGGTGTCATCTCGCGGGTCGCGATGGTATCAGCATGGCCGATTTTAGCGGCCTCTCGCAAGGCGTTCGGATTTATTCGGTGACTGACAATTATGCTGGCGGGAGTTTCACAAACCCGACAGTGCCTGCTGCCCATCTCAAATTGATTTCGGGGCCTGTTCGGCTGGAGAAACATGTAATCATTGGAGCGGGTAGCGTCATCCTCCCGAGTGTCACGGTTGGCGAAGGGGCAAGTGTGGGAGCGCTGTCGCTGGTCAACCGGTCGCTTGAAGCCTGGACTGTCAATTCAGGGGTGCCGGCGCGAAAGCTGAAGGCACGCATAGTCATCGATCCGGATGGATCGATTGAACGGGAACTGCTCGCGAAGTGCTAGGCCTCCGGCCGCAAGGCCTTTGCCGGATCAGCGGTCCTGAACCGGTCATTCGCCCGGCTTTAGGAGTGAGCCAGGTAAGACGCCTGTAGCCTCTCAAACAAGGCAAGGTCGATGCGATTGGCCTCTACGAGCCGGTTGAACAGGGACTCTCCGACTTCTTCGCGGATGGAGGTCACGCGCTCTTCGGTGGTCGTCTTTTCGTGGCTGGTCACATTCTTCTTAGTGCTGAAGGCCTCGAAGTCCGGGAAATGGGGCTTCAGGTAGGCCTCGAGACGCTCGCAGGATGCCTCGAAGTCCTCGACAAGCCCAATAAAGGGTAGCCGGTCGAAGGCTTCATTGGCCTGGCTCTCGATGTCGATCGTCCGGCGGGCTACAAAGGCTGCGAGCCGGCGGGCCTGGAAGTTCTTTATCGAATAGTCGAGGTCTTCCGACAGCCGGTTCGTGATATAGCCCGCAAGATCGGTTGACTTGGCGAGCTTGGAGCCAGCTGTTTCGGCCGTCTGCTTGCGTTCGAACTGGTACGCCGACTGTATCCTGAGGATCGGATGACGCAGGAAGATGATCGGCAGCACGGTCAGCCGGTCTGTCTCGTAATCCAGATACCAGTTCCCGGTATGCGTGGAAAACACGTCGAACGCCGAATTCGCAATGATGTGGGATAGAACGAGGTCTGAATTCGATTCCACATCGCCGTCCGGGAACTCATGGTCTGTCCAATTGTCGCCAAATGCGGTCTTCAGGATGTGATCGACCGACGTGCCCGCGTTCTTGAACAGGTGACAGTGGAGAATGGCCGTCCGCTCTCCGTGGCGCGCAGCCGGGCGCGACCGGGTCGGCGGACCGAGCCGGAATATGCGTCCGCTCATTTCATCGCCGACCCGCTGGAGAAAGCCGATACGGTCAAGGTCCTGCTTGATAGCCTCGGGGTCCGCCAGTTGCGCCCGGTCTTCAACGACAGACATGGTCTGGCGCACAAGTGTTGGCCGGTGACGGGGCCGGGTCTTGAATCCTTCAGTGAAGTCTGTATCCAGGCGTGTTGCGAAGGCGTTGATGTCCTCGGCCGCATCGCCCGGCATATCAAAGCCGGCCATTGCGAGCTGGTCCGCCGGCGCGGACGTGAAATCGTCGAAGTTGAGGATCGGTGTGCCCTCTGGCAGGTTCGACAATGCGGCGTGGTTGTATTGGAGCCAGAGCCGTTCTGCTGCGCTGTCTGGCAGGCGGTTGCGTTGCCAGAGTGAACGCGCGACGCCGCGCGCTTCGCGCAGCACGAAGAGGTGACGGACATTAAATCCCTTGGCTCGTGCCACGTCTTCCCAGAGTGGAAGGGTGAAACATAGCCGCGGGTCCTTGATCACCGGTGAGCCTTCAGCGTCCGGAAACTCCCGTTCCCATGCATTCTCGACTTCGCGCAGAAAGGTGTTGCGCGCCCAGTCTACGGCGTCAGCGGGGGCGTAGCTGATCCCATCGACCCAGCTGGGAATGGAGTCCCAGCGCGCACCAAGCGCGTTCAGGATCCGTTCGTTCATGTTAACGACGCTGCGCGCTTCCCAAAAGCCCTTGGGATTGTCTTCGGCGGGCTCGAGCAGGTTCTGCCCATGGCTCCCGCCGAGATACTGAAGGGCACCGGAAACCGCCGATGTGCCTGAACGGTGCATACCAACGACAAAATATGCCGTCTTGTTTTCTAGCATTACTTTACCTTGCGACGGAGTGAGACGGTCCGCGTTCCAGATATGGATATTAGTGCGAAACGGTGACGAGTCCCCTTACCAATTCTTGAAGTTTGCGCTTGGCAGCCTCGCGTCCGAAAAGCTCCTGGACATAGGCCTGTCCTGCCCGGGACAGCGCTTCCCATTCTTCCTCGTCCTGGTAAACCCGGGCAATCGCACGCGCGATCGCGGCGGCCCCATTCTCGATTGCGGCGTGTTGCTTGTTGCGCAGGCCCATCCCTTCAGCCGCGACTCCCGATGCAACCACCGGAACACCCATGCGCAGCGAGTTGCCGACCTTGCCCTTGACACCGGCGCCATAGCGAAGCGGTGCGACTGTCAGGCGGATATTGGACAGGTAGGATTCCAGATCATCCACAAACCCGACAATGCTGATATCGGGTGCGGACAACTCGTTGAAGTCGGCGGGCATGTGGCTGCCGATAATGTGGAGCGTCGCGCCGATCTCAAGCGCGCGAACCTTGGGCCAGATATCCTCGACCAAATAGTGGACCGCATCGATGTTCGGCGGGTGTCGATAACCACCGACAAACGCCACGTCCATTCGGTCAGCGAAACCGGTCGTGCGCTCGAACGGCTCGTAGATCAACGGAATAACGACGTCCGGGAACGGGCCCACTTCGTTGCGCAGGTATTCGACCTCATAATCCGAAACGACAATGGTGGCGTCGGCCCTTTGGATGCACTGAAGCTCCAGCTGCTTCAGGTCCTCAGCCAGCCGGGCGGTTTCCTCGCTTCCATTCAGTTCACTCTCGCGCTGCAGGCGAAGGTGATGAATATCGACTGTGTCGAAGATGACCGGTATTTCCTGATAGCGCTCCTTGAACGCAGTGAAGAACTGGCCGCCGGTAGTGACACGGGACATGATGACCAGGTCAAAGTCCCCGCCATTATCTAACATGAAGCCGTGCGCGTCGGTGACATAGGGAGCGTAAATGACTTCCGCTCCAAGCTTCTGAAGTTCGCGGCAGTAGCGGCCTTCCCATTTCAGGTTGGCTGGAACGAACGTGACGCTGTAACCAAGTTCGCACAAAATGCTGATATACTGGTACGCTGTGACAGAACCGCTATCCTTGTCCGGCTTGGGCACCTCAGCGTCAAAGATGAGGATACGGACCTTCGACCGCCTGTTCGTGCAGGCCTTGGAGAAATCTCCCTTTTTGCCGAATTCCTTAAGGGTCTCCTGCCACTTCTTGGCAAAAGCCTTCTGGTTGATGGCCTGGTATTTCTTGACGCCCGACGTAATGTCGGTGCCGGACGAGATGCCTTCGAAGTGAATCACAGTCGATAGCGGCTGGTAGATGACCCGGCGACCCGCGTCCCTGACCTTCATCGCGAAATCCGTATCCTCGTAATAGGCGGGCGCGAGTTCTTCCGAAAAACCGCCGAGCTTCTTCCAGAGGTCTTTCGGGATCGCAATCGCGGCGCCGGAAATGTAGTCGGCATCGCGCTGGAAATTGTAATCCGGCTTCATCGGATCTTCGAGCCGCCCATAATTCGCGCCACTGCCATCGTCCCAGATGATGCCGCCGGCTTCCTGAAGCAGACCGTTCGGATAGACCAGCTTTGACCCGACAAGCCCAGCTTCAGGGCACCGCTCGAACGTCGCGATGAGCTCATCCAGCCATCCGTTCACGACGGCGGTGTCATTGTTCAGGAAGAACAGGTACTCCCCCTTCGCAAGCTTGGCGGCATTATTGCACGACTTCAGGAAGCCGAGGTTTTCCTCGTTTATGTGGACGCGGATCGGTCCGACATTGTCGAGATTTCCGGCGAGGAAGTCTCCCGATTTGTCGGGAGACTGATCGTCGGCAACGATGATCTCGAATGATGTTTCGTCGCTGGATTCGAGCATCGTGAGTACGCAGCGCAAGGTATACTCGACACTCTTATATGCGGGCACGATTACCGAGACTTTCGGCTTGGCCACTTTTTTCCCGGCTGACCGGACGATCATTTCCACGATCTGTTCCCGCGAAAGATTGGCCGTCTTGTCGAAGAAGGGTTTTGGTGGAAGGGGCGAGCGCCCGCGTGTCATGCCGCCATGAAGGAAGTCGACGAGCGGGACTTCGCGGCGTTCGGAAACGTCCGGATAGCGGCTCAGATAATAGCGTTGGCCAAACTCGTCGCTCGGTTCGAACCAGACCATATGGCCCATCGCCATGTAGTGCTGGATTTCATCCTGCCCTTCACGGATGTCTTTTGCGTACCGGCGACGATAGGTCAGCGGGTCGAAGAAGCGGTTCGGGCGCGCGCCTTTGGCTTTTCCTTTCGAGAGGTAGTGGGTCAGGGGCTCGACGCCCTTTTCGAGCTTGTTGGCCCGAATGTAGTAGCCGGCGTCAAACAGCGGGTGCGGCCACAGATCCTGCTTGTCGTACTTGCGGATATAGTCGATGACCGGGTGGACCTTTGGGCGGCCATGCTTGCGTATGTAGAATTCCGGGTCGCTTATGCCGTCAATGGATTCGTGGGTTAGCAGCGTGTCTTCCTTGAAGAGCAGGCCAAACATGCCAATTGTGCCGGCCAGCGAGTCACCAGGTACGCGCACATTCTTCATCTTGATCAGAGGATGCGGATCACAATCCTGCATTATGCCCTCTCTGAAGAAGTGCAGCAACTGGTCATTCGGTTTCAGCGACTTTGCGTCCTTTGCCTGGCTGACATAGTAGCCAGCATCGAAAAACTGGAAGGCGTTCAGCCTGTCATCACTGTTGACGAAGTCTTCCAGCACCGTCTGATGCAGCTGATCAGACACGGTCAGTGCGTGGCTTTCATAGTAGCGGTCGAGGTCGACCCAGGCGCAAGGCCGGCGCCATTCGAGGCCGCCAGATCGGAGATAGTGCAGGATAGCGGGCATGCCGCTGTCACGGACGTCGGGATAGATTTCGAAATAGTATGCCGGGTCGAACATGGGATGCGGCGACCGGTTCTCGGCGTAACCGGTGTTGGCAAAGTGCTCTCGCGCAGCCATGCCCGATTTTTCGACGTCAGGATAAAGCGCGTTGTACCATGCTTCATCGAGAAGGCTGGCGGCTAGGTCGATAAGTTCCCTGTCCGGAAGGACGCGAAACCGAGTAGCACGTCCCACCGCCCTCAATCTGTCTGCCAGCATTCCGAAATTCCTCATCGCCCAGATTACCCAAATTGAACGCCGGACGCCATTCCCTCACTGACGCCTGCACCGGTGTTCGCTCTTGCGCTCCTTTGAAGCACGCTTTACTGCTCCGTCCTACAGGCACTGAGTAGATTTCGCAATTCGTGGCAAAGGTATCGTATGTCTGCTGAAACTGACGCTGATCCGGCGAACCAGGAAGCAGCCGACCAGATCAAAATACCCTACCGAATTCCGCTGTATCATAACGATTTTCCATTCGTGATCATGTGGTCTGAAAAGTCAGGCTGCACATCGCTTGCGAAGTGGTTTTTCTGGCAGGTCGGGCTGCTTGAGGAAGCGACGGCCTATCATCCTTGGGTCCACAATTATGAGAATGAGAAGTTCAAGGCGCGCCGCGGCTATTTGAAGGGATGTCTGGACGCAATCGCCGAGGGAAAACCCGTCATCAAGTTTGTGCGAAATCCCTACCGCCGAGCATTCAGTGGTTATCTCGAATTGTGCAATCCGAAGATTGTCAAGGAACCTCATCACTGGACGCGGATTTACCGCAAGCTTGTCGTGGAATATGTCACCGGGTACGCGCAGGAAGTGGAGTACACTTTCACATTCCGGCAGTTCGTTGATTGGCTTGTGGCGCAGCGCCAGAACACGCTTGATCTGCATCTGCGCCAGCAATTCATGACGTCTGAGACGAACTTCGATGTTCGCGTCCATCAGATCGAGGCCGGCCAGCAAGGCATGAATGCCCTGGAGGCGGAGTTCGGACTGCAATCTTCCGCTGGCAAGGCTGAGATGTTTGAATCGCGGCACCATCACGCCAAGACCGTTATCGCGCCACGCCCGGCCATCTCAATATTCGATGCAGGTATCCCGGTGCGCCGGAGTGCCCATTTCAAGGTGGTTGAGCCGACGCTTGAAGAGTTCGCCACTGACCCCGTTGGAGCCCAGCTGCGGAAGTATTTCGTGGAAGACTTTGTGCGCTACGGGTATCTTTAGCGAAGGCGTTCCAGTCCAGTTACCGAGTTGCAAGCGCGCATCTCACTGGCTAATGCTGCGCTTCAGTCGCGAGCATGATCGCGTCGATCAGCTAACCTGTCTCTTCAGCCGTTGAGTGAATTGATGCCATCAGTCAAGCATGCCTGGTTTACAATCTGCTCCGCGAACTATCTCGCTTATGCGAAAACCTTGTTCGCCTCTCTCAATACGGCGGACCCAAGGGCCGGCAAGTGCTTCTTTCTCGTTCTTGTTGATGACCAGCTGCCCGATGATGTGGCTGCTTCGCTTGAGTTTCCGGTCATTCTAGCCAGCGATCTTGGTATTCCGGAATTCTGGGACATGGCCTTCCGCTATTCGGTGATGGAGCTCAACACCGCCGTAAAGCCGGCCGCCATCCTTCATCTGATGGAGCGCGGCTTCGATCGCGTGACATATCTCGATCCGGACATTTTTGTTGTCAAACCCCTCAAACACGTTTGCAAGGCTCACGATGACGGCGCCGATGTTGTGCTGACGCCTCATTCAACGGTGCCGCTTGAGGACGGGCTTGACCCGGACGACCTGCGGCTGATGCGGACAGGTGCCTACAATCTCGGCTTTGGGTCGTTCTCATCGGCGACGTCCTCTCGCAGGCTTCTGGAGTGGTGGCACCGCCGCATGCTGGCAGATTGCCGGGTCGATCTTGAGAATGGGTTGTTCGTGGACCAGAAGTTCATGGACCTGGCGCCAAGCTATGCGGACCGGACCACGATCCTGAGGCACCCCGGATACAATGTTGCCTACTGGAACCTGCCCTCTCGGCCTGTATCGCATGCGGGTGGCAAATGGGTTGTGAAGGGCGGCGATCTACACTTCTTTCACTTCAGCGGTGTCGTGCCAGGTGACCCCACAGTTTTCTCTAAACACCAGAACCGCTTCGGGGTCGACGATATCGGGGACCTGAAGGACCTGCTCGAGACCTATCTGGGCAAATTGGCAGAGCACGGACACAATGAATTCAAGGATCTGCCCTACAGTTACGCCACCTACACCGACGGTCAGCCGATTCCCGGCCTGGCTCGCAGAGTGTATGCCGACGCTCTTCCGCCGTCAGCCGTCGAACGCGACATTGCATTTGCTCCAGACTTCAGTCTGCTGGAAGAGCCGGCCGATGACATGCAGGGCGGTCGCCTGCCAATCAGTCGCGCGATGAGCCGTATCTGGAAGGAAAGGCCGGATCTCAGCCGTTCATTCAGCATCGCTGACGCCGCGGGGCGGCGGGCGTTTTGCGTCTGGTTTCTGAGTGCTGCTGAGCGCGAGTACGGACTGCCTCCAGCCGCCTACGAGTCCGTTCGAACGGCTATCTCTGCCGATCATGCGTTGGCGGCGAATGGTGCTGAAAGCTCATCGGTAACACGCTGGTTTGCACGAGCTGTAATCGGGCAGCAGAGCCGTCTGAGGACAGCTTACCGCAAGCTTCCACACGACGTGCGCGTCAGAATCCGCGACGTGTTGATCCGAAAGGCCTCGGGTCACGCTGCCCGGGGCGCGCAAATCGCGGCGGGCGAGCGGACTGACAGGTCGCTGCAACCCGGCCTTGGCCTTTTCGGGTACTTCAGCGCGGTCAGCGGTGTCGGCGAAGGCGCACGCCGCATGGCGCGCGTTCTCGATGAAGCCGGCATCAAAACGACGTTGCATCCCTTAAGAACGAATGGCCATGCGTCCGAGGCGGCGGTCCTTCCGGGTGACGTCACGCACGGCGCGTCACCTTTCAACTGCCTTCTCTTCCACGTGAATGCCGACCAGATCCAGGTGAAGCTCGACGAACAGCCCGCAGAATGGCTGCGTGGACGCTACCGGATTGGCTATTGGGCGTGGGAGCTGGCGAAGTTCCCGGACACATGGCGCACGGCGCTCGACTATGTCCATGAAGTCTGGGTGCCGTCGGAGTTTGTGAAACAGTCCGTTGCGGCGAAGACAACGAAGCCGGTGAATGTCGTGCCACACCCGATTCCGAAGCGGCGTGACTCCGGAGAGAGCCGCGTCGGCTTCAGCTTGCCCGCAGACCAATTCCTGTTCCTGTGTTCCCTAGATCTGAAATCCTTCATGGCGCGAAAAAATCCGCTTGCCGCCTATGAAGCGTTTCGAAGGGCCTTTCCCGATACCGACGCCCGCAGCGGTCCGCGTCTCGTGGTGAAGCTGCATAGCGGGCTGGAGCAGAACGAAGCCGAACGCCAGCTGGTCACCCAGCTGCAGGTGGACGAACGCGTCATCCTGATCGATGTCCCGTTGAGCAATGAGCGGTATGCCGCCCTGCAGCGCCTGTGCGACGCCTATGTTTCGCTACATCGCTCGGAAGGCTTCGGCATGAACATTGCTGAGTGCATGCAGCTGGCAAAACCGGTTATCGCAACCGACTATTCCGGAAATCGCGACTACCTCAAGCCAGAATACGGCTATCCTGTAAAGTATGAGCTCATTCCGGTTCGACCAGGAGAGTATCCACAGTCGGAGGATCAGGTCTGGGCGGATCCCGATCTTGGTCACGCCGCCGAACTCATGCGCCACGTCTACACCAATCAGAAAGACGCTCAAGGTAAGGCGAAAATTGCGAAAGCCTTTATCGAGCGTGAATACTCAATCTCCCGGGTCGCCCAAACGGTCAGGGGCCATTTCGAGCGCATTCAAGCTGACCAGGCGGCTGCAGCAAAAGGCTGATCGCGATAGTGATCCCTGACCCGACATTCTCAAAAGCTGACCGGAGCCTCGTGGAATGTCGTCAGTTTCCCGGATTTTGTGCCCAAAACGAGAATGTGCCGTTTCCTCGAACGTCCGCGGCCGATCTCGAAGACATAAGTACCGCGATTGCTCTCAATATCGGCATGGCAGATATTGATGTCCTGAGCGATCCGCCTTTGTCCGGCGCCGTTGAGGCACTCCCGGAACTTGTCCGGCGCTCGATGTCCGATATACGTCTTTCCATCTCCGATACTGCTAGACCCGAAGATTTCAACGCTGTCGGCGAGCGAAAGCATCTGCGTGGCGTCGCCGGTCTTCAAATAGTGGTGAAATATCTCAAAGCATTTCTGTGCAGCCATTTCTCCATTGCCCCCGGGTACTGGAATTGCGCCTCACGCTTCGTGTTTACCAAGGGCAGACAAAGTTTTAAAGCGATTAATAGCCGGGAATGCCAATCAACGTCGCATTGTTCGGATCAATACCAGAAGCGCTAAAAATTATTTCAGTGTCAACCGATTACACACGAAAGACACTGGGGCCGGGGAGAATCGATCAATTGGTGCTGAGGTTCTACAAGTAAGAGAAGCGGACTTCTATCATAGGTCGGCTTCCGGTCCGTTTGATGAAACAAGCGAAGTGAATTTGTGAATTGTCCGTGTGGCTGGCCATCTGTGAGACAGCACCCCGACGAATCCAGATTCGTAGCCCAAACGGAATATCCGATTATGCAATTCATCGACCTTCAGGCTCAGCGCGCGCGGATCGGTGACAAGCTAAATGCCCCATTGCGGGCGTGCTCGAGTCGGGCATATTCGTTATGGGCCCGGAGGTCGCGACCTTCGAGAAGCAGCTGGTTGAGTTCTCAGGCGCGAAACATGCGCGTGGCGGCGCCAACGGCACAGACGCGCTGGCTCTGTCGCTGCTGGCTTGGGGGGCATCGTGCGGGCGATGCAGTGCTCTGCCCGTCCTGTACCTTCTGCGCGACCGCCGAAGTCATTCCGTGTCTCGGCGCCACCCCGTTCTTCGTCGATGTCGAGCCGGACACGTTCAACCTGGATGCCGACCATCTCGAAACCTCGATCGAACAGGTCATCAACGAGCGCAAGCTCGCCCCGAAAGTCATCATTGCGGTCGACCTGTTTGGCTAGGCGGCGGAACATCCGCGCCTGCGTAAGATTGCTGACAAATACGGCCTGAAGCTTGTCGCCGACAGCGCGCAAGGCTTCGGCACGACAATCGGCGGCAAGCACCCGTCAGACTGGGCCGACATCGTCACCACTAGTTTTTTCCCGGCTAAGCCGCTTGGCTATGGTGATGGGGGGCTGTCGTCACCAATAATGCTGAGCTTGCCGAACGAATCGCTTCCCTGTGCGTCCACGGCAAGGCGACCGCTTCCGACAAGGACGGCGCGAGCTTCGAGCATAAGCCGAAGTATCTGAATATGCGCGTCGGCATTAATTCGCGTCTACTCGATTTATGCAGCGACCCTGATTGAGAAGCTCGCTATCCTTGCCAACGAGATCGAGAAGCGGAACGCGATTGCCGCGCGCTACAATGAGCTGCTCGCGCCGTATGTCATCTTGTTGCCCAACTTGGACGACAGCATTATGTGCACCTGGGCGCAGCAAACGATTGAGCATGCCAACCTCGACGGCCTGCTGGCGCATCTGAGAGGCTAGGGCGTTCCGAGCGCGGTCTAGTATCCTTTGCCGATGCACACCAATGTCGCTTATCGCGACTTCCCGACCGGTCCAGGCGGCCTGCCCAAAACGGAGAAGCTTGCAAGCGCCATGATGTCCCTGTCGGTGCATCACTATCTCTCGGAGGTCGACCAAGACCGAATCGTCCAGGACGTCGCCGCCTTCAAAAACTAGTTGGACGAGAGAACATCGATCAGTTCCACCTCGAAATTCAGGTCAGCATTCGGCGGTATGCCGGCCGGGTGCCCGCGTTCCCCGTAGGCGATATCGGACGGCACATGCAGCAGCCAGTGATCGCCGGGCCGCATCATCGAAAGCGCTTCCTTCCAGCCGGGGATGACCCCGCTGGCCGAGAACATGATCGGCTCGCCGCGCTGGTAGGCGCTGTCGAAAACCTCGCCGGACTCGGCAAACCGGCCCTCATAGAGGACCACAACTGTATCACTCGGGAGCGGTTTTGCGCCGTCCTCCGGGCCGCTTTCGAGGACAACGTATTCGAGGCCTGAATCGGTTTTCTGCACGTCTTCATGGCTGGAGTCCCAAGGCGTGTACTTGTCCCAGGCCGCCTCATCGGCGGGCTTTGGTACAAACACCTTTTCCAGCTTCACCCGGAAGATGAGGTCGTCGCCCGGCTTGATCTTGCTGCCTGGGCGCGGGTTCTGGCCGTAGCCGATCTCGGAGGGAATGTAGAACACATACTCATCGCCCTCGGACATCAGCTGCAGGCCCTGCGTCCAGCCGGGGATAACCTGGCCGACACCGAAAATGGCCGGCTGGCCGGTTCCGAAGTTTCCATCGAACACGGTGCCATCCGTAAGCCGGCCTTCATAGAAAACCTGGACCGTTGAGGATATGCCGGGCGATGCGCCATCTTCCGGGCCTTCCTCGACCACGACGTATTGCAGGCCGTTCTTCGCCTCCTGGACATCCGCGCGATCGGGATCCCATGGGAAGAAGCTGTCGAAATCAGTGCTCGGTGAACCACCGCAGGCAGCGAGCGTCGCGGCGGTCAGGGCGAGGGCGAACGTGCGGAGAGCTTTCATAGTGAGGTCCTGTGATAGCCGCGTCTTGGGGGTCAGTTTCGTCTCGGCGGATAGCCGGCCTGGGCCAGCGCGTCGATGATTTCCTGCGTGTGCTGGGCATCTCGCGTTTCCATCAGGATGTCGAACTCGGCACCTTTGGCGGGCACATCGAGCGCGATCCTGTTATGGGCGACTTCCATGATGTTTGCGCCATTGTCGCCGATGATCTTCGAGACCAGTGCCAGCAGGCCAGGGCGGTCGTCGCCGATGATGCGGATATTGGACAGGCGCTTTTCCCGCACCAGCGCGCGCGTCAGAACAGAGGCGAGCAGGCGGGTATCGATATTGCCGCCACAGAGGATTAGGCCGACGCGTTTGCCGGTGAACTTCGCCGGGTGCGCCAGCATAGCGGCAAGGCCCGCGGCACCAGCGCCTTCGGCGATCGTCTTCTCGACGTCTGCAAACAGGGTGATCGCGCGCTCAAGGTGCTCTTCCTCGGCCAGCACAATTTCGTCGACAAGCGCACGAACGACCTTTTCCGTCAGGTGGCCGGGCTGCTTTACGGCGATGCCCTCGGCGATGGATGCGCCGCCGGACTTCGTTTCGCTGCCCTTTATGGCAGCATACATGCTTGGATACATCGCGGCCTGAACGCCGATCACCTTGATGTCCGGCTTCAGCGCTTTTGCGACGGTGGCGCTGCCTGAAATCAGGCCGCCCCCGCCGATCGGCACGACGAGCATGTCGAGATCCGGCCCATCCTCGAACATTTCGAGGGCCGCCGTGCCCTGCCCGGCCATTATGTGCGGATCGTCAAAGGGATGGATGAAGGTCAGGCCCTCGCGCTGGCGAACGGTTTCGGCATAGGCCTTCGCCTCGTCGAACGTATTGCCCTCCAGCAGGACGCGGGCCCCGAAGGCGCGGGTGTGCTCGACCTTGTTGAACGGCGTGGTGACGGGCATCGTAATGGTAACCGGAATGCCGAGGCGCCGGCCATGATAGGCGACCCCTTGCGAATGGTTGCCGGCAGAGGCTGCGATAACCCCGGCCGCCTTTTCCGCATCGGTCAGGCGCGAAAGCTTGTTCAACGCGCCGCGTTCCTTGAAGGAGGCGGTGAACTGCAGGTTCTCGAACTTGATCCAGACCTCGGCGCCGGTGATCTCCGACAAGGTGCGCGACTTGCGCAGCGGCGTGCGCTCGACCTGCCCTTCCAGGACGCGTGCGGCATCGCGGACATCGTCCAGGCTTATCGGCAGTTTTTCGCTCATCGCGCAGAGGTCCCGTGTTGATCGCGGCGCACCCTATTGAGCCCGGTTCCCAAGGGCAAGCGGTAGTTGTGGACTTGCTGCGGGAGGCGCTCTTGTCTATTCGCGAGGCACGCGAAACAACAGGACTCAGCCCATGTCGGATCTCAAGCTCGCCCCCTACGGAATGTCGATTGGCGAAGGTCACCCGATGGTCGTCATGGCAGGGATGAACGTTCTGGAAAGCCGCGATCTGGCCCTGCGCATCTGCGAGCATCTGAAGGGCGTCTGCGACAAGCTTGGCCTGCCCTACGTCTTCAAGGCGAGCTTCGACAAGGCGAACCGCTCCTCGATCAGTTCCTATCGCGGGCCGGGCCTCGAGGAGGGGCTGAAAATCCTCGCCGACGTGAAAGCCGAATTCGGCGTGCCTGTGATCACCGACTATCATACGCCCGAACAGGCCGCCCCGGTGGCCGAGGTCGCCGAGATCATCCAGGTGCCGGCCTTTCTCTGTCGCCAGACCGACCTTGTCGTGGCCGGGGCCGAGGCGGTGAAAGCGCGCGATGGCTGGCTGCACGTCAAGAAGGCGCAGTTCCTCGCGCCCTGGGACTGCAAGAACATCATCACCAAGGTCGGCGAGGTCACCGGGCCGAAAAACCCGACCATTCTTTGCGAACGCGGCGCCTCTTTCGGGTACAACAATCTCGTCGTCGACATGCTGGGCATCCCGGTGATGAAACAGCTCGGCGTTCCGGTCACCATCGATGCGACCCATGCGGTCCAGCTGCCGGGCGCCGACCCGCGCACGGCTGGCGGATCGACAGGCGGACGGCGCGAGGGCGTGGCGGTCATTGCCAAGTCAGCCGTGGCCGCCGGCGCTGACGGGGTCTTCCTCGAATTCCACCCCGACCCGGACAAGGCCCTCTGCGATGGTCCGAGCTGCCTGCCGCTTGAGGGCGCCGAGCCGCTGCTGCGCACACTAAAGACGATTCACCAGGCCATCCGCGCCTAGAACCAGCGCCTGCGGCCGCACACCCTTCCGGAAGTGCGGCAAGTGCGGTGTGATTGTCGAAGCGATCAGCTGGAATCGAACCAGGCCTTGAGCGCCGGGTTCAGCAGGTCTGGCAGGGCGCCCGCGACGAGCGCGGCCCGTGCGGGCTGCCGGTGCAGCCGGTCTTCCGGCCAGCAGAAGGGCGCCAGCTCCCCAGATTTTCGCGCCGCCCGCAGGCGCCTTGCCATATGACGGGCCGCGCGCTCCGGATCCTCCAGAAGTGCCATGAGGGTCTTCCAGCGGTATAGAAGCGGTATGATTTCAGTCTGATTCCGGGCCTGGCTTTCCGGCCTGTCCACCCATGGGTCGAGAAAGCCGGACGGCGCGCACTCAGCCGGCAGGTATTGGAAGCCGCGAGGCGCGCGCAGACCCGTGCGGGTCTCCTGGTCTCGTGGCGCGGGCGCGGCGGCGGGCGCAAGCTCGACCTCAAGCGCGAGCAGGACAAGCAGCCGCCGGATGAGCCGCTCGGCGAAGGCAAGGCTCGCCCGGAGCTTGCGGGCCGCTGTGCGGGTGATCGTCTCGGGCCGCAGATGAAGCTTCGCACGCGCAGCCGCGTCAGCCAGCAACTCCGAAGCCGCCTCCAGCCCCTCCCCGCAAAATCCACCCATCCGGTTCATGGCGGGAAGTATAGGGCGGGGTGTCTGAGGGTGGGATGGATGGTGTTCATGGTCAGGCCATGCTGGGTCGTTCAGCCCCCGTGAACAGGGTGATAGGGAAAAAACGGACGATACCAAGCGCATGGGTCAGTTGAGTTAATTCGTTCTAGCGACTCTCGGCTCGCAACCTAACCCGTTTGAAACTCATCATCCTTAAGTTGCTTCACTGGGCAATAAGGACGTTGATATGGCAGAGTTGAACGCCATCGCTCCCTCAAAGAAAGAGCGTGTGATGGATGCCGTCCGGACGGCAGGCGTTGATGTTTCTGATTGGGCTAACTTCAAGGGCGGCAATGCCAAGGCAGCTGTAAATCCAAAATACTGCTACGAATGGGCATTTATCGAACCAAGCCGAGTGGTCGTACTCAACTTATGGCACACCAACAACCAACTCGTTGACGGTCGTGTAATTCAGAAAAATAATTTCCGGCGAGATGAAGCCAATTATCGCTCCTGGGGCAAAGGCGTGTGGGCAAAGCGCGCCCGAAAAATAGATGACGCGCTTCAGCAGGCGGTATCAGACAACCTGCCAGTGCGCGTAATCTTACTTGATGGGAAAATGCGGGACCGCCTTGATGCCGACGCGACGCGTTCAGAAGTAACTTTCCGCCAGCTTGATCCCGAACTTTGGACGATTACCAGCTATGATTTCGCCACTGGCGAAAACACAATCGCTAGGGGCATCACAACTGACAAGTTTGTAGATCAATTTTCCATCGATCAGATCGACAAAGGTAGTCCAGATCGACGGGATGTTACAACGTCTGCATTCGTTCGAGACCCGCAGGTGAGGCGCGATTGTTTAAGAAGAGCGCAAGGTCGTTGCGAGAATTGCGGCAGTCAAGGCTTCAAGACGCCGAGCGGAGCTTTGTATCTGGAAACCCATCATATTCAGCCTTTAGCCGAAGGGGGGGCAGACACCTTATCCAATGTGATAGCCCTTTGTCCGAACGACCACCGGAGAGCGCACTACGGTTTAGACACATTGGATTTTCGTGACAAACTCTACGCTGCTATTGAAAGTAAATGACTCCGGCACTTTAAGGCGTCGTCCAACTCGCACTTTTTCTTATACCTCGTGAACGGGACAGGGCCTTCTGGGAACTGCATTTAGCACTACCTGCGAGGTAGCACTCTGGGTGCCTACTTTCGCAGGCACCTGCGGAGAGGAGGCGACACTCCTGTCGTCTTCCCGGACGCGAAGCGATCCGGGATCCAGAAAATACCGGCTCGATCCTGCGCTGGGTCCCGGTCTTTCGCTTTGCGAAAACCGGGATGACGGACAACAATTTCGTTTCCAAGTGAACCAAGCTGACCGCAGACCCCTGCGGGGAAGTGGCCTGCCTAAGCCACTTCCGTTTCGGTTGCCCTTAGCGCCTCAACCCCTTCATAGGCGTCGTGCTCGGCGACGATATGGCCGGGGGCGACGGTGATGAGTTTGGGGTCGTATTGCTCGGCGTCCGGATCGTCGATGATCACCGATTTCAGGAAGCGCAGCGGCGAGCGCCGGTCGAGCGGGGAGGGCAGGTCGCCGCGCAGCTTGATGCGCTCCTTGCCGCGCTCGAATTCCGGGTCCGGTGTCGGCACCGCCGATATCAGCGCCTTGGTATAGGGGTGGCGGGCATCCTCATAGATCGCGGTGCGCCCGGCGACTTCCACCACCTTGCCGAGATAGAGCACCATGACGCGGTGGCTGATCTCGCGAACCACCGACAGGTCGTGGCTGATGAAGATCATGGCGAGGCCGAACTCCTTCTGCAGCTCGATCAGCAGGTCGACCACCTGCGCCTGGACCGACACGTCGAGCGCGGAGACCGCCTCGTCGCAGATGAGGAGTTTGGGGCGCAGGATCATGGCGCGGGCGATGCCGACGCGCTGGTTCTGGCCGCCGGACAGCTCGTGCGGATAGCGGTTGATCAGCCCCGGTGACAGGCCGACCCGCGGCAGGAATTCCTTCACCAGCTTCTCGCGCGCCGCCTTGTCCAGCTCCGGCTTGTGCACGGTGAGCGGTTCGGCGATGGACTGGCCGATGGTCATGCGCGGATCGAGCGAGGCGAGCGGGTCCTGGAAGACGATCTGGAGATCGTCGCGCAGGCTGTTCATTTCCTTGCGGTCCGCATGCGTGATGTCGCGTCCCATCCAGGCGACGCTGCCGGCCGATTGCGGGACGAGCTTCAGCACGGCACGCGCCAGCGTGGACTTGCCGCAGCCCGACTCGCCGACAACGCCCAGCGTCTCGCCGGGGCGCAGGTCGAAGGACACGCCATCGACGGCGCGCAGCATCTTCGTCTTGCCGAACAGCCCGCCGCCGACATTGACCGGGAAGGTCACCTTCACGTCGCGCGCCTTGACGATGGGCTCGACGGAGTCGTCCGGCGCCGGGCCGAGTTGCGGGCGGCCCTCGCGGTTTGGCTGGTCGATGCGCGGCACGGCGTTGAGCAGCATCTTCGTGTAGTCGTGGCTCGGCTTGTAGAAGATGGTGTCGCTGGTGCCGGTCTCGACGATCTCGCCATCCTTCATGACGACGACGCGGTCGCACATGCGCGCAACGACGCCCATATCGTGGGTGATCAGGATGATGCCGGTGCCGGTCTCTTTCTTCAGTTCGAACATCAGGTCGAGCACCTGCGCCTGGACGGTCACATCGAGCGCGGTTGTCGGCTCGTCGGCGAGCAGCAGTTTCGGGTCGCAGAGCATGGCGATGGCGACCATGACGCGCTGGCGCATGCCGCCGGACAGCTCGTGCGGGAACTGTTCAAGCCGGCGGCGCGCTTCCGGGATGCGCACCTGTTCCAGCCAGTCGATGCAGCGCTTGGTCGCTGCCTCGCCCTTGAGGTCCCGGTGCAGCGCCAGCACTTCGCGCATCTGCGCGCCGACGGTCAGGTGCGGCGTCAGCGAGGTCAGCGGATCCTGGAAGATCATCGACATCTGCGCGCCGCGCACCTTGCGCAGGACCGATGGCTTGGCGCCGACCATCTCCACGCCATTGAACTTGATCGATCCGGTGACGGTGCCGTTGTCGGCGATCAGCCCCATGGCCGCGAGCGCCGACTGGCTCTTGCCCGACCCGGACTCGCCCACAATGCCAAGGCACTCGCCTGGCGAGACATCGAAACTCGTCCCCTTGACCGCATTCACGGTGCCGTCCGGCGTGTCGAAATCGATCTTCAGGTCTCGGACGGAAAGGATTGGGTCGCTCAATTGGGATGATCCTGTTGTCGTTGAAGAATTCCAGCCGGTATCGGGCCCGACAGGCCGGGCCAAGTCAACAGGCAGCACCAGTCACCGGTAGCGAAGGCCGCGCAGGCCGGCACTTTCATAGATCGCGTCGATCGCCTTCTGCTGGCGCAGGATGATGTCACCTTCCGTCGGCAGCGGCGCGCCGGTTTCCAGCGCTTCGACGATGGCGGCGAGCTGCCAAGTATAGGTCGAGATCGGGCTGATCGGGGCGTCTTCCTTCAGCCTGTTGTCGGCATCGAGCAGTTTCAGCGACCCGCCTGTATGTGGGGCGAGCGGATTGTTGAAGCGGATGTACCCCTTGCTGCCCTGGATATCGAGATGGGCCTCGAATGGCTGGCCGCCTGCCATGCTTGTCGTGATGGAGATGCGGGCGCCGCCGGCATCCAGGGTCGCTGTCAGCCGCTCATCGACGCCGCGCCGGGTCAGCACAGCCTCGGCATCGATGGGCTCAATATTGCCCCCGACAAGGTTCAGCAACCAGTTCAGCGGATAGCAGCCGAGATCCATCATCGCGCCGCCACCGGTGTCCGGCAGCTGTCGGATTTCGTTATCGCTGTCGCGAATGGCCACGGAAAATTCCGCGTCGACCGCCTTGATGTCCCCGATCCGTCCTTCGGCGATCCAGTCCAGGCATTGCTGGAAGGCCGGGTGGTAGCGATAGTGGAACGCTTCGATGACGCGCTTTCCGCTCTTATCAGCGGCCGCAAGCATGGCCCGCGCTTCGTCGGCGTTCATCGCGAAGGGTTTCTCGCACAGGACATGCTTGCCCGCTTCCAGCGCCTTGATCGTCCACTCGGCATGGAGATTGATCGGCAGCGGATTGTAAATGAGATCGATCTCGTCGCTCGCGATCAGGCTCTCATAGCTGTCGAAGACTTCTTCCACGCCATGCGCGCCGGCGAACTGGCTGGCGCGTGCGCGGTCGCGGGCGGCAAGGCCGCGCAGTGAGCATCGCCCGACAATATGCGCCGGCCGGCAGACCGCCTTGGGCGTGATGCGGGCTGCGCCGAGAAGGCCTATTCTGAGAGTCGGGGACATGGGCGGGCGGTCCTGGCCGGAATATCGCTGATCTCGGCGAACCTGAACACACCGCACAGGGTAATGGCAAGTTGACGCACGCGTCACGCTTGCTTTCCGCCTCCCTGCCATCCTACTGAGTGACTAACCAGCAGACCAAGGCGAGGATCCCATGCCCGTAATGAACTTTCTGAACACCTGCATCTTCGACCATGGCGCGATCCAGAAGCTGCCAGGCGTGCTGCGGGCCAATGGCGTCAGCAAGCCCTTCATCATTACAGATCCGGGTATCAAGGATGCGGGCATTCTGGCGACGGTCCTCGGCGCGATCGGCAGTGAGCCGGGCGGGGTTTTCTCCGACACGGTGGCCAATCCGACCGAGGATCAGGCGATCGACGTGACCGAGCGCTACAAGGACGCCGGCGCGGATGGCATCATCGCGCTGGGCGGCGGGTCGAGCATGGACCTCGCCAAGGCGGTTGGCCTGCTGGCGAGCCATGGCGGGAAACTCGAGACCTATGCGGCCGTGATCGGCGGAGCCAAGCTGATCAAGAAACTGCCGCCGCTGATCGCCGTTCCGACCACCGCCGGCACCGGCTCTGAAGTCTCGATCGGCATGATCACGACGCTGAACAATGGCCGCAAGGAAACCTTCGCCTCTCCCAACCTTGTCCCCACCGTCGCGATCTGCGACCCGGACCTGACTTTCGGCCTGCCGAAAATGATGACGGCGGCGACCGGCATGGACGCGGTGACCCACTGCATCGAGGCCGTCCTCGTGCCAATGTCGAACCCGCCTGCCGAGGGCATCGGCTATGATGGCCTGACCCGTGCGGTCGGTGATGGCTGGCTGCGCCGCGCCGTCGAGGACGGGTCCGATCCGGATGCGCGCTGGAACATGATGATGGCATCCTATGAGGGCGCGCTGGCCTTCACCAAGGGGCTGGGCAGTGTCCACGCCCTGTCGCACGCGGCCGGACGCCTGCATGAAAAACGCCTGCACCACGGCACGCTGAACGCGATCTTCCTGCCGCACCTCCTGCGCTTCAACGAGGGCGCGGCGGATGACAAGTATGCCCGCCTGCGCTTTGCCATGGGCCTCAAGGAAGGCGCGAGCCTTGCCGACGCCATCCAGCGCCTGAACAGCGATATCGGCATCCCGTCGACGCTCAAGGAGATCGGCCTTGAAGCCTCCGACGGGCCGGGCGTGGTGGAATATGCACTCGCTGACCTGGCCCACCGGACCAATGCCAAGCCCGCAACCAAGGAAGACTATGAGCGCATTTACGAAGCCGCGCTCGGCTAGGCTTGCAGCAGGCTTCTGACCGATGCATCGCAGGCCGGGCGCCAGTCCGGCATCGGCCCGGTCAGCTCGTCTGCAAGGCTTGTGTCCAGCACGACGCCATTGGCGCGCCGGGCCGGAGTCTTGAACGCTGAGCCCGGCACCGGTTCCATCTTCGGGGCCGGCCCGCCCAGCCTGGCCGAAGCCGCGAAAATCTGCTCGGCCCATTCCAGCCGGTTGACCGGGCCGGGCGATCCAAGGTGCAGGACGCTCGGCAGGTCGCGGCCCTCGGCCATCATGCCGGCCAGCTGGACCAGCTTCCGGGCCAGCGCGTCGAACGGGGTCGGGCGGCCATACTCATCGTTGACGAGACGGAGCGTCTCATGTTCGCGGCCGAGTTTCAGGATCTTCGCGACGAAGCTCATGCTGTCATTGCCGAACAGCCAGCTGACGCGGGTGACAAGGTGGCGCCCGCCGGCCGCGCGCACCTGGATCTCGCCTTCGAGCTTGGTTTCACCATAGACCGACACCGGCGCGGTGGCCGCCTTTTCCCGGACCGGCTTCGATGGATCGCCCTTGCTGAAGACGAGGTCGGTCGAGACATGGATCAGCGGAATGCCCGAGACGGCAGCGAGCCGGGCCAGCAGGCCGGCGCCGTCGGCATTGATCCGCCGGGCAAGCTCCGGCTCGGACTCGGCGGCATCGACATTCGTGAACCCTGCCGTGTTTATGATCAGGCGGGGCATCATTTTTTCGATGGCGCCGGCCGTCTTCGCCGCGTCGGTGATGTCCAGCCTGTCACGGCCGGGCGCGGTGCACCCAAGCGCGCCGAGCGCCTTGCCGAGCCGCCCCTGGCCACCGGCGACGAGTATGCGGTCTGGCTCGATCATGGCTGGTAGGTGAAAGGCGTTTCGAGTTTTGCAAGGCCGGGCCAGGTGAAGTCCCGCCCTGACATCACGACATCGTCGGGCCGGGGCCAGGCGATGGCGAGGGCTGTATCGCACCATAACAGCCCGCCCTCGCTTTCTGGCGCGTAATGGGCCGTCACCTTGTAGGATACCAGCGTGTTGGTGGTCAGCGTCTGGTAGCCATGGGCGAACCCCGCCGGCACATAGAGCAGATGGCTGACATTGGCGCTGAGGCGCACAGAGGCGCTCTGCCCATAGGTGGGCGAGCCTTTGCGGATATCGACAAAGGCATCGAATATCTCCCCCCGGAGGACCTGTACCAGCTTGGCCTGCCCGTTCGGCGGCGCCTGGAAATGCAGGCCGCGCGTTGTGCCGGGGGCGGCTGAGAAGGCCTGGTTGTCCTGCACCCAGGTTTCGGCAGGAAGCCCCGCCTTTTCCCAGTCCCGCAAGCTCCAGGTTTCGCTGAACCAGCCCCGCTCGTCGCCCGAACGCTTGACCGTGACCAGGGCCGGACCGGGGATGGAAAATGTCTCGACAGATTCGATTGGCATGTCGCTTGATTGCCTTACGCTCTCATCAGGTCAATGGCAGGTTGCAATAGGCGGCGCGATCTCGCTAAAGGCTGGTCTAGGCCGAATTGGGAATCCTTGTTCATGTCAGTAGAAATCAAGCCCGTGGTTCTTTGTGGTGGCAGCGGCACCCGGCTGTGGCCGTTGTCAAAGCCCGATCATCCCAAGCAGTTTTTGAGCCTTCTCGGCGAAGAGACCATGCTTGGCATGACACTCGACCGCGTCCGGCAAAGCGCGCTGGATGGCCTGTCTTTTTCGACCCCGCTCGTGATCGGCTCGCAGCGCCATGGCGACCTTATCGACAAACTGGCAAGCAGCGCCGAGATCCTGCTTGAACCGATGGGGCGGAATTCGGCCGCGCCGGTTGCGGCCGCCGCGTTCGCAAGCCAGCCGGACGAGCTGCTCCTGGTCCTCCCGGCCGATCATGACATTGCCGACGTCGATGCCTTTCATCAGGCGCTGAGCAAGGGCGCCGCCGCCGCCAGCGACGGCTCGGTCGTCACGTTCGGGATCATCGCGGCGACACCGGAGACGGGCTATGGCTATATCGAGGCGGCGAGCAGCGACGGCGCGGTCATCGATGTTGTCCGCTTTGTCGAGAAGCCCGACCGCCCGACCGCCGAGACCTATGTCGCCTCCGGCAAGTTTTTCTGGAATGCCGGCATATTCCTGTTCCGGGCGGGCGACATGCTGGCGGCTTTCGAGGCCCATGCCCCGGACATACTGGCCAGCGTGAAAGCAGCCATGCCGGACGCGTTCAATGGCCGGTCGGATGCGCGCAAAGGGACGCTTGGACAGGCCGCGTTCGACACCTGCCGGTCGGAATCCATCGACTATGCCATCATCGAGCACCACCGCGACCTGAAAGTGGTTCCCGTCGATATGGGCTGGAGCGATATTGGCGATTTCCGTGCCCTGTGGGAACGCTCGCCGAAGGATGAAAATGGCAATGTCATCATCGGGAATGTCACCGCCGTCGATTGCCGCAACTGCTATATCCGCGCTGAAAACAGGACGATTTCCGTCGCCGGGCAGGACAGTACCGTCATGGTTGCAACGGCGGATGATTTCATGATCTGCGACATGAATTCCGTCCAGTCTGTAAAAGCGCTTGCGAAGGCCTGACAATCGGCGCTACGCCGTAGCGGTCGGCTTTTCCTCTCCGGGGAATAGCGGTGAAGTTGAAACTGATCAGGTGAAGGCCTGACGGGAAGGTCGCGTATGAAGCTGCTGATCACTGGTGGAGCCGGATTCATCGGATCCGCGCTTGTTCGGCACGCAATCGCCTGCGGCCACGACGTGCTCAACGTCGACAAGCTGACCTATGCGTCCAATCTCAACAGTCTCGCCAGCGTGCGCGACGATTCGCGCTACCGTTTCCTGCAGGCCGATATCTGCGACGGACCCGTGATGCGCAGGGCGATTGCCGACTTCCAGCCCGATATCGTTTTCAACCTTGCGGCGGAAACCCATGTCGACCGGTCGATTGACGGGCCGGATGATTTTATCCGCACCAATATTGGCGGCGTGCATACGCTGCTGGAAGTCTGCCGGGAGGCGATGGCGGCCGCGCGCCTGCCGGGAACCTTCCGCTTCGTGCAGGTGTCGACCGACGAAGTGTTCGGCTCGATTGAGTCCGGCTGCTTCGACGAGACCTCGCCCTACCGCCCGAGCTCGCCCTATTCGGCCTCGAAAGCGTCGGCGGACATGCTGGTGCAGGCCTGGACGAAGACATTCGATTTCCCCGCGATCATCACCAATTGCTCGAACAATTACGGGCCCTGGCAGTTTCCCGAGAAATTCATCCCGACCATCATTTCAAAGGCTGTCCGCGGCGAACCTGTTCCCGTCTATGGCGACGGGCAGCAGGTGCGCGACTGGCTGTTCGTCAACGATCATGCCGAAGCGCTGCTCCTCGCCGGGGAGACGGGGCGCACAGGCGAGGTCTACTGTGTTGGCGGCGGGACAACCATGCCCAATGTCGAGCTGGCGCGTCTCGTCTGCGACCTGGTTGACCGGCATGGTGCGGGCGCCGCTGGCAAGCCGAGCCGGGAGCTGATCACCTTTGTCGATGACCGGCCCGGGCATGACAGGCGCTATGCCATCGACCATGGCAAGATCACCCGCGAGCTGGGCTGGCAGCCGGCCAGCGACCTGGAGCGCGGGCTGGCCGTCACCGTTGACTGGTATATGGCCAATCGCGACTGGTTGAACCGGCTGGCGGCCTCCGGCCAGGCCGGGCAGCGCCTTGGCGTTATCAAGGGAGGCCTGGTTTGAAGGGCATTGTCCTGGCGGGCGGAAACGGGACCCGGCTCCACCCCCTCACGCGTAGCGTCTCGAAGCAGCTGATGCCGGTCTATGACAAGCCGATGATCTACTATCCGATCAGCGTCCTGATGCTGGCCGGCATTACCGACATCCTGATCGTGACCAAGGAGGAAGACCAGTCGGCCTTCAAACGCCTTCTCGGTGACGGCTCCGAGTTCGGCGTGCGTTTTACCTATGCCATACAGGACAAGCCGCGCGGCCTCGCCCATGCGCTGATCGTGGCCGAAGAGTTTCTCGACAATTCACCCTTCGCGCTGATCCTTGGCGACAACATTTTCTACGGCCACGGCCTTCCGGAGCTGCTGGCGAAGGCGACGCGGCTGGAGACCGGGGCGGAGATCTTCGCTTACCAGGTGGCGGACCCGACGCAGTATGGCGTGGTGTCTTTCACCGCCGACGGACAGGTGCTCAGCATCGAGGAGAAGCCGCGCAAGCCGCAATCGGACTATGTGGTCACCGGGCTGTACTTCTATGACAGCTCGGCCGTCTCGAAGGCAAAGTCGCTGAAGCCTTCGGCGCGCGGCGAGCTTGAGATTACGGACCTCAACAAGCTCTATCTCGAGGAAGGCACGCTGAAGGCCAATCTGATGGGGCGCGGCTATGCCTGGCTCGATGCCGGCTCTCACGACTCCCTGCTGGAGGCCGGCCAGTTCATCGCCTCGATCGAGGAGCGACAGGGCATGAAGATCGCCTGCCTCGAAGAGATCGGCTACCGGCTCGGCCTTATCTCCGACGCGCAGCTATTGCGGCAGGCCCGGGCGCTCAAGAACACCAGCTATGGCGCCTATCTGGAGAAAATTGCCCGCTCGGCCTCGTAGGCCGCCCGGACCGGTCAGATCACGCCGCTCGCGAGGCAGTCATGCACATGCAGCAGGCCGAGCGGCTTGCCGGTGTCGTCGACAATGAACAGCGCGGTGATCCGGTGCGTACTCATCATCGACAGCGCTTCGGCCGCGAGCGCCTGGTGAGACACCACGCGCGGATTGCGCGTCATGATGCTGTCCACTGACTTCTCATTCACCGACTCGCGGAAATGACGGCGAAGGTCCCCGTCCGTCACGATGCCGACAAGGCGGCCATCATCGCCGATCACGCCGACACAGCCAAAGCCGGAGGTCGTGATGATGTCGACAGCGTCCTCGACCCGTGCATCGGGCCCGCAGAGCGGCATTTCGGTATGGTGCATCAGGTCGGTGACCCGTTTCAGCGACGCGCCGAGCTTGCCGCCCGGATGGAAGGTGTGGAAGTCGTCCGCGGTGAAGCCCTTGCTGCGCAGGATGCAGACTGCCAGGGCATCGCCGAGCGCCATCATCAGCGTGGTCGATGTGGTCGGCGCCTGCGTGACCATGCAGGCCTCGGCGGCCTTCGGGATGATCAGGCAGACATCGCCGGCCCGCGCGAGCGTCGAGTTTGCATTCGCCGTCATCGCGATGAGCGGAATGTCGAACCGGCCCGCATAGCCGAGAATGTCGCCCAGCTCGGCGGTCTCGCCGGAATTCGAGAGGGCGAGGACCACGTCGTCGGTCGAGATCATGCCGAGGTCGCCATGGCTGGCTTCGGCAGGGTGGACATAGCTCGCCTTGGTGCCGGTCGAGGCCAGCGTCGCGGCGATCTTGCGCGCGACATGGCCGGACTTGCCCATGCCGGTGACGATCACGCGGCCGCGGACATTGGCGCACAGCTCAACGCTCTCGCGCACCGCCCGCGCCAGCGGCGCATCCGCATCGTCCAGCGCCTTTACCAGTTCGCGCATGCCGGTCATCTCGGTTTCGAAGACCTCTATCGCGACCGTGCGGACGGCGTCTTCCTGCGGAACCGAATTCTTGGACATGGCGGGTCTCTGGCAGAGTTGAGTTGACGAGCTTCGCCTAGCCCAATCGCTTCAGACCTCCAACCCCCGAGCCGCCGCGATGGCTGCTCGGGAGAGGTCTTTGCGGGCCCGCTCAGCCCGTCTGGACGTCCGGGCCGACCGGCATGAAGTAGATATACGGCGTCGCCGGTTCGACACCGGGCGGCACCGTCCCTGGCATGGCTTCGCCTTTTTCGCCCAGCGAGACGAGATAGGCATGCACGGCCAGAAGATCGGAATCGCTCATCCGGTTGACGGTCGTCCAGGGCATGGGCGGCAGGCCCTGGCGGGTATGCATCATCTCGACCCATTCTTCCGGCGTATAGGCGGCGGCAACAAGGCGCAGATTGTTGGCGTAGGAAACGCCCCACGGCCCCTTGAAGCCGACGGGAACACCGAGCAGCTGGTCGTCTGCGGCGATCTGCCCGCCGCTTTCGGGCCAGCCGGCGGTATGGCAATCCTGGCAGCCGCCGAGTTCGACGAGGTAGCGGCCGGCTTCGACCTGGTTTGCGGCGACGATGTGCGGCGCCGAGGCGGTTTCGGTCACCACATCGGCCGAGGTTTCGAGGGAGCAGGCCGCCAGGCCCGCCAGGCATGTTGTAAGAAAGATCCTGCGGATCATTTGACGTCTCATATCTATGAACGCCGGTTGATGGCCGGACCAGCGTCGATTGTGGGTACAATCTGCGGCCGGCCCCCGCATCGTTTATCGATATACAACAAGTGAAATTTCCTGGAAAGAGGGAAAATCGATCTTCAGTTCGCGAAATAGGCGAATTTTTCATTTTGCAAACGAGCGCCCAATTTTCCCCGCTTTTCGTGTATTGTCTGGCGGGCATGGATGTGAGGGACGCAACAATCGGCTTGGTGCGTGCGGTCAACCGCGATGCGCGCCACTGGCAGCTGCTCGCGCTGTCGGGCCTATTCCTCATCTCGGTCTACACCACCGATTTCGGCGCCCGGCCGATGCATCTGCTGTCGGCCTTTACTGGCGCGATGAGTGCGCAGGCGCTGGCCAGCCTTCTCGTGAAAACGCGGTTCGAATGGAAGTCGGCTGCGATCACCTCGCTGTCGCTCTCCATCCTGATGCGCGCGGTCGATCCGTGGATGTGGTTCGCCGCCGGCGTGATCGGCATCGGACTGAAATTCGCCGTGCGCTACAGAAGCAAGCACGTCTTCAACCCGGCCTGTATCGGTATTGTCGTCATGTGCCTCGTCTTCGGACGCGATGTCTGGGTCTCGCCCGGACAATGGGGGCAGGCGCCGCTGATTGCCGGCTGGGCCGTCGCGCTGGCGGCGCTGGTGCTGTCCAGCGCAAAGCGGCTCGACATCGCCTTCGGCTTCATCGGGACGTTTGCCGCGATCCTGTTCGGACGCGCGCTGTGGCTCGGGGATCCGATGGCGATCCCGATCCACCAGCTTTCATCGGGCACGCTTCTGGTGTTTACGTTCTTCATGATCACCGATCCGCGCTCGACCCCGGATTCCCGCGCCGGGCGGCTCGTCTTTGCCGCCTGCGTGGCCAGCCTGACGGCCTGGTTCATCATCGGGCCGAATGTCCGCGCCGCGCCGCTCATGGCGCTGGCGGCGCTGTCGGTCATGACACCATTTCTCGACCGGTTCCTGCCTGCGAACCGGTTTCAGTGGGGCAAAGCATCAATGTCCAAGGAGGGACGCGACCATGAAACTCAGACACCTGTTGGGAGCCGCCACGCTGGGGCTCGCCTCGCTCGGCCTTAGCGCGCCGGCAAATGCCTTCTGCGGCTTCTTCGTCGCGAAAGCCGATACCGATCTTTTCAACGATGCCTCGAAGGTTGCGTTGGTGCGCGACGGGGAGCGGACGGTCATCACCATGGCGTCCGACTATCGCGGCGAGCCGTCGGAGTTCGCCATGGTCATCCCGGTCGTCGATGTGCCCGAACGTGAGCAGATCAATGTCGCCAATCCCGGCCTGATCGAGCACCTGGACGAGTATACCGCGCCGCGCCTGGTCGAGTATCATGACGAGGATCCGTGCAACCGCATTCAGTATCGTGAGACCCTTGCCATGGCTGCGCCACAAGCTGGCGCGGCCATGGATGCCATGGCGGAGGAAGCCGAGGAACTCGGCGTCACCATCGAAGCCGAATACGAGGTCGGCGAATATGACATCCTGATCCTCTCGGCCGAGGAGTCCGACGGCCTGATCACATGGCTGAACCAGAATGGCTACCGCATTCCCGATGGCGCCGAGGAAGTGGTCGGCTCCTATCTCAAGCAGGGCATGAAATTCTTCGTGGCGAAGGTGAACCTCGAACGCCATGACGGCGCCGGTTTCCTGCGCCCGATCCAGGTCGCCTATGAGGATGAGGACTTCATGCTGCCGATCCGTCTCGGCACGGTGAATGCCGAGGGCAAGCAGGAGCTTTTCATCTTCGCCATGACCCGCAAGGGCCGCGTCGAGACGACCAATTACAAGACCGTGAAACTGCCCTCCAACATGGATGTCCCGATCTTCGTGAAGGATGAGTTCGGCGACTTCTACAAGGACATGTTCGCCCACCAGGTCGAGAAGGAGAATGGCAAGGCCGTCTTCATGGAATATGCCTGGGACATGAGCTGGTGCGACCCGTGCGCGGCTGAGCCGCTGTCACGCTCGGAGCTGCAGGAGCTGGGCGTGATGTGGCTGGATGAAGGCGGGCAGGACCAGCCGCAGCCCGGCTTCCGGCCTGGCCCGCAGCCGGTCGATGTCTTCGTCACCCGCCTGCATGTGCGCTATGACGCGAAGACCTTTCCGCAGGACCTGACCTTCCAGGTCACGGGTGACCGCGACAATTACCAGGGCCGCTATGTCCTGCGCCACCCCTGGCGCGGCGACTTCAACAAGTGCGAGGAAGCGCGCGACTATGCCGATGAGCTCGTCAGCCGCTGGGATCAGGAAGCCGAAAACCTCGCCAAGCTGACCGGCTGGGACGAGGCCGAGATCAAGGAGAAGATGGCCGCCGGCGGCTATTCCGAGGCCGCGATCAATATCGACCTCGAGCCCAAGGACAAGAAACCCTGGTGGCAACGCCTCTGGGGGAATGGGTAAGAGACCTGGCCCCACCCCGACCCTCCCCGCATGCGGGGAGGGAGATCGACGGTATCGTCCATCGGCCGGCGCTGGAAGGTCAGCAGCTGACGCCCCCTCCCCTCTGGGGAGGGTCGGGGTGGGGCAGCCATGCCCCCGAACCCGTGAAATGTTCGGAAACTAACGCTGGCAAGTCCCGCAATAGAAACTCGAGCGCCCCGACTGGACGATGCGTCTGATCGGGGCGCCGCAGCTTTTGCAGGGCTTGCCCTCGCGGTCATAGACCGAGAAAGTGTGCTGGAAGTAGCCAAGCTCGCCGGTTGCGGCCTTGAAGTCCGAGATGGACGAGCCGCCAGCAGCAATCGCTTCGCGGATGACATCGTTGATCGCGACCGCCAGCTTCGCTGCCCGCTGGCCGGGAACGGTCGAGGCCCGCCGCCGCGGACTGATCCCGGCGCGGTAGAGCGCTTCGCAGACATAGATGTTGCCAAGGCCCGCAATCACCCGCTGGTCGAGCAGAACCGACTTGATCGGCCCGCTCTTGCCCTTCAGCGCCTCGTTCAGCCAGGCATGCGAGAAGGTGTTCGACAGCGGCTCGGGCCCATAGCCTGACAGGCGCGGATATTGCGCCATCTGCTGCAGCGGCCACAGCTCCATGAAGCCGAAGCGGCGCGGATCATTATAGGTGACGACTTTCCCGCCCTCGACGTGGAAGATGACATGGTCATGCTTCGGGTTCGGCGGGATCTCGTGATGGAAGTCGCCCGGCCGGGTGCCGTCACTGATCGTGAAGCGGCCGGACATGCCGAGATGCATGATCAGCGCATCTCCCGATGACAGCTCCGCCACAAGGAACTTTGCCCGCCGCGACAACTTCTCGATCCGTGTCCCCGACACCCGATCGGCAAAGCGGGCAGGCAGCGGAAAGCGAAGGTCCGGTCGGTTGAGGATCACCGACAGGATGGCCTTGCCCTCCATGACGGGAGCAAGGCCGCGGCGAACTGTCTCGACTTCAGGTAATTCAGGCATGGTCTCCGCATATAGCGTTTAGATTTTCATGCCACTATGGTCCCGGCGCATGACAAAAGAGACAGATACAGCAAAGACGGTCAGCTTCGGCTTCGAAGAGGTCTCACCTGAGGAAAAGGTGAGCCGCGTCAAGGGCGTGTTCCGCTCGGTGGCCAGCCGCTATGACGTCATGAACGACCTGATGTCGGCAGGCGTCCACCGGCTCTGGAAGCATGACACGATTGCCAAGCTCAACCCGCAGCCGGGCGAGCGCCTGCTCGACGTGGCGGGCGGCACGGGCGACCTGTCCAAGGCCTTTGTCGACCGGGCGGACAAGGTCGCGCGCCGGCGGGGCAAGGCTGGCGAGGCCAGCGCCATTGTCTGCGACATCAATGACGCCATGCTGGACGCCGGCCGCGCCCGATCTGACATGGCCGCCTATGACAGCCGCATCGGCTGGGTCTGCGGGGATGCGCAGGCGCTGCCCTTCGAGGACCGCACCTTCGACGCGCTGACCATCGCCTTCGGCATTCGCAATGTCGCCGACCGCGCGCAGGCCCTGTCGGAGTTTCGCCGCGTGCTGAAGCCGGGCGGGCGCCTGGCCGTGCTGGAATTCAGCCACATGACCGTCCCGATGCTGCAGAAGCTCTACGATACCTACAGTTTCAACGTGATCCCCCGGATGGGCGAGATCGTCGCTTCCGACCGGGCGAGCTACCAGTATCTTGTCGAATCCATCCGCAAGTTCCCGAAACAGGAAGACTTCCGCGACGAGGTCGAGGCGGCCGGGTTCTCCGGCGTTTCGGTCACGAATTTCTCCGGCGGCATTGCCGCGCTCCATTTCGGCTGGGCGGCCTGACGATGGGGCGGATGATGGGGAGACGCGCGACGTGCTGAAGGCGCTATCTGACTATGGACGGCTGATGCGGGTCGGCACGGCGCTGGTCCGGCATGATGTGATCCTGCCGGGTGAGTACCAGACGCGCCTGCCGCTGCCGGCGCGCGTTGCCGGACGTTTCCTGCGCATCTTCGGCGGCGGCGCCAAAGGCCGGCCGGGCGAGCGCTTTGCCGCCGCATTGGAGAAGCTTGGACCGGCCTATATCAAGCTCGGCCAGCTGCTTGCCACGCGCCCTGATGTGTTCGGCACCGAAGTCGCCAGCGACCTCTCGCGCCTGAAAGACAAGCTGCCGCCATTTCCAGTGAAGCAGGCGCGGCAGATCCTCGACAAGGAGTTCGGCGAGGAGGTCGCGCAGACGCTCTTCCCCGAGCTTGGCGAGCCGGTTGCGGCTGCGTCGCTGGCGCAGGTCCACAAGATGGAAACGCCGGACGGCACGCGCGCGGTCAAGATCCTTCGGCCCGGTGTCGAGCAGATGATCGCGCGTGAGCTGCGCGCCATGAAACGGGCCGCGCGGACCATCGAGCGCGCCTCCGCGGAAAGCCGGCGGCTTGAGCCGGTGGCCTTCACCAACACGGTCGCCGACGCGATGATGAAGGAGCTGGACCTGCGCCTCGAAGCAGGCGGGGCGGACCAGATCAAGTCGATTTCGGACAAGCATGACTGGTTCGTGATCCCGGCCGTCGACTGGGACCGGACCTCGCAGCGCGTGCTGACGACAGATTGGGTCGACGGTATCCCGCTGACGGATCCGAAGGCGCTGGACCAGCCGGGCCTCGACCGGGCAGAACTCGCGACCGCCATCACGCGCGGCTTCCTCAACCAGGCGATCGGGCATGGCGTTTTCCATGCCGACATGCATGAGGGCAACATCCTGATCACGCCGGACAATCGCATCGCGCTTGTCGATTTCGGCCTGATCGGACGCATCGGCATGGAAGAGCGGCGTTTCCTGGCTGAGATCCTCTGGGGCTTCATCCGCCGCGACTATCAGCGCATCGCCGAGGTTCACTTCGAGGCGGGCTATGTCCCGGCTGACCAGTCGGTCGGCGAGTTCGCCCAGGCGCTGCGCTCGGTGGGCGAGCCGATCCACGGCAAGTCGGCCGAGGATGTCTATATGGGGCGCATCCTGCTGCAGCTGCTGGACTATACACGGACCTTCGGCATGCATCTGCGCCCGGAGCTCGTCCTGCTCCAGAAAACCATGGTGCAGGTTGAAGGCGTCGCGCGGGCCATCGATCCCAAACATGACATCTGGAAGGCGGCCGAGCCGATCGTCAAAACCTGGATCGCGGAGAATTTCGGCCCGGCCGGGGCGGCGAAACTGGCGGTGAAGAATATCCGCGAGGTGGCCGACCGGCTGAAACGGCTGCCCGAGGTCATGGACCGGTTCGAGGCGAGCCTGGAACAGGACGCCAGGCAGAAGGCCGAGCCCAAGCGGACCGGGCCGCCCTGGTGGGCCTGGTTCGGACTGGTGATTGTTCTTGCCGCCATTGCGGGCGTCACCGTCGCGCAATTCGCCTGACACGGGAATCTGCTATCGGAGCGGCCACGCGCTTGCTAGGTTAATTTTTGCTTAATCCAAGGCAGACTTGGCAACCTGGAGCCCCATCCGTGAGATTGTCCGCGGTTTTGTTGTCCATCTGCGCCGTTCTTCTCACCATTGGTGCCGGAAGCGCGCGTGCGCAGTCGTCGTTCGTGATGGAGCCGGATGGCTTCAGCCATGCCGACCGCTATGCCCAGTCGCAAATCCTGCGCGCCAGCCTGCAAAGCCGCCGTGTCCCGGCTGGCGCGGCGCCGGCCATCGCAGACAAGCCGCGCATGGTTAAGCCGCAAGGTGCTGCGCCGTCAGACGCTGCAGGCGCATCGGCTGTTTCAATGATGAACGGCGTCAGCGTGTTTCGCGGCAGCCGTCCCGGAACGGCACAGAATTGTGGCATGCGGACCACCCAAAGCGGGGTCACCGTCTATGCTGCCTGCCAGCAGGGCTGGGGCTCGGAGCTCGCCGGGGGATGGGGTGCAGCCTCCGCAGACAGCGCTCCGGCGCGGTCTGACTCGGTGCTCACCGTTGCTGGCGCCGTGCAGGGGAATTGCGCTGTCAGGATTCGCGCAACCCCAGCTATGACGGGCGAATCCGGCCGTGTGGAAGTGTGCTACCGCGACCTCCAGCCGGTCCAGGGCAAGCGCGTTTCGCTGCTTTATGACCGGATTGAAGAGGCCGCTGCGCGGGCCTGCGGATCGCGCGCTGGATATGGCGGCGGCTTGCGGCACGCAGGTTGCGAGGCACAGGCTGTCGATGTCGCGATTTACGAGTCCGGCTTGCCGGCACTGGTGGATTTTCACCAGGCGGCGATCGGCAGGGGACCGCAGATATTCGTAGGCTCCCGGCGCTTTTGAAAGCGCCACGGGGACAGGGACCTGCGAGGAGCCGGGTGTGGCTGCAGCTAGCAGCTATGCCCGGCTCTATTTTTTGCTGCGGTTCACACGCTCGTGTCGTCGATTTCTCAACACTTTCTGTGTAAACAGGGGCTCATGAACAGCAAACGCATTCTCCTGATCATTGGCGGCGGGATCGCGGCGTACAAATCGCTTGAGCTGATCCGCGAGCTGGCGCGCCGTGGAATCGCCAGCCGGTGCATCCTGACCAAGGCCGGTGCGGAGTTTGTGACCCCCTTGTCGGTCTCGGCCCTGTCGGGCGAGAAATGCTTCACCGACCTCTTCAGCCTCGATGACGAAGCCGAGATGGGCCATATCCAGCTGTCGCGCTCCGCCGACCTTGTCGTCGTGTGTCCGGCAACGGCCGACCTGCTCGCCAAGGCCGCGCACGGCCATGCCAATGACCTCGCCTCGACGACGCTGATGGCGACCGACAAGCCGGTCCTGATGGTCCCGGCCATGAATGTGCGCATGTGGGAGCATGCGGCCACGAAGCGCAATGTCGCCACGCTGCGGGCCGATGGCGCCGCCGTCATGGAGCCCGATGAAGGCGCGATGGCATGCGGCGAGTTTGGCCCCGGCCGCCTGCCGGAGGTGCTCGCGATTGCTGATGAAATCGAGGCCCAGCTGGACCGGCATTCCGGCCCGAAGCCGCTGACGGGCGCCCATGTGCTTGTCACGGCCGGCCCGACACGTGAGCCGCTCGATCCGGTGCGTTTCCTGTCCAATCATTCCTCCGGCAAGCAGGGCTATGCGATAGCTGGTGCGCTCGCCGATCTTGGCGCGCGCGTGACCCTGGTCTCCGGACCGGTTTCGATCGCGCCGCCGCGCGGGGTCGACATGGTTCCGGTGGAGACCGCACGCGACATGCTGAAGGCCTGCGAGACCGCCCTGCCGGCCGATGTCTTCATTTCGGTTGCTGCCGTGGCCGACTGGCGCCCGGCCATTTCCTCTTCGAAGAAACTCAAGCTCAAGGATGCTGGCGAGACGCTGCCCTCCCTGACCCTGTCGGAAAATCCGGACATCCTTGCCACGCTGTCGAAGAAGCGGAAGAACCGCCCCGGCCTGGTGATCGGCTTTGCCGCCGAGACCCATGACGTCGAAGAGCTGGCCCGCGCCAAGATGAAGCGGAAGGGCTGCGACTGGATCGTGGCGAACGATGTGTCCGGCGATGTGATGGGTGGTTCGGAAAACGAGATCGCGCTTGTCACCAAGGACGAGATCGAACGCTGGCCGCGCATGGACAAGCTCGCCGTTGCCCGCCAGCTTGCCGACCGCATCGCCCAGACTATCGGCCATCCCGGCAAGAACCAGCTGGCGGCTGAATAGGCGAAATCGCCCGAACCTGCCCTCGCCGACATTGACCTTGAGGCCCGTTCGGCCAATCCTTGGCCTGCTTTCAGCAGGTGGGAGGACAGAGGGTGGCCGTTATTCCAACCGATGAGAGGCTGCTGCGCGAGATCTACAAGCGCTATCTGCGTCCATTCTCCGAGTATTCTGACGAGAACAAGACGCGGTCTGCCAAGGTCTGGGTGCCGATCGACACCATGGCGCTCGCCAAGCGATTCCGGTGCGATGAGGACCTGATCTTCGGGCGGCTCTACTATCACATGAACGCCAAGTACGGCTCGCACACGGGCTCCGGCGACCAGGTGAACTTCTTCTCGATGCGGATTGGCGGGGATCGGCACTGCGTGAACTTCCCGCTGCTCGCCTCGGTCCTGTCGGACCTTCAGGATGAACGGAAACGTTTTATCGTCTCGACGCGGCTGGCCGGACTGTCGCTGGTGGTGTCAGCGGCCTCGATCTTCATTGCGATTTACAGATAAGGCCGCATCCCGGTCACATTCCTGCCGGAACTTCCGGTCATGATCGGCTTTGTTAAAATTAACAGATTTGAACACTTTGTTTGCAATTTCAGCTTTAGCTATATGTCCGCTCAGGAACGGAACCTGCCCATGCGCCTGATCATTGGATATTTCGCCTTCGTTTGCGTTCTCGTCATCGGCCTTGCCGGGGTTGGCAGCCAGGCCAATGCGGCAGAGGGCGACGCCGCAGCCGGCGCAAAGGAAGCCCAGCTCGCCCAGTCCGGCGCCTGAGGCCTTTTTCAAGTTGACACCGGCCACCGACTCCCGCGCATAGGCGGGCATGACCACCGTTGATGTTGCCGTTAAAACGCTCCCGCATTTCGAAGGCCTGCCGCTGCCCGCTTATGAGACGGATGGCGCCGCCGGCATGGATGTCCGCGCCGCTGTGCCCGATGGCGAGCCCCTCTCGCTGAAGCCTGGCGAGCGGGCCATGGTGCCGACCGGGCTCTCTGTCGCGATCCCTGAAGGTTATGAAATCCAGATGCGCCCGCGCTCAGGTCTTGCCGCCAAGCATGGCATTACCTGCCTCAATACGCCCGGCACGATCGACAGCGACTATCGCGGCGAGCTGAAGGTGATCCTGATCAATCATGGTCAGGAGACTTTCACCATCGCGCGCGGAGAGCGCATCGGTCAGATGGTCCTGGCACCGGTGACGCGTATCGGCTGGGTCGCGGTCGACACGCTGCCGGAGACGGTTCGCGGCGAGGGCGGATTCGGCTCCACGGGACGATGAACGGATTTCCCTTGTATTTTGACCGGCGAGGCCTTATTATCGATTTACGATAACAAGCCGAGGGTCCTATGTTCGAAATCGATAGTCCATTCACCATGGTCGTCTTCATCGTGCTGATTGCCGTGGGTGCGGGCGTCTTCAACAACTGGATCAAGACGCAAGGCAACCGGGAAGCATCTGATGCCGAGGCGAAGGCCCATGCCGAGACGAGGGCCGAACTCGAGAAGATGCGCCGCGAAGTGGAGCGCCTGACCGAACGCGTGGGCGTCCTGGAGACTATTGCGACCGACAAGGACGAACGCCTGCGCGAGGAATTCCGCCGGCTGGCCTAGAGCAGCACATCCTCCCCTTTCGCGAACCGGGCCAGCAGGTACGCGTCCGTATTCTCGATCGTCTCCAGCTCCCCGAAGGCGAAGGCGCTGCGGTCGATGACGAGGTCACGCGGGCGCAGCGCCCGCGAGATTTCCAGCCCCTCCAGTGAGCGTGCCCGCGAGAAGGCCACATAAGCCTGTCCGTGGGCGAACATCCCCCTGTCGAAATCGATGAAGACCTTGTCCAGGGTCAGGCCCTGCGCCTTGTGGATCGTGACCGCATAGGCGAGCCGCAAAGGCACCTGCTTGAAGGTCCCGACCACTTCGCGCGACACTTTTTTGGTCTCCGGGTCCAGGTCGTACTTGTACTTCTCCCAGGCCGCCGGCTCGATCTCGTAGATGTGGCCGTCCAGCTCGACGAGGACATTGTCGCCCTTGAAGCCATCGACCGTGGCGAGCGATCCGTTGACCCAGCGGCCTTCCGGATCGTTCTTGATCAGCATCACACGGGCGCCTTCCTTCAGTTCAAGGTCGGCTTCTGTGGGATAGGACTTCTCGTCGAAGTCGCCCTGCACCTTGGCGGGCAGCGTCCTCGGCTTGCCCGGCAGGTCATCGAGGCGCGCCTGGTTGATGCGGAAGGCATTGGCATTGTTCGGCGTCAGCACGACATGGGTCGCGCTCGCCTCGACGGCTGTTCGCTTGCTGACGAGTGTCTGCAGCAGGCGCTCATCCGGCGGCGTCAGGCGACCCTGCCGCATGGCGCCAAGCAGGGCCAGGAAGCGCGGATCGGCCTGGCGGAAGACATGCTTCAGGGCGAGCAGGGCAAACTCGGCTTCCTTGAAGCCGGGCGCGTTGAAGAAATAATGCCCGCCATAACGCTCATTCAGGATTTCCGCTTCCGGCCCGCGCGCCACAGGCGGCAGCTGGTGCAGGTCGCCCGACAGGATCATCCGCACACCGCCAAATGGGCGTTTCGAGCCACGATTGAGGCGCAGGCTCTTGTCGATCGCGTCCAGCATGTCCGAGCGCACCATCGAGATCTCGTCGATGATCATCGTCTCGATCGCCTTGATCAGGCGCACCCCGCGCAGGCGCTTGATGTCTGCCGGCTCGATGAGGCGCGGGGGCAGCTTGAAGAAGGAGTGGATCGTCTGACCACCGGCATTCATTGCCGCGACCCCGGTCGGCGCCAGCACGACGGTGTTCTCGCCGGCCTCGGCCAGGAAGCGGCGCAGCATCGTCGTCTTGCCCGTACCGGCGCGGCCTGTGAGGAAGAGATTGCCCTGGGCGCCAGCCCCTTTCGCGACCCATTCGGCCGGGGCGGCATAGATCGTGTCGGGCACGTTGGATGGAACCGAGTCGCTCATTGCCTGTAGCCTTAACCGCATCCGCCCTGCTAAGCGAGAGCATGGCCCTGACCCCTGAACAGCTTGAGCGCCAGTCGCGCCATATTCTCCTCAAGGAGATTGGCGGGCCGGGCGTACAGAAGCTCGCGGCGGCGCGGGTATCGATAGTCGGCGCCGGTGCGCTGGGCGGTCCGTGTGCGATGTATCTTGCCGCCGCCGGCGTCGGGGAAATCGAGCTGTGGGACGCTGACACCGTCGACCGCTCCAACCTCCAGCGCCAGGTGCAGTTTACAGAAGCCGATACCGGCCACCTCAAGGTCGACCGGCTGGCCGAGCGGCTCAACGCATCAGCGCCTGACTGCAGGATCATCCGGCAGGCCAGGCGCTGGAGCGAGGCCGATGCCCTGTCCGGCGACGTCCTCATCGACGGCACCGATAATTTCGAGACGCGGTTCGCGCTGAACCGTGTCGCGCATGCCAGCGGCCGGCCGCTTGTATCCGGCGCGGCGACGCGCTGGTCCGGCCAGGTCTCGGTCTTTGCATCGGGTGTGGAGACCGGCCAGCCCTGCTATCAATGTTTTGTTCCCGAAGCCCCGCCCATGGCGGAAGCGTGCGAGGATGTCGGCGTTGTCGGCCCCGTCACCGGCATCGTTGCGAGCCACATGGCACTCGAAGCCATGAAGATCATTACAGGGGCTGGCCGGCCGCTGATGGGGCAGGTCCTGATCCTCGACGGGCTGAGCGGTGTATCGCGTGCCGTGAAACTTCGTCAGGACACGGACTGTCCTGTCTGCTCTGCCTGAATCTTTCCTTTGACATGGCCGCGCTTTGACGGTTTTACGACAGGCGTGTTGAGTGATCGGTGAGGGCAGATGCTTCGCAAATTTGCTGCGATACTTCTGACGACGGTCGCCGTTCTGGCGGCTGGATGGCTGGCGCTTCGCCGTCCCGACATTCCCTATGAAACGCTGGAATCGACCTATGCGCTGCAGGACTCGCGCTTCCTGACGGTGCGCGACGATCTCAAGCTCCACTATACCGATACCGGACCGCGCGATGCGCCGGTCATTGTGCTGGTTCACGGCTTTGCCGCCTCGCTCCACACATGGAAGCATTGGGTCAGGGAGCTGGACGATACCTATCGTGTGATCACGCTTGACCTGCCGGGACATGGCCTCTCGCGCGTGCCGGAAAACGGAGACGTATCGATCGACTATTATGTCGACGCCGTTGACGCGCTGCTGTCGAAACTGAACATCTCCAGTGTTTCGCTGGCCGGCTCGTCGATGGGCGGCCAGGTCGCATGGGAGTATGCGCTCGCCCATCCCGGACAGCTCGACAGCCTGATCCTTGTCGATGCCGCCGGCTGGCCGGAGAGCGAGGCTGAGGAGCGGCCGCTCATTTTCCGTCTGCTGCGCATTCCCGTGGCCCGCACGCTGATCAGGGACCTCGACCTGTCGGGCCTGATCGAGGACGGGTTGAGGAAGTCGGTGGCGGACCCGCTTTTCGTGAGCACGGACATGGCAGAGCGCTATGCGGCGCTGTCGCGTGCGCCCGGACACCGCGATGCGCTGCTGAGCCTGTTGGCGGGCAGCCCGCAGCGCGAAAAGGCCAGCAAGGCGAAACTGGAAGCCATCAGTGTGCCGACACTCATCCTCTGGGGAGAGCAGGATCGCATCATCCCGGTCTCGGACGCTGCGCGCTTCGAGGAGGCCATCCCGAACGCAGTGGCCATCATCTATCCCGATGCAGGGCACTTGCCGCAGGAAGAAGTCTGGCAGGAGAGCGTTGCCGACCTGCAGGCCTTCCTCGACCAGAAGGTGGCGGGCGCCGCTGAAGGGGCTGGTGGATCGGCCGATGGCCCGGCGCTCACCGAAGTGCCCGCCTCGAACCAGGTGACCGGCGGCGGCATGCGTCCGCGCTGAGCCTCTCGGGCCGCGGACAATCCGTTAGAACTGGAAATCTTCTAAGCCTGAAATCCGGTCAGGCGGCTGACGCGTTGGCCGCTTCAGGGCACAGGATGACCTTCATTTCGCTCGCCGTTTCGGCCTTGCGCAGGGCACTGCGCAGGTCAGGCTGGCGGAGCGTGCGGCTGACCTGGGCCAGCGCGCGCAGATGGTCTGCGCCGGAGCCGACAGGCGCGATCAGCATGAAGATGAGGTCGCAGGGCCGGTCATCGACGGCATCGAAGTCCACGCCGTCGCGCAGGCGGACGAAGCCGCCAATCGGATTGGACAGCTTGTCGATCCGGGCGTGCGGAATGGCAACGCCTTCGCCAACGCCGGTCGACCCAAGTCGCTCGCGTTCCATCACGGCATCAAAGATGTCGCGTGCGTCGAGGCGGGTCTTTTCCGCCAGCGCGCCAGCAAGGGTTGTCAGCGCCTGCTTCCGGTTCTCGACCGAAACAGGATCGAGGATGACGCCTTCGCCAAGAAGGCTTGTTAAATCAGTCGCCATGAGCCTGCCAAAGTTTCGTCAGGAGGATTTGCTGTCAGTAGCCGGGTCGACCCAGCCAATGTTTCCGTCTGCGCGCCGATACACCATGTTCAATCCCTTATGCTTCGCATTGCGAAACATGAGGGCAGGTGAGTCGGCAAGTTCGAGTTGAAGAACAGCCTCGGAAACAGTCATCGTGCGAATTTGAGAAGCAGTTTCTGCCACGATTACAGGCGCTTCGCCGGATTCACCGGTCTGCGAAGGCTCGTCATCTTCCGGGGTGGACTTCAGGACGAAGGATGCAGCCGGTTCGCTCGGGAATGGATCCCGGCCGTTCTTGTGATGGTCCTTCAGGCGCCGCTTGTACCGGCGGACCCGCTTTTCCATCTTCTGCAAGGCTTCGTCGAGCGCCACATAGGGGTCGTCCGCCTTGCCCGTCGACTGCAGGATAATGCCTGATGGCAAATGTACGTTGCAGTCGATCTCGGTTTCATGGCCGTTGGGAGAGACAGTCACATGACCATCAAATTCCCTGTCGAAGTATTTTGTGACGGCAGCTTCCAGACCTTCCTCGATACGCGTGCGAAGCGCATCGCCTAGATCCATCTTCCGTCCTGCAATCTGTATCTGCACGGAACTCTCCGTTGACGAGCTCTTACTATAACGCCCCGGGCGGGGAAATCGAGACCGCGGTTCCTTAAAATGCTGTGGGGCTGAGTCAACAACCCGTCAGCAGGGCCTACGCACTCGCCTTGAGACGCCGGCGCCGCTGCACACTCGAAGGAATGTTCAGGCTTTCCCTGTACTTGGCTACGGTGCGTCTTGCTATTTCTATGCCAAATTCGGTCAGAATTTCCACAATCTGATCGTCGGACAGCACGTTCTGACCTTCGTCGTCGACCAGCTGCTTGATGCGGTAGCGGACCGCCTCGGCCGAGTGGGCGTCGCCGCCCGCCGTGCCCGGAATGGCGGCTGAGAAGAAATATTTGAGTTCGAACAGGCCGCGTGGGGTGCCCATATACTTGTTGGACGTCACCCGGCTGACCGTGGACTCGTGCATCTGGATGGCGTCGGCGACCTGTTTCAGGTTCAGCGGGCGCAGATGCGCGACGCCATGCGCGAAGAAGGCGTCCTGCTGGCGCACGATCTCGCTGGCGACTTTCAGGATGGTCCGCGCGCGCTGGTCGAGCGACTTGATCAGCCAAGATGCGTTCTGGGCGCACTCACTGATGAATTCCTTCTCGTTCGCGCGCATCGGGAGCGTGCTGACCTCGGCATAATAGGCCTTGTCCATCAGCACTTTCGGCAGCGTGTCCGAATTCAGCTCGACCGCGAACATGCCGTTCGGCAATTCACGCACGAAGACGTCGGGCACGACCGCAATCGTGGTGCCGCTCGAAAAGGCCGATCCCGGGCGCGGCGTCAGCGCGCGCAGCTCGGAGATCATGTCGCGGACATCTTCCTTGTCGACGCCGCAGGCCTCACACAGCCCGTTGATGTCATGCTTGGCCACGAGGTCGAGATTCTCGATCAGGGCCGCCATGGCCGGGTCGAACCGGTTCTGTTCCTTCAGCTGCAGCGCCAGGCATTCCTGGACGTCGCGGGCCATGACCCCGGTCGGCTCGAAGCCCTGGCAGACCTGGAGCACCGCCTCGACATTGGCCGGATCGGCGCCAAGCGCGCTGGCGACTTCTTCAAGGTCGACCTTGCAGTAGCCGGCATCATCGGTCTCGTCGATCAGCCGCGCGCCGATCAGCTGGTCGGCCAGGGACAGGCCGGACATGGTCAGCTGGTCGTGCAGGTGCTCGTGCAGCGACTTCTCGCTGCTGACGCTGCCTTCGAAATCATAATCGTCGCCGGAGAAGCTGCCGCCGGAGCCGGCCTGCGACCAGTCGGTCTTGGCCGACGGGCCGGCCATCTGGTCGGCGGTCTTGCCGCTGTCGGAATTGGTGCCGCTTTCGTAGAGATCCTCATGCGAGGCATCCATGGCCTCGCGGGCTTCGTTCATCCCGCTTGTATCGTCGAGGGAAAGTTCCTCGCGCTTGGCGGGGGCGGCCACTTCTTCGGGCGCATACTCATCGCGCTCGCCGCCTTCGGCACGCGAGAGGAGCGGATTGCGCTCGATCTCGGCCTCGATGAACTCTGCCAGTTCGACATTGGAGAGCTGCAGCAGCTTGATGGCCTGCTGGAGCTGTGGGGTCATCACCAGGGACGTTCCCTGGCGCATGTCGAGGCGTTGTGAAATGGCCATTATTCTCTACGCAGCGAACCGCTCGCCGAGATAGACCCTGCGCACATCCTCATTGGTCAGGACATCGTCCGGTACGCCCTCAAAGAGGACGCCGCCATCATAGATGATGGATGCCCGATCAACGATCTGGAGTGTCTCTCGCACCTGGTGGTCCGTGATCAGCACGCCAAGGCCGCGCTGCTTCAGGTAGCCAACCAGATCGGAAATATCCGAAACGGCGAGTGGGTCGATACCGGTAAACGGTTCGTCCAGAAGCATGAAACTAGGTCTGGAGGCGAGGGCACGGGCAATCTCCACACGGCGGCGTTCGCCACCGGACAGGGATGTCGCAGACTGCTTGCGCAGGTGCGAGATGTGCAACTCGTCCAGAAGGGCATCAACTTCGGCCTGGCGGGCGTCCTTGTTCTTTTCGACAAGTTCCACGACTGCCAGGATGTTCTGTTCCACCGTCATGCCCCGAAAGATCGAGGCTTCCTGCGGAAGATAGCCGACACCCAGACGGGCACGCTGATACATGGGAAGGGCGGTGACATCGGCGCCATCGATCGTGATGGTTCCGGCGTCTGCCCCGATAAGGCCCATGATCATGTAGAAGCAGGTCGTCTTGCCGGCCCCGTTGGGACCGAGCAGACCGACCACCTCACCGCGCTGGAGCGACAGGGAGACGTTTTTCACGACCTGGCGCTTGCCAAATGACTTGGCTAGTCCCGTCGCTACAAGGCCGCTGGCCGTGTCCGTCATACCTGTAAAACCTCCCACTCGCGCGGTTTGCGCTGCCCGTTTCCGTTGCTAGGGCAATAGGCTTAAAATCCGTTTAGAACGGTCTGTTCAATTTGTCTCATTTCCGGCTGAACCGTCATTATTCTGGCTCGGATTGATCTGCATCTGGACCTGGCCGTCCCCGCCATCAAGGACCGTGCGCCCTTCCGACAGCTTCATGACCAGGCGTTTGCCGGTCGCGACATCCTCGCCGCGGATCAGCACGACGTCGCCGGTCAGCGTGATCGTGTCGGAGGCGGCGTCATAATTGCCGCGGTCGCCGGTCGCCTTGATTTCGGGCGTGACGTAATAGACCTCGCCGACCGCTTCCATGCTGGAAATGTCGCCGAAGCCCGTCAGGCCGCTGGTCTCGGTCTGGCCGGAGCCGGCATAGTTGATCGTCACGCGATTGGCGCGCAGGCGGGCATCGCCCTGCATGATGTCGACATTGTCGATCAGCACGACCTGGCGCTGGCGCTCGATGACCTCGCTGCGGTCTGCATTGACGCGGATGGGGCCGCCCTGTCCCGATACCTGTGCTGCAGCATGACCGGCCAGGCACATGCCCAGGACTGCAAAAGCAAGCGAACACCTAATTCTCACCACCAAGCTCCTCGTCGCCGGCGTCCGTGCCAGCTTCCGTCCCGGCACCATCTTGCCCGCCCGGAATAATTGTCATTTCTACGCGACCGCTCAGCAGTACGCGATCCCCCTCGTCCACAATTTCATACGTGTCAGACCGCACATCGCCAAGGGGGCCACGACCGCTAAGCGGGTCAATTCCCTCGACACGGCCTTCTTCGATGAACATTTTTGCCGAGGTCGAGTTGAACTTGTAGCCCTTGGCGTTCTCGACCTCGACCGCCTCGTAAAGCTCCAGCGTCTGGTCGTCCTGGTTGTAAAGCCCGGCCGGCGCGGCAACGCGCGTGCCGTCTTCGCTGATGAGTTCGGGGTTCTTGAGGTCGATCTTTTCCCCGCCGCCAATCCGTCTCTGTGCGGTGTCGGCGGTGATCACGAAAGCCTTGCCGGCAATGTCGCGCCCGGTGAAGCGCGGATTGACCATGGTCACGATTTCGTCGCCCGAAAGGCGTTCGATCTGGGACGGGGAAGCCGAAACCGCATTGGCTGCGAGGTGGCCGATCATCATGCCCGCAGAGATGGCGGCACCCGCGGTAAAGGCAAGCCGCAGGAAGGACACCATGGATGAGCGCTGGCGGGCCTGCTCGAGCGTCATCTGCCGACGCGGCTCCCACAGGCTCAGGGCCTTTTCAGTTTCTGCGGTGATTTCCATCGGCATGGGCAATTATTTAGGTATGAATTGCCCCGAAAGATAGCTGTCCGGCCATGTTCTTTCAGTGACGAATTGTGGCAGGAGCAGGGAAATCTCAGCTATGCGCGAAAATGTCAGTGTCCGGCCAGCCTTCCAGGTCGAGCTGGGCACGCGTCGGAAGGAAGTCGAAACAGGCCTGGGCCAGCTCCAGCCGGTTCTCGCGGACAAGCATCGCTTCGAGCCCGGCCTTGATCTCATGCAGGTAGAGAACGTCGCTTGCGCAGTATTGCAGCTGCGCGTCGGTCAGCGTGTCGGCGCCCCAGTCCGAGGATTGCTGGGTCTTGGACAGGTCGGTCGAGGCGACCTCGCGCGCGACATCCTTCAGGCCATGGCGGTCGGTATAGGTGCGCGCCAGTTTCGAGGCGATCTTGGTGCACCAGACCGGCGTGCAGTCGATGCCGAGCCAATGCTTCATCATCGCCACATCGAAGCGGGCAAAATGGAAGATCTTGAGCCGGCTCTTGTCAGCCAGGAGCGCTTTCAGGTTCGGGCAGTCGAAACTGCGGTCGAGCTGCACGACATGGGCCTTGCCATCGCCGGCTGAAAGCTGGACCACACACAGCGCGTCACGGAAGGGATTGAGGCCCATGGCCTCGGTATCGACCGCGATTTCCGGGCCGAGGTCGACATCGGCGGGCAGATCGCCCTTGTGCAGCTTGATATTATTCATGGCGAACGCCTTACCGGCTTTGAATGAATACGCAATTACCTTCGTGCATCGGATTTGACCGGCCCGCCGGTCTGGCTGCGGCTTTTGCCATTCGTCGCATGGACAAGCCGCGAAAGGCATGATGAAAGGCGCGCAGACGATTCATGCTTGGCTTTCGAGTGCGGGGTTGAGGCTTCATGTCCAAAGGTCTGGTTACGATATTCGGCGGGTCCGGCTTCATCGGGCGGTATGCTGCGCGGGCGCTGGTTCGCGATGGCTGGCGCGTGCGAGTCGCGGTCCGCAAGCCGCACCTTGCCGGTGATGCAAAGCTGGCAGGCCCGCCCGGATGGGTCGACCTCGCCCAGGCCAATGTCCGCAACCGCATGTCGGTGGAGCGGGCTGTCGAAGGCGCCGACGCGGTCGTGAACCTGGTCGGTATCCTCTTCGAGAAGGGCCCGCAGAATTTCGAGGCGGCCCAGCGCGAAGGCGCCATCAATGTTGCCGAAGCGGCGAAGAAGGCCGGGGTCAAGCGCCTCGTCCAGATCTCGGCGATCGGCGCGGATGAAGACTCGAAGTCGGACTATGCCCGCACCAAGGCCGAAGCCGAAAAGGCCGCGCGCGAAGTTTTCCCCGAAGCGGTCATCCTGCGCCCGTCCATCGTGTTCGGCCCGGAAGACGGTTTCTTCAACAAGTTCGCCGCCATGGCATCGAGCCCGGTGTCGAACGTGCTGCCTTTCCTGCCAGCGATTGGCGGCGGCAAGACGCAGCTGCAGCCGGTCTATGCCGGTGATGTCGCCGATGCCATCGCCGCTGCGGTCAACCGCGACGATGTCGAGGGCAAGACGTTCGAGCTTGGCGGCCCGCGCGTCTACACGTTCAAGGAACTCTACGACTTCATCGGCGAGACCATCGACCGCAAGCGCTATGCCTTCCCGATCCCGAACTTCATCGCCAAGCCGATGGGGCTGACCTTCGGGGCGCTGTGGCGCGTTCCGCCGCTCGCCTGGGGCTTCTTCGGCGACCCGCCGATCACCGGCGACCAGGTCGAGATGCTGAAGAGCGACAATGTCGTGGCCGATGACGCCCTGACGCTCGCCGATCTCGGCATCGACGATATCGAGAGCGTCGAGTCGATCGTGCCGTCCTATCTCTGGCCGTACCGCGCCTATGGCGAATTCCACCAGAAGGGCGAAGCCTGAGGCTGCTGCCGGCGCTCGCGCTCGTTTGAGTTTCGCACATTTGCGGCGCTGCCAAGTGGAGCAGTGCCCTGCCGGGATTGAAACCTCTCCTTCGTGAGGACGCCAGCGATAGCGTGTCCGGACAGCGAGTCCGGGCGTCCTTTCGCCTTGCCAACGGGAGATGAACAAAACCGCCCGCAAATGATCACAAAGCGAGCGGCTTGCTGGCGCATTTCATGACAAGAAAGTCATGAAAGAGGGCTTTCCGCAGGCGATGGGACGCACACGCGGGAAGGGCGGCGTGCGGAGAGAGCCAGGCAGCTCACTGCGCGCGTCGTCTATTGGGGGCAGGGTACCGGATCAGCCCGGATTCCCGATGGCCTCCAGGCGCGCGATCTGCTGGTCCGCATCGGTGCGCAGCTGCCCAAGCAATTGCCGCGATTGTGCCGTGACGGTCTTGCTCATGGCCTCATTCACTTCGCGCAGGATATAGCGCTCGGTGCGAAGGACCTCTTCAAGCGCGACCTTGTTGTCGTCCTGCAGGATCGAGCGAATGGACGACATTGAGCGACGGACGGTGCCCGACGCTTCGCCGTATTGCGCGGGGGAGCCACCCAGGGCGATGACGCGGTCCTGCAACTGGACCCGCTGGCGATTGCGTTCCTGGGCGATCTCGATGACGGCCGGCTTCAGCCCGTGCAGGTCGTTCGATTTGTTCGCCGCTTCCTGATAGATCGTGACCGAGTCGATATAGATTCTCGTCAGCTGGTTCAGCTCGTCGATTTCCGTGCGAACCGCCTGGCTCTGGTCGACAGCCGCCTGCTTTTCGGGCGGCAGCGTGGCCGTGGTGCAGGCTGCCATCATCATCGGCAGCATCATGGCTGCGCTCGCGAGTAAAAGTCTTTGCATGAACCTCATCCTTTCCCTTCTGGAAAGACCGGCAAACGATTAGCTGTATCTCAGAGTTCCGGGCCTGTCGCGCTGCGGCGCCTTAACTTACCGCAAGAAACGGCATGAACACGAACAGTGCCACACCCAGAATGAGCCGGTAGATCACGAAAGGCAGGAAGCTCATCCGTTTCAGAAGGGCCATCAGCCCCCAGATCGAGGCGAGGCCCGTGATGAAGGCGACAAGGGCAACGACCATGCCGTCCTGGAAACTGAGAAGATTGTCGCCATTGGCGTCGGCTTCAAGCAGCCCGTAGGCGCCATAGAGGCCGGCCGCGGCGAGGATCGGCGCGCCGATCAGCATCGAGAACCGCGCCGCTTCGGTGCGGTCATAGCCCAGCGCGCGGGCCGCCGTCATCGTGATGCCGGAACGGCTGGTGCCGGGGATGATCGCGGCCACCGCCTGCGTCGCGCCGATCATCAGGGCGTGGAGGAGCGTCATGTCCTCCTCCTTGCGGGTGCGCGGGCCGTACACGTCAGCGATCCAGAGCAGGATGCCGAAGACGATCGTGGCGCCGGCCACGGTCTGCACGCTGCGAAGGGCGTCCTGTGCGCCCGGCGGCAGCAGCGCCTCGTAGGCGATCGCTGCAACCAGCGCGATCGGCGTTGCCACGATCACGCAGGCCGCCAGCCGCGCGCCCGGCGAGAGCGCCTTCTTCGTGACCGGGACCATGGCCAGTTCGACCCCGCCGACCAGGGCGCTCGCGACATCCTTGCGGAAATAGAGCAGCATGGCCGCCAGCGTTCCGAGGTTCGAGACGGCATTGATCAGCAGCTCATCACGACCGACGGCGCCGAAGGTGTCCGACAATAGCAGCACATGGGCCGACGAAGAGATCGGCAGCCACTCCGTAACGCCCTGTATCGCCGCGATAATGAAAAGCTGGAAAAGTGACATTTCGCGTGTCCGCGCTAGATTTGAAGGCTGTGGGCGACTGTCTGACATGGTTCGCCCGCGAACGCACGCCCATCAATATATATCATAATGATATGATGTGGATTTGCCTGTTCACGAAATTTGCTATATATTGAACAAATAGCCGTAGAAGCATATCATTTTGATACTTTGGGGTGCAATTTACCTTGCGCTTTCGAGATTTGCGGCTCATAAGGCAAAAAATTTTAAGAGCCGAGGACCGTCCCCATGGCCAGTCGCATGTTGAAATTCACGAGTATCGATCGCGCCATGCCGGAAAAGCGCGATGCAAAGGCGCGCGCGCACGATTTCGAGGAAATCTATGCCGACTACGCCAAAAAAGCGGCTGAAGACCAGGCGGGCCGCTGCTCGCAATGCGGCGTCCCCTTCTGCCAGCAGGGCTGCCCGCTCTCGAACAACATCCCCGACTGGCTGAAGCTTGTTGCGGAAGACCGGATGGAAGAAGCCTACCAGGTCTCGTCGGCGACCAATAACATGCCGGAAATCTGCGGCCGTATCTGTCCGCAGGACCGCCTGTGCGAGGGTATCTGCACGGTCGAGCAGTCCGGCCACGGCACCGTCACCATCGGTGCCATCGAGCGCCACATCACCGACAATGCCTGGGAGCAGGGCTGGGTCACCCCGATCAAGCCGCCGCGCGAGAAAGACCAGTCCGCCGGCATCATCGGCGCGGGTCCGGGCGGCCTCGCCGCGGCCGAACAGCTGCGCCGCAAGGGCTACAAGGTCACCGTCTATGACCGCTACGACCGCGGCGGCGGCCTGCTGATCTATGGCATTCCGGGCTTCAAGCTGGAGAAACATATCGTCGAGCGCCGTATCAAGCGGCTCGAAGACAGCGGCGTGACGTTCAAGTTCAACACTGATATCGGCACGGATGTGACGCTCGCCAAGCTGCGCGACAAGCATGACACGCTGCTGATCGCGACAGGCGTCTACAAGGCGCGCGACCTGATGGTGCCGGGCTCGGGCACAAAGGGCGTCCTGCCGGCGCTCGACTTCCTGACCACGTCGAACCGCCGCGGGCTTGGCGATGCGGTGCCGAGTTTCGATGACGGCACGCACAATGCCGAGGGCAAGCGCGTCGTCGTGATTGGCGGCGGCGACACGGCGATGGACTGCGTGCGCACAGCCGTTCGCCAGGGGGCCAAATCGGTGACCTGCCTTTACCGCCGCGACCGGGCCAACATGCCGGGCTCGCAGCGCGAAGTGGCCAATGCCGAGGAAGAGGGCGTCGTCTTCGAATGGCTGGCCTCCCCGGAAGCCATTCTCGACACCAAGGCCGGCAAGTTGAAAGCGGTTCGCGCCGCTCGCATGCGGCTTGGCCCGCCGGACCCGTCCGGCCGCCAGTCGCCCGAGAAAACCGGCGATACGTTCGACATCAAGGCCGACATGGTCATCAAGGCGCTCGGCTTCGATCCGGAAGACCTGCCGGAACTGTTCGGTGAAGCGGCTCTCAAGGTGAACCGCTGGGGCGCGATCCGGGTCGACTTCGCGACGCTCGAAACCAGCCTGCCGAACGTGTTCGCTGCCGGTGACATCGTCCGCGGCGCCTCGCTCGTCGTCTGGGCGATCAAGGATGGCCGCGACGCCGCCGAGCAGATGCACAAGCGCATGCGCGAAATGGCCCGCGACAAGGCGCCGGCCCGAGAGCCCGTCGCGGCGGAATAAGCCCGGCCAGCCTGCTGCAGATTACAAAGATAAACATCCCTCAAGGGGGCACATTCATGACCGACACGATCGACAAGTATCTCATCGAGCGCCAGAAGCTGATCGAGGCGCATGCCTATGATCCAGAGCATGAGAAGGATGCCTGCGGCGTCGGTCTCGTCGCCTCGCTTGATGGCAAGCCGAAGCGCGAAATCGTCGAGATGGGCATCAAGGCGCTGAAGAATGTCTGGCACCGCGGCGCAGTCGATGCCGACGGCAAGACAGGTGACGGCGCCGGTATCCGGATCGAGGTCCCGCAGGACTTTTTCCGTGAGCAGGCCCGGCGCACCGGCCACAATCCGACCGAGGATCCGATCTGTGTCGGCCAGATCTTCCTGCCGCGCACGAACCTTGCCGAACAGGAAGCCGCCCGCGCCATTGTCGAGACGGAGATCCTGCACTTCGGCTTCTATATCTATGGCTGGCGCCAGCCCCCGGTCGATATCACCGTGATCGGCCAGAAGGCGGCCGACACGCGGCCCGAGATCGAGCAGGTCATGTTCCGCGACAGCCGGGGCCGCACCCCGGACGAGTTGGAGCGCGCACTCTATCTCTGCCGCCGCCGGATCGAGCGCAAGGCCCGCGAGGCCGGCATTCCGGGCTTCTATATCTGCTCGCTCAGCCACAAGTCGCTGATCTACAAGGGCATGTTCCTCGCCCAGGACATCGACAATTTCTATCTCGACCTGCAGGACGAACGCTTCGTCTCGCCGATCGCGATCTATCACCAGCGCTACTCGACCAACACCTTCCCGCGCTGGGAGCTGGCGCAGCCTTTCCGCATGCTCGCCCATAATGGCGAGATCAACACGCTGCGCGGCAACCTCAACTGGATGAAGAGCCACGAGATCAAGATGGTCTCCGGCGCGTTCGGCGATGATGTGGAAGACGTCAAACCCGTCGTGCCGAAGGGCCTGTCGGACTCTGGCGCCCTCGATGCCGTCTTCGAAATCCTCTGCAAGGCCGGGCGCACCGCGCCGATGACAAAGGCGCTGCTGATCCCGGAAGCCTGGTCGAAGCGCGCCTCGATCATTCCGGACAATCACGCCGCCCTTTATGCCTACTGCAACTCCGTCATGGAGCCGTGGGACGGTCCGGCGGCCATCTGTGCCTATGATGGACGCTGGGCGATTGCCGGGCTGGACCGCAATGGCCTGCGCCCGCTGCGCTATGCGCTGACGGCCGATGGCATCCTGGCGGTCGGGTCGGAAACCGGCATGTGCCCGCTGACCGGCCATGAAGTCGTCCGCCGCGGCCATGTGCGCGCCGGCGGCATGATCGCGGCCAATCTCGAGGAAGGCCGGTTCTACGAGCACGACCAGATCATCGACGAACTGGCTGGCGAGCACCCGTATGACAAGTGGCTGAAGAATGTGAAGGAGCTGGAAGAGGAAATCATCCAGGGCGAGGAGCCGCGCCTTTACGACAAGGAAGCCCTGATGCGCCGCCAGATGGTGGCGGGCTTCACGCTGGAGACCTCCGAACTCATTCTCGCGCCGATGGCCGAGACGGGCAAGGAAGCGATCGGCTCGATGGGCGATGACAGTCCGGTGGCCGTTCTCTCCAATGAGTGCCGTCCGCTGTCGCACTTTTTCCGCCAGAATTTCAGCCAGGTGACCAACCCGCCGGTCGATCCGCTGCGCGAAGACCGCTTGATGTCGCTGAAGACGCGGTTCAAGAACCTCGGCAATATCCTGACCACGGACGAGACCCAGCAGAACGTCTTCGTGCTGGAAAGCCCCTTCCTGTCGACCGGCATGTACCAGCGCCTGATGGAGACGCTGGGCGAGGGCGTCGAGCATATCGACTGTACCTTCAAGCTGGACGATGTGATGCGCGACGGCCGGGCCCTGAAGGCTGCGCTGGCGCGGATCCAGGCCGAAGCCGAAGAGGCTGTCCGGGCCGGACGGGAACACATCGTTCTCACCGACGAGCACCAGGATCCCGACAATGTCGGCATTCCGATGATCCTGGCGACCGGCGCGGTCCACTCTCACCTGGTCTCGCAGGGCCTTCGAACCTTCTGTTCGCTGACTGTGCGCTCGGCAGAGTGCCTGGACACGCACTATTTCGCTGTCCTCGTCGGCTGCGGCGCGACCTGTGTGAATGCCTATCTCGCGCAGGAAGCCATCGCTGATCGCCATGCGCGCGGCCTGCTCGGTGACGAGCCGCTCAGCCATTATGTCCGCAACTACAAGAAGGCGATCGAGGCGGGCCTGCTGAAGATCATGTCCAAGATGGGCATTTCGGTGATCTCCTCCTATCGCGGCGGCTACAATTTCGAGGCGCTCGGCCTGTCGCGCGCGCTGGTTGCCGACTACTTCCCCGGCATGACCAGCCGTATTTCCGGGATCGGCCTGGCTGGCCTTGAGGACAATGCGGTGGAGCGCCACGAGACGGCGTTCGACGAGGATGTCATCTCGCTGCCGGTTGGCGGGTTCTACCGCCTGCGCGCCTCCGGCGAGCCGCATGCGCTGGACGGCAATTTGATCCACATGCTGCAGGCTGCCTGCGACCGGGGCGAGTATACGCTGTATGAGAAATACGTCGCTGCGCTGAGCGGCCGTGACCCGATCCAGCTGCGCGACCTGATCGACTTCAAGACCGACCAGCAGACCTCGATCCCGCTGGAACAGGTCCAGTCGGTCAACGAGATTCGCAAGCGGTTCGTGACGCCCGGCATGTCGCTCGGCGCACTCAGCCCGGAAGCCCACGGCACGCTGAATGTCGCGATGAACCGGATCGGCGCGAAGTCGGTTTCTGGTGAAGGCGGCGAAATCCGCGAGCGCTACCGCCCGCTGCCGAATGGCGACAACATGAATTCGGCCGTCAAGCAGGTCGCCTCGGGCCGCTTCGGCGTGACGGCGGAATACCTCAATGAGTGCCGCGAGGTGGAGATCAAGATCGCGCAGGGCGCCAAGCCCGGCGAGGGCGGCCAGCTGCCCGGCTTCAAGGTGACCGAGCTGATCGCCAAGAACCGGCATGCGACGCCGGGCGTGACGCTCATCTCGCCGCCGCCGCACCACGATATCTATTCCATCGAGGACCTGGCGCAGCTGATCTACGACCTGAAGCAGATCAACCCGGACTGCCGGGTCTGCGTGAAGCTCGTCGCCCAGTCCGGTGTCGGCACGGTGGCCGCCGGTGTGGCCAAGGCCAAGGCGGATGTGATCCTGATCGCCGGCGGTGTCGGCGGCACGGGTGCCAGCCCGCAGACCTCGATCAAGTATGCCGGCCTGCCATGGGAGATGGGCCTTGCCGAAGCGCACCAGGTCCTGTCGCTGAACAATCTTCGCGACAAGGTCACCCTGCGGACCGATGGCGGGCTGCGGACGGGCCGCGACATCGTCATCGCTGCGATGCTCGGTGCCGAGGAGTATGGCATCGGCACGGCCTCGCTCGTCGCGATGGGCTGTATCATGGTGCGCCAGTGCCACTCGAACACCTGCCCGGTCGGCGTCTGCGTGCAGGACGAAGCGCTCCGCAAGAAGTTCACCGGCACGCCGGAAAAGGTCGTCAACCTGATGTCCTTCCTGGCCGAAGACGTCCGGCGTATCCTGGCCAGCCTTGGCCTGACCTCGCTCGACGAAGCCATCGGCCGCACCGACCTCCTGAGCCAGGTCAGCCGCGGTGCCTCGCACCTCGACGACCTCGACCTCAATCCGCTTCTGGTGAAAGTCGAGACGACCAAGCCGGTCGTCTACCGCCCGAGCCACCGCACCGAAGTGTGGGATACGCTCGATGCGCAGATCCTGCGCGACGGCGAGCCCTTCTTCACGCGGGGCGAGAAGATGCAGCTGGAATATGATGTCCAGAACGTCCAGCGCTCCATCGGCGCACGGTCCAGCTCGGCCATTGTGCGCAAGTTCGGTGAGAAGGCCCTGCCGGAAGGCCGCCTGCGCGTGCGCCTGACGGGCAGTGCGGGCCAGTCGCTCGGGGCGTTCTCGGTCCAGGGCCTGCTGCTGGATGTCTATGGCGATGCCAATGACTATGTCGGCAAGGGCCTCTCAGGCGCGACGATCCAGCTGCGCCCGGGCCGGCGCTCCCAGCTTGAGGCGTCGGAGAACACGATCATCGGCAATACCTGCCTTTATGGCGCGACCTCTGGCCGGCTTTATGCGGCCGGGCAGGCGGGCGTGCGCTTCGCTGTGCGCAATTCGGGCGCCGAAGCGGTGGTCGAGGGCTGCGGCGCGAATGGCTGCGAATACATGACGGGCGGCCGCGTTGCGATCATCGGTCCTGTCGGCGACAATTTCGGGGCCGGCATGACCGGCGGCATCGCCTGGGTCTGGGATCCGGGCAAGAGATTCGAGCGCGTTGCCAACCCCGACTCCATCGACTGGTACCCGCTGAGCGACATGCCGGAAGAGCATGTCGGACGCTTCCGCCTGATGCTGGAAATGCACGAAGAACGCACCGGCTCGAAGCGGGCCGCCAAATTGCTGGAGAACTGGGATCAGACCCTGTCTGACACCTGGCTGATCGTGCCCAAGGAAGTGGCCAGCATGATCCTGGGCGAGGCACCCGCTGCAAAAGCGAGCTAGCTGACTGACTTGCCTGTAGCGCCGCCCTTGCAACCGGGGGCGGCGCTACCCAACTTTCCCCCTAACTGCCAAACAGCGGAAACCAAACCACTGCCATGAGCAAACGGGACTACTATGAGATTCTGGGCGTCGCGAAGGATGTCGACGCGAAAGCCCTGAAGAGCGCTTACCGCAAACTTGCCCTCAAATACCATCCGGACCAGAACCCCGGCGATGAAGAGGCCGAGGCGATGTTCAAGGAGGTCGGGGAGGCTTACGCCATCCTGTCCGACCCTGAGAAGAAAGCAGCCTATGACCGTTTCGGCCATGCGGCTTTCGAGAATGGCGGTGGCGGTCCTGGTGGCAACCCGTTCGGCAACATGGATCCGGGCGATATTTTCGAGAACATTTTCAGCCAGGTCTTCGGCGGTGCAGGCGGTTTTGCCGGCGGACGCCGCAGGGGCGGCCCGGCGCGCGGCAACGATCTGCGCTATGACCTCGAGATCAGCCTGGAAGAAGCCTTCACCGGCAAGGATACAGAAATTTCGCTGCCGTCAGCGGTAAATTGCGGCACCTGCGACGGCTCTGGCGCAGAACCCGGCACCAGCCCGGAAACCTGCCCGACCTGTTCCGGCTCCGGCCGCGTGAGGGCCACACAGGGCTTCTTCACGATGGAGCGCACCTGCGCGCGCTGTTCTGGCCGGGGCAAGGTCATCTCCAATCCGTGCAAGACCTGCCATGGTGCAGGACAGGTGCGCGAGGACCGCACGCTGCAGGTGAAGATTCCGGCTGGCGTCGAAAGCGGCATGCGCATCCGCCTGTCCGGCGAAGGCGAACCGGGCCAGCGCGGCGGGCCGAAGGGCGACCTCTACATTTTCGTCGACGTCGCCGAGCATGACATTTTCGAGCGTGACGGGCCGAACCTCTACTGCCCGGCGCCGGTCCCGATGGTGACCGCTGCCCTTGGCGGCGAGATCGAAATCCCGACCATTGATGGCGGACGCGCCCGCGTCACCGTGCCTGAAGGTGCCCAGACCGGGCGCAAGCTGCGCCTGCGCGGCAAGGGCATGCCGAGCCTTCGCGGGTCCGGACATGCCGGGGATCTCTATGTCGAGATGATCGTCGAGACGCCTCGCAACCTTTCCTCGCGCCAGAAAGAGCTTCTGCGCGAATTCTGCGAATGCTCCGGCGCCGACTGCAACCCGGAAAGCGAGGGCTTCCTCGGCCGGGTCAGGAAGTTCTGGGACGGCATGACCGGCGAAGACCAGCAGCGCCCGAACTGAACCTCAGAAAACCTTGACGTGCCGGGCGTCGAACAGCCCGGACGACCAGATCAGCCAGCGCGCACCGATATGCCCGGCGATCAGGTGGATGCCGGCGAACGCGCCGCCGACGCCGATGGCGAGCGGGAGGTTGCCGGCCAGCGGCAGCAGGCGCTCGGGCTCGGACATGCCGGCATAGATCGCAAACACGCCCAGGCCCGCCAGCGCGCCGAGGACGCTGAGATAGATCCGCCAGAAGACCGGGCGCGAGATGACGCTGTTGCCGTCCGCCAGCCTGATCGGAAACAGGAAGACCAGGCAGCCCATGAAGACCGGCATCGCCATGAACAGGGCATGCAGCAGGAAGCCGACCGGCATATGCAACACATCTGCGAGGATGAGCGGGCGCTCGGGACCGATCGGCAGGTAAATCTGCACCGCACCGGAGCGGACTGCGCTCACCGTGCCGGAGGCGACAATCCATGACACCCACGCCGCCATGGTCATCAGCAGCGTGAAAATGACGGGCGCCTTCCAGAAGGCATGCATCCGCCGCCGATTGCTTTCCAGGAAGCTGGTCGCGTCGGTGGAGTAGGCACGCCGATGCCGCATGCACCGACTATGCGATGCTGCAGGCGTGATTGCAATTGGCGCGTCAGACGGCGGTTGCGATCTCCGCGCAGGTCGCCTTCAGCCGATCGATGTCCTGCGGGCGCGACAGGCGGTGGTCGCCATCCTTGACAAGCTGGAAGACGAGATCCTTGCTCGCCATGGTTTCGACCAGGCGGAAGGCGTGCGACCAGGGCACATCCGGATCCTCGCGGCCCTGCAGGATGCGAACCGGTCCGTGAAACTGGATGGTCCGGTCGAGGATGCTCCATTGCTGGCCGTCCTCGATCAGGTTTCGCGTGATGGGGTAAGGATCGCCATAGTCTGACGGGCGCATATGGACGCCATTGTTCATGATCTCCGCGCGCGCTTCGTCGGAGAATTCCGGCCACATCAGCTTTTCGGTAAAGTCCGGCGCGGGGGCGATCAGGACAAGGCCTTTCACGCGGTCCTTCAGGGCGAGTGCGGCGAGCAGCGCCATCCACCCGCCCATGCTGGAGCCGACAAGCACCAGCGGGCCGTCCGTGCAGCCCTGGATGACGTTCAGGCTGTCCTCCAGCCACGCGCTGATCGTGCCGTCCTCGAACGCGCCATCCGATTCGCCATGTCCGGAGTAATCGAAGGCGAGGAAGCCATGGTCTTCGGCCTCAGCCCAGCCTTCCAGCTCGGTGACCTTGGTGCCGGACATGTCGGACATGAAACCGGACAGCCATACGAAGGTCAGGCCAGAAGCCCCGTCACGCTTACGATAGGCAAGCCGCCTGCCATTTTCGCAGTTCAGGTGAAGTGTTGTCATGATACCATGCCCTCCAACGGCTTGCAGATTTAGTCAAGCAAGCGGGTTTGCTTGGGGCGCGGATAACTGTACTGCCTGTTCAGCGGCGGGGGCCGTCCAAGCTGGAGTGACCAGTGGCTGTAGCGTTGAAATATCTTGAGAAAGCGCGGATGAGTGCGATCGAGCTACCCCGGCTGCAAGGAAAGACGATCCTTCAGGTGATCCCGGAACTGTCTGCCGGCGGTGCCGAGCGGACGACAATTGAAGTCGCCGAGGCGGTTGTCGAGGCAGGCGGCTGGCCCATCGTGGTCAGCGAAGGCGGCCGGCTCGTGAAGGAGCTGGAACGCGTTGGCGGGCTGCATGTCTCGCTGCCGGTGCGGGCGAAGAACCCGATCACGGTGCGCAACAATGCCGGCAAGCTCGCCCGCCTGATCAGGGCCAAATCCGTCGACCTGATCCATGCCCGCTCACGCGCGCCTGCTTGGAGCGCCTACTGGGCCGCCCAGCGCACCGGCATCCCCTTCGTGACCACCTATCACGGCGCCTATTCCGGCATGTCGGGCCTCAAGCGGAAATACAATTCCATCATGGCGCGCGGCGATCTCGTCATCGCCAATTCCGAGTGGACGGCCGCGCATGTCCTCAGCGTCCACGGCATCCAGCGCGACCGGCTGGTGACCATCCATCGCGGGGTCGACTTCGATGTTTTCGACCCGGACCTTGTCAGCCGTGAGCGGGTCGATGCCATCCGCCGCGCCTGGGAGATCGGGCCGGACGAGAAGCGCCTGGTGCTGCTGCTGCCGGGCCGGCTGACCGAGTGGAAGGGCCAGAAGGTCGCGATCGATGCGCTGGCCGGCCTCTCGGGCGCCGAGCGCGCGCGTCTGCTGCTCATCCTGGCAGGCGATGCGCAGGGCCGCGCCGCCTATGTCGCCGAACTGGAAGACCGGATCGTCGAGGCAGGGCTTGGCGGCAGTGTGCGCATTGTCGGCCATTGCGAGGACATGGCGGCCGCCTATGCCGCGGCCGATATCGTGCTCGCCCCGTCAACGCGGCCGGAAGCCTTCGGGCGCGTGGCGGCCGAGGCATCGGCGATGGGCAAGCCGGTCATCGTGGCCGACCATGGCGGGCAGAAGGAGATCGTCGTCGAGGGGACGACCGGCTCACGGGCCGAACCCGGTAATGCCGCAGATCTTGCCGCCTCGATCCGGGCGCTGATGCAGATCGGTCCGGATGGCCGCGCAGGCATGGGGGAAGCAGGTCGCCAGCACGTCGAGGAACGCTTTTCGAAGCGGGGGCTTCAAGCCGCCACACTCGGGGTCTATAAGCGCCTGTTGGAGACGCACGAGGAAGTTTAAGGTTTGGGCCTTGCAAAGAACCCCGGCGAGAGCGCGAAACGCGTCCTCGTCATAAAACTGAGTGCGCTGGGCGACTTCGTCCTGGCGCTCGGGGCCATGCGCGCTATCCGCGAAAATCACCCCAAGGCGGTGATGACGCTGCTGACGACGCCGCCCTATGAGGGCCTCGCCAAGGCAACCGGCTTTTTCCAGCACATCGAGACCGATGGCCGCCCGAAGGGCGTGAAGGCGACGCGCGAGCTGCTGAAGCGCATGAAGGCGGCGCGCTACGACATCATCTACGACCTGCAGACCTCGGGCCGCACGGCGAACTATTTCAAGGCGCTGAACCTGCCTTTCTCCACCCCGCCGCTCTGGTCCGGCCATGCGGAAGGCTCGGCTTTCTTCCACGACAATCCGCAGCGCGGGAACATGCATTCGATCGACCGGCTGGCCGACCAGCTGAAAACCGCCGGGATCGGGCCCGACAAGGTGAAGGGTGGCTGGCCGCCCATGCCTGACATGTCCTTCGTGCGCCGCTCGCAGGGCGACAAGCCCTCGCTGACGCCGGCCTTTTTCTCGGTGAAGGAGCCGTTTGCGCTGTTCATACCGGGGGCTTCGGCCCATCGCAGCGCGAAACGCTGGCCGGCGGAACGGTTCGGCGGGCTTGCCAAACATGTCGCCGATGCCGGCATCACGCCGGTCATTATCGGCGGCAAGGCAGAGTCCGAGATCGCCGTCGAAATCAACCGGATCGAGCCGCGGGCGCGCAACATCGTGACCCGCACGGACCTCTTCCAGATCGTGGCGCTTGCAGAAAAAGCACTCTTTGCTGTTGGCAACGACACCGGACCCATGCATATGGCGGCACTTTCCGGGTGTCCGGGCGTTGCCTTGTTTGCGACAAGCGAAAGCGATCCGGAGAAGGCGTGCCCGCGCGGTTCGAACATCATTGTCGCCAAGGCCGATACGCTGGATGAGCTCAGTGTCCGCGATGTCTGGCAGGCGGTTTTGATGCTCAGCGTCATCCCGGAGGCTGCCGCCGGCGGCCAATCTTGAAAATTACGCCGGAAATCGGCATATTCGAGCAGTTTTTGACTGGCTATAAAGGAGAAGAGCCATAGCACGTAGACCTCATGCGGCCCCGCCGTCCAAACGCGACAGTGGACCGCGCACAAACAGGGATATCCGGGCAGAGAAAGTTCTGCTCATCGACGAACATGGTGAAAAACAGGGCGTGATGCCTCTCATGGCGGCCCTTGATGCTGCCGCGGAGGCCGGACTGGATCTGGTCGAAGTGTCACCAAACCAGGAAGTCCCGGTCTGCAAGATCATCGACTATGGCAAGCTCCGCTACGAAGAGCAGAAGAAGAAGGCCGCTGCCAAGAAGAAGCAGAAATCGGCCGAGCTCAAAGAGATCAAGATGCGGCCGAACATCGACACCCATGACTATGAGGTGAAGACCCGGTCGATGACGCGCTTCTTCGAGGAAGGCGACAAGGTGAAGGTCACCCTGCGCTTCCGTGGCCGTGAGATGGCGCACCAGCATCTCGGCATGGAGCTGCTCCAGAAGGTCAAGGAAGAGTTCGCCGAAGTCGCCAAGGTCGAGCTCGAACCGAAACTCGAAGGCCGGCAGATGACGATGGTGATGGCGCCGCGCTAGAGCACGTTCAGAGCAATCGGCCCCGATTGCGAATGGAGACTTGCCTGCGGCCTGGACCTCAGACGAAGCTCACATTCTCAGCCCGCACAGTTCCACAGCGGCGGTCAGGAAGGCCTGCATCTGCGCTTGTTGGGCGGGTGTCATACTGGCCGCCGTTTCCCGGGCCCTGCGCGTGTCTTCGGTGTCGTCGCCGGGCGCCGCGGTGCCCATGGTGACAAACATGTCGAACACGTCCGGGTCGAGGCGTTCGCTCGCGGCGCTGGCCATGCAGCTGCACATTTCCCGCGTGCCCATCTGGTCCATGAAGCAGGCCTCGGCGAGCTGTTCGGTCTTTGTCAGCGGCTTGCTGCAGGCGGTTGCAGCTAGGCCGGCGAGCAGGATGAGGCGCCAATCAGCAGCCATGGTGAGACCTCCCGGATATCGACGCGGATTAGACCAGCATTCGCGGGCGTGTTGAAGAGGCATCCGGCGGGGCAGCAACGCCGGGCAGATTCAGGGCGTCCGGACTCACTTCCCGGTCTTGATTCCACTGCGCCTTTCCGTCATAAGCGCGATCTTTCGAGCATTGCGGGCCGAAAACGGCATGCCTGCAGGCTCATGAACGACTAGACAGCGGGTCCTCCGAGGCCCCGACAGGAGATCGAAATGCCGAAGATGAAGACCAAGAAGGCCGCTGCGAAGCGGTTCAAGTTCACGGCTACAGGCAAGCTCAAGCACGGCGTTGCCGGCAAGCGCCACCGCCTGATCAGCCACAATGCGAAGTACATCCGCCAGAACCGCGGCACCAAGCCGGTGGCCAAGGCCGATGAAGCCCGCGTCAAGAAGTACCTGCCCTACGGCCTCTAGGGCCGGGCCAGACCAGAACTCGAACCGAACAGATTTAGCAGGAGGCCCAGATGCCCCGTTCACGTAACAAAGTGCCGGCCCACGCCCGCCACAAGAAGATCATCAAGGCTGCGAAGGGCTATTATGGCCGCCGCAAGAATACCTTCCGCACGGCCAACGCCGCAGTCTGGAAGGCCGGCACCAACGCCTATATCGGCCGCAAGCAGAAGAAGCGGACCTTCCGCTCGCTCTGGATCCAGCGCATCAATGCCGCTGTCCGCGTCCACGATGACCAGCTCACCTATTCACGCTTCATCGACGGCCTCAACAAGGCCGGCATCGAAGTCGACCGCAAGGTGATGGCCGACCTCGCCGTGCGCGAGCCGGAAGCTTTTGGCGCCCTGGTGGAGAAGGCCAAGGGCGCGCTCGCAGCTTAAGCGTTTCGCTTTTCGTCTTTCTCCGCTATTCCGACCGCCAAGGCGGGGCGGAAGAGCCCCGTTTGGCCTGACCTTACGGGGCTTTTTACATGTCTGAGATCGAAACCATCGAGAATGAGGCGCTTGGCGCTGTCGCCGCCGCGAGTGATCTCGCCGCGCTGGATGCCGTGCGCGTTGCCGAACTCGGCAAGAAGGGCCGCATTTCCGGCCTGATGAAGACGCTGGGCTCCATGAGCCCGGAGGAGCGCCAAACCATGGGCCCGGCGCTCAATGGCCTGCGCAACCGCGTGCAGGAGGCTGTCGAGGCGCGCAAGGCCGAGCTTGAAGAAGCCGAGCTGGAAAAGCGCCTGCAGACCGAGCGCATCGACATGACGCTGCCGCCGCGCGCCATTCCCGAAGGCCGCCTGCATCCTGTCATGCAGGTCTTCGAGGAAGTCGCCGCGATCTTTGGCGATATGGGCTTCACCGTCGCTGAAGGGCCCGACATCGAGGATGACTGGCACAATTTCACCGCGCTGAACTTCCCCGAAGGCCATCCGGCGCGCGAGACGCACGACACCTTCTTCTTCCATCCGCAACAGGGCGCGGCGCCGAAAGTGCTGCGCACGCATACCAGCCCCGTACAGGTGCGCGTGATGGAAACCCAGAAGCCGCCGATCCGCATCCTCGTGCCGGGGCGTGTCTACCGCAATGATTGGGACGCGACCCACACGCCGATGTTCCACCAGGTCGAAGGCCTCGTCATCGACAAAGCGATCCATATGGGTCACCTCAAGGGTTGCCTGATCGACTTCGTGAAGGAGTTCTTCGAGGTCGCCAATGTCGAGGCGCGCTTCCGCCCACACTTCTTCCCCTTCACCGAGCCAAGCGCCGAGATGGATGTGAAGTACCGCAAGGTCGGCGAGTCGATCGAGATCGGCGAAGGCGACAGCTGGATGGAAATCCTCGGCTCCGGCATGGTGCATCCGAACGTGCTCAGCAATTGCGGGATCGACCCGGACGAGTATCAGGGCTTCGCCTTCGGCATGGGCATCGACCGGCTTGCCATGCTGAAATACGGCATGCCGGACCTGCGCCCATATTTCGAGGCCGATGCCGGCTGGACGCGCCATTACGGTTTCCGGCCCTGGCTGTCGCCCAGCGTCGCTGGCGGCCTGAGCTAAGGGGCGCGTCACGGTCATGGGAAACGGCAACAAGGTCGAGATGCTGCTTGCGATCTGCGCGGTGATTACCAGCGCGGTTGCGGTTTTCATTGCCTGGGACCAGGGCCGGGTCATGCGTGCCCAGCAGCATGGCGCGGTCTATCCGGTATTGCAGACTGACGGTTTTGTCTCGACTGGCGAAGCGATGGTATCGGCCGGCCTTCGCGTGTCGAATAGCGGCGTCGGTCCGGCCATCATCGAAAGCGTCCGGATGCTGAAGGATGGCGAGCCGCTCGACAGCCTGACGCCCTATCTCGACCGCCTGCCAGCCGGCTATCAACGTTCATGGAGCAGCCTGACCGGCCGCGCCATTGCGCCAGGAGCGGAGGTCATCCCGCTGCGGTTCGAGTGGCCCCGCGATGCCGTCACCAATGAGGAGCTTGCCCGCGTCGCGACCGAATGGGGGGAGCTGAACCTCGAGGTCTGTTACTGCTCGGTCTTCAAGCGCTGCTGGATCTCCACGAGTATCGGCATGGCGCGCGCAGACCGGGTCGAGCGGTGCACCCCGAGCGAAAACGATATTTTTGCGGACGTAGCGAATCTCGCTCCCGTCCCGGGGCCGGCGACACCATCGCCGGCGACAGAATCGGAAGTGGAATAGACGATGAAGTTCACGCTCTCCTGGCTGCAGGATTACCTCGCGACCAAGGCGTCGCTGGACGACATTCTGGCGACGATGGTCAAGGCCGGCCTCGAGGTTGAAGAGGTCGAGGATCCGGGCGCGAAGCTTGCCGAATTCACCGTCGCCAAGGTGAAGTCCGCCGAGCCGCATCCCGATGCCGACCGGCTGCGCATCTGTACGGTCGATACCAAGGATGGCGAGAAGCAGATCGTCTGCGGCGCCCCGAATGCGCGTGCGGGCATGACGGCGATCTATGCCCCGCTCGGGACCTGGATTCCCGGCCTCGACTTCGCGCTCGACAAGAAGCCGCGCAAGATCCGCGGGATCGAGAGCCATGGCATGCTCTGCTCGACCAAGGAGATCGAGGCGGGCGAGGATCATGACGGTATTGCCGATCTGGAAGGCGACTGGGCGGTTGGCACGCCGGCGGCCGAAGCGCTGGGCCTGACCGATCCCGTCATCGACTTCGAAGTCACCCCCAACCGGCCGGACTGGCTCGGCGTCTACGGCATTGCGCGCGACCTCGCCGCTGCCGGGGCCGGGCGTTTCCTGGAAACCCCGATCCGCAAGGCTGAAGGCTCGGCGCCATGCCCGATCGATATCCGCCTCGAAGCCCCTGAGGCCTGCCCGGTCTTTGCTGGCGCGCTGGTGCGCGGGGTCAAGAACGGTCCGTCTCCGGAATGGCTGCAGCTGCGCCTGAAGGCCATCGGCATCACGCCGAAGAATTTGCTGGTGGATCTCACCAACTATATCTCGCACGACCGTGCGCGGCCGCTGCACGCCTATGATGCCGCCAAGCTGAAAGGCGCGGTTGTCGCCCGGCTTGGCCGCAAGGGCGAGACGCTCGAGGCGCTCGACGGCAAGACCTATGACATCAGCGAGGACATGTGCGTCATCGCCGACGATAGCGGCGTGATCGGTCTTGGCGGCGTCATGGGCGGCCAGGCGACGGCGGTCTCCGAAGAGACGACGGATGTCTTCATCGAGAGCGCCTGGTTTGAGCCGCTGCGCACCGCCCGCACAGGCCGCGCGACCGGTATCATCTCCGATGCGCGCTACCGCTTCGAGCGGGGTGTCGACCCGGCAAGCTGCCTGGAAGGGCTGAACTTCGCGCTCGCCATCATCCGCGAATATGGCGGCGGGGACGTGTCGCTGGCCAAGGTTGCCGGCACGCCGCCCGAGCGGGATGTGAAGGTTTCCTTCGACCGCAGGGACATTGGCCGCCTGACCGGCCTCGAGGTGAAACCGGCCGACCTCAAGAAGATGCTCAAGGATCTCGGCTTCGGTATCGAGGATGCCGGCGAGGCCTGGTATCTGAGCGTGCCGAGCTGGCGGTTCGATATCGAGCAGTCGGCCGACATCGTCGAAGAGGTTGCCCGCCTTGTCGGCTATGACAGGCTGCCGACGACGTCGCTGCCGCTGCCGCCGGAAGGGCGCAAGGTTGTCGTGACCCCGGCGCAGGCGCGCCTGCGGACCGCGCGTCGTGTGATGGCCTCGCGCGGCTTCCTCGAGGCGGTGACCTGGTCCTTCATGCCGAAAGCCCATGCCGAGCTGTTCGGCGGGGGCAGCGATGCTCTGACAATTTCCAACCCGGTTGCCAGCGAGCTCAACCAGATGCGCCCGAGCGTGCTGCCGAACCTCGCTGTCGCCGCGCAGAAAGGCTTCGACCGCGGCGAGCGCGAGATGCGCCTCTTCGAGGCCGGGCCGGTCTATATCGGCGACGGCCCCAAGGACCAGCGCAACGTCGTTGCCGCCCTCGTGCGCCCGGTCGCCGAGCGTCACTGGAGCGGGCCTGTGCCGGCCTATGATGCGATCGCCGCCAAGGCGGACCTCTTCGCCCTGCTGCAGGAGCTGGATCAGCCGCCGGAGCGGTTCCAGGTCGAAGCCCCGCGCCAGCCGCACTGGCACCCGGGACAGGCGGCCTGCCTGAAACTCGGCCCGAAAGTCACGGTCGCTCATTTCGGCGCGCTGCATCCGCGTGTCCTGAAGGCGCTGGATGTCGATGGCCCGGTCTACGGTTTCGAGCTGAACCTCAACGCCCTGCCGATGATGAAGGCACGGGCGACCAAGACCAGGCCCGTGCTGCAGCGCTCGGACCTCACGCCGATCCGGCGCGACTTCGCCTTCGTCGTCGATGAGGGCGTGCCGGCTGCCGACATCGTGCGTCATGCAACATCTGCCGACAAGAAGCTGATCAGCAATGTCCTCGTCTTCGACGTCTACCAGGGCACGGGCATCGAGCCGGGCAAGAAGTCGGTTGCGATCGAGGTCACCATCCAGCCCGAGGGCGAGACGCTCAAGGACAAGGATATCGAGGCCATCGCCGAGAAGATTGTCGAGTCCGTTGCCAAGGGCACGGGCGGCGTGTTGCGGGGCTGACGATCAGCGGATAAGCCTTGAGACGGGTTCTCGGGGAGACGCTCCATGTCCATTCAGCACGTGATGACGCAGATGGGATTGCGCCACCGGCTCTATCGCCAGATGGAGCCGCATGCGCGCGACAAGACCGGCCTGTCGCCGTTCAATCTGTTCATCGTCATCCTTGTCCTGCTGAGCTTCCTGGCGCTGGCGCTGGAGACCGAGCCGACGATGAGCGACGACTGGATGCTGGCCATCCAGTGGTTCAACATTGCCATTATCGCGATCTTCGCCGTGGAATACCTGCTGCGCCTCTGGGTCGCCGGCGAGGATCCCCGCTATCGCGGCCTCAAGGGCCGGCTGCGATACATCTTCAGCGGCTATGCCATGGCCGACCTCGTGGCTTTCCTGCCGGAACTGTTGTGGATCCTGTTTGCGCCGGAGGATTCCAGCCAGCAGGTCGTGATGGTGTTGCGGGTCCTGCGGCTGGCGCGTCTTGCGAAAATCTCGCGCTTCATTCCGGCGTTCGACGTGCTCGGCGCGACGCTGAACCGGGCCGGCCAGCAGCTCTTCACCACGCTGGCCATGGCCATGGCGCTGGTCTACGTCTCGGCGGTGATCCTGTATTTCGTCGAGGGTGTCGGCGGCCTCCAGCAGGAGAGCTTCGCCTCCATCCCGCGCGCCATCTGGTGGGCCATCGCGACGCTGACCACGGTCGGCTATGGCGATGTGTATCCCGTGACGCCGCTCGGGCGGTTCTTCGCATCGGTGATCGCGATTGCCGGTATCGGCATGGTGGCGCTGCCGGCCGGCGTCTTCGCCAGTGCGTTTTCAGACGAATTGCGCGAGCGCGAGAATGCCAAGCTGAAAGCGCGCAATGAAGCGCTGGAGGAAGAGATCGAGACGGGCGACGTCGCGCCCAAGGGCGACGCCTGAAGCCCCACCCCGACCCTTCCCAGCGGGGAGGGGGCGCTCACCATGCGGGCTACCCGATGTTTCACCAAAATGCGACACAACCCCCTCCCCGCTGGGGAGGGTCGGGGTGGGGCGAGCGTCTAGTCGCCCTCATCCATGGCCAGCACGATCTGGCCATAGCCGCGCGCCAGCCGGCCCATATTCTCGACGCTGAGCCGTTCATTCGTGCCGTGGAAGCCGCGCGAATCCTCAAGGCTCATGATCGAGGGCATGAAGCGATAAACGTCCTGGGTAATGGCCGAGGCATAGCGCGCATCGGTCGCGCCGAGCACGAGGGCAGGGGTCACGGCCGCGCCGCCGGACACGTCCTTGGCCACGGCGTTCAGCACGCCATAGGCGCGATTGTCGATGGCGCTGACCGGTGAGGCTTCGCTGCCGATCCCGTCTTCCAGCAAGCCGACCTCGATGCCTTCGATATCGCTGGTCACGTCCCGCACATGCTGGATCACGTCCTCGGGCGTATTGTTCGGATGGATGCGGAAATTGACGATCGCCGTGGCGCGCTGGGCAAGGACATTCTCCTTTGCCGAGCCGGCCAGCATGGTTGGCGCGGTCGTCGTGCGGATCATGGCATTGCCCGCCGGAGTGGCCGCGAACTGGCTTTCCAGCACCCCGCCCAGCAGCCACTGATTGGCCATGGCGAGGCGCGCGGTAAAGCCCATTTCCAGCGACACGATCTGCATCATGTCGGAGATGGGCGGCGTGCTGAGATTGGCCTCCATCTGGTGTTCGTCGAGCGCGATCAGGGCCCGTGACAGGCGCACGGTGGCGCTGTCCCGCGGTGGCATGGAGGAGTGCCCGCCTTCGCCTTTCGCGGTCACCCGCAGGGTGAGATAGCCCTTCTCGGCGATGCCGATAAAGCCGAGCGTGCCGCCCGTCAGCGGATTGTCCTCAAGCACCATGAAGCCCTCGTCGAGCGCCATGACAGGCTCGACACCGCGCGATTTGAGCAGGGCGATCCCCGCTTCGGCGCCGGAGCCGGACACTTCCTCATCATGGCCGAGCTGGACGAGAATGGTCCGCTTTGGCTGGAAGCCATCGCGCGCCAGCGCGTCGAGCGCCTCCATGATGCCGACCAGCGAGCCCTTGTCGTCAATCGCGCCGCGGCCATAGACGTAGCCGTCCTGGATCGCGCCGGAGAAGGGCGGGGCATCCCAGTCGCCTTCGGTGCCGATATTCACCGGCACGACGTCCTGGTGCGCCATCAGCAGGATCGGCTTCAGGGAAGGGTCAGAGCCTTCCCAAGTGTAGAGCAGGGTCAGTCCGCCGGGAACGATTTCCTTGCCGGCAGCCGCATGGAAGGCCGGATAGGTCGTCTCCAGCCAGTCATGCAGCTCCAGCCACGGACCTTCCTGGCCGGGGCGCGGATCGCCGGGCGCGACCGTGATGGTGCGCATCTGGATGGCTTCGGACAGGTGCTGGGCGGCGGTCTCGGCAGACACGGCGGGCGGATCTGGCAGCTCAATCTGCTGGATCGAGTCCGGCTGGCCGCCATACATGAACGTTCGGCTCAGCAGGATGACCAGCAATATGGCCAGCAGGCCCCCAATTCCCAGCAGGATCTGTTTCAAACCGGCCCTCCCTCATGCGGCTCTCATTTGCGCGCACTTTGCGGCGGCAGAACGCTAAGGGCAAGAGGGTGACGCAAGCGTCAGCTTTGACGGCTCAGTTGGCCTGGCAGAGATACTGTGTCGGGCCGGGGCCGAAGGGGTTGGCAATCAGCGTCAGCTGGTTGCCCTCAGCGATCATCTGGACGCGGAACTGGGCATAGCTCGCCATGTCCGTGAAATCGGCAAACTGGTTTTCCCCGGTGAAGGTATAGCTCGCCATGGGGGACGTCAGCTGGCCCTGATAATAGATGGTGGAGTCGCCGGTGCCGATGACGCCCGTGATATCGCCGGTCGGGCCCTGCGTGATGCCGCTCCCGCCGACCACTTCATACTGCGCGACCAGCTGCCCGGCGACGCCGTCGAGATTGCAGGTATAGGACAGTGTCCCCTGCGATTGCGCGGTGGCAGGCAGGCCGGCCACGCACGTGGCAGCGAGGGCCAGAGTCAGGTGTTTCATGAGCACGTCTCCCCGCCGGCCCAGCGCCGGCAGGAAGAGAGTGTACCAGATTCGTGACCGGAACGTGACCGGCCCAGCAACTAGGCCTGACCGGAGACGGCGAGGACATCCTCGACCGTGCGAAGGCCCGGCTTCGGCGACGTGACGAGCACGGCCATGTTGCCGGGCAGGTGCTTGTTGTCGAGCATCTTCTCGTGCGCCGCCGGGATGTCCGCCCAGGGGAAGACTTCCGACATGCACGGGTCGATCCGCCGGTCGATGACCAGCTGGTTCGCCGCCGAGGCCTGCATGAGGTTGGCAAAGTGCGAGCCCTGCACGCGTTTCTGGCGCATCCAGAGGAAGCGGGCATCCATGGTCAGGTTGAAGCCTGTCGTGCCCGCGCAGATGACGACCATGCCGCCGCGCTTCACCACGAAGACGGAGACCGGGAAGGTGCTCTCGCCGGGGTGCTCGAAGACGATATCGACGTCTTTCTTGCCGGTGATGTCCCAGATGGCTTTGCCGAACTTGCGGGATTCGCGCATGTATTCGCCGAATTCCGGGCCGTTGACCTTGGGCAGCTGGCCCCAGCAATTAAAGTCCTTGCGGTTGATCACGCCCTTGGCGCCCATCGAGTAGACGAAATCGAACTTGTCATTGTCCGAAACGACGCCGATGGCGTGGGCGCCGGTGACCGCGCAGAGCTGCACGCCGAAGCTGCCGAGACCGCCGGACGCGCCCCAGACAAGCACGTTGTTGCCCGGCTTCACAATGTGCGGGCGGTGGCCGAACAGCATGCGGTAGGCGGTGGCGAGCGTCAGCGTGTAGCAGGCGCTCTCTTCCCAGGTGAGGTGTTTCGGACGCGGCATGCACTGGCGCGCCTGCACGCGGCAGAACTGCGCGAAGCTGCCATCCGGTGTCTCATAGCCCCAGATGCGCTGCGACGGGGAGAACATCGGGTCGCCGCCATTGCACTCCTCATCGTCGCCATCGTCCTGGTTACAGTGGATGACGACCTCGTCGCCCGGCTTCACGCGGGTGACCTTGCGGCCCACGGCCCAGACGATGCCAGACGCGTCGGACCCGGCGATGTGATACTCGGCCTTGTGGACGTCAAAGGGCGAAATCGGCTCGCCGAGGCCAGCCCAGATGCCGTTGTAATTGACGCCGGCGGCCATGACGAGGACCAGCACTTCGTCGGAATCGATCTCCGGGACCGGCACCTGCTCGATCTGCATGGCGGTCGACGGACGGCCATGGCGCTCGCGCCGGATCGCCCAGGCATGCATCAGTTTTGGAACATGGAACTCGGGCGGAATCTCGCCCAGTTCGTAAATATCTTTCTTCTCACGAGCGATTGTCGCGGTATTCATTCTCTCGGGCCTCCGATTTCAATTCATGTGCGCAAGATTGTTCCTCCTGCTTCACATGCCTCCAATTTGGCGAAACACTGACTAAATCATTGCAACAAGGCAAGACTTATTTGTTGCGGCGCAACATGGCGTGTAGGGGGATATGGGTATGGGGCCAAGTGAATGGATATACCTGAACGGGCGGATCTGTCGCGCGGAAGAGGCCGTGATATCGCCTTTCGACAGGGGGTTTCTCTTCGCGCATGCAGCATATGAAGTCACCGCCGTGTTCGATGGCAAGCTGATCGATTTCGAAGGACATGTTGCCCGTCTGCAACGCACCCTGACCGGGATCGACATCATCACAGACTGGTCCGACGAGCAGCTCGAATACATTCACAAGGAGCTCATCCGGCGCAATCGGCTGACGGAAGGCTTTGTCTACTTCCAGGTTTCGGGCGGCGCCTATGGCGCGCGTGACTTTGCCGGGCCGGAGACGCTCGTGCCGACGGTTTTCATGTTCTGCGAGGCGCGCCAGCTCATCGGTGAAAAGGCGCGCGACGGCGTTGCGGCCATTCTTGTCGAGGATCAGCGCTGGAAGCGGCGCGACTTCAAGACCACGCAGCTTGTCTCCCAGGCGCTGGCCTATCGCGATGCCGCCCGCGCCGGCGCGACCTCTGCCATCCTGTTCGAGGACGGTTATGTCACAGAGGCGGCCTCCGCCAATCTGTGGGTCGTCACCGCCGAGGGCACGCTGGTCACGCGCAATCTCGGCTACCAGATCCTGCCCGGCATCACCCGGCAGTCTGTGCTCGCGCGGCTCGCCGAAAGCGGTTTGGCTGTCGAGGAGCGCGCCGTCTCGCTGGATGAGATCCGCAATGCGCGGGAAATCTTCACGACAGCGGCGACATCAATGGTCCTGCCGGTGGTCTCGCTTGATGGGGCACCGGTGGGAACCGGCCAGCCCGGCCCCATTACGCGGCGTGTGCAGGCGCTCTATTACAGGGCTATCGGCGCCAATCTCGGCATGCACGCGCCCTGGGTTACCGAAGCCTCAGCCGGGCCGCACGGCTAAGCGCAACCGTATTTGCGATCTTCATGGAGAGGATCAGGGCCGCCAGGCAGACCGTGACCAGGTTGGCGACGATCACCGGCATGCTCTGGATCATCAGCCCGTAGACCAGCCAGCAGGTCACGCCGGCCGTGAACATGGCATACATGGTCAGCGACAGGCTGTCGGTATTGCGTGTGCGCAGGACCATGATGGCCTGCGGTAGGAAGGACAGCGTCGTCAGGATGGCGGCAATGGAGCCGATCGTGTCAGCCATGTTCGGAGGTCTCGATAAAGCCAGTGAGAGAGCCTTGTCTTCTACCTGAATCCGGCGCCTGCGTCACGGGAGACATCACGTGAAGATTGCATAGCAGCGATGAAACCGGGGTGACGTTCGGGGCAACTTGCCCTTGGGCAATGTTCAGGTCATGTTGCGCCGCAATAAAAGAAACGGAGGACGAGGCATGACCGAGAGGACCTATCAACACGATCCCGACAGGCCCTGGATATTCAGGACCTATGCCGGCCATTCGACCGCCGAGAAGTCGAATGCGCTGTATCGCAGCAACCTCGCGCGCGGGCAGACGGGCCTCTCGATCGCTTTCGACCTGCCGACCCAGACGGCCTTTGACAGTGACCACGTCCTCGCCAAGGGCGAGGTTGGCAAGGTCGGCGTGCCGGTCAGCCATCTCGGTGACATGCGGACCCTGTTCGACGGCCTGCCGCTGGAGGAGATGAACACCTCCATGACGATCAACGCCCCGGCGGCCTGGCTGCTGGCGCTCTATGTCGCGCTGGCCGATGAGCGCGGCGACGACCGCAAGAAGCTGCGCGGCACGACGCAGAACGACATCATCAAGGAATACCTCTCGCGCGGCACCTATGTCTTCCCGCCGGCGCCGAGCATGCGGCTTATCGCGGACATGGTGAGCTGGTGCTATACAGAAGTGCCGAAATGGAACCCGTTGAATGTCTGCTCCTATCACCTGCAGGAAGCCGGCGCGACGCCGCAGCAGGAGCTGGCCTATGCGCTGGCGACGGCCTGTGCGGTTCTGGATGCGGTCAAGGAGGGCAAGCAGGTTCCAGAAGAAGACTTTCCAACCGTCTTCGGCCGGATTTCCTTCTTCGTGAATGCGGGCGTGCGTTTCGTAACGGAACTTTGCAAGATGCGCGCCTTTGTCGACCTCTGGGAAGAGATCGGCCGGGAGCGCTATGGCGTCACCGACGACAAGGCGCTGCGTTTCCGCTATGGCGTGCAGGTCAACTCACTGGGGCTGACCGAGCAGCAGCCGGAGAACAATGTCTACCGCATCCTGCTCGAGGCGCTCGCCGTCACCCTGTCGAAGCGGGCGCGCTGCCGCGCGCTTCAGCTGCCGGCCTGGAACGAGGCGATGGGCCTGCCGCGCCCCTGGGACCAGCAATGGTCGCTGCGCCTGCAGCAGATCCTCGCCTACGAGACCGATCTTCTTGAATATGAAGACCTGTTCGATGGCAGCCATGTCGTCGACGCCAAGACCGAGGAGCTGAAGGCGGGCGCGCGCGCGGAGCTGTCGATGATCGACGGCAAGGGCGGCGCGGTCGCATCGGTCGAATACATGAAGGAAAGCCTGGTCGGCGCCCATGTCGAGCGCATCCGGGGCATCGAGAATGGCACGCAGACCGTGGTCGGCGTGAACCGCTACCTCGAATCCGCCGACAGCCCGCTCAGTGCCGGGGAGAAGACCATCGAAACCGTCGATCCGCTGGTCGAGGCCGAGCAGGTCCGCGCGCTGCGCGACTGGCGTTCGTCCCGCGACAACGCTGCCGCCGAGGCGGCCCTCGCCGCCCTGAAACGGGCTGCCGAGTCAGGCGAGAACATCATGGAGCCATCGATCGCTGCGGCGAAAGCCGGCGTCACGACCGGTGAATGGGGCGCGGCCCTGCGCGAGGTGTTCGGCGAGTATCGCGGCCCGACCGGCGTGGCGCTCACCGTCGATTCCCAGGGCGATGAGGATATCGAAGCGACGAAAAAGCGTGTCGAGGCCGTCTCGGAAGCCCTTGGCCGCCAGCTCACCTATGTCCTCGGCAAGCCGGGCCTCGATGGCCACTCCAATGGCGCCGAGCAGATCGCCAGCCGGGCGCGCGCCTGCGGCATGAGCGTGGTCTATGAAGGCATCCGCTTCACCCCGGCGGAGATCGTGGCCCAGGCAAAAGAGGCAGACGCGCATGTCGTCGGCCTCTCCATCCTGTCGGGCAGCCATCTCGATCTTGTCCGCGACACCATCGCCGAAATGCGCAAGGCGGGGCTGGACAACGTGCCGCTGGTCGTCGGCGGCATCATCCCGCCGGAGGATGAGCGCGCGCTGAAACAGATGGGTGTGCGCCGCGTCTACACGCCGAAGGACTTCATGATCACCGACATCATGGGCGATGTTGTCGATGTCGTCGAAGCAGCGTGGCTGGAGAAGGTGTGAGGGCTTAGGGCCCCACCCCGACTCCCCTGAGGGGGGGCTCACATCACCGTTCCTAAGCCAGCCCGTGGTTCGACGGCGCTCCCCATGCGGGCTACGCGATGTTTCACCTGAATGCGACACAACCCCGACTCCTCTGGGGAGGGTCGGGGTGGGGCCAGCGCCTCTGACTAAACCGGCACGTTCGCCCGCAGCATGTTGTAATAGTCGCGAACCTTGCGGACATAGCGCACCGGCTCGTAACCGCGGGCATAGCCGTGCCGGAGGGTTGAATAGAACTGCTTCTTCGAGAGCAGCGGCAGGACCTTTTCCAGATCGTCCCAGCTATTCTTGTCGAGGCCGCGCCGCTCGGCCAGACGCCGGGCGTCGTAGATATGGCCCATGCCGATATTGTAGGCGGCCAGCGCAAACCAGGTCCGGTCCTCGCCCTCGATGCCATCGGGCAGGCGGTCATACAGGCGCTGCAGGTAGCGCGCGCCGCCCTCCACGCTCTGGGCCGGATCGGTGCGGTCCTTCACGCCCAGTTCCTTCGCCGTCGGCAGGGTCAGCATCATGATGCCGCGTACGCCCGTCGGGCTGACGGCGTCCGGGTCCCAATGCGATTCCTGATAGGCCTGGGCGGCGAGCAGGTGCCAGTCGAAGGCGGTTTCCTGCGCGGCGGTTTCGAAATAGGTGCGGTATTCGGGCAGGCGGTCCTCGACGCGCTCGACGAAGCGCAGAACCTCGACATAGTCGAAATCATCGAGATGGCCGAACCAGCGCTCGTCCAGCGTTTCCAGGAAGCCGCTGGCGTGGGCCGCGCTGAACCAGGTCGACAGCGTCTCATCCATGCCGCCCAGCTTGCTGTTGTAGATCCAGCCGAGCGGCTGGTCCTGGCTGAGCGACATCGGCATGACAAGGCCGGGATGAAGGCGGCGTGCATATTCGGCGACATGGCTGTCGGCGATGGTGCAGTCGAGTTTGCTCTCGGCCACGTCAATCAGCATCGGCATGGCGGACCCTGCCTTGCGCTCGGTCCATTTGAGCTGCGGGTGGTCTTTCTTGAGCCGCGTCAGCGTTTCGACATAGGACGATCCGGCCAGCACGGTCAGGTTCACCTCCGACAGCGCGTCCAGCGTTGTCGGCGCTGGTCCGCCCTGATGGCAGACCACGCTTTCGCTGACATTCCTGTAGGCAGGGCCGAACTGCACCCGCTCGCCGCGCGCATCGGTGATGGTCAGGCCAGCGGCGCCAATGTGGCCCTGACCCTTCTCGATGGCGGTGAGCAGGGCGTCGATATCCTTCATCACGACATAGCGCGGGGTGACGCCCAATTGCTCGGCAAAGGCCTCCACCATGTCGACTTCATAGCCGAATCCGCCATCGCCGATGTCGCGGAAAGTGGTCGGCCCCTTCAGCGTGAGCACAACCAGCCGGCCGCCCTCGCGGACGCTTTCCACTGTCGTGGATCCTGTAACTATCGCAGCGTCCTGCGGCGAGCGGCACTGGGCCAGCCCTAGATATGCGAGGACAAGCGCACCGGCTGCGAGTCCGGTCCTGAAAGTCTTAGCCATACGTTAACAATGGGTCGTATTCGCAAATGTTCAATTAACAGAAACGTTCAGAAAGACGGCGGAAGTGCGGCTGAAACCCCTTGCATGCTGCATCGCACTCCCCGAAGACAGCGCCTGTGACAGTCAGGGGAATGGGCGATGTCTGACGTGCTTGAACTCGGTTGGGAAGAGTGGCTCGCGCTGCCGGCGCTGGGGCTTCCCGCGATCAAGGCAAAGGTGGATACGGGTGCGCGCACCTCGGCCCTGCATGCCGAAGTCATCGAGACATTCGGCACCCCGGACAGTCCCAAGGTCCGCTTCCTGATCCAGCCGGATCCGGACCGCCCGAAACTGGAAGTCATCTGCACGGCCCCGGTCGTCGACCGGCGCGACATTACCAGTTCGAACGGGCAGACCGAGCTTCGCTATGTCATCGCGACGGAAATGCAGATCGGGGGCGTGCGCCGCACGATCGAGATCACGCTGACCAATCGCGAGACCATGTCCTACCGCATGCTGCTCGGGCGATCGGCCTTTGGCGAGAATACGGTGGTCAGCCCGGACCGGTCCTTCCTGCAGCCAAAGCTCAGCTATGACCTCTACAAGGAAATCAAGCCGCCGAAGCCGTCGACGCGGCCGCTGCGTATCGCGCTGCTGACGCGCGAGCCGGACAATTATTCATCGAAGCGCCTGCTGGAAGCGGCCCGCGCGCGCGGGCATGTCATCGATGCGATCAACACGTCGCGCTGCTACATGAAGATCGAGGCACGGGCGCCGGAAGTCCATTATGACGGCAAGACGCTGCCCTTCTACGATGCTGTCATTCCGCGTATCGGCGCCTCGATGACAAGCTATGGCATGGCCGTGCTGCGCCAGTTCCAGGGCACGGGCGCCTGGTGCCTGAACCCGCCGGAAGCCATCGGCGCCTCGCGCGACAAGCTGCTGGCCCACCAGTTGCTGTCTCAGGCCGGGATCGCCATGCCGGTGACGGCCTTCGCCCATTCGCCGAAGGATACCAAGGACCTGGTCGGCCTGGCCGGCTCCGGCCCCGTGGTCCTGAAGCTGCTGGAATCGACGCAGGGGCGCGGCGTCGTCCTCGCCGAGACGAAGAAGGCCGCCGAGAGCCTGGTCGACGCGTTCCGCGGCCTCGATGCGAACTTCCTGGTGCAGGAATTCGTCAAGGAAGCCGCCGGCGCCGACGTGCGCTGCCTCGTCATCGGCGGGAGGGTCGTGGCGGCGATGAAGCGCCAGGCCCAGGATGGCGAGTTTCGCTCCAACCTCCATCGCGGCGGCAAGGCCACGGCGATCACCCTGTCGCCGGCCGAGAAGCGGACAGCCGTTGCCGCTGCCAAACGGCTCGGCCTCAACATTGCCGGTGTCGATATCCTGCAGTCGAACAAGGGCCCGGTCGTGCTCGAAGTGAATTCCTCCCCCGGCCTCGAGGGGATCGAGGCGGCGACCGAAACCGATGTCGCCGGAAAGGTCATCCGCTTGATCGAACAGCGCACCCGCACCCTCGGGCGCAAACGCTAGGCGCGGCGCCTAGGCTTCGTCTTCACGCGTGCCGAACAGCTTGCCGCGCTCTGTGATCAGGACGATCACCAGCGACGCGATCCCGAGCCCGACATAGCCTTCCAGGATCGGCACGACGGACCCATCAAAGCGGCTCGCCACCATCCAGCCGAAGAAACTCGCCACCGTCGTCGTCATGAAGCCGTAGGCGGCGCTGGCTGTTCCCGCGATCCGGCCGAGCGGCTCCATGCCCAAGGCGGAGAAGTTCGCGCCCATCATCCCGAAGCAGGCAAAGGTCAGGGCGAAGAGCGGATAGAAAATCTCCAGCCGCTCGCCCATCGTTGCCATCAGGACCGCATTGAGGATGGACAGCAGGATGAAGCCGATCAGCACCGTATGGCTGACGCGGCGCATGCCGAAACGTTCGACGATGCGCGAGTTCATGAAGTTCGAGACCGACAGCGCGCCGGCGATCCCGGCAAACCACAGCACGAAGGTGTCGGTCTTGTTGAACACTTCGCGGAACACCTGCTCGGAGGAGGCCACATAGGAAAACAGCGCGCCGAAGATGACGCCGCTGGCGCCCATGTATCCAATCGTGACGGGTGTGGTCACGACCCGCTTGTAGCCCCGGAAGGTCTGCGCGACGTTCAGGGGCTGGCGGTCTTCCGGCTTCAGCGTTTCCGGCAGGCGCAGCGCGATCCAGGTGCCGCAGCCGATGCCGGCCAGGCTCAGTATGCCGAATGTCCATTGCCAGGGCGCAAGCAGCATCACGCCCTGTCCGACGGCGGGGGCGAGGATCGGCACGATCATGAAGACCGTCATGACCAGCGACATGATGCGCGCCATCGCGCGGCCTTCCATGAGATCGCGCACGATCGACACCGCCACCACGCGGATGCCCGAAGCGGCGATGCCCTGCAGGAACCGCGTGAACAGGAGCAGGTCGAACGTCCAGGACAGCATGCAGGCGAAGCCCGCGATCGAGTAGGCCGCGATGCAGAACAGCGCCACTCCCTTGCGCCCGAACCGGTCCGAGATCGGGCCGAAGACGAGCTGCGGCGCACCGAAGCCGAGGACATAGGCGAAAATGACGAGCTGCTGGTCATTCTCGTGCTGGAGGGAGTAGGTCGTCGCAATGTTGTGAAGCGCCGGCAGCATCGTGTCGATCGCCAGCGCGTTCAGTGCCATCATGGCGGCGATCATGCCGACAAATTCCCAGAGCGGTAGCGGCAGCACGGGCCGGGCGACGGCTCCCCGGCGGGGCAAGTCTTGCGTTTTCAGCATGATCGCCCCCCGGTAACTGGATTTCAGACGAGCGCGTATCTGGGGCCATGGGGCAGAAACGGCAACGGGCGAAGCTGAATAAAATCCAGCTCCGCCCGTTTTCCGCGCACGACCCCTCACACAGCAATCAGTTATCGACACTGTTATTGCCTTTAGTTGCCGAAGCCCGCATCATCAAATTTGATGAAAGGGGGCAGGGTTTGTCACGTTTTTGCGTGGCAACGCTGATCCATTCCAGAAAACGGGTGAGTCCGGAGAACAACTCTGTGCACGGTACAAAGATTCCTGAAACAGATCGCGTAGTCGACGAAACCTATGCGACGACACTGAATCCGGAGCGCTACGAAGCGCTTCTGGCAGCCTGGTCCGATTACATCGACAATCTGCCCGAAACCGAGAGTGACGATGCTTTCCGGGCCGATCAGGTGAATGCCCACTTCCAGCGCGCGCTCGCCATCCTCGACCGGATGGGCCGCGTCGAGGCGCGCGATGAATCGGCCCGCATGATCGCCAGCCAGATGCCGGGCCCGGCCGTCATCCTGAAGCCCGATGGCGACGTTCTGAACTGCAATGAAGCCTGCATCGACCTGCTCGGCGGGCGGACGCCGGAGACGCTGGACGACCTGTCGCTGGATGCCGCCGCTGTGGCCAGGCTGCGCAGCTGGATGACCCCGAACACCGGTCCGTCCGAACGCGGGCCCTTCCTGCTGCTGCCTGCCGTCGTGGGCGGCGAGGCGGTCAATACGCGATTGCTCGCGACGCGGATCAGCCTCAGTGCGGGGCCCGGCACCTCGAGCGAGGATGCTGTGCTGCTTGCCGCGGTCGAGGTCCACCTGCACGCTGGCGTTGCTGACAAGCTGGCCGAAACATACGGCCTGTCATCGGCCGAACTCGACGTCGCCTTCCGCCTCGGGCGTGGCGAGACGCCTGAAACGATTGCAAGGGCGCGAAAGGCGAGCATGGCGACAGTCCGCAGCCAGATCCGCGCGGTGCTGGCCAAGCTGGACGTGGCGACGACCACCGATGCGGTGCGCATCCTGACCGGGTTCGGCGCGACGATGAATGCGGTCAGCGCCATTGCCCGCCAGTCGCCGGCGCGCCGCGACATCGACCGCTGGCTGTCGCAGCACACGATGACGCTGTCGGACGGGCGGCGCTTCGCCTGGCTGGAAATGGGTGACCCGGCTGGCCGCCCGGTCCTGTTCTTTCACAATATCTATTTTGCGCCGCGCTGGACCGAGCAGGCCATCGAGGCGCTGGCCCGGCAGGGCTGGCGGGTCATCGCGCCATCGCGGCCGGGCTTCGGCCTGTCGGAGCGCGTGGCCGCTGCAACGCCGGAACAGCGTATCGAAGCGACGGCCGATTCCTGCGAGCAGCTGCTGAACCGGCTGGAAATCCCGACCGTCCTCGTCGCAGCACATGCCAATGGCATGATCCACGCGCAGGACTTTGCCGCCCGCCGGCCGGAGCGCACCCGGGCCTTGCTGTCGATTGGCGGCGAGACAAGCTGGGAAGAGGGCATGGAAAGCGGAATGCCCTGGCACCACAGGATCATGGTCACGACGCTGCTGCGTGCGCCATCGGCCATCGGTTTCATTGCGCGCGCCACCGTCGCCTTTATCGATACCGGCCGGGAGGAGTTCGTGCTGAAGACGCTGCACCGGGATTCCCCGCTCGAACAGCGTATTGCGCGCCGTCCGGAAGTCCGGGACGTCCTCTTCGATGGGTTACGCCATACTGTCCAGCAGGGGGCGCACGGCCTGATCGCCGAGATCCGCCTGGCGCTGACCGACCGCCGCGACATTGCCCGGCGCGTGCGCTGCCCGTTCCGGATCATTCATGGGCTGAAGGACAATGTCTTCACGCCGGAGATGTTCAGGCTGTTTGCCGATACGGTGCCCAATGTGGAGCTGATCGAGATCCCCGATGCCGGCCAGTACCTGCTCTACAGCCACTGGCCGAATGTAATTTCCGAGATGGAGAAGATCTGGCGCGACTCCGAACCATTGGCGTCGGCGAAATCAAAAACCGGCGCCGGGCTCGCTTAGATAGGCCTGTTCCTCGCGCGTGGAGGGGCGGCGCAGAACGGCGTTGCGGTGCGGGAAACGCCCGAACCGTTCGATCACCTCAAGGTGCTTGCGGGCATAGTCGAGCGTTGTTTCGCAGAAATCCTTGAAGGCCGGCCGGGCCTCGCGGGCGAGTTCCTCGAACAGTTTCACCGACATTTTCTGGTCGTCCAGCGATTCGGAGTGTTCGAGCGGCAGATAGAAGAAGACCCGCTCGACCTCGCTCAGCTCCCGGTCTTCATTGAAGGCAAGGCCGGTCAGGGTGAGGTTTTTCGCCATCGGATCGTGGGTGAAGGAAAAACGATGGCCGCGAAAGATGTTCCGGCTGAACTGGTCCAGCACGATGATCGCGGCGAGCCGGCTGCGCGCCCCTTTCTTCGCCCAGGTCTTGGCCTCGCCTGCGGCGAGGTCGGCCAGCGTCGTGACGAAGGTGTCGGCGATGGTCCGGTCGGTCTCGAAGCTCTTCTGGAACCACAATTTCTGCTTGGTCTCAAGCACGGCCGGCTGGCTGGGATGGTCGCCGAGCCAGAAGTCGAGAACGGTTTCGGGAGTCACGGTCATGGCGGGACTATTCTACTTCTGCGGGTCTCTTGGCAACCAGCATATAGTTGACCTTGTCATCTGAGGACAGGCGCCATTGGCCGGTGACAGGATTGTAACTGATGCCCTGTGGAGGTTCCGGCAAAAGACCGGCCTCTTCCAGTGGCCCGGCGACTTCCTTCGGCGTCAGGAATTTCGAGAAGTCGTGCGTGCCGGGCGGCAGCCAGCGCAGGACATATTCCGCGCCGACAATGGCGAGGGCGAACGCCTTCGGTGTCCGGTTCAGCGTTGAGGCGATCATCAGGCCGCCGGGCCGGACCAGCGCGGCCGTGTCGCGCAGGAAGCCCGCCGGGTCGGCGACATGCTCGACGACTTCGAGGTTCAGGACGATGTTGAAGGGCGCGGTGCCATCTTCGAGCAGGGCCTCAGCCGTACCGACACGGTAATCGACGCTGACCCCGGCCTCCTCGGCATGGGTCATCGCGGTCTTGATGTTCTGCTCGCTGGCATCGACACCCGTGACATCGGCGCCGAGGCGGGCCATCGGCTCGCTGACAAGGCCGCCGCCGCAGCCAATGTCGAGGATGCGGATCCCTTTGAGGGGTTTGCGAGCGCGCTCATCGAGGCCGAAATGCAGGCAGGCCGTGTCGCGGATGAAGCCGAGCCGGACCGGGTTGAACTTGTGCAGCGGCGCGAATTTGCCCTTCGGGTCCCACCATTCGGCGGCCATGGCGGAAAATTTCGCCACTTCCTCCGGATCAATGCTGGGGGTTTGGGGCATATTTTGCCGGTTCTCTGCTATTTTTTCCATATCTTTAGCAAACCTGTTTGCGCAAACGCCGCGACCCGCTTAAAGAGGCGCGCGAATTCTCTGATGCTTTAAATGGGAAGGCTTGGCAGCGAGGCAATGCAGCGCACGGTCCTAAAATTCGGTGGAACATCGGTCGCAGACCTCGACCGCATCGCGCACGTGGCTGACATTGTCGCCTGGCGCGCGGAGCGGGGCGAGCATCTCGCCGTGATCGTTTCGGCCATGGCGGGCGAGACCAACAAGCTTGTTGGCTTTGCCCGCGGGGCCGCCGGCGAGACGGTGACTGGCCCCGATTTCGACGATGAATATGACGTCGTCGTCTCCTCCGGTGAACAGGTCACCAGCGGCCTTCTCGCCCTGGCGCTGCGCAAGCGCGGCCTGAAGGCGCGCAGCTGGCTCGGCTGGCAGCTGGCGATGAAAACCAGCGCCGCGCATGGCAGTGCCCGCATCATGGGGTTCGAGAATTCCGGCCTGCAGGATGCTGTCGACAGCGGCGAGATCGCCGTGATCGCCGGTTTCCAGGGCGTGACGGACGAAGGCCGCGTCTCAACGCTCGGCCGGGGCGGTTCGGATACGAGCGCGGTGGCCGTGGCCGCGGCGCTGGGCGCCGACAGCTGCGATATCTACACCGACGTCGACGGCGTCTACACGACCGATCCGCGGATCGTGCCGCAGGCGCGCCGGCTGGAAAAAGTCTCTTATGAAGAAATGCTCGAAATGGCTTCGCTGGGGGCAAAGGTCCTCCAGACGCGGTCTGTCGAAATGGCCATGAACCATCAGGTCAGGGTTCGTGTGCTCTCAAGCTTCGCCGCGCCCGGCGAGACCAATCAGGGCACCTATGTCTGCAGTGAGGATGAGATCGTGGAAAAGCAAGTCGTCAACGGGGTGACCTATTCACGCGACGAGGCGAAGGTGACGCTGTACGGGGTCGAAGACAAGCCCGGCGTTTCGGCGCGCATCTTCTCGATGCTGGCCGAGGCGGGCGTCAACGTTGACATGATCGTCCAGGCCAATGCCCGCGGGCCGGAGCGCGCCAACATGGTGTTCACCTGCACCAGCGGTGACAGCGCAAAAGCCGAGCAGCTCCTGCTCGCTCACAAGGCGGATATCGGTTTCGAGAGCCTCACCGTCTCGCGCGATGTGGCCAAGGTTTCGGTGATCGGTGTCGGCATGAAGAGCCATACCGGCGTTGCCGGCACGATGTTCGATGCGCTCTACAAGAAGGGCATCAATATCGACGTGATCTCGACCTCTGAAATCAAGATTTCGGTCCTGATCGATGCGGCCTATACGGAACTGGCCGTTCGCGCCCTTCACACCGCATTCGGGCTTGACGCCGTATAGGCTGACCGGCCAATTGCGGGCATCGAGCCATGCCCCAGTCCTTTTCCGTCCCCAGGCTCCTGATCAACCGTCTCCGCGAAGTGATGGCGGGCGACATGGAAGCCGATACGCGCCTGCAGAAGGTCGTGACCCTTATTGCGGGCACGATGGTTGCGGACGTGTGCTCGATCTACAAGCGCACCGAAAGCGACGAGCTGGAGCTCGTGGCCACCGAAGGCCTGAGTGTCAGCGCCGTCCACCAGACGCGCCTCGCGCTCGACGAGGGCCTTGTCGGCCAGATTGCGCTGTCGGGCGAACCGCTCTCGATCCAGGATGCGCCGCGTCATCCGGCCTTCTCCTACCGTCCGGAGACGGGCGAGGACCCGTATCACGCCTTTCTCGGTGTGCCGATCCTGCGCGGCGGCCGCGTAATCGGCGTCCTCACCGTGCAGAACCGGACCGAGCGGATCTATGAGGAAGACGAGATCGACAGCCTGCAGACCATCGCCATGGTGCTGGCGGAAGTGGTCGCTGCTGAAGCGCCGACCAGCGGGCCGGGTGCTGTCCAGCGCGAATCGCGGGCGGTCAATCTCAAGGGCCGGATCCTTTGCGACGGTCTCGGCATGGGCATGGCCAAGCTGCATGACCCGGTCGTCTCGCCGGCCCGCTATTTCACAGAGGACCCCGAAGCCGAAGTCAGCCGCCTGCGCCGGGCCCTGACAACGCTCAAGGAATCGCTCGACAAGATGCTGGCCAGCGATGTCAGCGCGATCTTCGGCGAGCCGCGTGAAGTGCTCGAGGCCTTCAAGATGCTCGCCAGCGATCCGGTCTGGGCGATGCGCCTGGAAGAGACCGTGAAGTCGGGCCTGTCGGCCGAGGCGGCGGTCGACCGCTCGCGGCGCGAGCACAAGGTCAAGCTCGAAAACGCGCATGATCCGTATCTGCGCGAGCGCCTGCACGACCTTGAAGACCTCGACAATCGTCTCCTGCGTATCCTTGCGGGGCATGATGGGGCCGCCAATGGCGGCAATGGCGAGGAGGCCGAGGCCCAGAGCGATGTCCTGATTGCCCGGCGTCTCGGCCCGGCCGAACTGCTCGAATACCGCGACTCCGGCCTCGCGGCGATCGTGCTCGAGGAAGTCGCCCCGACGAGCCATACGGCAATCGTTGCGCGCGCGCTCGGCATTCCGACCATCGGCGGCGTTGGCGCGCTCGGCGCCATCATCGCGCCCGGTGACCCGGTCATTGTCGATGCCGAACAGGGCACGCTGCATATCCGCCCGGATGAGGATTTGCTGGCCGCCTATGAGTCGCGGCGCCTGTTGCGCACAGAGCGTCAGGCGGCCTTCCAGGCGCTGCGTGAGCAGCCCTCGCGCACACGTGACGGCACCGATATTTCGCTGATGCTGAATGCGGGTCTCGCCATCGACCTCGATTCCATGGCCAAGACCGGCGCTGACGGGATCGGCCTGTTCCGGACCGAGTTCCAGTTCCTGGTTTCCGATACGCTGCCCAGGATCGACGCCCAGATCGCGCTCTATCGCAGCGTGCTCGACTTTGCCGGCTCGAAGCCGGTCCATTTCCGCACGCTCGACCTTGGCGGCGACAAGCTCCTGCCGAATGCGTCTGCGGACCTGGAAGAGAACCCGGCGCTCGGCTGGCGCTCGATCCGCTTTGCGCTGGATCGGCCGGGCCTGTTCCGCCGCCAGCTGCGGGCGCTCGTGCGCGCCGCCGATGGCGGGCCGCTCTCGGTCATGTTCCCGATGGTGACCATTGCCGAGGAGTTCTTCGAGGCTAAGGCGCTGCTGATGGACGAGATCGAATGGAGCCGGGCGCGTGGCCATCCGGAGCCGAGCGAGCTGCGCGTCGGCGCAATGCTGGAGGCGCCTGCCTTTGCCTACGGGCTGGACGATGTCGCCGGGGAGGTGGATTTCATCTCGGTCGGCACCAATGACCTTCTGCAATTCTTCAACGCGGCCGACCGCATGGTGCCGAGCGTGGCCGAACGCTACGACGTCGTCAGCCGGCCGGTCATGCGGTTCCTGGAATTCATCAGGAATGAATGCGAGCGTCTGGACATCCCGGTCTCGGTCTGCGGGGAAGTGGCCTCGCGGCCGGTCGAGGCGCTCTGCCTGATCGGGCTTGGCTATCGCAAGCTGTCGATGCCGGCGGCTGGTATAGGGCCGGTGAAACGCATGCTGCGGTCTGTCGATCTCAGCGCCTTCGAGCCGCGTTTCCGCGAAGCGCTTCACGCCTCGAACGGGACGTTCCGTAACGAAGTGTTAGCTTTGACAGCGTTACAGGAAATAGCAGTATCCGACAGCTGAATTCTGTCGTTTGGACTCTGCCAGACTGTGGTATGATCCCTGCAACATTTCAGCTGACAACAAACCCAAGGCCATTGGACGCCCAAGATGAGCGGCGACGAAGAACATAACCATGATCCGGAAACTGCAGCAGCGCCTGCAGACGGGCAGGGCATGTCCGATTTTGGCCTGATCGATTCCTTTACCGCTGGCGGACGCTTGCGGGCGGCGCGCGAGGCGCGAAACAAGACACTCGAAGACTTCGCCAAGGAGCTGAAGGTCAACCGGCGTGTCCTGGAAAGCCTCGAGCAGACGACCCAGCCCTCCGACTATGACATGCGGCGCACGCGCCTGCTGGCGAAGACCTATGCCAAGGCGCTCGGCATTGATGCCGAGCCGGTGCTGGCCGACTTCCCCATGGAAGAACAGCAGGCGCTGGCAACGGCCATTCCGAAGTCTTCGGTCACGGTCAGCGAGCGCAAGCGTGGCCGGTATCTCATTCCGGTCGCCGCGATTTCCGGCGCTGTTGTCGCGGTTGGCCTCTCCGTCATGGTGCTTTCGCCCGCCAAGATAGCGGATGTCCGCACGACGCCGTCAGTCGCTGAACGGGTCGTTGCCGTGAACACGGCGAAAGAGAGCCTGTTTGCCGAAAAGCCGCTGGCCGCGCGTCCCGACGAGGGGCTGGAAATGTCGATCGTCGCGATGAAGCCTGCCTGGATCGAAGTACGCGGCGCGGACGGCACCATCTTCCGCAGCCGCATGATGGCCAAGGGTGAAGCCTACTTCCCCCGCATCGGCGCTGGCTGGACCGTGACCGTCCAGGATGGCAGCGCCTTTGAATGGCGCGTCGAGGATGAGGCGGTCGGCCGCCTGTCCGAAGAGGCCCAGCCGATCTATTCGGCCAGCATCGATGAAGCCGCAGACCGGGCCGCCGAGCGCAAGAGCCCGGCCATGGCGGCCACGTCCAGCGCCCGCCCCGCGCGCTGATCCATTTGACCAAGGACAATAAAAAAGCCGGCTTCGCGATGAAGCCGGCCTTTTCAAGTCTGTGAGGACGCGCGGCGCCTAGCGGCGCTCGGTCAGCTCCTTGGCCTGCTCGGCCTGGCCGATCGCCTTGCCGAAATGGCCCTGATCGTCGCCGATGACCGGTGCGTCGCGGCAGTCGCTAGCGCAGTCATAGGTAAACTTCGCGCCGGCGCGGTTTACCGTGACAAGGTTCGCCGTATTGGCGGTCACCATGACGTCGGCGGAAACCAGAAGATTGTTCTCGGCATCGAAGACGAGGAGATTGGTGGTCCCGAACGATTTGCCGGTGAGCAGGATCAGTTGCGGATCGGCGACTGCGACATCTGCGATGTTCTGGTTGCCGACCACGACGCTCGCAGCGGGGCGCGACAGGCGAACGGGCTTCGTTGTGCCGCTTTCGACACTGTATTGCTGGGCAATCGCCGGAGCAGACATCAACAGGCCGGCGACGAGCACGCCGGAAGCTTTCGCGGCAAACGACATTTTTGGCCTCTCCTGTGGCTTTAGAAACGTGGCGTGAAGATAGCGGCCAGAAGGTTTCGCGATCCCTAACGCCTGAGCTGCCGTTTCCTGCTTTAAATATTTATAAGATGTTTCCGCGTTAAGTAAAAATCGCTCTATCCCGGGTCAATCCGGTGATTGGTTAACAGAATGCACTGCACTATTCATGAATTTTGTTAGCAGGTTTACTTGATATTCAGCGCTATTGGATACAACCGCACCTGTTCCGGGGAAACCAAATCAATCGGAACGTAACAAACTGTATGATGATGGAGTCTCCAAATGAAAAAGTTTGCACGTCTTTTCAAGAATGAGTCTGGTGCGACCGCTATCGAGTATGGCCTGATCGCTGCCCTGATCGCTGTTGCGATCATCGGCGCTGTTGGCGCTCTCGGCACGAACACCGCGACGACCTTCAACGACGTTGCTGGCGCCATCGCCGGCAACTAATAAAGGCTGACCTTCAGCCTAATGCCCTCACGGGTACATGATTCGAAGCCGCCGGACCCTTCCGGCGGCTTCAGTCGTTTTGGGGGTGCAAGCAAGTCTTCAGATTTGGCTGCTAGTCTCACCTTCAAGTATAGTTGAGTAGAGTGCCCGCATGTTGATCGCCGTCCTGTTCGGTTTCCTTTTCCTGACACTTTGCGTCTATGCCGCCCTGCGCGACATTGAATCCCTGACCATTACGAACGGGCTGAACGCCCTGATCGCCTTTCTTTTCATTCCCGCCGTGATCGTCGTTGCGCCGGGTTGGGACGTGGCGGGCGGTCACCTGGCCGCTGGCGGCATCGCCTTCGTGATATCGGTGATCCTGTTCATGGTCGGCGCGTTTGGCGGGGGAGACGCGAAAATGATCCCCGGCGTCATGCTTTGGCTCGGGCCGGAAGCGGCCATGCCCTTCGTGACCATCATGGCCGTAACGGGGGGTGGGCTGGCCGTAATCGTGATGCTGGCCCGCCGGCTGGTTCCGGTCACCGCAGCACCAGGCTTTGCGCGCGAGACACTCCTGCCGGGCAATGGCGTGCCTTATGGGGTCGCGATTGCCGCCGGTGCGCTGCTCTGCGCGCCCCTGTCGCCATTACTCCAGCCGATAAGCGAAATTTCCACCCTCGGAAGTTAACTATGCCTTAGGCTGTAAGTGCAAATCTGCGCCCTGGAATTCCCGGTTTCTCAACGCGCCGGGATGGAATCAGAGGGCCGGATTCATGTCTCCAATACGTCTGATCATCTTGCTGGTGGCCGCTGCTGCTGCTGTTGGCGCTGCCTTGCTGGTGCGAGACATGTCCAGCCAGCCTTCGCCGCAGACCAACACGGGCAAGCCGGTCGAAATTGTCCGCGAAGTCGAGGTTTCGTCGACCAAGGTCCTCGTTTCGCGAAGCGACAAACGCATCGGGTCGCTGCTGACGCCCGAAGATTTCCAGTGGTCCGACTGGCCGGAAAAAGCCGTACATGGCGGCTACTTCACCCAGGAAAGCGACCCGGGCGCCATTGAGCAGCTGTCCGGCAGCGTCGTGAAGACGGCCCTTCTCGCCGGCGAGCCGATTGTCCAGCAGAAAATCGTCAAGAAGGGCGAGACCGGCTTCATGGCCGCGCTGCTGCGCCCCGGCATGCGCGCCATCTCTGTCGAGATTTCGCCGGAGACCGCCTCGGCGGGCTTTATCCTGCCCGATGACCGCGTCGATGTGATCCTGACCTATGAAATCGAAGTGCTCACAGAGCGCGGCCCCACCGACACGACGCTGACGAAGACCGTGATCGAGAATGCGCGCGTCCTCGCCATTGACCAGATCTTTGGCGAGATGGACGGCGCGTCTGTTCTCACGGGCTCGACGGCCACTCTGGAGCTGGAGCCGCAGCAAGCTGAACTGCTCGCCCATTCGGGCCGGCTCGGCCGGATCTCGCTGGCCCTGCGCAGCGTCGCCGATGCCAATGAAAATGACGGGGCAACCATTGCGGCGACCGGGTTGCTGACCGGCGACTCTGGCGCCGGAAATCGCGTGAAAGTGTTCAAGAACGGCAGTGTGGGCGGGGGAAGCTGATGAGTCGCGTACGCCACGCAATCTCTTCGATTGGAGCAGGCTTGGCCTGCTTCCTTGCGATTCAACCGGCAGCCGCCCAGAACCTGATGGGCGTGTCCGTGATGGAGCCGGGTGAGACGAATGTCTCACAGACCATGAAGCTCGGCCTCAACAAGTCGACCGTTATCGAACTCGACCGGCCGGTCGCCGATGTCGTGATCACCAATCCCGCCATTGCCGACGCCGTCGTGCAGACCTCGCGCCGCCTGATCTTCCGCGGTGTCGAAGTAGGCGAGACCAATGCCTTCCTGTTCGACCGTGAGGGCAACCCGCTCCTCAACCTCGAAATCATCGTCGATGCCGACACAGCCTCGCTTGAGAAGCTGATCTCGCGCTATGTGCCGGACTCCCGCGTGAAGGTGGAGAGCCTTGGCGGCAACATCGTTGTCAGCGGCGAAGTCGACAATCTCATGCAGTCCGACCAGGTGATCCGCCTGGTGAAGGCCTATGCCGGCGACACAGGCGATCTTGAGCCGGTGAACATGCTGTCGGTGGCGGCCAAGGACCAGGTCATGCTGGAAGTCCGCATCGTCGAAATGCAGCGCAATATCGTCAAGCAGCTCGGCATCAACCTGTCGGGCGTGACGAATTTCGGCGACTTCGCCAACCTCGTCGAAAAGCAGCTGTTCGCAGACGTTGCCGGCGACGGGATCAGCGCGCCCGTCAATACAGGCAACACCACGCTTGCGCCCGGCCTTCCGTTCACGAACAATTTTGGCGTTTCCAGCGCCAATGGCTACAATGTCGCCGGCAGCTCGCTCGGCGGCCTGTCGACGACGGTTGGTTACACCAATTACAACGGGACCGACATCCAGTCCTCGGCGGCTGCGGCCATCGATGCGCTGGAGCGGATCGGTATCGTCCGTACGCTGGCAGAGCCCAATATCACCGCTGTTTCCGGTGAGGCGGCGAAGTTCCTGGCGGGCGGCGAGTTCCCGGTCCCGGTCGGGCAGGACAATAATGGCCGCATCGCGATTGAGTTCAAACCCTATGGTGTGGGCCTCGCCTTCACGCCGCTCGTGCTGTCGGAAGGGCGCATTTCGCTCAAGGTCTCGACCGAGGTTTCGGAGCTGACTAATCAGGGCGCCTTCCAGGGCCAGTCCGTGGCCGGCGTCAACGACCAGGGCAACATCATTACCGCGCAGACGCTGACCATCCCGGCCCTGACGGTGCGCCGCGCCGAGAGCACGGTCGAGCTGCCAAGCGGCGGGTCGATGATGCTGGCCGGCCTCATCCAGAGCCGCTCGCGCCAGTCTCTCGACCAGCTGCCCGGCCTGAAGAAGCTGCCGGTTCTCGGTGCGCTCTTCCAGTCGCGCGACTTCCTGAACGAGGAAACCGAACTGGTCGTGATGATTACGCCTTACCTGGTCGACCCGACACAGAAAGGGCGGCTCCGTACGCCTGCGGACGGTTTTGCCAATGCCTCCGACCCGCGCACGATCTTCTTCGGCAAGGTCAACGCGGTCTACGGCAAGGACGGCAAGGGGCTGACCGCCGAGAATTACAACGCGCCCGTTGGCTTCATCGAGGAGTAGGGGTTTATCATGCGTGCACTGAACAAGATTGTTGTGGCATGCGGGCTCGGATCCGCCATTCTCCTGGCGGGCTGCAGCTCGGTCGAGCCGAATGGCCCGGTCCCGGTCGAATACCTGTCCGGCACGACGCTGGACCGCCACCAGATCCGGGTGGCCGAACGGACCGCCTATCTCGAAGTCAAACTGAACGTGCTCGACAGCCATTTGCGGCTTGAGGAAAAGGCCAAGATCCAGGCCTTTGTCAGGGATTATATCAGCCGCGGCCACGGCCCGCTGATCATGTCGCTGCCAAAGAACCACGGCAATGAGGAACTCGCCGTGAAGGCGGTTGCCGAGGCGCGCGAGATCGCCTGGTCAGCCGGCGTCGACTACGAGGAAATCCGCGGCAGCGCCTACGATGCCGGCGGCAGCAACACCGCGCCGATTGTCCTGGCCTTCAAGGCCTATGATGCAATTGCGCCGGACTGCCCGCAGCGCTCGACCATCGATTTTTCGGACGCCACGTCGAACAACGACCTGCCAACGCTTGGCTGCTCGGTGCGCGCCAACATGGCCGCGATGATCGCTGATCCGGTGGACCTGCTTGGCCAGCGGCCGCTGGACGAGAGCGACCTTGCCCGCCGGACGGCCCAGCTTGAGCTTTACCGCAACGGTGAGTCGACCACGGCCGCCCGTGGCGAGTCTGAATCCGGCGCCGTCTCGACGGCAGTGAACTAGTACGGAGTGTTTTTAGGGATACGCCGATGAGCAACGAAAACGCACTTTTCGACGAGGAATTCGGCCTCGACTTCGACGACACCGGCGAAGACAGCGCCGATCCGGGGCTGATCGACCAGCTCACCGGCCCGGTCGATGCGCCGTACAAGGATGTCGAGCCCGGCGAAGTCGTCGTCCCGCCAATGGATGCCTATCAGGGCGGCGACCGGGCGATTCCGGCGATTGCAGCCCTGGCCTTCTTCGAAACCGACGAGACTCGCCAGACGATTGAACGGGTGGCGAATGACCGGCGCATGATCAATGCGACGCTGGACGCCTATCCCGGCGGGATTCCGGCCGCGATCGAGCACCTCGCGCAAAATCCGACGCCGAACCTGCTGATCGTCGAGTCGTCTGCGCATGCCGCGAAGATGATCCAGCAGATCGACGAACTTGCCGGCCATTGCGATGAAGGCGTGCAGGTCATGGTCATCGGTGCGACCAATGACATCGCCCTCTACCGCCAGCTCGTTGCGCGCGGTGTCAGCGAATATCTCGTCCCGCCGATCGAGCCGGTGCAGCTGGTCCGGTCGATTTCCAACCTGTTCTCCGACCCGGATGCGCCGTTTGTCGGCAAGTCGATCTCCGTCATCGGCGCCAAGGGCGGCGTCGGCGCCTCGACGATTGCACACAATCTGGCCTGGGCGCTGGCTGAGAATGCGATGGTGAACACCTCGCTGGTCGACCTCGACCTCTCCTTCGGTACGACCTCGCTCGACTTCAATCACGAGACCCAGCAGACCGTCGCCGACGCGCTGCTCTCGCCGGACCGGACCGATGATGCGGTGATTTCGCGCCTGCTCGCCAAAGCGACCGACCGGCTGTCCCTGTTCACCGCGCCGGCCAGCGTGAACCAGCTCATGGACATCGATCCGAGTTCCTATTCGATGGTGATCGAGGGCGTTCGCCGCCTGATGCCGTTTGTCGTGCTGGACCTGCCGCATGGCTGGAATGAGTGGATCTACAATACGCTGGTGACCTCCGACGAGGTGATCCTTGTCTGCCAGCCCGATCTCGCCTCCCTGCGCAACGGCAAGAACATGGTCGACCAGCTGAAGGCGCAGCGGCCGAACGACAATCCCCCGCGCCTGATCCTCAACATGGCCGGCGTGCCCAAGCGTCCGGAAATTCCGGTCAAGGACTTTGCCGCCGCCATCGAGGTCGAGCCGGACATCATCCTGCCCTTCGACCCGCAGCTGTTTGGCACCGCGTCGAACAAGGGCCAGATGATCTCGGAGACCGATCCGCAGGCCAAGCCCTCGCAGGCCATCGACCATCTCGCCTCGCTGCTGTCCGGCCGTGAGACGCAGCAGCCCAAGAAATCCCTCCTGAAGAAACTTCTCGGAAAGTAAGGCCCGTTAGGGAATCCACATGTCCTTTGGCAAACGTTCAGCAACCGTGACCCAGCCCGCTCCGGCGGCGCGACCGGCTGCACCTGCTGCCAACCGCCCTGCTGCGCCGGCCAAGCCCGCACCAGCGGCGCCGGCCGCTGCCAAGAAGCCGCCCTTGCCGGGTGGCCAGAAACCGGGCGGTCAGAAGCCGGCTGGCGGGAGCAAGCCTGTTACGCTGAAGCCGCCGCCGGACATGAAGACGGAGAAGGTTCACAAGGTCGATACGCGCTCGGAAGAGTATTACGCGACAAAGACGACCATCTTCAACGCCCTGATCGACACGATCGACCTCGGCCAGCTGGCCCAGCTCGACGCCGAGAGCGCGCGCGAGGAAATTCGCGACATCGTTGTCGAGATCATCAGCATCAAGAATGTCGTGATGTCGATTTCCGAGCAGGAACACCTGCTCGACGATATCTGTAACGACGTGCTCGGCTACGGTCCGCTGGAGCCGCTGCTCGCCCGCGACGACATCGCCGATATCATGGTCAATGGTGCCGACACCACCTACATCGAAGTCAACGGCAAGATCGAGCGCACGAACATCCGCTTCCGCGACAATGCGCAGCTGATGAACATCTGTCAGCGGATCGTCTCGCAGGTCGGCCGCCGCGTCGATGAAAGCTCGCCCATCTGTGACGCGCGCCTGCTGGACGGCTCGCGTGTGAACGTCATCGCCCCGCCGCTCGCGATTGACGGGCCGACGCTCACCATTCGTAAGTTCAAGAAGGACAAGCTGCGCCTCAAGGACCTCGTGAATTTCGGGTCCATCTCCGAGCCTGGCGCAGAAATCCTGCGTATCATCGGCCATTCGCGCTGCAACGTCCTGATTTCCGGCGGTACCGGCTCGGGTAAGACGACGCTGCTCAACTGCCTGACCGGCTTCATCGATCCGACAGAGCGCGTCATCACCTGCGAAGACTCCGCCGAACTCCAGCTGCAGCAGCCGCACGTGGTGCGCCTTGAGACGCGCCCGCCGAACATTGAAGGCTCGGGCGAGATCTCCATGCGCGACCTGGTCAAGAACTGCCTGCGGATGCGTCCTGAACGGATCATCGTCGGCGAGGTCCGTGGTCCGGAGGCGTTCGACCTCCTGCAGGCCATGAACACCGGTCACGACGGCTCGATGGGCACGCTGCACGCCAACACGCCGCGCGAAGCGCTCAGCCGGGTCGAATCCATGATCACCATGGGCGGCTTCTCGCTGCCTGCGAAAACCATCCGTGAAATGATTGTCGGCTCGATCGATGTCGTGGTCCAGGCCTCGCGCCTTCGTGACGGTTCGCGCCGGATCATGCAGATCACCGAGGTCATGGGCCTGGAAGGTGACACGATCATCCTGCAGGACGTGCTGAAATACGAAATGGAAGGCGAGGACGAGAACGGCAAGGTGCTCGGCCGCCACCGGGGTACCGGCATTGGCCGCCCGCGCTTCTGGGAGCGCGCAGCCTATTTCGGCCTCGAGAAGGACCTCGCCAAAGCCATCGATTCGCTGGACTAGGAGCGGCGCGATGGATGGGAACCTCATGATCTACGTCGTCGGCGGGCTGGCTTTCCTGGCCCTGGCCGGGCTCGGCCTGGCCCTGACCGGCGATGAAGGCGGGGCGGCCTCGAAGCGCGCAAAGCAGATCAAGGAAGGCCGCAAGGGCAATGGGCGCGGCGGCGGCGCTGAACAGGATGTCAATTCCCAGCGCCGGCGTCAGACACAGCAGATGCTCAAGAAGCTGCGCCAGCAGGACGAGGCGCGCCGCAAATCGCTGATGCCGCAGGATATCCGCGCCAAGCTTGTCCAGGCCGGCCTCGACGTGAAGCCGGAGATGTTCTGGATCTTCTCCGCCGTGCTGGGCCTGTTGCTCGCCGCGCTGACCTTCCTGTCCGGGGCCGAAGGCCCGCCGCCGGTTGCCGGTTTCGAAATCAAGTCGCGCCCGGCCATGGTCATCGCGGCCGGTTTTGCCGGCTTCCTCGGTGTCCCGCGCTGGCTGCTCGGCTTCATGACCCAGATGCGCCACAAGAAGATGACCGCGCAGTTTGCCGACGCCATCGACATCATTGTTCGCGGTGTGAAATCAGGTCTTCCGCTTACGGAGTGTCTGCGCATCATCGCCGCCGAAAGCCCGGCCCCGCTCGGCACCGAGTTCAAGAACCTGACCGACAATATCCAGATGGGCATGACCACGGATCGTGCCCTGCAGCAATTCTACAAGCGCGTGCCGCTGCCGGAAGTGAACTTCTTCGTCATTGTGCTGACGATCCAGTCCAAGTCCGGCGGTAACCTGTCTGAAGCCCTCGGCAACCTCTCGGCGGTGATCCGCCAGCGCAAGATGATGCGCGAGAAGATCAAGGCGATGTCCTCGGAAGCCAAGGCATCGGCCGGCATCATCGCCTCGCTGCCTTTCGCGGTCGGCTTCATGGTCTACCTGACGACACCGAGCTACATCATGGAGCTCTTCCTCAAGCCGACCGGCCACATGATCCTGTTCATGGGCGCGGGCCTCATGTTCACCGGCGTGACCGTCATGCGCCGCATGATCAACTTCGATATCTAGGGGGAGGGGAGCGCATGGAAGCCTTTGCAGAATCCCTCGGAAACCCCGGTACGCTGGCCTCCATGCTGGCGGCGGTTGCCATGTTCGCGACCATCGTCTCTGTCGCCATGCCGATGCTCAAGGGCGACAAGCTCGAAACCCGGCTGAAGCAGGTCACCACGCAGCGCGAAAAACTGCGCCGGGCCAGCCGCGAGGCCCTGGAAAAGAAAGGCCTGAAGCGCGAGGACACTGGCGCGATCAGCCAGATCACGGGCAAGCTGAACCTGCAGAAGATGCTGGAAGACCCGAACATCCAGGCCAAGCTGGTGCAGGCTGGCCTGAGGGGGCCGCGCCCGCTGTCGATCTTCTATTTCTGCCGCTTCGCGCTGCCCTTCTTCGGCGCGCTCGGCGTGTTCACCTACATCTTCCTGATCAATGATCACGGCCTGTCGCCGCAGATGAAGATGGGCTCTGTCGTGTTCGGCGCGGCTGCCGGTTTCTATGCGCCGAACCTCTACATTTCCAACATGGCCTCCAAGCGCCAGCAATCGATCATGCGCGCCTTCCCGGATGCGCTCGACATGCTGCTCATCTGCGTGGAGTCGGGCATGTCGATCGAGCTTGGTTTCGCCAAGGTGGGCGCCGAGATCGGCCCGGCCTCGCCGGAACTGGCCGAGGAATTCCAGCTCACCACGGCGGAGCTCGCCTACCTGCAGGAGCGGCGCCAGGCCTATGAGAACCTCGCCAAGCGGACGGGCCATGAGGGCGTGAAATCGGTCTGTATGGCGCTCATGCAGGCCGAGCGCTACGGCACGCCGCTGGGCGATGCGCTGCGCGTCATGGCCAAGGAAAACCGCGACATGCGCATGTCCGAAGCCGAGAAGAAGGCCGCCGCGCTGCCAGCCAAGCTGACCGTGCCGATGATCCTGTTCTTCCTGCCGGTCCTGTTCCTGGTCGTCCTCGGCCCGGCCTACATCAAATATACGGAAATGAACCAGCCGGGCAGCTGATCGGTGCGTCAGCGCCGCAGGCCGCAGGCCGCAAAGCCTGTTGCTGCGCTCAGTCCCCGCCGAGCGAGCCGCGCAGCTTGGGCGGGCTGGCCGCTTCTTCCTGGGCCGGCGCATCGACTTCCTCAGGCCAGGCCGCGCCGCCACCATCTTCTTCGCGCAGCGCGCCATAGTCGCGTAGCGGCGAGAGCATGGATTTCAACGTCTGCATGTTCTGCTCGACGGTGGCATCCGGCGCGGCCGGATCGACCTGCCTTGCCTCGTCGAACTTGCCCTGCAGGCCAAGCACGAGGGCGAGGTTCTGGCGCACGCGCGCGGTCGCGTCCGGTGAGGAGGCCGCGGCGCGCAGCTTCGCCTCGGCGCCGTTGAGATTGCCGGTGAGCGCGAGCGACAGGCCGTAATTGGCCAGCGTCGACACGCGGCCCGGCTGGATCCTGAGCGCCTGCTCATAGGAGGCCTGGGCGTCTTCATGGCGCTCCATCTGGTCAAGCGCGAGGCCGAGCCCGCCATAGGCATCGGCATTATCCGGCGCGATGGCGGCGGCGCGGTAGTAGAAGTCGGCCGCTTCGGCCGGGCGGTTCTCGCTCATCAGGGCGCGGGCCATCACGATGTGCAGCTCGGCGGATTCGGGATGGATCGGCAGGGTCTTGGAGCCGATCTCGATGGCGCGTTCATGGCTGCCGATCTCGCGCAGCGCCTGCATGAACTCCACGGTCACATCGAGTTTTGTCGGATCCTTGCGGAACTCCTTGCCCCAGAAATTCGCTTTGGTCAGGGGATCAGCGCGCCGGGCGGCCTCGATTTCCTCAGGAGTTGCCGGGGCGAGTTCCTCGGCCATGGCCGCTTCGATGGCCTGTTCGGTCTCAGCCTTGTCCGCACCACCCGCGCTCGCGCAGGCTGCGACCAGCGAGGCTGAAAGCAGCGGCAGGGCGAAGGCGATAGCTTTTGCTCTGGACATTCGGTCGGCTCCGGCGTGAGTTTCACCAGCCGCGACCTTGCGCCCGTCAGGGTCAAGGATCAGTTAACAAAACAACGCATTCGCTTAACTGTTTACAGCCAAGGGATACTTTCCAACCCATGCACAAAGCTTTCACCGCCGCCGCCAGCGATGCCGCTGCCGTCCATCTTGTCCGCCCGCTGAACTGGGATGAGGCCGAGCATGAGATCCCGCCGGGCCTGAAAGCCCTGGCGCGTGCGACCGGGTTCAAGGCCAAGGCCGGCGAGACGGTGTTCATGGCCGATGAGGCGGGCAAGCTCTCGCATGTCCTGTTCGGCCTCGGCGAGGCGAATGACGCGCTGGGTGTCGCGCCGCTGGCGGCAAAGCTGCCGGAGGGCGACTACAAGATTGCCCGCGACGCTGGCCTGCCGCTCGCGCATATCGCAGCGGGCTGGGCCGATGGCGCCTACCGGTTCGACCGCTACCTGAAAGACAAGTCGGCGCCGCCCCGTCTTGTCATCGGCGACGACGAGGATGCAGGCGCGCTCGCCCGCGAGGCTGACGCAATCGCGCTCCTGCGGGACATGATCAACACCCCGGCCCAGCATATGGGCCCGGCCTCGATTGAAGAGATCGTCCGCCAGATGGCCGAGCAATACCAGGCCGATATCGAAGTGACCGTGGGCGAGGACCTGCTGGCCGCGAACTATCCCATGGTCCATGCGGTGGGCCGCGCCGGTCCGGAAGCCCCGCGTTTCATCGAGCTTTCCTGGGGCAATCCGGACCATCCCGAGCTCGCGCTTGTCGGCAAGGGCGTTGCCTTCGACACGGGCGGGCTCAACCTCAAGACCGGCAACTATATGCGCCTGATGAAGAAGGATATGGGCGGCTCGGCGCATGTCATCGCGCTGGCCAAGCTGGTCATGGATTCGAAGCTGCCGGTGCGCCTGAAGCTCTATGTGCCGACGGTCGAGAATTCCATTTCGGGCACGGCCTTCCGCCCTGGCGACGTGCTTTCCACGCGCAAGGGTATCACGGTCGAGATCGACAACACCGATGCCGAAGGCCGGCTCATCCTCGGCGATGCCCTGGCGCGCGCCTGCGAAGGCTCACCGGACCTGCTGATCGATTTCGCCACGCTGACCGGGGCCGCGCGCGTGGCTGTCGGGCCGGACCTTGCGCCCTTCTATACCGATGATGGCGACGTGGCCGATGCGATCAACGCTGCGTCGGCCGTTTCCGGTGACCCGGTGTGGCGCATGCCGATCTGGATGCCCTACAAGTCGATGCTGAAATCCGACATTGCCGATATCCAGAATGCCGGCGGCGCGTTTGCCGGCTCGATCACGGCCGCGGTGTTCCTGAAGCAGTTCGTCGAGGCCGAGCGCTGGGTCCATCTCGATGTCTGGGGCTGGCGCCAGTCGAAGTATGGACGCCCCGAAGGCGCGGCCGCCTGCGGCCTGCGGGCCGTCTGGACCATGCTTCGGACACGTTATGCCTGACGCCTGACCGATTACGGGCAAAATGTTTCACGCGCCTTGCGTGATGGCGAATTTCCTGCTTTTTAGCGATATTCGATAAGCTTCTTGGAGATTCCCATGCGCGTCAGCCTGTCTGCCCTCGCTCTTGCCTTGCTACTTGCCGGTTGCGGCGAGCCCGACCCGGCGGCGAACCCGCCCGGCGGAACACCCGAAGCGTCCGCCCCGGCCGGCGAAAGCGAAACGGCCGAACAGACCGAGACGCAGAAGCTGAACGCCTGGTTTGACGAGAAGTACGAAGAACAGGTGATGATGAGCCCGATCCAGCTCACCTTCCTTGGTCGCAAGGACCGGTACGGCGAGATCGACGACATGTCCTACGAGGCCCAGAAGGAACAGGTCGACTGGCAACTGGCAAGCGTCGCCGAGATGGAATCGACCTTCGACTATGACAAGCTGACGCCGGAAGCGAAGAATTCCTGGGACATCTGGAAATACCAGGCCGAGCTGGCCGAGGAAGGCCTGCAATACTTCTATAACGGCTACACCTTCGACCAGATGAATGGCCCGCAATCCTTCCTTGCGACCTTCCTGATCCAGTTCCACCGCGTCGACAATCTCGACGACATGGAAGCCTATATTTCCCGGATCCGCGAGAGTGGCCGGGCCGGCGAGCAGCTTCTCACTATTGCCAAGGAAGCGGCCAGCCGCGGCGTCGCCACGCCGGACTTTGCGCTGGAAGGGGTGATCGACCAGTCGCGGAAGATCATCACCGGCGCGCCGTTCACCGATGGCGAGCCCTCCGACATCTGGGCCGATATCGAGATGGAGATCTCCAACCTCCTCGAAGCCGGCGAGATCGACGAGGCGCAGGCCGAGACGCTACGCACCGATGCCCGTGCAGCGCTCGTCGACGTCTTCCAGCCCGGTTACCAGGCGATCATCGACTGGGCGGAAAGCGAACTGCCCAACGCCCCGGCCAATCCGACCGGCGTCGGCACGACCCAGCCCAATGGTGCGGCCTATTACGACTACCGCCTGAAGGTGTCGACCACGACGGACCTTACCGCCGAGGAGATTCACCAGATCGGCCTCGATGAAGTCGAGCGCCTGCATGCGCAGATGGAAGCGGTGAAAGAGGAATACGGCTTCGACGGCACGCTGCAGGAATTCTTCGTCTTCCTGCGCGAGACCAAGGACAATCGGGACCTCTATTATGAGAACACCGATGCGGGCGCCGAGCAGTATATCGCCGACGCGACGGCCGCCATCGACAATATCGAGGGCCAGCTGCCGGACTATTTCGGCATCCTGCCCAAGGCAGACCTCGTCGTGAAGCGCGTCGAGCCCTTCCGCGAGCAGGATGGCGCGGCCCAGCACTACTATCCCGGCACGCCGGACGGCTCGCGCCCGGGCACCTATTACGCCCACCTCTCGGACATGACTTCCATGCCGAAGCGGGAGCTGGAAGTGATCGCCTATCATGAAGGGCTTCCGGGCCACCACATGCAGATCTCCATCGCGCAGGAGCTTCAGGACATCCCGCAATTCCGCACCCAGGCCGGTTTCACCGCCTATTCGGAAGGCTGGGGCCTCTATTCGGAAAAGCTCGCCAGCGAAATGCCGGGCACCTTCGAGGACCCACTGTCGGAATTCGGCCGGCTCGGCTCTGAAATCTGGCGCGCCATCCGCCTTGTCGTCGATACCGGCCTGCATTCCAAGGGCTGGACCGAGGAAGAGGCCTGGGAATATTTCACCGAGAATGCCGCTGTCACAGACCAGCAGGCCCGCTCGGAAATCCAGCGCTATATCGTGATGCCGGGCCAGGCGACGGCCTACAAGATCGGCATGATCAAGATCCTGGAGCTGCGTGAGCACGCCCGCGAAGCGCTTGGCGACAAGTTCGACATCAAGGGCTTCCACGACACCATCCTTGGCGGCGGCGCGCTGCCGCTGGAAATCCTCGAGCGCCGCGTCGACCAGTGGATCGAGGACGTGAAAGCGGAAGAATAGCCGGCCGCGCCTGCGCCGCTAAAGACAGACCTGTGTCCTTCGGAAATGGCCTCGCGAAATCGGCGCGAGGCCATTTTCATATTTTTCCACAGCCCTCGTCATCTGCATCTGACATTGGAACGAAATGGGACCGGATGGACCGGTTCCGCATCGTCTTCGACCGGGCCGGATTCAATTTTCAGTAAATTCAAGACACTGCCTCAAGGTTTCGATGCCGGTCAGCGTCAAGTTACAAAATATACAAAGAATACAAAGCCCTGTATTTTGTAAGTATAAAAAATTTAAAGCAAATTTGAACGTTTGGATCAACGATCCTTAAATGGCGCCTGGCACAGGGTGGCCTTCCAGAGATCAATGAATACTTCATTATACAAGTATATCATCGATTCTTTGAAAAATAGAAATTGTATTGATCAAGTGGAGTTTGAGTCTCTTGTCTGTGGGATTGACTGAAATTGTTCGTGGAGCGCCGGGTATGCCCCTCGCAAGCTCTGGCCAGGCCTTAACATCTGACTCCCAGCCGCCAGGTGCCGATGCCGATACGATCATCCAGTCGGCTCTGAAGGCCGCGCGCCGCCATCTGGGAATGAGCGTGGCTTACATCTCCAGGCTGGAGCGCGACGAAAGCCATATCCTGTATGTCGATGCGCCGGGCTATGAGGCCCTGCTGAAGCCGGGCGACGTTCGCCCGGCCAATGAGGTCTACTGCCGGTATGCCCTCGAAAGCCGCATCCCGGCCCTGTTGCCGGATGCTGCGTGCCATCCGCTGACGCGCGACCTGCAGATCACCCATGCCATACCGGTCGGGGCGTTCCTGAGCGTTCCCATCCTCTCGCGGGAGGGGGAGGTCATCGGCCTGCTGTGCTGTCTCGATCCCGTCGCCAACCCGTCCCTGACCGCCCGCGACCTTGGCACCGCCCGCATGTTTGCCGATATTGCCGGGGCCCAGCTGGAGCAGAAGCGGGCGCTGGCGAGGCAGGCAGCCCTGACCGAAAAGAAGGTCGCCCGCGTCATCGAGCGCCGGCAATTCTCCATGGTCTACCAGCCGCTCTGGAATATCGGCTCCGGAAAGATATTCGGTTTCGAGTGCCTGGCCCGTTTTTCGGCAGACCCGGCCCGTGCCCCGAAGAGCTGGTTCGAGGAGGCCGGCTCGGTCGGGATGCTTGCCGACCTCGAACTGGCCCTCATTCAGTTCGCGCTGGCCGGCATCGATGCCTTCCCGCCTGAGATACGCCTGTCGATCAATGTCTCGCCCACGACGATTCTCGACCCGCGCTTTCTGGATACGCTGATCGACTACGATATCAGCCGGCTGGTGATCGAGCTCACAGAGCGTGTCCGGGTGACGGACTACCAGGCTGTGCGCGATGCGCTTGCACCGCTCGGCCCGATGGGCGTGCGCATCGCGGTCGACGATGCCGGGTCGGGCTGGGCCAGCCTGCAGCATATCATCGGGATGAGGGCCGACCTCATCAAGCTGGATCGCTCGCTGGTTTCAGGGCTGGAGGCCTCGCCGGCCTCACGCGCGATGATTGCGGCGCTCAGCCAGTTCGGCCGGGAAACCAATTGCGCCATTCTTGCCGAAGGCATCGAGACCCCTGAAGAGTTCACGGCGCTCAAGGCGCTCGGCGTGGAGTACGGTCAGGGCTTCCTGCTTGGAAAGCCGGTCAGCTTCAAGCTGGCCTGCGAACTCCTCAGGGAAGCCAACGGACGGCCGCGGGCGGTGCCTTGAGCGCTGCGCTCAGGCCGCCTTTTCCTCTTGCAGCTCCTGCGCCTTCATCGCTTCGGCGATGTGGTCGGCCAGGAGGCGGGCCTTGCCTTTCAGCTTGCCGCCGGACCAGACGACGTGCAGCGGCAGGGCATCGGATTCCCAGTCCGGCAGAAGGCGGACGAGATTGCCCGCGCGGACTTTCTCGCAGACCAGCCAGTCCGGCGCGAGGATGTAGCCGAGCCCGTCCTGTGCGGCCTGGATCAGCATGTCGCCGGACGAGGCGCGGAAGCGGCCATCGACGCGCAGGTCGATCCGGTTACCCTTTTCGGTATGCGTCATCACCCAGTGCTGGGCGCTGCTGGAGCGGTGGCGAAGATGCAGCGCGTCCTCGGATGGCAGGTCGGCGGGGCTCTCCAGCGCCGACATCTGCGCGGCATAGATCGCTGAGGCCCACAGCTTGCGCGGGCTGAGGGCGATGCGCTTGGCCATCAGGCTAGAATCGGCCAGTTCGCCCAGCCGGAAGGCGAGATCGATGCCCTCCTGGACGATGTCAGTATAGGTGTCGTCGGAGATCACATCGATGGAGAGCTCTGGATAGCGCCGCAGGAAGCTGGCCAGCGCCGGGGCGATCACCACCCGCGCCAGCGAGTGCGGCACCGTGATGCGCAGCTGGCCGTAAGGCTCATTGTCGAGGCCGCGCACCTCGGCTTCGGCCTGTTCGAAGTCTTCCAGGATGGCGCGGGCGCGGGTGTAGAACTTCTCGCCGGCCTGGGTCAGGCTGAGGGCGCGCGTGGTGCGCAGGAAGAGGTCGGCGCCGAGCTGCGCTTCCAGGTCCTGGATGCGCCGCGACACCGTCGGCTGGCCGACATCGAGGTCGGCGGCTGCCTTGGAAAAACTTCCCGTATCGGCGACCCGTATGAAGAGCCGCATCGCGTCCAGCCGGTCCATGCCCATCTCCCGCTCATTTCGTCCCGCGCAATATAGGGATCGAAACGCCCGGGCGCGAGGGTGCGTGCGGCGCAACGTCAATCACCTGATTGTGAGCACGCTCACGCAGGCGTGCGTCGCACGTGACGGCAACAGGGTCTATCTCCACGCCATCAGATGAGAGGGGATGCACCCATGAACCGGATCCGGACCTATTTACCGCACGCGATCGCGCTTGTCGCATCGCTCGTCTTTCTCGACAGCCTTCGCTTCAAGTTCACCAATGCGGTGGAGACGCAGGTGATCTTCGGCAAGCTCAACGCCTGGGCCTCGAGCCTCGGCGCGCCGGGGCTTTTCGCGCCGACAGGGCTGTTCAGCCAGTATGTGATCGGCTCCGCCGAACTCGTCGCCTCGGCGCTGCTGCTGGTCGGCATCCATCCGGCCCTGCGGCGCTTCCAGGCGGTGGGTGCGCTGGTCGCCTTCGCGGTGATGAGCGGGGCGGTGAACTTCCACCTGTGGACGCCGCTCGGTATCGATCCGAACAATGATGGCGGCGGGTTGTTCTTCATGGCCTGCACTGTCTGGGTGACGTCGATCGTTCTCATCGTGATCCGCCGCAGGGAACTCGCCGCGATCGGGCAGGGGCTGGCTGCGACCTTCCTGCCTGGCCGCGGCGCGGATGCCGGCGCGAGCGCATCGCCTGGCGCTGTCCCTGCCAATTCCAACTGACACAGTCCAACCCTGACAAGAAAGAAGACTCCCCCATGTTCCGTATACTGCTCGCAACACTCGCCCTGAGTGTCCTGTCGCTTGGCCTCGCCGCCCCGGCCCATGCCGACAAGAAGCCGGTCTATACCGGCATCTTCTCCAACACCGCGGTTGGCGGCCATGACCCGGTCGCCTATTTCACCGAGGGCAAGCCGGTTGAAGGCAAGAAGGAATTCTCCACCGAATACCAGGGCGCCGAGTTCCGTTTTGCCAGCGCCGAGAACCTCGCTCTGTTCGAGGCTGACCCTGAAAAATACGCGCCGCAATTCGGCGGTTACTGCGCCTGGGCCGTCGCCCAGGGCGACACGGCCAAGGGCGATCCGGACTATTGGAAAATCGTCGACGGGAAGCTCTACCTAAACTATAATAAAAAAATTCAGGAACGCTGGGAACAAAATGAGGCGGCGTTCATTGAACAAGCTGAAACGAACTGGCCGGCAGTGCTCAAATAGCGGGGCGATCTCCCTCCTCCCCTCACCCAGCCCCGCCTCTGACGGCTTCTAAGGCCCTGCACGTCCCCTCCGTGCAGGGCCTTTAACGTTTGCGTTAGATCGCGCGGCCCTGTGGCACGAAAGCCGCGCGCCTGTCTCTTCATCAATTGGCTGAAATGCTGCCCACTTTCGGCCCCAATCGGAGCGCTCTTCTCCTGCCGCGCACCCCGGACAGGTGCGTTTGTACAGGAGGATTACATGTCCAGATCCCTGATCGCCCTCGCAGCCCTTGCGACGATCTCCGCCCCGGCCTTTGCCCAGGGGCTCTATGCCGATGCCGGCTACACTTTCATCAATATCGACGTGGATGAGCCGGGCGTGTCCGGCGACGTCGACCTCGGCGCGCTGGCCGGCCATGTCGGCTACAACTTCTCCGAGTGGTTCGCCCTTGAAGGCGAAGCCCTGATCGGCGTGCAGGACGAGGATGCGTCCTTCGGCGGCATCAACGCCTCGGTCGGCCTGAACTACCTCGTCGGCGCCTATGCCAAGGGCCAGGTCCCGCTCGGTGAGCGCGTCAATCTCTACGCCCGCGCAGGCCTCGTCCAGGCCGAGATCGAGGCAGAAGTCTCCGGCGGCGGCTTCAGCGGCTCCGACAGCGCAACCGAAAGCGGCGTCGGCTACGGCGCTGGCGGCGAGTTCATGCTGACCCCGGCGCTCGGCATCCGCGGCGACTATACCCGCTACGACATCGACGACACCGAAGCAGACGCCTTCACCGTGGCGGCCGTCTTCCGGTTCTAGAACAGAGCCTGTCCTCTCTTGCGAGAGGAACTGGGGCCCGGTCGGCAGAAACGCCGTCCGGGCCTTTTCTTTTGGCGGGAGGCCGGCCTCAGCTGGAGCCGTCTGGCCGCTCGGCCCATTCCTTCATGATGTGGTGGGCGACAGCAAAGCGCATCGGTGCGCTGATCTCCGGATGCGTCCCGGCGATCACCTCGCGCGCTTCGGCCCGCGTGATCCAGCGCGCCGATTCCAGCTCGCTCTTGTCCACCGTGATGTCGTCATTCTCGGCCGGCAGGATGAGGCCGATCATCAGCGAGGAGGGGAAGGGCCAGGGCTGGCAGAAGAGATACTCCGCCTTGCCCGGATCGCAGCGGATGCCCGCTTCCTCATGCAGCTCGCGCGCGGCGCCCTGTTCCAGCGTCTCGCCCGGCTCGATGAAGCCGGCAAGGCAGCTCCACATGCCCTTGGGCCACATGGACTGGCGGCCCAGCAGGCATTTGTCGCCATAGGTCGCCAGCATGATCGCCACCGGGTCGGTGCGCGGGAAATGCTCGGCCTTGCAGTCCGGGCAGACCCGCTTCCAGCCGGCCTCGGCGCGCTCACTCTCGGCCCCGCATTTGGCGCAGAAGCGGTGCGAGCGGTGCCACTCGAAGAGGCTGCGCGCCGTCGAGGCGAGGTTGGCGTCCATTTCCGGCATGCGCTGCAGGCTCATGCGCAGGTCGCCAAACTCGCCCGTGCCGGCGATGAGCGAGGTGTTCACATCGAAATCGCCCGGCATTTCCAGCGCGAAGACCGGCGCGCCGGCCTTGTCGAGGCCGAGGAAGAGCGGCTCGGCCTTGGGCGCGAGTTTTGCCGCTTCCGGCCCCAGCCAGACCAGCCCGCCATCGCCGGAGGTGAGCGGCAGGCCGCCCTGCAGGATCAGCACCAGCGCGTCGTCGCGCGCGAAGGCTTCGGCCAGCCAGGCCGGATCGGAGCGGTGATGGCCGGCCCGGTCGATGGGGCGCGAGCCGAGCGGGATGAGATCGGAATTGTTCGTCTGACTAGGCATGCCCCTTCACCTATCAGCATTCCGCCCCTTGTCACCCCGCTTTCAAGACGCGATATGGGGGTCAGGAGGCTGGCGGTGGACGAGGCCCTCGCCAACCGGGTCAGGTCGGGAACGAAGCAGCCCTAACGAGTTTCGCTTCGGGTCACTGTCCAGTCTCCGCTTTCAAAAGAATTATGGTCTTTGCTGGCAAAGCCTAATAGTACGTAGCGTGAATTCTATCCACGCGCGAAATCGAATCATTTAATATTTGATGGACGTGTTATTGAGGCCCCTTTGTACAGTCGCATATATCTCGAACCGCCATCACCTTCGGGCGACTCCAAAAAGGCACGACGCCGTCTTTATCGCCAGTACTGGAACCAACTCAGCGATCACGACTATTCTTTTAGAATGCTTGTCGAGCGAGAGCTCGGCGTACTTTCTCCGCCGGGCGGGACGGAGTATTTGTTTAGAGATGCTGAAATCTCGGTAATTCTAGATTGCATCACAATCGCGACCGTTTTGATTGCTCAAAAAAAGCCCTATACCAAAGAGCCTCACTTGTGGATCAAGTTCGTTGAGCGGGTATTTGAGGAAGAGAATCTTCACTATCGAATCGACGAGCAAGGAATTGTTCACCCTCGGATAGATCAGGCGTTTGATCGTGAGAGAACGGCCATAATTGCCGTTCTTGAAGCCGCTGAGTTTTCGGCCGCTAAACAGTCAATCCAAGAGGCATTCAACAGCATCAAGGTGACCGGCGAAGGAAGTCTTGACGCCGTTCGGAAAGCTTTCGACGCAATTGAAAACGTGTTCAAGCATTTCTATGGGGTGTCAGGTCTCGCGAGCAATGATGTGATTCGGAAGCTTACTCCCAGAGTCGAGAGCGCCTATGAAGGTAGGTCATTGGATTCCGCGAAACGAATGCTCAAAGGGTTCGCGGAATTTGTTAATGCCGCCCACGGATTTAGGCACGCCGACAATCAAAAAGAGCCGACGCCGCCTCCTCTGGATTTCGCTGTCCTATTTCTCAGTCAATCAGTGTCTTATCTCCGATGGTTGATCGAAGTTTCTCAAAAAGAATCAGACTGTTGATTTTTTGGCGATAGTTGCCTGGCGTCCCTCTATCCCAGTTCGCGGAAGCGGGGTCAGCAGTTGAAGGCTACGATGGTTGGGACGTGAACCCGCCTTCGCGCAGGTTGAAAAATTGCAGCCCTCATCCCCGGCCCTTCTTCCATGGGAGAAGGGAGAGAGACCAATTTTTCCCACCCCTCTGAAACCCGTGCTCCAATCTCAGGCATGCTGACCCGCGCCTGGATTCTTGAAACGCTGGCCTTGCTGCCGCTCTATCACTGGCCGGTCTTCTTCCTCGAAGTCTGGCGGTTCGAGCGGTACTATCGCGCCTACCGGGCGGCGAACCCGGTCGGCATGCTGGGTGTTGCCGTGCTGCCAAACGGGCGGCTGGTGGTCACGCTTCAGCTGTCTGGTGACCGGCCGGACCCGGACGACTGGACGAATTTCGCACCGCGTGCGCCGTGGCTGCGGCTCGAACCGGGCGGGTTTCTGGCGGCTTTGGGCGCCAGACTGGAATCATACCGGAATTGGACTGTTCTCGTACCGGAATCGGACGCGAATTGTACCGCCGCTGGACCGGCCTTTCTGGATTCGAGCTGACCTTCCGTCCGCGTGGTTCGACTTCGCTCACCATGCGGACTGATGTTTCAAACAGCCCTGAGCCCGATCCATCGCGAAGCGGGGATCGAAAACCAGCAAGCCGCACGTCCCAACGGACGCTGCGGGCGCTGGTGCTGGCCCCACCCTGACCCTCCCCTGAGGGGAGGGGATCAGGGCCGGCCCGGCCTTGAAGCAGCACACTGAGCCACGCCGTATCCGCCCCCTCCCCGCATGCGGGGAGGGTCGGGGTGGGGCTAATGAAACCCCCGCAGGAAATTCGCTGCGTTTTCAAGGTGTTTGTCGCGTTTCGCTGCGTCCATCTTCTCGGCCATGGAGACCATCATCGCCCAGCGCGGATTGCCGGCGAGCGGTTCGCGGTTCTTCCAGATCCAGCGCCAGTAGAGCCCGTCCCAGACATCGCACCAGTCGCCCGTGCCCCAATTGCTCATCTTCCGGACATAGGAAGACCCTGAAAAATAAGGCTTTGTCGTGATCCGTCCGCCATCGGCATTCTGGCTCATCGCATAGGCATTCGGCACCATCACCCAGTCATAGGAGTCGGCGAACATCTCCATGAACCAGCGATAGATGTCGTCCGGGTCGGTCTCGCAGATGAACATGAAGCCGCCGAGCACCATCAGCCGCTCGATATGGTGGCAGTACCCTGTTTTCAGGACCCTTTTGATCGTGTCGTCGATGGGCGGGATGCCCGTCTCGCCGGTCCAGAATGAGGCGGGCAGGGCGCGGGTATGGCCCCAGTGATTGGTGGTGCGCATGGGAACACCGAGGTCTTCATAGGTGGCGCGCATGAACTCCCGCCAGCCAATCACCTGGCGAATGAAGCCCTCGGCGGAGTTCATCGGGATGTCCTTGTTCTCAATGAAGGAAATTGCCGCATCGAGGACGAGTTTCGGGGTCAGCAGCCCGATATTCAGCATCGGCGTGATGGCCGAATGCCAGAGCAGGCTCTCGCCTTCGAGAATCGCATCCTCATAGGGGCCGAACCGCTCGAACCGCTCACTGAGGAAGGCGCCGAGCCAGCTTTCGGCCGCTTCATGGGAGGTGGGCCAGTAGAGCTGGTCCAGCGATCCGGGATTGTCGGGGAAGTCCTCCAGCACAGAGCGGCGGGCCTCTTCCTCGATCTCGTCGGGGGTGAGCCGGCGCAGGCGCGGCACCTCGCCCTGTAATGATTTCGGGACTTTCCTGCGGTTGTCCTCGTCAAAGCTCCATTGCCCGCCGGCCGGTTTGTCCCCGTCCATCAGCACGCCGAGCTTGCGCCGCTGGGCCTTGTAGAACTCGGCCTGGAACCAGGATTTGTGATCCTCCCGCCAGGCCCGGTTCTCGCCCGGCGTGTTGAGGAATAGCGGGGTATTGAGCAGGGTGAGGTCGATGTTTTCGGCCTCGCAATAGGATTTGAGGCGCTTTTCGAGAATGAAATCCGTCGGGTCGCAGGCGATAATCTCCGTGACGCCCTCTTTGGCCAGCCGTTTAATGGTGAGCTTGAGGACAGACTCGCCAGCCTTGTAGCCGACGAGCTCGGCTGGCGGTTTGAGCGCGTCCAGCCGCTTCATGTAGCGCGCCATGGAGGCCCGGTGCAGCCAGAGCTTCTGCTTGTGGAACTGTAATGGATACTGGCGGTCGCCGAAGAAGAGGCTGTCCTCGGTGCGACCAGAAAGTCGCATCTGTTGAGTGAGGCAGGGATGCCTCTGGTCGAGCCTTCTCGACCATTTCTAGCCGGAGCGTGCGAGCTGGGTAACTGGCTGGTGCGAAGCCTCCGGAAACGAGCGGGGAGCTGGCAGCCACACGCCGGTGAACCGCCCAAGGAGAAGACCGGTATGGTGAACGAAAGTGAATCTGTGTTGATGCGTCGTTACCCATCAGTCCCCCGGAAGTGGCTTTTACGGGGAGCAAGGGAATGGGCTGGGGGCACGTGGATCCCTCAGTCGGAAGGTCGATATTCCCCGGCGTATAGCAGGCACCTAACCCGGTCGCATCTCACAGATGCGGAACTGAGTAACCCCGATGAGGTCCGGTCGCTGGTAACAGCGCCCGGTAAGCGGCTCGCAAGAGCCGCCCAACTCCTCAGCGGGTGTAGGAAGTTATCAGAAGCGAATGCCGCCAGCCGAAAGGCACGGGGAATACATAACCCGGTGGATAGGGCCATGCCCAACCTGAAAGGGTGCTGACAGATGACTGGTGAGTCCCCCGTAATCTCGTGGAACAGCAACCGAACCGTTCGTGAAAAGATGGACGGGCCGCAAGGCCTGATCGTAAGCGACGGAACTGTTCACTGGCAGACCATTGACTGGCCTGCCGCCTATCGAACCGTCAGGACGCTGCGCCGGAGAATCTATCGGGCGACTGAAATGCGGGACTGGAAAACGGTCCGCTCGTTGCAAAAGCTGATGCTGCACAGCCGGGCGAACCTGCTCGTTTCCATCCGAAGGGTCAGCCAGATCAATCGTGGGAAAGCCTCTCCCGGTGTCGATGCGCGAACCGCACTGACGCCGACCGAGCGGGCCGGCCTTGCGAACCAGTTGGTGAACCTCAAGGCATGGGAACCGCTTCCAGCCCGGAGGGTGTATATCCCTAAAGCGAGCGGCAAGAAGCGGCCGCTCGGAATCCCGTCCCTCATCGACCGGTGCCAGCAGGCCATTGTGCTCAATGCACTTGAGCCCTGTTGGGAAGCGCAGTTCGAGGGGACAAGCTACGGGTTCCGGCCCGGTCGTGGCGTCCATGACGCCATAGAGCGGATATATCTGGCAACCAAGTCCGGGTCCAAACGGGTCTGGGTTCTTGATGCCGATATCAAAGGCTGCTTCGACAATATCGACCATGACGCCCTGATGGAGGCTATCGGCAACTTCCCCGCAAGGGGAATGATCCGCCGTTGGCTGAAGGCAGGCTATGTGGAAGATGGCGTGTTCCACGCCACCGAGCAGGGTACACCGCAAGGCGGGGTCATTAGTCCTCTCCTTGCCAACATCGCCCTGCATGGAATGGAAGAAGCGCTGGGCATTGAGTATCGTGGAGGCACAAGCGCCTCATACGTGAAACCTCACTGCCCTGTCTTCGTGCGGTATGCTGACGACTTCGTCGTCATCTGCCACACTGAGACGCAAGCGCTTGAGGCCAGGGAGCGCGTTGCTGCATTCCTCGCCGGGCGCGGCCTTAACCTCTCCGAGGAGAAGACCAGTATCCGGCACATACGGGAAGGCTTCGACTTCCTTGGCTTCAATGTCCGTTCCTATAAGGTGGCAGACCGCGCCGCTGGCACGAAGACCCTGATCAAACCTTCCAAGGACGCCGTTAAAGCGTTTAGGAAGAAGCTCAGGGACCTGTTCCGCGCCCATGTCGGCTCGGATCAGGGGCAACTGCTTGCAGCTGCCAATCCGGTAATACGTGGATGGTGCAACTACTACCGTTACAGTGTCGCCGGGAAAATCTTCTCAGGGATCGAACACTATGTCCATGTCCGGCAACGTCGCTGGTGCCATCGTGCCCATGCGAGGAAGCTGAAACACTGGTGGATGCGGAAATACTTCGGGCGGCACTATAACTGCCCGAACTTCAGCTACACCTTTATGGACAAGCAGTCTGGTGCGTTCATGATCCATCCAGCCGCGATCAAAATCGTGCGCTGGACGATGGTGAAACACCGCAACTCTCCCGACGATCCGTCTCTCGCCGATTACTGGCGAAACCGGGCCCGCCGGATGGGAGGGACTGACCTCACGCGCAGTTGGCAGAAGGTTGCGCAGCGGCAACGGCACAAGTGCCCGACCTGCCGCGAGAGCCTCTACAATGGCGAAACCATCCGCATGTCTCATGTGGATGGGGACAGGGCGAACGGTTCCTACCGGAACCTGCGACTTGTCCACGCCGACTGCCGCCGCGCGGCACAACAGGGACTTGCTTGAGCCGTGTGCGGGGAAACTTGCAAGCACGGTTCTGAGGGGACGGGTCGGCGGCAACGCCGACCTGTTACCCGACAT
>NZ_QWFZ01000008.1 GCF_003576315.1 Henriciella mobilis | reverse complement strand
GCAGCGGCGATGGTGGCGTTCATGCTGCGGCCCCCGCAAGTAGCTTCGGTAGTCGGACGAGATTGTAGGCGGCGATGGCGATATCGAAGCCGAGGGCAACGCGCCGCTTTCCCCTGAACTTCGTCTTGGCATAGCCGCCAGTTGTCTTCGTCCACCCGAAGATCTCCTCGATCCTTTTGCGGATGCGCTGGGAGACCTCATAGCCCTCGGGGGTCTTGATGGGCAGGCCGCACCTCCCGGTCTCGGACTTCAGGGCGACATGCGGCCTGACACCGGCCTGCTCCAGATCGCGCTTGAAGGTCCAGGCATTGTAGCCTTTGTCGGCACCAAGTGTGGCGCCGCGTTTAACCTTGCGTTTCCTGATCATCTCGAGGGCCGCCTCGCGTTCGGCTCTGCCGGTTGCATGGGTCAGTTGTGTCGCTACGGCGAGGCCTTGCCGGTTCTCCATGAGGACGTGCCCCATGTAGCATAACTGAGCCGGCTTGCCCCGGCCCTTGCGATAGAGCCGAGCATCGGGATCGGTCGATGAGGCATGCGTCTGGTTCGACCGCTTCTCGCCGTGGAAGTCGTGCGGTGCATTGCGACCACCACCTCCACTATCCGGACCACCGCCGCTATCGGTATCCTTCGGACGGAAGCTCTTGGTACTGGCCCAGGCCTCAATCAGGGTGCCATCCACACTGAAGTGCTCACGCGACAACAGCTTCTTCACTCGCCGAAGCGACAGGACGGCGTTGAGGAACTTTGCGGCGATATCCCCATCCAGAAGGCGGTCGCGGTTCTTTGAAAACGTCGAGGCGTCCCAGGTCGGCTCATCGGGCCCGAGCCCGACAAACCAGCGAAACAGGAGATCGAACTCAAGCCGCTCCATCAGCTGGCGCTCAGACCGGATCGAATAGATCGCCTGCAACAGCATCGCCCGCAACAGACGCTCCGGCGCGATCGACGGGCGACCGGTATCCTGCGCGTAAAGTGCCGTAAAATCTGCGTCCAGAGCCTTCAGCGCGTCATTTACCAGCTGCCGTATCTGCCGCAGAGGATGATCCGATGCGATCCGGTCTTCTACGTTCACATACGAAAACAACTGATCCGTCGTCCGATCTTCACCACGCATCTCTGCCTCCCTCTCCACACAAAAGAGAGAATCATGCTTCGCAAAGCAAAACGAGACCTTTTTCAGCAGCCTGCTAGACAAGCGCTCCGCCGCCGAAGCTGAAGAAGGTCAGGAAGAACGAGGTCGCGGCAAAGGCGATGGACAGCCCGAACACGATCTGGATCAGCTTGCGCATGCCGCCGCTGGTCTCGCCAAAGGCCAGCGTAAGCCCCGTTAGGGTGATGATGATCACCGCCACGATGCGCGCGACCGGGCCCTCGATCGAAGTCAGGATCTGATCAAGCGGGCCTTCCCAGGGCATGCCGGAGTCTGCCGCATGGGCCGGGCCTGCGATCATGAGGCCGAGGCCGATACAGGCCGCGACCTGTACCGTTCGGTTCACGGTCTGAAGGTGGTTGTAGAGCGTCATTGGGTTTCTCCATGTTGGACGAGGGACAGGGAACGGGAGACAAGCGGGGCGGTCTGATACCCCTCGCCGTCAAAGCCGGTGACGCGGAGCGCCTCCTCGACGCGCCGCTGGCCGCCCGCGCGGCTCATGAACACGACGACATCGATGGCCTCTGCGATCAGATCGAAGGGCGCGCGCGGTGTCGCTTCGAGCGTCAGCTGTTCAAGCCGGGCCAGCCCGCCATGGGCGGAGTTCGCGTGAAGCGTTGTGATCCCGCCGGGATGGCCCGTGTTCCAGGCCTTAAGGAGGTCAAGCGCTTCGGCCCCGCGCACCTCGCCGACAATGATCCGGTCAGGCCGCAGGCGCAGCGTGGAGCGGACGAGGTCCCGCAGGCTCGCGGCGCCGCGATGGGTTCTGAGTTGAACCACATTGGGCGCGGCGCAGCGCAGCTCGCGCGTGTCTTCGAGGATGACGATGCGGTCGTCGTGGAGTGAGGCTTCTGGCAGCAAGGCATTCGTGAAGGTCGTCTTGCCGGAGGACGTGCCGCCCGCGATCAGGATGTTCGCATGCGTCGCAATCGCGTCCTTGAGCGCCTGTGCCAGCGCCGGAGCCAGCGCGCCCTGGGTGACATAGTCGCCAATTGAAAAAGGCGTCGTCGCGGGCTTGCGGATCGAAAAGCATGGCGCGGTCGAGACAGGTGGGAGAAGCCCTTCAAACCGCTCGCCGCTGCCGGGGAGTTCGGCAGAGACGATCGGGGCGGACCGATCACAGGCCTCGCCTATGCTGCTCGCGACAAGGCGGATGATCCGTTCGCGCGCGGTGACTGAAATCCTGTCGGGACTGACCTCGACCCCTCGCCCCGCCCGTTCAATCCAGATCGAGCCATCAGGGTTGGCGAGGATTTCGATGACGTCATCAGCGTCCAGCGCTGCCCGCACCGCGCCTTCGCAGGCAGACCGCAGCATGGATACGCGTCGTTGGTCGGTCTCAAGCGTTCGGGCGGGTGCGGACATCGGGGGAGTGGCTCCTGTCGTTGCTGACAGGTCCAATCCTCTGATTTCGCGCTAATTTCTGATAGTTGGGAAAGTCGCAAACGGTCGGAACGGATTGAGGGGTCTTGCAAGGCTCGATAGGGTCTGGTCGTGCGCGTCATGAGCCGCGGCTTCAATAAAGCACTATGCCAATTCCGGAGAAGATGACTTAAAAAACGGATGCTCTGAAAGGCTCGAATGGAGCGTCGCCGTCATTCGATCAGACCTCCACGACTCGCTGCTATTGGCTCTAATCTGCCGATCTGGAGCTGAATAGTGAATGCCGGAATTGGAGAAATCCAGACTGGACCTGTCACGCTTTCGTTCCGACCTTGAGTCTCAGTTAAGCGGCCTTTCTTTCAAATGCCAAGGGGCTTTTCCATCCGAGGGCTGAGTGCCGACGGCGCGGGTTGTAGAAGGCGTTGATATATTGGAAGAGCGCGGCCTCGGTTTCTGTCCTTGTCGTCCATGTTTGCCGCCAGATCAGTTCGGCTTTCAGAGATTTGAAGAAGGTCTCAACGGCCGCATTATCCTAACAATTTCCTTTGCCGCTCATCGACACCTGAAAGCCCTGATCGCGCAGGCTTTTCTGATAGTCATGACTGCAATATTGGCTGCCGCGATCGGTGTGGTGAATACAGCCCGGTGGTGGCTGACGCAGATTGATCGCCATGTCGAGTGCGCGGATCGCAAGGTCCTTCTTCATACGATTGCTGACCGCCCAGCCGACGACGCGCCTGGAATACAGATCAATGATCACGGCCAGATAGAGCCATCCCTCGCGGGTCCAGATATAGGAGATATCACCCGCCCATTTCCGGTTGGGGCCACTCGCGGTGAAATCCCGGTCCAGCAGGTTTGGTGAGATATTGAACCGGTGATTGCTATCGGTCGTTGCCTTGTACTTGCGCGTACGGACAACAGAAATGGCGTTTTCCCGCATCAATCGACCGACACGCCGATGGCCGACATCCAAACCAAGCTCTTACAGCTCTTCGGTCATGCGCGGACGGCCATAACTGCCCAGTGCAAGACCGTGCTGCTCACGGATATGCGCCAGGATCACAAGATCTCTGCGCTGACGTTTGCTCATCTGCCGGGATCGCCAGGCCCGGTATCCCCGCGACGTCACCTTCAACACACGGCACATCTGCTCAATCGGCCAGGCGTTCCTCCAAGTCTCAATGAAAGCGAAACGCTTCACTTCTGGCTTGCGAAGAACGCCGTCGCTTTTTTTAGGATGTCCCGCTCCTCCTTCAGAATGCGGTTCTCCCGGCGAAGCTGTTCAACCTCCTTCAGCATATCCGCCGATGGCAGGTCCGCTGGCGCCTCTGGCCGATAAGCCGAAATCCACTTACCCAGCGTCGAAAGCCCGATCCCCAAATCTGCTGCAACCTGCTTGCGCGTCAGGACGCTGGTCTTCGCCAGCCGAACCGCCTCACGCTTAAACTCTTCTGTGTGTACATGTCCCATCGTCCTGTCTCCTTGAATGTAGATAATCGTCTATCAAGGTCGGAATCAAACCGGGACAGGTCCAAACAGCCTCTTTGGCCATCTCGCGTCGCTGAGACGGCCTTGCTACTTTTTTCCAAGGGCATCCTTCAAGAGCTCATTCTGCATCGCCATTTCGGCATACATCTTCTTTAGCCGCCGGTTTTCCTCGGCCATGGATTTCATCTCGGACAGCATCGCTGCATCCATCCCGCCGTACTTGGCTCGCCAGTTGTAATAGGTCGCGTTGCTAATCCCATGCTCGCGGCAGAGGTCCGCAACGGGCACACCGCCTTCGCCCTGCTTCAGGATTGCGAGGATCTGTGCGTCGGTAAATCTCGATTTCTTCATTGTCGTCTCCGTGCTTTATCAAAGCCGGAGAAGTCCAGTTTTCAAGTCCCAAACCAGAAAGTTGGTGGAACGAGCCTTTCGCAAGACCCCTGAAAAAACAATGCATTAAGTGGGTTTGGACCCCGCTTGCCGCAATACCTCCAAACGCCAAGCCACCAATAAGCCACCGTCTGAGTTACAATGCAGCCGGAATAGCGAGGCTTGGCCCCATGCGCAACCATTATGGTGCTTTAGGCTATTGAATTGCCCCCCTCCATGAATTCCACCGCATGAGGCGAAATTTTCGACAGAGCAGGTCAGTTGTTTGCTTCCAGGAGTGTTTGAATGATTTCCCGTGATTCATTCCCAAGACGTGCAGCGCCCTGGCTGAGCCTTTCCTGCCAGGCCGGTCCTCGCGCGGCGGCCTCGTTGAGGGCGGCGATCAGATCGTCTTGTCGGCGTTTGGCAACGAGCGCTTCGACGAGAAGGCCGGCCTGAATAATATCCTTGTCGGACTTCACGGCACTCTCGCCAGTGTCCTTCCGCGTGGTTAAAACAATCAGTTTGTGGACAGCATACCGCTCCGGGGATGGAACGTTTACGAGTGCCCCGAAGCGCGTGAGGATCGCTGCTTCGACCGTGTCTCTCAGCAGGAAGTCTAGAGAGCGCAAGGGCAGCGCATCGGATCTGAGGCTGGGAAGGTTCACCGGCGCGTCCCGGTCTGCCCCACGATTTGTTGTAAGGACGTCTACCCGGTATCCTCCGGGGCGTGCATATGTTGTTGCTATGTTGGGTCCTGCCAAGGAAGGGATCGGCGCAAAATCAGGGTCGACCGACTTCAGGACGTCGATCAGTGAGACGCCAAGTGCATCATTGAGTGCGACAGATACGCCATAGTCTTGTGCGAGGTCGACATCACCGGTTCGTATGGCGGCGTTCGGTAGCTTCACACCAAGAAGGCCGGAATAGGTCTGGAATGCGATTGTGCCGACAATCACGCCTCTTAGCCGGAACACGCCAGCCTCCGCGAATGCCTCGATCACGGCTCCCGTCAGTCCATCTGGCTCAGGCAGGCCTGCGCCCGAGAGTGAGCGCCGGATGGCCTTGCGTGTATCGGCATGCGCTTTCGCGTTCATCGCACTTTTGATGGCTGTCTGGCGCTCTGGCGTGTCAGCGCCCAGATACCGTTCAGGCGGACGCCCTTGCGGTGTCGTCGGCTCCTGTACGTACCAGTAGTCCTTTCCGGAAATGCTTCTTTTGCGAAACGTCGACCCCTCTGGAAAGTCGGAAGCCGCAGCCAGCCGCAGCTGGTCTATCAGCTCGGCGTAACTGGTCTGGATGACGAGGGGAAGTTCCTGGATGGCCATTTACCGGCAAAATATAAAAATGCCGGCAAAAGTCAATACCTACCGCTTTATGGTAACTAGAAGACTTTCAACCGCGGCCAGCACACGGGCCGTGATTTTGACCATACCTCTGCTAAAATTTGTCGCTGGTAGTCGACGCCTGAACGGTGTTGGTCACCACAGCCTCGGCGAATTGCTGTCGAATATAATCTCCGGGGTACCTTGGACGACCGGCACGAACGGAGAAAGGCGGCCATTGTCCGCGTACCCGACGCTTTTCCAGACCGGACACGGTCCACCCGGTAAGGTCGGCGCACTGTTTCGGTGTCAGCCAGCTTGTCTCGCTGGTGAAATCGGCTTCACTAATCTTACCCTTTGCCATTGGGCATACTCCACAATCTGATGTTGATCCGGCGACACCGCAATCAAGATTTCTTTGCCTTTCGGAATCCGGTGTCACTTGCCAGAAAGGTTTCCAGCATCAGTGGCACCAGCGCCGAGGCCGGAACCTCCACCCCGTGAATCTCCGAATGGATGCGTGCATAGTCCTCCAGCTCCGTAGCCAAAGCAGGATCGACTAGGACGGCGAGTTTCTGCGGCGTCCGGTCCGGCAGCGGCCCGATTTTCAAACTTACTTCACTCATGGCCGCTTGCCTCCTTCATAGGGTTTCAGAACGATGTCCTTGTTGACGAGCACGCCGAGCCGCCAGCCGGGCCGGATGGTGATCGAGGGCTGGACGTCGAGACTGCGGCGTACGATCTCCTGGCCCGCTTCATTGGCGCCTGTCTGCGCCGAACGGCGAAGGGCCTGGGCAATGTCTCCCTCGTCATCGCTTGCGAGTTCCGACCCGACGCCAAGCAGAGTGGAGAGTGCAACGCCTTGGAGCAGCTTCCAGGAGTGATAGTCGACCTTGTCTTCCAGGCCTGCATACCCACGCGCATCGACACCGGCGAGATTGTCGATCCGGATGGACGTGCCGTCCGGCATCACAATCCGGCTCCAGACGAGCAGTGCGCGGGACTGGCCGAACGCGATGACGCTGTCATAGCGGCCAATGAGTCTCGCGCCCTGCGGCACGAGCACGATTTCGCCGGTCACGGTGTCATAGACAGGGCTTGTCACCTGCGCGATGACCTGACCCGGAAGATCGGAGTTTACACCCGTCAGCAGGGTTGCTGGAATGATCGCGCCCGCCATCAGCTGGTAGGGAGAAACCGGTGTCTCCAGCCGATGCGGATTGTAGATCGACGGGTCGGTCTCGGTGCCTAGGAAATCAAGCTTGCGCACCTGCCGGTTGGGATCTTCGCTCAGCGACGATCCGAATGCGCCGTTTGCAGATGGTGCAAACGCCGAGAGGTCCGGAAAACTCACCGAAGCCGCTGAGGGATTGGCAGTACTCTCTCCAATGCTCCTCGCCGCGGTTCCCGATCCAACCTGGAAGAACACCCCACTCCCACGCGCTGCATCAGAAAGCGCCGCTTCACGCGCGCGCAGCTCTGCCTCCAGTGCCGCCAATTGCTCACGCATGGGATCACCTTCAGGCGCATCCTCCGCCGGCAATACCATCCGTCCTTCGCGCTGCGCCTTCAGGATCGGCGTGCCGAGGTCTCCCGGAAGCGGTGGCCCGAGCACATCGTCTTCCGGCGCAATCTCACCATAGGATTTCGGAAGCGCAGCCAAGCCGTCCGCCTCCGGATTGTGTCCGGTATTGTAAAGTTCGCGCGCGGGTCCAGCCGCATCATCCTTCGGGCCTTGCAGGGCAAAGGCGAGCGATCCGAGTACAATCGCACTACCGGTCCCGAGCAGGATCATGAGTGCCCGCTTCGAAAACCGTTTGACCGGGCGCGGGCGCCCTCGGATTTCGAGCGGCTGTGCTGGTGGGGAAGCAGTCTCTGTCATGGCTGCGCACTGCCAAGGTCATTGCGCGCAATCCTCACGACATCCTGTCGCTTTTCCCCTAGGCGCAGTTCGGCGCGGGCGAACAGCCGGTCGACGACATAATAGTCGCCGGACATGCGATAGTTGACCAGCTGAGACTTGCCGTCCCGGCCAATTACGAAGAGGGCCGGGGCCTCGCCCTGGTCGAGCCGGGCGGGGAACTGGATATAGACCTTGCGGCCATCATCGAACACGCGATCCGGCCGCCAGTGCGGGAAATCCCCATCCATATCGTACCTGAACTTCAGCCGGTCCAGCTGCAACCCGGCGGGAGACGCTGAAGCGGACACCGCGCCCGACCGCGCGACCCGCGTCACTAATTGCTGGTCAGCATAGCGCCAGGACACGGCCGCCATATAGGTTTCTTCGAACGCACGGAGTTCAAGATGATAGGCCCGCAGGCTGGTCGTGATAATGAGGTTGGTCTTGAGACCGGCCTGTGTCGGCTTGATCAGGATATGCGCCTGGGCATCGGTGCCCGTCCCGGACACCGTATCGCCCAACACCCAGCGCACTGTGTCGCCAGCCGAGGACAGAGCCTTCGTCATTCGCGTCAGGTACGTCTTCGCCCGTCTCCCTGATCCGGCCGATCGAATCCTGCCAGATCTCGGGATGAAAGGATTGTCCGGCGGCGTGCTCATTCGGGCCAATCCGGTGGAAAACAAGCCAGATTGCGCATATGGAACCATGCCAACCTGTTGTCCTCATTGAGGCTTCCATCAGACCACAGAGCTGCGTAAGTATCTGTGGAGCCATAAAAATCGATGTGCAGACAAGGCGATAGCCCCTCATTGGCTCCATGAGCTTTTATCTTGCAATCAAATTCGCCATCAATTCGCTCCTGACCACCAATTTCCGCAGCCAAATCAACGTCTTTCAGGAGGATCGCCCTACCCAGAATATCCGCCTTCAAAACAGTTCCGAAATACCGCCCATCAAATGAGTCCAGTGTGCGATCAGATAGGAGCAGCACCTCGCCGGGCTGAAGCAGCCGACAGGCCTTCCAGGGAGACGGCAGAGCGCGTCCCAGACTATCTGTGGAGAGCAGGCGGACAGCTGGCGTCCCGTTGATGAGTAACTCACCGTCGACCGCACAAACCATATCCCCTTCTAGCGCCCGGACGGTCTTGATGACGGGGACACCAGACGGCAAATAACCTCGTTTCGCAGCGAGTCTCGAAGCCGCTTCCGGAAGGTGCGAAACAACCAGATCACCGCACGAGATCACGCTTAAAGGTTCGACGCGATACCATCCAAGTGGCGCACTTTCGCTCGGATTGTAAAGCAGGAGCGGCGGTAAGACACCTGTCACTGGAAGGCTGATCAATGCCACTCCGATCACAGAAATACCGCTCCAGAATGCTGCGCGAAGTCTCATGAATTGCCCCGCCCATCGCTCGAATAAGATATTCGCTTTTCTTTCGAAAATGCGACTAAATCCGCCTTCAGTGCCCAATATTTACGTGCCATTTCCTGATCCTCGCGCGCGGTTCCACACGGTCGAATAGTCGTTCAGGTCATCGACATGATAGACGACGGTGCCGCCATGCTTCCGGTATTTCGGTCCATTGTTCGACCAGCGCCAGTTCTCCATCGTGCGGACCGTGATGCGCAAATAGGCGGCTGCTTCTTTCGTCGTCAGGAAAGGACTTGGACGTCCTTTTGCCTCGCTCATTCCCCGTACCCCGTCTTGCCGGGCACAGATCAACGTGGCGGCTTCAACACGTCCGAGAAAGCAAAAGAAAATTCTAATTGGGAGTCACGAAGATATACGACTTCGAGGCGATACCCGGTTTAACCATGCGCAGCGCGCATGGCTTCGGGTGGCTATAGATGCCCCTCTATCGAGCAATGTAAACACGCCGGAAGCCGCCCCGGAATGATCTCCGGAGCGGCCAGTTTGGCGATGTGTGTTGGGCCTAGTCCCTGGGGTTCCAGAGGATCACGTGGCGGCCTTTCTTGCCCTTGACCGGTGCAAGGTTCGCGTAGATGCGGCGCGGGCCGATCTGCGGATCTGCGAGGGTCAGCGAGACGTATTCGCGTCCCGATGACTTCGCCTTGCGCATCCAGCCGCCGCCGATTTCAGTCGCGGTTTCGCCGGCGAAGATGCGGTAGTCCGGCTGGGCCTCTTCGGCTTTTTCCGCATTCTTCTCGATGCGAATAGTGGCGTTGAGGTTCATCATTGCGAGGGCGCCTTCGAAGCCGGTCTTGGTTTCGCTGACATATCCGAGTGCGTTTGCCATGGGGGTCTCCTTTTCGTTTCCGTGGCTGTCTTCGAGGGACACCTTGTCCCCGTCGACGCCGGACCGCCCGGACGGCGCGGAGCGGGCCTGAACCTGTAAGGGCGCAGCAAAGCGAAGCACCGGTCGGTCACGCGAATTTGTCTCGCGAGGAACCGCAAAGCGGCGGGGAAATTCGTGGGACTGGCCGGTTTCAGGAGCGTTTTGCGTCGTCCAGGTCACACGGCAATAGACGGAGACAAGGTGTCTTTCGGGGCAAGCGGAAGGGCGGAACAGGCCGCTTTGGCAATCGCACGCGGAGGCCACAGGAACCCCGCAGACGGGCGATTTTTCCAGAGGCGCACCTGCCATGATCTGCCCCGCGCGCGTCCACTGTCATCTGGTAGAAGCAGGCGGAAAAGCCGCCCGGCATATTGCCGGACGGCTTCTGATTCCACGGACAAGGTGACCGCAATCTGTCAGGCGGCGTCTTGCGCTGCGGCAGGTTGGTCTTCGGGCGAAACGTCGCCGTCATCTGACGTGAACAGGCGTGCGATCCGGGCCCATGCATCTGCTGGCGCCGACCCCGCAGCCTCGACAAGTCGTGTGGGCGGCACCTGCATCCAGCCGGGACGCCAGCCCGGATTGGCCTCGCACCCTTCGCCCACGATCCGGTTCCAGATGAGGTCCTTCTGGGCTTTGCCCGTGTCGGTTAGGGCCGCTTTCGCCGTGGAGGGTGATGCGATCTCTGCCACCATGGCATTGATGGCGCGCTTGTCGCGGACGAGATCAAGGAAGACAGGTTCCGGCTTCCAGTAGGCGGCCATATCCGTTTCGGTCGCGACAGCGACGGCTTCAACGATTGCACCGCCTGCTTCCAGCGTGTCAGCCATCACAAAGGCGAGGACGCTCAGGGTCTCTGTGTCGTCCATTCCGAGCAGTGCTGCAAAGACTTCGCTAAGGTGATAGGCGTCGCCATTTGCGCGCAGGGATGCGAGCCCGTGGGCTTCAAACAAGCGGTGCACATGGTCCCCGGCAGCGTTCATCTCGGCAGTGGCGCGGGAGCCATCGACGCTCGTCTGAATGTCTTCCTTTCTGGCGAGGAAGTCGTGCCGCCTGACGGTCCACAGGGAGGACCCGACCATGGCGTGAGCGATCATCAGCCGGAGAGCGATTCCAGGGTGCCCCAGTAATGTGGCGCGCGCCGCGCCATGGCGGTGCAGGCCGATATATTGTGCGAGCGGTCCTGACATTTCAGGCTTGGTATCGGCTGCTTCCGTATCGTCGCCCGGCCTTGCGCGCGTCTCAAGTTTGCGGGCTTCGGCTTGGGTGATGTAGCCCTCATGGAAGGTCACCGTGCCATCATGGCGAACCTCGGCAATCACCTTGCCGCCCTTGGTGCGCGGGCGCTTCACATGCTCCCAGATGGCAAAATACTTGCCGCGTTCGAGAACCTCCACATTGCGCCATCCGGCGTCAATGTAGCTCTCGACCTTGGCTGCCAACGCGGCCGATTGGGCTTTCCAGAACGTGTCGGCATCGGCGAACACACCTGTCTCACCGAAGAGGTCAGCCGCCACTTTGCCCTCATAGGCCGACAGGTCAAACAGGGCCTTGTCGGTGGTGATGGTGGCTCCGCCCGTGATCCATGCCTTGCAGGCGCGGCCCATGGGCGCGCGCTCCGTTTCACTCCGGAACAGGGTGAGCCACTCGGTCTGCTGGTCTTTCGTGGCGAGTGTGAGCGCGCGGATCGTCTCCGGGTCGATTTCGTCTTTCGCGTAGAGCGCGCGGATCGGGCTGGAGAGATTGGCAAGCGCGAGGATGCGGCGGACTTTCAGGTCCGTGACTCCGAAATGCCCGGCAATCTCGTCTACCGTCCGGCCTGATTGGGCCAGTTTCCCGAACGCGTTGTACTGCTCCATTTCCGTGGCGGGCAGTCGCGCAATATTCTCGATGAGTGAGGCCTCCACGGCAGCCGCGTCATCGTCCGCTTCCATGATCGCGCACGGAACGGCGATCGATTTGCCGGTCTCTGCGGCAAGGACCTGCAAGGCATGGAAGCGCCGCCGTCCGGCAACAACGCCATAGCCATCGCCTTCGGGACGAACCAAAAGCGTCTGGTGGATACCCTTCTCCCGGATCGACGGCAGGATGTCTGAAACGTCAGGCGCCTTGCGTCCATGCCGCATGTTGAGCTTGCTGATATGGAGTTGCTCGATGGGGATCGTTTTCAGTGCGGGCTGTGCCATGGGATTGTCCTCCTGTTCTGGCGGGTAAAGCGAAAGGCCAAGCGCCCATGCCGGGCCTTTCCAGTTGATCGGGGTGAAGGGGAAACCTTCTGCGTCGCGCACCGCGTGCCTGTCAGTTTCGCCCCAGTCATAGTCGTTGAGGGCAATCAGCGGTGCGCGGCCATCGACCCAGATTTCAACAACGCGAGACGCCTCCACGACGAGTGTCATTTGCGGGCGCGGGCCAAGCAGATAATCCAGCGCGTTCATCCGCGTGACGCCTGTGCAGGCGCAGACGCCATCAGCCGCGTCAGGGCTGCGCGGCCTGCCGCCAAGGCGTCCGGGAGCAATTCGCCCGCGACTTCGGTCAGATAGGCGTTGTCCGACCCCGGATAGTTGGCCTCTATGCCCCAGACGCTGGCTTGTGTTGAGTCCAGTTCGACGCCTTCGCATTCAATAGCGAGCACGATCCCGCAATAGAACCATTCATCCTTGCGCCACGCGTCCATGACGGCTTCGGCCTCGACTTGTGCTTTCGCCAACCGCTCGCGAAAATTGTTTCCGGGGCCGATGAAACCCGGATCATTGATGTAGAGCGATGGCCAAAATCCGTCCTGGCGCTGGTCGGGTGCGTCCATGCAATCGTCACGGACGATCCGCGCGGTGACACGGAAGCCTTCGACCTCGCAGGCAATGGTGTCACCTTCGCACACATAGCGGTCAAATCTCTCCCGGAACGCCATGACTCAGCGGCTCCAGAAAATGTGGACTTCGTCAAAGCCCGTCTGGAACACCATGATTTCGCCATTCAGCGCCATGTCGCGGGCGAGCGCGGTCCAGTCGATATAGTACTCGAGTGAGGCCGGAATCTCCGTCCCGCTGTCGCGCGTGATTTCTTCGGCAAAGTCTGCGGCGCTGCGATATTCGCCCGCATAGTCCTCAAACGCGGCTTCAGCCTGCGCAAGGTCATCACCAGAATGGCGGTAGAGCTTCGCGCCGAGTGCGCCATGTTCGGTAATGAACGCCGCCAGCGCGCAGACTGTCTCGAACGAGGCATATTCAGAAATCGTGCAGCCTTCAAACCCTTCATAATGTCGGGTAACAGGTCGGCGTTGCCGCCGACCCGTCCCCTCAGAACCGTGCTTGCAAGTTTCCCCGCACACGGCTCAAGCAAGTCCCTGTTGTGCCGCGCGGCGGCAGTCGGCGTGGACAAGTCGCAGGTTCCGGTAGGAACCGTTCGCCCTGTCCCCATCCACATGAGACATGCGGATGGTTTCGCCATTGTAGAGGCTCTCGCGGCAGGTCGGGCACTTGTGCCGTTGCCGCTGCGCAACCTTCTGCCAACTGCGCGTGAGGTCAGTCCCTCCCATCCGGCGGGCCCGGTTTCGCCAGTAATCGGCGAGAGACGGATCGTCGGGAGAGTTGCGGTGTTTCACCATCGTCCAGCGCACGATTTTGATCGCGGCTGGATGGATCATGAACGCACCAGACTGCTTGTCCATAAAGGTGTAGCTGAAGTTCGGGCAGTTATAGTGCCGCCCGAAGTATTTCCGCATCCACCAGTGTTTCAGCTTCCTCGCATGGGCACGATGGCACCAGCGACGTTGCCGGACATGGACATAGTGTTCGATCCCTGAGAAGATTTTCCCGGCGACACTGTAACGGTAGTAGTTGCACCATCCACGTATTACCGGATTGGCAGCTGCAAGCAGTTGCCCCTGATCCGAGCCGACATGGGCGCGGAACAGGTCCCTGAGCTTCTTCCTAAACGCTTTAACGGCGTCCTTGGAAGGTTTGATCAGGGTCTTCGTGCCAGCGGCGCGGTCTGCCACCTTATAGGAACGGACATTGAAGCCAAGGAAGTCGAAGCCTTCCCGTATGTGCCGGATACTGGTCTTCTCCTCGGAGAGGTTAAGGCCGCGCCCGGCGAGGAATGCAGCAACGCGCTCCCTGGCCTCAAGCGCTTGCGTCTCAGTGTGGCAGATGACGACGAAGTCGTCAGCATACCGCACGAAGACAGGGCAGTGAGGTTTCACGTATGAGGCGCTTGTGCCTCCACGATACTCAATGCCCAGCGCTTCTTCCATTCCATGCAGGGCGATGTTGGCAAGGAGAGGACTAATGACCCCGCCTTGCGGTGTACCCTGCTCGGTGGCGTGGAACACGCCATCTTCCACATAGCCTGCCTTCAGCCAACGGCGGATCATTCCCCTTGCGGGGAAGTTGCCGATAGCCTCCATCAGGGCGTCATGGTCGATATTGTCGAAGCAGCCTTTGATATCGGCATCAAGAACCCAGACCCGTTTGGACCCGGACTTGGTTGCCAGATATATCCGCTCTATGGCGTCATGGACGCCACGACCGGGCCGGAACCCGTAGCTTGTCCCCTCGAACTGCGCTTCCCAACAGGGCTCAAGTGCATTGAGCACAATGGCCTGCTGGCACCGGTCGATGAGGGACGGGATTCCGAGCGGCCGCTTCTTGCCGCTCGCTTTAGGGATATACACCCTCCGGGCTGGAAGCGGTTCCCATGCCTTGAGGTTCACCAACTGGTTCGCAAGGCCGGCCCGCTCGGTCGGCGTCAGTGCGGTTCGCGCATCGACACCGGGAGAGGCTTTCCCACGATTGATCTGGCTGACCCTTCGGATGGAAACGAGCAGGTTCGCCCGGCTGTGCAGCATCAGCTTTTGCAACGAGCGGACCGTTTTCCAGTCCCGCATTTCAGTCGCCCGATAGATTCTCCGGCGCAGCGTCCTGACGGTTCGATAGGCGGCAGGCCAGTCAATGGTCTGCCAGTGAACAGTTCCGTCGCTTACGATCAGGCCTTGCGGCCCGTCCATCTTTTCACGAACGGTTCGGTTGCTGTTCCACGAGATTACGGGGGACTCACCAGTCATCTGTCAGCACCCTTTCAGGTTGGGCATGGCCCTATCCACCGGGTTATGTATTCCCCGTGCCTTTCGGCTGGCGGCATTCGCTTCTGATAACTTCCTACACCCGCTGAGGAGTTGGGCGGCTCTTGCGAGCCGCTTACCGGGCGCTGTTACCAGCGACCGGACCTCATCGGGGTTACTCAGTTCCGCATCTGTGAGATGCGACCGGGTTAGGTGCCTGCTATACGCCGGGGAATATCGACCTTCCGACTGAGGGATCCACGTGCCCCCAGCCCATTCCCTTGCTCCCCGTAAAAGCCACTTCCGGGGGACTGATGGGTAACGACGCATCAACACAGATTCACTTTCGTTCACCATACCGGTCTTCTCCTTGGGCGGTTCACCGGCGTGTGGCTGCCAGCTCCCCGCTCGTTTCCGGAGGCTTCGCACCAGCCAGTTACCCAGCTCGCACGCTCCGGCTAGAAATGGTCGAGAAGGCTCGACCAGAGGCATCCCTGCCTCACTCAACAGATGCGACTTTCTGGTCGCACC
>NZ_QWFZ01000007.1 GCF_003576315.1 Henriciella mobilis | reverse complement strand
GCTCTACATCGAGCCAGGATCACCATGGGAGAACGGATACTGTGAGAGCTTCAACTCGAAACTTCGAGACGAACTCCTCGCTCGTGAAATCTTCTATGATCTGCGCGAGGCGCAGGTCCTGATCGAGAACTGGAGACTGTTCTACAACACCGCAAGACCGCACTCATCGCTGGGCTATAAACCACCCGCGCCCAGAACCATCTTGCCCGCGACCTTCATGCCGCCTTATAGGTTGAAGGCGGCATGAACGCCGCTACAAACCAACCGTCGATCCTAACATTTCGGTTGGGCCAGTCAGATCGGGCAGGCCAGATTCTTTTGCTGGGTCCGATTCTTGTTTTGCTGACACTCGGCATTTCTAACGCGCACTTTTCACCATGGGTCAGCTATCCGCTTCTCACGGTACTTATCATCATTCTCGTGATAGGCGCGCTTCCCCGCGTAAAAGGCGGCTTCATCGGCGCGCTCTGGCATATTCAAAAATAACTCGATCAACAGGAGACACATGTACATGTCTGTTTACGTAAAAGCCGCGATTGGCACACTCTTTCTTGCGACGACACTCGGAGCCATGGGTGAGGTCATGATTTGGGGGGTGCTCAGCATGTTTCATGCGAACACGCTAGTGATCCTGTCTGGTGAAACATTGGGGGCGATTGCCTTGCTCGTTGTCGCCGTGCCGGTTTATCGACTTATTTTGCGCAATGAACGCAGCTATGGGCATGGACCGGCCTCAGAAGAACCTGAAATTGTCGCGGCGCCTCCGAAACGTCCGCTGGGACCAAAGCCAACAGCTTTTGTGTGAAGATGGAAATGAAGGTCGCGCAGACTGGGCGTTATCGCACCGATCAAAGTCTCCCTGAAATCAAATCGATTTAGATGTTGAACGATTCGCTATTGACCTGAGAAACTCCCGAAAACCCACAACGACTGATTGATGAAATCAGGAGGAATGAGGCCCAAAGGGCATATACTGTGAAGACCAAATAGCTTCGACCTTGCATGCGAGGCTCCAAACTAACGCCGTCGCTATCGGTCCGGCCCGGGTCGGGCGGCGCATGGATCTCCGTACATCGCTCCTTGATCAATACAAAAGAAAGCAGTGTCGGTGGCAGCTGATTTATCGCCAATGCTGTCACCAACATAGGCAATGGTCTCAACGTCACCATACCCTTGCACCTTCAGCAAGCTCGCGACCACGCCAAAACGTGCCTGTTTGTCACCAACGCCATTCTTGTCTGCGCGCGTGAGTAAAAATTGGAAATCTTCGCCGCGATGGATTCCCAATTGCGCCAGATTAATTTCAGTCGCAAGTTGTTCGATGTCCCGTCGATTTGTGACAAATCCGACAAGCCCTCCGCTTTCTCTCACTGCCTCAATAAATTCAGCCGCGCCTGGAACGAGAGAAGCCTCTTGTCGTTGCGTCCAAAGATACCAAGACTCATTAGAATAGTCTTCTCCGGCTCGATCCAATCCCACCTGATAGGCGACATTGTTCAAAACTGTTTCATCGATATCTAATATTACGACCCAGCTGTCTTTTGGACGTACTGCCGCTTGCTCGCGAACGAACTCGGTTGCTTTTGCGTAGACACTTTCTGCTTCAAAAACCCATTCTGATGAGTTCGCCACCCAATCTGTTTCAGGAGAAAGCGGCCGTAGCGACTCGACAGAATTCGTGGAGCAAGCGCTCAACAAAGCGATCGAGACCAAGACGAATGCTCTATTTTTGGTCGTCATCATCTTTTCGGTTTGCTCCAACAAAAACGCAATAATTTGCTCAAGATAGGCCGACTCGTGATTTGAGCCACGCAATGTAACCGTCGCCACTTGCTACCGACCTTTAATAGCCAGATGAGGCTCGTCGACAGCCAAGAAGGAAAATATATGTCAAAACAGGGCTGAATTTACAGGATGCGCGATCTTCAATAATTCGCTGCGACGGTAATCAAGCGATCCGCCTTGGCCATATTCTGGGCGATTGTTCTTATGTCCCATCAGAGCGCATCGCAGACCATAGTCCAGACCGCCCTCCAGCATGCGATCCTCGAAAGAGTGCCGGAATGAATAGATGACATGATCTGACGACGGCAGAAGCTTGCGCTGACGGAACGCCTTCATCAGGTTGGCAGATACGAGTGTGCTTTTATCGTAATAGTAAGGAAACCCTTCAGGGCATGATCGCATCGCGATTTCAGCAACGCCGACCAGCGGAATCTCTCGCCGCGAATCCTCTGTCTTTAACTCACGGTTTTGTTCCGGGCGGATTGCAATATGAGGAACCTTGGCGTTTAGGCGAATATCTTCGGACTGTAGGTTCACAAGCTCACTTAATCTCGCACCCGTTTCGATCAGCAGATATATCAACACCCGTAGTTCCAAACGCAAACCGTCGAACAGCCCCGGCACTAAGATTCGAGAACGCACCCAATCATCTGTAAACGATGCCCGTTTCGCTTCAGTCTTCCCCGAGAAGTAAAAGTCGCGAAACGGATCTTCGAAATCGGTTTCACCAATGTGCTTGTAATATCGCTGAAGAAGCGAGCGCATATTGCCGATGTGGCGGTTCGCCGTGTTCGGAGCAACGGGTTTTCGAGCTCCGTCCTGGGGTTGCATTCGCCCCACCCACCAATCGCGATATTCAAGGGCTTTATCGCGGGTGATTTCGCTGAGAGGAAGGTCACCCAACTGTTCGATGAAATAGTTGATCGAAGTTCGCTTCGTTTTCTCCCAAGACCGCCTTTGTGCCTCCGACTTATTGTATTGGTCATCAAACGCGATCTTCGAAACATAAAGCTCAAAGGCTTCGGAAACTGGAATTGTTGAAGCGGGATTTGGGGCTCCTCCCAACAGCGCTTCGCTATCAGCTCGCTTCGGATCACCATCGGCGCCAGATTGCGCCTCAAGCGTTTTTATCCGCTCCATCAACTCGGCAATAGAACGACTCTCGGCGAGCGGCTCGGCAGGTTTGTATGAGAAGCCATAAGCCATTGCGCGTGAAATAGCGGCCTTGTAGCGATGCTCTAAAGCCGCTCGTACAGTTGGGCCATTTGAATTGTCTTCCGCCAACTCAATTGCCAGCGCCATCCAGTATTCGTCATCCGCCTCAGCAAGGTGGTCCCGCCTCAGGCGCGCGATTTCGAGTGAGTCGGTCTTGAGCGACACCTTCGCAAAACGCCGCTGATCGAGATGTGAAAATTGTCCGGGTACGCGACGTTGATAGTACCAACGTCTTCCACGCTTGAGCAAAAATCTGTCGGGATCGCGTATGTTTGCCATACGCCCTTGTATCCCATTTTGTATCCAGTTTGTATCCCACTTTTGGGAAAAAGCGCAGGCGGCGCGCCGCTCTCAAATCTAACATCTTGATTTTTAAGGATAATAAATTTGAGAAATGGCGCGAGTGACGTGCCACGATCCATATTATTTATCCAATATATTCAAACACATACGTGCATGAAAGTCAATTTTTGGTCCTCAGTTCGGTCGGATTTTGGTCCACAGTTTTGCGGACCTCACTAGTTCGACGCGCGGTTAGGCGTCGAACTAGCTGATAGCATAGAATTCCAAGATTAGGAGCCCAAACGAAAAGCCTTGCCTATTTCATAGTCTCAGATCAACCAGTTCTGTGTTTAGGTGGTGTCTCAGTTTGAATCTTCCGCTGCAGCTTGCGGCCGGAAAAGGCCTCAGGATTGCCGTTCGCAATGGGACCGGTGTGAGGCGGATATTCGCCGGAAGGTGCCGGTCACAACTGATTGCCGATTCCGGTCGTTCGATGTTCTGCGGTATCATTGTAAATCGGCGTCAAATTGGGACCCCTGCACCTCTAGCAAAATCAACTGGATATTGCGCCGATCGGCGTCGGTTCACCGCGCTGATTTACATGCATTCATAGAGTGTGACCTGATATCCATTTGGTCCCGCATTTGAATGGAGAGCCTGTCGCAACGGAGACAGACAATGCGCAAAAGCAAATTCACCAGGGAACAGATCATCGCGACCCTGGCTGAAGAGGAAAGAGGCATGGCAGCCGCAGACGCGTGCCAGCGTCATGGTGTCAGCTCGGCTAACTTCTATATCTATGGACGGCTCTCCCGGTGCAAGCGATTTGAGTCCTGATCGAACGGGTGTTGGATGCCAACATCTACTGGCAACGCCCCGCAACGTGACAGCATCGCCTGGTGCCCAGACACATGCCCTTGCGCTTCTCCACCATCCGGACATGCTTGCGCCGGGCGGCATGGCGAAGGGCCTGGACGACCTTGAAGACGACCGAATTGCGCAGCGTGGTATCCGTCGCGTCAAGTCGGCGCTCGATCATCACCCGCTCAGCGAGATCCCGGGTTGTGAGTTCGCCATCGACCTCAAGATGGCGCACACAGATATCGGTGAACAGCCGGATCGACGCATTTATATGAGCCAGGTCTTGCTTCGCCTGCGCGATCTGAGCCTGGTACGCCGTGATCCGCCCGTGGATCTCGGCGCGCTTGTCCTTCACGCACACCTTGGGTGTGCCTGCGCCTCCCAAAGGGAGAGAATGCTTCTGAGCGCAGTTAAAAAAGCTAATGGCTGATCGAGCATCAAATGGTGGCGCGCCTCAGGTACGGCGATTATCGGAATGTCACCGCCCCCTAGCTCGCGGATGTAGTCAGCCGAGTCCCTGGTGAAGAGCTGACTCTTTCCGCCATGAACGATGATCTTGCGGCCCGGCGCATTCACGAGTCGATGGCCGATTGTGAGCCATTCGTCGGACTTATTGCTTCGTCGGAATACCTCGGGTGAGAACTTCCATGTCCAACCGTCTCCGTCGCGTCGCATTGAATGATACGCCATGTAATCTAGGAGGAACGGCTCGCCGACTGGCTGGGGCGGAGAAAGGACGTATCTTTTGCGCGCCTCTTCATAGCTCGCATAGAGCCGGTTGGGCTTGTCAGGATCACCTGATCCCGGGCTTGAGCGGCGATGGTTCCAGTATTGATCGAGGAGCTCGGCTCGCATGACCATCAGATCGCAAATCACGACGCCGGAGAAAGCATCGGGCGACAGGGTCACGGCTGTCAGCGCTGCGCCCGCGCCGAAACTGTGCGCGATGATGGTGGGTTTGTGGCCATCTGTAAACAGATCGAGTGCCTCGGCAATCTCACCAAACTCGCGCCCCCTAGCCGCGGGATCGGCTTGCCCGCGCATCTCCGTGTCGCCCATGCCGGCGAGATCGAACGCCACCACGTCGTAATCTTCTGCGAGAAACGGAGCGATGAAGGCAAAGCAACGGGCGTGGGAGAGAAAGCCATGTGTCATAAGCACTTTCGGCTTTTTCCGGTCGCCCCAGCGGAAGTAGTGCGTCCTGGCACCGTCGATCTCAACATAACCTTCTTCGCGCGGCACCTTGAGGGCCGACACAAACCATTCCGGCAGATGCGAACCATCGCCGGCCCAGACAGGGTCGATGTCGTCGGGAAAATCTCCAATCTTGGACAATACGTTCATTTCGTTAAGTGTTCCTTGCTAGTGGGTTTGTCGATCACGAAGCCGCGGTACCCCACATTCGCTACATCTTCGCAGCGTGCGACATAGCCAGACACGCTTGGAAAATTGATCAGTTGACGCGCCTTGCCCGGGATGTTTGCGCCCATGTACCAAGAATCCGCTTCGGGAAAGAGTGTCATCGCGCCTGCTTGGGCAACCATTTCGGTCCAGCCCGTTTCAGCTGCCGGATCGGCTTCGAAAAGATCGACACCATTTTCCCGCATCCAGACCAGAAAGTCGCAGATCCAGTCACCCTGTATCTCTGCGCTGGTCGGGCCGTTTGAGAAACCCGACGGGCTGAGTGGCCCGTATGCGAACAGCATATTGGGAAAGCCAGACACCGCCATTCCCAGATAGGCGCGTACTCTGTCTTCCCACGCATGGGACAGTGATAGGCTGTTCGTCCCCCTGATGTTCATATCGATCAGCCCGCCGCGCCCGGCATCGAAGCCGGTGGCGAAAACGATGAGGTCGCATTCCATCTCGCCGTCTTCGGTCGCAATAGCGTGCGGTCCGATCCGGATGATCGGAGTCGCCTTGAGATCGACTAGCGCGACATTGTCTTGCGCGAAAATTTCGTAATATCCCTGTTCAAGCGATGGCCGCTTCGTACCGAATGGATGCGGCGGTTCGGATGGGGCGAGTTTCTCGGCCAGATTGGGATCGGCGATCCTTGCGCGAACCTTGTCGCGCCAGAAATCGTAGGCGTGCCGGTTGGCTTCGCGGTTGGTAAGCAAGTCAGCGAAGTTGTGATACCAGAACCTGAGGCCGCCCTGTTGCCACAGATCTTCAAAGTGCGCGGTGCGCGCTTTCTCGTCAACTTCGAGCGCCGATACGTCTAGCGATTGGCATTCGAATCCTCCGCTCGTCTGCTTGCGCGTTTCGAAGATCGCGGCATAGCCCTTCTTGTCCCGTTCCTGGTCTTCTGCCGAAAGCTTCTTCTGCTGCATAGGCAGCGCCAGGATTGGTGTTCTTTGAAAGAGGGTCAGCTTCGATGCGGATTTGGCAGCTTCTTGCGCGACCTGCACACCACTTGCACCGGTGCCGATCAAGGCAACCTTACGTCCGCTGAGATCGACACCCTGCTGCGGCCAGCGCGCCGTGTGAAACCATTGGCCTTCGAAATCCTCAAGGCCGGGAAAATTGGGGACATACGGCTTTGATGCGAAACCAAGAGCGGGCAACAGGAACCGTGTCGAAACAGTTTTGTCGCTGTCGAGTTGCAGACGCCATTGCTTCGTCTCCTTCTCATAGTGCGCGCCTTTGACCCCAGACCCCATGCGCATCATGGGCCAAAGGTCGAGCGTATCGCAAACATGCCGGAAATACGCTCTGAGCTCTTCCCAACCGGGAAATCGCTCGCTCCAGGCCCATGATTTCCACACTTCAGGTATAGAGTACTCGTAAAGCGGAACCTGTGAATCCACTCGTGCGCCTGGATAGCAATTCCAGTACCAGATGCCGCCGGGCTGGGCCGCAGCATCCACCAGCAACACGTTGAATCCAGCGTCACGCAACTTGTGGAGCAGGTATATCCCGCTGAAGCCGGCACCGACGATTACAACGTCGTAATCAGGAGACTCCCGCTGGCTCACGGTGCGACCGTCAAACGTTCGGCGATTGCTTTCGCCGTTGCATAGTCGGCCTTGCCGTTGGATGCACGCATGGGTTTTTCCGTCGGATATATGGCCTTGGGCGTTTTGTATCCTGCCAGCTGATCGCGCACATGGTCCTTGACAGCTTGCTCGTCGAACGGGACGTCGTGGTTGAGGTGGACGACGGCCGTGACGGCCTGGCCCCATTTTTCATCCGTTACACCTACGACCAACGCTTCACCGATGGCGGGATGGGTCTTGAGCACTTCCTCGACTTCTTCTGGATATACCTTCTCGCCAGCAGTGTTGATGCATACGCTGCCGCGGCCTAGCAGGGTAAGGCTTCCATCGGCCTCTACCCGGCACCAGTCACCCGGAATCGAATAACGCACGCCATCGATTGTGCGGAATGTCTTGGCGGATTTTTCGGGATCTTTGTAATATCCCACGGGGATGGCCCCCTTGCGGGCGATAAAGCCAGGCACGCCGCTTCCTGGTTCGACTTTCTGATCGTTTTCGTCGAAGACATCGCAGAATTCGCCAATCCCGAATTTCGCGGTGTTCGTACCGCCCTGTGCAGTCGTGACGGAGAGGCCGAAGCCGAGCCCTTCGGAGGCGCCGAAACTATCCATCAGCACGACCTGGGGAATGTGCTTGCATAGACCGGCCTTAATCTCCTTGCTCCACATCACGCCGGACGAGATGATGGAGACGAGGCTCCTGGTATCCCAGCGGCCCGCGTTTTCTTCGAGCGCGCGAAGCATTGGCTTAGCAAAGGCGTCGCCCACAATTGCGATGCTTTCCACCTGGTGCTTTTCGACCGTATCCCACAATTCTGAAGCTTCGAAGGAAGGGGCCGTCAGCGTGACGATCGCGCCGCCCGACATGAGCGCACCTATCGCGGTGATGAAGCCCGTCCCGTGCATGAGCGGGCAGGCGGAGAGAGTGCGCCTGCCGGGCCCCTCTTTCTCGATCAGCGCAACATTTTCTTCCAGCGTCCGCGGAACCGGGCCCAGTAACTTCTGTGCGTCCAGCTGGGCCTTGCGCATGTCGTCGTGCCGCCACATCACGCCTTTCGGCATCCCGGTCGTGCCGCCGGTATAGATGAAGAGCAAATCGTCGGGTGAGCGTTCGATGCCGAGCGCCGATCCGTCCCCTTTTCCCGCCAGCGTCTCATAGGGACTCGCAAAAGACGCGATTTCGGAAGAGTCGCCAATTTCGACGAAAGTGTGAACCTTCTCGAGCCTATCCTTGAGTTCGACGATGCATTCGCGAAACTCCGAACTGTAAACAATCACTTCGCTGTCAGAATCTTGGAAAATGTAGAAAACTTCTTCGGCGCGATAGCGGTAATTGATGTTCACATGGGTCAAGCGCCCCTTAAAACAAGTCGCCATCAGCTCGCCATATTCGGGGCGGTTGCGCATGTAGAAGGCCACCTTGGCACCATCGCACGCTCCGCGTTGACGCAACGCGCGCGCGATATTATTCGAGCGCGCGGACATTTCGGGCCAAGTGACGATCCGGTCGCCGTGTATCAGCGCCGGAGCGTCCTGAGGCATGGCGGGCTCGACAGCGTCGAGAATGTCACCGAGGTTCCAGTCGATCATGTTCCCTCTCCCTGCCGGACGGGGCAGCCAGTCTCGGACGCCCCCTCAACGAGTGTGTTACGCGGCCTTGATCCAGCCTTGCAGTGCTGCCGCCTCGGCCCGCACCGTTTCGGGTCCGCCAAGCACCTGCCGGTCGAATCCAATGCGTTTGAACCAGTAGTGGAGACCGATCAGGTCCGTGAATCCCATCCCGCCATGCACTTCGGTGGAAGTGCGGGCGACAAAGCGATGGACTTCGCCGGTGTGTGATTTCGCGTGGCAGGCGACGAGCGATGCCTCTGTCGGAACTGCGTCAAAGGCGTGGGCGGCGTACCAGACGAGCGAATGGCACGGTTCATGCCGCGCGGCCATCTCGGCGCACATGTGCTTTACGGCCTGGAAACTGCCGATAAGGCGACCAAACTGTTCGCGCTGGCCAGCATAATCGACAGCCTTTTCGATCATGGCCTGACCTGCGCCAAGACTGTCGGCGGCGAGGATCACACGCCCCGCAGCGCGCAGCCGGCCCACTGCAGCTCCCCCATCATCAGCCAGTGGTTCCGCTTCGGCCCCGTCAAACCGCAACTCCCCGACGCTGCGGGTCCGATCGATGGTCGTCAGCGCGATAGCCTTCAGGCCCGACGCCTTGGCACCGACAAGGTGCAGCCTGCCGCCGGAATCGGCGACGATGAAGGCATCGGCTCCTTCGAAATCGAGTGCGAACAGGGCGGTGCCGTTGAGCTTCCCGGCAGCAAAGGAAACCCCCGCGCCGTCGCGCACCTCGATTGTCTCGGAAATCGCGACACCAATACGCGCCTCGCCGCTCACGATCTTTGGCAGCCAGTGGGCCTTTTGCTCCTTGCTGCCTGCCTCGCTCAGCGCGATAGGCGTCAGAACATGACTGGCGAGAAAAGGTACTGGCGCGACCGCATAGGCGAGCTGTTCCGCAACTATGGCAGCGTCGAGAAGGGTCATGCCGAGGCCGCCATGCTCTTCCGGTACCAGCATCCCGGGAATTCCCAGGTCCTGGACGGCGCGGAGCACCTTGTCGCTAAGCGGATTGTCACGCTCGGTACATTCGCGGACATGATCGAGCGGGCAGGTATCCGCAAGACACCGCGCAACGGCATCGCGCAGCATCTGCTGGTCCTGAGAAAGTCCGAAATCCATTAGGCTGATCCCTGTTTGTGACGCGGCATGTCTGCGGTTGCTTTCGCCGCATCCGAAATCTTCGCCAGCTTCGGTTCGCGCGGCATTTCGAGGCCACGTTCAGCGATGATGTTCTTCTGGATCTGGGCGGTGCCGCCGCCGATGATGAGACCGAGCTGGAACATATAGTTCCATTGCCACGCCCCCCCTTCCCGCTCACGCGGGCTGTGGTGATAGAGAATGCCCAGTTCGCCCATGGCGTCGATTGCCAGCGCGGATATCTGGTGAGCGAGTTCGCAGCTTTGCAACTTGACGATCAGTTTCGCCATGCCGCCCGGCTCACCCCTGAGGCTGTTCGAAAGGATCCGCATCCCATTGTATTTCATCGCCGCCACTTCGGCCTGCAGTGCCACCAGCCGGTCGCGCAGTACCGGATTGTCGATCGCGCGACCCTGGCCCAAACGCTCTTCCTGCATCAGCGCGATCAGTGCCTCCAGCCGGTTTTCAAGCGCGTCGGGATCGCCCAGCATTCCGCGCTCATGGCCAAGAGTTGCGTTCGCCACGAACCAGCCCTGGCCCCGCTGGCCGACGATCTGATGCATGGGGACCCGGACATCGGTAAAGAACACTTCGTTGAATTCGGCATGACCGGTCATCGTCTTCAAGGGGCGAACCTCGATGCCCGGCGTGTCCATCGAAAAGATCAGGTAGGAAATGCCGCCATGCTTGGGCGCGTCAGGTTCGGTCCTGACCAAGCAGAAGATCATGTCGGCCTGCTTGGCGGTGCTGGTCCAAATCTTCTGGCCATTGACAACAAATTCGTCGTTCTCGATGTGCGCGCTGGTCTTGAGATTGGCGAGGTCCGACCCGGCACCGGGTTCGGAATAGCCCTGGCACCAGACAACATCGCCTTTCAACGTGGGTTCGATCCAGCGCCGTTTCTGTTCCTCGGTGCCGAGTTCGAGCAGAGTCGGCACGAACATCGAGATTCCCTGATTGGAAAGTCCGCCCGGCACCCTGGCCCGCGCAAATTCCTCTGCGATGATGCGCGATTGGAGAATGTCCGGCTCCGCTCCATAGCCGCCATACGCCTGCGGGATCGTTCGAGCGGTATACCCATGCTCGATCAACAGCTTCTGCCATTCGACCGCCTTGGACGAAGGTCGGGCCGCCCGGTCAGAAGAAGGCGGAGCAAGATGGCTGTGCGCTTCGATAAAGGCCCGCACCTGCTTGCGGAAGACATCGTATTCGGGTCCATATTCGAGATCCATGGCGCTTCTAACTTTCACTCAGGCGGAAAACAGGAAGGCGGAAGTCCTCACCGATCAGTTCGAACTCCACGACCACCGGAAGGTCGAGCGCAAGACGCTCGTGATCGCAACCAACCAGCCGCGTGGCCATGCGCACCCCCTCTTCCAATTCAACCACCGCAGCCACGAAGGGGATGTCGGCGGCAAAAGCCGGGTGGAGGGCCTGGTGGGTTACGGTCCAGGAAAACAACGTGCCCCTGCCGCTGCTGCGTTCCCAGGAAAATTCCGGCGAGCCGCACTTTGCGCACATATAGCGCGGCAAGTGGCGGAAGCTGCCGCAATAGCCGCAGCGCTGGAAATAGAGATGGCCGTCCTGGCACCTCTTCCAGAATTCCTGCTCAACCGGGTCTTGTGGGCGCGGTCGCGGCTTGGGTGGCACCATCTGCGCGGAAGGCCGCATTTTGGGGGGCAGATCGCTTTCGCTGCTCATGCAAACCTCCTGAGAATGGCGATGCTGCCGTCGCCTAGGTCGCCCCAACCGGTCACGAGGCCGGTCTGGGCTCCCGGCACCTGGCGCTCGCCGCAGTCGTGACGAAGCTGACGCACTGCCTCGACCACGTGGTTGAGGCCCCAGACATGCGCCTCACTGAGCAAGCCGCCATGGGTGTTGATCGGAAAGCGGCCACCCAGCTCAATCTGGCCGTTGGCGACGAATTCGGCCTGTCCGCCTGGTTCGCAATACCCCATCGCTTCCAGTTGCAGCAAGACGACATAGGTAAAGCAATCGTAGATCTGCAGGAAATCCATGTCCTCGCGCTTGACGCCAGCCATATCGAAAGCGCGCGGGGCGGCATAGCTAAGGCCGATCTTGAAGGGATCGGGCCGCGACGGGATGTCGTCGGCGGGATAGGGGTGGCCTTCCGCGGCACCGGCGATGCTGACGGGCACATGGGGCATATCCCTGGCCCGATCCATTCGCGATATGACAACCGCGCAGGCCCCATCGGTTTCAAGGCAGCAATCGTAAAGGCGGAAGGGCTCGGATATCCAGCGCGCTGAATGATAGGTTTCCGCGTCGAGTGCGCGCCCATAGGTAAAGGCGCGCGGATTCAACTGCGCGTGACGACGGCAGGCCAGCGCGACGGCCGCCATCGCATCCGCACCCACGCCGTAAAGTTTCGAGTGGCGGGTCGCCAGCCAAGCATACATCTGCACCGGCAGGAACACACCATAGGGGATGTAATAGCCCTGGATGGTATTGGTCAGCGTGTTCATGTTCATCGCCCGAGTGGGCGGGGCACCCGGCTTGGACCTGAGGGCGGAATAGCCGTTCCAACCGAGCGTGACCAACACGTGATCGCAAAGCCCGCTGGCAATCGCCATCGCAGCGTTCTGCAGCGCCGTCGTCGGGCTGGCGCCACCCATGTGAACGGTGGCCGCATAACGCAGCACATCAATGCCGAGATTGGCGGCCATTTCCTCCGAGGTAGTATAAATCGGCGGCGGCACCATGCCGTCGATATCGGAAGGTTTCAGGCCGGCATCCGCGATGGCGCGGCGCGAGGCTTCCAGCATCATGTCCACTGCAGTCCGTTCGGTGCCCTTCACGAATACGGTTTCGCCCACACCCGTTATGGCGGCCTTGTCGGCAAAGGATAAGGTCTGTGAAGCGCTCATACCGCGTCCCCGTCTTGCCGGAATTCAGGAATAAAATCTGGTGTCAGCCAGCGCCCTTTCGGCCCCGTCGACAAGATCGCGCATGACCTCTGCCGCTGGACGGATCGAATGGATCAGACCGATTCCCTGCCCCGCGAAGCCGGGCATGATATCCTTGCGCTGAGCCTTGATGCCCGAAGCCATGACCGGCCCTGAAATCATCGACTGGTAAGGCATGGGAAGCGGTTCCTTGCCCGCCGCAACCCAGGCATCGGCCCATTTGTTGCGGATCATGCGCGCGGGCTTGCCGGTCATCGAGCGGCTGACGATGGTATCTGCATCGCCGCTTTCGGTGATTGCTTCCTTCTGGAACCGTTCGATGCCGGCTTCTTCGGTTGCCAGGAACGCCGTGCCGACCCACGCGCCCACAGCGCCCAGTATCATCGCCGCAGCGACTCCGCGGCCATCGGAAATTCCACCCGCTCCGATCACCGGAACCCGGTCCCCCACCGCATCGACCACTTGCGGAATCAGCGAGAAGGTTCCGATCGGGGAGTTGTGTCCGCCGCCATCGTGACCTTGCGCAACAATCATGTCGATACCGGAATCGACCACCTGTTGGGCATGTTTGACCTTGCCGATCACCGCCATGACCTTGGTGCCATTCGAATGAAGGCGGTCCATCCACGGTCCGGGATTGCCGAGGCCGGCGGCATAGACTGGCACCTTTTCCTCGATTACAACTTCCATCTGCGCCTCGAAAAACTCCCGCGAGAACAGCTGCGGCCCGCCCTTGCCCATTTCCGGCGCGCCAGCCGCGCGCATGGCCATTGCGGCATCCACTTCGGGCAGATCCTCGCGTTCCATGAAATCGCGGGTGAACTGCTGGTATTCGCCAAGCAATGCCATCGGGTTTTCGGGCACGGCGCCGCTTTGCGGGGCCGAACCGCGCCTGACGGAGGCAGGCAGAAGGGTATCGACCCCAAACGGTTTGTCGGTCAGCTCGCGGGTCTGGCGGATCCAGCTACGCAACTGGTCCGGCGAGCAGGCCGCAGCGCCAAGAACGCCAAGCCCCCCCGCATTAGATACTGCAGCCGCGAGCGCGGGGATACTGGCCCCGCCCATCCCGGCCAGAAGGATCGGGTACTCGATCCCGAGAATTTCGCAAATGTGGCTCTTGAGTGCCATCGTGTTACCTTCTCCAAATTGCGCCATCCACGGGCGCCTGTTATTTTACGTCTGCCCCCACTTGACCTTCTGGGACACAAGCTCAGGGCTTCTTTCTGCGAGATAGGAGGCGGAGCCCGCCACGAGACGAGCCATCGACTGCCGCGCTCCTTCGGCATCGCCCTTGCGCACAGCTTCAAGGACGCGGCGCAAGAAGCGCAACTGGACCGCACGCTCTTGCGCCGAATACCCCAGCGAGAGCGAAAATTTGCGGGTAAGCATGTGCAACGCGGAAGTCAGAAGGCCGAAAAGCGGATTACCGCTGGCCCAGCCGAGCATATCGTGAAAACGGCGATTCAGTTCCTCGAACTGGCTGCTGGCTTCGTTGCGCTCCAGCTCTTTGAGGCAATCGGCAAGTGCGCTCAGATCACCCGTGGTCGCGCGCTGGGCGGCATAGGCTGCAACATTCGGAGCTATGGCTTCGCGCAGTTCGAGCAGGCCCCTGAGGTCTGCTTCCATGAATTGCAGGATGAGAGAAAGATTATTCGCAAAATCACCGGTCTGCGGGCGGGCGACCACCGGGCCGCCACTACGGCCCAGTTGAAGATGGATTACGCCCTGAAGCTCAAGGAAGCGGAGCGCTTCGCGCAAAGTCGCTCGAGCGACATCGTATCGCGCAAGCATTTCGTCCTCGCGCGCCAACCTGTCGCCCGCAACATGCGCCCCGGCTTCGATATCGCGTACGATGTCATGCGCAAGCGTGAGCGCGCGCTTGGCTTTCCTGGAATCATCGACCTTCGGTTGCATCTCCGGGAATCGCTCCTCTGATAAATCCTTATAAGGGTTTATCGGCGGATATGTCTAGAGCTTTCCTAAACAGTTCACAGTTTGACCGAATCTTGCAATAATCCTTATAAGCTTTATTGACCACGGCCTGCAAATTCCCTAACGATCCCCAAACGAGGTGAGTCTGCTTGCTGGGTATGGAGGACAAGACATGAGCATCGACACGATGGAGCTGGATACTGCCGAAAAAATCGCGGCCATGCCGATCGACGAAATCGATGTCTCTCGGCCGAGCCTTTTTCAGCAGGACACGATCGGCCTGTTCTTCGACCGGCTGCGCAAGGAGGAGCCAGTCCATTACTGCCGTGAAAGCCATGTCGGACCCTTCTGGTCGATCACCAAATTCGACGACATCATGGCCGTCGATACCAACCACAAAGTCTTTTCATCGGAGGCAAAGCTCGGCGGTATCGCCATCCAGGACATGCATAGTGTGGAAGGTGCGCTCGAACTTGAAATGTTCATCGCCATGGATCCTCCAAAGCACGACCAGCAACGCAAGGCCGTCACCCCCGCTGTGGCACCGTCCAACTTGCTGTTGCTCGAACCGACAATCCGCGAACGAGCGTGTCAGATTCTCGATGATCTACCGATCGGCGAGGAATTTGATTGGGTTGACAAGGTCTCGATCGAATTGACCACGATGACCCTTGCTACCCTGTTCGATTTTCCGTGGGAAGAACGCCGCAAGCTCACCCGCTGGTCTGATGTCACAACCGCTGCTCCTGAAACCGGCATCGTCGCATCGTACGAAGCGAGGCGCGAAGAGCTCATCGAGTGCGCGATGTATTTCAAGGGCCTGTGGGATCAGCGCGTCAATGAGCCGCCGAGGAACGACCTGATTTCCATGATGGCGCATGCCCCGGCGACAAAGGATATGCCTTTCCTCGAATTTCTGGGTAACCTCCTGCTGCTGATCGTGGGCGGCAACGACACCACGCGCAATTCAATCAGCGGCGGTGTGCTCGCCCTCAATCAGAACCCCGACGAATATCGCAAACTGAATGACGACCCATCGTTGATCACCAGCATGGTGCCGGAAATCATCCGCTGGCAGACGCCGCTGACTCACATGCGCCGCACCGCGCTTCAGGAATGGGAGATCGGCGGCAAACAGATCAAGAAGGGCGACAAGGTCGTGATGTGGTACCTGTCGGGCAACCGCGACGACACGGTTATCGACCAGGCCGACCGGTTCATCATTGACCGCAAGAATCCGCGCCATCACCTGTCATTCGGCTATGGCATCCATCGCTGCATGGGCAACAGGCTGGCAGAACTGCAGTTGCGGATCATCTGGGAAGAGATTCACAAGCGCTTCGCCAAGGTCGAAGTGACCGGCCAACCCGAGCGCCTGTATTCAACCCTTGTGCGTGGGATCACCAAGCTGCCGGTGCGGCTGCACGCCCGCTGATTTACCAAAGCAGAAATACGGAGTTTATGATGGTCAAAGTGACGTTCGTATCCAGCGATGGAACGCGGCGGGAAGTCGAAATTGCTGAGGGCGAAACAGCGCGCGAAGCGGCGCTTTTCAACGGCGTGCCGGGCATCGACGGCGATTGCGGCGGGGCCTGCGCCTGTGCGACCTGTCATGTCCATGTCGACCCGACCTGGATCGACAAGGTGGGTCGTCTGAAGGAAGGCGAAGCGGAGGCCGAACTCCTGCAATTTGCAGAAGGGGCCAGCGAATACAGTCGCCTCGCCTGCCAGATACCCATGGAAGCTGCGATGGAAGGTTTGGTTTTGCACGTTCCTGCGCAGCAGTACTGACCAGCCAGAGCGCGGCCTTGTCGTCCGAGTGGGGTGCCACGAATTTGATTTTTGAACGGAGGTTTCCGTGCCAACACAACTAGAATCCGATGTCCAGACGAGCGAAGACGCGTTTCGCACCGAAGTGCGGCAATTCCTCGCCACCAATTTCCCTGACGAACTCAAGGGCACGGGCAATATGATGGCCGGGCTCGACGGTCCGACCGACGAGAACCCTGTCCAGAAGAAATGGCGAGAAGCCGTGGGCGGGCGTGGTTGGGGCACGCCAACCTGGCCCAAGGAATATGGCGGGGGCGGACTGACCAAAGGCCAGGCCAGGATCATCGAGCATGAGTTCGCCAAGGTCGGCGCCTACAATCCGATCGGCGGAATGGGTGTGATGATGTTCGGCCCGACCTTGCTCGAATACGGCGACGAAAGGCAGAAGCTGGAGCATATCCCGCCAATCTGCCGTGGCGAAATTCGCTGGTGCCAGGGCTACTCGGAGCCGAATGCCGGATCAGACCTCGCAAACCTGCAGACCTTCGCGGTCGACAAGGGCGATCACTACCTCATTAACGGCCAGAAGACCTGGACCAGCGGTGGCCAGTGGGCTGACAAGTGCTTTGCCATCGTCCGCACCGACCGGTCAGACAAACACAAAGGTATCAGCTTCATGCTGATCGACATGGACGCACCCGGCGTTGAAGTCCGCCCGATCACAATGATCAGCGGAACCAGCCCGTTCTGCGAGACCTTCTTCACCGATGTGAAGGTGCCGAAGGAAAATCTCGTGGGCAAGGAAGGCCAGGGCTGGACTATCGGCAAGCGCCTGCTTCAGCACGAGCGCACGAACATTTCGGGCGGAGGGCGCCTCGCCGGCATGATGGGCCAGAGCCTTGGCGATATCGCCAAGAAATACTGCGAAACCGGCGGTGATGGCGCGCTCGTCAACAAGGTCCTGCGCGACAAGATCGCCGATCTTGAGATCCGCTGGAACAGCTTCCTGCTCACCGCGCGTCGTGCGGTCGAGGAAAGCAAAGCGCAAGGCGGCGTTTCAGAGATCAGTTCGGTTCTGAAAAAGGTCGGCACCAAGTTGGCCCAGGACCGCAGCGAGTTGCTGATCGAAATCCGCGGCTTTCAGGGCCTCGGCTGGGAAGGCGACGAGTTTGGCAATGACGAACTTGAGGATGTGCGCGGCTGGCTCTTCGGCAAGGCAGCGACGATCTATGGCGGTTCGACCGAAGTCCAGAACAACATCATTGCCAAGCGGGTGCTTGGCATGCTCGACCACCAGTAAGCGAGGGTAGCAAGGACAATGGCAGTTCTCAGCGAAGAACAGGAAATGCTGCGCAACATGGCGCGCGACTGGGCGACCAAGGAAAGCCCGGTATCCGAGTTCCGCAAAGTCCGCGCAGCAGGCCAACCGCAGGCCTACAACGCTGACGCCTATGCCGCGATGGCCGAAATGGGCTGGGTCGGGATCATCATTCCCGAGGCCCATGGTGGATCAGATTTCGGTTTCTTGTCGGCCGGCCTCGTGATCGAGGAACTCGGCAAAACGCTGACCGCAAGTCCGCTGGTGGCCACAATCATCGCGGCGAGCGCAATCCTGCTCGGCGGAAGCGACGCGCAGAAGGCCAAATGGCTTCCCAGGCTCGCCAGCGGCGAAACCGTGGCAACGCTGGCTGTCGATGAAGGAGCGCATTGCGATCCCTCCGCAATCGAGACCAGCGTTTCGGGCGGCAAGCTGACCGGCAAAAAGGCATTCGTGCACGAGGCGCATGGCGCCAGCCTCTTCGTGGTCGCAGCCAAGGACGGCCTATACCTGGTCGAAAAGGGCGATGGCGTTTCACTGACCACGCGCAAGCTCACCGATCAGCGCAGCCACGCCGATATCCAATTCGCTGGCGCTGCCGCCGAGAAGCTCGAGGGCGGAGGCGACAGTCTGCTTGGCGACGTGCTCGACCGGGCGCGCGTGCTTTCCGTTGCCGAAATGCTCGGCATGGCGCAAGCTGTGTTCGACACGACCCTCGACTATCTGAAGCAGCGTGTGCAGTTCAATCAGGTGCTCGCTACTTTCCAGGCGCTGCAACATCGCATGGCGGATCTGTTCGCCGACCTCACGCAGATGCGCTCCGCGGTCGAGGCGGGTTTACAGGCAGTCGACAGCGGTTTTGGAGTCGCGCGTGCAGCGACCATCGCCAAGGCCGAGGCAAATCGCGTACTGCACGCGATCAGCAATCAGGGTATCCAGCTGCATGGCGGCATCGGGATGACCGACGAATTCAATGTCGGCTTCTACCTCAAGCGTGCTCGCGTGCTCGAGGCGAGTTGGGGGTCGTCAAGCTACCTCAGGGACCGTTTTGCGCGATTGTCCGGTTACTGACGACGAAGGTTTCTCGCCACTCGCAGCTTGCCGTCAGCCCACAATTTCGTAGGCGGGGCCGTAACCCGCGTCTTCGGGAATAGTGAGGACATTCTTCCCGTCTCGCTGAATGATTTCAGGCAGAACTGTTACGATATCGCGGGTTTCAGCCTGCGCCACGCAATCCGCTGCGCTCGCAGATTTGGCCAGCAGTTGCAGGTTCAAGCGTGTAGGAAATATAATGGTTCGCTTGCCGCTGGCTTCCATTTCCAACGCCTTGTGCGGCGAAAGCCATTCCGCATCGACGGTTTCGTATCCATCGCACGCGGCAATCTGGCGTTCGGGCGCGCGAACAACGAAGAAATGTGTGTCGAAGCGCTTGTGCATGAAGGTGGGCGTTATCCACCTTGCAAAATTGCTTAACCGATCGAGGCGTAGGTGCACACCGGCCTCGCGAACGACGTCAAGAAATTCGCGCTCCCCTCGCTCCACCGCTTTGCGGCTTTCAAGATCACATGTATCCTCGAACGCTCCTCCGTCACGATAATCGCCTAGCAGGATGCCGGCTTCCTCGTACGCTTCGCGGATCGCGGCAATCCGCAAAGTGCGCTGCGTATCGTCGAAAGTGCTCCAGCCCTCGCAATGATTAGCCCATTCGAGAGCTTCATCCCCGGCCGAAGGCTTTCCTCCGGGAAATACCAGCGCGCCGGAGGCAAAATCGATCTGGTGATGGCGTTTGACCATCAGGACCTGAAACTCCGGCGCGTCGCGAAGTAGGAGCATGGTTGCCGCGGGGACGGGATCGACGGGCTTCGGCATGGTCATCAGTTTCTCCAGTAGTCCAGGTTCGGACCCAAACGATTTGTTGTGGCACCGGGCCATTTGCAGAGGCTACGCCGCTGGATTTGCATTCTCAAGGCCGTTTGCCCTGACACTGCCATCGGACGAAATGAACTCGTCGATTCAGTTGAAAAAGTTCTAAACCGCAAAACATCGCCTAAGCCGTCCGAATGCAGACGCAACGCAGCATTGGTATCTCACCGTTTGCTATTCGGCCTTCTCACTGAAATTGCGAACTTTGATTTGTTCAGCGCAATCCGCCAAGATTGACCAAATAAAATCCCACCCACAGTGACCGGCACCAATAATTCGCCATCAAATGACGTCTTCTGTTGCCCCGCCGGTAAGGGCGGCCGATCGTGCAGCATCCTCGCCGCGTCTTAACCGCGTGAGCGGCCATAGGAACAGCCGCGTTAGCTTTCTGACGACGTTGGCAACATCACTAGGGATCATGAAGACCGCTGGAATGACGACAAGCGTCAGGATCGTTGAAGAGGTCAACCCTCCAATGAGAAGCGCGCCGAGCGCGTTGCGCCACTCAGCTCCATCCGAGGTCGCCAATGCGACTGGCACCATGCCAAAGATTGCGGAAAAGGCAGTCATGAGAACGGGGCGAAGTCGTTCGGGACAAGCTTGAAGGATCGCGTTTCTTTCTGTCATTCCTTCCGCGATCAACTGGTTTGCGCGGTCGACGAGCAAGATGCCATTCTTCATCACGATCCCCATCAGTCCGATCAGGCCAATCTGTGCGAACAGGGAGGATTCTAGTCCAAAGTAATATAGCCCGGCGAATGCTCCAGAGAAGCTGAGCGGCGCCGTTACCATGATCAGAAGCGGCTGTACGAAGGAATTAAATTGGCTCGCAAGCACCATGTAGAGCGCCAGCAAGGCGAGCAGTAACGCGAAGCCGATCGCGCCGGCGGTCTCCTGCATGCGTTCCGACATGCCGCCGACCGAGTAAGTGATGCCAGCCGGCGGTGGGTTGACTTCAAGCACCTCGATCAATGTGGTTGTCGCCTCACCCAGGGAAACACCGGTTGCAGAACTGGCAAGCACCGAGATCTTCCGGGCGCGGTCTGATCGATCAATTTGCGACGGGCCGGAAGCGAACTCAACACGTGAAACCGCTCCAATATCTACCAGTCGCCCGTCTGCACCGCGCACTTGAATGCGATCAAAATCCCGCACGCTTTCCCTCTGGTCTTCCTCCAGACGCAGGCGCACATCATATCGCTTTCCGCCCTCTTCAAAGGTTCCTGCATCGAGTCCGCCCAGGGCAATCCGGGCTGTATCCGCCAAGGCACGAGCGGAAACGCCCTGGTCCCCGGCCCGCGTTCGGTCAAACAGAATCTGTGCTTCCGGTCGACCGCTCTCGAAGCTGGTTCTGACATCAGCAAAATCAGGTCGGGCACGCATCTCACGCACGAGATGATCGCCATATTGCGCAAGGGAGTTGAGGTCAGATCCCTTTAACAACAAGTCGATGTCCGAGCTACCGGAGGTCGTCCCGCTGACCCACGGAACTTCAAGCACGGATATCTTAACCGCCTCAGGGGATGCAATGCGGATGGCTTTCCGCGCTTGGTCCATGATTTCAAACTGACCCGTTTGGCGCTCCTGTTTCGGTGTCAAGGAAGCGTATAGATCTATGACACGGGCCTCGGCTTGCGCGCCTGCCCCGATCGAGACGAACACTTCTTCAACGTGCTCGATCTTGCGGAGTTCAGCATCAATCTTTTGCGCGGCGTCGAGCGCAGAAACAACGCCAGTGCCCAGCGGCAGCTCGATCGAACCCTGAAACTCGCTCCTGTCGGCGCGCGAGGTAAAACCGGAAGGAACGCGAGCTGCATACCACGCACCGGCAAAAACCGAGGCACACGCAATAAGAATCACAACTATGCGAAATCGAACGGCCAGCTTTACGAGACCTGCATAGGCCCGGTCAGTTGAGTCCCAGAAGGCTTCGAGCGGCCGAAAGACGGGTGAAACGCCACTGGATGTGAGGATGCGCGATGCAAGCATTGGCGTGAGTGTCAAAGCAACGAGCAAAGAGACCGACACCGAAAACACGATCGTCAGACCGTACTGGAAAAAGAAGCGTCCTACGATGCCATCCATGAAGGCAATCGGAACAAAAACGGCAAGCGTGGCCGCTGTGCCTGCAACCACGGCAAGTCCTACTTTGCGCGTACCGTCCAGCGCGGCCTCAGGCGGCGACTTGCCTTCCTCCAGCTCTTTCATGATCGCTTCGATCACGACGATGGCGTCGTCAACGAGCAGCCCAATGGCAACGGTGAGTGCAAGCAGCGTCAGGACGTTGATCGAAAACCCCAGAAGATAAAAGCCAAAAAAAGTGGCCACAAGGGATGTCGGGATCGCCAGGGCTACGATTATCGTCGCTCTGAAATTCAGGAGGAAAACAAAGGTCACTGCAACGACAAGCCCGATGGCAATCACGACGTCATGAGTGACGTCCTCGATTGAGCTCTCGATAAATTTCGACACATCTCTTGTCGCGACAATCGTTACTCCGGCGGGCGCAAGCGCGCGCAAGTCTTCTGCGGCGGCCTTGACCTTGTGCGCGACCTCGACAGTATTCTGACCTGATTGTTTCCTGATATCGAGCGAGATACCTCGTCTGCCATTCAAGAATGCCGCTGAGCGCTCATCCTCCAGGCCATCCTCCACGCGGGCGACATCAGAAATTCGGATTGTGACGCCATTTTCCCTATAGGCGACTGGCAAGTCTGCAAAGCCATTCGCACGGGTAACTTCAGCGACAGTTTTGACACCAAACTCCCGCGTGCGGGCAGCAGTTTCCATCCGCCCGCCGGGAAGCTTTGCATGCTCACTCTGGATCGCACGCCTTACATCATCCGCCGTGACGCCAAACGCCCTCAGTCGCTCATTGTCGAGCCAGATGCGCACCGCGCGCTCACGACCCCCGACCAATTTCACGGCGCCCACACCGTCGAGGCGTTGAAGACGTTCCTTTGCCACATCGTCGGCGAACGCAGTCAACTCGGCGATTGGCAGATCGCCGGCGATCATGACGGAGATGATCGGCGCCGCGTCCGGATCGACCTTGTCCACGATGGGTGGATCCATATCCGGAGGCAATTCTGCCAGGGCGACCTGCACCTTGTCCCGAACATCCTGGACCTTCTCGCGGACATTGGAACTCAGATTGAACTCGATCAGAATTTGCGCGCGCCCTTCACTGGAAAAGGATTGCAGCGTTTCAATTCCGTCGATCGTGTTGATGTACTCTTCCAGGATGTCGGTGACTTCCGACTCCATGGTTTCCGCAGAGGCCCCGTCCAGCGTCGCTGTCACGTTGACATACGGAAATTCAACATCGGGAAACAAGTCGACGCCCAATCGTCCCATCGACATAACGCCGAGGCCGACCAAGGATGCGATGAGCATCACGGCAAATACGGCGCGGCGGATCGAAATATCGACGAGCCACATCATGAGGGTGTGAGCTCAATCCTGGCGCCGTCATACAGCGGCTCCGAGGCTGTCAGCACGACTGTTTCTCCGCTCGTCAACCCGTCAAGAATCTCTACACGATCAGCATCGATGTCTGTGATTTTTACGGGACGTCGCTTAGCTTGCGCGTTTGTGACAAGGTAGACGTATCGATCTTCGCCCGCACCTTGGATTGCTCTGCGCGGCAGGACGGTGGCTGACCGGGGATCAACTTTCACCTCGGCGCGGACCGACTGACCGGCTTTGACTGCGCAATCGGGGTTCGCAAATGCCATGCGGAATTCTACCATCCGCGAAGTCGGGTCAACTCGGTCGTTCAAGATGAGGATCTGTGATTCTATCGGATCACTGCGGCCATCCACGTAGAGATGACCTTTCAAGCCGAGCTTCAAACGCGCGAGCTCGGACTCAGGCGCAAACAAGATCGCTGCCGCAATCCCGCACTCCTGAACCTGAACAACGGCGGAGTTGCCCATTCCGGAGAAGCGGTTGGCCATGAACACGCCCTCATCGATATAGCGAGCTGTGATGGCGCCATCGAATGGCGCGCGGACGGTTGTATCCCGGAGCGCCTGCTTGGCGGTTTCCACTTTTGTCTCCCTGAGTCGAAGGTTGGCGCCGGCAACCTCCAGGGCGGTTTTGGCATTGTCAAAGACCACACCTGAGACGAAGCCTTTGGTTTCGAGTGGCGTGTAGCGGTCCACGAGTGTCTGTGCGCTTGTAACTTCGGCCAGGGCAACGTCCCGCATTGCTTCGGCTTCGACGAGGCTGCGCTGATAATCGACCTGCCGGGTTCTAAAGAGCGGATCGCCCTTACGAACCCTGTCACCCACCCGGACGAAAATCTGTTCAACGACCCCCTCAGCCAACGCGCCGATATTGCTGGTTTGCTTGGCGGCAATGGTCCCGGATGCAATCAAATAGTCGTCCCGCATGACCGTTTCTGCGGATACCGTTTCAACCTGGACAACCCGGGTCTCGACTTCAGCGGTAACGCCGGCCGCCGCAGGGACGGCTTGCCCTTCAGGCTCTGCGTCCCGGCATCCCGAGACCAGAATCAAAATCACGCAGAGAGAGAGCGTCGTGCGAATCCTCACGAACGCCCCTGCATCAGGTAGGCGCCGCGCCCGCTCGAAAGCAGGGCTCCGTCGGCGTTCATTACAGTTGATTCGGCGACGGAGAGAGTTGCCCCCAGACGGACAATTCTTCCCGTTACACTCAGCGTTCCTGGCGTGGCCGGTTTGTGATAATCGACCCGCAAGTCCGCCGTCGCGGCAGGCATGTTACCCGAGGCGAGCAGTGCGTAAAATCCGGTAAGATCAATCAGCGCAGCGATGACACCGCCATGGGCGGATTGTATCCGCGGATTGGAAACCACTTCCTCTCGCCATGGCATTTCCAGCACCAGCTTTTCCGGGTCCGTTCTGATCGCCTTCAACCCTAACCAACGATGGAAGGGTGCCGCTTCGAGTGCAGCCTGCACCTGTTCCAGACTGAGCATGGAATCACTCATACAGGGGTCTGCTCTCGTATCGTTCGAAGAAAGGACACAACCGCTTCGATGAACACATCGTTGCGATCGCCGGCGACCATATGTCTTGCGCCTGCAACGTCAGTGTAATGTGCCTGGGGCGCGAGGGATCTAAACGCCGCGACGGAGTCTTCTGAAACCAGCTCGCTCATACGCCCACGGATCAGATGAAGCGGCACACGGATGTCCCGAACCGCTTGCTCCAGATCACCGGTGTGAGCAACTCCGGAGCGGCGCATGACGCCGGTGATAAATGCAGGGTCCCAGTGCCATCGCCAACGCCCATCTTCGCCCTGCCGAAGGTTCTTGCGCAGCCCTTCAAGGTCTTTCGGTCTGGGACGGTGTGGTAGGTAGGTGGCAATCACATCAGCGGCCTGTTCCAGTGAGTCAAAGCCTTCGTGAACATGCGCGCCCATGAACCCGACAACCTTGGTGACACCCGCGGCGTCCATGTTCGGCGTAATGTCGACCAGCGTAACCGATTCAAACGCATCGCGTGACAACATGCCTGCGGCAACTATGGCTGCTAGTCCGCCAAGCGAAGCGCCGACCACATGCGGTCGCGTACCACCACGCGCCACGTGTTCACCAACCTCAATAAGGTCCCGCGCGATAGCTTCCAGAGAGTAGTCACCATCTGCAGCCCAATCACTTTCACCGTGTCCGCGAAGATCCAAGGCAATAGAGCGATAGCCTTCAAATGCCACCGTCTTTGCGGCGCCGCTCCAGGCGTGGCGGGTTTGCCCTCCGCCATGGGCAAAGATCACCGGCGGGGCAGCTGGATCGCCAAAAGAACTGAGCGCCAGTTTCAACCCTTGTGCATGAAGATACCCGTCACGACTGCTCAAAATACCCATCCGCTTTGGCTACTTGTAAGGATACTCTTATTAAGTTACCTTACTAATATCGTCAATGGAGAAACGTATGACGTCGCCCACTCGGTCGCCCGCTGCCGTCCTTCAAGGAGATCCCAGAATAGATTTCAGCTTCCTTCTTGGTGACGTCACCCGCCTAGTGCGCCGGGCATACGATCAGGAAATGGCAGCGATTGGCCTGACGCGATCACAGTGGCACCTGCTTGTTTACGTGATCAGGCTGCAGAGCCCGACCCAGACGCAACTTGCGGAAACACTCGATATTGCGCGTCCATCTGTCGGCACGCTGATCGATCATCTCGAAAACACAGGTTACGTCTCACGTGTGCGCGATGCTGGCGACCGACGTGTCTGGCGGATTATTCCGACCCGTTTGGCGATCCAGCGCGCAGAAGAGTTTGAGCGAGCGGCCGAGCGTGTTGCATCGCAAGCCTTCGACTCGGTCGCGCGCAATGATCTGACCAAAGCAACGGCATTGCTTTTGACAATTAGCGACAATTTGAAGTCCTGACTCGTCTTTGTCCGGACTGAATTGAGGAATTCCCGCGAAAGTCGCGGATCGGCACACAAACGAAACATCGCGGCACCTGACGTGCCACTGAGTTTCTGTCCGAAAGGGAATGGCGTTTTTCGGCGCCAAACTCCAAGCAATTGCTGGTTCAATGTCGCTTTTGGGCCAATCCAGCTCTGATGGCCAGAACATTACGACCGGCTGGTTCGCTCAACAAGCGCCGTTACGCCCAAGGGTGGAAGGCTGCTCGATTTCAAACTGAGGCACAACCGAACTGAGACCCACAAGGGCGGACATTCTCAGGAACAATTGGTTGAGGCAGCGACATGATCCTTCGGGAACATTCTTGGATGCGGCAATACGTCGGCCATCTCGGTTGTCGCTCATCACGACGTCGACCGCTTTCGGATCTGCAGATGCCGATCCCTCGTTTCCAATTGCTCCCCCCCTTACCGCCGCGGCGGCGACTCGACTTTTCATGGGCGGTGTGAAGGCAACCTGGCCTACCTATCGATATTCCGTGTATCGCGACCTCCAATCTTCCGCGCGACCTGACCGATGAAATGATCGAACCGCTTCTGGCCGAGGGCGTGGGCGATATCGCGATCGCCCTCCGGGATCGGTTCGGTGCGGGTCAGCCAATAGTAGATGTAGTGGGCGAGCGTCTCGTAGGTGTAGGCGACATCGCGCTCGATCTCGGCTTGTCGTCGGTCGAAGGCATCCACCCGCGCCAGCAGCCGCTCTTCGAGGACCGAGCGCGCCTCTGGATCGAACCAGGCCCTGAGCGCGTCCTCAACGATGGCGGTCTTGGTCGCGCCGGGTCTGTCGGCCGCCTCGCAGAGCTGGGCGTAAAGTTTTGTTGAAATTCGAATGTTCACACGTGGCTTTCCCATGGGATCAGAACTCCGGCAGGAAATCAGGATCACCGCGATCGGCGGCGACAGCGCGTCGGACGGTTTCGAGGTTGCGGTCATCGGACGGATCGGCGCCGTCCTGCGGATCCGGTGACAATTCGGGTTCAGGTTCTGCACGATGAGCCTCAGCCGTGATCTCATGTTCCGGCTCGCGGGTGCGTTTCAGCGCAAGGCCGTCCGTCTCGCCGGGACGCGGTTCTGCTGCCTCGGCAGCAACCGGCGGGGCAACCCATGTCGTCCAGGCGGCGGCGGAGGCATCGCCGGTCCATTCGACAGACGCAGGCGGCAAAACCCGCCGCGTGAAATTCCCGTCCTCGAAATAGCGCAGCTTCTTGGCCAGAACCGGCGGCGCGCCCGACGCCATCACGATCTCGTCGGTCGCTGCGAGCTGCATGACCTCGCCGGGCGTGACCAGCGCGCGCTGGGTTTCCTGGCGCGAGACCATCATGTGTGACAGCCAGGGCGCGAGCCGGTGGCCGGTATAGTTCTTCTGGGACCGGAGTTCCGTCGTCGTGCCGAGCGCGTCGGATATCCGCTTTGCGGTGCGCTCATCATTGGTCGCGAAGGCGATCCGCACATGACAATTGTCGAGGATCGAATTGTTGGGCCCGTAGGCCTTCTCGATCTGGTTCAAAGACTGGGCAATGAGATAGGCGCGGATGCCGTAGCCCGCCATGAAGGCGAGCGCGCTCTCGAAGAAGTCGAGCCGCCCGAGCGCCGGAAACTCGTCCAACATGAAGAGAAGCTGCCTCTGTCCCTTGTCCGGAAGCTGTTCGGTCAGCCTGCGTCCGATCTGATTGAGGAAGAGCCGGATCAGCGGCTTGGTGCGCGACAGGTCCGAAGGCGGAACAACGAGATAGAGCGACAGGGGTTCACCTGCCCCGACCAGATCCTCGATGCGCCAGTCTGAATGGCCCGTCACTTCGGCGATGACCGGATCGCGATAAAGCGACAGGAAGCTCATCGCGGTGGAAAGAACACCGGAGCGTTCATTCTCTGACTTGTTCAGAAGCTCCCGCGCCGCCTGCGCCACGATGGGATGCACGCCGCGCGTCCCCAGGTGCGGTGTCGTCATCATGGCGCGCAGCGTGACGGCGAAAGAGCGCTTCGGATCGGACAGGAACCGCGCGCACCCCGACAAGGTCTTGTCGGTTTCGGCATAGAGCACATGCAGGATAACGCCGACGAGCAAAGCGTGCCCGGTCTTTTCCCAATGATTGTGCCGCTCCAGCGAGCCTTCAGGATCGACGAGAATGTCAGCGATGTTCTGGACGTCGCGCACCTCGTGCTCGCCCCGCCTGACCGCCATCAGCGGATTGTAGCGGGGGCTGCGCCGGTCAGTCGGATCGAACCGTACGCAGCGCGAAAAGCCCGCGCGCCACCCCGAAGTCAGGTCCCAGTTCTCGCCCTTGATGTCGTGAATGACCGCGCTGCCGGTCCAGGAGAGGAGCGTCGGCACAACGAGCCCCACGCCCTTGCCGGATCGCGTGGGCGCAAAGGCCATCACATGCTCGGGTCCGGCATGACGCAGATACCGCCCGCGCCAGCGCCCGAGGAAGACGCCGTCCTCTCCCAGGAGCCCTGCGCGTTTGAGGTCTGCACCATTGGCCCAGCGCGCCGATCCATAAGTGGTGACGTTGCGCTCATGGCGGCTGCGCAGGACCGAACCGGCGATCGCCGCAAGAAATCCGAGCGCCGAACCGGAAACTGCAATCAGGCCACCCCGCGCGAAGACCTCCGGCGCATAAGCCTCATAGGCATACCACCACTGGAAGAGCCGCCAGGGCTTGTAGACCGGCGCGTCGCCGACGAAGAACCAGGGCGCGCCGAGCGCAGGCTGGAAGCCCAGCGCCTCCGCCGTCACTTGCGTGGCGAGCCAGACTGCACCGATGATGAGCGCAAACACCACCGCGATCTGGCCGATGAGGATTTTCGTGCCGGTCATGGCGGGTCCTTCCGGGAGCAGGTTTTGTAGGCTCCCAGAATGGTCGCGCGCGGGCAGGTGCGCCCAGCCGCAAAGCGCGCCAAAGCGTGCAATCTCCTGCAAAGACTTGCATGGAGTCAGCGCGACAAGCCCCGCGTCCGCTCCATGCCGAGGCTCCAGGAGAGGCCCCGCGCGGTGCGCTGGATGCTCAGCTCGCGGCCGATCTGTCGACCGAGCGCCTCGCGCCAGGGCACGAGGGTGAACTCCCTGGCATTGCCGACAATCGCCATGCGTCCGGCCCCGAGATCGACATGGCCTTCGAGCTTGCCCTCGAACCCGTCGCCCGGCTGAAGTGTCAACGCCTCACGGTTCGAACGCGCCGCAATCGCGGCGCTGGCGCGTGTCAGCTCCATGACCCGAAGACGTGCACGCTGATCGTCTGACAGGCGGTCCTGCCCCTCGCCAAGGTAGCCTTGCTCACGGAGCCATGCCTGTCGCTGTGCCCGGAGCCTGCCGATCTGCGTTTCGGCTGGCGCTTCCGCATCTGTCGACCGATCGAGCCAGGTCTCACCTCGAAAGTGAACCTGCTCTTCGGCGGGCACCCAGGACAGGACCGCCAGGCGGACCCCGCCTGCGCGCTGCGCCTCATGGCTCGCCGCCCGCTCCAGAAAATCCTCACCCACTTGCCATTCGCCGCTGGCAAGCCGCGCGCCGATCCCGGCCCGGCGCAGGGCTTCGAGCCTGCGTTTCAGGGAGAGCCGGTAATCCGGTTTCGAGCCCGGATCGTGGCGCGCATGCAGCGCCTCCGACCAGATGCCGCCCGCAGCCTCCGCTACGGCCGCGATGGCCCGGTCGGAGGCGCGGGCCACGGTGCTCGCCCGCCTCAGCTCCACCATTGCGCCTTCAACAGGCGGCGCCGCCATATCGACTGCGCCTGCCGGGACATGCCAGACCCGGCCACCAAAATCCTCGACCAGCAGAAAGCGCGTGTCGCGCAGCTCATCCTCAGGGCCATAGGCCTTCACAAGTCCCTGCACCGGTCCGGCCTCCGGCTTCAGCTCCTCGATGAAGGACACGGCCCGTCCCTGTCGCGTGTATTCCGCCGCCAGCGTGCGGATGATGTCGCCCCGCCGGGCCTCGCGTTTCAGTCTGTCCTGCCAGCCGGTTTTCATCTCGAAGGCCCGCTCATCGAGCCGCGTTGCGAGGCCGAGGGATTCCAGATGCCGAAGCCGCTGGAGTTTCACCGCGCGGTCGAACCGTGCCCCGCTGCCGCTCGCGTCATCAAGCTCGATACGCCCGCCCGAAAGAGCCGCATCGATCTCGCGGTCGATCCCGGTCCAGCGATCCTGGCTCACTTCGCTCTCACGCGCCTGCGCAATCTCCAGCGCCCGCCGCGGACCGAGCCGCTGCGTGACGAGGTCCTCGGCGGTTTCGCGAAGGCCGTTCATCAAATAGTCGCGGGCGATCACCACATCGCGCATGCGCGCATCGCGTCCGCGAATGACGATATGAGTGTGCGGATGCCCTGTATTGTGATGATCGACGGCGACCCAGTCGAGACGCCTGCCGAGGTCACGCTCCATCTGCGCCATGAGTTCTCGGGTGGCGCTTTTCAGATCGCCAAGGCGCGCGCCGTCTTCGGGTGAGACGATGATGCGGAACTGGTGACGGTCCTGCTCGCTGCGCTCCAGAATTCCCCGCGCATCGACACTGTCGCTCTCCCGGTCATAGAGCACGCCGCCTTCGCCGTCCCTGTCCACACCGTCGCGCTGCAGATAGCCAAGATGGGCACGGTAAAGACCCGGCCCGGAGCGTCCGCCGCGTGCGATATGAACCTTCACCACGACGCGGCGCATATGCAGACGTGAAAGACGCCCGGTCTGGAGCCCGCGCGTGCCGGCGGCGCGCCCGGCGCCAGAACGCGCCCCTGTGAAGCTTGCCCTCGTCGCCCTGGGCAGCTTTGCGATCGCCCGGCGCAGCTTGCGCGCAGCCGGCCGTCCTGAGCCTTTCCCCTGATCGCCGATCCGCCCGAGGCGCGGCGTGAAGGGCGTCTCCTCGCTCATGGCGCGGCCTCCGGCCCGTGCACCAGAAAAACCCTCGATAAATCTGAGACTTGCCGGAAACCCGTGCACCGCAATGCTGTGCAAAGGGTTCCAAAAATGAGATGTGCAGACAAGGCGTTAGGTGGCATGTGGTGCCACTGCTTCAATCTCGCCCTACCGGGTTCGCTTGTCCATTCGCTGCACCGCCTTGCATCGCTTTGCATGCGCTTGCAGTCCCGTCACTCATCCGAAGTCATGAGCGGGCGTGCCACGCCGACGAGATCGGAGCGCTGCATGGCCCCGAAATAGCGCCCGTCGAGAGAGTCCGGATGCGGCGCAAGAAGGAAGACCTGCTCCTCATCAAGGAGCACGCAGCCCTGCCAGACCGGCAGGGCGCGGCCCATGGAATCGCGTTCCCGGGCCCTCGCGACGGGCCTTCCATTGATCGAAACGTCCACGCCAGAGCGGCAGATTTCATCGCCGGGAAGGCCGCCTACCTGCTTCAATAAAGGCCAATCCCGCCCGACAAATCCGTGCTCCTCAGCCCACTGCGCTTCAGCGCTCCTGGCTGAGACGACGACCCATCGGCCAGGGGTGAATGGCTCGTCGCTCAGCCAGTAAAGCCCTTGCGGCGCGCTGCCGGTCCGGTTCCAGATCAGCCTGTCCATGGGGGAGAAGATGAGGCCGAACAGAGCAAGGCCGATGCCCGCGCCCGTCATCAGAAGTGCGCGGCGTTTCATTTGGTGTTCCTGATCTTCTCAGATGTGGAGGCATAGGCGTTGCGCTCTGACCAGGCGATGAGATCGGGCTTCGGATAGAAGACCCGTGCGCCATGTTTGCGGTAGATGGGACCGCGTCCCTCGCAGCGATAATGATCGAGTGTCGAGCGTGTCAGGCGCAGGAATTCTGCCGCCTCTGTCACGATGAGAAGCTCCGGCCAGTCATCGTCATTCCGTCTGTTTCGTGTCATTGCAGCCGCTCCTTTTCTTCCTGCAGGCTTGGCAAAGACTTGCCGCGAACTGCGCCGATTTGGACGGAGAAAATCGCGCCCGCGCATTTTCTCCCCCCTTCCTGAGCACGCAAAAACCGCCCCGGAGCTGATCTCCGGAGCGGCTCATTGGCGATGGATCGGACCCCTAGTCCCGCGGGTTCCAGAGGATCACGTGGCGGCCTTTCTTGCCTTTCACGGGGGCGAGGTTTGCGTAGATCTTGCGCGGGCCGATCTGCGGGTCTGCGAGCGTGATCGAGACATATTCGCGGCCTGAAGCCTTGGCTTTGCGAAGCCACCCGCCGCCGATTTCGGTCGAGGTTTCGCCGGCGAAGATGCGGTAGTCGGGCTGTCCGTCGGCGGCTTTCTCCGCATTCTTCTCGATGCGGATGGCAGCCGAGAGGTTCATCATTGCAAGAGCGCCTTCGAAGCCGGTCTTGGTCTCAGAGACATATCCGAGTGCGTTGGCCATGGTGTGGTTCCTTTCGTTTCCATGTCGTCCCGGGGACCCCTTGTCCCCGTCGACGCCGGACCGAAAGGACGGCGCAGGGCGGGCCTGAACCGGCACGGGCGCAGCGCAGCAGAGCACCGGCCCGGAGAAGAATTTTGATCCGCGAGGAGCCGCGCATTCGGGGTCCCCATGGCGCTCGCGCCATGGGGTGAAAAGCGGCGGGGAAAATTCTTCGAAAGGGCCGGTTTCAAGGCCCGACAGGCGTCGTCCAGGTCACACGGCATGAGACGGGAACGAGGGGTTCGGAGCGCATCAGTTGGAAACGGATGAACCAACGCTGGCCGACATTTCGGAAAGCCAGGCGAGACCCAAAGACGGGGCGATTTTTTTGCGGCGCAATTCAATCAATGAACCCTCTGCCTGCGCCCAGGTTGCATCAATCAGTGCGCGGAAAACCGCCCGGCGACTGTCACCGGGCGGCTCCGTCATCCGCCTGACGAGGAGACTGAAAACTCAGGCGGCGTGTGGCCGATCGAAGGCTTGCGTCGTGGCCCGGACAATGTCTTCGCCGCGCTCGAACAGGCCCGCAATCCGTGCCCATGAATCTGCGGGCGGTGAGCCTGCACCCTCGATAAGGCGGGCGGGCGGCACCTGCATCCATGCGGGCCGCCAGTGGGGATTGGGTTCGCATCCGTTGCCGGTGATCCGGTTGCCGATGATTGCTTTCTGGACCTTGGCGGTGTCGCTGGCGCAGGATTCCGCCAGCGCCTTCGATCCGATGTCAGCAACCATGGCATTGATCGCGCGCTTGTCGCGCAGAAGGTCGAAGAAGGCTGGGTCCGGCTTCCAATGTTCGGATAAGTCCGTCTCGCAGACATGCAGTACGGCCTCGACGACCGGCCCGCCTGCTTCGAGTGTCTGCGCCATCGTGAAGGCCAGAACCTCCATGACTTCCGCGTCCGACATGGCGAGCAAGGCGGCGAAGATTTCGCAAAGCCGGTAGGCGTCGGCGTTGCGGCGGGCGTCTCCACGCACACCAAGCGCCTCGAACAGGGCCGCGATGCGGGCGCGCTTTCCTTCCATCTCTGCGGTGGCTTGCGAGCCTTCAAGGCTGGCGCATGTGTCCTCTTTGCGGCTGGCGCACTCATGGGTGCGGACATTCCAGAGTGCGCTGCCGGTCATCGCATGGGCGACCATCAGGCGCAGCGCGATAGAAGGCTCCGCAGCAAGGCTGGCCGCAGCTGCGCCATGGCGATGCAACAGGATGTATTCCGCCATCGGGCCTGACATTTCCGGTTTGACCGGTGCGGCTTGCGCATCGCCATCGCCGGACTTCGCCGTCTCCATCCGCCGCGCCTCGGCCTGTGAGATAAACCCCTCATGGAAGGTCACGGTGCCGTCATGGCGTAGCTCGACGAACACCTTGCCGCCTTGTTTCTTCGTGCGCGTCTGGTGATCCCAGCGATGGAAGAAGGCCCCGCGCTCAAGGCAGACAACGTCCTTCCAGCCGTCTGCAATGTGAGCATCAATGCTCTGCGCCACGGCTGCTGACTGCGCCTTCCAGAAGGCGTCCGGATCGGCGAAGACGCCATGCTCGCCGAACAGGTCGGCGGTGATCTGGCCTTCATAGTCGGCGATGTCGAACAGCGCCTTGTCGGTCGTGATGATCGCCCCGCCGGTGAGCCAAGCCTTGCAGTTCCGGCCCCGTGGTGCGCGCTCATCCTCGCTCTCGTAAAGCCGCAGCCATTCGGCCTGCTGGTCTTCTGTGGCGAGCGTCAGGGCGCGGATCGTCTCGCGGTCGATCTCCTCCTCGGCATAGAGCTTGCGGATCGGTTCTGCGAGCGACGCGAGCGCCAGAACGCGGCGCACCAGAAGCTCTGTGACGCCAAAGAAGCCAGCGATCTCGTCCACGCTGCGCCCCTCATCATGCAGGCGTTTGAAGGCGGTGTACTGCTCCATTTCAGAGGCTGGCAGACGTCCGACATTCTCGATGACGGAGGCTGCGATGGCGCTCGCGGCGTCGTCCTCGGTCATGATCGCGCAAGGCACAAACGGGGTCTCGCCGGTCTCCTTCTCGATCTCTTTCAGAGCAAAATAGCGCCGCCGTCCGGCGACGACGCCATAGTGATCGCCTTCCTTGCGGACCAGCAAAGTCTGACGGATTCCGCTCTCGCGGATGGATGGCAATATGTCGGACACGTCCGGCTTCTTGCGGCTGTGGCGCATATTGAGTTTTGAAATCCGAAGCTCGGACAGGGGGATGGTTTTGAGAATGGGCTGGGCCATGATCTGGCTCCTTGCTTGTTGAGGGGTTTGTGGATTGGGGGCGCGCCGTCAGGCGCGCGCCCCGCTGGTTTCCAGCGCCGCGCATAGGCGACGGGCGGCGTTGCGTCCTGCGTCCAGCGCCTCGGGTAAAAGCTCCTGCGCGACCTCGGTCAGATAGGCGTTGTCACTATCGGGATAGTTGGCCTCGACGCCCCAAAGGCTGGCGGCATGGGCGTCCAGCGTGACGCCCTCCAGCGCCACGGAAAGAACGATCCCGCAATAGCACCATTCGTCCTTGCGCCATGCCGCCATGACGGCTTCGGCCTTGGCCAGCGCCTCGGCAAAGCGTTGCCGGTGGTTCGGTCCGGGGCCGATGAATCCCGGCACATCCTTGTAGAGCGAAGGCCAGAAACCATCCTGGCGCTCATCCGGCGCATCGGGACAATCGTCCCGCACAATCCGCGCCGTGATCTCGAAGCCTTGGACCTCGCAAGAGATGCTGTCGCCCTCGCAAACGAAGGGCTGGAAGCGCTGTGTGAAGCTCATGTCAGCGGCTCCAGAACACATGGACTTCGTCGAAGCCCGTCTGGAACACCATGATCTCGCCATTCAGCGCCATGTCGCGGGCCAGCGCCTGCCAGTCGATATAGTAGCGAAGGGAGTCGGGAATCTCGGTGCCGGTGTCCTCGTGCAGCTGCTCGGCGAAGTCTGCGGCGCTGCGATATTCGCCCGCATAGTCCTCGAAGGCGGCGCGCGCCTCGGCGAGGTCGTCGCCGAAATGGCTCATGAGTTTCGCGCCAAGCTCGCCATGCTCCTCGATGAAATCGGCAAGCTCGCAAACGGTTTCGAATGAGGCGTATTCGGACAGGTTCGCGCCCTCGAAGCCTTCATAATGTCGGGTAACAGGTCGGCGTTGCCGCCGACCCGTCCCCTCAGAACCGTGCTTGCAAGTTTCCCCGCACACGGCTCAAGCAAGTCCCTGTTGTGCCGCGCGGCGGCAGTCGGCGTGGACAAGTCGCAGGTTCCGGTAGGAACCGTTCGCCCTGTCCCCATCCACATGAGACATGCGGATGGTTTCGCCATTGTAGAGGCTCTCGCGGCAGGTCGGGCACTTGTGCCGTTGCCGCTGCGCAACCTTCTGCCAACTGCGCGTGAGGTCAGTCCCTCCCATCCGGCGGGCCCGGTTTCGCCAGTAATCGGCGAGAGACGGATCGTCGGGAGAGTTGCGGTGTTTCACCATCGTCCAGCGCACGATTTTGATCGCGGCTGGATGGATCATGAACGCACCAGACTGCTTGTCCATAAAGGTGTAGCTGAAGTTCGGGCAGTTATAGTGCCGCCCGAAGTATTTCCGCATCCACCAGTGTTTCAGCTTCCTCGCATGGGCACGATGGCACCAGCGACGTTGCCGGACATGGACATAGTGTTCGATCCCTGAGAAGATTTTCCCGGCGACACTGTAACGGTAGTAGTTGCACCATCCACGTATTACCGGATTGGCAGCTGCAAGCAGTTGCCCCTGATCCGAGCCGACATGGGCGCGGAACAGGTCCCTGAGCTTCTTCCTAAACGCTTTAACGGCGTCCTTGGAAGGTTTGATCAGGGTCTTCGTGCCAGCGGCGCGGTCTGCCACCTTATAGGAACGGACATTGAAGCCAAGGAAGTCGAAGCCTTCCCGTATGTGCCGGATACTGGTCTTCTCCTCGGAGAGGTTAAGGCCGCGCCCGGCGAGGAATGCAGCAACGCGCTCCCTGGCCTCAAGCGCTTGCGTCTCAGTGTGGCAGATGACGACGAAGTCGTCAGCATACCGCACGAAGACAGGGCAGTGAGGTTTCACGTATGAGGCGCTTGTGCCTCCACGATACTCAATGCCCAGCGCTTCTTCCATTCCATGCAGGGCGATGTTGGCAAGGAGAGGACTAATGACCCCGCCTTGCGGTGTACCCTGCTCGGTGGCGTGGAACACGCCATCTTCCACATAGCCTGCCTTCAGCCAACGGCGGATCATTCCCCTTGCGGGGAAGTTGCCGATAGCCTCCATCAGGGCGTCATGGTCGATATTGTCGAAGCAGCCTTTGATATCGGCATCAAGAACCCAGACCCGTTTGGACCCGGACTTGGTTGCCAGATATATCCGCTCTATGGCGTCATGGACGCCACGACCGGGCCGGAACCCGTAGCTTGTCCCCTCGAACTGCGCTTCCCAACAGGGCTCAAGTGCATTGAGCACAATGGCCTGCTGGCACCGGTCGATGAGGGACGGGATTCCGAGCGGCCGCTTCTTGCCGCTCGCTTTAGGGATATACACCCTCCGGGCTGGAAGCGGTTCCCATGCCTTGAGGTTCACCAACTGGTTCGCAAGGCCGGCCCGCTCGGTCGGCGTCAGTGCGGTTCGCGCATCGACACCGGGAGAGGCTTTCCCACGATTGATCTGGCTGACCCTTCGGATGGAAACGAGCAGGTTCGCCCGGCTGTGCAGCATCAGCTTTTGCAACGAGCGGACCGTTTTCCAGTCCCGCATTTCAGTCGCCCGATAGATTCTCCGGCGCAGCGTCCTGACGGTTCGATAGGCGGCAGGCCAGTCAATGGTCTGCCAGTGAACAGTTCCGTCGCTTACGATCAGGCCTTGCGGCCCGTCCATCTTTTCACGAACGGTTCGGTTGCTGTTCCACGAGATTACGGGGGACTCACCAGTCATCTGTCAGCACCCTTTCAGGTTGGGCATGGCCCTATCCACCGGGTTATGTATTCCCCGTGCCTTTCGGCTGGCGGCATTCGCTTCTGATAACTTCCTACACCCGCTGAGGAGTTGGGCGGCTCTTGCGAGCCGCTTACCGGGCGCTGTTACCAGCGACCGGACCTCATCGGGGTTACTCAGTTCCGCATCTGTGAGATGCGACCGGGTTAGGTGCCTGCTATACGCCGGGGAATATCGACCTTCCGACTGAGGGATCCACGTGCCCCCAGCCCATTCCCTTGCTCCCCGTAAAAGCCACTTCCGGGGGACTGATGGGTAACGACGCATCAACACAGATTCACTTTCGTTCACCATACCGGTCTTCTCCTTGGGCGGTTCACCGGCGTGTGGCTGCCAGCTCCCCGCTCGTTTCCGGAGGCTTCGCACCAGCCAGTTACCCAGCTCGCACGCTCCGGCTAGAAATGGTCGAGAAGGCTCGACCAGAGGCATCCCTGCCTCACTCAACAGATGCGACTTTCTGGTCGCACC
>NZ_QWFZ01000006.1 GCF_003576315.1 Henriciella mobilis | reverse complement strand
AAAGGTTTTCGTAACCTATCGGCGGATCATGCGCACACTGTTGAAGATGCTGCAGTTCATTCCGATTTTTTCCGTCACTCCACAGCCTCAAAAGCCGAGAACACTTGCAGAACATCCTATTGTTTGACGGAAAAATTTGTGCCCATATCCCGGCCATGAAAAAGCTACTTCCCGCCCTGCTTCTTCTCGCCGCCTGCGCTCCGGAGTCGACTTCGTCCCTCTACTGGTCGGACGGTGACAGCGGGCGGCTCAACGGTCAGGACTTCCGGCTTCACGGGGTCGACGCGCCAGAAACGGGCGGTGTCGGTGCCTATGGCGGAGCCGAATGCGAGCATGAGCGAGAGCTGGGCTACGAGGCGAAGGAAGAGGTCGTCGAGTTCACGCGCGGCAAGTTTGCCTATTTCGGCAAGGAGTATGGCGAGGACCGATACGGACGCCTTGTCGTGGATCTCTTTGTCGATGGCCGAAACGTCGGCGACGAGATGGTCGGACGCGGCGTCCTGAGGCGCTGGGACTATGATGGCGGTGATCCGAAGCCGGCGTGGTGCAGTGGGCGATGATGTGCCTTCCGCGCCGCGGGGCGTAAACCATTTGTTAATGCAACTGCAACGTTGCGCGCGCAACACTCCGAACCATCCCTCTTGCCGAGAAGAACAAATTCGGAAAGCTTGAGGGGTGAGCCCGCACCGATTTGCGTTGGAAGGCGATCAGTACGGGCTCTTGTATCAATCCCCGAGGGGGCTTGGCGACTAGCGCCTCCACCAGACTGGTGAAAGCCGCCAAGCCGGTCAAGTCCTCTCGGTCTGCGCCATGAGAGGAAAAAATGGCAGAGCACAACCTTCACATTTCCTACGACCTGTACTCACCAGGGCAGAAATACGACGCTATCAAAAAGGTGCTGGAGAGGCTCGGCGTTCCCGCCAAGGTCCACTATTCATTCTGGTACCTCAAAAGCCCGTACACGCCAAAAGAAGTCGGAGAAGCTATCTGGAGCGTGATGGACCAGAATGACAGCCTCTACGTCGTCGATGCTGCGACGAACGTTGCCTACTGGTTCAACGTCAACGACTTCACCGAGCAGCGGATCCAGAGGAACTGGAACCAATAAGACGGTTGTGCATGTTTTGTTCTTGGTGTTTACACACGCCATGAGCGACTTGCGCACCACTATTTATGTTGCAATCCGGTCCGCACCAAAGCGCGTGCGGGCCGGCCTTCGGGACCGGAATCCAACCATCGGCGATCGAGCGGCATCCGAGCTTGCGGAGATCGTGGAGAAGGCGGTTCAGCGTCACTTGGACTCTAAAACGCGCAAGGTTCAGCCTCCCGCCCCATCGGTTGGCGGCTGGGCCAACGACTAGCGGCGCGGCCGCCGGTGGATCGTCAGGACCAGCCAGACCAGGAAGACCACTGCCGCAGCCAACGCGCCGGCGAGCTGAGAGGTCACCCGTGCTCCTCTACCCATGCAAGGACGTCGGCCTTTGTGACCGGTGGCCGCTCGGCGTCGAGAGCATGTAGCCCCGCCATGAGTGCCCCCTTCAGGCTCCCATAGGTCTGCGCGTGCCGCTCCAGGAGGCGCAACTCATCATCGGAAAACCGGAATACCGACGCTTTTGATTTCGGCGGGTCGCACTCCTCAAAACCCATCCGAGAGATCGTCTCATGGGCGTCTTCGACACTCAACTCGAACCATTCGGCGTTTCGCCGGAAGCCTGCGAGCTTTGCATGCACCGCCGCCTCTGCAGATGCCGGATCGTCCCCTAATCGATAGGTCCTTTTGAGGTTGAGCGGCACCTTCCATTGAGTCGCAACAGAGGCACGGCGATCAACTGGCGAGTGCGAATAGCCAATCTTGATCGCATCAGGTGCTTCCATGATGTAGAGGTAGCTGTTCATTTTTGCTGCTCCACCCACGCCATAACATCGGCTTTTGTGACTGGCTGTCTCTCCCCTTTGAGCGAGCGGAGCCCGGCCATCAGAGCGGCTTTGTAACTGCCATACTCTTCCTTCAGTTGATCCAGGAGTTCGGCCTCTTCAGGCGTGAACCTAAACGAACGGGGGACATAATCGGTGCTCATGAAAAATATGTAGTGCATTGCAAACTTTTTTGCAATACCCCATTGACCATGCACTACGTATGCACTACATTAACCCTATCAGAACAGGAAAGGACACTCTGATGACAGCAACGACCATCATGATTTCCCTGGTCGCCTTCACAATCGGGACCGCGTTTTTCGAGGCGCTTTTCGAGGAGAAGAAAAAGTAAGTCCCGGCCCCACTTCGCGTCATGGCGGTGGGGTTTCGGGGTGCCGGGTGACCGGCCAAACCGAAGGACCTGAAATGACTGGAACACTTCTCTTCGGCGCTATCCTCGTCGTTCTCACCGTTGCCGGTGGTCTCGCAGGAATCAAGCGCCGCTAACCGCCTCGCCCGGACCCGCTTTCTAGCGGGCCGGGTTTTGAGGTGAGAGGGGTCGCATCCCTCTCGGCTCTTTGACATTCAATGGAGTTTCGAATGACGAAACAACCTACCAGCGCCGGGGTGGCCGGCGCAACACTGATCCTGATAGCAGGTGCCGTCCTGCTTGCGGTCACCGCGGGATTTGCCTTCGTCTCCGGCCTTTACTGGCATGTGAGGCTGGCCGATCAGCCGGATGCGGTACGCTGGGGCCTGATTGGGCTTTCCGTCGCCGTGTCCTTCGCCGGCGCTTTCGGAGCGATCGCTGCGGGCATCAAGCGCAATGCTGCGATGTTCGTCGGGGCCTTCATCTTCATGGGGCTCGATTGCGTCCAGAACGCCTACGGGCTGCAAGAGCTGGATCGGCTGACGAATGGGGCGACAGAGGCCCAGGCTCGCTACGACGCGATGCTGGACAAGCTGGTCTCCCTGCCCAATCCGAGCGCGACGGGGGAGATCCGAAACAAGGACACCTACCTGGACACGCAGGAAAAGCTTGGCGAGAATATCACCCTGCTGAAGACCGAACTCGAAGCATCGGAAACGACCCGCTTCGAACTCTGGCAGGTCATGTCGGCCTTCGCGGCCGCTCAGTTCGCCCTGCTGATGCTTTTTGGCGGACTGGGACGCACACACCGCCCCGAACCGCAGGAATCGCCCCAGCGCGTCCCTGTGCCCCAAGGCAAGAACGTCCATGTCTTCAAACCGAAGGTGATGGACGAACGGGATCAGAAAGCGTGGGCCAAGGTCAAAGCGAGGTCTCGCGCATAAAAAAGAGCCCCCAGCCGCAAGGCCGGGGGCTTTTTCATGCCTGAAATGTCGGTGGCCTTACTGGTCTTCGCCGTCTCTCTTCCGGCGCTTTGCCGCGTTGAGAACGTCCTCCAGCGCTTCGCGCAACGTCTTTCCATGCAGCCAGAGCAAGGTTGTCGGCGCGGTGATGGCGGCCAGCAGGACAGCGACGGGCACGAGATCGGCCGGAAACCAGCTCACCCGCAGAAGAGCCCAGCCGACCGCTGGCGCAAACAGCACACCCGAAAAGGCCAGGCGCGGCTTTCTCTGCCATTCGCTCAGGACCAGGTACCCGGCCCCGACCGCGGCGCAGGCGAGGAAGAACATTTCGCCCAGCTGCTGTAGCAGGTGTTTCATTCTTGAGGCTCCGGCTTGTTGATTGCGCCTGATCTGAGGGCCGCGTGGAAACCGATGACCGCCATGCCGGCGGCGAAGTGGGCTGCCAGCCAGCGAAGCGAGGTCAGTGTCCCCAGCCGGTCGCCGGAACGGGCAATCAGGTATTCGATGTTGAGAGTCGCCATGGCGATGCCGCCCATGGTCGAGACCACGGCAGCAAAGAACCAGACATGTTTGACGCCATTGTCAGCTGGCCATTCATACCGGCGCAGACAGAGCAGCGCGAGAAGGTAGCCGCCGAGGATCCTCGCCGCTTTTACAGCGCGGAACGGCGCACGGGCATGCAGCGCCGACAGGGCGTCGAGCCCGCTGAGGGCGACGAAAAGGTAGACGACTATGATGATGAACTGCGTAAGGTCGTGGACCATCGCGATCATTTTTCACCTCCGCTTGGAGAGAAACGCAGCCGGGCAGACAGCCCCCATGCCCCTGCCCGGCTGCTCCCTGACGCCTGCCTATCAGGCGTCGGCGGGCGTCAAAGCTGGGCTTTGAGCTTTTCGGTGTTGACCGAGATCTCCGCAGAGTTGGCCTTCAGCCGCTCGAGCTGCGCATCCAGCGCGGCCGCGTCGACCTGGCCCTTCTCGTCGATGATCTGCTGCAGGAGATCGGCCGCTTCCTGGACGGCGGCGGCCATGTCCTCGTCGAGCTGGAGCCCAAGCCGCGTGTAGCGGGTGGCGCTCTCGACGATTTCGAGGGCGGTGTCGATCACCTTGTTCTGGCCCTCGAAGATTCGAGCGACAGTAACCGCGCGATCGATCATCGTCAGCCAGGCGGAAAGATTGATAGCCATGGGAATATCCTTTCAGGATAGGAGGTTTTTTTGGTGGGTTGGCGTTGGCGGCGCGCAGCCGCCAGACCTTCGGGGCTAGATCTCGCCGAGCTGGTCGAAGATCGGCTTCGCGGCCGCCCATTTGTCGGTGAGCGTGCCATAGGCAGCCGCCGCTTCGATCAGCAGCGTCTGGGGTGGCGGCACACCTTCAGCCTCGTAGCGGACGACCTCACCGTGCAGGTAAACAAAGGCATCGATCGCCCGGTTGAGGGCCTGGGCGACCGGCGCGGCCTTCGCCTCGATCTCGCCGGCCTTGATCGCGGCCTTGATAAGGGCCTCGTCGCCAGAGCCGTCAGCGGCTTCCTGCAGGCTGATCACGCTTTGCTGGGCCACTTCATAGCCGAGCAGGCCTGCAAAGGCCTCACAGGCCACGCGGTTGCCCGTGCGGGCGATTTCCGAGGCTTCCGCCGTCTCGGTTGGCAGGGTCTCGCACGCCGCCGAGATGTCGGCGACCGGCGGCAGGCCGACTTTCGAGCGTACATCGTTGAGCTGTGTACAGGCGACGCAGGACGCGAGGCCGAGCACGAGGATGCCAAACAGCATCGCATATTTGATAGGTGACATGGGGAGTTTCCTTTCGGGGTTTCAGTCACAAAAAAGCCCGCCTGCCTGATGGCGGACGGGGTCGGCAGACCGGCCGATGCAGGGCCGGGCATTCGGGGTGGGTCAGGGATGAATCTCGAAGTGGGGGCCGTCGATAAATGCAGACCGTCCAAGCGAGCGGCGATGATCGACATAGGCGTTGACGCGAGCTTCCAACTCGGCAGCAGTCGGCGGGAGGTCTTCGCCTTCGTCGACCAGCCAAAGCCAGTCCCCGCCCCAGCGAATGCGCACGCCCAGAGAGTGCGCCGCGTAGGCCATGGCGGCGGCGACCGGGTGAATAAGCGGCCACTCCCAGCGCAGCTTGCCGTTGACATACGGCACGAGGTCCACGGCATGGCCGTAGCCGTCCGGCTGGGTCAGGTGCTTCGAGTTCAACGTCTTTGAAGCACCGCGCGCGACCATCTCACGCTGTTCTGCGGGAGACCGGATTCCATCATGGACACTGAAGTCCTGTGTCGTTACCGCAATAGCTTTCTCAACGCATTTGACGAGCTCCGGGTGCACACCGGTAAGCTCAGAGCGCGAACGCGATCCGAGTTTGAAGCCTGACATTTGGGGCTGGTCCTGTTCTGGTTTCCGGGCAGAAAAAAGCCGCCCGAAGGCGGCGAGCGGAAACAGGATGGGGGCTAAGAGGCGCATGGCTATTCTGCCGGTGTATCTTCTTCGACCGGGTCAGCGGCTGGCAGGGTCGCAATCACCGCTGCCAGCGTTCCCGGGTAATCGATCCCGCCGCGTGCTGCCCATGCATTTTCATTGCAAAGCCGGATTGATCCTGCAAGCAGTTCGCGGGCGCTTTGATCCATGCTGGCGCCATCTGCATCAAAGACCGGATGCAGCGCCGCGATGGCCTTGTGGCAGCGCTCTACCACGGACGGATGAGCCGCCGCCGCAATGAGCGCCTGCTGCGTTTCGGTCGACAGCGATGAGCTGGCCGCATAGGCGACTGCGTTCAGCTTGTCGGTGACCGCCTGAATTGTCTGCGGATATGTCATTGTGCGGCCTCGTGGATGGCGGTGAGGCGGGGGTCATTCACGCTTTCCACGCCGCTTTCGATGGCCTCGGCCACACAGCGCTTGGTGTCCGCCTTGCGGTGACGGTAGGTGTAGGCGTGGTCGGTATGCTCGCAGGCGCGCTCGGCAGCGATGCGCAGCGTGTCGTAGGCCTTCTGTGCCGTCTCGGCGTTGTAGACCTCCGGAACGATCACGGACTGGCTTACAGTCTCACGGTCGCGGATATCGGCGGACGCGCACGCACAGGTGAGCGCCGCCGCCAGGATAAGGGCAGGCGTTTTCATCGGGTTTCCTTTCGGGTTTGTTAGGAGGAGAAGCTGTAGGAGCCGCGCAGGAGGCGGACTCGGCCATCACCGTCCGTGATGGTGGTTTCGAAGCGCCCGGTCTCGGTCTGGCCACCACCAGTGAACGTGGCGGTCAGCTGCACAGTGCTGTCTGATGTTACCGAGCTTGTGATGGCGGTCTTCGGTGTCAGGGAGTCGGGATAGAGCTCGGTGCGCGCTTCATAGGATCCAGCGCCGCCGGAAATGTTGATGTTCGTACTCGCCACCACCGTGCCGGCGCCGCTGCGCGATCCGGTGAGGCTGCTATCGACATAACTGGCAGCGAAGTTGTTGTCGGCCGGCAGAGACGCGACATCTACCCAGCCGGATCCCGGCACGTCCCACTGCACAGTGTTCGTTTCGGTGTTCGCGTAGCCTGCCCAGCTTCCCGTGCTGGCCGGGCGGGCGGCTGTATTGCCTCGCCCATTGCTTGCCGTGGCCTGGTTGCCCTGCCCAGTGATCGAGGCCGCCACGCCCAGCGTCGTGATGACAAGGCTTTCGGTGAGCGTCGTCGTGCCGTCGGCGCGCTTGATGTAGGCGCTTTCGAGACTGATCTGGGTGAGTGTGGCGAGGACGTTGAAGCCGGTGAGTTCCGAGTCGCCATAGGCGAGGCTGGACAGGGTTGCGAGCGCGCCTTGGCCGGAGATTGCTGCGGCTGTGTTCCCGCTGGTGACATCGGCACCCGCTTCGGCGGGTCTCAGGCTTTCGAAGAGCGACACCTCGTCGATTTGGACCCAGACAACTTCGCCGGTTGCGCTTGCGCCAGCGTTCCGGATGCCGCCGCTGAAACGGACCCTTGCAGCACCCGCCGGGAGCGCGGCACTATTCGCTGGCAACCCGGTCGTGGACTCTGCGTAGTAGCATTCAACCTCGACAATGTCGGTCCCGGAGCCTGTCTCCGCACCGCCAAGGTAAACAGTGAAATTCGGCGAAAGCGCCACGCCGTCTTCATCATAACTGCGCGCAATGATCTGCGGATTCCAGCTCCCTTCGTTCGTCAGGGACCGGACGCCTGCGCGCACGCGGTAGACCTTCCCGCTGACCGGGAAATCGGCTTTCGGGCCGCCTTCACTGTTATTGCCATTGGCCGATAGCGCACCCGATGCGTTGATCGGGGCATCTGGCAGGGAGTCGAGCGCTCCGACTGTGCTTTTCGTCCAGGTGCGCGCGGTCGGGCCGGACGTCAGGCTGCCGATTACCGCCGCAGCATCGTCTGCATTCAAGTCAGCGAGAGTGTCAGCCGTCGCGCCCGAACCCTGCCCATCAATCGCAGCAGCCGTGCCAAGCGAGGTAACGACAAGACTATCCGTAAGGCTGGTCGTGCCGTCTTCGCGCTTCAGGTAAGCCGAGCCAAGCGCTATCTGTGAAAGCGCGGCGATGGAGCCAAACCCTGTAAGTTCTGCATCGCCGTACGCAAGACTACTCAGCGTGGCCAGCGCACCTTGGCCGATAAACGCCGCCGCTGTTCCTAGCGACGTGCGCAAGAGCGCATCCGTCGCGCTTGTGCTGCCGTCTTCAAGGCGGACATTCGAGCCGAGTGTCGTGAAGGCGAGCGCGGCAAGTGAACCGAAGCCCGTCAGATAGCCGGAGCCGTAAGCAACGCTATCTTTCGTCGCAAAGGCCCCTTGGCCAGCTATCGCGGCTGCGGTGTTGCCTGAAGTTACATCTGCGCCCGCCTCTGCGGGTCGCAAGGACTCGAATATTGAAACCTCTTCAACAGTAAGCCACAAAGTCTCTGCCGACGCCGAAACGCCGCCATTTCTAATGCCAGCCGTAAAACGAACGCGAGACGCCCCCGCTCTTAATGAGGTCGCCGTTTCATCTATTGAAACGGTGCTATCTTTGAAAAGCCATTCAACTTCAACAATTTCGCCGGTTGACGTCTCTTCGGCAAACTGAACGACGCTGAAGTGACTCACGTCACTCGGGTATTTGTCGCCCGCCTCATCGAAATTCCATGCAATAATATGCGGATTCCATGTGCCATCTGACGCTGTTGCCATAATGGCCGCACGCACTCGATAAACCTTGCCAGCGACAGGAAAATCAGCCTTAGGGCCTGCCGTTCCGGTGTTGCCGGTGCTGACTGCGCCGCCACTCGGCCCTATGCTCGCGTCAACAGCGCCACCCGGAATACTAAAGGACGATGCGGACCAGGTTCGCGCGCTCGGCCTAAAGGCATATGAAGCAACCACAGCAGCAGCATCGCTAGCATTCAGGTCTTCAAGGGAGTTCGCGGTTGCGCCGCTGCCCTGCCCAGCAATTGCCGCCGCCGTGTTGTCGCCCGTCACATCGGCATTATCGTCAGGCTTGCCGCCATCATTCGTGACGCCGGACCAAGGGACAGCGGCCGCACTACCTGAGCTGGTTGCGGTCGCGTTCGCGGTGGTGGTCACTTCCTGGAAGTCGGACCACTCCCCATAGCGCTTGCCGTCATCGCCACGGTTCTCCACGCCGCGAAAGCGGAAGACATAGTCCCGCGAGGGCTGGAATCCCGCGTAGACCAGTGTCGAGCGGCGCGGGTCGAAGTCGAGGACAAAGGACTCCCCCGAGATGCCCGGAGAACTGGCCCCGTCCGAGAAGCCGTACTCCATTTCGGTGCGGTCAGCGATGATGTCGTCGAGATCGGCCGGCAGCGTGACAGCAAGCTGGATTCCCGGTGTCAGGTTTCCACCGCTCCCCAGCTCGACCGCTGTCGCCGTGACGCTCGGCGGATCAATGTCCGGCAGGGTGAGCGGATCGAAACTCGGCGGGGCCGACAGGTCGACCGCCGTCCCCTCATCCCAGACCAGCTGGGCCGGATCGATTTCTGTTGCGACAACTTCGATGCTGCCATCGAGGAAGCGGGTGACTTCATCGGCAACAAAGGTCTTGCCGGATGGAAAGCCGCGGATCGCGCTCTCACGCACGAACCATTCACCCGGCTCGATGACGCGCGCCTTCACGGTGTAGGTCTCGGTCAGCTGGAAGATGCGGCGGCTGTCCTCGATCTTCAGCTTGGCAATCCGCTGAGACCGCTCCCCGCTGATTTCGAGGTCGAGGTCGAGCGTGTCGCTGATCTCGCCATTGTCGTCATCGACATAAGAGCTGATCGAGACTTCCGGGTAATCGTCCTTCTTGTAGTCGTTATCGGGATTGATGAACCGGCCCGAGAGCGTGTTGACCATGTCATCGATCAGCCCGCCCGGGTCGGCAACGCTTTCTGTCCCGCGCTTCAGGTCACCATCGGTGAGCGTGATAACAGGCGTGCGCTCGATCGGGGGCCGGAAGGCGATGCGCCCGCCCTGGTCGATGGCCCTTGCCGCCATCTGGCGCGCGATCTTCTCGAGGTTCTTGGCATGATCGTCGGCGGCCGAGAGGACGCCGTTGACCTCGTAGCGCTTCTGCGTGCCGCCAGCCTTGAGAGCGACGTTCTCGTCGCTGTGGTCAGCCAGCGCTGCAAATTCCGCATAAGGCACCGCGTCGACGGCCTCTCCCACGCCGAACCACATGGCTGACGAACCGGACATGATACGGATGCCGGAACGGTAGTGGTCTGCGGCAACCATCGCGTTCGTGGTGTAGGTCCATGTCGAAGGATCATCCCAGCGCTGCGAGCCGGAGCCGCCAGCGGTGGTGTCGAGCCGCCGGTCATAGAGCCGCGCGCCCTCGCCGCCGAAGCGGTAGTCGTAGGCGTTGGCGAGGTCGCTGTCCCAGCGGTGATCAATGATCACATAGGCAACACCGCGAAGCCTGTGCGCACTCGTCCATGTCGGTTCGACGGACTGAAGGAAGCTGTCGGCGGTCTGGTCCGGGCGGCCATCATAGAAGGTGATCCACGCGCGCGGGCCACCGGAGCGCAGAGCCGTGATCTCGGTGCGCACACCATGCGAGAGCGCACCGTCGATCAGGAGGTCGCCATTGATCCAGACCTTGTCGAGCTTGTTGATGCGGTGGTCGGCAATCGCGTAGATGCGCGTGAGAGACTTGTTCTGCTGCTGATGCGTCCATGCAGCGACGAAGCTGCCTGTCTTCGCGAAGCGGCCGAGCACGAGTTCGCGCGGCGCGGGTTCATACTCTTCCTGCAGCTCATACTGAACTGTGCCGGCCTTCTTGTGCTTCGTGCGCCAGGCAAGCGTCTTGCCTTCGAGCTTCGCAATGAGGTCGAAGCCCTTGTCGCCCGCGAACACGCGCTGCTGACCGGCGGGAGACCGGGTCTCCATGCGCCGTTCGAGATAGGCCAGCGCCCCGCTCTCGATCTCCATGGAGACAATTGCCGGGCTTCCAGCCTGCAGCGTGTCGGAGAGATTGCGGATGCGGCCGCGCTCGTCTTCGAGCACGTCACCATCATCCGGCCCGTCGCCTGCGTCCCATGCCAGTCTGCGAAGCCTGATCGCCCGGTTGCGCCACTTCTCATCGAGAAGCCCGCCGATGGGGTCGGAATTGTCGCTCTGCCGGGAGCTGTCGAACTCCAGATCGATCTTCTCGGATTTGAGCGAGGATTTGCGCTTCAGGCTGTCCGGCGGCGTCCAGCGGTCGCCTAGCCCGGTATAGGTGTTGCTCTCGAAGGTGATGGTCCCGGTACCCGACCACCAGTGCAGCGTCTCTGCGTCCAGCGTGATGTCGAGGAACCAGCGCGAAATCCGGGCCATCAGCGCAGCACCTGCCGGGCTTCAAAATCGATCGACCAGTTCTTGTGGCCTTCACGGATACGCGGCTTGTCAGACAGGCGGAACTCGCCCAGCGCCTGGATGCGGCGAACCGCAGGCGTTGCGTGCGCCGTCACAGGGCGAGGCCAGACCGGGATGGTGATGACACCCGACCCATCAGCCGTCGCCTCAGCGGTCGCCTGCCCGATCCAGTAGCCGCCGCCTGCGGTGATGTAGGAGATCATGTCGCCCGGATGGGCTTTCTTGCCCGCGCCATAGCCCGACAGCGTGATCGTGCTGTTGGCCACGCTGATGGAGGAGACGCCGAGACCAGCATCGGATGTGATCGACGTGTCGCGCGGGCGCGGCTTGAACGTCCGCCACATGGTGAAGGTGAGATCGTGCAGACGCCGGCGCGCGAGAAAGCTGTCCCATGTCTCGAAGTGCGCCCGGTCCTTGATGTTGACCTTCACATCGATCGACCAGAACGGTTCCCCAATCTCGATCGTGTCCGCCTCGCCTGAGTTGGAGACAGTCTCGGTCTGGACTTCATTGCGCTGCCATACCGCCTCGATAATGCCGAGACAGGGCGCCTGCTCGCCTGCGCTCATGGGAGACCTTTCGGGCAAAGAAAAAGCCCCGCTTTCGCGAGGCTCTATTCGGGACTGGTTGACTCTCCGGCGCGGGCCGGGAGGATGCGGCCCTCAATCAGGAGGGGAGCTCATGTCAGAGAAACAAGGCATCTACGGACGGTTCATCGTTGATGTGAACGACCGCAAGGCAATGCACAATCAGCACGCCGATCATATAAACGGCTTCCGAGTAGCACTCGGCGATGGGAAGCCCGTAGGCGTCCAGATTCAATACGAACACAAAGGCGCTCTTCAGAACCTGACGATGGATCTGGATAATGCCAATTTTCTGATGTGCGCCCTGATGGCATTTCATCTGGATTACGATGTGAAATTTCCAGACGACCCCCGCGATCCGAACACGAAATTTCGAGGCAAATCATAGTGATCTCCTGATATGAAAAGCCCCGCCGGAGCGGGGCTGATGGATAAGGACGGGAAGCTCTAAGCGGCTTCCTTCACCTTTTCGGCGAGGCGGGCGAGACCTTTCGGCGTCACCCTCACCTGCTCGTGTATGTCGGCGCGGCCATCTGAACGGGTGATCTCCGTCACCTTGTGTTCCAGCAGACCCTGCTGGATCTTGTCCTGATAGCCGATCCAGTGGGCGACACCGGCACGGCGGTAGACCCACTTGTGCCGCTGAAGCCATGCAAACAGGTCTTTCGGGCGCATCTGCAGCGTTTTCGCTGCGTCTGTGATGCACATGGACTTGTCCGCAAGGGCGATCCGCTCAAGCGCTTCCACTTTGGGCCGGGCCTCGGAGAGGTCGGCTTCCAGCGAAAGCACCCGCTCGGAATAGTCGAGAAGCAGGCCGCGAAGTTGGGCCGGATTGTTGAGGTCCGGTTGCTGCCCACGAAGGCGGGCCTCCATTTCATTGAAGGCCGCGATATACTTCTCTTTCCACTCCGCCGCCTTCGCGCCCGTGAAGCCCATGACGAGGAAGGTGAAGCCGTCCCGCGTCATCTGGCACAAGGGATAGTCTCGCTTCCCGTTCTCGGGGCGATATGTAGAAAAGCCAAAATTGGCTTCTCTAAATTCATCGGAACACTCAAGAGCCTTGATGTCCCGAAGCACTTTGCCGTGATCTTTGCCGAAAACGTCAGCCACCGTGAGGCTGTCGGCCTTGGGTTCGCCGTCGATGATATGAACCAGTTCCATGCTCGCCTCCTATGCGTCTGACTGCTGTTGCAGGGTCTTCACCTGCGAACGCATAGAGATGAGCGCGACAGTGAGCGCCTCGTTGAAGGTGTTGCAGTGCCCGGACAGGCCGCGCATCTGAAGCACCTGCCAAAGCTCATCCTGCATGGCCTCGGCCAGGGTGATGAACCCGTCGATCATGCTTGCGGCTTCGTGAACTTCATCCTTCAGGTGATTTACGTCCTTGGGATGTGCTAGGGCAATTGTAGCCATGAGAGTCTCCAAGACAGACTTGAGTGGTTAGGCCCTCTTCGGTGCGGTAACACCGTGGGGGGCCGCTGTTGCATTTGTGTGCAACTGAGTGCATATTGCCTTCTTCGTTTTGAATGTCAACTGCACACAAAGTAATTCAATGGCAAAAACCTCTGCAATATCCGTTCGCGTTCCAGATGCAACAAAGGCCGCTGCAGAGGCAGCGGCCCAGGATGAAAGGCGTTCGGTCGCCTCGCTAGTCGAGCTGATCCTTACGGACTGGCTGAAGGATAAGGGCTATCTGCCGAAGGATTAGCGGGGTCGGTGCTTCTTTTTGTTCAGCCGCTCAACGCGTTTTTGCCAATCTCCATTCCAGCCGCTGCTGATTGCCGCCTCACACAGATCAATCGCCCGGTCGAAATCGCCCCGTTTCTCTTCGATGATGGCGAGTTGCTTGAAGCAGTGGTGGGCGGGTACCGGATCGCCATATTGCTGTTTCCATTCTTGCGCAGCCCGCTCATTAATCTCGATACTACGCTCGCAAGCTGCGATAGCCCTTGAGAGAGCGGCTTCGTCCTCATCCCGCCAGCGATAAAATACCTGGCAGTGGTTCATGTATGCAAAGTGCAGGTCGAGCACATTCACATCATCGACCGGCGACTCGTAGGCTTTGTCGATGAACGCATAAGCGCAGTGGCGATAGCCTTCTTTGTTGAACCAAACTGCTGCATTCGAAAGGTATACAAACGGATGCGGCCGGGGCGTGTACGGCCTGCCTTCGATTAGCGGTCGCGCCGTTGCCCCCATCGGGGCGTAGGTGTCCGCCATCCATTGGCGATCCTCTTCGGTGAATGTCTCAAACCACCAGTGCTCAAGCCCAAGCAGCGCGATGTCACCTCGCACTCGCTTTTTTTTGAATATCCCAAGCATGCCACCTCAGCCGCCTGCAGCAGATATTTCAGCCGAAAATCGTCTCAGGGCGTGATACGCTTTGCTGTCCTTGCCACCGTCGATGACGGCATCTTCGAGATTTCCATCGCTGGTCGTGACGCGCATCCAAACCCGATCCGCCGTAAGTATACGGTCAATCAAGCTGATCGGAGCAACAAAGTCCTTTTCAGAGCCTTCGACGGTATCGAGCACGCGCTCAAAGTCGGTGAATCCGCCAGCAGGTTCCAGTTCGACCACCTCACCGTCGATATTGAACGAAGCGCCGAGGATGGCCGTTGTCTCATTGAAGACTGCCGCCCTGAGCAGAAACATGTCGGGCTTGGCCTCCTGCCATTGTCCGCCGAAACCCGTACAGATGAACTGCGTGCAGGCGTTGCCATGCGGATTGATGTGAACGACGGCAGAGTCGTCAAATCCACTATACGTGGTCTTGGCCGCCATTCCGGTCGTGGTCCCGCAGGCTGCCAATGCGAGCGCTGCCGCCAATGCTGTGAATCCCCTCAAACTGTTGTCCTCCTGTGCTTGGGAGAAGGCAACGTAAGGCAGATTTACCCGTTAAGGAACCTCTCCCTTTGGTGGCGCGGCGTAGACCGTTTCTTTTCCCGGCTGATTTCGCGGCGAACGTTTTCAAGCATTCGACGGTCACGCGCCTCCAGTTCGCGCATCATGTCCGGCAACGTGTCCTGATTGACAGGGCCGTAGAAGTTGACCGGACTTCCCGTCACGCTCACCCGCTGTCCGCCACCTGAGACGTAGGTCGGATTTACAGGCTGGCTGATGCGGGCGAGCTGGGCTTCCATGTTCGGCGCGGTCACCGCTGGCTGGACCTGCCCGTATCCGCCAGACATCAGGTAGTATTTGCCGCCGCGCTCCAGCAGCTCCGGCTTTCCCTTCTCGTTGACTTCGTAGAACTCGTCGGGGCGAACCGGACCACCGCGCTCGCGCCCGCCGCCGAAATTGGCGGCAACGCCCTGGATCGTGGAAACGACCTGGGCGCCCTGCGCTGCCACCGTCGCGGCCGCCGCAAGGTTTGACGGGAAGGGCAGGCTCAGCGCCTTTGCCACGCCGCTCTGGATCTGGACAATGGAAGACGCGATCGCAAACGCCTTCTCGACGGCGAAGAGCGCCTTGTAGATGCCGGACTGCTCGCCCGCGAATGTCTTGGCGAGCCCGGCAAGCCCGTCAAACAGCTGCTGACCGGCCTCAAGTTGCTGGATGGCGGATTGAGCCCGAATTTCGGCGATCTTCTCTTCGCTTTCAGCGATGATCTCCTGCCGGCGAAGCTCATACTCCTCCTCAAGAATTTGCTTTTTTTCCAGAAGCTCCTTCAGGTCTTTTATTTCGGTATCTCTCTGCGCTTCGATCTGATCGGCCGGGTCAGACGAATACTCGCCCTCGCCCATGACCTTTTTGCGATATTCCTCTTCGGCCAGCGCGCGTTCTTCCGCCAGCGCGGCAAGCGCTTCGTTCCTGCGGCCCTCATGCTCGATCTCGTCTTCAATGGCCTTGGCCCGGCGGTCATATTCTCGTTCGATCAGCGCGAAGCCGCGCCCGGCAAGGCGGTCTCGCGCAGCGGCGATCTGGTCGATGATGTCGAGTTCGCGATCAAGCTTATCCTTATCGGCCTTCTCTTCCGCGTCATTGATGCGGTTGACCTCTGCAAGGTATGCTTCGAGCGCATGGCCACGCTTCAAAGTGGCTTCCTCGCCTTTCAGGCCGAGCGTTTCTATCGCCTTGATTTGCTCGTCATAGGCGGCTTTGGCCTCGTCGCGCTCGATCTGATAGGTCGTTTTGAAAGCGTCTTCGAGTTCCTTTAAGGCGTCCTTGGCGGCGTCGATGTCGGCGGTCGATGTCGGGCCACCGGACGTGCGTTCGCCCTGCACCGTTTCGCGCGCCAGGTCGCGGGCTGTGACTTCATCCAGACCGGCTTCGAGAAGTCGGATGGTTTCTTCGGCAATTTCGATCTGCTGCTGAAAGCGCTCGACCGCAGCGTCCGTTCCGGCAGCGCGCGCCTGCTCAAGCGAGTCCTTCAGCTTATCGATCTGCTCTAGCTCTGCCTCGATGAGGCCGACATTGCGAAGCTCTGTCGATCGTCTGTCGAGCGCCTTCCTCAGTCCCTCGACACCGCCATCGGCCAAGGCCTCGCCAATATTGACGCCGCCTTCACCAAAGGCACCCTCCAGTATGCCGGAAGCCTGTCCGCGCAGAACAGCAAGCTTCTGCTCAACTTCCAGGATGCTGTCTTCGAATCCCGTTTCCTTGTAAACGGAGCCGCGCTGGATGCGCTGGATTTTTTCGGCGTCGGCCTGCTTGTCGCGAAGGTCTTCCAGTTTGGCTTCGGCCTTCGCAATCTCGCCCGTTACGAGAGAGAATTGCTGGACGATGGTTGCTGACGTTACCTCGTTTAAGGCTTCGCTGATCTCACGCACCGCATCACGCATACGGTTAAGCGCTGGGATGGAACCGTCGGCGCCGTTCCGCACCTCATTGAAAGCGTCAAACTCTGACGTGTTCTCCAAAGCAGCGTTCATGCTTTCGATGGAGGCCCTTGCCTCCTCGATGGCACGCTCTCCCGCGCGGGCATCCCTGCCGAGTACGACAAAGGCTGTCGCCGCTGCCGCGATGGCGAGCGTCAGCGGCCCGCCCATCAGGAGACCCAGCCGGCCAGCCACGGCGCTGACTGCGCCAAGACGGGTGACGCTTGTACCTGCGATGGCGTTTGCCACGGTGAGCTGCGCGTTTAGCGCTGCGATCCCGCCAGCCGCTGCGGGCAATGCCTTGGCGGCAAGCGGCAGCAGCGCCCGCACAGACAGCGCGATGATCGCGACGCCAAGAATGTCTGCGTTCTCCGCGGCGACGATGAGGAGCTTTTGCAGGTTTTCCAGCGCGATGATAAGACCGTCTTCCGCTCCGGCTTCACCAAGCGCCAGAACTAGTTCTTCCAAACGAGACCGAGTCTGAAGCAGCGCGCCATTGAGGTTGTCGTCCATGATCTTGGAAACGCGCTCTGCCGTACCGCCTGCCTCGTCGTAGGCTTTGGACAGCTCACGCACCTTCGGGATTGACGACTGCAGCACTTCAAAGGCTGGACCGCCACGAAGGCCGAACAGCGTCATGGCGTCAGCCGTGGCGATCCCAGCATCGGAAAGGCGGTTGAGACTGTCTGCAAGCGATCCCGTCGATGAAAGCGCGATGTCTTCCATCTTGAGGCCGTACTTCGCGAGCACCTTCTCGCCCTGGCTCGACTGTTTCTCGAGACCGATCATGACGCGGCGGAGGCCCGTGCCGGCCATTTCCGCCTGAATGCCTGCGTCCGATAGCGCCGAGACCGCAGCTGCCGTGTCCTCGATGCCCACATTCAGGCCCGCCGCCACCGGCGAGACGTACTTCATGGCCTCGCCGAGCTGGTTCACGTCGGTGTTCGATGAGTTCGCAGCCTTGGCCAGCACATCGACGACACGCGCGGTTTCGGACACTTCCAGGCGGAAGCCCTGCAAAACGTTCGACGCGATATCCGCAGCCCGGCCGAGATCAAGATTACCGGCCTGGGCGAGCTGTAGCGTACCCTCGATCGAGCCAAGCACCTGTTCGGTGTCGAAGCCCGCACGAGCGAGGAAGAGCATGCCCTCTGCGGCCTGCGTTGCGCTGAAGCGGGTTGTGGCGCCAAGCTCGCGCGCCCTGTCCGTCAGGGATGCGATCTGCGCTTCCGTGGCCTGAGTGACCGCCTGAACCGTCGACATGGCCTGCGAGAAGCCCGCAAGCACACGAATACCGGCGGCCGCGCCAGCGGCAAGCGCCAAGGCGGAAGCAGCGCCCGCGAGCGTGCGACCCATATTATTCGCCGATGTACTGATGTTGTTGAATGCCTGGACATTCCGGCGCTCAGTCAGACCGGCCTGCCGACGCATGGAATCCATGTGCTTGTCGAACTTGCGGTCTGCGCCCGCGATCTTGCGCTCGTACTCGGCGACACGAGCTTCAAGTTCGACGATGACCGAATCTGCACGGACGGCCATTATTCACCGCCCTTCTTCGACTGCCGCTTCTCGCGCATCTTCTGGTCGAACCGCTTTTCGGCATGCTTGAGCGCCTCCTGATACGGAGCAATTCTCTGCTCAAGCTCGCGCAGTATGACTTCCGCTCTGACGGCCATGCGGGGCATCCTTCAGGAAAAGAAAAAGCCGCCCCGGAGGACGGCTGTTATGGAGGTGGTCAGACCCTCACATCGGGCAGGTTCATGGCCCGGATGCGGTCTTTCATGGCATCGAACTCCTCATCAGATGGGGGCTCGGCCTTGTCGCTTTTCATGAGCTTGTTGTGCTCGGCGATCATGCCTTGCCACTGCCAGAGCGTGAGGTCGTCGATGTCTTTCGGCGGGATGCCTTTTTCGAGGCCGACCGCGTAGCAGGCGGCGAGGGGGAAGTATCCGTCCCCGCCGCCTTCTGCTTTTTTGGCGCGCCCGCCTCCGGCTTCTTCTCGGCGACCTCATAGCCCTCGACACAGGCGCCGAGGATCGCGAGGGCATGCTTGTGCCACTCCTGGAGCGGCCACTGATCGCAGTAACGCTCGATCAGCTTGCGGGCATCCTGGGCATCCATGCCGCCGCCGATGAGACCGAGCCTGACGGTCTCGATGAGGTCGTTCGCCTTGTAGTCGCCAGTGAGGCAGACACGCTTCCAGATCGTACCGATGGGGGCGCCGCATTTCTCTTCCAGCTCCGCGATACGTTTGAGCGGGAGCCGGAAGAGATAGTCTGCGTCTGCGAACTCCAGCGTGACTTCGCAGCTTCGATACGGTCCGGGCATCAGGCGTTGCCCGGCACGAAGGTCGGCTTGCCGTTGAGAGCGATGCCGACGCTGACGTTCCAGCGCTGGCCGCGAGAGCCGGTTTCCTCATAGGAGGTGATGATCGCCGGCGCCTCGAAATAGCCGCCACCTTCAGCCGAGCTGAGGTCGCGGAACCAGCGGACATTCTTCTCGGCCGTATCGCCGAACCACCAGTCCTGCCAGGTCTGCAGGGCGTCCGTGTCGAGCACGCCGGAACCGGAGAGCGTCATCTGCTTGGAAACGACATCCGAGACCAGCCAGGACGGGAAATCCGGGTCCGAGCAGTCTGGAATGTTGGTGGTGTTGCTCTCGATATTCACCGTCATGGTCAGCTCGGTGAAGCCGCACGGAGCAGCGAATGCCTCAGACGAGGCTCCGTCGCCCAGCATGATCATCGCCTTGCCGAACGTCATGGTCTTTGCTTGTGCCATAGATGGGCATCCTTCTATTGGGCCGCGCCGCTTCACAGCGGTGCATCACGGGGCTGCCCACACCCCATGTCGTTGATTCCTCCGCCTGGGCCGGGCGGGGTCTTCTATCCGGTGGTGACCACCGAAAATTCGATGATTGCGTGATAGTCCGTGCTCTCGTCGCCATCCTCGAGGACCTGCGTGCGCTGCCAGTCGAGGGAGACGAGGCCGAGACCGCTCTCAAGCGGCAGCTGGTCGGCAGAGAGGGCTTCGACGATCGCGGCCGCAAGGGTTGCGCATGCACCTTCGTCGGGACCGCGCGCGAAAGCGTGAACCGTGATGGCGCTGTCGCTGCCGCCCTGCCCGGTCGCCTCATAGGGCCGCGTGTCGGGGACGCCATAGCGAATGAATGGCCATGTCGGATTGTCCGGCACACGCCGACCATAAATCCGGTTGGCGGCAACGATAGCCGTGACGGCGGGAACGCTGCGCAGGTGCGCAACCACCGCCTGCCTCAGCTGGAGAGAATGATCAGCCGGGTTCACGGTCTGCCGTTCCTGTCAGCTTGCCGATCAGCGATTGTCTCTTCGGTGTCTCGTCTTCATCGATCTCCTGGGTCTCGGTGAGGACGACGTCGGGTGTCTCGGTTTGCGAGGTCGTATCATCTGCGGCATCGGCCTCCTTGGAGGAGCGCTTGCCCTTTCCGGCCGCTTCTGCCGCCTCGGCGCAGGCCAAAGGCACATTGACCTTCTGGCCCTTGCGGAACTGCCGCATGCCGCGCTTCGAGGAGCGCCAGTTGAAGTCCTGGTTAAAAGTCACCCATGGCATCGGGCTATCCTTTCCTGATAATTGAATTGACGCCTGCGCTGATATTGACCGTGTATTGCGCCTGAACCTTGCGAGACGCCGGGCGCATGAAGGGGCGCTCCGCCATCTTCGATGTCCCGTATTCCAGGGCGACAGAATAAGGCGCTGCAGACTCCGCCACCGCCTTGAGCGGCGCCGTCCGGCGCGCTGTGGTTTTGGAGGTAAGCAGCCCCGTATCGAGGTTCGGAGGCTCGCCCGGCTTGGAGGGGACGTGCCCCGCGCCTTGGACCGAGCCCCGGGCAATGAGGACGTGCGCCTCCGCCCGCACCTGATCGGCGGCGACGAAGACACGCTTTCCCAACTCGTTGACGAGCTCCCGGCCCTTGAGCCTCTGCAATCGGCGCCGATGACGGCCGACGCCCTTGAACTTAGCCATTGATCGGCCTGCCCTGAATGGTCCACGCGGCCTGTGCCGGGTCTTCCTCGATGGCCTGGACCGAATAGAGCTGCCCCCGGATCGTGATCTTGCTGTCGAGGTCTGGCGTGAGCGCCACATCCTTCTGCAGGATAATGAGCTTCACGTCGGTGGATGGGATGTTCGCCTGAGCGCGGGTATAGGCGCTGTACGCCTCGACCATGCCTTTTGCGGCGGCGGTCTGCGTGCTCTCGGCGAAGCCGCCCTTGCCGTCATCGGTGAGTGAGACTTTCGTGATCGTCGCATCCAGCAGGAGCGGCGCAAAGACGCTGCCGAAGACCTCCTGCAGGTCGCCCCCGAGAAGACCGGCCATCAGCTGGAGCCTCCGAGCGCGACCACACCCGGCACGTTTCGCTTCAGGATCGCGAGAAAGCGCTGACCGTAGGTGGTGAGGTTGTACGTGCTGGACGAGCCAGACTGGCCGCTTTCGCGCTCCAGCTCCAGCGAGCCGAGCTTCAGCCGGCGGAAGCCTTGGAGCTGCGCCTCGCGTGTCGCGCCGAGACCGTCCAGCGTCATCTCATGGGCGGCGTGCAGGCTCTCGGCTTCCTGCCGATCGTCAGCGAGCCATGTCGCATCGACGACGCGGCGCGCCCGGACCAGTGCCGCATTGATGACAGCATCATCGACAGCGTCAAAGGCCGGGAAACGCGCCTTGAAGGTGGTCGCATCGGCGGCGGTGTAGGCCATGGCCTATTCTTCCTCGCCGTCTTTCTTGGTGTCGGACTTGGGCTGGCCACCATTGCCGGAAGTCTTGGTGCTTCCGCTGTCCTTCGATGCGGACTTGCCGCCGGACTTGGAGTCCTTCGCTGGCGTTATGATCACATCGTCGCGCGCGAAAGCCTCGACTTGTTCCGGGGCGAACTCGTATTCGCAATCGACGGTCTTCGTCTCGCCGCGCTTGACGACTTCCGTTCCGCCAAAAACCTTGAAGGCCTTGCCGAACGGGGAGTTGTTCTCGATCTCGTATTTGGGCATTGGAGGATTTCCTTCATATAGAAAAATCGTCTATATTCAGGAACGAACCCGCCCGGCGCGCCAACGCCGGAACGGGCCCTGACCAAGCCAACCTGTAAGGAGGTTCGAATGGCTGAATCCCGAATATGTTCTGTTGAGGGCTGCGACAAGCCTTTCCTCGCTCGCGGCTGGTGCGACAAGCACTACAGGCGCTGGCAAAGGCACGGCGACCCATTGGGCGGGCAACCGCCTCGCGGAACCACCATGCAGTGGCTGCTTGATCACGCCAATCACGGCGGCACAGATTGTCTTCTCTGGCCCTTCGCGCGCAACAAGAGCGGTTACGCCACGATCAGTCACCCAGACAGACCGGGCACAATGATCGCCTCCCGGATGATGTGCATCATCGCGCATGGCGAGCCGTCTGATCCTTCAGACTATGCTTGTCACGATTGCAACAATGGTCACCTAGGATGCGTGAACCCCAAGCACCTGCGCTGGGATGACAACCGGGGAAACCAGATGGACCGCGTTGCTGCCGGAAACAGCAATCGCGGGTCTCGCCACGGCAACTCCAAACTCACTGAAAGCGACGTTCGCCAAATTCGAAAACTGGCAAAGTCGCTTACAAGACAGGAGATAGCGGAGCGCTTTGATGTCAGCGTCTCCGCTATCCACTTGATCATGCAAGGTCGCACGTGGGGATGGTTGAAGTGAGGCGAGCCTAAACCCGCCTCAGATCATTAGATGTTCCCAACCGCCTTTCTGAGCGTGTTAGGGCGGACGCACATATAAAGCGGGTAGCTGTACTGTTCGCCACGGGTCCAAGCCTGACGATCGCGGTCAAGAACGTTGATCGCGTAGATGTCCTGGCCCAGCGTGTTGACGTACGGGCCGAACTCAGCCGGCGCCATCGCCTTCTTGAAGACGCCGCTCGCCCCGACCGGGAAGAACTTCGCTTCGTTGGCAGCCACCGCAACCGTCGAATTGTCGTCGGTGCCGCGATAGTTGTGCCAGGTGATGCCGCCAAAGGTGAATGCGCTGAACGCCTTGTTCGAACGCAGGTCTTCGGCTGCCGCCCAGTTCTGGTAGGTCTTCTCGACAGTCGGATGCGAGATCAGATTGTCGTAGAACGTGTCACCGACGAGTGCATGCACGCTCGTCTGAGACGTGAATGCACCCTTCGAGGACCGGGCCATGGCGCGGGTGACCGCCTGACACTTTTCGCGAACCTTCGTCGTGCTCGTGGTGAGCGCGAAGTCGATGGCTGCGGCTTCGCTGACGCCGAACTCGGAGAAGTAGTCGTAGATCACCGTAGTGCCGTCAGCATCAAGCAGCTTGCCTTGGAGCGCACCGAGACGATGGTACTCGTGGGTGAGTTCCATGTCGTCGCGGACGCGGGACATGCGACGCAGGTATTCAGCCTGCACCTGCATCAACTCGGTTTCGGACCCGAAGCCGCGAATACCCTGCACTTCCTCGGCATAGAGCGTGAAGCCCTTGGCGAGGCGCGTGGTCTTCAGCGGAACCGCGCTGCGGTTGTCCTTGACCAGTTCTTCCGGCGGAGCGCCGGTCGGAGAGGACGGGATCAGCGAGAGTGTGCCCTCGCGCTCGTCCACGAAGACGGTGCGGGTGCGAACCGGCATGTCTTCGAAGATGCCCAGCTCACCGAGCAGTTGCGGTTTGTAGTCGGTTTTCTCAACAGCGCCGGTCAGCGAAGTCATGCTGAACGCAGAGCTGTTGAACACATCCATGGATGCCATGATGAAAGTATCCTTCTATGGGAAAGACGCGCTTCTCAGCGGGCCAATAGTGGTGCTAGCGGACGATGATGCCCTTGGTGGCAAGCGCCGCGTTGGCGGTTGCCTTGGCTGCGTCGTCGGCTCCATCCACATAGGTGAGATGAGCGCCAACGACTTCGGCATCACGTTCGATCAGGGTGACAACGCGATCGACGGCCGATCCGCTGTCGTTCACGAGCGTCTCGTAGAGAAGCGCCTGGTTCTCCAGATCACCAGAGGCGAAGCTGAAGTCCGGATTGACGTACTTCTCGGCAGACGTGTCGTAACCGAGGATGGTGCCGGCCGCGAGCGTGGTATTCGCCGGGACAACAACCGTGGCGGTGCCACGAGAGCGATAGTTGTTCGCTTCCGAGACGAGGAATTGCGCGTTACGAGCGCCTTCGGTAAGTGCCATGGGTTATGCTCCCTTCTTGGCGTTGACGCCCGCACGGGCAAACACGTCATCACCCCAGTCGGAGAGAACGACGACTTTCGAATCTTGGATGCCATCAGACAGAGGATTGCGAGGTTTCGCGTCGGCGGTGAGGTGGTCGAACAGACCGGCGACATAGTCGTCGGACTTGTCTTTCACCTTCTCGTCACCGAGCTTGGCGGCAACGGCCTGCTTCTTCAGGTCCGCATTCGAGACGTTATCCGTCTTCAGGCTCGGCGCGATGGCCTTCACCTTGGCGACGATATCCGCGCGATCGGCGACCATCTGGTCGAGCTTCGCGTCGTCGAACTGCTTCGACTTCAGATCCTCGATCTCGGCGTCTTTCTTGCCGAGTTCGGTGTCCTTGTCGGCCAGCGCCTTCGCGTGGTCCGCCTTGGCATCGGACAGGGCTTTCTGAGCCGTGTCGCGGTCGCTGATTAGCTTCTTGATGGCCTGGGCGCCTTGATCAGTCGTGCTGACATTAAGGCCGTCGACCACCACTGTTTGCAGATTGTCCGGCATATGCGGGTTCCTTTCGTCTGCTTTCGGGGTGACGGGGCTGGCGCCCCAATTCGCATCATCTCCGATGCGAGCTCGTGAGCCCGCCCTGGCCTTGTCGACCACGGCGAGGTGATTGATCCTGATGCCGCGCTGAACGGCGTCGTATTCCTGCCCCTCCGGCGAGGTGCCCGGTGTCCAATCGAGCTGACACGAATATCCAGCTGAGAGTTCGCGTTTGCCGTCCTCGACAGCCTTGATCGCGGCCGCATCCTTGAGAATGAGCGGCAGCATGATCCACTCGCCGTCCTGCTTGGCAGCGGTCGAGACCTCGCCGGCGGCCAAACGCTTCCAGTTATCGCCGGTCACAGCCTCGGATGGGTGATCGATCGTGACCGGCGCATGGCTGAAGCTCTGCAGGCTGTCCTGAGCAAACACCTCTTCCGGCGGGCGATAGACGCGCACGGTCTCCATGTCGGCCTTGCCGACTTCGGAGCCGCGGTACAGTTGAATCCCCGTCCGAACACTTCGCGCCTCGGCAATCAGGTAGCCGTCTTCAGTGCGCCGCGTCCCCGAGATCGGGGCGGCGTCGGTGAACTTGGTTGTCATGGATTATCTCCAGTGCTGGTCGACCCAGCCTTCTTCGATCTCGTGCGGCTTTTCCTTGCCGTGAAAATACACGATCCGCGCGCCCCCCAGCCCGTTCGGCTTGACGTGGCACTTGTAGCTCAGCACCTGCCCCGGAAAGAGCGTGTCCAGTACGTCCGGGTTCTGCCGGCGTATCCACTCCATGTCGTTCTGGCCGCGCCAGCGCTCATAAACATGGGCGTGTCCGGCCGGGACCAGGGCGACCCCGTTGCACACCCGCGTGGGCCGGTATGGATCGAGCGGCACGGCGATGCGCTCTGCGGTGAAGCAGTATTCGGCCAGCGCATCGCAATTGCCGGTGACGATCGTATCCAGCCCCACGAGGATCATCGGCCGGTTCAGCCGGTATGGCTCTATGCAGTCGCCATAGCCCGGCGTCCGGTTGGTCATCAGCCTTTGCGTGATCGGCTCCTCGAAGTCGCGCTCCCGGTCAGTGAAACAGACGAACTCGAAGGGTATAGTCAGGTTGCGGGCGAAGCCGCGATAGAGCTTTTCGGCCCAGCTTTCGTCATAGGCCTGGCTGAAGCTCTTGCTGTTCTGATTGCTGTCCCAAAGGAGGGTCGCGACGACGAGATCAGGCCGCAAAGCGTACCCGCCTGTTCTGCCGGCTGATTTCATCTTCCATTGTGATCGGCCGCATTTCTCCGTGCTTCATCCAGACATGGCAGGCGGGCACATCCTTGGACACCACGGACCCTGCGCCGATCATGGCCCCGACACCGATCCGGACACCCGGCAGGATGACGCTATTTGCTCCGATGCTTGCATCAGGCTCGATGATGATGGCCGGGCGATCCTTGTAGGCCGACACATTGAACCCGGTCTTGCCAGCGCGCGGCCAGCCATCGTTGCACAGCGTGCAGTTAGGTCCGATGAAGACCCGGCTGCCTATTTGAAAGCCCGGACCAGCGGCGAGATTATGGGCGATGACGGTTTCGTCACCGACCGTTGACCCGTCGATACAGGCCCCGCTCGCGATCGAGCAGTCCGCTCCGATCACAGCGCCCCGGATCACCGAAGCAAATTGCCAGATGCGGGTGCGCGCTCCGACCGTCGCCCCCTCCACCAATGCCATAGGATGGATGAAGGCGTCGGGGTGGATGCTCATTGCGGGTGCGTCTCCAGCGAGGGGAAGCAGCGAAGGGCCGAATTTGGCGTAGCGTTGAACACCTCGACCTTCCCCTCCAGCCGAACCGCCATTCCCTCGATCGAGGGAATAAAGTCGGCCTCGTACTTGTTCACCGGCGTCTTCACGCGGTGGTCATCGTGATAGTTGCCCGGCCTCATGTCGAAGCCGTGCAGGATGATGCGGCTCGCGCCCATAAGATAAGCGAGGTTCAGCGCCATGGCGCCACCACACTCGCCAGCCAGCTTCTTCGGATCTTCACTCAGCGTCCCGAACTTGTCGTGTTGCAGCTCGATGACCGGCCATGGCAGCGTCCAGCCGCGCGGCTCCTGGAACTGGCGGATGACGCGGTATTTCGACCGGTTCAGATGCAGCCGCTCCCGGTTCCAGTCGAACCAGCGCCGGTCCATGACAAAAAGGACGTCAGCATCGGGGAAGACATCGAGCCCCGCATTGTTCACCGCGATCACCGGATCAGAGCCGAGGGTGCGGATATCGAGATCGTTGATTGAGGGTCCGCCGCCGAGGATGTGAATTTGCTTTCCACGGAATGCGTCGATCATCGCTTTTCGTCTACCGCCTCAAGGTAGGCCTTGTGCGCCGCGCGCGCCATTCGTCGCCACTTGGCCAGCGCCGTCATTGCATCGACTTCGCCGTTCCTGTCGGCTGCGATAACCAGCGCCTCGAACCCGTCACCGCCGGACGCCGTGAAGATTGCCGCCGCCATCCGGTCGATGATCTCATTCATGGAGAGGCCAGACTCGCCCTCCTTGGTGATCATCAGCTTTGAAATACGCTCAAGCAGGTCGTCTGAAAATTCCGATTTCGCCATGTCTTTACCTTACCCACCCCAGCACACCCGGCGCGATACTGATGGTCAGCCCGCCCTTGCCGTCGAACTGGACGCTGCCCGCCTCAGAGGCAGTGAAAATGGGCTCGCGCGGTAAGCGCTGCGCCACATGCGCCGCAACCGCCCGGATGTCGAAGCTGCCCTCCAGAGAGACCGACGAGAAGTCATCGGCCTCGACCATCATGAGGCGCGGGGCCTCGCCTTGCGAGCACTGGGCTTCCAGCGCGTCCATCAGGAGCGCCGTCATGTCTTCGGGTTTCATGGTGTCCCTTTCGGGGCTAGACGAACACGCCTTCCGGCACGTCATCAGCATCGATTGCGCCGACCGATTCCAGTTCGCGCGCCGTCAGTTGCTTGCCGCGCTTCACCGCGGCATCAAGAAGACGGTTCAGTTCAGGCCGATCATTGACCATGATCGTAACGATCCCGTGCTCCGGAAATCGCTGGTTGTAGACATCGAGGCTGGTTGGCTGTGGCGGCTTGTCGAAAATGGACATCAGAGCGTTCCCCGTGCGGCCTTGGCGAACTCCGGCACAAAGCGCTCGATGATTTCGCTCCAGGCTGACCCATTCGGGCCACCCGTCAACGCGAACCAGTTTGCATACGCTTCAGCCATGTGCCCTTCGGTATATCCGTCCTTCAGCTTCCGGAACCGCGCATAGTACCCGGATCCATGACCATACCCATACCGCGTCCGCGACACCGACTCAAGCAGATCAGCGAAGAACAGCCACTCCTTGCCAAGCTCGCCCGCCGCTTTTTGTTCCAGCCATCCCGCAAGGTTCTTTGCATAGCGAAGATCGCCGCGCCGCATCAGCTCGATCAAATCGTCGGCCCACTCCTTTGTTGGCGTCAGCTTTGCCGCGGCATTGCGTGCAACCGCAGAAACCGTCATGAACTCGCCGGCGTCTGCGGCCATCTCTTGGCGCAACATCGCCTCGAAGTCCTTGCGAGCCGCACCCGTCAGTGATGCCGAACGAAAGTTGAGCAGACGTCCGCGCATATCGACGCTGTGGCCCAGCTCGTGCCGCATAACGGGAGCGCGAGCAGACGCCGGCATGTTCGCCGGCATGAAGATCGCGTGATCGCGCGGGCTGTAGTAGGCTCCGCCGCCCTTGGCATGGACGCGCGTCGGTAGCTTCTTGCGAACGGCCTTTTCAGCCCATTCCTCGGATTCCTTCAGGGTGCGCTCCAGCACCTCGTTGAACTCGTCGTCCAGCATCGGAGCGGTTGGCGGCCTTTGCTGTCCAGCGCTCGCCATCTCTGCGGCGTTCTGCTCCACATCGACAACCGGCTCGGACACGCATCCGCAATTCCCAACCCCGGCTGTTCCTGCTATGTACCAACCTGAAGCAGTTTGGAAATTGTAGACATGTCCCTCCCAAGCCCGACTGACGCAGACCTCGACCTTGCTATATCGAAGCTCGACGCCGGCGAAACTCTCAAGGCGATCGGCGCCATGGTCGGGTTCCATCCCGATTGCTTGTCCAAGCACCTCCACTCCAGGCGCGGATACAGGATCAGCACAGTCGGCCGCCGCGCGAACAACAGCATACAGTACGATGAGGCGGAAGCGATCCGGGCCTACCTTGCCGGCGAGTCCGTCAAATCTCTCAGCAATCGCCTTGGCCCCCAGCGAAAGACCATCACCGAAATGCTCAAGCGCAATGGCGTACCAATCCGAGGCGCTGCCGAGGCCGGGCGCATCGTCTGGGATAAGATGACGCCAGAAGAGCGCTTCAAGCAGACGGAGGCTGCGCACGCGGCTGTCACGGGCACTAAGAGACCAATGCGGCAGCGCCTTAAGCGCGCCCGCACGTTTGAGGCCAATGAGAGTCGCATGGGCATGTTCGAAGACACACTCCGAGACGCCCTGACTGATGCAGGCTGTGAGTTCACGCCGCAGGCCGCCGTCGGCGTCTACAACGTCGATATCCTCGTCGGCGGTAACGTCGCCGTGGAAGTCTCCCGGTCGAGCGTAACCCGTTACCGATCCAAGGAGGGTCTTGCCCGCTGCGAACACCTCGCCAATCGAGGGCTCTCGCTGTTCTACGTATGGGTCCAATGCATTGAGGCCGCAAACATCAGGTTGGACGATATAGTCGCCGACATTCAGCGCCTCAGCCGGCTTCCATCCGGTGCTCGTGAGAATCGGGTGGTTCGCTGTACAACTTACTCTTTCACCCGATTCCGTAACGAACTCGGTCAGATGGCCGCTGTGCCAACGGCGCCAGATTTTAAGTACATCGTCATGGATGCTGACTGGTTGCCCTGACGGGAAGCAGTAAATCGCAAATCCGGGCTCATCGCCCGCAGGCTGTCCGAGCTCATAGATGCGGCCCTCCCGGCGCTTGTGCTGCGGTCGAAACCGACGCTTGCCCGAGTGGCGCCAGCGATAGTGCTTCACGCCCGCCTCCCCCATGCGGATCCGGGTCAGCTCGCCGTTCAGCTTCTGCGCCTGGTCGACGGCGATCATGTTCGCGCGGCGGCGGGCAATGCCGATGCGTTCGGTCAGCTCCTTCGCGATCTTCTTCCGGGGCGTCCCCTCGGCAAAGCCGCGCCAGATCGTATCGGCGATTTCCTTCTTCGTCTTCGCGTCCACATCCTTGATGAGGTTGGCGATCTGGCTCTGGAAGGCCTTCACCCGGGCCGCGTTTTCCTTCCGGTCGATGAAGGGGAAGATATCGATCCCCGTCCCCGCCTTCACCGAGTCGGCCCAGCGCTGTTCGTGCCACTTCAGGGCGTCGCGCACCCAGCCGCGCACCTCTGCGTCGACCATGACTGTCGCGCCGGCTGCCTGCGCCTCGGCAATCCTTATCGCTTCGGCCAGGTCGTCGCTCTCATCGTCGCGGGTCAGCGTGGAGAGCGCCTGACCATAAGCCGGACGAATCCGGTCGATGACCTGCCGCTCCCATGCCTGCACCGGGCGAACCACGATGCGGTAGAGCGAGCGCTTCAGCGTGTCCGTGATCTCGATGCCGCGAAGCACCCGGTTCTTGCGGATGCCGTTCTGCCGGGCCAGCTCGGCGAGGTCGAAGCTCATGACCGTTTGATGAAACGTCCGCGGGCGTCTCGGGGTTGAGGCGAGCGGTCCTTCATCTGCTCAGGTGACCAGCCCGTGTCGATCTCCTCGAACACTTCCGGCCCCAGCTCGATCTTGCCGCGGTAGGGCTCGATGTCCTTCAGGTCGATGTCAGTGTCGTTCCACGAGATGGTGATGTGCGGCTGGTACTCTTCATGGTCCCAGCTCGCGCCCATATGCTTCATGTGCTCGTGACGCCAGCTGAGTTCGGATGCAGCGAACAGGAGCACGGTCGCATCGCCGAAGCGATCAACGAGGCGGGCACCGCCTGGCGCGATGGTGAGACCACCGTCTTCATCGCCCCAGGACTGCCCCATCTTGAGCCAATCCACCGGTGTCTTCGAATAGGTGATGGTGACGTGCAGCTCGCTGCCCGGCATCGGAGACTTGAAGCCTTGGTCCTTGGCCCAGCGGAGAATGTCTGCCGTGTTCAGCACCTTCCGGTACACATACAGGGTGCGCGGCGCCGCATCGGCAGCCTGCGTCGGGTCGTCTTCCGGGTCGAGATCGTCCGGCGCGTCCGGGTCCGGGTTGTTCGGGTCGCCGGCTTCGGGGTCGAACTCTTCGGTCTCTTCTCCGAACTCCTCGTAGGCGGCCTCGATGCCGGGGAAGCGGCCGCTTTCAATCAGCGCATTCTCGACGGCCTTGGCGAGGACGCCGGACGGGACAAGGCCCATGCTGGCATACTTGCCGAAGGTCTCGGAACGGCCCTTCTCGACCTCCATCTGTTCCTTCTCGTCAAGCTGATAGAGAGGATTCCAGAGCGCATGAACATCATCGTCACGCTGACCGGTCGCCGAGCGGATCAGCACCTCGTCCAGCCGGGAAAGCGCAGGTCCGACTGTCAGGGTCTGTTCTGCACGAATGCGGTCGTAATAGTTGCGGAGCGCGCTTTCACCGTCGCTGTTCAGCCCGCCGGGCGCCTGGCCGAGAAGGCGGGTTGCAGGGATGTCGGACACACCGGAGACGATCTGAAGGTATTCGCGGATGATCTCAGGCAGATTGGAGAAGCTGATCTGCTTCTGGTCGTGTTCTTCCTCTGCGTCGAGGATGATGCCGTTGATGATGGATTTGATGCTGTCGGAGGTCTGAAACCGCTTCACCAGGAGGTCGGAGTATTCCTTCGAGGCGATATTCTCGGACAGTCTGGGGATCTTGTAGATATCGACCTTCGCCTCGAGAACGAGGGAGGCGATGCCTGAAATGGCTGCGCTCGCATTCTGGAGCGACTCGTTGACCGACTGCAGAACACTGTCGCCCCAGCCGTGCGGGTTCATGTCTTCGTCGGGGTGTTCGTTTCCGAGAAAGCGGACAACGCGGGACGGGTGAACACGGTGGGATTTACCGGCAGTGGTCGTAAACTCGTACCAGACCGGCTCGCCGCACCATTCGTCTTCAGGATCGGTGCGAAGTTCACCGGCCGTCAGACGGTAACGATGCATGACGTGCGCCCAGCGCAGCGCATCCTTGCCAACACGCTCCGCAGTAAGCGGCTCGGTCGGATCGTCAGCACCCACACCAAGCACGAGACCGGCGCCGCCGTAGAGGCGCGCGAGGTTCTGAGCCTTCTTGACCTTGGCTCGCAAATTGAGCCGGCCTTCCTCTTTTTCGATGGCTTCGATCTGGTCTTTCTCTGCCTGCCAGGCGCGCCACTCACGCACCATGTCGAAAGCCGGCGCATCGATTACCTTTCGAGACAGCCCATCGCCACGATAGGCGTTTGAGAGCTGCTCACGGGTGAGTTCCTCGAATCTCCAGCTATTGGAGGAGCTCTTGTCGCGCGTACCGCCGAGGCCCGCGAGGACGTTGACCAGCTGATCGCCGATGAAGGAAAAAGCGCCCATCAGAAATTCGCCAGATTATAGCTGGAGCCGGACACCAGCTCAGAGAAAGCCCGCGATGCCGCGTCGACCTGGTCCTTCCACTTCCCGACCGGGAATGTGGTGATCTCATCCAGAAAAGCTGCGTTCCAGTCGCCTTCAACGAGTTTCACGTTACCGACCTCCGCTTGTGCTGCGAGCGGCTGGGCTCGCGTTTCCTTGTCGCCGCTCTCGGTCGAGGCGGTGTAGCTGTAGCCAGCAAGTTGCTTGATCAGGTATTGGGCCTGCGCCTTGCCGGATTGGCCGGGGTCTTGCGGGATAGAACCCTTAACTGATCGGCCATCCTGAGAGGCCGTGTTCACGAGAAGGCGCTCGACCGCCGCCGGCGCGCCTTGAATGCGCTTCACGTCCGCGATGATGTATTCGCCATCCGGCGAGCGCCCCATGAGCAGACCCGCCGTCCAGGCCGAGTCCTTGTCTTCGGACGCGGCCAAGTCCCAGGCGCGCACCCACTTGCACTTTGCCGGCGGGGCCTGAATGACCTGAAACCATTCCCGCTTGAACATGCCGCCGCCGCGTGGCGCGGGCCTCTGCTGGAGCTGACCGGCTGCGCCATAGCTGCCGAGCGTGATTTCAAGCTCCCTGACCTGCGCCTCGGGAAAGCGCTCGGGAAACATCAGCTCCCCATCCCTCTGTCTCGGATCCTGCCAGCCGAGTGATGTCACGCATCGCCGGTCGGCCTCGAAGCGCATCGGCACGCAGAGGTGCGTATAGGGCAGCCCCATATCGAGGATGACCCCAGAGGTATCCTTCTCGCTGAGCCGCTGCATGATGACCACGATGGCCGAGCGCTCGTTATTGATCCGGGTCGGCAGTGTCTCAGTGAACGTCAGCCGCGCGTTCTCCAGCTCAGCATCCGAGTTCGCATCATCGGCACTGATCGGATCATCGAGGATAACCCGGTCTCCACGAGAGCCGGTCATTGACGTGAAGGCCATCGCCTCCCGGAATCCGGTGCGATCGTTCTCGAATTTCGTCTTCGTGTTCTGGTCATCGACCAGCGGCATCGGCCATAGCGACTGAAACCATGGCGACTGGATCAGCCGCCGGCACTTCATGTTGTCGCGCACGGCTAGCGCCTGGGCATGGGCCGTCCCGATAAAGCGGTTCGCGGCCAGCCCCTTCGGTCCCCATTCCCATGCTGGCCATATTACCGCCGTGAGCATAGACTTCATCGAACCCGGCGGCACATTCATGAGCAGGCGCTTAATATCGCCTGCCGTCACGGCTTCCAGATGCTCGCAGATCGCATCCAGCACCCAGCCCCATTTCAGTTCGGCTGAGGGCTCCAGGACCGACCAGGCCCGCTTCGCGAAATTGGCCAGAGACCGGGAGCAATATTCCCGCTCGATGCAGCGCCAGTCCTCACTCGTCAGATTCAGTTCTGCGAGCGGCAAGGAGAGCCTCCATCACGTCAGTGGGCAGCTTGCTGGGATCAATGGTGGTCGTGCCATCCACCCTGCCAGAGTGCTCGAGCTGGCGACGGTTCGTGTAGGCGTCGCCCATTTCCTTGGCGGCCTGCTCATGCAGCGAGGCAGCGAGGACCATGTTGCCCTGCTTCTCGGCCTTTTCCGCCATCCTCTGGAGCGCGCGGAGCCGAACTGCACGGTGGCTAATGCCGATTGAGGATGTGTCTTCGAGGAAGGTCTTTCGGGTCTCCTCAAAGAGCGCCTTCCACTTCTTCGCAACCGCGGCCCCCGCCTTTTTCGTGGGGTCATATGTCTCGACATGCTGGCGGGTGATGTCCTGGCCGAACTCATCCTTGACAGCCTTTGCCACAACGGACGGGCTGTCGAAGCAGGCGAGCGCCTGAACGATAAAGGTCTTCTCAGCCTCAGAGAGTTTCGACTTGGCTGCCATGGGTTGTCTACAATCTGTCTATAGGCTCACGCCACCTGTCGAAGGCAGACCCCACATGCATGAGCAATACTTGCGCGGCCGATCTCCGGCCCTTTCTTCGCGGCATCGATGAACGCCTGCGCGTGGGCAGGTTCGGCACCGTAGCGGCGAACGATCGATGTGAACTCTTCCACGTCATGGCCCCGGATCGCGAACTTCGGGCGTCCCGTGGACTTGCTGAACTTGGGCGCGCCAAAGGCATCCCGCTCCTGTGCGGCGTGAAGCAGCTCGTGCTCTACAAGCGCGCACCATTCCACATCTGAGCAGGTCGCCGCGTATCCGGCGTCGAAGGTGAGAATGAAGTCAGGGATGCCCCCGAACCATTGTTCGATCTGGACCTCGGCTCTCGCCTTTGCCCATTTCCCCATGGCGCGGGGTGCGCCGGTCTCGCACTGAGCGAGGATGATGCGGCCGTGCCGGCCATTCGGGACATTGGTCCAGAGCGCGCCGATTAGCGCATGGTTCAGGTGTTGGTGCTCGGGGTTGTGGAGCGTGGCGCTGTCTTCGATAAAGGTCTCGCGTGCCCACTGAACAAGATCGGGCGCCGGAACGAACTGCTGCGTAACGTGATCAGCGAGAAGGCTTTCGGGTGGGCTGGGTCTATGGGTCATGATGCATCACCGCCCGGCGTACAGACGCTCTCGGCACGCGGGCATACAGGAGGAGGATGTCGGCCGGCTCTGGGTCCGGGCGGTGAAGGGGGTCTGCGGGCCGGGCGTCACTCCGGCTCTAGCGACCTATTGAACACGGGATGCGCCCGAGACACAGCGTGCCGCCAGCCTGGCTTGGCCTGCGCTTCCACTTTCAGCGCCGCCGCAGATACGAAAAGCGCCCGGCAAGCTCTGGGCTTCGGGCGCACTCTTCAAATCTGAATTTCTGCAGGTTCTCTATCTGTTCGGAGAGTATGTCAAGGGGGTGGGGCTAGAGGTTGTGGATAGCGGTTCAGGCTGACCGAGATATTGTGATGCGCTGCCAGATACGTCCGAGTTCGACATAAAGCGTGCGGCGCAGCCTCCTGAGCGCCATTCGCAATTCTCGGCGGCCGCTTTCAACATCCACAAGCTCGTCTAACCACTCTTCGCGCGCAGTGGCCCAATCCTCTTTCATGATGAAGCCGGCGAGGTTTCCTTGAGCGAGCACTTTCATGGCATAGCCGTGAGGAGGCGGGACTGGATGCGGGTCATTAGAAGCGAAACTCTCCCCCGTTCTTTTTCTGCAGAACATGGTATGCCGCGTCATAGGCATTCATGGTCCATGACGTTTCCGCCAGCTGCACCGCGTAAAGTCGGCTCCACGGGTCGAGCATGTTCATCAAACTGACGGCATCAAGGTACCAATCTGGATATTTGGGCGGGAGCCCAGACAGAGCGAGCGCGGCCTTGATCTTTGGTTCGACCCCTTCGAGGCGGGATCGGACACGAGCTCTCGTCCCTTCTACAGGAGTGTGTATCGCTTTCAGAGTCGGGTTGTCGCTCATCACAATCTCCAAAGCCTGATCAGCGCATCCAACCCGATCCTGAGCCTGCCGACCTCATGCCCTCTTGGGGGCTGGTTGTCGATGCACACGCGCTCGATCACGCGGCGAACGTCAGATCCGGCATCATACACGCATTGCCGCGCCTTCCGCCACTCGAAAGCGGCGCGACCATCATCGGCCGGCAGGGTTGCGACTGAGCTTCCGCGGTCAATCCATTCTGAGAGACGAGGCGACTTCGCCTCCGGTGTCACACCCGCCGCCCTGAGCGCACGAAGACGCGCCGTCGCATACCGCCGCCCGGCCTCTGCCTGCTTCTGTGTGAGAACCTGGCTGACGGGCGATGCGAGATGGTCCAGCACGCAGTCTGTCTCACCAGCGGCGTTCTTGCCGCCAAGCAGGGCCTTCCTCCGCGCTTCGAGCTCCGGCGTCGGGCCGACTCGCTCATCATGGCGGTGGACGCTGCCGTTCGGATAGCGCTTTGCCTTGAGGTTACGCTTGCGTCCTGCTCTCTTGGCCAATGAGGGCCTCCGTGAAATGGCTAGGGTGGTCAATTAGCGTCCCCTTTGGTCTTCGGCGCTGGCGGCTTCTCACGCTCGCTGAATGGAAGCTGCTCCCGCTCCCACCTGACTTTGCGGAGGTATGAATCCCCGTCGGCCGCATCCCGCGCCAGCGCCGAACAGGCGAGGGTGTGCCCGCCGTTCGGGCGACCGCAATAGCTGCAATAAGTGTCGGTCATGGTGTCGGTGGCCTCCATGGAGTCAGCGGCGTTGAATACGCCAGCATGAGAGTGTGGCGCGGCTGGCCATCCTGAGCCGTGCCGAAGCACCAGAGCGTGTCGTGGCCAGCATCCTGTGCGATATGAACGACACGTCTCCAGCGTTGCCGCAGCGGCCTTGGCAGCTTGGCCAGCGGCCCCCATGCCGGGACGACCAGATCGGCCTCCTTGAATATCGAGTAGAGGTATTCGTCGGCGTATGGCCCTATCGGGTCAGCTGCATCCCTGAGTTCCCGAACGTCAGTCGCGCAGAGCTGAAACTTATTGGGCTTTATGATCCGCCCCCAGCCGAGACGCTGGCCAAAGCCAATGTCCTTGCGGATCGTGGCATCGTTCTTTTCAGCGTCGGCTGTCGATGGATTGACGCCCGGTACGGCAACGACGGGGCCGGTGTCGGCGACCTTTCTGTCGAGGCGGTGACGATAAAGACCGCACGGCGAGAAGACAGCCGACGACCCTGTTTCGGCAAATGCGAAGGCCCCTTGATCGCTCATTCCGCCTCCACCGGCTCAAGCCGTTTCACTGTCAGGGATTTGAGGGCGGAGAGGGCCGCAGGGTCGGGGGAAAGCTTCTGGAGCTTGCGGAAGCGCTCGCCAAAAAACGGAGCATCATCGCGAAACATCACGAGGCGATGGTCTGGAGCATGAACGTCGTCCAGCCAAACCGCTTCATCCATAAGCTTCCTGACCGTATAAACGGCCCCTACCGTCAGGAAAGCAGCCGCATAGTGATCATCTCGCGCACCGTCAGACATGCGCCCAACCTCAACGCACTGCACACGATCTCCGAGATCGAACATCAAAACCTCCCTGTCTTCGATTGAGCTTTCCCGCCTGGCCACCGGCCAGTTCCCGGCAGAGGCGCAGTTGAGCTTTTATGCTCGTCGCAGAGCTGACCCTTGCAGGTCTTGCCGCAACGGCGAACGGTTCCGTTTCGTGGGACGAGGTAGACGCAGTGACGCTGCGTTGTGGGTGCTTGCGGTCTTGATGGCGCTTCTGCCTCTTCCAGCCTGGCGCGAATGGCATCGACGCCAAACTCGTTGATGAGTTGGATGTCGGAGCAGAGAGCGGCCAAGGAAATATCGACCGCCGCAGCGATCTCCTTACGGCTCATGTGTGCCTTTCGCATCCGGTCGACCGACAGGAGCCGGCGAAGGCGCGGCGCCCGCGTGCGGTCGAGAGCCGAACCGGAGCAGTGGAAGCCCTGAGTCGTCATGATGCCAGCCCCACAGCTTCAAGGCGGTCTCCGATGGCTTCATCAACCGGCTGGCAGAAAATGGCGTCGGGGTATCTCTCCTTCGCCGTTTCCTGTGCATGCATGATGGTGGTGTGATCCTTCATCCGGAATATCTTGGCGATGCGCGGATAGCTCATCTCCGGATACTTCCAGCGGATGTAGGCCATGCACCACTGGCGCGGCCAGACGTTGTAGCGGGCCTTGCAGCGGTCGAGGACGCGGGCTTTCGTGATCGGCTCGGCTGCTATCGCGCCAGAGGCGTTTGGCTTGCTGAAGTATCTCGACGCCGCATCGAGGGCCTCGGATAGCAGACGGTCTTTCGGGGTCTGGGGAATGTCGATGGCCATCAGATTTCCCCCAGCGCGATCATGTAGGTTTCGAGCAGGCTCTCCTGCTCCTGGCGCTCGTCGCGGTCCTGCTTCCGAAGCTTCACCACGGATCGCAGCGTCTTCGTGCAGTAGCCCATCGCCTTTGCCTCGGCGTAGACGTCCTTGATCTGGTCGGCGATCTCGGCCTTCTCGTTATTCAACCGTTCGATGCGTTCAATGGTCAGACGCAGCTTTTCGCGGGCCACGTCCGAGAGCATCCCGGACTCGGCTGGTGTGAACATGTTTCCGTCAGGCATTGGTCTGTCCTCCTGTCAGTAGCGCAATGAAAATGGCGGTGTAGGCGAGCCAGATCAGAACGGCCGGCCAGTCGATGCGGCGGGTCATGCGTGCGCTCCATTTCCGAGCGCGGCCTCGACGGCGAGACGCTTCATCTCGATCAGCTCGGCGTGCGTCGTCGCCTTGGCGAGCACCTGGCCGGGCTTCGGCGCAAACTCGCGATCAGAGCGCAGGAAGTGCTCATAGGCAGCAAACAGGCTGGCGAGCGGGACATCGAGGAACAGGCGAATCCAGTCCTGCACCACGGACTTGTCCGAAGCCGATGTGTCGGACCAGATGCGCAGCAGGCGGGTCACGACCTCAGCGATCTGACGCGGCGAGCCGGGTGAACTGAGACTGGTCAAGGTCGATAACGCGGCCTCCGCCTCGGCTCTCGAAATGTTGAGGACCGTCATCTTCCTCGCGGTATTGCCCTCCCATGAGAGCTTCGAACTCGTCAGCGACCTCGTCAAAAGCTTGATCTCTCTCGGCATGTCTGCGAGCGCTGGCGGTGCTGGCCGGGCGTTGGGATGAGCGAGCACCTGGCCGGTGTTCGACTTCTGGCGCTCCGGAGAGGCGGGCGTCCCGGTTTCGGATGATTGCGTCATGGCAGTAGCTCCAGTTCGTGATTTTCTGGCCACGCTTGGCGAGCGTGGCGGCGCATTGCTGAATTGCGGGGATGACATCGAGGTCGAGATCGGCCGGGTTTTCCGGCGCGTTAACGAGGTTTCTGATCGAGATTGGCGAGATCGTGCCGGGACCGAGATCGGCTTCGGTCAGACCAGCGGCTTTCAGGCAGGCGTCCCTGATCGCGTCAGCCGGAACAGCCTCGCGCGCGGACTCAACACTACTCTTACTCTGGTCTCTGGCTTCTGGTTTCTGGGTCTTATCCGCTTGGTTATCCAAAGGCGGATTTTCCGTTTGTTTTCTGAGGGCTGGGTTGCCGCCCTTCTTGCCGTTTTCTCGCAGTTTTCTCCGACGATTCTCGTCTTTTTCCATTCGACGCGAGAAGATGACGCCATTCTTGCGGACCGAATAAACGTCAGCCTCAAGCAGTTCCTGGAGCCAAGCCGTGACCATCTCGACCGGCTCACCGACTTGGCGAGCGAGCTGCGCAGGCTTCAGCGGCACGCCAGCAACACGAAGCTCGCCATAGGGCTCTGCCTCGTGCATCAGGCAGATCATCTCCATCCAGAGACCGCGAGCCGCCATAGAGACGAGCCGCAGCTTCGGATCAGACCTCCAGTCCGATGGATAGAACTTCATCCACGGATTGCTCACGCAGCCTCCTCGGCGCGTTCAGCGCCAGTGTTGGGTTTCGCCTTGAATGTCGGGATGATGGCCGCCAGGACGGCCTGCACGTCATCGACAGAGCGCACGATGTGGTAGACGCCGCCTGCACGCTCGAAGTCGGCCTGCCATGCTTTCTGCTCCGGCGACTGGCGCCCGTTCCGGGTCTTGGTCTCCATGGCGATCGCCCGGCCCGCCCAGAGAACGAGAATGTCAGCGACACCCGCCTTCACGCCTTCCTTCTTCAGCCGGATAGCCGAGAGCGGGACTTTCTTGCCTCTGACGGTGACGGTCTTGCCGCCGCGCTTCTCGCCGTTCGGGACAGCGAAGAAGGTAGCGTCAGCCGGGAGCGCCCAGTCGAGCAGGGTGACGATGGCGCATTGGATCTGGTGTTCTTCGTGGTTGTGGCTCAAAACACCGCCCTCCCGATCATCACGATCAGCGAAGACGTGAAAAGGGCAGACAGGGCTATCAGAGCGAAGCCGGTACGGCGGGCTGATTTCACGGTCATGACACCTCCTTAAGCGGGGTCGGGGCGTGTTGATTTTCGGGGAGGTCGAGAAGCTGACTGCCCCACTGATCGGCCATCGCATTGGCAATGCCCTCAAAGGTGCGAGAGCGGATTTTCCAGCGATCAGGGCCGGGCGGGGCGCGATGAACGGCAGACCATGCCTTGTGCGCGTCAGTGCCCGTCTTTGGTGGCGTCAACCGATCGGTCGGGTTCAGCGGGTCGACTCCGCGCAGATAGAGCCCGGTCGCCTTGAAGGCCGGATCACCGAACCACCACGGCTGCACGGTCTGAGCCGGCGGCGCGTAATTGCGGATCAACGCCTTGGCGTGCTTGTGCATGACGGGGTTCTCGACAGCCACGCGGGGGCAGTCGGCATTCCAGACAGCGGAGAATAGATCAGCGCCCTCTTCCAGCTCGGCCCACATCTCGGCGCGGGTCCGGCCGGGCGGCGGGGTATGCAGCCAGCGCACCCCGGAATTGCAAAGCCGCGTGCACGGCGGGTGAAAGACCGCGATCAGATCCCAGCCATCATCCAGCACGTCGCGGATGTCGCCGGTGATATGGCGGTTGCTCCGATCCTCTGCCGGCAGCAGGTCACACGACCAGGCATCGTGTCCACGCGCAGCAAAGGCGCGGCGGACAACGCCGGAGAACTCGCAGCCGATCAGAACGCGCCCCATCAGCCCTGCCCCCTCTGTTCAGTTTTCTTCTGCCCGCCCGGCTTCCGGCGTGTCTTTCGCTCGATAGCCTTTGCGGCTTTTTCAGCGCGCTTGGAGAGGGGGCGGAGATTGTCGGAGGTCATGCGGCGTCCCTCCCCTGCTCTGCCTTCGAGACAACGGCCTCTCCGGCCGCAGTCAGCTGATAGACGTGCGCTGGATTGCCCCGGCGTGTGAGCGCGGTGCGTGGGCCTTTCTCGGCCAGTCCGAGCGTCACAAGCTCCGACAGGCGCGGGCTCACATAATCGGCGTCCAGGCTCAGACCCTTGGCCACGTCCTCAGCGCCGTGTGCGCCGTTCGAGGCCAGCCAGCGGACAATGCGCATGCGGTCCCGGCCTGCCTTGCTTTTCAGTTGAGCGGCCATGTCGGAAGATGCACCGCCGCCCTTCGAGCCGACTTCGCCGCGATAAGGCCCGCCAGCTTTCGACGCATCAGATTTGATGCGTTCACAGCAGCCCTCACAAATCGTGCGAAAACTGGTCAGGCGCGGATCTCGCTTCTTGCGAACATCGAAATACGGCCACGATTGATGGCATTCAGGACATGTGAAGCTATCGCTCATCTTTCAGCATCTCCTTTGCTTTGGCCATCAGGCGCTCGGTGCTGCGGCGGATACGGTCGGAGACGCGGAGCTTTCGCTCAGCCCTCCAGATCATCGCTGAAGCCAGCCAGCGCCTGGCGAACGAGGGCGAGCTCTCTCTCGGCTGCTGCGGCAGCGGCTTTCTGGGTTTCAACCTGGGCCTCCAGTTCAGCGATGCGGCCAGCGGCTTCGGCGGGCTCGTAAGCCCGGTCGAGAAGCGACTTGAAGCCCGCGCGGATCAGCTGAAGCTTGTGTTTGTTGGACGGCAGCTGGCCCTGGCGCCAGCCGCTCACGGTGCGTGTGTCGACCACCACATGACGGGCCTGCAGGTCTGCCGCCTGCACTTCGCCCGAAGGCCACCGGGCGGCCTGAAACCGTGCCCAGCGGCGCGAAATGATATCGGCCAGCAAAGTGTCGCCGATTTCGGAATTGGAATGCATCGTCGTCTCCATCAGATTGACCTCCGTGGAGACGAGGCAGACAAAACGGAGCCGCCATGACGACAGATGCGAGAGCCCGAACCGCCTATAGCGAGGGGCTGGCTCTCATCGAGAAAGGCATTCAGAAGCTGCGCATCGGGGTGGAAATCGAGCGCACGCTTCAGGACAAGAGCGAGCCGGCCGCTGCGGGGACATGCAGCGACCGGCTCTCGCGCAACAACAGGCCGGGTGGGGACGAGCCCATGTGCGCGAATGGAAACTAGGCCGGGATGAACGCCATTGAGCGGGGTATGGAACGCAGCCCCTTGCTGGTCCGCTATGTCATGGCGAACGGGTTTACCTGTGCTTTCCCGGCAGCACTCAGGCGGGAGGTTTCCAGCGGGGCATTTCATGCAAAGCGCCTCCACACATCCAGCGCCAGCCGGACAGGCCAGAACGCCGCGCAGGCGATGATGAAAGCGAGGACCATCAGGGCGGACACGATGGAGTCGTCGGTCCCCTGAAAGCTGATCTGCCGGGCCGTCATGTCGATGAGGCCGATGGCAAGATAGAGGAGGATGAAAACCGTCATGGCTGCACCGCCTCGGGCGCGCCCTGCTCTTCCAGATAGATTTCTATGCGCTTGACCGTGTCACGCCGCAGGTCGCGGCCATCGCGCAGGTCAAAGACAAAATTCGGATCACTCAGCGCCGCGACCCCAAACGCCGTCGGGGTCTGGCCACTGGCCGCCAGATGCGCCTCTATGCGCGATAGGATGGGGTGCGTGTCTGCCATATCGAATAGGATGAATAATCCTATTGATAGGATAGGACAACCCCTATTCGCATTTTTTCGCGAGCCCGGCGATTAGGGGGCATGGCCGATATGAAATTGTCCCCCGCCCGACAGCTGCTCGTGGACCGTGCTGCAGAAGCAGATACCACGCTGAAGGAGCTCTCCCTGAAGCTGGGCAGAAACCACGCTTACCTGCAGCAGTTCGTGATGCGAGGCTCGCCGCGGGTTCTTCCGGAAGATGTCCGGGAAAAACTGGCAGACAGTCTGGGCGGAGCGCCCGGCGACTATAGGGATGGTGGCGTGCCCTCGATTGCGCCGCGAACGAATACCGAAGACGATTTTCTGACAGTGCCGATCTATGACCTGCGGGCCTCGGCCGGCGCAGGCGCCTTTGCCGAGGATGGCGAGCCTGTCGGGTACCAGCCCTATCGGGTTCAGCAACTAAGGAGGCTCACGCGATCCGATACGGAATCGCTGGCCGTGATAACGGTCGGCGGCGATTCGATGTGGGAGACGCTGCACGATGGTGACCAGGTGCTCGTGGATAGATCGGTCAACCGGATCGTGCGTGATGGGATCTACATCCTTGCTTTCGAGGATGAGCTACTGGTCAAGCGCTGTCAGCGCGACCTGGAAACCAAGGAAGTGATCGTGAAGTCAGACAACCCGGTTTATGACACGTTCAGGATATCGTCAGCTGACAAGCTCAATGTGCTCGGCCGCGTGATCTGGATCGGAAGGGCTCTCGGATGAGGGCGTTTGGCATCTTTGCGACATTGGCTTCAGCCGCCGCATTTTTTGTCGGGGCGATGATGTACTTCGCGATGGACCGGCCAACGAAGACTGACTTGGTCCTCCTGGAGAGCGCCCAGTCATTGCTCGATCTGTGCGAGTCCGGAAGAGCTTTGGATCGATATACGAACACGACCACCTATTGCACGAAAGAGCGCATTGATCTTGAGCGCCGCCGCGATGAACTCCCCTCTCCGGATCCAGCTCTTGTAATGACGGGCCTGGCGCTCATGAGCGCAGCACCATTTTTCTTTCTTGTGGGCTGCATCTTCCTGGCCGCTGGCAATCTGCAAAAAACGGTCTTGAGTCGGCTGGATGGAAAATTCGCCGAAAAATAGGGAAATAAGAAAATTCCTATTTCCTATTGACGGATAGGATTATTCCTATCATAACGGTCTCAACCCAACAGGGAGAGACCGATGCCCAAGCACGAATCCGAAAAGCACGCCGAGAGCTACACCGACCCTCGGCAGGCATGGAGCGAAGCGCCCGACCAGAACGCTTCCTATGAGGCCTGTCAGGAATGGATGCGCCGGAGTGACTGGCTGCATTCGCGCACGAACGACAAGCTCTTCCATGCGGCCCGCTGGGGTGTCGCACAGACCCGCAACAAGCGCTTCACCGAGCGCGAGCATGAGCTTCGCGGTGAGGCGCTTCGGGCGGGCATCTACTGGATGGAGACGCCGGAAGGCTTCCGCGTGAACCCGAACTGGAAGGTCGAGCTTGCGGCCCTCACACAAGGGGAGGCAGCGTAGATGGCCACCCTCGTCAAACTCTCCGAGCGAGCCGACCAGTTGCGTCAAGCACAAGAGACGTTCGCTGACTCCTTCGCAGACCTGCTTTTTCTGGCCGGTGTACCGACTTCGCAGGAGTCGCATCTGGTCGAGGCGGTCTGCAAGGCCATCGATCGCCACGAACCAGAAGACGCCATTCAGCAAGCGCTGTGGAGAGGTATCTCGCATGTGCACGACGGGCGCGGCGAAGACCGCGACACCTGCCTGCGCTGCGGATGTAATTTTCGGCATGAAATCCACCGGAGGTCCGCATGAGCATCGCCGTCACCCTCACCGCCCGCGACGTGGTTCGCAGCTCTTTCGTCCACCGCGAGGACATCATCCTCCGCGACCAGCGCGAGCACCTCGAAACCCTTCGCAACCGTTGCCAGGGCATGATGGGCTACATCGCCGCAAATGGGCTGACCGATGGCGTGCTCAACCGGGCCTGCATGGCCGGGGCGCTGATCGCGACCGATGCGATCCGGCTCCTGCCTCGTGAATGGTCGAACCCCTTCCTGATCCTGATGGCCCTGCCGCGCCCCATCTCGGAATACGAAGACCACTTCGCGCTGCGCCGCTACTTCGACCGCGCCTTCAATGACACCGCGAAGTTCCTCGACGGGGACGATCCGGAAGGGGTGCCGGCATGAGCAAACCACCAGTTTTCTACACCACGTTCGACCGGCTCTCGCGTTTGTCCGACGGCACGAAGTCTGCGCATGAAAAGATGGTCGCCGCTGGAAAGGCTTTTGATCAAGCGACTCAAGAGTTCATCCGCGCAGTCGTCAATACGCCCGAGTTCTCAATCATGAAGGTTATGTCGCCGGATGGTTACGACTCTCACAAGAACTTCGATGTCGGTCGTCAACGCCTGACCTTCACGGCGCACGAGTTTGCGCAGATCGGAGGACAGCTGTCGCTTCGGGTCGACCGCGAGGCATCCGAGACTACCCGGCCCGTTAGCCTCGACAGCAAGACGCTCAACCTCCTGCTGTCCGGAAAAGTTTTGTCCGAGGACGAAAAGCGACAGCTTTTGGTTCAGCAAGGCCTTGGGTTCCTCAGTGAAGAGGGGGCAACCCAATGACTTTCAACCTCTCCACCGCTCTCGCCAGCCCCGCCCGCACCCGCTGTGCCCGTAACGGCATCGGGGCCGTCGAAAGGCTCTACCGCTTCGCCAAGGGCGCCGGTCTGTCCGACGCCACCATCCGCCGGATTGAATGGGGCCGCAGGGAACTCGCCGCCGCTCATGGGCGGCAGGAAGTCATCACACTGGAGGAAATCGATGCCCGATAGCGCGAAACCCGTCCTGATCGACAAGCCGGGGATCTACGACCTCGACATGGACACCTATCACAGCCAGTGCTGTGACGGCCCATCCATCTCGTCCGGCGGTCTCCGCAAGATCGAGAACGAAAGCCCAGCCCACTTCTGGTGTCAGGCTACGGGCCTCAATCCCGAAGCGATCGAGCAGCCCCGCAAGGCGGCGTTCGAGTTCGGCAAGGCCGTGCATGCGCTTCTCTTCGACGACCAGGAGGAAATCTCCCGGCTCGCGATCTCGCCCTTTGAGAGCTTCCGCACGAATGATGCGAAGGCATGGCGAGAGGAACAATGGGCCGAAGGCCGCACCATCATCACCGAGGACGACTTCGCCGCCATCAAGTCCATGCACGATGCCTTAGCAGCAGAGTCCGGTGTGCCCGAGTTGCTGACCGCCGGTGAGCCTGAAAAGTCGATGATCTGGAAGGACGCCGAGACAGGCATCTGGCTGAAGTCGAGACCCGACCGCATCCCGACAGATGGGGTGCTGGCTGATCTCAAGACCTGTGCCAGTGCAGACCCGCACATCCTCAACGGCGACATCATCAAGCGCGGCTATCACATGCAGCTCGCGCTCGCCGCCGACGCCCTGAAAATCCTGACCGGTCAGGATGTCACCGATGCCTGGCTCGTCTTTGTCGAGAAGACCGCACCCTTTGCCGTGACCACCGTCCGGCTGGGCGACGAGCTCATGGACATGGGCAAGCGCCAGTGCCGGCGCGCGCTCCGCAAGTTCGCGGACTGCCTGAAAGAGAATGACTGGCCCGCATACGTCGAGGGGCCGATCACGCTCCACGGGCCGAAGTGGTTCACAGAGAAATGCAACAAGGAACTGGAGGCCAACCTGCTATGAGCAACGCCAATCTTGAACCCGTGGATCGCGTCAGCGAGCAATCCAACTCGCTTGCCCTCTCCAATATGGGCGGCGGCTTCCTGCCTGCCCCCGCGACCGTTCGCGAAGCAATTGAGTTCGCGCAGTGCATGGCCAAGGCGGGCCCGCTCGTTGGCGCTGCGTTTCGCGGCCAGCCGGGCGCTTGTCTCGCCATCTACATGCAGGCCGGGCGGCTGGGCATGGACCCCTTCGCACTCTCGACGAAGGCCTATCTCGTCAACGGCAATATCGCCTATGAGGCGCAAGCCGTCGCGGCGATGGTCTATTCCTCGCCTGTGCTCGTCGGTCGCCTGCGGTTTGAATACCGGGGCGAAGGCGATGACCGTATGATCATCGTCACCGGGCGGATTAAGGATGATCCAGTGCCCGCCGTCTATGAGAGCCCGCCGCTTCGCGTGATGCGCGAAGGCGGCAAGTCCCCTCTCTGGAAAAAAGACCCTGATCAGCAGATGGCCTATTACGGCACCCGCGCTTGGGCCCGCCGTCATACGCCTGATGTTCTCATGGGCGTCTACTCCGTCGATGAGGCCGAAGAGATCGGCATGCGGAATGTGACCCCGCAGGACGGCGCTGGTGATCGGCTCAAGATGAACCTCGCCAAGTTCGAAGAGGACCGGAACGCTGGCCGCAAGGGCCTGACCATGCCGGACCCGGAAAAGGTCCAGGATGGGGAGGTCGAGGAGCCGATCGAGCCGGAGCCCGACGCTTACGCGGATTTCGATGATATCGAGGCCGCCCTCGTCGGCGCACAAACCGAAATCGAGGTCAGCGCCATCCGCGAGGCCGCTCTTGCCTGCTCATGGCTGGACGATGCGCGCCACGGCACGCTGCAGAAGCTCGTCGCCAACCGTTTCGATGAACTTGAAGCCGAGAAGGAGGCCGTGTGATGGCCGATACAGCAACGATTGGACACAACTCCGCCGCCGTTGGCGAAATGCTGGCCGAGGATCCAGCCCTCATCTTCCGCGACCCGTCCATGCTGGATGCGCTTGTGAGGGAGATTGAGGGAGAGATCGAGGCCCGCGAAATCGACACCGAGACGGACAAAGGCCGCAAGGCTATTGCCTCGCTCGCCTATTCCATCGCACGCCGCAAGGCTGCGCTCGACGACGCCGGCAAGGCGCTGAACGAAGATCACCGGAAAGCCATTAACGCCGTGGACGCGGTGCGCCGCGATCTCCGAGATCGGCTCGACAGCCTCAAGACCACAGCCCGCAAGCCGCTCGACGAATGGGAAGCGGCAGAAGAAAAGCGGAAAATGGCCATCGACCGGGCGCGCTCGATCTTCCGTGGTGCGCTTGGTCACTTCGACACTATCGAAGCGGTCGAGCGGATGCGCGAACAGGTCCAATCCCTGATTGTGACCGAGGAAGTCTTCGGTGTGCAGTACGAAACTGCCGCAGCGGAACAGAAGCGAGCGCTTGAATCTCTGAATGAACAGGACGCCCGGATCGATCGAGAGATCAACGAGCGGGCTGAGCTCGAAAAGCTCCGAGCCGAGAAAGAAGAGCGCGAGCGCGCCGAGCGGGAGAAGGCTAAGAAGGAAGCCGCCGAGAAGGCCGAAGCCGAGCGCATAGAGTGCGAGCGGAAGAAGGCAGCGGACGAAGCCGCCGAGGCCGAACGCCGGAAGCACGAAGCCGCCCTAGAAGAGGAGCGCCGGAAGTCGGAGGCCGCACAGGCTGAACTCGACCGGCAGAAGCGCGAACGTGAACAGGAGGCCGCTGCCAAGGCCAAGCGCGAAGCTGACCAGGCTCACCGCTCGAAGATCATGACCGCCGCGAAGGAAGCCATCATGGAGCATGGCGGCATCGGCGAAGACCGGGCGAAGAAGATCGTCCTGGCCATCGTCGCAGGCTCCGTCCCGAACGTGGAGGTGCGCTTCTGATGTTCCTTTTCTTCGACACCGAAACCACTGGTCTCCCGAACTCTCGCCTGCCGATCGATCACAAGGACCAACCGCACATTGTGCAGCTTGCGGCCCTTCTCTGCGATGCCGAGCAACGCACACTCGCAAGCTTTTCCTTGATCGTGAATCCCGGCGTTCCGATCCCGAAACAGGCATCTGATGTCCACGGTATCACCGACGAAATGGCCCGCACTTATGGTATCTCGCCCAAGCTAGCCGTCGACCTGTTCAAGCAGCTCTATCAGCGCGCCAACATGCTCGTCGCTCACAACATCAAGTTCGACGTTGCCCTGATCTCCACGGCCATCGCTCGCACCATGGGCGGGGTCCGCAAGCTGGAGAAGCCGCAATACTGCACGATGGAGACGGCAACCCCCATCGTAAACCTGCCGCCGACTGAGCGAATGATTGCGGCGGGCTTCAACAAGCCGAAGCCGCCCCGGCTGGAAGAGTGCATGAAGTACTTCTTCGATGAAGACCTGGAGGGCGCCCACGACGCCATGATCGACGTCGCAGCCTGCCAGGTTCTGTTCTTTCACCTGCGGTCACTCGAAACCAAGAAGGTCGAGGCGTGATGACCGACAAGGATCACGCCCTCCAACGCCTATCGCGGGCGCTGAAGAATTGCGAGGCGTCTGGCGACTTCGATCAGGAGGAGTTAGACCACCTCAACGGGGTCTTCAGCATCATCTCCGAGCGGGTGCCGACCCACTATTTTGACGGGTTCGAGAACTTTCGGCCCGTCCGCCCCCCCCCAACCTCAAAGGAATAGGTGACGCATGAGCGCTGACCTCTACCAAGGTATCGACCTGTTCGCTGATGGCGTCCGCGCTCTCGGGCCGCGGCCAAGAGACGAAGACGACACCACCACCGCCCTCAATCGCCGGACGCGCCACGAAGACTGGCCGCGCTGTATGGCCGCGCTCAAGCGAGGATGCGTCTTCCTTCGCCACGGCAAGATCGACAAGTGGGTCGCCCACGAGGACGATGACACCGCCGGGATGATGGACCGCACCATGGTGACGAACCTTCTCAGGGCGAACATCCTCGAAGCTTGCTGCCCTGCCGGAACGAATGATCGCGTCCAGCTTCACCCCCAATACATCGGAGCGTCCTCATGACCGCCCGCACCGTCACAGACACCGACAAGCATGTGAGCCGCCAGATCCGAGCGGCCCGCAAGTCTCGCAGCCTGACCATGCAGGACATTGCCGACAGGCTCGGCTGCTCCTACCAGCAGGTCCACAAATACGAGCGCGGCGTAAACCGCGTCTCCGCCGGGACTCTCTTCGAGATATCCGAAATCCTCGACGTGCCCGTCGCCAGGTTCTTTCCAGTGAAGGATGGGGAGGTGCTGGCAGGATGACGCCTCAAGCTTTTCCCCTCGCATGGCCATCATTCCGGCCTCGCACGCACTGGAGCGACCGCCGGCGCGGCGACTTCACCTATGCCAAGAAGCGGATCAAAATTCCTGAAGCAGCCGAACGGCTGGAGGTTGAGGTCGAGCGGCTGGGCGGGACGAATCTCGTCATCAGCACGAACATCAAGCCGACGATCACGGGACGGCCTGCCGCCAATCAAGGCGAGCCGGATGATCCGGGTGTCGCGATCTACTTCACCATGGGCGCGGACCCGATCACGCTCGCCTGCGACACCTACGAGAGTGTTGCGCAGAACCTCGCCGGGTTGGCTCAGCATATCGAAGCCACGCGCCGCATCGAGCGCTACGGCGTCCAGAGTGCGAAGGAGACCTTACAGGCGTTCTCCGCTCTGCCGCCGCCAAAGTCGGATCATTGGCGTGATGTTCTGGGCTTCGAGGCTGGCGAGCCCGTCTCCGCAGAGTCGGTCAAGTCGCAGTATCGGGCGCTCGCGCGAAAGGCTCACCCCGACGCGGGGGGCTCAACCGAGAAGATGGAGCGTCTGAACCGCGCCCGTGACGAAGCTCTGAGGGAGTTTTCGTGAGCAGTCGCCAACCTTCCCGCCCCCAGATCGTGTCCGCCGCCTGTAAGGAGATCATCTCCGCAGGCATGCGCCCGGTCATGCGCTGCCGCTCAGACGGTTCGATCGAGGTCGAGGCCCTGCCTATGGACAGCGCGCCCCTTCCTGCGCTTGATGCGGGATCAAGAAAAGCGGGAAATCTGATCGAGGGGGCCTTCGGTGGCAAACAGGCGAACGGATATGGAGCCGATTGAATACACCCGCGTAAAGAACGGAGTGCGCTACTGGGAACCGTCGAAGAAGCTGCGCGCCCTTGGCTTCAAGGCGAAGCACTGGCCGGAATCGGCGGAAGGCCGCGAGAAAGCACGCCAGGAGACCGCCAAGGCAAAGAAGGCTGTGGAGACCCGCGAGGCCCCGCCGACCTATGTGGCAGGCTCTCTCGCGCACTTCTGGCACCATTTCCGCGCGCGGCTATGGGAACGGGTCGAGCACGGCGAAATCAAGCCACGAACCGCCATGGAGTACGACACGGCCTGGCTACGGATCGAGCCCCGCTTCGGCGATACCACCATCACCGATATCGGCCCTGATGATGTGACCGATTTCAAGCGCGAACTCGACCGCGACTTCAGCCCCAGCACCCGCCGCCGGGCCATCGCCAAGCTGCGGGAGATCCTTCAGGATGCGGTGCGCCGGAAGGTCATTCCCGTGGACCCGACAAGCCATATCCGGAACACCGCGCCGAAGGGTCGAAAGGCCTTCTTCTCACCAGATGAGATCGCCGCACAGGTCGAGAGTGCGAAACTTCTCGGCATGGACGGCATGGCGCTGTGTATCAGGCTCATGTATGAGACAGCCCGCTCTCCTGTGGACGCGCGCCTGCTCAACTCTGCTGCGCTGCGCATGTCGCCCGACGGGCCATACATCGACCGCTCACGAGAGAAGACCGGCGTCGACGGCTTCCAGGCGATTAGCCAGAGCCTTTACGATGACATCCTCGCCTATATCGATGGGCTGGGTGTAAGCCTGCATCCGGACGCCCCCATCTTCCGCCGGCATGCTTCGAAGAACGCCCGCCGCCGCAAGGCCGAGCCATGGAAGTCTCCGACCGATTTCTCAACCGACTTCGCGGAGGTGCGCAAACATGCGCTCGGACCCGAGGATACCCGGAAAGCAATGGACATCCGCAGGACGGCCAACCTCGAGGCCGCTCTCGGCGGCGCCAGCCCGGAAGACCGCGCCGCGCTCCTGGCCAACAGTCTCGACCGCAACCAGACCCTCGACGCGATCTATACCCCGCCGACGCTTGAAGCAGCCCGCAGAGCGAACCGCGCACGCGCGACTGGTCGAAGCCTGATAGCGTCATCGCTCAGTCGAAATGCTGTTGTTTAGCTTTTCACTCTGGTGAGCTGGCGATTGTTGGCTCAACAAGGGCGAATAGCAAAGAATGAGCTATTATCCAGAGCGATCCGAGCGAGACTATTTCCACGACGAAGAACGCAAACAGGTAAATGCCCTTCTCCTCTTGGGCAGCTCGCTGTTCATAGATATCCGTCTGAGGAAGGTACGTTGCCAAAGACATGAAGCCCCAGACCGACGTAAAGACTAAAGCAAATATTGGCGACGGCAGGCCAAGCCATTGGTGTGCTACCTCGGAGCCGGTTCCACTCTCGATCAATGGGAAAGAGGCGAGGTGTATCGACGCCAGATACATTCCGGTCACAGCTGCAACAAATCCGAAGACTGGCAAGATGCACACGCCAGCAAAAGCGCTGCTCTTGTACACGTTGCTGCCCCACCACCCCAGCAGGAAGCAAACCGCCACGTACAAGAGCACCCACGTCACAATGCCGGACTTGCCTCTGGCAGTAGGCTCAATCGACCCAGTGTCAGAACCCATCACATTCAGAATTTCTGGGTTGTGCGTAAATAGCGCCAACACCGCCGCGATCGCTCCCAGCGTAGTGACCGGATTCTGAGTGAACTCTCTCTTCGCGGATTCCCAGATTTTTTTCATTGCGCGCGGCTGTTGACTTGACTGATCCTGACTGAAGTCAAGGTAGAACGATTCGGGACGAGATGTCCCCAAACAGAGGCGGAGGGGAGATATAACCAGAACGGTTTGACGGAAAGCATCCGTCACAAAGCGGTTTGGCGACGGAAAGTGGCACGCGAGAAACAAGCCAAATCGCCCGCCAGCACTACACATCCGGCATGTGAGTTGTTTGCCAATTGTAAAGGTTTTCGTAACCTTTTGGAAAGACTTTTGCGGGGTCTCAGCCGGGAGCCCGCATCATGGTTCGCCTCGTCAGGTCCTTTTTCTTCGGACGCTGGTTACGCGTCCAGGGTGGCGACGTATCGCTCATCCCGCTTCTCATCCTGCTCGCCGTCGCGCTCGCCATCTCCTATTTCGGCCGCGAGAAGGCCAAGGTGACGCCGCTGCCCGGCCCAATCAGCTTTGCCGAATGCGGCAACGGGCTTCGCATGAACTGCGTTGTTGATGGCGACACGATCTGGGCGACGGGAGAGAAGATCCGCCTTGCCGATATTGACGCTCCCGAAGTGTTCTCGCCTGAATGCGACTGGGAACGCGTCCTCGGTGAGCGCGCCACGCACCGGCTGACCGAACTTCTGAACGAGGGCGAGGTCGCGCTTCAGACCTCTTCGTCACGCGATCGCGACAAGTATGGCCGCCTGCTGCGTGTTGCGACGGTGAATGGCCGCTCGGTTGGCGATAGGCTGGTCGATGAAGGGCTTGCCCACCGCTGGGGCCAGCATCAGCGCGGCTGGTGCTCATAAGAACACCCCGGACCAAACGGCCCGGGGCACTCGTTTCTGCGCCAGGTTGCCAGACTAGTTCCAGCCGCAGCTGCGGCCTTGATTCTCGTCTTCGAGCCAGGTGATCAGCGGGTCGAAGTACTCGACAATCGCCGATCCATCCATCTCGCGCGTGCCCGTGAAGGTCTCCAGCACATCCGGCCAGGGCTCCGACGCACCCATGGCGAGCATCGCCTCAAAGCGCTTGCCGACCTCTTCGTTTCCATAGATCGAGCAGCGGTGCAGCGGGCCATCCCATCCGGCCTGCTCACAGGCCGCCTTATGGAACTGGAACTGCATGATGTAGCTCAGGAAATAGCGAAGGTAGGGCGTATTGCCGGGAATGTGGTACTTCGCCCCCGGGTCAAAAGCGTTCTCGGGGCGCGGGCCAGGCGGAACGATCCCCTGATACTTCGTGCGCAGTGCCCACCAGTGCCGATTGTAGTCCTCAGGCTCGGTCGTGCCATCGAGTACGTCCCAGCGCCAGCTATCCACCGTCAGCGCGAAAGGCAGGAAGGCGATCTTGTCGAGCGACGTGTTGAGCAGAAGCGCGATGTCTGCATCCTCGCCCGGAATCTGGGCGTCCGAGATGAGGCCGATTTTCTCGAGGTATACCGGTGTTATCGACAGGGCGATGAAATCGCCCACCGCTTCATGGAAGCCGTCATGGGCGCCGGTCTTGTAAAGGTAATCAGCGTCCTTGTAGGCGCGCTGGTAGAAATTGTGACCGAGTTCGTGGTGAACGGTGTAGAAGTCCTCCGCATTGACCTCCGTACACATCTTGATGCGCACATCCTCCTCGTCATCGAGGTTCCAGGCCGAAGCATGGCAGACAACCTCACGGTCCTCGGGACGCACGATCATGCTGCGCTCCCAGAAGGTCTCCGGCAGCGGGTCAAAGCCGAGTGAGGTAAAGAAGGCCTCTCCGGTCTCAACCATCCTGATCGGGTCATAGCCGGCGTCGACCAGCTCCTCTGAGAGATTGTAGCCCTGACCTGGCAGGCCCTCGGGCTCGACGAGCGGATAGATGTTCGACCAGCTCTGCGACCACATATTGCCGAGAAGGTCAGCACGGATCGGCCCCGTCGCGGGCTGGATCTCGTCGCCATAATAGTCGTTCAGCTCACCGCGGACATAGCAGTGCAATTCCTCGTAGAGCGGCGAGACCTGCTGCCAAAGCCGGTCAACCTCATCGGCCATCTCTTCCGGCGGCATGTCATAGGTCGATAGCCACATCGTCTTGAGATTATCGTAGCCGAGCTCATTGGCGCCCTCATTCGTAATCGCGACCATGCGGGCGTAGTCCACCAGCATCGGAGGGGAGATGGTGCGCCAGCCTTCCCAGACGGCCTTCAGCTCGTCCGGGTCGCGGCTGGTCTCGATGATGGTGGAGAGCTGGTCGAGGTTCAGCTCCTCGCCCTTATAGGTGAAGGAGCCGGTGCCATAGGTGGCTTCCAGACCTGTCGTGATCTCCGACAACTCCTCAGCGGCCCCTTCGGCGGAGGGCGCCGGAATGGTTATGCCGGACTGGAGACGCTGCATCTTGCGCGCGAGCTCGGCCGGAAGATCGACTTCGTTGAACGTTTTCGACTGGTTCGCCAGCGACACCGAAAGCCTGGTTGCGCGCGCGCCGGCCTCCGCTGCGGCGGCGTTGGTCTCATCGGTAATATTGGTCGCCTGCTCCCAGAAGATGGGGCTGATTTCCTTCGACATGGCCGCAAGTTCGGCTTCGGCGCGTTCGATGAAAGCCTCGGCCTCGGCGACCGTCGGGCCGTCATGCGCATCGGCAATTGTCGGGGGCGGCGGCGCTTCGGCGGGCGGCAGGTCTTCAGCCTTGTTCACGCAGCCGGACAGGAGCGCGAGGCCAAGAACGGACGCACTCACCTGGGTCAGTCTGATTTTCATTCGGGGAACCTCCATACTGGCTGCAGCCAAGCGCCAAGCCAGCAGAAGGTCAATCAGCGCCCGGCAGATTCTTCCGCGTTTTGACGGACAGCCCGGATGACTGTTCCTGTTTGCCGCCAGTTCTCAGAAAAATATGCGCGCTGACCCTGTTGGTTCGGAGAGGGAGGGGAACCGGACCGGTCAGCGCGCTCAGCGAGGAGAGATGAGACGCAGGCGACGAACACTGCGCGGGACAATCTCCTCTGAACACGCGTACGGCGAGTGACCTCAGCTGGATCACCCGGATGCCGATTTTTTTGAAATCCGTCTTAAAAGACCAGACCGGGTCGCTAATCGCCCTTCATGAAACGCGGCAGCCAGCCTTCATGCGCTTCGCGGAGGGTGGTGAGGGAGATGGCATCTTTCGCCAGATCATCAAAGATGATCGCATCACCGCCAAATTGTCCTATATTCCATGCTGATATCTGGTCGCGGGAAATAGCCTCCCAAGTCTCGGCGAGCCGTCCAAGGCTAACCGCAACGACATAGCGGCCCAAGTCCTCATAGAATAAATCGGGCCAGTCTTCGCCGGACTGTCCGCCAAAGGAATAGGTATTGCCGTCGATCTCTCGGATTTGATGATCTTGCGTAATAAGATGGATGCCCGAGGCAGTCCCCAACGCCATCTCAGCCGCAGCGCAGGCGATCCCACCATCGCTGACATCATGGACAGCATTTACTAGGCCCTCCTCGATGAGCTTGCGAACGAAGGCAGCGTTTTTCATCTCTTTTTCGAGATCCACCGGCGGCGGCGGTCCGAGCTCCTCCCCCTTCAGGCCCAGCCATTCGCGGGCATAGAGCGAGGCGCCGAGGTGTCCTTTGGTCTCGCCGATCAGGATCAGCACGTCGCCCGGCTGCGCGCCCTTGAGCGTCGCAATCTTCGAGACATCCTCGATCAGCCCCACGCCGCCAACCACTGGCGTGGGCGGGATCGCCTTGCCGTCGGTCTCGTTGTAGAGGCTGACATTGCCAGAAACGACGGGGAAATCGAGCACGCGGCAGGCCTCGGCCATGCCTTCGATGGCCTTGACGATATAACCCATGGTGGCGGGCTTTTCCGGATTGCCGAAATTGAGATTGTCGGTGATGGCAATCGGCGTCGCACCAACGGCTGACAAGTTGCGATACGCCTCTGCCACGACCGCCTTGCCGCCCTCATACGGGTCGGCGGCGACATAGTGCGGGTTGCAGTCGGAACAGATCGCCAGCGCCTTGTTCGTACCGTGGATACGCACGATGGCCGCGTCGCCCATAGACTGCGAGCTGTCGATCGTGTCGCCCATGACGTGCCGGTCATACTGCTCCCAGATCCAGCGCTTGGACGCCATGTCAGGCGAGGACATGAGCTTCAGCAGAACCTCGCCATAATCCTCAGGCTCTGGATACTTCGAGATGTCGAAGGCCTGGCGGGTGCGCGGCTCGACCCATGGCCGGTCATAATTCGGTGCGTCTTCGGCCAGCGGCGGCACGGGAATATCGCAGACTACCTCGCCGAACTGCTTGAGCACCATATGGCCGGTATCGGTGGTCACGCCGATCACTTCGGCGTCGAGATCGTACTTGTCGAAGATCGCCTTTGCGACGTCTTCCTTGCCGGGCTTGAGCACCATGAGCATCCGCTCCTGGCTTTCGCTCAGCATGATCTCATAGGCGGTCATGCCCTCTTCGCGCTGGGGCACTTTGTCGAGGTCCATCTCGATGCCGATGCCGCCCTTGTCGGCCATCTCGACCGATGAGGACGTCAGCCCCGCTGCCCCCATATCCTGGATCGCCTGGATGGCATCGGTTGCCATCAGTTCAAGGCACGCCTCAATCAGCAGCTTTTCAGTAAACGGATCGCCCACCTGCACGGTCGGGCGTTTTTCCTCGTCGCCTTCGGAGAATTCAGCCGACGCCATGGTCGCGCCATGGATGCCATCGCGGCCGGTCTTCGAGCCGACATAGAAGATCGGGTTTCCGGGCGTTGCGCCGCGCGCATAGAAAATCTTGTCCTGGTCCGCGAGGCCGACGGCCATCGCGTTGACGAGGATGTTGCCATTGTAGCCCTCGTCGAACTGCGTCTCGCCGGCCACGGTCGGCACGCCCACGCAATTGCCATAGCCACCAATGCCGGAAACAACGCCAGCCACAAGCGAGCGCGTCTTCGGGTGATCCGGCGAGCCGAAGCGCAGCGCATTGACCAGCGCAATCGGACGCGCGCCCATGGTGAAGACATCGCGCAGGATACCGCCAACGCCCGTCGCAGCGCCCTGGTATGGCTCGATGTATGAAGGGTGGTTGTGGCTCTCCATCTTGAAGATGGCCGCCTGCCCGTCACCAATATCGATCACGCCAGCATTTTCGCCCGGCCCCTGGATGACACGGTCATTCTTGGTCGGGAACTTGGAGAGATGGCGCCGTGAGGACTTGTAGGAGCAGTGCTCCGACCACATCACCGAATAGATGCCGAGCTCGACAAGATTTGGATTGCGGCCAAGCCGGGTGACGAGGCGGTCCCATTCCTCGGCATTGATGCCATGGCCGGCTGCGTCGGTCTCGGTCTGCTCGGCCTTGAGGTGGGCCAGGATGGCGGATGTGTCTGTCATGCGCGCTCCATAACCACAACTGCTGCGAGTCGCCAGATTAGAAGGTGGAAATTCCTGTCAGGGTTGCTTAAACCGAAACTTGTGAACAGTTTTCGAGTTACGAATCCGATTGGATTGGAGGAATTTCCATGCGCCATCTCCCATTGAGCCTCGCAGCCCTCGCCCTCGCAGCCTGTGGCGGCGGCAGCGTCGACCCGGACGCGCGGATGCCCACGCCGCACCCGGAAGGCAGCGACGGCAGCGTCACGTCGATCCAGCTCGCCGATTTCGAATACGCCGTGACATCGACCGAAGCAACGGACGACGCGATGGAAGGCGAGTGGGAAACCACCACGATCAGCCGTGCACCGGCCGCCGTATTCTCAGATATCGACGGTGAGGCCCAACTCGCCGTGGTCTGCCAATCCGGCGAGGAAGGCCAGGCCAACTCGGTCTCCATGCTGCGCTACCTGCCCGACGATTATGAGCTCTCGGAACAGTCCTCCATTGCGATCTACACCTCGGCTGGCTCGAAGGCCTATGTCGCGGCCGATAATCCGGTGAACATCACCACCTCGATCAACGACTATTTCGCGACGATGATGGGTTCGGCCAAAGGCGTGATCCGCGTCGTGATCGATGACTCGGACGTTGCCACCATTCCGGCAAGCGAAGCGGCCCGCCAGATCGTGGCCGACTGCCGTCCGGAAATCAGCTATCAGCGCCCGGAAAGCGAAGAAGAAGACGGCGAATAGACCGGCGCCAGTCATTCAGACCTGATGGAAGGCCGGGCCGCTCGTGGTGTCCGGCCTTTCCTGTATCTGGCGGTGTGCAGAAAGCGGGGGATGCGATGAGACGACGGGACATGCTGTCAGGCCTCGGCCTCTCCGCGCTGGGTGCATGCACATCCATGCCGGTGCCCTCGCTCAAGACATACCAGCCGGGGCGGACCTATCCTCCCGTCCAGTCATCCATGCAACGAGTGACGCGCACCGTGGTGGGCCTGCGCCCCTACAGGCCACAGGGCTACAGGCTTGAGGCCGAGGTGCTGGTTGGAAAGACCATTATCCATAATTATGGCCATGGCGGCTGCGGCGTCACGATGAGCTGGGGCACCAGCCCGGTCGCCGCCGAACTGGCTGCCGAGGCGTCAGAGGGCGGCCCAATCGCCGTGCTGGGCGCGGGTGTGATGGGGCTTACGACCGCCCTGATCCTGGCCCGGCGCGGCCATGCCGTGACCGTCTATGCCGAGCATCTTCCACCGCATACCACATCCAACATCGCAGGCGTTCTCTGGTTTCCAACAGGCTATTTCGACCGTAACGTAGCCACGCCTGACTTTCTCCGCCGCAACCACTTGCTGATCCGCTCGGCCCATCGTGGCTTCCTGCCTTACGTCGATCGTCCCGGCTATGGCGTCTACTGGGCAGACCACCATGCCCTCTCGAGACGCACGCCGGTCGCATACGACTCGCTGCCGGGCGGCGACGATATCTATCCCGAGCTGCAGCGGGCGCATGAGAACACGCTGTTCGGCTACGCCTTCATGGAGCGGTTCAGGGCCATGATCATCGATCCTGATTTTTACCTCGACGAGATCATGCAGGATGCCCAGATCGCAGGCGCACACTTCATCGGCACGCGCCTTTCGGGCCTCTCCGACGTGGAAGCCCTGCCCGAGCCGGTCATCGTCAACTGCACCGGCCTCGGCGCGCGAGACCTGTTTGGCGATGAGAGCCTAGTGCCCATACGCGGCCAGCTCTCGCACCTGCTGCCGCAGCCGGAGATCGATTATTCCTATGTCGCGCCGACCGCGGAGGGCGTGCTCTACATGTTTCCGCGAAAGACCGGTATCGTCCTCGGTGGCACGCACGACATGGGCGAGACGGCGATGGAGCCGGATCCCGCCCAGATCAAGCGCATGATCGAGGGGCACGCTGAACTCGCTAACCGGCTGTCTGCCAGCAGCTGACCGGCGGCACACGTCCCGTCCTAGTCACCCGCCTGTTCGGCCACCCAAGTCTCGGCCTGCGCCTTCACGATGTCGACGAGGTTGCCCATGGCGACATTCATGTCGATCAGGTGGAGCCCCCAGTCTGCAAGCACTTCGCCGCCGACCACGACATCCCCGATGATGTCGTCGGCGCGCGGGTCTACAGGATCACCGGTCACTTCGATCGCCAGATAGGTGTGGTCATCCGCTTCGACACACTGCGCTGAAAGCATACCGGGCATGGCTGCATAAGGCGTCTCGATGGAGGCACCCTGCACGAAGGAGGCATTGTCCAGTCCGAAGAAACCGGCCTTGGCAAGGCGTGCATCCAGGACACCATCATCACCAGACAGCTCGCCGGGATTGACGCAGAGCGCGCGCTGCCCATCCGGACCGGCGGTGCCGAAGCGGCTTTCAGCCGGGGGCGGCAGGTCAGAGCGGAAAGAGACGTAAGCCACAACACATTGCGTCTGGCCCTTTGTGACGCATGGTTCGAATGGGCCAACATTGCCTGTCTCGGCGTCGCCATAGACATTGTAGCCAATCGGCATCGCGGACACGATAAGGTCTTGCGAAGGTGTTCCGAAAACGTCGCGGCGCAGCAACTGCTCTATGACGCGCGCGCCCTGTGAGTGACCGACGAGAACGACACCGCGGCCTTTGTTCTCCGTCTCCAGGTAACGGTCCCAGGCTGCCTTCACATCGCCATAGGCAAGTTCGGCGTCGGCCTTGAACTCACCGCCGGCCATCATCGATTGAAGATGTGTGAGCGTGACCTGCCGGTAGACCGGGGCGAACAGCCGGCATGTTTCAGCAAAGGCGCCAAACTGGGTCGCGGCAACGCGCTTCTCCTCCGCGCCGGCGACCAGATCACTATTGGGCGTCGTGTCAAAGGATATGGTCGGATAGACGTAGAAGCAGTCGACTGGTGGGTTCTCGGCAGCCTCGAATGGCACGACATCCAGCGCCCCATCGCCATTCACGATCGTGTAAGACAAGTCTTCCTCGCAGGCACTGTCGGCCTTGTCGGGATGGCAGAGCCAATTGTCCATACTGGCATAATCGGCCGCTTCAGGCCCTGCTGGGGCCTGTGCATTCTCATTTCCCGCATCGGCGCCCTCATCCGAAGAAGCGGCCGCGTCGGGCGTGTCCGCGATCTCTGTATTCTCCGCCGGTTGTCCGCAGGCCGCCAGCAACGCGCCGAGCGCGGCACATCCCGCAAGTCTGAGTGTCATCCCGTATCCTCCAGCCCTTTTGTCATTTCCCGAAAGATAAACAGCTTCTGGCACATCGCGCAAAAACTGTTTTTCGAAAGCGTGAAATCTCACGGCGCCGATTAAACATGTCTGAGGCTTATGCTGCTAACCTCCTGAGATCGGGAGGAAAAAACGACATGATTTCGATCCGCGCAGTCAGGCCAGGTGATGTCAGCGCCATAGCCAAGCTGGTCAAGAGCGCCGGCTTTCCGGTGCGAAGCGCGGAAAGCTGGCACTGGGCGCTGTTCGAGAATCCCGAGCAGGGTGACATAGCGCCGGCCCTCGTGGCCGAGCGCAGAAATACGCTCGTGGCCATGATCGGGCTTCAGGCCCGCCGGTTTCACGTCAATGGCCGTCTCCAGACAGCGATTTGCGGTCACACCTTCATTTCCGGACCAGATGGCCGCGGCGCTGGCTTTGCGCTTGCCCGGCGCGCCCTGCAGACGCATGGCGGGTCGGCGATCTACACACTGAACAACAATGCCATTGCCGGTGACTTCCACAAGCGCATCGGGCTCACCGCCTGGCTGGGCCCGCAGGGCCGCGAGCGGATCGAATGGCCGATTCACTCGATGACCATGGTGGCCGGTCACGTCATGACCCGCCTGGCCCGGGATGAAGTGCTTTATGACTGGCTGTCGCGCCGTGAATTCTTTGGCGGGGCCCCGCGCACGCTCGAACGGGCCCTGCCCGGACGCGGCAATATCCTGCCGCTTGATCCGCTGCGGCGGGGTGACGGCGAATTGATCGAGGAGTTCAACACCGCGGCCCATATGGGCTCGCGCGCCGTGCCGGACCGCTCGGCCAGCGTTTACGCCTACCAGATGGCTGACCCTGACGCGCCGGGCCGCATCGCGCTGCTTGGTCTGGAAGGCAAGGATGGTCTCGACGGGCTTATCCAGCTGGCCATTACCAAGCCGAACTCGTTTGAGCCGGCGGAGCTGGAGATCATCGACCTCGCCGTTCGTCCGGGCGTTGATCCGGCTATTGCATTGCCGCCCATGATCAATGCAGCCAAAGCCGTTGCCCGCAATGCCCGGCTGTCTCGCCTGAAGCTGCCGTTTTCAAGCCGTTTCGAAGAGGTCTGCTATTCGGGGACCGGCCTGCGTTTTGTCCGCAACAGCAATTATGACCCGGCACATGCCGCCTTTGAGCCATCCTCTGCCGGGCTGCAGGCCGACTGGTCGCCATCCGGTTTCGAAGGAGACCTGTTCTTCGCCCTTCGCATTCCACCGGCCTCAACGCGCTCCAAGATACGTCCAGCGGCGGAGGAGAAATTCCATGGGGCCGCGTGGGAACGCCAGGCGCCATAGGCTCGTGAAGGCAATCGAACCGAAGCCGACAGCAAGCGCCAGCAGGATGGTCACAGCAGCGCCCATCTCGCCGAAATAGCCAAGCCCGTAATTGTTGAAGACGAGCGAGAAGATCACGCTCTGCAGCAGGTAGGCCGTCAGGGATGCCGTCCCGCCGCGCGCAAGGAAGATCTTGAACGCGCCCTGCGGTTTCTCCGCCCATTTCGCGATCAGGCCGAGATAGCCCGCCGTCGAGAAGGGGCTGAACGCGACGATAAACATCATGCCGATCATCGCGCCGGTCGACATCATGCCGCCTTCCGCATTGACCATGAACCAGGCCCCCACGGCGCTGCCGGTCACACCGATGGGCAGGAAGACATGCCGGCAGCGTTTCCAGAACGGGCGGGCAGGATCGGCAATCGACCCCATCCGGACCGCCGCCAGGCCGAAGACGAAGAAGGCCATCGCGCCGATACCCTGCATCATCATGCCGAAGGTGATCACCTGGCCCCACTCGGTAAACCGCTGCGCGATGGAATCGGCAAAGGTTCCGCTGCCATAGGCTTCATTAGCCGAGACGATCAGCTCGTCATTCATGGCGATCTGTTCCTGCATCGCCTCGGGCGCGAACGCCATGCCGGCGATGAAAGAACCGGAGGCGAGGACGACGACAAGAATCTGCACCGCATAGAGCGCGATGGCCCAGCGGATCAGGCCCGATTCACCCATGTTCCGGAACAGGAAGAGCAGGCAGCCGAGGATGGCATAGATCACCAGGATATCGCCTTGGAACAGCAAGGCGACATGCAGCAGGCCGAGGACCAGAAGCCCGATGCTTCGCCGCCAGTACCGCCCGGCAAAGCCGACGCCCCGGCGCTCGGCAGACTTCATCTGGTAGGCGAAGCCGACCCCGAACATGAAGGAGAACAGGGTGTACGACTTCATCAGGAAGAAGGCATTGACGATGAAATAGGACCATTTGTCGGCCCCTTCGAGTGCGCCCTCAGCCGAATAACCGCCCATCATCGGATGCGAAAACACCGCAACATTGACGAGCGCGATCCCGATCAGCGCGCAGGCACGCGCAAGATCGGGAAACACTTCCCGGCCCGCATCGCGGGTTTCCTGGAGATAGGACACGAGGCCCTCCCTGTCCTGTTCCTGGCGGGAGACTAGCCGAACTTTCCGGTCCGGCCTAGGACGAACCGGTCAGATAGCCGCGAGCAGACTCTCGAACATGCCACGGCCATCTTCGCCGCCCTCATGGCCGCCAATGGCGCGCTCGGGATGGGGCATCAGCCCCAGGACCCGTCCATTCTCTGACAGGATACCTGCAATATCGCGGGCTGACCCATTCGGGTTGCCGGCATAGCGGAACGCCACGCGGCCTTCCCCTTCCAGCCGGTCCAACGTTTCCTCGTCCGCGACATAATTGCCGTCATGATGGGCGATCGGAACGCTGATTTCGTCCTTGCCCGCATAGGCGCTTGTGAAGGCCGTATTTGAGTTTTCGACCTTCAGCGCCTGCGGCTTGCAGACAAAGTCGAGGCCGGCATTCCGCAAGAGCGCACCTGGCAGCAGACGCGTCTCCGTCAGGACCTGGAAGCCGTTGCAGACGCCCAGCACATAGCCGCCACGCTCGGCATGACGCTTCAACGCAGAAATGACTGGTGAGTTGGCTGCCATAGCGCCGCAGCGCAGATAGTCGCCATAGGAGAACCCGCCAGGCACCATGATCAGGTCGGTCCCGTCAGGGATCTGCCCGTCCTTGTGCCAGACCATGACTGGCTCCTCGCCGGTCAGGCTCGCCAGTGCGACCTGAGCGTCACGATCACAATTCGAACCGGGGAAAACGATGACAGCGCTTTTCATGGCGCTCCATTAGCAGGGAGTCGGGGCCGAAGGGAACAAGCGATATCTGAAGCTTGTGCCGAATTTTCCGATTGCCATATTCGCCTGACCAGAGAATATGCTGGCCATTGGTTAAGGAGCGAAGCTCATGAAAAAGCTGATTCTGGTTTTTACCGCCCTGTTTGCCCTCCCGGTTCTGTCGGCCTGCAACACGATCAGCGGCATCGGCAAGGATGTCTCCGCCGCTGGCGATGTGGTCAGTGACACCGCGGAATCCACCAAGGACAAGATGGACTAGGCGCGCAGCCTGCCGGGCAGCCGCTCTGCCCGTCCAATCTGGCCTCTGGACCGCACCTCTGGCATAAGCCCGGGGATGAGTATTCGCGTTTCCGCCTTCTACAAGTTTACCCCGATCGCCGATCCGGGTGCCATCCGCGTACAGGTTGAAGCCGCGCTCATGGCCGCCGGTGCGAAAGGCACGGTTCTGGTCGCCCGTGAGGGGATCAACGGCACCATTGCCGCAGAAGGCTCTGGCCTGAACAGCGCCATGGCAGCCCTCTGCGCCCTGCCGGGCTGCGCCGACCTCGAGTGGAAGGAAAGCCATGCCGAGGCGATGCCATTCTGGCGGCTGAAAGTCCGGCTCAAGCGCGAGATTGTCACGATGGGCGTGCCAGACACCGACCCGAACCAGCTGGTTGGAACCTATGTGGCGCCGGAAGACTGGAATGCCCTGATCAGCGATCCCGATACGGTGCTAATCGATACACGCAACGATTACGAATATGCGATCGGCACCTTCGACGGCGCCATCGACCCGGAAACCGAGACCTTCCGGGACTTTCCGGAGTGGTTTCGCAATTTTCGTCAACAGCTTGAAGAACAGGGCCGTACGCCAAGGATCGCCATGTTCTGCACCGGCGGCATCCGCTGCGAAAAGGCGACGAGTTTTGTGAAGGCCGAAGGGATTGATGAGGTCTACCATCTCAAGGGCGGCATCCTGAAATACCTGGAAACCATTCCAGAACCCGAAAGCAAATGGCGCGGCGAGTGCTTCGTCTTCGACCAGCGCGTCTCGGTCGGCCATGGCCTGGAACTCGGCAGCTACGATCTCTGCCATGGCTGCAAGCGGCCCGTCAGCCACGCCGACCGGTCAGATCCGCGTTTTGAGGAAGGCATCTGCTGCCCGGCCTGTCATGACCAGCTGACCGACGCGCAGCGCACCCGTTTCGCCGAGCGGCAGAAGCAGGTCGATCTCGCCCGGCAGCGCGGACAGGCGCATATCGGCCGGGCACCAGCCAAATCATCGAGCTGATGAGCCGCCCGGTTCTCTATTCCTTCCGCCGGTGCCCCTATGCCATGCGTGCCCGCCTCGCCATTGCCTCGGCGGGGCTGGAATGCCGTCTGCGCGAGGTGGTGCTGAGGGACAAGCCGACTGCAATGCTCGAGGCCTCACCTAAGGGCACGGTTCCCGTGCTTGTCCTGCCTGACGGGACGGTGATTGATGAGAGCCTTGACGTCATGCTCCACGCCCTGCGCACGAACGATCCTGAAAACTGGCTCAGTCCAGACTTGGGGACGCTCGAGGATATGCTCTCCCTGATTTCGGACAATGATTCTGGCTTCAAGCACCATCTCGACCGCTACAAATATGCAGCGCGCTATGAGGGGGCCGACTTCGAACACCACCGCGCGGAAGGCGGCGCCTTCCTTGAAGCGCTTGATACGCAGCTTGCCAGCCAGGCGCAGCTTTTTGGCGCCCGGATATCGCTCGCGGACGTTGCGATCATGCCCTTCGTGCGGCAGTTCGCGAATGCCGGCAGGGACTGGTTCGACGCCCAGCCGTGGCCACACCTGCAGCGCTGGCTCTCAGCGCACCTGGAGAGCCAACGCTTCAAGGCGATCATGCCAAAATTTCCTCAATGGAAACCGGGCGATGAGGAGCCTCTGTTCCCGAAAGCTGCCTGAATTCCGGCCTTAGCCTGCCAGCGCCTTGCGTACCGCATCCAGCGCGGCTTCGGCCTTGGCGCCGTCCGGGCCACCAGCCTGGGCCATGTCTGGCCGGCCGCCGCCGCCCTTGCCGCCGACTTCCGCAGCAGCCACGCGTACCAGGTCGACCGCCGACACCTTATCGGTCAGGTCTTCTGTCACGCCGACAGCCACAGCGGCCTTGCCGTCATTGACGCCGATAAACACGGCAATGCCGGACCCCATCTTTGCCTTGGCCTCATCGATGAGCCCGCGGAGGTCCTTGCCGCCAACGCCTTCAGCTACGCGCGCGATCAGTTTGTAGCCGCCGACCTCTTCAGGGCCAGCGGGCGCAGCTGATCCGCCGCCACCCATGGCGAGCTTGCGCTTGGCATCAGTCAGCTCCCGCTCCAGGGTGCGGCGCTCTTCGTTGAGCTGCGCGACCTTGCGGCCAACATCTTTCAGGGGAACCTTGAGCTGGTCGGCAAGGTCGAGCGCGACCTGCGCGCGTGCCTTCAGGAAGTCGAGCGCTTCGGCGCCCGTCGCCGCCTCTATCCGCCGGACACCAGCCGAGACACCGCCTTCGGAGGTGATCACGAAAGCGGCGATATCGCCGGTCCGGGCGACGTGCGTGCCGCCGCAGAGCTCGACCGAATATGGACGTGAACCATCTTCGAGCGGGCGTCCCATGGAAAGCACACGAACTTCGTCGCCATACTTCTCGCCGAACAGCGCCAGCGCCCCTGCCTCGATCGCCTCGTCCGGTGCCATCACCTCGATGCGCGCTTCGTCATTCTGACGGATTACGGCGTTGACCTGGTTTTCAATCGCCTCGAGTTCGGCCGGCGTGACCGGGCCGCCATGAGAGAAGTCGAAACGCAGCCGGTCCTCCTCGACGAGCGAGCCCTTCTGGGTAACGTGAGGACCGAGCACGCTACGCAGCGCGGCATGCAGCAGGTGCGTGGCCGAGTGGTTGGCGCGGATGCGCTGCCGGCGCTGTGCGGCGGCCTGCAAAGTTGCGCGGTCGCCGGGAGCAATCGAACCATCGGTCAGTTCGCCAACATGGACGTGCAGGTCGCCAGCGCGCTTCTGCACATCGCGGACAATGAAGCGGGCGCCGTTCTCAAAGTGGATTTCGCCATGGTCACCAGCCTGACCGCCACTTTCAGCATAGAAGGGGGTACGGTCGAAGACGAGTTCGCATTCGCCGCCGCTGCAGGAATCCTGCATGGCGCCAGCGCTGACGATGGCTTTCAGCGTACCCTGGCCTTCCGTGCCGGCATAGCCAAGGAATTCGGTCGGACCGGTCTTGTCACGCACGCGGAACCAGACGGCCTCGGAAGCTTTGTCGCCGGATCCGGACCAGGCTTCGCGCGCGGCCTTTTTCTGCTCGGCCATGGCGGCATCGAAGCCGGACTGGTCGACGCCCATGCCGCGGCCGCGCAGGATATCCTGCGTCAGGTCGAGCGGAAAACCGAACGTATCGTACAGCTTGAAGGCGGTTTCACCGGGCAGCTCGCTGCCTTCGCCGAGCCCCTCTGTCGCCTCTTCCAGCAGCGCCAGTCCGCGGCCGAGCGTGCGTTGAAAGCGGGCTTCTTCCTGTTCAAGAGCGGCTTCGATAGCCGGCTGGGCACGGTGCAGCTCAGGATAAGCATCGCCCATTTCGTCGGCCAGGGTCTGGACCAGCTTGTACATGGCCGGCTCGCGAGCGCCGAGAATGTGCCCGTGGCGCATGGCCCGGCGCATGATCCGGCGGAGCACATAGCCGCGGCCCTCATTCGATGGCGTCACGCCATCGGCGATCAGGAAGGCTGAGGTGCGAAGATGGTCGGCGATGACCCGGAAAGAGGCCAGGTGATCGCCTGCCGCCTTTGCCTTGTAGACATCCTCTTCCGCCGCAATCAGCTTCATGAAGAGGTCTGTCTCGTAATTGTTGTGCTTGCCCTGCAGGACGGCGGCCATCCGCTCCAGCCCCATACCAGTATCGATCGAGGGCTTGGGCAGGTCGACCCGCGAACCGCCTTGTTGCTGGTCGAACTGCATGAAGACCAGGTTCCATATCTCGATGAAACGGTCGCCATCCTCATCCGGCGATCCGGGCGGACCGCCGGGCACGCCGGGGCCGTGATCGAAAAAGATTTCCGAACATGGCCCGCAAGGACCGGTATCTCCCATCGACCAGAAATTATCCGAAGTGGGAATGCGGATGATGCGGTCGTCCGAGAGGCCGGCAACTTTCTTCCAGATCGCCGCAGCTTCATCGTCCTCAGCATAGACCGTGACGAGCAGCCGGTCTTTTGACAGGCCGAATTCCTTCGTCACCAGCTCCCAGGCGAAATCAATGGCGTCATCCTTGAAATAGTCACCGAAGGAGAAATTGCCGAGCATCTCGAAGAAAGTGTGATGGCGGGCGGTGTAACCGACATTGTCTAGATCGTTGTGCTTGCCGCCGGCTCGCACGCATTTCTGGGAACTGGTCGCACGCGGCGCGAACGGCGTTTCGGCGCCGGTGAAAATATTCTTGAACGGCACCATGCCGGCATTCACGAAAAGCAGGGTCGGATCATTGTCCGGCACGAGCGGCGCCGACGCCTTGCGCGTGTGGCCCTTGCTTTCGAAAAAGGAGAGGAAGGTTTCCCGAAGCTCGTTGACGCTTGTCATCCGTGTACCGTCTTTATCCGCCAGCGGGCCTGATTGCCCATGGGGCCTGCCATATCGTGGATGGCCAGCCCCCGCCTAAGGGCGATATAAAGGGTCACCTGCGGCGCGCCAAGCGTCTGGCCCGCCGCAAGGTCTGATCTACTGCAATTGATAAGAGAGCGGAAACGGGTTCTCAGCCTGTTTCGGCTTCGCCCGCATCGCCGTCGTCATCCTCATGTGCACCGTCCTCATTGAGAAGCACTTCGGACAACAGACCGGACTGCTTGCGGATCGCCGTTTCGATTTCGTCGGCAATATCGGGATTGTCTTTCAGGAACTGCCGTGTCTTCTCGCGACCCTGGCCGATCCGGTCATCCTTGTAGGAATACCAGGAACCGGATTTCTCTATGACCTCACACTTCACACCGAGATCGATGAGTTCGCCGGTCTTCGAAATGCCCTCACCGTAGATGATGTCGAACTCGACCTGCCGGAAAGGCGGAGCGACCTTGTTCTTGACCACCTTGACGCGCGTCTGGTTGCCGATCACTTCGTCACGATCCTTGATCGCGCCGATACGGCGGATATCCAGGCGGACCGAGGCATAGAATTTCAGCGCATTACCGCCGGTCGTGGTTTCCGGGCTGCCGAACATGACACCGATCTTCATGCGAATCTGGTTGATGAAGATCACCATGCATTTCGACTTTGAGATCGAGCCGGTCAGCTTGCGCAGCGCCTGGCTCATCAGGCGGGCCTGCAGACCAGGCAGAGAATCGCCCATCTCGCCTTCAATCTCGGCCCGCGGCGTCAGGGCCGCCACGGAGTCGATGACCAGCAGGTCGACAGCGCCCGAGCGCACCAGCGTGTCGGCGATCTCCAGCGCCTGCTCGCCAGTATCAGGCTGGGAAACGAGCAGATCGTCCAGGTCGACGCCAAGCTTGGCGGCATAGCTCGGATCAAGCGCGTGTTCCGCGTCAACGAAGGCGCAGACGCCGCCATCTTTCTGGGCTTCGGCAACCGCATGCAGCGACAGCGTCGTCTTGCCAGAGCTTTCAGGCCCGTAAATCTCGATGATGCGCCCGCGCGGCAGGCCGCCGATACCGAGCGCGATATCGAGCCCGAGCGATCCGGTCGACACCGACTCGATATCGGAGACTTTCTTGTCGCCGAGCCGCATGACCGATCCCTTGCCAAAGGAGCGTTCTATGTTCGACAGAGCGGTTTCGAGTGCTTTCTGCTTGTCCAAGCCGGACTCCTTGTCCACGAGTTGCAGTGCAGGTTTCGCCATGAGTCGTCTCCTTAGGTCCATATCTGACCCTGCAATGCAAGGCCGGCGTCACATCTGAGGAATGGTCTGTACCACAAATGTTCTCAAGAACAAAACAAAAACTTTTGCCCGTTCCTGCTGGCTTGCCCACAGCGTTGGCGAGGGCGTAGACTCCGGCTTCGAACCGCAGCAAGGAAACAAGATGATTGCGCCTGTCCGCTTCCCGTTTCTAGCAGCAGCAATGGCGATTGGCCAATTGCCAGCCCTTCCAGCCCTCGCGCAGGCAGCCCCGACCGACGAACAGGAAGCGCCGCCGACGACGCTCCCCTTCAGCCCGACAGTCCAGTCCGCACCACCCGAACGTCCGACCTATCCGCAAGTACGGCAACCCGCCCCGCCAGCAGACCCGCTATGCACAGAAATCGGGCAGATCATTCGCGCCGGCGTTGTTGCAAGCCGCTTTGCGTCGCTTTCGGCGGGCACCGCGCAAGGCAGCGTCATCGGCACTTATCCAGCCGGCAACGCGCTGCAATCGCTCGGCGCGGATTATTGCACCGTCGTGGTACCGGCGGCCGATCCCGCAACGGTCAGCTCCGCTTACAACCAGGTCACCTGCCAGCTCGGCATGGCCCATAGCGAAGTGCCTTATCTCAACGACTACCGTGACCAGCGGTCCGAAATCGCCGCTCGGCTCGGAGAATGCCCAGCCATGGCACAATGGACCGCGTCAGACCCTGGGGCGAGCCCTCTGGGCGCAGGCGCAGTCGATGAATCGCTGGTGTTCAGCCATCCGGACGTCGCTGTCGAGATCGTACTGCGTGCCACCCATCGCCAGCGTGTTGGCGAATGGCCGATGGACTACATGCGCAGCCTGTCACTGATTTTCCGCACGCCCAATCCCGACCGCCCGGCTGACGGCACGGCGCCAACCGCACCGGGGCCCCAGCCCTGAGTCTGGCCTCTTCCAAAAGCGGCGATTTGGACCCATTATGAGCCTCATGCTTACGCGTACCGGAAAAACCTCAGGCGAAGCCAAGATTCGCTATCTCGACGCCGATCTCGAAGTGATCAGCCCTGGCGATTACGTCACCTGTGCGGTCACGGGCCGAAAGATTCCGCTGCAGGCGCTGCGTTACTGGAGCGTGGATCACCAGGAAGCCTATGTCGACGCAGCGGCTGCCGCCAGCCGGATGATACCCGGCCAGAAATAGGCGGTGACCAGGCCGATGCGTTTTCCGCGCCTCTTGACCTTTCTTGCCCTGCTGCTGGCTACAGCTGCGCCTGCCGCCAATGGCGAGCCGATCACCACCGAAAGCCTGTCATGTTCGGGCATTGCCAAGCAGAGTGGCCTCATCCGCTGCAAGGGCCCTGCTGACCTGGAAATCGAGATTTCCGGACCGGACGGCGAACGCCTTCGCACCGTGCAGACCGACGAAGCCGGAGCTGTTCTGATCGGCCTGCGTCAGGATGAACCCTCGCCGCTGCGCCTAAAGCCGCTGGCGAGCGACATCCCCCCAATCAGCCTGACGATTGCCCCGCGCCAGGATGATTTCCGGCTGATCAATGGGTTCAATTGCGACAAGGTCGATGCACGTACAGACGCTCAGAAACAGCATGCCGCCGAAAGCTGGGTAAAGAAGCAGGCCGCCTTTGCAAGCTTCAACCCGGGCCCGCAATTGCGCGACGGCTTCGTCGAGCCGGTCGACGGTCCGGCCTCCTCGCCGTTCGGGCCGACGCGCAAATATATCGGCACCGGCGCCAATGGCGAGGCCTGTGAGAAGATCTCGGTGCATGAAGGGTACGACTTCGCCGTGCCAACCGGAACGCCGGTCTATGCACCAGCCGGCGGGCGCGTCGTGCTGGCCGATCCCGATCTCTATTATGAAGGCGGGACCGTCTTTCTGGACCATGGCGGCGGCCTTGTTTCGGTCTTCCTGCACCTCTCCGAAGTCACGGTGGAAGAAGGCCACGTGATCTCGCAGGGCGAACCGCTGGGGAAGACAGGCAATACCGGACGCACAACCGGGCCGCACCTCCACTGGGCCGTGAAGTGGCGCAATTCCGCCAGCGACAGCCGCGATGGAGACTTCTACATTGACCCGGCCCTGCTCCTGAACTGGGGACGGTAATCCGCCTCGCGGGCGACCGGCCCGGCAGATCCGATTCAGGTGACAGCTGGAACTTTCGGCCTAGTTCCCGGATTGAACGGGGTAATCCCTACCCCGCAAGACTGGAGGCAATTCATGTCCGCTGATACTTTCGCTGTAACCAAGATCGTCGGCACGTCGCCCACCTCGATCGAGGACGCCATTGACGGCGCGTTGACCACCGCCCGCAAGACGCTGCGCAATCTCGACTGGTTCGAAGTCGTCTCGACGCGCGGCTACATCAATGACGGCAAGGTGGCCTACTACCAGGTAACACTGGAGATCGGCTTTAAATACGAAGCGGCCAGCTAAGCGATCTCTTGCCCGCTGGGCCAGACGAGCGCAGTGTTCTGCCTCCTTGAGGAGGGAGAATACAATGAAAAACGTGATTGTCGGCCTGGGCGCCATCCTGGCGGCCGCCTGCGCTACAGCGCCCAGCCAGCAGGCTGAGACCACACCACCGCCCGGCTCTAACGAAATGCTCCGTGCGGGCATTTCAGGTCTGGACGGCTATGAGGTGATCATTTCCGACGTCGTCATCCCCGCTGGCGCTACGGTGCCACGCCACTACCACTCCGGCGAAGAGTTCGTGTATGTCATCTCGGGCTCGGCAATCCATGTCCAACAGGGCAAGCCGGACGTGGAGCTGAAGTCCGGTGATGCCTTCGTGATTGAACCCGAAGCCATTCACGCGCCGCGCGGCGGGCCAGACGGGGCGCGCGCCATCGTCTTTCGGCTCCATGTCGCTGACCAGCCAGAACGTATCCTTGTCGATGAAGCCGAGGCCCACCATCACGGCGAGGGTGCCGACCACCAGCACTGAACGAGGCTGATGACCCGCGCTGCAACCGGTAAGCAACAAGGCAAGCGCGTGGACGTTGGTTCAAATACGTAGCTTGCTAGGTGACTTCACCATGGGCGGTATCGATTTCAGTATAGACATGGCAGCGGCCGACATGCTGCTGCGCCTTGGGCTCGCGGCATTCTGTGGCCTGCTCATTGGCTTCGAGCGTGAGGCCCGAGACCGTCCGGCCGGGATGCGCACGCACATGCTGACCAGTCTGGCCGCTGCCCTTTTTGCCGTCATTGCGATTGAGATGATCGCGCGTTTCGGATCGGACTCCGCTGCAACGCAGCTTGATCCGGTCCGCGTGGTCGAAGCGGTGACGGCAGGCGTGGCCTTTCTCGCCGCCGGGACAATCATCCAGTCGCGCGGGTCCGTCAAAGGTCTGACGACGGGTGCCGGCATGTGGCTGGCGGGTGCCGTCGGACTTGCCAGCGGCGCGGGTTTCTACCTCGTCGCCGCGAGCGGGACTGTTCTCGCCCTGCTCATCCTGCTGCCCTTCAAATTCATGGAAGACCGGTTGTTTGATGAAGGGTCCGCAGACGACAGGCAACAGGACCGCCCTAAGGCTTGAGCAGCGTCGCGCCGACGGTCTTGCCACTTTCGATTGCCCGGTGCGCGTCGGCGGCACTCGCGAGATCGAAAGTCTGGCCGACCTGCGCCTTGATCGTTCCGGCGCGAAGGGCGCCAAACAAGGCCGCGGCCCCCTTTTTCAGACCTTCCTCGGTATTGACGAAATGGAACAGTCCGGGCCGGGTCATCACAAGAGACCCCCGCCTTGACAGTTCACCCGGCGCGATCGGATCGACGGCACCGGACGCGTTTCCGAAGGTCACGTACCAGCCGCGCGGCTTCAAACTGTCGAGAGACGCCTTGGCGGAGTCCTTGCCGACGCTGTCATAGCTGACATCAACGCCCTTGCCGCCGGTCAAGGCTCTCGCCCGGCCGGCAACATCCTCATGGGCGTATATAACATCCATCGCTCCGATTTCGCGGGCCTTTCCGGCCCTCTCTTCGGATGACGTCACGGCGATCACTCTCACCCCCAGAGACGTCGCCCAGGGTACCAGGATAGACCCCACGCCGCCGACGGGCGCCCAGACCAGCGCCGTTTCGCCCGGCTCAGGCCGGTAGACCTCGAACAGGAGCATCCACGCCGTGAGCCCCTTCAGGATCACCGCAGCGCCTTCTTCTTCGCTGACCCCGTCAGGCAGGACCAGCAGACGCGAGGCAGGACCGGTAAAGTGTGTCGCATAGGTGCCAGAACCAAGATAGGCGACCCTGTCGCCCGGCTTGACGTTTTCCACGCCCTCCCCGACGGCCTCGACCGTGCCGGCGGCTTCTGAACCGAGCGTGAATGGCATCTTCACCGGATAGAGGCCGGAGCGATGATACGTGTCGATGAAGTTGAGGCCGATCGCGCTCTGGCGTATCAGCGCCTCGCCCGGTCCGGGCTGGCGCGGCTCCATGGCAACCTTGGTCAAGACATCGGGGCCGCCGGTCTCGTTAATCTGAATGCAATATGCGTCGCTCATGGTTAATCACTCCCGGAATCATGATCTTGTAGCTGTGATGAGGAACATAGGGATGATCTGCGGAATAGACGAGGCCGGAAGAGGGCCGTGGGCCGGGCCGGTAACGGCCGCGGCGGTCATTCTTGATCCCGCGCAATCAGTTACAGGCCTTACAGATTCCAAGAAGCTGACCGAAGCGCGCCGCGAGGCACTCTATCCCGAAATAAAGGCCAAGGCCCTCGGCTATGGCATCGGCTGGGCAAGCCCTGACGAGATCGATGCCTTTAACATTCGCGAGGCGACTTTCCTCGCCATGCGCCGTGCCGTCGCCATTATGGGCCTGGTCCCTGAACTGATTCTTGTGGATGGAAACGCGCTGCCAGCGACACTGCCCTGCCCTGCCAAGGCCATCGTAAAGGGCGACCTCACGGAGCCGTCCATCTCTGCCGCCTCTATCCTGGCCAAGGTTGCGCGCGATCGCGCAATGGAAGAACTGGCAAACCGCTTTCCCGGCTACGGCCTTCGCCGCCACAAGGGATATGGCACCGCCGAGCATGCCGAAGCGCTGGAATCGCTCGGCCCCTGCAGCTGTCACCGCAAGAGCTTTGCGCCGGTCCAGAGAGTTCTGAAGGCCGCGTAGGCCTTGAATTGCCCCAGAAAATTCCGCGATTTCAACGAACGGCGTTAACGACTCATTAACCAAGTCAGCCGGACTCTCCGCCGATTGCCGGGAGGAGTTTGTCCGCAATGATCGTTTTCGGGGCCCACCCCTGGTTCGGAGAGACCGGACGCAAGTACAAGTTCAATGTGACGCTGACCGACAGAGGCATTCCGAACGGCGGCGGCATCTATATCTTTGTGCGCCGGCGTTTCGTCTTCTTCCTGGAGCCGCTCTATATTGGCAAGGCCACCAATCTGAAGAGCCGCATCATCGGACACGAACGCTGGGCCGAAGCCTGGTGGGACCGCGGCGCAACCGAGCGCCATATCCTAAAAATTTCCAATGCCCGTGAGCGGGCTCGTATAGAAGAAGACCTGATCCGCCACTACCAGCCGGTGATGAACGAAATGCTTGTCCCCCGAGGGCTCCATGACGCCCCGAATAACAAGCGCCTGGCAAAGGCGTGGCGGCGCAAGCGCTTCTGGAACAAATTCTGGTGGGGCAAGCCGCATATCGGCTAAATCAGGGGCGCCGGACGCCACGTAACCCCTCCACGGACGGTCTGTTTGTGCATACACTGCAAGAAACAGAACAATCCGGAGGAAGCTCAATATGGGCGACAGCATCTTCAATCTTGGAGACCTGCTCGATGCAGTCGGCGCAGTGCTCGGTCCAGACGATCCGGCGCTGATTCATGGTGACCGTGTGATCAGCTGGCCGCAGATGACGGCCCGCTCGAACAATGTCGCACGGAACCTGCGCGAACGCGGTGCCGAAACAGGCGACAAGGCCGGCTTCTACCTGCGCAACCAGCCCGAATACATGGAAGCGCTGGCCGCCTGCTTCAAAGGCCGTTTCACCCATGTGAACGTCAATTACCGCTATCTCGACGATGAGCTGCACTACATTTTCGACAATTCGGACGCAGCCATTGTCTTTTTCGACCGCGAGTTCCGCGAGAATGTCGAACGCGTGAAGGATCGCCTGCCGAAGGTAAAGTTCTGGGTCGAGATTGGCGGCGACGGGACCGACACACCAGACTTCGCGATCACCTACGAAACACTGGCGACAGAGGGCGATGGCGCGCCGCTTGAGATCGAGCGCTCCGATGACGACCTGATTTTCCTCTATACCGGCGGGACGACCGGCATGCCCAAGGGTGTCATGTGGTCCCACCGCATCTGGCGGGAATCTTCCCTTGAATCAATGCTCAAGATCTACGGATTCGCACCTGAATCCATGGAGCAGCACCTTGTTCTTGTCGACCAGATGGGCAAGCTGTCTCGCCAGCTTCCTGCCTGTCCGCTCATGCATGGGACCGGACTTTTCACGGCAATGGGCGCGATGATCGGCGGCGGCGCCATTGTGACCCTGGAAAACACAAAGCATTTCGACCCGGTCGAACTCTGGGAGACGGTTGACCGGCGCGGCGTCACCGCCATGGCGATTGTTGGCGATGCTTTCGCCAAGCCGATGTTACGCGTGCTCGACGAAGCCCCTGGAAAATATGATCTTTCTTCGGTCCAGACCATCACCAGCTCAGGCGTGATGTGGTCGATGGAAGTCAAGCGCGGCCTCATCCGACACATGCCACAGGTCGCCCTGATGGACAGTTTCGGCGCCTCCGAGGCTGTCGGATTCGGTATGTCGGTGACGACGGCGGACGGTGTCCAGCAGACCGCAAAGTTCGAGCTTGGCCAGAACTGCAAGGTTTTCACCGAAGACCGCAGAGAGGTGAAGCCCGGCTCCGGCGAGCCCGGTTTCATTGCACGAGGCGGGGCGGTACCGCTCGGCTACTACAAGGATCCGGAGAAGACCGCGAAGACTTTCTGGGAGGTCGATGGCGTGCGCTATGCGGTGCCCGGCGATTGGTGCACGGTCGAGGAAGACGGCACGATCACCCTACTTGGACGCGGCTCGAACTGTATCAATTCCGCCGGCGAGAAGATCTATCCGGAAGAGGTCGAGGAAGCGCTGAAGGGCCATGACGCGGTGCGCGACGCGCTTGTGGTGGGCCTGCCGGACGAGAAATGGGGCCAGGCGGTCACGGCGGTTGTGGAGCTGAATGACGGCGCCTCGGCCGATGAGGACACGCTGCGCGCCTTCGTGCAGACACAGCTTGCCCGTTACAAGGCGCCCAAGCGGATCCTGTTCAAGGACAGTCTCGGACGCGCGCCGAACGGCAAGGCGGACTACAAGGCGATCAAGGCCTATGCCGAAGAAAAGCTTGGTGTGTCCGCCTGAGCACGGGACGGATGTCTTTCCTCCGTCGGAAGTCTGCGCACCGATCGAGACGGATTCGGTATGATTTCCGTACAAAAACAGTACGAAAACAGTATGATTCCGGGCTGATTGCGGGCTGATTGCGGGCTGGCGCGCGTATGCTGGCCGAACCGCCTTGCAATCGCCCGGACGCTCGGCCAAAAAAAGCATCAGTTGCGAGGGGATGCAGAATGCGCCGTTTCCTTTTCTGGTTTCTGCTGCTTGTCCTGGTCGGCGGGACCGTCGGCAGCATCTTGTTCATGCTCCAGCCGCGGCCCTCGCTGCACCATCCGCAATTCGGCAATGACTGTCTCGACCTGCTGACCGACGAGACGGAATCGGCGGTCGATTGCGTGCGCGTCTTCTATGGCACTAATCGCGATGTCCGCTTCGATGGCGAAGGCCCGGCGCCGGATGGCGAGATCGATACGACCGACGTCATCGCCGCGGATTCACAGCAGCTGCATGTCGGGCGAGCCGATGTCTGGCTGCCCAAGCTGATCGAGGAAGGCGGCACGCGCGAGCGCGGCGAGACCCCGTTCCTGAAAGGCGAGCCGCCAGAGGAACAGGACGAGCTGGTCAAATATGTCTTCCTGACCCGGATCACCAAGGCCGGCGAGGAACGCTTCCTGATGGAGCTCGACGAGGCGCTGATCGACCAGAACTCCTATGCCGCCCTGCTCTTCGTTCACGGCTTCAACACGCCCTTCGAGGATGCGCTGATCCGCTCGGCGCAGCTCTCGGTCGACCTGTCCCAGCGCGGGCTGTTCGATGTCGGCGTGCCGCTGCTCTTCTCGTGGCCCTCGGCCGGCCAGGTCTCGCTCGGCCACTATAAGGGCGACCAGGACCGCTCGATCGCGGCGGCGCCCTACCTGGAACAGTTCCTCGACCTGATCATCGAGAACAGTGATATCGACCGCATCAACATCGTCGCGCATTCGATGGGCAACCGCATCCTGACCAAGGCGCTTGAGGACTATGCCGCCGACTATCTCGAGCGTCACGGCGAAGCCGAAATCGAGTTCCGCATCATCCTCGTGGCCGCCGATGTCGACCGCGAAATCTTCGACCAGGTCACCGGCGTGCTCGACAATCTGCAAGCCAATGTCACCATCTACACCTCCGATGCCGACCGCGCGCTGCACGTCTCCGAGATCGTCAACAAGGGCAAGCTGCGGCTTGGCGATACGGACGGCAACAAGCCCTATATCCGCCTCAACGAGTTTTACGAGACGGTCGACGCGACCGGCGTTGCAACCGAGCTGTTCGGCCTCGGCCACAACTATTATTCCGATAATCCCTTCATCCTGGGCGACATGCTGTGCGCCATGGCCGAGGCCAATCCCGAAGAGCGCGCCCTGGAGCGCCTGCGCTATGCCGACCTGGAAGATGGCGATGAGTATTACCGCGTCAACGCCGCCATCGAGCCTGGTTATGAGGAGTGCTCCCTGTTCCGGAATGCCTTCCCGCTCAACAATATCAGCCAGGCGCCGGAAGAACCGCGCTTCGAGCCCATGGCGCTGCCGCCGCCGCCTGAAATGGCACCGATGGAGCGCGAGATCGCCCCGGCCGCGATCCCGCCGCTGGACCTGACGCTCTACGTTGCCGACCGGGACAATTTCGACCCGCAGGCCCTCGCGCCGCAATTCATGCCGCAGCTGAACCGCGCGCCTGTCGCCTCGGTCCGGATCCAGGCGCATACCGACACGGTCGGCACGCCTGAAGAAAACCAGGCCCGGACCGAGCAATGGGCCGCAGCGATGCAGGCCTATATCGTCAACGCCACCGGCCTCGACCCTTCACAGGTCACTACCGAAGCCTATGGCGACACACGGCCTGCCGTGGCCACGGATGACGAAGTCGACGAGCCGCGCAACCGCCGCATCGAGCTGACGATCCAGTACCAGTAGGTTATGGCGCCGAAGAAGGAATCGTTGCCTGAAACGCCTAAGGCACGAGCCCTTAGGCTCACATTAAGCGGGCTGCTGGGAGCGACCTACCTAGCCGCATTTGCGTGTGTCTTCGGCATAGCCGATATCAGCACTCTTAGCGGGCGCAGCGAAGATCTGCCAATCTGGACGTTTGGTTTGGCAACCGCATATTGGGCCGGGAAGACCGCAATCGTGCTCGGCTGGGTAACACTCTTGCCAGCTTGGGCACTTGCACTCCGAGAGAAATCGCATCTGCGGCGAACCGCTATTCTGTTTGCCGGAATAGTCGCTTGCTTGATTCCAGTGTGGTCAGGCGCACTCGGATTATCATTCCAGCGACCGATGGAGCATGTCATTGCTGCTATGGGTCTTGCCGGTCTGCTCTCATGGATGATCGCGTTCCTGCCGTGGACGTCGAACCGTCAATGAACCGACAACCGCAAAGCACCACATGCCTTTCTCAACGTGAACCCCGCACTTCCCGCCGCTTGCCTGCCATGCCATACGGCCATCATGGCTGACGACATGATGACGGGCATGGTCCCGCCGCTCTTTGCCGATGTGCCGAAGAGCGTGACCTTCAAGAAACTGCGCAAGCGGATCGTGCGCAATGCGCTGCAGGCGATCGACCAGTTCGGCATGGTCGACCGCTCGCGCACCGGCCCGCCGCCGAAATGGCTGGTCTGCCTGTCGGGCGGCAAGGACAGCTATGGCCTGCTCGCCGCGCTCATTGACCTGAAATGGCAGGGCGCGCTGCCGGTCGATCTCATCGCCTGCAATCTCGACCAGGGCCAGCCGGGCTTTCCGAAACACGTCCTGCCGGAATGGCTGGACAGGGTGGGCGTCAAATACCGCATCGAGACCGAGGACACCTATTCCATCGTGACGGAGAAAGTGCCGGAGGGGCGGACCTTCTGTTCCATGTGTTCGCGCCTGCGCCGGGGCATTCTCTACCGCATCGCCCGCGAGGAAGGTTGCGAGGCCATCGTGCTCGGCCATCACCGCGACGACGCGCTCGAGACCTTCATGATGAACCTCGTGCATGGCGGACGGCTGGCGGCGATGCCGCCAAAGCTGCTCAATGATGCCGGCGACATGTTCGTGCTGCGCCCGCTGATCACCTGCGCCGAAGACGATCTCGCAAAGTTCGCGGACGCCATGGAGTTCCCGATCATTCCGTGCAATCTCTGCGGCAGCCAGGATGGCCTGCAGCGCCAGGCGATGAAGCAGATGCTCGACGAATGGGAAGCGAAGAAACCCGGCGTGCGGCAGGTCATGGCGCATGCGCTGGCCACGGTGCGGCCGAGCCATCTGCACGATCCGCGCGTGTTCGACTTTCTCGGCCTTGCCCTTGGCGGACAGGGCGAGAACGATCCGAACGTTCCGTTCTAAGCCTATTCCGGCGCAGCCTCTGACGGGTCTTCCTCAGCCTCGCTGATCACGCTGGCGACCCAGTCACCATAGGCACGGGTGCGGACGTAGACGCCGGGGCTCTCATTGCGCGCGCAGCCGAGCCCCCAGCTGATGATTCCGACCTGGACCGGGCCATCGTCGCCGCGATAGACCATCGGCCCGCCACTGTCGCCCTGACAGGCATCGACCTCGCCAATGCCCGCGCAGATCTGTGTCTCGTGATTGATCTCGAGGCCGGGATCCATGTCGATCTCCCATTCCTCGATCCGGGACTGGATGAAGTCAGTGCATTGCAGGGTATCGACGACTGGCACCAGGCCATCCTGCAAGATCATGCTCGGCGCGCTGACGAGGTGGCCGGTGCGCGAGATTTCCGCTTCGTCCTCAGCGGTCTCGCCCAGCTTGCCGAAGCCCGCCGCCCAGATGCGGTAGGCGCGGGCATCGCCCGGCCGCGCCGGCCAGAGATTGTCCGGGGACACATCGGCATTCAGCCCGTCCACCGGCATCACAGGCCCGAACCAGGGCCGGTCGAGCTTCAACAGGGCGATGTCATTCCCGTTCTCGGTGCGCCCGGATTCATAGCCTGGATGCACGATCACATCCTCGATGCCGTAGACCGCATCCGGCGGGACATCACCCAGGAACGGCTGGTTTACGGCCAGCTGCAACGGCCCGAAGCGGACCATGCTGCGCCCGGCTTCGTCGGGGAAGTATTGCACGGCCCGCGCCCCGTCCCCCTCCTCGATATAGACCCCTTCAGCGCAATGCGCCGCCGTCAGCGCCCATCGCGGCGAAATCATGGTCGCGCCGCAGGAATGGTAGACATTGCGGCCCTGATAGGCCTGCAGCGAGGACATGCCGGGCCAGTCCTCGATCCAGGCATCATTGCCCATCACCATCATCTGCGGCTGATTTTCTTCGAAGTCGTCCGGGTAGTGTGCTTCAGGCGCCTGTGCCCAGCCGCTTGCCGCTCCGAGCGCCAGCACGCAGGACGCTATGCTCAACAGTTTCATACTCAGTCCCCTCAGGCCGCGCCGTTGAGGCGTCGATTACATTCCCGGATACCGGAGCGCACATGGGCGGTTTCGTATAGCTCCAGCGCCTCGCGCCAGTATTCAACCGCTTCGGCATGTTCGTCGAGGACGTCGTAAAGGCGCGCCAGCGGGCGGATGGCATTGGCGAGGGTCGCCGGCGGCAGGTTCTCGATGTCGCGATAGAGGTCCAGCGCCTCTTCATAATGCGTCTTGGCGAGACCGAACCGGCCAAGCTCGGCGGTCACATCACCGAGATGCCGGATAACATGAGCGACGACGAGCGGATCGATCTCCTCGCGCCGGCAGAGATTGGCCGCTTCGACATAGAGCCGCTCAGCGTCTTCAAAGTCGCCTTCGTCGCGATGGCATTGTCCCTTGGCCATGAGGGCGCGCACCAGGAGTTCGGGATCGTGCGCACCGCGGGCAAGTTCGAGGGCGTCGGTGGCAAGCGCGTGGGCCTCGTCGGGGCTGTCGTCCCGGCGCGCTGCATAGACCCGGTCCACAAGCGCTCTGACATCCTGTTGCATGGCCTCCCGTGCATAGCAGATTTCCACCGGGCTGGCGACTGAAACCGGGTTAAGGACTGGTCGATTCCAGCTGCCAGCCCTGACAGGCTCGGAACGCATCGGCCCCCTTGGGCATTGCGTCTTCAGGCAACCAGGAGCGCGCACATTACCGTGAACGATTTTCTCAACACCTGGCACGAAGCCGCGATGACCACGGCCGGCCTGTTCTGGATGGCCCTCTGGGCGTTTGGTTTCGGCTATCTCATCTCGTCCATGATCCAGGTCTTTGTCACCCGCGAGCGGATGAAGCGGACGATGGGACAGGGCGGCCCCAAATCGGTCGGCCTCGGCACCTTTTTCGGTTTCATCTCAAGCTCCTGCTCCTTCGCCGCGCTCGCGACGACACGCTCGCTCTTTGCCAAGGGGGCGGGTTTTATGGCCTCGCTCGCCTTCCTGCTGGCCTCGACCAACCTCGTTATCGAGCTCGGCATCATCATCGCCGTCTTCCTCGGCTGGCAGTTTGTCGTGGGTGAATATGCCGGCGGCGTCCTGCTCATCCTGATCACCTGGGCGCTGGTGCGCCTGACCGGCGGCTTCGGCCTGATCGACAAGGCCCGCGCGCGCGCCCGCGAAGCCGAAGGGGCCGACGAGGACGGCGACGTGCCTGACTGGAAGGACCGCATGACCAGCCGCGAGGGCTGGCGCAAGGTCGCCCAGCGCTATGTCATGGAATGGGGCATGGTTTGGAAGGATGTGACGGTCGGTTTCACCGTCGCGGGCATCATCGCCGCCTTCGTGCCGCGTGCCTTTTTCGAGACGCTGTTCATTGGTGCAGGCGAGCAGGACCCGGCCTTCTGGCAGGTGCTGTTGCAGGCGATTGTCGGTCCCGTCGCGGCCTTCTTCACCTTCATCGGCTCGATGGGGAACATCCCGCTGGCGGCCGTGCTCTATTCGAACGGCGTCGCCTTTGCGGGCATCATGGCCTTCATCTTTTCCGACCTTGTCGTGCTGCCCGTGCTGCGCATCCAGGCGAAGTATTCTGGCTGGCCGATGGCCCTCTTCATTGCCGGGGTCTTCCTCGTCGCGCTCGTCGCGACGGCCCTGATCATGCACTACGCCTTTGCCGGGTTCGGCCTGTTGCCGGATGCCTCCGCCGTCCAGAGCGTGACCGACAGGGAGTTCTTCGCCGTTGATTACACGCTGTTCCTGAACCTTGCCTTCCTTGCGCTCTCAGCTGTCTTCCTGGTCTGGAAAGCGAAGACGGCAGGCTTTGGTGATCCGGTCGGCAAGGGCGCGACCGAGAAAGTGCTCTTCGGCCTTGCTTCCGCCGCCTATGCCTGGCTTGCAGGCGGGCTCATCATGGCACCGCTGCTGACCGGCTAGGCGTCAGCCGGTCACGGATTCGATCCAGTCGGCATAGGCTGAAATGCGCGTATAAACGCCCGGCATGTTTGGACGCGCGCAGCCAATGCCCCAGCTGACGATACCGACCTGCATGGGCGCAAGACTGGTCGAGAAAAGTCCGACCAGCGGCCCGCCACTATCCCCCTGACAGCTGTCGACAACGCCCCTCCCGGCGCAAATCTGCGTTTCCGCGTCTATGCTGAGATCTTCGGGCAGCCAGTCGATCTCCCATTGCCGGACCGCCCGGCGCAGCTGGCGCTGGCAATCGTCGGCATCCACCAGTGGCAAGTATCCCGATTGAAGCGTCATGCTCGGTGAAAACATGGTTTCGCCACTCCCCAGCAGCGCGCTGGCAAGGGCCCCTCTTTCCATCAATTGGCCGTACCCGGCCGTCATCACCAGACTCGCCTGTTCGGCATCCCAGCCGGCATTTTCAGCGTGCGCCAATCTCGTCGTCTCGCCGGCATAACGACCGTCTATTTTGACGAGCGCGATATCAGCGCCTCTTTCAGCAAAGCCCGGCTGATAGTCAGGATGCATCTCGATCCGCTCGATATGGACAGAGAGAGGCGTGTATAAATTCGACAGATCGGGACTGCCCGCAGCAAGGCGCAGCGCCCCGAATTGCTCGAGGTCGCCCGCGGCAGTCTCCTGGAAGTAAACGGCCTTGCCATCGATGATCTGAGAGGAATCCACGCAGTGTGCGGCGGTAATCGCCCAGCGGTCTGATATCAGCGTTGCACCGCAGACATGATGGTTCTCGCTGCCGCGGCTCACGAAAAGGGTCGCCATGCCCTTGAAGTACAATGAATTCGCATCCCGCCCGCCAACGATGCCGCGGGTCTCTTCATTGCCGATGACGGTCTCGGTGGTGCAGGCCGACAATGCAGAAACGCTCAACAGCGCCGCCATTGAAAAAGCTTTGTGCAATCGTTTCATTTGTCCCCATCCCGCCCCGTCCTTCCAAGCCTTCGCAAGGTTGCTCAGGATCGAGCCGGGTTGCAAGAAGGGATTTGGCGGACGGATCACGGCATCGCTGATGACGGGCTAGGTATCGGCGTCCTCCTCCCAGCCGAAGACATCCTCCACGCCGACGCCGAACAGGCGGGCGATGCGGAAGGCGCTCTCGAGCGAGGGCGAATAGCGCCCCTGCTCGATGGCGATGACGGTCTGGCGGGTCACCCCGATGGCCTTGCCGAGCGCGGCCTGGGACATGTTGCCATGCGCCTCGCGCAGCTCCTTCACGCGATTGGTAATGGGCGGGCGTTTGGCCATGGCTCAGACGCCCCGCCGGTACATCACGATGCGGGCGGCATACTCACCGAGCTGGGCCAGCATCAGCGCACCGAACGCCATGTGGAACAGGAGATTGCCGTCATAATAGAACAGGTAATGCCCGAGCGACGTGATGACGCCGATGCCCAGCAGGATACCGCTGAACGCGCCGGCGCGGCTGGAGATGATCCGGTCGCGCTCATCCATCGTGTCGTCCGCCTCTGACGGTTTCGAGACCGCGACGAGGATATGACCGAAGATGGACAGCAGGACGATCGCAACGACATAGACGATCACCACCGGCAGGACGGGCGGCGCGACGGCGCCAAGCTCGGCCGACATGGACGCAACCGTCCGGAAATAGAAGCCGGCCCCGGCCAGCAGCACGGTCGCCATCACCCAGGCGGATTTTTCATGGAAGGACATTGTTCTTGTTTCCTTGTGTCAAAGATATCTGACACACCAGATAGTCAAAGATTTTTGACTGTCAAGAATTTTGGACATTATGTATTTGACAAACCCAGCCTTTGAGGCTATGTTGAGGGCATAGGAGATTTCCCATGTCCATTCTGTCCAAGGCATATTTCCACGATGAAGCCGCAGCTTTCGAGCATGTCGAGAGCGCGCTTTGGCCTGATGGTCCGACCTGCCCGCACTGCGGCGTGATCGATAACGCCTACAAGCTCAAGGGCGTGCGCTCCAAGCCGTCCAAGAAGAACCCGGAAGGCAAGGAGCGGCACGGTCTATACAAGTGCGCCGACTGCCGCAAGCAGTTCACGGTTCGCATTGGCACGATCTTCGAGGAAAGCCACCTGCCGCTGACGAAGTGGCTTCAAGCCATCTACCTGATGTGCGCCAGCAAGAAGGGCATCAGTGCCCACCAGCTGCACCGCATTCTCGAAGTCCAGTACAAGACGGCGTGGTTCCTCACGCACCGTATCCGCGAAGCCATGAGCCAGGGCGCGCTCAACCCGTTCGGCGGTGGTGGCGGTGACGTTGAAGCAGACGAGACCTTTATCGGTACAGAGCCGGGCGTACCGAAGGGCCGCAACTTCCGTCACAAGATGAAGGTGCTGACGCTGGTAGACCGCGACTCCAAGCAAGCCCGCAGCTTTGTGCTGGACGATATGAAGCCGTCCTCCATCGCGGCGCTCGTGCAGGGTAACGTGTCCAAGGAAGCCCGCCTCCTGACGGACCAGGCTCGTCACTACATCTTCGCCCGCAGCGCCTTCGAGCGTGGTCATGGCGCTGTCCATCACGGCAAGGGCGAGTATGTCAGCTTCACCGATCCTGTGATCCACACGCAGACGGTTGAGAACTATTACAGCGTCTTCAAGCGGGGCATGAAAGGCACGTACCAGCACTGCGCCAAGCATCACCTGCACCGCTATCTCGCTGAGTTCGATTTCCGCTACAATCACCGTTCCGCGAACGGCATTGAAGATGGAGAACGAGCAGCCATTGCCCTGCGCGGCGTGACAGGCAAGAGGCTCACTTATCGGCGGACTCACTAAAATCGGGAGTCAGAACAAGGCACTAGCGCAGAGTCCTGATTCTAATGAAGATTCTTGATTTTAGCGAATCGTTGCAGTATGCTTTCAGAGGGTCGCCGGTGTCCGTGTTGAGGATCGCAACCTTGGCGCCTTATGGGACGCTCAGCGCTTTTTCCGAAAGCTGGGCTAGCAGCCTGTAGGGAACAACGGCCCGGGACCCGCCCTGCTTATTTCCTGTAACCGTAGTGGCGAAAGATTCGGAATTGATCTTCATCCAGATTGGCCTCAGCCACAGAGGGCATGAGCTTCACGCCATATCCCGCCGCGTTCACTGAACTCGATTTTGAGCTTTCCGGGTCGTCCCAGTCGCGCCATCGAGTGGCGATAAACCCAATCCGTGACCTTCTCCAAGAGGATGCGCGAAATCCAATAGTAGAACCATTGATAGCGCGGAAGATTGCCGATCAACGTAATCGCCACGGCCTCAGCAAAAGGATTCTTCCAACTTTTCATATTCTTCTTGTTGGAGCAGACGGCAAAAGCGCGAAGCGGCAGTTCTGCAAATCTGGCGCAAGTTGCGATCTGGGCGTTGTCATTGAGCTTGCGAAAATGGACCTGCTTAGTTTGCCTGCTTCCGCTCAGCTTCACAAAATCCCTACCCCACTGAACGACCTCGCGCTCACGCCTCGCATCGACTACCGTTGCGGCCAGAATTAGCCACTCGCTAGAGCCTTTCTCGTCGAGCGGTTTCACGCGCTTCAAGCCCGGATCGCCGGCCTCATCGATGTATGCTATGTAATCGTAATCCACATCAGCCATTGAGCAGAGTGTTATGAATCAATCACAATTAGACAAGTTCAAAGAAGCCGCCCGTGAAGCCGAGTGCGACATGGACGAAGCGAAGTTCGACCAGGCTTTGAAGAAGATCGCGAAGTCACCGCCAGATGGCGGTACACGCGAGATCAACGCGCCCGATGCTAAGAAGAAACCCGGCAAGTAGCCGGGTTTTTTAATGGAGGTCAGTCTTTTGTTCGCCAGTCTTTTAAATAGGCATCTGGATCAAATGGCTCTCCAAGCGCAAGGTATCGAGCGCGAAGAACGATCCGGATCAGGCTGTCCCGAAACTCCTGTGTCGCGAGATCGCTCAGTGCAGGATCAACGTCTGGAAACGTCGTCTTTTCAGCTAGAAGTTCGTATAAGTTTAGAAGGTCTCGGCTGTATGCATCCGCGCCTTTAGGAGAGCTTGCAAAAGCGCGCTCCAGTAAGTGCACAACCACAGTATGTAGCGCCATGGATTGTACATGGCTCAACATTCGATCTTTTTGATTATCGTCCATGATTCCCTCCTAAACCTAGGATGCATCATGACTCGGGTTTGTCAAATACACAATGTCCAGAATTTTTAACAACGCTTTTTCGCACGCCGTCATGTTGCCCCTCTCCCTGGGGAGAGGGGTTGGAGTGAGGGAGCGTGAGCGTTTGAATTGCGCAGCACCAGCGATTTCGCGCACTGGAAAAAATCTCTGACGGAGGATGGCGCGGTAAGCTGGTGTCCCCTCATCCCCGCCCCTTCTCCCCCAGGGAGAAGGGAGAAGTGGCTGCCCTACCCCTCAGCCTCCAACGGGCCGACCGTGTCCCTGATCCAGCCGGCATAGGCGCTGACGCGGGTATAGACGCCCGGGCTGCCGGCGCGCCCGCAGCCAAGCCCCCAGCTGACCACGCCGACCTGCATCGGCTCGCCCATGCCGCCGCCATAGGACACCAGCGGTCCGCCACTGTCGCCATAGCAGGAATCCTGTTCACCCGTACCCGCGCACAGCGTCCGGTCTCCGACCTGGAAGTCGCCATACTCGGCCTCGAAGCCATAATCCTCGATCAGGCCTTCCAGCATGGCCCGGCAGGCAGACGCCTCGACGATGGGAAGCTCGGCCTCCTGCAGGCGCAGGCTGGGCGCATAGACCGCGCGTCCCCGCGCATTCAGCGCGCCGCGCGCGGCATCGGTTTCGGTGGTGTTCCCATAGCCGGCCACGTAGACATACTGGGTCTCGTCCAGGAGCGGCACATCGCCCGCCAGCCCGGCCTGCGGCATGACCGGGCCGTCATAGCCGCCCTGGATGCGAACCAGCGCGATGTCGGCGCCACGGTCGAACTGGCCGAGACGATAGTCGGGATGAATCTGGATTTCGGTCACCGCATAGGTGCGGGTTTCCGCGTCGTCCGACAGGTGGGTGCGATTGGCCGCAACCCGCAGCGGGCCGAGCCGGCGCATGATGCCATCCTCGCCGCGCTGGAACTGCGCCGCCCGGCCGTCACGCTCTATCCGCGCCTCGTCGACACAGTGAGCCGCCGTCACCAGCCACTCCTTCGTGATCATTGTCCCGCCGCAGACATGCCAGGTATTGCGCCCCTGGCTGATCTGCAGCGACACGATGCCCGGCCAGTCCTCGGCATCGGCATCCTCGCCCGCGACCACGCATCCGCCGAGCGCGAGCGCCAATGCGGCCCCGGCCGCCATGGCAGATTGAAGCCTGGTGTATCTCATCTCCGTTTCCCTCCAACGAAGCCGTTCAATACCATGCCCAATAATTCTGGTGCTGGGAATCACCACTGAGAGGGAAATCGTCGCAGCTCTGCAGCTGAGCATTTGCCGTCACCGTGCCGATCATTGCAGGATAGCGCTATCTCACCGCCAACGGGCGTCGCGATGGGGAGGCAAGATAATGAGACAGTTCCTGACAGCAGGGCTTGGTGCAGTCATGCTGGCGGCGTGTGCCGCCAATCCACCGGCAGGCGAGCAGCTTGCCGAAACACAGCCGGACACCGAGCCGGCAGGCATCACAAAGAGCGAAACCCGCTACACGATCATGGTCAGCGGAACCGAGATCGGCGCGATGGACGTGCTGCGCTACGGCCCGGCCATCACCGTCGACTATGAGTACCGCAACAATGGCCGCGGGCCGACCCTGGAAGAAGCCATCGTCCTCGACGAGGACAATCTGCCAATCGCCTGGTCCATCTCGGGCAATACGACGTTCGGCAATGACGTGGACGAGGCGTTCGCCATCTCCGGCGACACAGCGACCTGGATGGACTCCACCGGCGAAGGCTCGGCAGATGTCAGCGAACCGGCCATGTACATCACCCAGTCCGGCACGCCCTATGACCTTGGCATCTATGCCCGCGCGCTGCTGGCCGACGAGGACCGGTCGCTGCCGGCCTTTCCGGCAGGCTCGCTGACGCTTCAGGACCTGGAGAGCTTCAAGATCCCCGGCCCGGAAAACCCGGAACTGGTGTCGACCTATGCCCTGATCGGGCCGGAACTCGACCCGACCTATTTCGTGCTCGACGCCGATGACGAATTCTTCGCGCTGATCTCGCCGGAATTCCTCGTCATCCGCGAAGGCTATGAAGATCTCGACGAGACGATGCGCGATCTTGCCGTGCGCTACTCGACCGAGCGCTTCGAACAGCTTCAGGCCGACACCGCGCATGAATTCGACGCGCCGGTCCGCATCACCAATGTCCGCATCTTCGATCCCGAGACCATGGCGCTGAGCGGCCTCTCATCGGTCCTTGTCGAAGGTGACACGATCACCGCCATCGAGCCGGGCGAGGCGGCCCGCGCAGAGGACGAATACGTCATTGACGGCGAAGGCGGCACGCTGGTGCCGGGCCTTGCCGACATGCACGGCCATATGGGCCAGGACGACGCCATGCTGAACATCGCGGCGGGGGTCACCTTCGTGCGCGACATGGGCAATGACAATGAGGTCCTCTCGGAGCTGATCTCGAAGATCGAAGCCGGCACGCTGGCCGGCCCGCGCATCGTCAAGTCCGGCTTCATCGAGGGCAAGAGCCCCTTCAATTCCAATAACGGGATCATCGTCACCAGCCAGGAAGAGGCCAATGAGGCCGTGCGCACCTATTGCGAGATGGGCGACTTCTTCCAGATCAAGATCTACAATTCGATGAAGGGCGAATGGGTGCCGGAAATGGTCGACCTGGCGCATGAATGCGGCCTGCGCGTTTCCGGACACGTGCCCGCCTTTTCGCGCGCCGACGCGATGATCGAGGCCGGCTATGACGAGATGACCCATATCAACCAGGTGATGCTGGGCTGGGTGCTCGACGCCGACGAGGATACGCGCACACTCCTGCGCCTGACCGCCCTGATGCGGCTGCCCCGGCTCGACCTGACGGCGGCGCCGGTGCAGCACACGCTGGACCTGATGGTCGAGAACGATGTCGCCATCGACCCGACCTATGCCATCCACGAAGCCCTGCTGCTCGGCCGCAATGGCGAATTCCGCCCCGGCGTGGAGGATTATATCGACCATATGCCCGTCGGCGTGCAGCGCTCGGCCAAGCAGGCCTGGTCGAAGGTCGAGACGCCCGAGGATGATGCGGCCTATCGCGGCGCCTTCAACCAGATCACGGACGTCCTCGCCATGATGCGCGAGCGTGGCATCCTGATCCTGTTCGGCACCGATATGGGCGGGTCCTTCAACCTTCACCGGGAGCTGGAACTCTACCAGAATATCGGCTTCACCCCCGGCGAGATCCTCAAACGGGCAACGCTCGACTCGGCGGAATACCTCGGCATGGGCGAGGAAATCGGCTCCATCGAGGAAGGCAACCTCGCCGACTTCTTCCTTGTGCCGGGCAATCCGGTCGAGGACCTGAAGGCGATCAAGACGATCCGCATGGTGATGAGCGACGGCGTCGCCTATTTCCCGAGCGAGATCTACCCCGCCTTCGGGATCGAGCCGTTCACCGACGCACCCGCCATCCTGCCGCCGGGAGAGTGAGCATGCCCATCCGCTCAAGCGTCGCCGCGCTTGCCCTGCTGGCGGTGACGCAGCACGCAGTCCCGCAGACGCTCGATTTCGAGGCCTCGCAATTCCAGCTCTTCGACCTGGAAGAACGCCTCAGCGCGGGTGTCGACCTCGCCGATGCCGATGGCGATGGCGATCTCGACGTCTTCCTCGCCAATGGCCGCCACTGGGCCCAGCCGGACTTCCTCTACCTCAATGTCGAGGATGGCTGGCTGCCGGTCTCGCGCCAGATCGGCAAGGATAACGGACCGAGCTACATCATTCGCGCGGGCGACCTCGATGGCGACGGCGATGCTGACGCGGTGGTGGTTCGCGATTCCGTACCCGCGCAGGTCTTCCTGAATGATGGCACGGCGCACTTCACCCTGGCTGGCAATATCGAGGGCAGTGACGGGCCGGCCCGCAACGCGTTGCTCACGGACCTGACCGGCGATGGCGTTCCCGATCTTGTTACCGTCCAGCGGCGCGGCGGGGTTCGCCTGTTTGCCGGGCTCGGCGATGGCAGCTTCGTCGCGCCCATCAGCCTGCCCGGAGACCTTAACGGATCGACCGGCATCGACATGGCGGATTTCAACCGCGATGGCCGGCCAGACCTTGCCATCGCCTGCCGCGATGGCGGGCCGAGCTATGTCCTGTTCAATATGGGGCCAGATGGCTGGGCCGCAGAACCCCTGCCGGAAAGCGCGGGCGACCACCGCCAGGCCGTCGCCGGAGACTTCAACCGCGACGGCAATGCCGACATCGTCCTGGGCTCCACCGGCGGTACGATGAAGATGAAGCTTGGCGATGGCGGTGGTAATTTCACGCCGGGCCGCACACTCGGGGAAGAAGGCCGGGCGATCCAGTCGCTCGCCGCGGACGATTTCGACGGCGATGGCGACCTCGACATTGTCGAGGGCACGCGCGAGCAGACCAACCGTGTCTATGTCAATGATGGCCATGCCCGCTTTGCGCCCATCGAACTCGATGACCTGGAAGCCGACACCTATGGCATAGCGACCGGCGACATGGACGGCGACGGCCTGCCGGACCTCGTCTTCGCCAATTCCGGTGCCCCAAACCTCGTCATGCTGTCGCGGGTCTCGCCCGCCACGGAAGGCTGAGCGTCCCGTGCCGGGCGAGTTGCACATCTATGTCGATGCCGATGCCTGCCCGGTAAAGGATGAGGTCTACAAGGTGGCGCTGCGCCATGAGGTGCCGGTCCATGTCGTGGCCAACAGCTTCATGCGCGTGCCCGCGCACCGCCTCCTCACCCGCATTACCGTCCCCGAAGGCCCGGATGTCGCCGATGACTGGATCGCGGAGCGGGCGGATGCGCAGTCCATCGTGATCACCTCGGACATCCTGCTCGCTCAGCGCTGTATCGAGAAAGGCGCGCGCGTCCTCTCGCCCAAGGGCAAGGCCTTTACCGAGAACTCGATCGGGCAGCAGGTCGCCACGCGCGCCATCATGGAAGACCTTCGCGGCATGGGCGAACAGACCAGCGGTCCGGCCGCCTTCAAGCCGGCCGACCGGTCGAATTTCCTCTCGGCGCTGGAGGTGGAGCTGCAGAAGCTGAAGCGCGGGCGCTAGGCTTCAGGCTTTCTTCGCCACGATGAATTCAGCCGAAAGCTTCTTCTCCGGCCTGAACCGTTCGACCACCTCGAAGCCCGCCGCCCCGATCATCCCGTCCAGGTCATCGCGCTTCAGGAATTTCACATGCGGCGCCCGGCCGGCAAGCTGCATGACCGGAATGATGAAAGGCGCGATCGGCATCGCATCCTTCAGGCAAACCGTGCTCTGGATGAAGTGCCCGTCCGGTTTCAGCAGCGCGTGGACCTTCTGCATCACGGCCAGCGGGTCGCGGCAGAGATGGATGATATTGAGGCCGAGCACCACGTCGAACTGGCGCCCTTGTGGCTCGAAATTCTCGACGTCGGTGCACTCGAAACTGACATTGGTGACGCCCGCTTCCGCCGCCCGTTCACGCCCGACGGCCAGCATTTTTTCGGCCACGTCGGTGGCCAGGATGTGCGCCGCATGAGGCGCGTGCAGGATGGCGGTCGAGCCGGTGCCGCAGCCGAACTCGAAGACCTCCGATTCAGGCGTCAGGTATTTGCGCGTGATGGCGAGCTTCTTCTCATACGTCTCCTCATCGGAAATCGGCTGCCGGGCATATTTGCTGGCAATCCGGTTCCAGAAACGCGTGTCTTTCGTGGTCGCCGTCATCGGCCCCTCCAAATGCTGTTGAAGGCAGCTCTTATTGAAATTCGATAAAAAGTAAAGCGATTTGTCCGGCCCTAGGTGTGCGGCGCCCGCACCAGGTCCGGGTCGAGTTCGGAGATCTTCGTTGCGCCGAGAAGCGCCATGGTGCGCACCAGCTCATCCTCCATGATCTGCAGCGCCCGGCGTACGCCCTGCTCACCGCCCGCGCCAAGACCGAAGAGCGAGGCCCGGCCCAGCGCGACACCCGTCGCCCCGCGCATCAGCAGCTTGGCGACATGACTGCCCCGGCGCACCCCGCCATCGGCGATGATCTCAGCGCGCCCGCGCACCGCCTCGGCGATCTCCGGCAGGAGATCGATGGTCGGAACGGAGGTGTCGAGCTGGCGTCCGCCATGGTTCGACACCCAGACCGCATCGGCGCCGAGTTCCACGGCCCGCTTTGCGTCCTCGGCGCGCGAGATACCCTTGATGGCAAAGCCGGGCCCCCAGAAATCACGCATCCATTCGACATCCTCCCAGGTCACCGCGCGGGAGAACTGGGCGTTCACGAAACCGATCAGCCCGCCCTGGTCGTTTTGTCCCTGCAGGTGGGTGAAATTGGCCGGCGCGATCTTCGGGCTCCGGATCAGGTCCCACAGCCAGCCCGGCCGCGCCAGCACCTGCGAGGCGACCTTGAGGTTCGGTGTTGGCGGGATGGCGAAATGGTTGCGCGGGTCGCGCTCGCGATTGCCCGCCACGGGCAGGTCGACCGTCAGGATGCAGCCGGTGAAGCCCGCCGCCTTCGCCCGCTCGAGGAAGCCCTTCACGACGTCCTTGTCGCGCCAGACATAGAGCTGCACCCATTTCGGGCCGGCGGTCGCCTTGGCGATATCCTCGACCGTCTGCGAGGCAAGCGTCGAGCAGGCATAGATCACCCCGGCCCTGTCGGCTGCCCGCGCCATGGCCAGCTCGCCCTCGGCCGGATGGAACAGCCGGGTCGTCGCCGTCGGAGAGATGAAGAAAGGCAGGCGTGTCTCCTGCCCCATGATGCGCGTCGAGGTGTCGATCTCGGTGACATCGCGCAGGGCGCGCCAGGTCAGCTCGTAATCATCGTAGCGGCTCACCGAGCGCGACAGCGTCACCTCATCATCGGCCCCGCCATCGATATAATCGAATATCATCCGCGGCAGCCTGCGCTTCGCCATACTGCGAAGGTCATCGATATTATGGGCCTGCATGAGCCTCATGACGCGCCCTCCTCCCGGCTCCGTCGTTTTCTCCTAGCCTTATCGGCTTGACTGACCGACCGTCAATTTGCGCGTCGTGGCCCAGGACCATGAGGAGGGAGACCATGGACATCAGCGGCATGGCACATGTCATCATCACGGCGGGCGATTTTGAAAAGTCTACCGCCTTCTATCGCGGCCTGCTACCGGCCATGGGGCTCAGCATCATCCAGGACGACGAGGACATCCTGTACTGCGTCGGTGCGCGCACCGCGCTCGGCATCCGCCGTCCTCCGCCGGACAAGGCCGGCGCGCGGGCCGACCAGTGGCGCTGCGGGCTGCACCATTACTGCTTCCGCGCAAAGAACCGCGAGACGGTCGATGAGGTTCATGCGCTGGTGAAGTCGCTTGGCGGGACGATTGTCCACGCCCCGGAGGATGGCCCCTGGGCGCCCGGCTATTATTCGGTCCTGTTCGAGGATCCGGACGGCATCCGCGGCGAGGTGAACCATGTACCCGGCAAGGGCGTGCTGGCCGAGGGCGCCGAATTCCGCAAGACGTGAGCCAGCCGGCGGCAGATTGCGCTGGCGCTGCAACCGTGTAGGCTTCGCTGCCCAGCCCGGAGACAGCCCCATGCGCCTTGCCATCCTTCCTGCCCTTGCCCTGTTCCTCGCCGCGTGCGGCGGCAGCGAGCCAGACCTGCCCGGCGAGGACACGGTTGCCCCCAACCCGCCGGCGGAAGACGCGCGCGTCGACTATGAGGCCGAGGGCGGCATGATCGTCGGCGGGCCGTGCAGCTATGAGACCGACATCATCGAGGTCACGGTCATCGAGTCCGATGAAGATGGCGCCATGGTCGAAGGACCCGGCGGCGAGGAGATGTACGTTCCCTCCGAATATGTCAGCCCGGTTCCAGCTACCGGCGAGACGCTGACGCTGAAGGTCGAACGGATCACCGAGGGCACCTGCACGCCGCTGATCTTCTCCCGGGTGGAATAAGGCGAAGGGCCCCACCCCGACCCTCCCCAGAGGGGAGGGGGCGCTCACATCACCGTTCCTAAGCCCGCCCATGGTTCGACTTCGCTCACCATGCGGGCTACGCGATGTTTCACCTGAATGCGACACAACTCCCTCCCCTCTGGGGAGGGTCGGGGTGGGGAGCCTAACGCCGCCCGAAGAGTTTTTCGATGTCGGCGAGTTTCAGCTCGACATAGGTCGGGCGGCCATGATTGCACTGGCCGGAATAGGGCGTGGCTTCCATCTGGCGCAGCAGGGCATTCATCTCGTCGGCATTGAGACGCCGGCCCGCGCGTACAGCGCCGCCGCGGCAGGCCATGTTGCCCATGACATCCTCGAACCGCTCCTTCAGGGCGAGGCCTTCCTCATATTCCGCAAAATCGTCGGCCAGGTCCTTGATGAGGCCGGCCGCATCCATGTTGCCGAACAGGGCCGGGGTCGCCCGCACGCAGACGGCCCCTGCCCCGAACGCCTCGATCTCGAGCCCCATTTCGGCGAGCTCGTCGGCGCGCTCCAGTACACGGGTTGCTTCATCCTCGGCCAGCTCGACCACTTCCGGGATCAGCAGTGCCTGGCGCTTCACGCCATCGGCGGCCATCTGCGCCTTCATCTGCTCATAGACGAGCCGCTCATGCGCGGCGTGCTGGTCGACAATGACGATGCCGTCCTTCGTCTGGGTGACGATATAGGTCGCGTGCAGCTGAGCGCGCGCCACGCCGAGCGGGAAATCGCCCTGCGGTGCCTCCGGCTCAGCCTCGATCCGCGCCGAGGGCGCATCGTAGCGCTCACCCTGTTCGGCAAAACCGGGCGCCGGCGGAGCAGGCTGCCAGTCGGCTGAGGGCTGCGGGCGCGGCGGCGCGGCACCATAGCTCTCCCGGAACAGGCTGGACCGGTCCCAGACCGATGGCTGGGGCAGCGGCTGATCCTTTGGGCGGGCCTCCTCGCCCTGCATCTTGCCGAGCGCGTAGCCTGCAACCGTCGTACTGGCGCGGTGTCCGGCCGCGGCCAGCGAATGGCGTAGCGCCCCGATGATGAGCCCGCGCACATTGCCGGCATCGCGAAAGCGCACCTCGGTCTTGGCCGGATGGACGTTCACATCGACAAGCTCCGGGTCGCAATCGACAAACAGCGCGGCCATCGGGTGGCGGTCACGCGCGAGGAAATCCTGGTAGGCGGCGCGGATCACACCCGTCAGCATACGATCTTTTACAGGCCGTCCGTTCACGAACAGAAACTGGTACTGCGCATTGCCGCGGTTGAGCGTCGGCAGGCCGGCAAACCCCGACAGGGTCACGCCATCGCGCTCGGCCTCGATGGCCAGCGCATTCTCACGGAACTCCCGGCCCATGATCGCCCCGAGACGTTCGAGATGACCCTCTGCTGTCGGCGCATGAGCGGCATAGCGGAAGACGGTGCGGCCATTGCTCTCAAGCGAGATGCTGACGCTCGCATTCGCCATGGCGAGGCGCTTGACGGCGTCGGTCACGGCCATGCTCTCGGCGCGCTCGGACTTCATGAATTTCAGCCGCGCGGGCGTGGCGTGGAAGAGGTCTCGCACTTCGATGCGCGTGCCGCTATCGCTGCGTCCGGTCCAGGCGGCCGGTTTCGGCCCTTCAATACGGCCCGCCTCGACGAAGACGTCAGAAGCATCCTCGCCATCCGCCTTCGAGGTCAGCGTCATGCGCGAGACGCTGGCGATGGAGGGCAGCGCCTCCCCGCGAAAGCCCATCGTGTGAATGTTGAGGAGGTCGATGCGGCCATCCTCGCCGGGCGCCAGCTTTGACGTGGCATGGCGTTCGAGCGCCATGAGCATGTCATCGGCGCTCATGCCGCAGCCATCATCCTCAACCAGGATACGCTTCAGGCCGCCATCCTCGATGGTGACCGCAATCCGGGTCGCCCCAGCGTCGAGCGCATTCTCGACCAGCTCCTTCACGGCGGCCGCCGGGCGCTCGACGACTTCGCCAGCCGCGATGCGGTTGACGGCGTCAGGCGGCAGCTGGCGGATCACAGGCCGGGAAGGAAGACGGGCAGAATCAGGCATAGGCGACCAGTCTATCAGGCTTGGCCGGGCATTGGCACTGCCTGGACCATCCGGCGCCTGCCCTTGCTGTGTATAGCTATAGGGTCCACGCTGGAGGACGCACCATTGGGAGGAGGTTGTCATGAAAACATTCCTTATCGTTGTCGTACTGCTGCTCGCGGCATTCCTTGGAGGCCACATGTTCGGAGACCGTGTCCTGTCCATGGCGGGGATGACCGCATCCGGGCCGGACTCCGGGGAGGCCGGGACCGACGGCCCTGTCGACCTGAGGCCGCCCGCAGAGGCAGATGAACCCGCCGACGCTGAGTCAGCCCCGCCGGAAGCCGATGAAGGCCCCTACACCGGCGATGTCATCGCTACCCTCTCCCGCTCACTCGGCGGATCCATGGGAAATGGCGAGTTCAAGGCGCAGGGCGGGCTGATCGCGACGCCCGCCAATGACGCCGAGGCGAGCTGTGACGTCGTGGGCTTCAACCTGGTCTACGTGCCAAGGCGCCAGGACCCGGTCGAAGTGCAGAACCCCGGCGCGCGCTATACCTCGCAAGCCAGCCAACTGGTCCAGCGGGCCAAGCCTGGCGACATCTATTACTTCGACAATGTGAGAGTGCGCTGCGAGGGCAATGATGTGAGCCGCCAGGCCAATACGCTGGTGTTCAAGATCAGGTAAGCCGGAACAAAAAAGGGCAGCCATATGGGGCTGCCCTTTTGAAGTTTCCGCCGTGAGCCGGTCAGCCGTGATCGGGGTCCGGGAAGGCTTCGGTCTCTTCGGAATTGTGCTCTTCCTGGTCACCCGCATCGTCGAGCGAGATTTCCTCGTCCTCCGGGTCCGGCAGGCTCGCCGTTTCCTCGATGCCTTCGGGCTGGCCGACCACAATGTAGGTGAAATTGTCCGGCTGCAGGTATTCCGCCGCAATCCGGTTCACATCCTCAAGCGTGACGGCCTCGACCAGCGCATTGCGGCGGTCGAGATAGTCGATGCCGAGGTCTTCCAGGCGCACGCTCATCAGATTGCCGGCGATCTTGGAGTTGCTGTCGAAGGAAAGCGGATAGGAGCCGGTGAGATAGGCCTTCGCGTCTTCAAGCTCCTGCTCGGTGACGCCGTTCTCGGCAATGTCGGTCATCTCGGTCCTCAGGCCCTCGATGAAGGCGCCGGCGCTCTCATTCTTGGTCGAGCCGCCGCCCTGCCAGAAATTGAGATGGTCGCCCGTGTCGAGCCCGGTATAGACGCCGTAGGTCAGGCCCTTTTCGACGCGCAGATCCTTCATCAGACGGCTTTCGAAACCGCCGCCGCCAAAGGTGTAGTTCAGCACATAAGCGGGGAAGAAGTCCGGATCGTCACGCGCAGGGCCCTTGCCGACGAAGATGACGAGGCTTTGCGGCTGCGGCAGGTCAACGACCAGCGGCGCCTCCAGCGGGTCGCGCAGGTCGACATCCTCGATCGGCGTTTCATCGGAAGTGGCCGGCAGGCCGGCGACGGCCTCGTCGATCAGCGGGGCGAGCTCCTGCGGAGACATCGCGCCGACCGCCGTGACGAACATGCCGTCCTTGACCATGACCTCATCCTTGCGGGCGAGCGCCAGCTCAGGGGTGAGGGCATTGATGCTCTCTTCGGAGGTCTCGCGGGCGAAGGGATGGTCCGGCATAAGCGCCTGTTCCAGCGCACGGCGGGCCAGGTATTGCTGGCTTGTCTCACGCGTCTTGAGCGAGATCAGCTGCTCACGGCGGAAGCGTTCGAACGGGCCTTCATCCATGCGCGGCTCATTCATGGCCAGCGCGACGAGGTCCATCGCCTCATCAGCATTGTCGGTGAGCATGCTGGCCGAGCAATAAACGGTCTCGCTGTCGGAGCCGCAGCCGAAGCTCATGTTCAGCTCTTCCATGCGGGTCGCGAAGGCGAGCGAATCGAGATCGCCGGCGCCTTCGTTCATCTGGTAGACGAGCGCCGACGTCAGCCCTTCCAGGCCTTCCGGATCGCTCGCCTCGCCCTGTTCCCAGGCCATGCGCAGCGACAGGATCGGGATGGACGGCTCCTCGACCAGCCATACCGACACACCGCCTGGCGTGACGAATTGCTGGATCGTGGCGAAGTCGCCTTCGTGAACCTCAACAACCATTTCGGCCGGCTCAGCAGGTGCGGCCTCGGCGGCGCCTGTGTCATCCAGGGCCGCATCGGTGGCCGGGACGGTCTCGCAGGCGGCCAGCAGCAGGGCCGCCGCAGCGGCTGCGCCGAAAAGCGGTTTCACAGTGATTCTCATTGATCACCCTCCTCTTCGGCCGGCAGCAAGTGGGCCTCGATATAGTTCCTGTCCTCGCCGAGCACGGTGCGCAGCGCGGCAATCGCGTCTTCGGCTGTCACCGCGCGAATGTCGTCCGGATAGGACAGGACATCCTCGACCGTGCCGCCAATCGCGAGCGTGCTGCCATAGGTGTTGGCCATGCTCTGCTGGCTGTCACGCTGGTAGATGGAGCTGGCCGCGAGCGAGTTGCGCGAACGCTCGACCTCTTCCTCGGTGAAGCCATTTTCCAGCACATCGGCGACGACCGCCATATAGGCGGTTTCCAGATCGTCCAGGCTGACGCCATCGGACGGCGACGCCGACAGGATGGCCGGGGCGGTGTCATGCAGCGACAGCCAGGCCCCGGCGGAGGCGCTGACAGCGATCTTCTGGTCCTCGACCAGCGCCTGGTAGAGTCGGCTGGTGCGCCCGCCGCCCAGCACGTCGAGTGCGACGTCCAGCGCGTAGGCCATCTCCTTGTCCTCCTGATAGGAGGTGGAGAGATACCAGCGCTGCCAGTTCGGCTGGCGGACCTTCGGGTCGCTATGGGTCAGAAGCTGCGTTTCGGCGAGCGGCTCGACCGGCCGCCAGCCGCGCGTTGGCGGCTCCGTTTCGGTGACCTCGATCTGGCCATAGGTGTTCTCGGCCATGATGCGCACGTCTTCCGGCGTCACATCGCCAGCGACGACCAGCACGGCTTCGGACGGGGTGTACCATTTGCGATAGAAGTTGAGGCCGTCTTCAGGGGTCAGCGCGCTGACCTCCTCCATCTTGCCGATCACGGTGATGTTGTAGGGGTGGTCCTGATAGAGCGCGCTCATCACCTGCTCCTGCAGGATCACGCCGGGATTGTTGTCGATGCGCTGGCGGCGCTCTTCCTTGACCACGTCGCGCTCGGAGATGAACGGGCCTTCCGGATCATCATTGATGATCAGGTCGGTCATCCGTTCGGCCTCAAGCTCCATCATCTTCTCGAGATGCTGCTTGGCGACCCGCTCGTAATAGGCGGTGTAGTCCCAGGAGGTGAAGGCGTTGTTCTGACCGCCAAGGCGCGAGACGATATTGTCGAACTCGCCAGGGCCGAGATCGTCGGTTTCCTTGAACATGATGTGTTCGAAAAGGTGCGCGATGCCGGACTTGCCCGGATCTTCATCGACGGCGCCGACCTTGTACCAGACCATGTGCGTGACAACCGGCGCGCGATGATCCGGCAGGACCACGACTTCCATCCCGTTGTCGAGTTCAAACGTGGCAGGCGCCCATTCGGCTTCAGCCGTGTCCGCAAAGGCGGGGCTGGCCGTGAAGGCGACCGCCGCCAGACCCCCCGCAAGATATGCTCTCATCATCATTCTCCGGTTTTCAGTCTGGTCAATGTCAGTGCGTGGTGCCTCGGCCTCAGGTCCCTGGCAGTTTCACCCGGTCCGGATTGCCGCTGCTGATCGAGACCTCGCCATCGCCTGTGGCACTGTCTGCCACGGGGCCGTCGCCGCTATAGGAAAGGATCTGGTCGGCATCCTCACGCGACTTGCGAACGGTACCGGCCTCCTCATAGTCGACCATCGCGCGGATGGTCGGGCTGACGGCATTGGCACCGGCCGCCGAAACAAGGGCGCGCTCGGCGGCGCTGGCATTCTGGCCGATGCTCGTCCCGAAGGCTGCGGCAACGGGTGCGCGGCTCGGATCGGCCTCGGCGGGAACGGACGTCCCGGCTGCTGGCGGACGCAGGCTGTATTCAGGCGGAATCGAAAGCGGGGCCTTGGTGACCACGCGGAACTCGTCAGGGCCAGTCGTGCCGCCACCGACACAACCGACCGCTGCAAGGATCGCCCCCATCGCCGACATCGTCACAAAAGCTCGTCTCATTGGCGTCCTCACTTAAAACCAGGCACTCAGGCCCCTTCTTTACCATCGGGGCTATGGCGCGACATTAAAAACTGATCGAGAAACAGCAAGACCGCGCCGACAGTTATTGCCGCATCCGCGATATTGAAAACCCATGGAAATCCGACCGGCCAGCTGGCGACATGCGCCCCGAACCACGGGCCGGAGAAATCCAGGAAATCGACCACGGCACCGAAGCGCACGCGGTCGATCAGATTGCCGATCGCCCCGCCGACGACCAGGGCCAGAGACAGCGCCGTCAGCCAGCGCTCGGCCCGCAGCAGCCAGTAAATGAAGGCGCTGGCAATGCCGCTCGTCGCGAGGACGAGCACCCAGCGCATCAGGCCGTCAGACTGGAACGTGCCGAAACTGATGCCCCGGTTCCAGAGCATGGTCAGGTCGAACACCGATGACAGTTCGATCTGCCCGCACGGCACCGTGACATCGAGGCAGTCGATCGCATTGAAGACAGGCGTCGAGAGGATCGCCAGCTTGGTCAGCTGGTCGGCGACGATCACGAAGACGATCAGCGCCAGCCAGAGCTTCCGGTCACCCGGCCCCGCCATCAGGCAGCCCCTCTCAGTTCGCGCACGGCGGCTGCATCCCGCGGTGTGATGTCCGGGAACTCAGGATCGGCGGTGGCCGGGTCGAAATACTTCCAGCTGCGCGCACATTTCACGCCGCTGGCCTTGGCCGGGACCACAGCAACACCGGGCGTATCCTCGAGCCGGTAGGCATCCGCCGGGCCTTCGCCATGGACCAGCTTCGCGCCTGACGTGATGAAGAGGTCAGCCGGGCTCTCGCCCTCGAAGGCGTCGATCAGCGTCTTGTCCTCGATATAGACCTCCGGGGAGGCCTCCAGCGAGGCGCCGATCCGCTTCTCGCGGCGCTCGACTTCCAGCGCGCCGGTGACGACACGGCGAACCTTGAAGATCTTCTCCCAACGCGCGGCGTGGGCCGCATCAAGCCAGCTCTTTGGCGTGTCCGGAAAGGTCAGCAGGTGGACGCTGTCGGCCCGGCCGGCAAACTGGCTCATCAGGAAGGCTTCCTCCGTGGTGAACGGCATGATCGGCGCGAGCCATGTGACCAGCCGCTCGAGCACGAGGCTCATCACCGTGCGGGCCGCCTTGCGGCGATTGTCCGACGGCGCGTCGCAATAGAGGCTGTCCTTGCGGATGTCGAAATAGATCGCCGACAGGTCCACGCCGCAGAAGTTGAGCATGGCGGACATGATGCGCTTGTAGTCGAACGTTTCATACGACTTGCGCACCAGCGCGTCGCTTTCTGCCAGCCGGTGCAGCACCCAGCGCTCAAGGCCCGGCATGTCCGCCGGATCAACCGCTTCGGCCTCGCTATAGCCATCCAGCGCGCCAAGCAGATAGCGCAGCGTGTTGCGCAGGCGGCGATAGGACTCCGCATTGGTCTTCAGGATATCGTCGGAGATACGCAGGTCTTCGGTGAAGTCCGAGCTGGCGGTCCACAGGCGCAGGATCTCGATGCCGAACTGGTTGGCGACCTGTTCGGGCTCGACCGTATTGCCGAGCGACTTCGACATCTTCTTGCCCTCGGAATCGACGATGAAGCCGTGGGTAACGACCTGCTTGTAGGGCGCCATGCCGCGCGTCGCGCAGCATTCGAGCAGCGAGGACTGGAACCAGCCGCGATGCTGGTCGGAGCCTTCAAGATAGACATCGGCCTGGCCGGAATTCTCATCGATGATGCCGCGGTCGCGCAGGGTGAAGGCATGCGTCGTACCGGAGTCGAACCAGACGTCGAGTACATCGGTCACCTTCTCCCAGCCGGCCGGGTCGGCGATGCCATCAAGGAATGTCGCGGCATCGGCAGAGAACCACGCCTCAACGCCTTCGGCGGCGATGGCGTCGAGGATGCGTTTGTTGACCTCATTGGCCTTGTCCTCGGGGAGCGCATAGGTGTGCGGCTGGCCGTCCGGGCTGACGAGCAGCGTGATCGGCACGCCCCAGTTGCGCTGGCGCGAGATCAGCCAGTCGGGCCGGTCGGCAACCATGGAGGTGATCCGGTTGCGCCCGGATGGCGGCGTGAAGCCCGTGTCCTCAAGCGCCTTCAGGGCAAGCTCGCGCAGCGGCGCGGCGCCATTGGCGCCCGGCTTGTCCATGCTGATGAACCATTGCGGCGTCGCCCGGCGGATGACCGGGGCTTTCGAGCGCCAGGAGTGCGCGTCGCGGATCGTCGTCACACCGCGCGAGAGGAGGTTTCCGGCCTCGGTCAGCAGGCGCATCACTTCCGGGTTCGCCTTGCCCTGCTCACCGCGCTTCTTGCCCGAGGTGCGGATGATGTCGAGGCCCTGCAGGGCGTCCGGCAGGTCCGGATGCTCATAGACGCCGTCCTCATTGACGATGTCGCGGATATCAGAGGCTTTATGGCCGCTGGCGATCCAGACGAGGAAGTCGTCCTCGCCATGGGCGGGCGCGGTGTGGACGAAACCGGTACCCGCATCGTCGGTGACATGGTCGCCGGCGAGCATGGGGATTGGGTGTTTGTAAAAGTCCGAGAGCGTGTGGAGCGGATGGGTTAGCGTCCAGCCTTCCGGATTCACATCTTGAAGCCGCTTGAAGCCGGACACCTTCGCACTGTCCATGACGCTCTGCGCCAGCGCATCAGCCAGCACATACTTGTCGCCTGGTTTCGCGAAGGGCGCGAAGCCAAGCTCTTCCTCATTCATCACGCTCTCGACCTCATAGAGGCCGTAGCTGATCGACGGGTTGAAGCTGACGGCTTGGTTGGCCGGGATCGTCCATGGGGTGGTCGTCCAGATGACGACCGAGAAATCCTCACCCTGAACAGGAAACTTCACCCAGATCACCGGCACCTTGCGGTCGTGATATTCGACTTCGGCTTCGGCGAGGGCCGTGCGCTCCACCGGCGACCACATGATCGGCTTGGAGCCGCGCACGAGCCGGCCGGACATCGCCACGCGAAGGAATTCGCGCACGGTCGCGGCCTCGGACTCGTAATTCATCGTCAGGTAGGGATGGTCCCAGTCGCCCTCGACGCCGCAGCGGCGGAAGCCCTGTTTCTGGACCTCGATCCACTTCTCGGCATAGGCGCGGCAGGCGCGGCGGAACTCGTCGCCGGGCACATCGTCCTTGGTGCGGCCCTTGGCGCGGAATTCCTCTTCAACTTTCCACTCGATGGGCAGGCCGTGGCAGTCCCAGCCGGGGATATAGGAGGCGTCATAGCCCAGCATCTGGTGGCCGCGCACGACAAGGTCCTTGAGGATTTTGTTCATCGCGGTGCCAAGGTGGATCGGGCCGTTCGCATAGGGCGGGCCATCATGCAGGATGAAGGGCTTGGCGCCGCGCTTCTTGGCATCCTCGCGCATGCGATCATACAGGCGCATCTCGTCCCAGCGGGCGATCCATTTCGGCTCCGCCTTGGGCAGGCCGCCGCGCATGGGAAATTCGGTTTTCGGCAGGAACAGCGTATCGCGATAGTCGTTGCCCGTGGCCGTCTTGGTGTCGTCGTTCATGGTGTGATCAGTCTCGAACCAGCAATGTCATCTAAAGGTGCAATGGGGTTTATCCCGGCTCCGCGTGACGGCTCGTGACCCGAGACCGCTCACCGCCAAGCCGGGCGGCTAATTCGAATGATGCAGATGCTTGCCTGATTCATCATGGCGTGAGGCTCTAGCAGAGGGCTTTGCGCCTGTCATCCTTCCGGCGCAAGCTGTCGCAGGCGCGAGGCTCAACCCGCGAGCAGGCGCTTTGCGTCCGCGCTATCCTTCTTCATCTGTTCGACCATCTCTTCAAGCGAAGGGAAATGCAGCTCCGGGCGCAGGAAATGGTGCAGCTCGACTTCCATGAAGTGGCCGTAAATATCGCGCTCGAAATCGAAGATGAACGTCTCCAGCAGCGGATCGCGAATGCCGGTGGTCGGCGTGCGGCCGAAATTGGCGACCCCGGGCAGCCAGTCGCCCGTCCGGTCGATCCGCGCGCGCACCGCATAGACGCCATGGCGCGGATGGATCAGCTCACCGAGATGCAGATTGGCTGTCGGAAAGCCGATGGTGCGTCCGCGCTGTTCGCCGCGCTCGACCGTGCCGTCCGCGATCCAGGCATGGCCCAGCATGGCCGCGGCCTTTTGCGGATCGCCGGCAATCAGCGCTTCTCGGATGCCGGTCGACGACGCCTTCGCGGCATCCGGGCCTTCGACCTTCTCGACAATGGTGACGTCGAAGCCCAGCGACCGGCCGAGCGATGACAGGCGCGCTGCATCGCCCATGCGCCCGCGGCCGAAACGGAAATCGAAGCCGACCGCGACATGCGCCACGCCTAGCCCCTCATGCAGGACACGGCGGCAGAATTCCTCATCCGTCATGCCCGCCATGTCGCTATTGAAGGGCAGCTCGAACACCGCATCGGCGCCGAGCTCGATCAGGCGCGCATTGCGCCGGGCCGGGCGATAAATCCGGAAAGGCGGGTCGTTCGGGCGGAAATAGGCGCGGGGCGGCGGTTCGAAGGTCGCCACACCCAGCGGATGCGCATCGATCCGGGCGGCATCGATGACGGCGCGGTGGCCCGGATGCACCCCATCGAAATTGCCGAGCGCGACCGAATAGCCGCGCGCGCTCTCAGGCATGTCCGAATAACCGGCGTGAACCGCCATCAGCGCTCCTAATCTTCCCGGCTCGGCACCATGACCTTGGCCTCGCCGCCGACGACGACCTTGTCATCCACCGAGCAGGTGATCTTCAGCGTCACGCGATTGCCCCGCTCGATCATTTCGGTGATCTCGGCGCGCGCGATGACCGTGCTGCCGATGAAGACCGGCCGGCGAAAGCGCATTTCCAGATGGGTGAAGATCGAGCCCGGGCCCGGCAGGTCATTGCCAAGAATGCCCGAAATGTAGGACGCGGTCAGCGCGCCATGCGCAATACGCTGGCCGAAGGGCGTCTTCTTTGCGAACTCTTCGTCCATGTGGATCGGATTGTGGTCGCCCGAGACCTTCGCGAAGAGGACGACGTCCTCCTCTGTGATCGTATGGGTCGTCTCATGCGCCATCCCGACGCTCAGATCCTCGAATTTGTAGCCGTCCTTGGCACTCATCTGCCCGTCTCCGAATCAAAAAGCCGCTGTCTGTTACAATGCCACAGCCGCTGCGTCACCACCTCAAGGCGGGCAATGCGTATCGCGCACTGGTTTCATATTGGTCAAGCAGGGTGGCGAGTTCTTCCTCGAAATCATCACCATGTTCGGCCAGCCCCGTCCCGACATAGAGCGCATCATAGCCTTGCCGGGCGGCGCCTCTCATGTCTGTGCCAGGACTGTCGCCGATGCACAGGACCCGTGCCGGTTTCTCGCCGCGTATCTCCGACGCGCGCTCGATGGCGAGGTTGTAGATCGTCGGATGCGGCTTGCCCGGATAGATGACGCGCCCGCCCTCTTCCTCATAGATGGCCGCGAGCGCGCCGGCGCACCAGACAAGCTGGTCCCCGATGCGCACCTTGATGTCGGGATTGGCGCAGATCATCGGCAGGTCCCGGTCGACACCCTGCTTTAGCAGCGCGCGATAGTCTTCCGGATCGTCATTCACCTGGTCGCGCAGGCCGATACAGAGCAGCGTGTCGGCTTCGTCCGGCTCGACGAAATCGAGGTCTAGGCCCTTGTAGAGAAACTGGTCGCGTTCCCAGCCGGCATCGACGCCGAGGCGCCAGATCTTTTCGTGGCGGCGCCGCGAGAGCTCCGCCCGCGTCGCATCGCCGGAGGAGACGCAATCGTCGAAGCAGTCGTCCGGCACACCGATGGGTTTGAAGTAGGAGACGACCTGCGCCTTGGGCACCGGCGCGTTGGTGATCAGAACGACCGTGCCGCCCCCCGCCCGGAATTTCGCCAGGGCCTCGCAGGCGTCGTCAAAGGCGCGCCGGCCATTGTGGATCACACCCCAGACATCACAGAGGATCGTGTCGTAATCATGCGCGATAGCGGCGAGGCCGGCGGGATGCTCAGGTCGTGTCATGGCCGCTCAGTACTGGGGCGCACCGGTGCGGTCAAACACCGCCTGCATCAGCCGAAAGCCCCCAGCTTGGCGATGAACTCGGCCGGCGGGGCTGTGGCTTCCATCAGGGAGGACTTGATCGGCTTCGGCGCGCCGAAGACATGTCCCTGACCATAGGGGATATCGAATTCAAGGATTTCGACGACGCTGACCTCTTCTTCCAGCTTCTCGGCGATGAGCGTTACGCCAAAGCGCGAGCACACAGCGGAGACCTCCTCGCCATCGACCGAGCGCTGCACGTTGGAGATCGGGCGCGGGCCGGACGGGTTACGCAGCTGGTCGATCAGCTCGCCGCCATTCATCTTGACGAAGCGGACCCCGGCATCCTGCAGCCGTGGCAGATCGAGACCGAGATCGGTGGCATGATCGATCGAGAAGCGGAAGCCGAGCGCGGTCAGCTTTTCCATGCCCTCGCGCATTTCCCGCGAGCGATTCTCGAAGCGGTCCGCCGGGATTTCGAAGATCAGCGCCCCGGCCAGGTCGCGGTTTTCCCGCATGAATTCGAGGAATTGCGGGAAGAAATGCGGGTCGGTCAGCGAGTTCGCCGAAATGTTGCAGAACACACCGACGCGGCGGTCCCGCTCCGACAGGCGGCGCACGATCTGCACGCAGCGGAAGAGGAGCATGTTGTCGATGACGCCCATCAGGCGGGCCCGGCGGGCCGCATCGAGGAATTCGGCTGGCAGGATCAGTGAGCCGTCCGGGCGGCGCAGGCGCGTGAAGCCTTCATAGAAGGCAACCCGGCGCTGGGGCAGCGACACGATGGGCTGCAGGTGCAGGTCGACGCGGCCATCCTGGAGGGCGGCTTTCACCGTGCGCAGCACCGCATCTTCCTGCGGGCGCATCTCGCTCTTGTCGACGGTTTCGTCGAGCTTCGATTCGAAACTCTTCGACAGGCGGTCGATCAGCCCTTCCAGCTGGCGCATCTCGCTGACCAGCGCATCGCGGCGCTCGGTCAGTTCATGCTTCAGGGTCGATTCGACGCTTTCGGTGCGCGCCTCGACCATGTCCATGCGCTCACGCGTGGCGGCATTGGCGCGCTCGATCCGTTCCAGCTTCTCATCAGTTTCCGCAGTCTTGGAGACGTGCGCGATCAGCAGGTGCAGCTGGCCGAGGACGACGGTCAGGACGGCGCCAAGGCCGACAGCCAGAGGGATCCCGACACCCAGATAGGTGTACAGGCCCAGGCCGAGCGCCGTACCAAGCGCCATATAGAAGATGAACAGTACGCCAATCATAATTCAGTCAGCCCCGTCATTCGCTGAACCTTAACAAATGCCTGCCAAGAGTTAACGAATTCGTAGCATTAGGCCTGATTTGGGCTCGTTGCCAATGTTGCAGGCAGTTGCATCCACAGCGTGACTTACATGACACACTTTCGCGAACGGGCGCAGATTGCCGGTACAACCCGTTTGACTTGGGCCCGATCACCGATAGAAATGGCGCAAGACCCGCCGCCTGGAAGTCCGCGGCCTACTTGGCCGGACGGGGGCGTCTCGGGGGAGACCGGGGTTCCGCTTCATTGCGGGACCCCGTTGCTTTTTTCAGCGGTCTGATCTTGTCGCAAAGATAACGCGATCCAGCGGCCAGGCATGGTCTGGCGCGCCGGCGTCTTCGTCTGTACAGCCAATCACGAGGCTATCCTGAACGCGTGCCCCACTCGCATCCTCGCCAGCCGGGCCACCGCCGCACGGGCGCAGCACGACATCGTGCCAGGCCTCATCCAGGTCGCGATAGCGGATACGGTAAGTGACCTGTCCGGTACCACTGGCGGTGGCGCGCACCTTCAGGTCTCCGCTGTCATAGATGAGCGCGTCCTGCGTGACGTCACCGCCATGCGACAGCAGCGCGGCGTCGAAACCGCCAGCCGGTGCACCATCCTCGATGAAGCTGATGGCATCGGGCTGCTCATAGGCTGCGTTGAGGCCATCAACCAGCGCGCCGGCACCCTCCGGCCCGGCGACGGCGAGCGCGTCTGCCCGCCCGGCCCGCCAGCCCCGATTACGGATCTCGTCGACGCCTTCAATATCGAGCGGGTGGACGGAAAACAGGAACAGCGCGTCGAGGCCAGCAAGATCATCCGGTTCAGCCTGGCTGCCTGCGCCGGCCGGCGCGCCAAACATCAGGCGCTTGCCACCCGCAAGGACCAGCGCGCAGGGGCGCCCACTCCCTGTACCGCAGGGTACCAGCGCAAAATCTGCCGGCGATATGGCCGGGCGCGGCGGCGGTTCGGACTCCAGCGGGTCCGGCCCAGTGCTGCCGGAGCAGGCCGCCAGCCAAAGCGCTACGGCCAGACCGGCCACGCCCCTAACCAAGACGCGCGGTCTCCGGTTCATCGACTACGGTGTTCTCAAGTATGCCGACATTTTCGATATCCACGCGCAGTCGGTCCCCGGCCTTCAGCCATTTTGGCGGTGTGTGCCCGGCGCCGACGCCCGCCGGCGTCCCGGTGAAGATCACATCGCCTGGCTCCAGTGTGAACGCCGTGGTCAGGTGGGCGATCTGCTCAGGCACCGAGGCGATCATGTCGCCGAGAACACCCTCCTGGCGAAGCTCGTCATTGACGTAGCCGCGAATGGCGAGCCCGGCGAGGTCACCAACTTCATCGGGAGTGACAAGACACGGGCCGAACGGGGCATGCGTGTCGAACCCCTTGCCCATCATCATGGTCTGGCTGGCGCGCTGCCAGTCCCGCACCGAGATATCGTTGCCGCAGGCGAACCCGGCGACGATCTCCATGGCCCGCTCCGCCGGGACATGCCGGCCGGTCTTGCCGATGATGACGACGAGTTCAGCCTCGTAATCGAGCTGTTCCGAAACGCGCGGCAGGTGGATCGCCCCGCCCGGCCCGTTCGCCGCCGTCGACTGCTTGTTGAACCAGATCTGGGCTTTCTGTTGGTCGCGGCGGATGATGCTGACGCTCTCGGCGGCATGCGCGGCGTAGTTGAGACCGATCCCGAGAATCTTGCCGGGCCGGATGACCGGCTGGCGAAGCGTCACATCCGAAATGGCAACGGCGTCTTCCGTGCGGACTGATGTTTTTTTGCTGTCCAGGTCCGGTAGAACCTGGCTCAGGCAGCCCTGCTGCAGAGGTGCAACCTGCCCGTTTTCCAACGCACCACAATGCAATACGCCGTCAATTTCAAAGTTCAGCCACTTCATGTTTGCGTTGCCCTCCTGACACACCTGCCTGAAATCATCCGAACAAAGAGTGTATTCGGCCGGTCAGCAGGTCTAGTGAATGGCGCATACGTCTAGAAAGTCCAACGAGGAATTCAATGGGATCGGAAACGCCAAGGTCGGACTCGGGTATCCGGGCGCGAGAATGCGCCCTGTCCGACATTCTCTCGCCCGGCAGCCAGCTGAAGATGCCGCCTTACCAGCGCAGCTATTCCTGGGAAGAGAATGAAGTCCGCGAACTGCTGGACGATCTTCTCAACGCGACCGAGAATGGCCGCTATCACTTCATCGGCGCGATCGTGCTCGTGCGCATGGAAGACAACACCTACCAGGTCGTCGACGGCCAGCAGCGCCTCACCACGCTGACCATGATCCTGGCCATGATGCGCGACCTGGAAACCGATCCCGTCCGCAAGGCCGAAATCCACGCCCTGATCGGCGATTCCGACCGCTCCATGCTGGGCGAAGGCGCCGCCTGGCGCCTGACGTTGAATGATGTCGACAACCCCTTCTTCCGTGAAGCCATTCAGGCCGAGGGCGCGACGCTGCGCCGCGACCTCATCGCCTCCGACGAGTCCAACCATGAGGTGATGCAGAAGAACCTCGCCTTCCTTCACGAGGAGCTGGAGGAGTTGGGCGAGGCCACCCGGCGGACGCTGTTCGAGACCATCCGCGACCGGGTCGTGCTGGTCCGCGTCGGCGTGCCGGACTGGGATGGCGGCTATGAGGTGTTCCGCGTGCTCAATACGCGCGGCAAGGCCCCCAACAGCCATGACATCGTGAAGACGGAAATCCTGCAGCACGCCAATTTCGACCAGGCCGAAGCGAGCCGCTATGCGCGCGAATGGCTGGAGCATGAAGCCAAGCTCGGCGGCGGCGGCCTGGACGACCTGCTCAACATCATCCGCCAGCTCTATGGCCGCAACACCAAAGGCAAGACGGCCAATGTCTTCGCCAAGGTCGTGCTGTCGAAGGTCGACTCACGAACTTTTGTCGATGACGAGCTGCCGCGCTATGTCGAGGCGTATCGCATCGTCCTGAAAGGCGATCCGGATTTCGGACCGCTCACTGAAGCCATCCGGGCGCCGCTCAACCATTTGCGGCTGCTCGACCACCGCCTGTGGCAGGTCCCGGCGGTTGCCTATCTCTACAAGCATCCCGACGATGGCGAGCAGGCGCTTAAATTCTTCCAGATGCTGGAGCGGCTGGCCTATGCGATGATGCTGCACTTCACCACCGCCAGTGCGCGCCAGAAGCGCTACCAGAAGCTCACCCAGCTGATCCAGGGTGACAAGCCACTCTTCGACCGGAGCAGCCCGCTGCGCTTTGCCAAGGATGAGCAGAAAAAGGTCCGCGAGCGCATGACCGGCCGCTTCGCCACTTTCGGGCAGCGCCGCGCCATGGCGCTCAGGACAAACGCCGCCCTTGAGAATGGCGAGATGATCACGCTGGAGGACGATGCCACCGTCGAGCATGTGCTCCCGCGCTCGGTGCCGGAAGAGTCCTACTGGCATGCCACCTGGCCTCGCACCCAGGTCCAGCGCGAGCTGTGCGAGACGCTCGGCAATTTCGTGATCGTGCCCCAGCGCATCAATCACCAGGCCGACCGGCTGGATTTCCGGGAAAAGAAACGGATTTTCTTCGAAAGCGGCGCCCGGGTCTTCGCGCTGACCGAAGACCTGCGCCATCGCAATACCTGGACGCCGGAAGACGTGCGGGCACGCACCGAGCAACTCGTCGACATCCTGATGGATGAATGGTTCTCAGCGCTGGATGACTAGGCCGCGGCGCGGCGGCCTTCCTGGCTAGCTGGCGGCAGCGTCCTCGGTTGGCTCGCTGTCGCTGGCATAGGCATCGGCCAGCTTGTCGGCCGTCTTGCGCGCAGTGTCGATTTCGGCCGCAAAGGCACTCAGCGCTGTCTCGGTCTCATCCAGGCCGCTGCGGTCGCGTGCGGCCACGAGACCGACGGCTTCGGAAAAGCCGCGATAGCATTTCTGCGCTGTAACCAGCGCGGTTTCGAAATTGATCAGATCACTGCGCGTCACATCACCCTCATCAAGCAGGGTCTGCGCGAGATCGCCGACTTCGGTGAAAGCCCGGCGCGCGGATGCGGTATCCGACGAAATCGTTTCGTACACTTCGGCCGGCTCACCTTCGGATGCGGAAATCCGGTCGGCATAGGTGCCGGACTTGGTATCGGTATCGCCATTCTCGCCGCCAAACAGGACTTTGGCGAAATCCATCAGGCCGCGTGGCTCGCCAATCCAGCCCTGCGCTTCGGCGCGCGTGTTGAACGCCTTTGCCGATTCGGCCAGCGCTGAGCTCTCGACTGTCTGCTCACTTTCGACCAGGGCATCCTGGGAAACCATCGATACGGTCGCGCACCCGGAAAGAGTGAGCATTGCTGCGCATGCGAGTGTTTTCATCATATGCGGTCGACTTGCCCCGTTTCGCTCCACCCTGTGGGTAGAAGGTTTACAGTAACTCACTAGCACGTTCATGACTATGACGGATATAGGAGCTGCAGAAAGTGAAGACGACATGAATAAGGTTAGTGAATGTTGAAGCTTTATCCGCCTTTGGAAGCCCGGAAAACAGGCAGAATGCGTGTTTCTGATATACATGAAATATATTGGGAGGAATCAGGCAATCCCAATGGTTTGCCTGTAATTGCCGTTCATGGCGGCCCTGGCGGCGGCTCAAGCCCGGAAATGCGGCGCTTCTTCGATCCCGACATTTTCCGGATTATCCTGTTCGACCAGCGCGGCTGCGGCCGATCGACCCCGCATTCGGAACTCGAGGAAAATGACACCTGGGCGCTGGTCAGCGACATGGAAGCGATCCGCGAGATGCTCGGCATCGACAAGTGGGTTGTCTTCGGCGGCTCATGGGGTTCGACGCTGGCCCTGTCCTATGCCGTCGAACATACAGACCGCGTCCACGGCCTGATCCTGCGCGGGATCTTCCTGATCACCGAAGCCGAGATCCAGTGGTTCTACCAGGACGGGGCAAGCCGCCTCTTCCCGGATGCCTATGACCGTTACATCGCCCCCATCCCCGAGGAAGAACGCGGCGACCTGCTGCACGCCTTCCACCGCCGCCTGACCGGTGAGGACCGCAAGGCCCGCACCGAAGCCGCCAAGGCCTGGGCCTGCTGGGAAGGTGAGACGATCTCGATCCAGGGGCCGTCCTCACGCCCGGCGCGTTTTGAGGAAGACAGTTTTGCCGACGCCTTTGCGCGCATCGAATGCCACTACTTCGTCAACAAGGGTTTCTTCCCGGAAGATGGCTGGCTGTTGAAGAAGGCAAAGGAGAAGCTGCAAGGCGTGCCCGGCATCATCGTGCATGGGCGCTATGACGTGGTCACGCCGCTGGCAACCGCCTGGGCGCTGACCAAGGTCTGGCCCGACGCCAGTTTGCACATCGTGCCCGATGCCGGCCATTCCAGCCTCGACAGCAGCATCGTCGACCAGCTCATCCGCGCGACGCGGACATTCGGCAAGCTGTTCGGGTAAGGCCGGCGCACCAGACGCAATCAAAAAGGGCGCCTCGCTGGGCGCCCTTTTTCATTTCTGCAAGACCGGCCTCGCCTATTCCGCCGGCAGCTCATTGTTCGGGCCCAGCAGCGCTGTCATGAAGCCCGGCAGCTGGACATTGTATTGCTGCTGGATCTTGTCGAAAAAGCCGAAGAACAGGATGAAGGCGAGGAAGAGCGGCACGGGCCAGCGCAGCAGGAAGCGCCAGACATTCATGATCGTGCCTTCGCCGATTTCGCTCGTCATCATGTCGCGCGACAGGATCCAGCCGGCAAAGATGACCGCGAGCAGTCCGCCGAGCGGCAGCAGGAGATTGCCTGTCAGGAAGTCGACAAAGTCGAGATAGTCGAGCGAGAAGACATAGGCTGCACCGACGACGAAGAGGATCACGCCCATGCCGAGCGCCGCGCCAAACCGGGTGACGCCCTGACGCTCCTCGAGCCATGACACCGAAACCTCCATCAGGGAAATGGACGAGGTGAATGCCGCAAACAGGGCGAGGCCGAAGAAGACGACCGCCATCAGCTCACCCCCCGGGATCGAGCCGAAGGCAACCGGCATCGAGACAAAGAACAGGCTCGGCCCGCCCGCCGGGTCGAGACCGGCGGCAAACACGATCGGGAAGATCGCAAAGCCTGCAATCAGCGCGACCGTCGTATCAGACCCCGCCACGATGCCGGAGGCGCGCGGAATGTTCGTGTCGCGAGAGAGATAGGCACCATAAGTGATCATCAGGCCGACACCGATACCGATGGAGAAGAAGGCCTGGCCGATGGCTTCGAGGAAGGTGTTGAAGCCGACATCTTCCCACTTTGGCGTCAGCAGGAATTCAGCCGCCGCAGCTGCATCACCATTCGCGATTGCGAAGCCGACCACCACGACCAGCATGATGAAGAAGGCGGGCATGAGGACAGTCGCTGCGCGCTCGATCCCGCCTTTGACACCTCTGCCGACGATCCAGACATTGGCGGCAAGGAACAGGGCGAGCAGCGCAAGGATGTACCATTTGGACGCCATCGGGTGGGCCCCGATGCCGATTAGATCTTCAAAATTCTGGCCAGACGCCTCAGCGTTCATGCCGGTAAATTTGCCCTGCATCGCCTGCAGCGTGAAAGCGATCAACCAGGATGAAATCACCACGTAGAAACTGAGGATGAAAGTCGCTGTGATCGTGCCGACCCAGCCGACAATGCCCCAGTTCAGCGACTTGCCTTCAGCGCGCGCCAGCGACTGGACACCTTCGATCGCGGACATGCCGGATTTCCGGCCCATCGAATACTCCGCCATCAGGAGCGGCAGGCCGATAAAGGCGACGCAGAGAAGATAGATAACGATGAACGCCCCGCCGCCATTCTCGCCAGCGGTATAGGGAAAGCGCCAGAAATTGCCGAGCCCCACCGAGGAGCCGACGGCCGCCATGATGAAGCCAAACTTCGAGCCCCAGGTCTCAGTCTTGCGGCCAATTTCCATACTTTGCTCCCCTTATGGAATGATTTTCGCGGGACAGTAGCTTTCGCGGGACAAAGGTCAACGTCGGCACCGCTGCAGAGGTCAAATCACCCCCTGCGAACTCAGCCGCTCATCGCGGCCGAGATGCACGGACATGATGATTCCGAAACAGGCCATCGTCGTGAACATCACCGTACCGCCATAGGAAATGAGCGGCAGCGGAACGCCCACCACGGGGACCAGCCCGAGTACCATGGCGACGTTGAAAAGGATGAAGAAGGCCACCGTCGCAACACAGCCGGCCGCCGCAAACCGGCCGAACAGGCTGGCGGAACTGCGCGCGATAATCAGCCCCCAGACCAGGATGATCACCCAGAGCAGCAGCAGCCCCGTCGCGCCGAGAAAGCCGAACTCCTCGGCGATCACGGTCAGGATGAAGTCGGTATGCTGTTCGGGGATGTAGTCGAGCTGCGCCTGGATGCCCTCCATGAAGCCGCGTCCCTGCCAGCCGCCAGAGCCGATGGCGATCTTGGCCTGCTCGATCTGGTAGCCATCGTCGAGCGTGTTGACCGCCTGCCCTGTCAGCTGGGCCAGGAAGGTGTCGACGCGCTCGCGCTGATAATCCTCCAGCACGAACTGGTAGACCGGCCAGATGCTGGCGAGCGCCGTCACGGCGACGGCGGCAATCACGCGATAGTAGAGGCCGGCAAGATAGATCAGCACGCCACCGGAGGCGAACAGGGCGAGCGTGGTGCCGAAATCCGGCTGCTTGAAGATCAGCGCCGCCGGGATGCAGATCATCAGGAGCGGCATGAGATGGATGAAGAACCGCCCGTTCGAATTGGGCAAATTGTTGTGATAGTAACGCGCCAGCGCCAGTGTCAGGGCGAGCTTCATGAACTCTGAGGGCTGCACATTGATCGGCCCCAGCGGCAGCCAGCGCGTTGCGCCGCCGCCAGTTACGCCGAAAAACTCGACCCCGAAGAGCATGGCCAATGTCACGAAATAGGCGGGCCAGGCCGCCTGCAGCCAGACCTTGAGCGGTACCAGCGCGATGACGAACATCAGGGCCAGCGCAACCGAGAAGCGGAAGGCGTGGCGTGCCGGAAGGGCGGCTTCTGCGGGGTTGGTATAGGTCGAGCTGTAGAGCGCCGCCGTGCCGATCAGCGCCATGCTGATCAGCATCAGGATCAGCCCCCAGGGCAGCGCGCCGAGCGTCTGGGCCAGCGTGCGGTCCTCAAACCGGATCCCTGAAGCACGCGCGGCCCGGGCCACTACTGGTTCCCCCGGCTGGTAATGATGGATGGCGCGCTGGCCGTCTGCCAGCGGGCGGCCCGGCGGGAGTCGCGGCGGATGGCCGTCGCCATGATATCGCGCGCGACCGGTGCTGCCGCACTCGAGCCGCCTTCGCCGTGCTCGACCACGACGGCGGCGGCATATTTCGGATCATCGGCCGGGGCGTAGCAGACAAACAGGGCATGGTCGCGCAGCTTGCGCGCGATCTGGTCGCCCTTGAGCACGCCGGTACGGCGCTCTTCCTCGGTGATGCGGCGCACCTGGGCCGTCCCGGTCTTGCCAGCAAGGCGCGGACCGCCCAGGCCGAGGTCGCCGGAACTCCAGGCCGTCCCGCCCGCTTCGGATGTCACGCCGTACATGCCGGCCTTCATCCGGTCCATCATCTCCGGGTCCAGCGGGGCGGCGTCAGGGATCGGCTTGTCGGGGCGTGGCCCCTCGCCAATGATGTAAGGCTCGATCAGCCGGCCGCGCGCGGCGATCCGGGCCGACATCAGCGCCAGCTGCAGCGGGCTTGTGGAAAGGTAACCCTGGCCGATGCCGTAGTTCAGCGTCTCGCCTTCATACCAGGGCTCGTCAAGCGCGCGGCGTTTCCACTCATCATTCGGCACCGTGCCCGAGCGCCCGCCTGTCATGCCCAGTTCCCAGGTCTGGCCGAAGCCGAACCGCTTGGACACGTCAGCGAGGTGCTCCACGCCAACGCGGCGCGCGATTTCGTAGAAATAGACGTCGCAGGAGCCCTTGATCGCCCAGTGCATGTTGACCGAGCCATGCCCGCCCTTCTTCCAGCAGTGCCAGGTGCGGTTGCCGAAATGGTAGTAGCGGTTGCAGTGCACCCGCATCTCCGGATTGATCCCGGCTTCGAGCGCTGCGGTTGCCACCACCATCTTGAAGGTCGAGCCCGGCGGATAGGTGCCGTCATAGGCCTTGTGGTAGAGCGGCGAGCGGTCATTCTCGCGCAGGGCATTATAGTCGGCGTGCGAGATGCCGTTCACGAAATCGTTCGGATCGAAGGCCGGCGTCGAGACGAAGGCGAGAATGGCACCGGTCTCGATGTCGAGCACGACAGCCGCGCCGCTCTCATCGCCGAAGCGTTCGATCGCTGCGCGCTGGAGTTCGGCATCGATGGTCAGGCCGATATCCTTGCCCGGCGTGGGCGCGAGATCATCACTGTCGAGTTCGCGGATAACCCGGCCCGCCGCATTGGTCTCCAGCCGGCGGAAGCCCGGTTCGCCGCGCAGCCACTCCTCGGCATAGCGCTCGACGCCGGAACGCCCGGTCCGCATGTCCGGGTGGCGGAAAAGCTTGCGCAGGAGCTCCGCTTCCTCCGGCGTTGCCCCCTCTGTCAGCCGCGACAGATCATCGGCGCTCGCCTTGGCGACATAACCCAGCACATGCGCGAGATCGCGCCCGCGCGGATAGGACCGCGTCGTTGCCATATCGACCTGGACACCGGGGATCTCGGCTGCCAGCAACGACATGCGCGCGAAGTCCTCATAGGACAGCTCATTCTTGACGATGGTCGACTGGAAGGAGGCCTGCTGGCGCGCCTGACGGGCGATGCGGGCCTGCTGCTCGGGCGGCAGGTCGATATGACGGGCCACCTCACGCAGCGAAGCGTCGAGATCGGGGGTCTGCTCGCGGACGATGGATACGCGCCCGGCTTGCCGGTGTGAGGCCAGCGGCTGGCCGAACCGGTCGACGATATTGCCACGCAGCGGCGGGGCCAGCTCCAGCTTGACGCCGTTCTCATCGGCAATCTTCTGGTATTTCTGGCCCTCCAGAAGCTGCAGCTGCGCCAGCCGTGCAATCAGGCCGGAGAACAGCACGCCGCCGGCAACACCTGCGGTGACGATCCGCCGGCTGAGGCGGACATCGGTATCGTGTTCTGACGGGAGGCTCATGCCCTGCTCCCCGGAATTGGACTCGCGCGGCGGCCGAGATCGAAGACCGGCGCGATGATGATATGAAGGATATAGGTTATGACAAAGGTCTGCATGATCGGCGCGATCTGGACGATGTGATTGCTGTTGAAGCTGGCAAACAGCCAGACCTGCGCAAACCCGATGGCATAAATCACGATCGGCGACAGCGTGGTGATGACGGGCGAGCGCTCCCTGTCAAAGGAACGGTGCACCAGTGCGCTGAGCCCGAAGGTCGTCAGGTTGATGAAACCGAAGCAGCCAAGCGGCGCATAAGCACTGACATCCTGTGCGAAGCCGACGATGACGAGAATGATCATAGGGCGGAAAGCAAGCCCGCTACGGCCCCAGCCGAAAGCCGCTACAAGCGCGGCATAAGGCCAGGTCAGTTCGGTGCCGAAGACGCTCTTGGGAGTCAGGCCGATCAGGCCGATGGCCAGCACAAGCAGGGTCCCGACCGACAGGCGCGTCGTCGGTCCGGCTTCCCGCCAGAGCCGGCCAACCCCGGCGAAACGGCTGTCAGGGGCGTTACGCGTCTTGGCCACCTACGGCGCTCCCGGATTGCTCGCGCCACTTTCAGTCTCATCCGAAGCGGCCGTTTCGGTCTCGTCAGCCGGTTCTTCCACGGGGAAGTCTTCCGGCCGGGGAATTTTCATCGACGGCATAAGACGGACGAACCCGCCGGGCGCGCGGTTCATGCTGAAGATGACGCGCTGGTCGCCGCCGCGGCGGACCACTTCGCCCACCACGATCCCACGCGGGAAAATGCCGCCCTCACCAGAGGTCAGGACCCGCTCGCCGAGGATGAAGTCACCCTTTTCCGGCAGGTCCGTCAGCGAGCCGAGATCGTCACGGTCACCATAGAGGATGGCGCGCATGCCACTCGCCTCACCCATGACCGGAACCCGGGAGTTGAAGTCCGTCACCAGCAGGACGCGGGCCGAGCGTTCGCCGAGCTGCACGACGCGGCCGACCAGGCCGCCCTCATTCTCTGCATAAGCGCCCTCTTCCACGCCCTGCATCGCGCCGGCATTGACGAGGATGGCTTCGCGGAAGGGACCGTTTGTTTCCGAGGTGATGCGCGCCGTCACGCCGCGCACGGGCGGCTCGCCCATGATGTTGAGCATGTCCTCATAGGCTTCGAGGCGGGCTGCCATCGAAATCGCGACCTGACGGTAGCGGGTGAGCTCTCGCACCTCGGCTTCGAGTTCGCGGATCCGCGCCTCACGGGCCGATGTGCCGGTAATCCTGTCCCAGAGGCCCGGCCGGGCAGAGCTTGCCAGCTGGTCGGCCGCAACGGTGCGGGCCGGATCGATCATGGATCTGAGTCGCGGAGAGGTCTGCAGCAGCAGGATGCCGAACAGGCCGGCGAGGGCAACAAAAAGGGCGTAGCGCCGCAGAGGGCGCCCCTTCAGTCGTTTTCCTCGCATACGGGCCATGGACGTCCCTTCTGGCCTCCGACCACTCTCCTAAGATTGAGGTGAACCGCCTGTTTCCGCAACTGCCATTTCAGTCAGGCTGCGGTGTCACACTTCCGGTGACAGCACGTTCTTCATGCGCACGAGGTTCTCGAGCACATAACCACACCCGTTTGCGACGCATTTCAGCGGATCGTCCGCGATCATGACAGGCAGCTGGGCCTGCTCGCGGATCACCACGTCCAGGTTGCGCAACAGGGCACCACCACCTGTGAGCACGATACCACGGTCGACAATGTCGGCCGCCAGTTCCGGCGCCATGGCTTCCAGCGCCAGCTTGATCGCCTCGACGATCTCGCCTACCGGATCGGCCAGCGCTTCGGCCATCATCGCTTCGGTGACTTCAACCTCGTTCGGCACGCCGTCCGTCGAACCCCGTCCGCGAACCGTCACGGTCAGCCCGTCGCCACTGTCTGGCGCCTTGGCCGAGCCGATTTCCTTCTTGATGCGTTCGGCCGACATCTCGCCGATCATGATCTGCTTGGCCTTGCGCAGATAGTTCATGATGGCGTGGTCCATCTTGTCGCCGCCCACACGGACCGAACGCGAATAGACGATACCGCCCAGCGACAGCACGGCGACCTCGGTCGTGCCGCCACCGATATCGACGACCATCGAACCGGCCGGCTCCTCGATCGGCAGGCCGGCCCCGATGGCGGCCGCCATCGGCTCTTCGATCAGCTGTACCTCGCGGGCACCGGCGGCCAGCGCGGACTGGTGGATCGCGCGGCGCTCGACGTTGGTGGCCGAACTCGGCACGCAGATGATGATCAGCGGTGAAACGAAGGCGCGGCGATTGTGCACTTTCCGGATGAAGTGCTTGATCATCTCCTCGGCGACTTCGAAGTCCGCGATCACACCATCGCGCATGGGCCGGATGGCTTCCATGTTCAGCGGCGTCTTGCCGAGCATCTGCTTGGCCTGGTTGCCGACCGCATAGACGACCTTGCGGCCGCCCTGGTTCATGTAGGCAACCACGGAGGGTTCATCGAGCTTGATGCCCTGGCCCTTGACGTAGACGAGCGTGTTCGCTGTCCCGAGGTCAATGGCCATGTCCGTGGAAAGCATGCCGAGAAGGCTACCGATCATGTTTATGCCGCTTTTTTGTCTGGTGCGGCGAGCCATCTCGCCACACGCATGTGTCCGATCATGATCAGCCCCTATACACCAATGCCGTTTCCACACTCTTAACGCAAGAGAAAGACTGTTGACAGAAGGAACGCTTCGTTCCTTTTCGCAAAACCATAGCAATGACGGGCGATCCGGGGCCGACCGTCCTGCAAGCCATTTTCATTTCGCAAACGAAACGTTTTCCCTGATTCGGGTGTTTTCACGCTTCGTAAAGAGATTGCCCGGCCGCGGGCCCTAATTGTCGGCGGATCCTGTCACGCCGGTTTTGCGCAGTTCGTCATCCAGATCGACCCGCGCCTTGTCGAGTGCCTTCTTCGCCTGCTGGACTTTCGTCTCCGCCTTGGTGACGTCGCCCTTGGCCTCAGCCAGGCGGTTCTCTGCCTTCTTCACGCGCTCGCGCGCTTCATCGACGTCCTTGCGTGCGGCAACGAGGTCTTTCTCCGCCTTCATCAGGCGCGCCTCCAATTCGTTCACCTTGAGTTCGGCGCGCTCGACGGGATCGGCCGGCACGACCGGCTCCGGCGCGCTGGCACACGCAGCCGACATTGCAAGCAGCGTCGCGAAGGCGGTGATACGAAGTGGGGTCATTTCAAATCCTTTCTTCAAGCCAGCAAAAGGCCTGAGGCACGGGGGACATGCATCACCCCGCGCCATATTCACTGTTCGTCACTCTGATATGAGCCATCAGCCCCGCATTGCGAACCGGACGGCCCGCGCTGTCAGGCGGCGAGCCGCTTCAGCCGGCGCGCTTCAAGCTTGTTCAGCGCGTGGATATAGGCCTTGGCGCTGGCGACCAGCGTATCGGGATCGGAGGCCCGCCCGACAGCCATCACGCCCTCGCCATTCAGCCGGACGCTGACTTCCGCCTGCGCATCGGTACCGCCGGTCACGGCGTGAACCTGGAACAGATCGAGCTTGGCCTTGTGATCCACAATCGCGCGGATGGCGTTGAAGACAGCATCCACCGGGCCGTTGCCCTGGCAGCTGGCGGTTTTTTCCTCGCCGTCGACCAGCACCTTGAGATCCGCGGTCTGCGGGCCTTCGGAGCCAGCGATCACACGCAGGCTGCGGAAAGCAACTCGCTCACCCATAGCCGAGAGCTGGTCATCAACCAGGGCCAGGATATCGTCGTCGAAGACGTGTTTCTTCTTGTCGGCAAGGTCCTTGAACCGGCGGAAAGCCTCATTCAGCGAATCGGGGTCGAGCTCATAGCCCAGCATCTTCAGCTTGTCGCGGAAGGCATTGCGGCCCGACAGCTTGCCCATGACCAGCGAGGACTTCGAGACGCCGACATCTTCCGGCTTCATGATCTCGTAGGTCTCGGTATTCTTCAGCATGCCATCCTGGTGGATGCCGCTTTCATGGGCGAAGGCGTTCTTGCCGACGATGGCCTTGTTGTACTGGACCGGGAAACCGGTGATGCGGCTGACCATCTGGCTGGCCCGGGCCAGGCGCGTCGTGTCGATGCCGGTCTCGAAGGGCAACGAGTCGCCGCGCACCTTGAACGCCATGACGACTTCCTCGAGCGCAGCATTGCCGGCCCGTTCGCCAAGGCCGTTGATCGTGCACTCGATCTGGCGCGCGCCATTCTGCGCCCCGGCAATCGAGTTGGCGACAGCCAGGCCAAGGTCATTGTGGCAGTGGGTCGACCAGATGACCTTGTCGGAATTCGGGATCGTTTCACGCAGGCTGCGGATCAGGGCACCATACTCTTCCGGGTGCATGTAGCCGACCGTGTCAGGCACGTTGATCGTCGTCGCGCCTGATGTGATGGCAGCGTCGATGCACTTGCACAGAAAGTCGAATTCGGTGCGCGTGGCATCCTCGGGCGACCATTCGACATCATCGACAAGGTTGCGGGCAAAGGAGACCGAATGGCCGACTGCTTCGAGGACGGCATTCGGGCCCATCTGGAGCTTGTGCTTCATGTGGACCGGGCTGGTCGAAATGAAGGTATGGATACGCGGACGCGCGGCATGGCGCACGGCATCGCCGCACCGCTGGATATCCTTTTCCGTCGCACGGGAGAGACCGCAGATCGTGGCCGACTTCGAGCGCCGCGCAATCTCGCTGACAGCCTCGAAATCACCCTGTGAGGAGTTCGGAAAGCCGGCCTCTATAATGTCGACGCCCATCGCCTCGAGAATTTCGGCGAGGTCGAGCTTTTCCTTGTGGGTCATGGACGCGCCGGGCGACTGCTCGCCATCGCGCATGGTTGTATCGAAAATCAGGATCCGGTCTTTATCACTCATCGGTCTGGCCTGTTGGAAACGCTTTGAACGGGTACGTGAGTACGTGGCTTGATGGGTTCCCCTGGCCAGGCGCCGGACATCAATCTCCGGCGGCAACCGGCCAGGGGCCGGTAAGCAGAAGGCTTGTTAGCCTGATGAGGGGCAAGTTCTTGCGCATAAGGGGACTAATCAGTCTTCTCCGCGCCGCTGTCAACCGGTTCGGACTGCGTTGCAGCAATAAAATTCCCATTCTGGCGCCGCCGGCGCGCATACAGCCAAAGCCCGCCAAAAACCGCCACCGCCGCAAGGGCGAGGGCCGCTGCGATCAGCGGAGAACCGCGCATGGCCGCCATCAAGCTCTGGCCGGCAAATGTCACGAGCAGGATCTTCGGAATGATCCCCACCGCCATGCCCGCGAGGTAACCGAGGAAATTGGCCCGCACGGCGCCGAACGCCATGTTCACGATCAGGAACGGGCCGGTGGGCACGTTTCGCACGATGGCGCTGGCCGCAAAGGCATTCCGGCTGACGAACTGGGTAAACCGCTTCGCCCGGTCGCCAGAGAACCGCGCCACAGCCGCCTGTCCGCTGAACCGGCCCAACCAAAAGGTGACCGTGCCGGATGCCAGCGTCGCAATCCATGAGTACAGCGCGCCATGGACGGGCCCGAACGCGACAACGGCTGCGCCGATCAGTCCGAATTGCGGCATGCCGATGAAAGCCGCGCCGACAAAGAGCGCAATCACAGCCGGCAGCGCCCAGGGCGTATCTGCCAGCTGCTGCATCTCGGCGATGAATGCTTCCAGCGAGCCGATCACTCCGGTCTTGCCGAGGATGAACAGGGCGATGACGGCCCCGCCAAAGGCGAGACCGAGCCAGAGCGCCTTGCGTGACCGCGTGGCAGGGATCTGTTCGACCGGTGTATTCATCGCCGTTCGTCTCCTCCAGCGCGCATGGGCCGTCAAGCGGAGACGGTCACTTGCCGCTGCCGGTAGGGCCGGGCGTGTGTTATTCCGGCGCCGCTTCCGGCTTCTCGAACTTCAGCAGGAACTGGTCGGTCATGCCGCGCACCTTGGGGTCGAAGACGTTGGCGTCGAGGTCATCGGCCGGGTTCACGAAGAGATCGCTTTCGGCCACAAACACGAAACCAGCCTCCTCGGCCATATCCTTGACGACCTGCGGGTCGATCCGGTGCGTGTCGCCGCCGGAAGTCGCAGGCGTCCCGGCCGAGGCACGGTGATCGAGAACGACAAAACTTCCGCCCGGCTTCAGCACGCGCAGGATTTCCGGGAAGGTCGCATCGATATTGCCGACCAGAGCCTCGCCGCTTTCGGGCGTGTACCAGAGCTCATGCGGCCCCTGGAACCAGGTCACGACATCAACGGCGCCATCGTCCAGCGGCAGCTCGTCGAAATCCGACTTCATGTATTCGACATTCGAAAGCCGGTCGGCGCGCATGGTCGCGGAATCGCCGAGGAAGGTGTCAAAAGCGGCCGGATTCTGCATGTAGAGCTTGCCGTCGGCGCCGAGGTAGCCGGACAGGATTTCCGTGAAATAGCCGCCACCCGCTTCCATTTCGAGGACGGTCTCGCCGGGTTGCAGTGCCATGAATTCGATCACTTCGGCCGGCTTGCGCATCTCGTCGCGCTCGACATCCGTCTCCGGCCGGTCGGGACTGGCAATGGCGGCGTCGATCGCGGCCATATCGGCCCCGCTCACGGCGGCTATCGGCGGCGGCGGCGCGACAGCAGGCGGCAGGCCTTCTGTCTTCTGGTTGGCACAGGCCGTCAGCAGCAACGCAGCTGTTCCAGCCGCAAGCCAATCGAACGTCTTCATGGAATCCTCCTGCATTCTCGATGCGTCCTGACGCATTCTGCGGCCTCTTGTTGCGCATTTTCCGCAACGTGTCAGCCATGGCGGAAAAAGTTTTGCGTCGCTGAACATGCAGCCTTTCCATGCGTCTCGTCAGAATGCAGCCTCATTTTTATGTGTTATTGTGTTGCATTATGCGGAGACAAAACATGACCCCACGACTTCTCATCCTCCTGTTGACGGTCATTGCCGCGATCTCGCTGGCCCCAGCCGCGTCTGCCCAGTTCGGGCGTGAACAGGTTGCCAGCCCGGATGCCGACGAGCTCTATGCCGACAGGGCGGTCAAGCGAGGCTGGTATGACGATGCCCGCGAACGCTACAAGGCCGCGTGCGAAGACGAGAGCCGCCAGACCGCCGTCTGGGCGCGCAACTGCCGCAAGCTGGCCGACCTGGATCGCAAGGGCCTTGGCGCCCAACAGGATTATGACGCTGCCCAGGCCCTTTATGACCGGGCCTGTTTCGAGGGCCGCGATGCCGACAGCTGCATGCAGCAGGCCTATACGAGCTTCAAGGGCCTCGATGGCAATGAAGACCTGCCTTATGCCCGCAAGCTGTACAAGCAGGCCTGCGACCTCGATCACGCTCGCGGCTGCGCAGGCTATGGGTCGATGCTGTATCGCGGACAGGGTGGCGACATGCGCCGCGATGAAGGCAAGCAGCTGATCCAGCAGGCCTGTGCCGATGGCGACACCTGGGCTTGCGAACGCGCCCGCGGTTACGGTTTCCCGGACCGCCGGGGGCTTTAGCCCCGATGACCTCGTCTGAAGTCCATCGCGGCATCAGCGCTTTGACCCTGTCGACGCGCGACATGGCCCGGGCTGTCGCGTTCTACCAGACGCTTGGCTTCCGGCTCGATTATGGCGGGCCGGAAGCCAGTTTCTCGACGCTCTGGGCCGGCCCGACCGCGCTGAACCTGACCACCGAAACCGGCCATGCACCGCCCGGATTCTGGGGCCGCGCCATTTTCGAAGTGGCTGACGTCGACGCCTTCCATGCCGCCATTACGGAGGCCGGAATCGAGACCGATTTCACCCCGCGCGATGCGCCATGGATGGAGCGCTACTTCCACCTCAAGGACCCGGACGGCCACGAACTGAGTTTCATGACGCCCATCGGCAATCCAAAAGAGGACTGAAAATGCCCCTCCGCCTTTCACTGACTGCGCTTGCTGCTGTCTGTGTGGCCTGCTCAGGGGAATCTCCCCCTTCCAGCAGCCCTGTCACGCCTTCGGATGAAACTGTGCGCGAACCAAGTCTTCCGGACGGCATGCAAATCGATGCGCCTGCCCCAAACGCCGAAATCAGGACCCCGCTCAAGCTGTCCGGATCTGTGCCCGGCCCTTGGTATTTCGAGGGCAGTTTTCCGATCGAGTTGCGCACAAACGATGGACGGGTCCTTGCTGAAAGCATCGCCCAGTCGACCGGAAACTGGATGACCACCGATCCGGTCGGTTTCACCGGCGCACTGGACTTTGAAGTCGACACGCCGACAGCCGCAGTACTCGTCCTGCACGAGGATAATACCAGCGGTCAAAAAGACGCCCGCCGGGCCCGCCTGCCCCTGCGCCTGATGCCATCCCGGCCAAATTAGATGAAATTTTCGAAACTGCCTTACGCAGATTTTCGCATTCGACTGCTAGAAAGGGCGCATGGAACGGGAATACAAACTTCTCGAAGCGGGATCTGGCGCGATGGTTCGCGCCATCACCTTTTTCGTGTTTGTGCTGACGGCGGCACTTTCGCTGGCGACGATTTTCGCTGTTCTCATCGCTGAATACGGCCATGTCCCTTCGGACAATCACGAGTTCATCTCCACGACCGTCCTGATTGCGACATGCGTCGCCGGACCGATGGGCGCGCTGGCAGCGCAAAACCAGTTCCGGTCCGACCGCTACCAGATGACGCTTCGAGCCATGGCGTCGACCGACCCGTTGACCGGGCTGCTCAATCGCCGCTCCTTCGAAAAGCTGGCGCATGAAGAACTGGCCCGCATGGAGCGCACCAAGCACACTGCAGCCATCGCGCTGTTCGACCTCGACCACTTCAAGCAGTTCAACGACATGTACGGCCATGCCTTCGGCGACAAGGTTCTGACCGAGATCGCCAGCATCAGCCATACCGAACTGCGCGGGCCCTTCGACAGGCTTGGCCGGTGGGGCGGCGAGGAGTTCGTGATCCTGTTGAGCAACCTGACCCTCGAGCAGGCCGAATCTGTCTGCGACAGGCTGCGCCGCCGCATCGAAAAGACGAAGATGTCCTATAAGGACCGTTCGGCCATTGTCACGGCAAGCTTCGGCGTCGCACCGCTGCAGGCCAATCGCAGCCTTGAAGCCTGCCTGGAAGAGGCTGATGCCATGCTGTACCAGGCGAAAAACACGGGCCGTAACAAGGTTGCCAGCGCCCGGAAGCCGAAGACCACCACAAAGAGCGCAGCCTGAAGTTTCGCCCAACCGGCCAGTTTCACGATTGAGAACCGGCCCGCGCGTGCATAGATAGACGCGCATGATACCCTTCTCCATTCTCGACCTCGCCCCCATTGTCGAAGGCAGCGATGCCCAGGACGCGCTGGCCCGCGCCCGCCGGCTTGCCACGCATGCAGACCGGACCGGCTACAATCGCTACTGGCTCGCTGAACACCACAACATGCCCGGCATCGCCAGTGCCGCGACGGCCGTGATGATCGCGCATGCCGGACAGGACACCGAGCGCATCCGCCTCGGCGCTGGCGGGATCATGCTGCCCAACCACGCGCCGATCATGGTGGCCGAACAGTTCGGGACCCTTGAAGCCATCTATCCGGGGCGCATCGATCTGGGGCTCGGACGCGCGCCGGGCGGGGACCAGGCCGTTGCGCACGCCCTGCGCCGGACACTGGTCGGCGGCGAGGACCGGTTCCCCAAGGAGGTTGTCGAGTTGCAGGCCTGGCTCGACGATGTCCAGCCCGGCCAGCGCGTAAAGGCCGTTCCGGGCGCCGGTACGAAAATCCCGCTCTGGATTCTCGGCTCGTCGACCTTTGGCGCCCAGCTCGCTGCGCATCTCGGCCTGCCCTATGCTTTTGCCTCGCACTTTGCGCCAGGCATGATGAAGCAGGCCGTCTCGATCTACCGGCAGACCTTCCAGCCATCAGAGCAGCTCAAGCAGCCCTATGTCATGCTCGGCTACAACATGATCGCCGCTGAAACGGACGCCGAGGCCGACCATATCGCCTCATCCCTGCGGCGGACTTTCGTAAACCTGCGGCGCGGCACGCCAACCCGGCTGGCCCCGCCCGATCCGTCTTTCGATGCAGAGATCCAGCCGCATGAGCGCGTGATGCTCGATCAGGTTCTGAGCTGCTCGGCCATCGGGTCGCCCGAGACGGTGAAGCGGAAGGTCCAGGCCTTCATCGACGAGACGGGTGCTGACGAGCTGATCCTTGCCTCCCACATCTTTGATGAGGACAAGCGTATGCGATCCTATGAGATTGCCGCTGAGGTCCGCGAAAGCCTGACGCCGGCCAAGGCTGCCAGCATCACCTCCTGAGGTTCGCGATAGGCGGGCCGTGCCGCTGATCGGCTCTTCCGCCCGTCCGGACTCGGCGCTATGTCCGCCGGATGTTCGCCCGCCTTCTCTCCGCGCCGCTCCTGATCGCCGTCATCGCCATTGCCATGGGCAGTGGCATCGACGCGCTGGTGAAGGGCGTCGCGCCGGGCGCAGGCCTGCACCATCTGCTGGCCTGGCGCTTCCTGTTCGGCGGCATTCTCGCCTTCGCCGTGTTCCGCGCCAAGCGCCGCCCGGCGCCATCGGGCGAGGCCATCCGGTTTCACACGATGCGGGGCCTCCTGCAGCTGTTCTGCGCCTTCACCTTCTTCTACGCGCTGACCCAGCTGAGACTGGCGGAAGCAACCGCGCTCGGCTTTACCGCTGCCCTGCTGGTCGCGCCTGTCGCGCGGGTCATGATCGGGGAGAAGATCAGCCTGATCACTGTCGGTGCCACACTGCTCGGCTTTGGTGGGGTGGCGCTCGCCGTCTGGGAGCCGGGCGGACTGGGCGTAACGCCGGGCGAGACCAATCGTACGCTTGGCCTTGTCGCACTGTTCTCATCCACCGTCGGCTATGCTTTCGTCCTCGTCCTGCTGCGCATGCGCGCCACGAAGGAAGACGCGACCACGATCGCCATGTTCACCAATGTCGTGCCCGCCATTGCAATGCTTCCGGTGACGGTCGGCCTGTTCGGATTCCCGGCGCTCGCCTCGATCCCGCTTTTCCTGGTGCTTGGCGTGCTCGGCTACTCGGTCTGGTTCCTGATGACGCTGGCCTATGCCCGCGCGCCGGCCCAGCAGCTCGCCCCTCTGGAATACACGGCCCTCATCTGGAGTGCGATTTTCGGCCTCGCCTTTTTCGACGAATGGCCGGGCTGGACGCTCTGGGCCGGCGCGGCGATCATCATTGCCAGCTGCCTGATTGTCGCGTTTCAGGGGCGGTTCCGCACGCGGCGGGAAACCGGACTGCCCGCCAGCGACCTTCCGGAATGATCAGGCCCCGCGGCCAATCCTGACCGCGTCTTTCGCCTTTTCAACGATCGCCGCCCAGTCGCCTTTCGCCATCTCGTCCTTGGTCGCAAGCCATGAACCGCCGACCGCTATGACATTGGGAAGCGAGAGATAGTCGCCAGCGTTGCGGGGCGTGATGCCACCGGTCGGCATGAAATCCATATGTGGCAGCGGGCCAGACAGCGACTTCAGGAAATTCGCGCCGCCAGCCGCTTCGGCCGGGAAGAATTTCATCACGCCATAGCCTTCATCGAACCGGGCCATGGCCTCACTGGTGGTGGAGACACCCGGCAGGATGACACCGTCATGATTGCCAAGCGCATCCAGAAGGAGGGGCGAGGTGCCCGGCGTGACGAGGAAGTCCGAGCCGGCTTTAAGCGCCGCATCGACATCGCCTTCGGAAATGATCGTACCGGCGCCGACCAGCAAGTCCGGCTGGGCCTCGCCCATGATCCGGATGACGTCCAGCGCGGCCGGCGTGCGCAACGTGACCTCGACAGCGGTCAGGCCGCCTTTGGCGAGGGCTTCGGCCAGCGGTTCGGCATGGTCGGCTTCGTACACGGTGAGAACCGGCACAATAGGCGCCTTCTCGATCGCGGCGCGAAAGGCGGTCATCGTTTTCATCCTGCAGCCCCTTCGTCGAAATGCAGCGCTGCTGCCCCCACTAACGCGGCCTCGCCAGAGAGCAAGAGCCGGATGGGTATGGGTGTCATGTATTTGCTCATCGGCCCGCGCGTATTGAAGCGCTCGAGCGCTTCAGGGGCGGCGATCCAGTCTGCCAGCCGCTCGGCAACGCCGCCGGTGATCACGACCCCGCCGCGCGTGCCGTTCATCAGTGCGGCATCGCCAACGAAATACAGCGTGCCGCGTGCGCGGATTTCGCAGATGTCGCGGCAGATGCGGTCGCCCTTCAGCGCGCGGTCCATGATCTCTTGCGGCGGAAGCTCTTCCCAGGCCACGCCGTCAATCTCGCACAGGGCCTTGTGAACCGCATTGAGCCCCGAGCCTGACAGGACGAGCTCGCGCGAGACATAGCCATGCGTTTCGTGCAGCTTCTTCGCAAGCGCCCATTCACGGTCGTCATAAGGGGCAAACGCTGCATGCCCGCCTTCGCCGGTCAGAACTTTCCAGCCCTGGTTGCCGACAGGGATCAGCGTGGCCATGCCGACGCCCGTTCCGGGGCCGCAGACGAGGATCGGGTCGCGGTCCTCTTCGTCGCAGTCGCCTTTCTGGAGCAGCTGGAAGTCACTTTCGGGCAATTCCGGGATCGCACGGGCCATGGCCGCATAGTCATTGACCAGCCGCACACGCTTCAGCCCGGTATTGGCCTCAAGCCGCCTGGCATCGACAATCCAGTCGCGATTGGTCAGCTGCACCTTGCCTTCATCGACCGGCCCGGCCAGCGCAATCAGCGCCTGTGGCGGCGTACGCGATCCAAGTTGCCGAATGTAGACATTCAGCGCCTCGTCGAAAGTCTCGAAATCATCACCCGGCATGACGGAGATATCCGAGACAGTGCAGTGTCCGGCAAAGCCGCGGCGCGCGAGCGCAAAGCGGACATTGGTGCCGCCGATATCGCCGACCAGTACGGGTTCAGACATGAGCCTCAGCCCCCGGCTGGCATGAAAAAGTCAAACAGGCTGCCACCCGACTCCGGGCGACCGGCATTATCCCGGAAGGCCGCGAACATCTCTCGGCCCAGCCCCTGCCCGAGGATGTTCGGCCGGTAGACAGCAGGTTCACGCGCCTTGAATTCGTCTTCAGGCACCTGAATGTCGAGACGGCCGGTTTCGGCATCGAGGCGGATGACATCACCATCCTGCACCCGCGCCAGGGCCCCGCCACGGGCCGCTTCCGGGCCGACATGGATCGCCGCCGGGATCTTGCCGCTTGCACCCGACATCCGCCCGTCGGTGACGAGTGCGACGCGGAAACCCTTGTCCTGCAGGGCGCCGAGCGCTGGCGACAGGGCGTGCAGTTCCGGCATGCCATTGGCGGCCGGTCCCTGGAAGCGGACGACGGCGACAACATCCCGGTCCAGCTCGCCATTCTTGAAGGCCTCCTTGAGGGCCTCCTGCGTGTCGAAGACGCGGGCCGGGGCTTCGATCACCATCCGGTCCGGCTTGACCGAGGAGACCTTGATAACGCCGCGTCCGAGCGGGCCGTCCAGCATGCGCAGGCCGCCTTCGGGCTGGAACGGGTCCGAGGCCGGGCGGACGATGTCGAGATCGCCGCTCTTCTCAGGCGCGTTACGGAAAGCCAGTTCGCCATCCTTCAGCCACGGCTCTTTCGCATGTTCGGAAAGCGGGCCCATGACGCCCTTCGCCTCCCCGTTGAGCAGGCCGGCCTCGAGCAGCTCCTTCATCACGAAGCTCATCCCGCCAGCGGCCTGGAAGTGGTTCACATCGGCCGGACCATTGGGATAGATGCGGCAAAGCAGCGGGGTCACCGCGCTGACATCCTCGAAATCCTCAAGCGTGATCTGGTAGCCCGAGGCCGCTGCCATGGCAGGAATGTGCAGGGCATGATTGGTCGATCCGCCGGTTGCCATCAGGCCGACCATGGCATTGACCCAGCTGCGGGCGTCGATCATCTCGCCCATCGGCGTGTAGTCGCGCTTGACGGTCAGCTCGACAACACGGCGAACCGCGGCGCGGGTCAGCGCTTCGCGCAGCGGCGTGCCCGGATTCTCGAAGGCGGCCCCCGGAATGTGCAGGCCCATCACTTCCATCAGCATCTGATTGGAATTGGCCGTCCCATAGAAGGTGCAGGTGCCGGGGCTGTGATAACTCTCGGACTCGGCCTTGAGCAGCGCATCGCGGCCAACCTTGCCGAGCGCATATTCCTGACGGATGCGCTGCTTTTCCGGGTTTGGCAGGCCGGACGGCATCGGTCCGCCGGGCACGAAGACATGCGGCAGCCAACCAAAGCGCAGCGCGGCGATCATCAGGCCCGGGACGATCTTGTCACAGATGCCGAGATGCAGCGCGCCATCGAACATGTCGTGGCTGAGCGACACACCGGAGGCGAGCGCGATCACGTCACGCGAGAAGAGCGACAGCTCCATGCCCTGCTGGCCCTGGGTCACGCCATCGCACATAGCCGGCACGCCGCCCGCGACCTGCGCGGTCGCATTCACCTTGCGGGCCTCGTCACGGAGAATCTCGGGATAGTGCTCATAAGGCGCATGCGCCGAGAGCATGTCATTATAGGCGGTGATGACCCCGATATTCGGCCAGCTCGCGCCAAGCAGCTGCGTCTTGTCCATCACCGCGCAGCCAGCCGAAGCGTGGGCAAGGTTGCCATCGGCGAGCTTCTGGCGGGCAAACCCGTCCGGTTTACGGCCCCGGATCAGCTCCAGATAGGCAGCGCGGGTCTCCTTCGAGCGCGCCTCGATCCGCTCGGTGACCTCTTTCAGTTTCGGGTGCAGTGTTGTCATTTTCCGTTGCTCCACCAGTCGCGGTCATCTTCCCTGAGCAGCATGCGGGCTTCGACCGGGCCATCTTCAAGACCGGCCGAATAGGTGTACATCGGCACCTTCGCATCGGCCCAGGCGTCCAGCAGGCCATCGACCCACTCCCACGCCTCCTCGACTTCCTCGCGGCGCATGAAGAGCGCGAGGTTGCCGCGCACCACATCCATGAGCAGGCGCTCATAGGCGTCAGGATACCTGACCTGGAAGGATTCAGCGAAGGAGAGGTTCAGGGGCAGCGACTGGACGCGCAGCCCGCCGGGGCCGGGCTCCTTGATCTGGACGTAGAGCTGCACGCCTTCGTCTGGCTGCAGGCGGATGATCAGCCGGTTGGAATGGGCCTGCTCCTCGCCGAACATGGCGTGCGGCGCTTCGCGGAACTGGACGACGATCTCCGAATGGCGCGAGCGCATCCGCTTGCCGGTGCGCAGGTAGAAAGGCACGCGCGCCCAGCGCCAATTGTCGACCCAGGCCTTGACGGCCACGAAGGTCTCGGTCTGGCTCTCGCCGCTTTCAAGCTCTTCCAGATAGCCCTTCACCTGTTTGCCATCGATCGTGCCCGGCCCGTACTGCGCGCGCACCGTGTCGCGGCCAACGCATTTGGCGTCCATCGGGCGCAGCGCGTTCAGCACCTTGATCTTCTCGGTGCGGATTTCGTCGGCCTCGATCGAGTTTGGCGGCTCCATCGCGATCAGGCAGAGGAGCTGCAGGAGGTGGTTCTGCACCATGTCGCGGATGGCGCCGGCCGTATCGTAATAGCCAGCCCGGTCACCGACGCCGACGCTTTCGGACACCGTGATCTGGATGTGGTCGATTGCCGTGCGGTTCCAGAGCGGCTCGAACAGTGTATTGCCGAAGCGCAGCACGAGCAGGTTCTGGACGGTTTCCTTGCCGAGATAATGGTCGATCCGGTAGATGCGGTCCTCGCTGAAGACCGCGCCGACACCGGCATTGATCGCCTTGGCCGATTCAAGGTCGGTCCCGATCGGCTTTTCCAGGACGACGCGGGCATCGCCGCCCGCCAGGCCGGCCTTGCCGATGGATTCGCAGATCGCGACATAGATTTTCGGCGTCACGGCGAGATAGAAGATCGACGGGCGCCCATCCTGGCCGAGCGCCGCCTTCAGCGTATCCCAGTCCGCGTCCGGATCGGTGGCATCCATCGCGATGTACTTCAGCAGCTTTTCAAACGCCTTCCACTGCTCGCTGTCGAAGTCCTTGCCAGTCGATTCCTGGCAGGCATCCTTTGCGAAGGCGCGGAATTCCTTGTCGCTCATTTCCGAGCGCGAGACACCGACGAGCCGGGAATCTTCTGGGATCTGACCATCGACGAAACGGTGGTAGAGCGCCGGGAGCAGCTTGCGCCGGGACAGGTCACCGGTGCCGCCGAAGATGATGATGTCGAACGTATCGACGGGAATAAATTTCGCCATGAGCCCCGATTGTGTATGGGCCGGGCTGAAAGCTGTCAAAGCCGCTGGCGCCCGACTTTCCGAAATGGTTGCGCAACCATCCCTTAAAGACCGGAGACCGAATCGTCCACCTCAGAGATTGGAAAATCTTGCGTTATTTTTGCAAATTTTTGCACTCGCCCCATCAGGCAGGGCTTGTCTAACCGCAGGACGGCGCAAGCTTTCTTGCAGAGGCTGACAGGAAGACGGGCACACGGCTGCCGCGGGCGCCTGTCCAGCCGGTCGCGTTGAGTGTGGCATCATCGGCATTGACGATAAGCCGGCCTTTCAGTTCTCCATCCGGTCCGCCCGAGCAGGCCAGGGTGAAGTGGTACCCGTCCGCAGCTTCGCGCCCGTTCGTAATCTGGCAATTGGGATTGATGTCGTTGAAGAGGCTCTCATAGGAGGCTTCCGACATGTCCGGATCAACGCAATGCGTACCCTGGTCCCGCATCGGGATCGGACCGAGCGCAGCCGACGCATCATAGGCCCAGAGGCCGGGCGCCATATTGGTCTCCGCCACAGCACCGAAGGCCAGGGTAGCAGACAGGCCGGCAAGGGCCGCAAGGGTTGGGAATTTCATATCGTCGGTCTCCTCTGGCGATGATGCGCCTGCTGGCAGCCCCGGCCCCATTGGCTTCAGCCTGTTTGTCACCTGCAAATGCGGCAGCAATGCAGCTGTCGCTGATCAAGGTAACCTTCCAGTCACGAAAGGCCGCCACATTGCGGCCGGGACACTTGTCAGAATGAGGAGCCCGTCATCATGATCATCCAGAAGTTTGGCTGGACAGCCGCAACACTTGCCCTTTTCGCAGCCGCCCCTTCCAGCGCCGATGTGGCTATCGGGCTTGGCGGCGGGACAACCGGCGGCACGGCAGAAGTGCAGGTCGAGGTGACGAGCTGGCTCGGCCTGCGCGGCAATGTGAACTATCTCTCCTTCGGCGTCGACGAGACCTATGACGATATCGACTACGACGCCGACCTCGATTTCAACAATGCCGGCGCCTTTGTCGACCTGCGTCCCTTATCGAACAGCTTCGTGATTACGGGCGGCGCCTATTTCGGTGACAAGCAGCTTGAAGGCACCGCCATGCCGACCGGCACCGTGGAGGTTGGCAACGGGACCTTCACAGGTGCCGAGACCGGCACGCTCAATCTCGGTGCGGACGCTGACAATGTCGCGCCGTTCGCCGGCCTTGGCTTCGACACGACGTTCCAGGGCGATGGCCGCTGGGGCTTCAAGATCCTGGCCGGCGCGATGATGTCCGGCTCGCCGGAGATCACGCTCACATCGACCGGCGGCACGCTGTCCGACGACCCGGACTTCCAGGCCGCCCTGGAGGAAGAGCGCCAGAACCTTCAGGACGAAGTCGATGATTTCGAGCTTTATCCGGTGGTGCAGGTCGGCCTGACCTACCGGTTCTGATCGGAACACTCGCCCATAAAGGGCACCAGGCGAACAAAAATTCGCGCCTGAGGGGAAATCCCCCTCAGGCGCTAACGTCTTGTTCACGAATTGCCCACAGGCTTCCCCAAGGACATGTTGTTATGTCGGGGAACAGTCATGACCGCGCTTGTCAGAAGACTCGCAGTGATCGCAGGCCTAGCGTGCACCGCCATCGGACAGGTTTCGGCGCAGTCTTCGGGAAGCGCGCCGCTGGCCCTGGTTCCGCAAGCGCTCGAAACCCAGGTCGAGATCAACGATTATGTCGAACTGCGCGCCACCGCGCAGGTCATCCGCCTCGAGCCGCAGCGCCCCGCCGCCGAACCGGACCCGGAAAGCCACGACCTGGAGTTCAAGAATCTCGGCACCTTTGTCGATGTCCGCCCCTTCAGGAACAGCTTCGTGATCTCCGGCGGGCTTTACACCGGCGACAAGACGCGCGGCGATCTCGCCTACTCTCACAATGCACCAGTTGTGACCCGCGAGAGTGCGGCGAGCCCGACCGGGACCCTGCAACTCGCCGTGAAGGGCGAGAAACTTGCCCCCTTTGTCGGCTTCGGATTTGATTCCACGCACCGCCAGGATCGCAGAGTCGGCATGAAGGTCATGGCTGGCGCCATTTTCTCCGGCACCCCGGACGTCACCATGATGTCGCCCGGCGGCCCGCTTTCAGGCGATGCCATCGTCCTCGAGCAGCTCGAACGCGAACGCCAGCGCTTCGAGGAAGGGATCGATACCGGCGATGTCCACCCGGTCGTCCAGCTGGGCCTGACCTACCGGTTCTAGCCCCCGGCCCTCCGTAGTTCACCGTATTCAAATTTTGCCACCACTGCCTAGCTTGGCGGTGGCGGCTGATATGTACGCCGCCCTTTGGACAACACTGAGCAAAGGGAGTGAAATCATGAGTTCTCGTTCATTGACAACGTCCAGGAATGGCGGCCAGCCGGCCACCAGCAGGAAAGGGATGCTCGATCCCTTCCGCACCCTTCGAATGGACTTCGACCAGTTGTGGGACGAGTTCTTCGACATGGGGCGCCCCGCCTTCTCGAAGGTGGCCGCGTTCAATCCGAGTGTGGATGTCACCGAAACCGGCAAGCACATCGTCATCAAGGCTGATCTGCCCGGCATGGAAGACAAGGACATCGACCTCGAAATCGACGGAGACCTTCTGACCCTGCGCGGCGAACGCACCGAAGAGAAGGAAGAAGGTGACGACCAGCACCGCCGGGTCGTCGAGCGCAGCTACGGCCGTTTCGAACGGTCCATGCGCCTGCCCTTCGCGCCGGGCGACAAGGATGTCGATACCAGCTTCCGGAAGGGCGTCCTCACCGTGAAGATCAAGAAGCCGAAAGAGCTGGAATCGAAAGCCCGCAAGATCGCCATCAACGGCGAGTAGACCCGGCTCTCCCCAGGAAAGCAAAGGGGCAGCGAGACCGCTCGCCGCCCCTTTTATTGTTCAACAGGCCTACAAAGCGTGCCTAGTTCCGCGACTTGTCCACCAGGCGGTCGTTCTGAGCCCAATGCATCATGCCGCGCAGTTTCTCGCCGACTTCCTCGATGAGGTGGTCGTTCATGCGGGCACGCTTGGCGTGGAAGCCGGGGGCGCCGGCCTGGTTCTCGAGAACCCAGTTGCGCGCGAAGGTACCGTCCTGGATATCGGTCAGGATCTTCTTCATCTCGGCCTTGGTCTTGCCTGTGATGACGCGCGGCCCGGAGACATACTCGCCGAACTCTGCCGTATTCGAGATCGAGTAGTTCATGTTCGCGATGCCGCCCTCATAGATTAGGTCGACGATGAGCTTGGTTTCGTGGAGGCATTCGAAATAGGCCATTTCCGGCGCATAGCCGGCCTCGACCAGCGTCTCGAAGCCCGCCTTGATCAGCTCGACAATACCGCCGCAGAGCACGGCCTGCTCGCCGAAGAGGTCGGTCTCGGTCTCTTCGCGGAAGCTCGTTTCAATCACGCCGGCGCGGGTGTTGCCGATCGCCTTGGAATAGGAGAGCGCGACATCCTTGGCGCTGCCAGTCGCGTCCTGATGGATGGCGACGAGGCCCGGCAGGCCGAAGCCCATCTGGTATTGCGCGCGCAGCGTGTGGCCGGGGCCTTTCGGCGCCGACAGCGACACGTCGACATTCGCGGACGGGCGGATCAGGTTGTAGTGGATGTTGAAGCCGTGCCCGAACATGATGTGCTGGCCATCGCGGACATTCGGCTCGATCTCATTGGCCCAGAGAACGGCCTGCTTCTCGTCCGGGATGAGGATCATCACGACATCAGCCCATTTGGTCGCTTCGGCCGGCGTCATGACCTTGAGGCCCTCGGCCTCGGCCTTCTTGCGCGAGCCGGAGCCCTCCTGCAGGCCGACAACAACCTCCTTCACGCCGCTGTCGCGCATGTTCAGCACATGCGCATGGCCCTGGCTGCCATAGCCGATGACGGCGACTTTCTTCTTCTGGATGAGGCTGAGGTCCGCATCCTGTTCGTAATAGACTTTCACTTCCTGTAACTCCGTTAGTTTTGTCGATGTCTGAGAGAATTCTTGATGGTGGCGACGAGCGTCGTGACAAATTCATCCGGCTTTGCTTCGTCCCACATGATTGTGGTGCGGTGGTTCACGTCGAAATGCGGGCGAGTTTTGGTGTCGTCCCAGACGGCTTGCTCGCAAAGATAGATGACTGGTTTTCCTAGACCTTCAGCAAGTCCTGCTTCCCAGTAGGCGCCTAGGTTGCCGTGACTAAGCTCGACTAACACGAATGAAGCATCCTCGATGGCTTCACGCATGTTGTTGTCTATGAGGCCGGCTTTCGTTTTTCCAGGACTATCAATTCGGTGGATCTGGATACCTAAGTGCTCTGCGACAGCAGACTGAATTGATTGTTCAACAAACTTGTCCAAGCGTTCATTGCCAAATTGCATTGCAATGAATCCGTCCTTTGACGCTGTAGCTCCTGAGTGGATGTCATCCCAGCGCTCCCAACCAAGTAGTGTAAGTTTGGCCGAAACAATTCTTGCAGCTCGGCTGCCAGAATCCATGGTTCGGGAAACCTTAAGTTGTGAATGCAGTAATCCAATGTCTCTCATCTCTTCCATCAAGTCGCCCAACGACGAGGGGGATGGACAGCCAACGGCAGCCCACGTCCCATCAGGCAAGACATCTGGAACGAAGCCGAGCTGAGACTCTGTATCACCCAAATATCGAATGACGTTGTTAACTTGGTTCTGCCTGGAAGGTAGTCGAAGTCCGTTCTCTTCTAATTCCGTCAGTATTGGATTGCTTACAAAAGGGTACGGAGTATCTCGGAAAAGCGGAACGCCTATTCGATTTCGAACATGGTAAGAAAGCGCAGCGCAAGTCACAGGCGTCCAAAAACGACCACTGCGTTCATCGGCAAGTGCTGATTGAGAAATGACGTACTTCGAACATGCCGGACAGTCTATCAACACGCTGTCGTACTGCGCCCACTCATTGAAAATCGCATCATCCTCAATTCTACATAGCGGACAAAGTTGGCCACTCATCCCGCATCCTTCCCGCGGCGGATGGAGAGGACGCCCGTCCGGCTCACCTCGACGAGGCCGAGCGGCTCCATCAGTTCGGTGAACTGGTCGATCTTGTCCGACGCGCCGGTGATCTCGAAGATGAAGCTCTCATTCGTCGTATCGATGACGCGCGCGCGGAAGATTTCCGCAATGCGCAGCGCCTCGACGCGCTTCTCGCCCTTGCCGGCCACCTTGACCAGCGCCAGCTCGCGCTCGATGCCGCGCTTCGATTTGGTGATATCGATGACGGCAGCGACGGGCACAAGCCGCAGGAGCTGCGCCTCGATCTGCTCGAGCATGTGCGGCGTACCAGTAGTCACGATGGTAATGCGCGAGCGGTGCTTGCCGCGATCCACCTCGGCGACGGTCAGGCTCTCGATATTGTAGCCGCGCGCAGAGAAAAGGCCGACGACCCTGCCTAGAACGCCCGGTTCATTGTCGACGAGGACCGCCAGGGTCCGGCGCTCTTCGGCCGATTCGACGTGGTCCATGTCATAGGCGCTTGCGGGGATCGGCTCCTGGCTCATGCGGCTTCCTGTTCGGGGTCTTCTTGCTGGGCTTCGATTTCGAGGTGCGGGCGGCGCGCCTTCAGACGGTTCTTGATGGAGGCGGCGTGGCCGAGCGCTTCCTCGCGGTGGCTGCGGCGCTGCTTGTCATAGCGGCCGAGGATCATGTCGCGCCGGCGCGGATCGGTATGGGCCTGTAGTTCGGAGACCAGAAGACGGCGGCACTCCTCTATGAAGGCCGCAGAGTTCTCGCCCGTCGGGCCGTCGTCCCGGGTCATCGCTTCCAGCTCGTAATACGCAAAGACGAGCGCATCGAGGATGGGCGGCCGCGAGCCGCGATAGGCCCCATGCTTCTCGGCGCCCTTCTTCTCCGGATCGATGTTCGGGAAGAACATCCGGCCCCGCTCAATCAACGAGGAAAGCTGCATCATCAGGTTGACCTTGTTGGTCTGGAAGGACTGCTCATTGGTCTGCTGGCGCCGCGTCTTGGCGAACATCACCATGCGCCCGAGCACGTCGATGGCGGCTGAGCCCCAGTCGAGGCTCGCCCCGTCGACATGCATGCGCAGCGTCTCGACGCGGATCTTCTCCTGGCGCCGCGTCTCGAGATGCGAGGCAATCGCCCCGATAATCGCAAATATCGCCGAAACAACGGTCACGACGAGTGACCAGTTGTTCTGCATCGTATCCATCACGCTACTTGCTTCCATGGCCTGAATTCCTAGTGCTGGAGGGTCAGACCAGCTTACGGCCTTCTTCGTCAATTTCATCCCCGGAAATGCTGCCGAGCAGCATCTCGTTATGGGCTGCACCGGAAGGGATCATCGGGAAGCAGTTTTCCGCCTTTGTGACCAGGCAGTCGAAGATCACCGGCCCGTCATGGTCGATCATCTCCTGGATCTTCTGGTCAAGCTCGTTTGGATCGGAGCACTGGATGCCGTGGGCGCCATAGGCCTCGGCCAGCTTCACGAAGTCCGGCAGGCTTTCCGAATAGGAGTGGGAATAGCGCTCACCGTGCAGCAGCTCCTGCCACTGGCGGACCATGCCCATCCATTCATTGTTGAGAATGAACACCTTGATCGGCAGCCTGTGCTGCACGGCTGTCGAGACTTCCTGCATCACCATCTGCACGGAGGCTTCACCCGCAATATCAATCACCAGGCTATCGGGGTGCGCGGCCTGGATGCCGACTGCTGCCGGCAGGCCATAGCCCATCGTGCCGAGCCCGCCCGAGGTCATCCAGCGGTTCGGCTCCTCGAAATGGTAGTGCTGGGCCGCCCACATCTGGTGCTGGCCAACCTCGGTCGAAATATAGGTGTCGCGGTCCTTGGTCAGCTCATAGAGGCGCTCAACGGCATATTGCGGGCGGATCGAGCCGTCATTGGCCGGATAGGAAAAGCAGTCGACTTCGCGCCAGCGCTCGATCTGGTCCTTCCACTCGGAGATATCAGGCGCTTTCGTGCGCGACTTCTTCCAGCCATCGAGCAGCGCCTGCAGCGCCGCCTTGCAGTCGGCCACGATCGGCACGTCGACGCGGATGATCTTGTTGATCGAGGACGGGTCGATATCGATGTGGATCTTCTTCGAGCCCGGCGAGAAAGCCGAAATCTTGCCCGTCACGCGGTCATCGAAGCGCGCGCCGACGCAGATCATCAGGTCGCAGTCATGCATGGCATGGTTGGCTTCATAGGCCCCGTGCATGCCGACCATGCCAAGCCAGTCCTTGTGGCTGGCCGGGAAGGCGCCGAGGCCCATCAGGGTCGAGGTGAGCGGGAAGCCGGTCGCCGCCTGCAGTTCGCGCAGCAGCTTCGAGGCTTCGGGGCCGGAGTTCACAACCCCGCCGCCCGTATAGAAGACAGGCCGGCGCGCCGCCTTCATCAGCGCCAGCGCATCGCGAATGGCGTGCTTGGACGGCTCGGTCTTCGGCTGGTAGGTCGGCTTGAAGACGCCTTCCTTGCCGATATAGGTGCCCGTCGAGAACTGCACATCCTTCGGAATGTCGATAACCACAGGGCCTGGACGGCCGGATGTGGCGATCAGGAAGGCCTCGTGGATCGTACGGGCGAGATCCTCGACATCGGTGACGAGGTAGTTGTGCTTGGCGCAGCAGCGCGTGATGCCCACCGTATCGCACTCCTGGAAAGCATCAGTGCCGATCAGGTGGGTCGGCACCTGGCCGGTGATCACCACCATGGGAATGGAATCCATCATCGCGTCGGCAATCGGGGTGACCATGTTGGTCGCGCCCGGGCCGGAGGTCACCAGCGCAACGCCAGGCTTGCCGGTCGAGCGCGCATAGCCCTCGGCCGCGTGGCCGGCACCCTGCTCATGGCGCACCAGAACGTGCCGGATCTCGTCCTGCGAGTAGAGCGCATCATAGATCGGAAGGACAGCGCCACCCGGATAGCCGAACATCGTGTCGACCCCCTGCTCTCTCAGCGCAGCAATGACGATCTCGGCACCCGTCATCTTGCGGGTCTTCGTCGCTTTCTCCGTGAGTGTCTGGGTATCCATGGTCTCTGCTCTTCTAAAATGTCCTGTCCGTTTGGACGTTTTCTGCGCCCTGAAATGAAAAAGGGCCTCAAGTGAGACCCTTCCATACGCACCCGCGCCAGCATGTGATGATGCCGGTCACGGGTGACTAAGTACGACGACCTTCTGCTTACGCAAGGCTGTTTCCTCCAAATCGCGATTGGGGCATAACCTGCCTCAGCCTAGCGGTCAACCTCCTTGTAAAGGGCAGAAACAACCCTTAGCCGCGTTGCCGGGTCTGGTGACGGAATTCTGGGCCAGAAGGGAAATTGCCGCCCGATCCAGGTGAACTGGCGCTTGGCATAACGGCGCGTATCGCGCTTGGCATTGTCTGCGGCTGTCGCAGCGTCAATTTCACCCCGGATGAAGGCGGACAGCCAGGGCATGCCGTGGGCTTTCATCGCCGGCAATTCCGGATCGATTCCGAGGCTGACAAGCGCGCGGGCTTCTTCCATCGCACCTTCCATGAGCATGCCTTCGAAGCGGCGGTCGATACGGGCATAGAGCTTCGCGCGCGGCGGCGTCAGCGCGATCCCGAGCCATTCGTCGGGGTTCAGCACCGGATTGGAACGCCGGTTCTGGAACCGCGAGAGCGGCGTACCGGTCGCCAGCCATACCTCATAGGCCCGGCCGAGGCGCTGGCGGTCATTATCGTCGATGCGCGCCGCCGCTTCAGGATCGACGACCTGCAAGCGGGTCTTCAGGCCGCGCACCCCGTCTGCCTTGGCGATTTCGAGCACTTCATGGCGCACATCTTCCGGAACAGGCGGGATTTCCGACAGGCCTTCGGTCAGCGCGAGCAGGTAAAGCCCCGTTCCACCGACCACGACAGCGGTCTTCCCCCGCTTCTGGATATCCTCGATGACAGGCCGGGCCTGCTCCAGCCACTGACCGGTCGAATAGCGCTCACCCGCCGGGACGTGGCCGAACAGGTGATGCGGAATACCATCCATCTCGGCCTCGTCGGGGCGCGCGGAAATCACCTTCAATTCCTGATAGACCTGCATGGAGTCGGCGTTGACGATCTCACCATCCAGCTTGCGGGCAACGTCGATGGACAGTTGCGTCTTTCCGCTGGCAGTTGGTCCATGGATCAGGATTGCAGGGCGCATCTCTTAGCAAGTAAGAGGTTTGAGCCCGAAGGTTAAGTGAGGACCGCCCGGATGGATGAAAAAACGTCAGATTACAGCCATGTCGCGACAGTTGTGGCACCTGGCGGGGAAAGCCTGCAGCTGGTCGCCGACCGCCTGGAGACCACGCTGCGGGAGGCGGGCGTCACGGACTTTGGGCCGGTCCGCATGCTGAGCGGCGATGGCGCCTTCACCGCGATCGAGCAGGCGGTCAGCCCGGCCGACGCGCCGGCGCTGCGCAATTCGCTCGAAGCGAGTTTCGCCGGCAAGGCCGATGTCTGCATCCTGCCTAGCACTGGCCGGCGCAAGAAGCTGCTTATCTCCGACATGGACTCGACCATCATCGAGCAGGAATGCCTCGACGAGCTGGCAGACTTTGCGGGCCTGAAAGCCGAGATCTCCGCCATCACCGAACGCGCCATGGCCGGCGAGCTGAATTTCGAGGAAGCCCTGCGCGAGCGCGTCGGCATGCTGGAAGGCCTTGGCATTGCCACGCTGGAGACCTGCTACCGCGAGCGGATCACGCTGATGCCGGGTGCGGAGACACTGGTTGCCACGATGAAGGCCGGCGGCGCGCGCTGCGTGCTGGTCTCGGGCGGCTTTACCTATTTCACCTCGCGCATTGCCGAGGCCGCCGGGTTCCATACCCATCAGGGCAATACGCTGCTCGATGACGGCAAGGCGCTGACCGGCAAGGTTCGCGAGCCCATTCTCGGGCGCGAAGCCAAGCTTGCCGCGCTGGAAAGCGAGCGCAAAGCGCTTGGTGTGGCGGCGGATGCGACGCTCGCCATGGGCGACGGCGCCAATGACCTTGCCATGATCGAAGCCTCAGGCCTCGGCGTTGCCTACCGCGCCAAGCCGGTTGTGGCTGCGGCGGCCGATTGCGGCGTGTCGGTCACCGATCTGACGGCGGTGCTGTATTTCCAGGGCTATTCCGACAGTGAGATTGTCTGGGCGGAGTAGGCGCGTCCGGTCCGGCGGCTCTCTCCCCCCAGGCCGACACGCAGGGCCTACCGCGCTGAGCGATACCGCTCCGGATGCGCCGGGAAGACACCGATGATCTTCAGCGAGGTCGAGAAGAAGCCGAGTTCTTCCAGCGCCAGCTGCACATGCCGGTCATCGGGGTGGCCCTCGATCTCGGCATAGAACTGGGTCGCGGTGAAGGAGCCGTCGATCTGGTAGCTTTCCAGCTTGGTCATGTTGACGCCATTGGTCGCAAACCCGCCCATCGCCTTGTATAGCGCGGCCGGGATGTTGCGCACCTGGAACAGGAAGGCCGTCACCGTGGGTCCGTCTTCAGCATCGTGTTCGACCGGCTCGCGCGCCATGATCACGAACCGCGTGGTATTGTGCTCGGCGTCCTCGATATTGCGCGCAAGGATGTCGAGGCCATAGACCTCTGCGGCCAGCTCCGGCGCAATGGCCGCGACAGACGGGTCACCGGTCTCGGCAACGATGCGCGCAGCCCCGGCTGTATCGGCAGCGATTACGGCCTGGATACCATGCTGGCGCAGGAAGTCCCGGCACTGGCCAAGCGCCATCATGTGCGAATGCGCCGTCTTCACCTGTTCGAGGGGCGTGCCGGGCAGCGCCATCAGCTGAAAGCGAATCGGCATGAAGTGCTCAGCGATCATGTGCAGGCTGGTGCCTGGCAGCAGGTGGTGAATGTCGCCCACACGACCGGCAATCGTGTTTTCCACCGGAATCATGGCGAGGTCGGCATCGCCGCGCTCGACCATGGACATGACGTCCTCAAACGTCTTGCAGGCGACGGGCTCAAGGTCGGGATAGGTGTCATTGCAGGCGATATGCGAGTTGGCGCCCGGTTCGCCCTGATAGGCGATCTTGCCTGTTTTGGTGTCGCTCATGGTCGTGCCGTCCTGCTGGAAGGGGCTTTGCGCCCGCAAATCAGCGCCTGCCATGCGCGAGGGCGCGGCGCATTTCAAGGGCCCATTCACCGAATCGGCTTTCCGGGCGATGTCAGGAAGTGCGCCGTTTCGCCGCTATATGCCCCCGCGCATCCTGTGTCGCATGCCGTTATATTGCCAGCGACTCGATAGCGTGCCAGAAGGCGCGCGTTGCAAGATAATCAAACAAGGATGATCCCGATGGGCGATCTCTTCTGGAACAAGGTCTTCGGCGCACTGCTCGCCGTCTTCCTCATCATCATGGGGCTCCAGACGCTGTCTGGCTCGCTTTTCTCGATGGGCGGCGAAGGCGGCCATCATGGCGATGAAGAGCAATCACTCAATGACTGGGCCCATAGCCGGTTTGCCTACTATACCGAGATCGCCGACAGCGGTGGATCCGGACCGGTCGAGGAAGAGGTCTATGACCTTGGCGCCCTTCTCGCGAGTGCCGATGCCAGCAGCGGTGAGCGTGCCTTCAAGGCGAAATGCTCGACCTGCCACACCATTGAGCAAGGCGGCTCGAACGGTACGGGCCCGAACCTGTTCGGCATCATGACAGGCACGCATGCTCACAAGGAAGACTTCGGCTACTCCTCCGCCATGATGGCAACGGCTGGCGAGCCGTGGAACTACGAGAATATCGACCACTGGCTGGAAAATCCGAGCTCCTATATCCGCGGCACGTCGATGGCCTTTGCAGGCCTGCGCCGTGACGATGAGCGTGCTGACGTGATCGCCTATCTGGCCTCCATGACGCCGAACGCACCGGCCTTCCCGGAGCCGCTTCCGGAAGAAGAGCCCGCTGCCGATGAAGGTGAAGCCGGCGAAGGCGAAGCCGTCGAAACGTCGCTGGACGCAGAAACCGTCGAGACCTCGCCAGCCGAAGCGACGGGCGTGATTGAAACGGTCGATTCTGTCGACGGTGCCGAAGGCGACGATGGCAATACCGGAGAAGTCGAACTCGCGCCGGAGGAAACCGTTCCAGCTGAAACGGACGGCGAGGAGTAAGCGCGCCTAGGCCGGCGGCTTTAGCCAGTCCGGCTCGACGCCTCTCATTGCAGACACATCGATACGGCGGGCTCCTATGGGCTCGCCGTATATTTTTGCGATCCGCTCGACCGCACCAGCCAGCGGCTCTTTCTCGGCGGCCATGTGATAGGCATTGTCGTGCAGCAGCGTCTCGCCATCGAGCATGATGCCGACATGGCCTTTCCAGAACACAAGGTCGCCGCGCTTCAGGGCGCCGGGCATCTTCCAGTCGTCAATCGCCGTGCCGCACCAGGCAAACTGCATATCGCTGTCGCGCGGCAGGATCACGCCGCAGGCCAGGAAGGCGGCCCGCGTCAGGCCGGTACAATCAAGACCAAGGCTCTCGCAGCCGCCCCAAAGGTAGGGTGTATGAAGGAAACGCTCTGCAACACCGGCCGGGTCATCCTCATAGACGTCGATGGGCGAGACATGCTGCACCGGCACCCAGCCGGCCCGGTCGACCCGGACGAACTTGCCTTCCTGTCCGGTGACAGGCAGGCGGCTACCCATGGAAACGAGGAAGCGCGGCGCCGATTTCAGGTCGGGCTCCGAATAGACATAGGTGCGCACCACCGACACCTTGTGCGTGGCTTTCAGGACGGGCGCCGAGATCGCCTCGCTGAGCACCCAGCCGACATAGCGGTCGCGGTCCAGCTGGACGAGCGCAAAGTCTCTCTCTTCATGGAAGACCCGCAGTGTTTCACCATGCAGGGCCTGCGTCGTCATCTCCGCGTCGGCGCGCGCTTCGGCCCGTACGGCCGCGACGCCGGCGCTCACCTGCATGGGCGTACCGCTTTCCCCCGCTGGGGGCGTCAGTCTTGAATCGTCATAGTCTGGCATGATGGCCGCGAGATAATCACGCAGCGGCAGACTTGGCCACAGGCGCAGGCTGGCCGATATCCTTGCCGGCAGCGGCCGCGGCGATCAGGCCGGCAAAATCGCGCAGCCAGTCGAGACCATCCGGCGTACGCTCGATGAAAACGCTGCGAAGATCATTCTCGTCGCGGCGGCGGCGGACAAAGCCCGCCTTCTCCAGCGTATCGATGGCGCGCGTGACGGCCGGTTTGGCGAGGTTGAGGTCAGCGGCCAGACCGCGGACTGTGTGCGGACCAGCCTGCAGCGCGACCGTCATGAAGATAGCCTGCTGACGGGCCGACAGGTCGAGTTCACAGGTGCGCACATAGGAGGATACGGCGCGACGCCAGAGGTCGAGGGACTGTCTCTCACTCATCGCCATTCGAGATTCTCCTGTCTTTGCGCAGATTCTGTTTGACTCAAGCGAATCAGAATCTGATTTGCGCAAAGCGTAAAGAGTCCCTTAATGCCAGCGATGTGGATAAGTTTTTAGCGCTTTGTTTCGATAGTAAAAAACATTGTCTGACCACCGCGCCAGACGCGTATGAGCAGATTCTCGCCGGGCGGTGTGGAGTCCGGTCCGAGGATTTCATAGGCGTCTTCGAGAGACGAAATCCGCTCAAAAGCCATCTCCGTGATGACGTCACCCTTGCGCAGTTTTCCAAAGCTCGGCCCGTTCGCGGCAACCGAGTTGACGAGCACCCCGGCGACATCGCGCGCTATGCCATAGCGCCGGCGCGCATCGTCATCGATCTCGCGAAGTTCGGCGCCAATCGGGTTCTGCGCCAGCGCATTCTCGGGCAGCGGCTCGCGCGCTTCCTCGGCCGTGTTCGACTCAAGCTCGCCAACGGTGAAGCTCACGGTTCGGCGCTTGCGGTCGCGGACGATGTCGACGCTGACCTCGCTGCCAATTTCCGTCTCGGCGACGACGCGTGACAGGCCGCGCACATTCTCGACCATCTTGCCATCGAAGCTCAGGACGAGGTCGCCGACTTCGAAGTCGGCCTTCGCAGCCGGACCGCCATCATCGATCGAGGTGATAATGACGCCCTTGGGCTCCTTCACGCCATAGGCGTCGGCAATGCCCTGGTCGATGCCCTGGACGTTGACGCCGAACCAGCCGCGCCGCGGATGGCCATATTCGAGAATCTGGCCGGCAACGGAGCTGACCAGATTTGACGGGATCGAGAAGCCGAGACCGACCGATCCGCCCGTCGGCGAAATGATCGCAGTGTTCACGCCGATAACCTCACCATTCAGGTTGAACAGCGGACCGCCGGAATTACCCCGATTGATCGCCGCGTCGGTCTGGATGAAATCGTCATAGCGCCCGGACTGGATGTCCCGGTTGCGCGCTGAAATGATACCGGCCGAGACCGACCCGCCAAAGCCGAACGGGTTGCCGATGGCCATCACCCAGTCGCCCACCTCGGCCGCATCGCTGTCAGCGAAATCGACAAAGGGCAGCGGGTCATCGCTGGTCACCTTGAGCACGGCGACATCGGTTTCAGGATCGGTGCCGACCAGTTCGGCCTTCAGCGTGCGGCCAGAATTGAAGACCACATTGATCTCGTCGGCATCCTCGATGACGTGATTGTTGGTGATGACGGTGCCATCGGCGGAAATAACGAAGCCGGAGCCAAGCGAGCCTTCACGGCGGAACCCTTCCGGATCGCGCCCGAAAAACTCGTTGAACCGCTCCAGCGGCGAGCCGTCCGGAAATTCCGGCAGGCCTTCAGGCGCAACAGTCTGGCTGGTCGTGATATTCACAACGGCCGGCATCAGCCGCTTGGCAAGCCTTGAGAAGGATTCCGGCGCCTGCTTCTGGTCGATGACCGAGGAGGTATCCGACAGCGAGCTATCCGCCTGCGACAGGCGTTCGGACTGGGCGCTCGCTGGCAACCCCATCAGGAGACACCCTGCAGCACCTGCCAGAATGCTTGCCGCGTAGCGTTTCATTATCGCTCTCCGATTGTCGATCACGGATGAAGGTTCACACACAACTATGGCGCTTCGCGGGCAAAGCGCAACGCGTCAGAAAAGGCGGATTGCAGCATAGAAAAGGACAAGACCGAGAATGGCCGACCAGATGCCCCCGCTTCTTACGCTTTCCGTCGGAAGGCGTGACAGCCACTCTGCCATGCGCCGCATCGTTTCCGGCGCGGCCGCGTAGAGGATGCCTTCCAGCGCGAACCAGAGGCCGATGGCGGCAAGGATGATCTGCCATGTCATGGCATGAGCTCCCTTGCCGCCAGAGGCTTACCGGTTCACCCGGCCATTCTCGCGCGCCTCGGTGATGAAGTCATTGCAGAGGCCCAGCTGGTCCGGGCCGACAACGATCCGCGTGCCTTCGGTGAAGGCCTGCTCGCAGGCGATCAGGGCCCGCTGGAAGCGGAAGAATTCCGGATCACGCTCATAGGCCTGGGCGTAGATCTCGTTCCGCTTGGCGTCGCCTTCACCCCGAATTTCTTCAGATTGCTGGCGCGCCTCGGCGAGGATAACGGTCCGCTCGCGTTCAGCGCGGGCACGAACCGCACGCGCGCGTTCATCGCCCTCGGCACGGATCTGCTCGGCTTCCTGGTTCCGGGTGGCTTCCATCCGGCGGAAGACGCGCTCGGACACATCGTCCGGCAGGTCGGCCCGGCGGATACGCACATCGATGATCTCGATGCCCCGGCCGGAGATGTTATTGGCCAGGTTGTCACGGATTTCGTCCATCAGCTCGGACCGCTGGCCGGAAATGATGTCTTCCGGCAGGCGAGAGGCGAGCGCGTTACGAATGGCCGCATCGGTGAAGTTCTGCATCTGCTCGCGCGCTTCGCGCTCGGTGCCGAGACGCTGGTAGAAGGCGAGCGGGTCATCGATCTGCCAGCGCACGAACGCATCGACGATCAGCTGTTCCTGGTTCGATGCATAGGCTTCGATGTCGCTGACATTGAGGCCCAGATTGCGCCGGTCATAGGTGACGACGTTCTGGATCAGCGGGATCTTGAACTTCAGGCCCGCTTCGTCGGTGCCCGGTTCATTATAGGCTTCAACCGCAGCACCCACCTGGAGCAGGAGAACCTGCTTGCGCTGGTCCACGATGAAGAACGAATTCAGCGCGACAATAACCGCGATGACGATGGCGACGAGGCCGAGAATACCAAGTGATCTCATGGTCTAGTTCCCCCCGGTTCTGCGGTTCATGGCATCCAGCGGCAGGTAGGGCACTGCGCCGGAATCGCTGTCGAGGATCAGCTTGTCGCTGCGATTGAGGACACGTTCCATGGTCTCCAGATACATGCGTTCGCGCGTCACCTGCGGTGCCTGGAGATACTCATCCAGGATCTGCGTGAAGCGGTTCGCCTGACCGGTCGCATCGGCAATCACCTGCTCGCGGTACGCTTCGGCATCCTGCAGGATCTGCTGGGCCGCACCACGGGCACGCGGGATGATGTCATTGGCGTACTTGTTGGCTTCCTGCACGGCGCGTTCGGCATCCTGACCGGCATTCACCACGTCGATAAAGGCCGGACGCACGGGCGCCGGCGCTTGGGCTTCCTGGATCTCGACGTTGAGGATCTGCACACCGGCGCGATAATCGTTAAGCAGGGCTTCGAGCTGCGAGCGCACCTCGTTCTGAAGCTCTGCACGGCCTGTGGTGATGATGTCGTCCAGGTTGGACTTGCCGACGACTTCACGCATCACCGACTCGGCTGCTGCCTTCACCAGCTCTCCGCCATCATCCACGTTGAGGATGAAGTTTTCCGGGTCTTCCTCATCGTAATACCAGAAGACGCGGAATTGGACGTCGACGATATTCTCGTCGCCGGTCAGCATCAGGCGCTCGTCACTGTCATTGCCGATCTGCGTGACCTGCTGGCGTTCGGACGGCATGATCTCATGCGTCTCGATCGGTGTCGGCAGGTGCACGTGCAGGCCTGGCGGGAAATTCTTCTGCCATTCGCCGAAGCGGAAGACAGCGGCGCGTTCGCCTTCGTCCACGACCACAACACCGGTAAAGAGCCAGGCGATGATGGCCGCGAAGCCAAGCACCGCAAAACCAAACGGGCCGAGGCCAGAGCCACCGCCACCACGGCCGCCGCCGCCACCGCCCGAACCGCGTCCTCGGCGGAAACGTTCCTGCATACGGCGCATCTGTTCTTCCAGGTCGGGGCGGTTACCACCGCCGCCGCCTCCACCGGAGCCGCCTTGGCCTCCCGAGCCGCCTGGCCGAGACCAGGGGGAATCGCTTCCCTTCTTGCCGGAACCCCACGGGCTTCCGTTGCCCTTGGACGAACCTTCGCCGTCCTTGTTTTCATTCCAGGGCATTGCCCCTCCTTCATGACTGTCCGTCTATGGCCATATAGGCATTGCGCAGATATGTGCATCCCCAGCGCTTCGCATCAAGGAGTAACGCTCATGTTTCGTGGCAAGCCGCGACAATCCGACAAGCTTGAGACCGCGATTCGCCGCGCACTCGGCGAGCCGGCATGGCTGCAGGGCCTGCGTATCAAGGAAGATGGCGCGGTCACGCTGATCATTGAGGCCGACCCTGCCAATATGGATGAGGCCGAGACCCGCCGGGTCGAGGCCGAGGCACGCGCAATGAATGTGAAGGGCGTAACCAGCGCGCAGGCCATGCTGACCGCCGAACGCCAACCCGGTCAGCCCTCCCCCGCGCATTCAGAGGCCCCGCCACGTCCCGGCAGCCAGCGCGTGCGCAAGGGCGCGCGCCTTTCTGACGAGGCAATTTCACAGGGCCAGCCCGGCCAGCCGGCAACCGGCAAGGTCCCGGGCATTTCGCGCATCCTGGTGGTCGCCAGCGCCAAGGGCGGGGTCGGCAAGTCGACCGTGGCGGTAAACCTTGCCGCCGCCTTCGCAAAGCTCGGCCTCAGGACAGGCCTTCTGGATGCCGACATCTATGGCCCGAGTGCGCCCACCATGCTGGGAACGGGCGATGCCCAGCCGGCTTCGAACGAGGCCGGAAAGCTCATTCCAGTGAAGGCGCACGGCATCCACTCACTCTCCATTGGCTATCTGTCGGACCCCGACTCCCCGATGATCTGGCGCGGGCCGATCGTCATGTCGGCGATCACGCAGATGCTGAATGATGCCGCCTGGGGCACGCCGGAAGATCCGCTCGACCTCCTCATCATCGACACGCCGCCGGGCACGGGCGATGCGCAGCTGACGATTGCCCAGCGCGTCCCGGTGACGGCCGCCGTGCTGGTGACGACGCCGCAGGAGGTCGCCCTCGCCGATGTGCGCCGCGGCGCGGCCATGTTCGCGAAGACGGCCGTGCCGGTGCTTGGCGTGATCGAGACGATGAGCTGGTTCGAGGACCCGGCCGGCAACCGCCACTACCTGATGGGTGAAGGCGGCGGGCAGAAAACCGCCGATGCGCTCGGCCTGCCTCTGCTTGGCCAGCTGCCGATCCTGAACGAGATCCGCGAGGGCGGCGACATCGGTCAGCCTGCCGCGATCGGTGACGGCGTCTCGGCGGGCCTCTTCCACGAGATCGCCCGCGCGGTCGCGCTCAATCTTGACAGCCTTCAGACCAAGGCCCCGCCGAAGATCATCTTCGAGGACTGATCAGGCGCGGCCCTCGCCGGCAGACGCCGGACTAGGCGTTGAAATTCAGCTTCAGACCCGGTTCCGGCCAGCGGCATTTGATGAGCTTGCCCGTGCCCGACAGGGTCACATAAGCGTCCATCATGTCCTCCCCGCCAAAGGCGATATTGGTCACGAAGGGGTCCGGAAAGGCGATGTGGCTGTGGCTGCCATCCGGCTTCACCGTGGTGATGCCGCCCTGCAGGATCGTGGCAACGCAGACATTGCCGGCTGCCGAGATGGCGAGGCTGTCGAAATAACGAAGGTCGGACATGCCCGTGACAAGCCGGCCCTTGGTGAAGGGTGTCGCCTGCTTTGCAACGCCCGGGCTTTCCAGGTCGTAGGCCCAGACGCGGGCCGTCATCGTGTCGGCGAAATAGACCGTCTTCTCATCCGGCGACAGGCCGATACCGTTTGGCGAGATGTGATTGTAGTCGAGCTCCTGCACCACGTCGGAGCCAGCCGCCATGAAGTAGATGCCGCCTGTATCGCGATGGGTGGAATAGGTCTTGCCGAGGTCGGTGAAATAGAGGTTCCCGGCCTTGTCGAAGACGAGATCGTTCGGCCCCATCAGCGGCCGGTCAGCGCAATGGGTCGCCACCACCTCGACCTTTCCGGAAGACAGGTCGATCCGCTCGATGCGTCCGCCGGAATAGTCGTCCGGGGCATGGCCCGGGATCAGCAGGCCATCGCGCTCATGATAGACGAAACCGCCGTTATTCGTGCACCAGAGCGCGCCATCCGGCCCGATCGCAAGGCCATTCGGCCCGCCGCCTGGCTCCGCGATCACCTCTTTCTTGCCGCCTGCCCAGCAACGCGTGATCTTCCTGCTCTCGATCTCGACCACGATAACCGAGCCGTCGGACATGACGACCGGCCCTTCCGGAAACCGCAACCCCTCGGCGATGACTTCGAATTCCATGGCGATCTTCCCTCCGCTCAGTCTTTTCTCGACTTAGCGTGCTGCGCGGCAGGCCGGCGTTCAAGCCGGTCCGTCGGGGAAAGTTACGAGCGTATTCGCTCAAGTACACGCAATTTGAAGGCGTGATCGTTCCGCTCACTTTTCTCGAAGGATTTCGTCGCGACTTCGCGGAACTGCGACTCGTCAAACTCGGGAAACGACACGTCGCCGTCCACATCGGCATCGATCTCGCTGATATACAGGATATCGGCCATGGGCAGCGCCCGCTCATAGAGCGACTGACCGCCAATGATGAAGACTTCCTGCTCGCCATTGCGGGCCGCAATGGCCTTGGCCGAGTTGATGGCGGCATTGAGATTGGAATAGACCCGCGCGCCCTCGGCGGCATATTCCCAGTCACGCGTGATGATGATGTTCTGCCGCCCGGGTAGCGGCCGCTTTGGCAAGCTTTCCCAGGTGTGGCGCCCCATGATGATCGGCTTGCCGATTGTGGTCTGCTTGAACAGGGCGAGATCGTCGGACAGCTTCCATGGAAGACCTCCATTCTTGCCAATGATCCCATTGCGCGCCCGCGCGACAATCATTGACAGTTTGACCGGTTCTTCCATCTAAATTCCTCGTGCGTTGCGTCGGCTTCTGCCGCGCTTTAACCTGGATCAAGCGCAAGACTTTAAGCTGGTCTTCAAGGCCCAATCAACAGCAACTATTACAGTCAAACAAAGATTCAACCCATGATGGATGCCTGGAACAGCCTGCTTAACGCCATAACAAATAGTCAGCCGGAAAACCTTTTCCCAGTACTATTGGGACTTACCGCAACGTTTTCCCTGATATACTACTTCCGCGGCAGGTTTTGGGCCTTCCTGTACTTCGCAACCATCCCCTTTCTGAACTGGTCTTTCGGCGTCGTGGACAGCTTTACTTTGGCGCCGCCCGGCGAGATGTTCGAGCGTGGGATCGAGCTTCACCCGCTAACGGTCGTGACGGGCCTGGTTTTTGTCTTCCGCGACTTTGTCCAACGCCAGATGGGTCACCGGGTCCTCATTGTGATGGCCCTCGCGATTGCCTGGTCGTTCTACTACGCCTGGCCTGTCATCGCGCTGGCGTCCGGAATTGCCTTCGCCATTTCCGAGATCACGGACTGGTTGATCTTCACCTTCACCCGATACCGGCTTTCGACCCGGATCATCCTGTCGAGCGCCGTTGCCGCGCCGGTGGATACGACGATTTTCCTCTATGGCGCCGACCTCGCCCGCCAGATGAAACTCGGCGACGAGCCGGGCAACATGCTTCACCTGGCCAACTGGATCGTCTTCGTCGTCGGCAAGATGATCGGGGCGGTCATCATCTCCTACATGATCCGCCAGCGCGAGAAAGCCGGCGATATCGACCCCTACGACGATGATGGCTTCACGCCAGAGCCGAAACCGGCCGTCGCCGATTAACGCGGCGACAGTGCTTCCGTCCTGCACGGCCGACGCCTAATCATGGACAAAGCCATACAGGGAGGACACTTCATGAAACTCGGATCAGACACACCTGCCATCGTGACCGGCGGCGCATCCGGCCTCGGCCGGGCAACGGCCGAAGCGCTCGCCGCCAAGGGCGTCAAGGTCGCCATTTTCGACATCCAGGAAGACAAGGGCGAAGAGGTCGCCAAATCCATCGGCGGCATCTTCTGCAATGTGAACATTCTCGACGAGGACTCCTGCGAGGCCGGGTTCGAGAAAGCCCGGGCAGCGCATGGCCAGGAGCGGGTCACCGTTCATTGCGCGATGACATCCGGGCGCGGCAAGACGCTGTCCTTCGACAAGGAGACGATGAAGTACAAGCGCACGCCGACCGAGATGTATGACCGCGGCGCGCAAGGCATTCTTGTCTCGTCCTACCGCATCGCGTCCATGTCGGCGCTCGGCATGGCGAACTCCGAACCGCTTAATGATGATGGCGAACGCGGCTGCATCACGCTGACGGCGTCTGTTGCGGCCCAGGACGCGCAGATCGGCCAGGTCATCTACGGCTCGTGCAAGGCGGGCGTGAACGGGCTGGTGCTGCCCATGGCGCGGGACCTCATGGATATCGGCATCCGCGTCAACTCGATCATGCCAGGCATTTTCGCCACCCCGCTGATGCTCGGCGCCCCGCAGAAGGTGCTGGACAGTCTCGCCGCGTCGGTGCCGTTCCCCAAACGCCTCGGCAAGCCGGACGAGTTCGGTTCGCTGGCCGTGGAGATCGCCAGCAACACCTATCTCAACGGTCACAATTTCCGTCTCGATGGCGCGATCCGGATGGCCCCACGCTAGGCCCTGCCAGCCGCCCGCCACCTGCCGGGCCCCGTAATGTCCCTTATGGTCAGCCGCATGGTCTCCCGGTGAGATCGGCGGCAGACCAGATGGAAGAAAGGGACTCGGCTGATGGCAACGGGTAAAAAGGACTTCAAGGCAATCACCGACGGCGTCAATGAGGGCCTTGCCGGCCTGCGCGACATGGCCGGCGATACGCTTTCCGCCTTCAGCGGGCTATCGAAAGCGGCCAATGCCGACGGCGCGATCGATCACAAGACCAAGGAACTCATTGCGCTTGCCATCGGCGTCGCCAAGCAGTGCGATGCCTGTATCGGCTTTCACACGAAAGCGCTGAAAAAGCTTGGCGCGAGCGATCAGGAAGTCGCCGATACACTTGGCGTGTGCGTTTACATGGGTGGCGGCCCGTCGCTGATGTATGCCGCCGATGCCTGGACGGCCTGGACGCAGCTGAAGGACTAAATGGTGAATCAGACCGCCACGGGCGCCTTGATGTGCTTGTGGGCCTGATAGCCAACGAGTTCGAAATCCTCATACGTCCATGAGAAGAGATCGGTCTTCTCCGGGTTGAGGATCATTTTCGGCGGCGAAAACGGCTCCCGCGTGAGCTGCAGTTTGGCCTGCTCGATATGGTTTGAGTAAAGGTGCGCGTCGCCGAGCGTATGAACGAACTCGCCCGGCTGGAGACCTGTGGCGCGGGCCATCATCATCGTCAGCAGCGCATAAGACGCAATATTGAACGGCACGCCGAGGAAGATGTCCGCCGAGCGCTGGTAGAGCTGGCAGGAGAGCTTTCCGTCAGCGACAAAGAACTGGAACAGGCAGTGGCAGGGCGGCAGCGCCATCTCGTTGACGTCAGCCGGATTCCAGGCCGAGACGACGAGGCGGCGCGAATTCGGGTTGGTCTTTATTTCGTTCAGCACCCATTCGATCTGGTCGATCGTGCGCCCGTCCGGGGCCGCCCATGAGCGCCATTGCTTGCCATAGACCGGGCCAAGGTCGCCATTCTCGTCGGCCCACTCATCCCAGATGGAGACGCCGTTCTCTTTCAGATAGGCGATATTGGTGTCGCCCCTCAGGAACCAGAGCAGCTCGTGGATGATGGAGCGAAGATGAAGCTTCTTCGTCGTGAGCAGCGGAAAACCATCGGACAGGTCGAACCGCATCTGGCGGCCGAACACGCCGAGCGTGCCGGTCCCCGTCCGGTCGCCGCGCGCGACGCCGTTGTCGAGGACGTCCTGAAGGAGATCGTGATATTGGCGCATGTCGGGTTGAAGATTTGCCGAGTCTTGCGCGTGTGTCCAGCACCCCCGGCAAGCATTGCACAGCTTCCGACATCTTAACGCACTCTAAACCAAAACCGCGAACTTACCGGCCCCGCTCAAATTCGGCCTAAACCCCGTTGCTGTATTGACACGACATCGAACATACGCCGTGGCCGGAGCCAAAAAAATGCCGAAACTGTTGCCAGTCACCACCTCTTTCCGCCGAAATGAGCGCGGAAACGTCGCCATGATCTTCGCGCTCGCCCTGATCCCAATGCTGATCGTGGCCGGCTTCGCTATCGACGCTCAGCTCGCCTTCTCGAAAAAGGACAAGATCCAGTATGCTGTCGACTCTGCCGTCCTGGCGGGTGCGCGGATGATGCAGTCCACCAGCGACCAGAAAGCCGTCACCAAGCATTCCCGCGATTATTTCGCGGCCATCATGTCGAACGAGAACGAGGATTTGACCTGCGATACGCTCGTGATCGACTTTTCGGCGCCGGAAGAAATCACAGGCAATGTCACCTGCTACCAGCCAACCACGCTGATGAACCTGATCGGCCGCACCAAGGTCCAGATCAACACGACGAGCGTTGCGACCTACGGCACGGGCCGGGTCGATGTCTCGTTCGTCTTTGACGTGTCAGGTTCAATGAACTCCTGGGGCCGCATCTACGACCTCAAGGAAGCTGCCAAGGCCGCCGCAGAGACGCTCCTGCCGGAACCGGGCTCCTCCAGCGATGGCGACGTACGCATCGCCATGGTCGCCTATAACAGCATGGTCAATGCCGGTCCCTATTTCGAGGAAGTCACCGGCCTGAAAAAGAACCGCTGGCACTCCGAAGACGTCACGACGACCGAATGGGAAAAACAGGAAGTCGAAAAGGAAGGCTGGTACCGCGAATGCGACTATGTTTGCACGCGCTATGCAGGCCGCAGCGGCAACTGCAAGGACTGGGATTACCAGTGCGAATGGGAGTACGGGACCTATACCGAAGAGGATTGGGTCCAGGTCGAGACCACCAAGAACGAGCGCAAGAAGATCAGCTCGACCTGTGTCTACGAACGCGGTGGCGACCACGCCTTCGACAATGCGCAGCCCGAACAAATCGACAATAAGGACCGCGTGTCCGAACTCGGGTCGGGCGAATACAATGCCCAGTCGAGCAGCGCCAACACCAGCGCCTTCCTGGCCGCAAGCCACCTCTACTGGAATAAAAATCGTGAGCGCTGGTACGATAATGGCGATGGCGACTGCCTTAACATTGAACCCTTTCCGCTCAGCCACAACGCCACGCAGATCGAAAAATATATCGATAATCTTTATGCGAGCGGCGGCACGGCCGGTCACCAGGGCGTTGCCTGGGGCTGGTACCTGATCAGCGAGGAATGGGGCGACATCTTCACCGGCAATGGCGAGCCGCTCAGCCAGAGCGAGCCCGACGTGACCAAGGCGATGATCGTCATGACTGACGGGGAGTTCAACTCGCAATTCTTCGGCGGACAGGGCAACTCGACCAAGCAGGCCAAGAATTTGTGCGACGCGATCAAGGAAGACGATGTCATCATCTACACGGTCGCGTTCCAGGCCCCTCAGGCTGGCAAGGACGTGCTGAGCTACTGCGCCTCGGGCCCCGAATTCTACTTCAACGCCGAAAACGGCCAGGAACTGATGGAAAGCTACAACGCCATCGCAACCTCCATTTCGGACCTGCGCATCTCCTTCTAAGCATACAAGAACGATGCAGGAGCCGGTCAGGGTTAATCAGCCCCTGCCCGGCTCTTCGCAATTTGCGTGCCCGGTTCAATGCAGTGTCAAGGCGCGATCAGCCAAGATGATCCTGTCCTCGGAAGAGGGAAGAAGGGGTCTTGCAATGTCCGTCCGGATAAGGACCAAGCCAGAAATGTCACGCTTCGCCGGCATGCTCAGCCGTGGCGGTCAGCGGCTGCGCAGTCTCCCGTCGGTGGATCGCGGGCAGATGGCGATCCTGCTGGCCCTGTCGGTGATCCCGATTGCGCTCGTCACCGGCTTTGCCATCGACTTCCAGATGCTCACCACCAAGAAGAACAAGGCGCAGTACAATCTCGATTCTGCCGTCATCGCGGGCACGCGGGCCCTGCGCGAAGGGACCGGCCAGGCAGAGGTCAAATCGCTGGTACAAAACTACTTCCTGGCCGCCCTGGCCAACACCGATTCATTCCTGACCTGCGAAAGCCCTGAAGTCGTTATCGACCAGACCGATGTGGTAGGAACAACCAGCTGCTCGATGAGCACGACCCTTTCGGCGATTGCCGGGGTCGAGCAGATGAGCTTCGAAATCACCACCGCGACGACCTATGGCATCGGCAAGGTGGACGTTGCTTTCGTGTTTGACGTATCCGGATCCATGGGGGGCTCGCGGATCGAAGACCTGAAGGCCGCTGCCCACGATGCGGTCGACACGCTGCTACCGGACAATCCTCCGGCGGGACAGGAAGACGATATCCGGCTGTCCATGGTCGCCTATAATGGCGCCTTCAATGCCGGCAGCTACTTCGAGGCCGTGACGGGCGAGTCGCCGAACCGGACCGATACCTATTGGAGCCATTACTGGAACACCTGGCGCACGCGTAACTACACCACAACGTGCGTCTTCGAACGCGGCGGCGACGAAGCCTTCACCGATGCGCTGCCCGGCTCAGGACAGTACCTGATGGCCGCGGGATACAATCAGCGCAATGATTGCAGCGGCGCCGCGCCGCTGGAGCTGACCAGCGATGAACAGCCCCTGGACGATTATATCGACGCCCTCAGCGCTGGCGGCTACACGGCAGGCCATCTCGGTGTGGCCTGGGGCTGGTACATGATCTCACCGAACTGGACCTCGCTGCTGCCAACGGACTCCGCGCCGCTGCCCTATGACGAGCCCGACAGCGCCAAGGCGCTGATCCTGATGACGGATGGTGATTTCAACACGGTCGGCGACTATGACAACGGCTCGTCCAGCTGGCAGGCCAAACAGCTCTGCGACGAGATCAAGCGCCAGGACATCGTCATCTATTCTGTCGCCTTCCAGGCACCGTCGGGCGGACGCGAGGTGCTGAAATATTGCGCGAGCGGCGAAGAGAACTTCTTCACCCCGGAAGACGGCCAGCAACTGATCGATGCCTACCAGTCGATCGCCACGTCGATTTCCGATCTGCGCCTGACAAGCTGACCCCCCTTTATGAGGCGGACCAAAGCGCCTATATCCATGATGTCCCCTCGGGGACTATGGCGATAAACGCGCGTGTAATAAGCGGTTCGGACCCGGGGGCGGTACCCGGCGGCTCCACCAAACATCCTCCGGTCATTGGGCGGACTGGTATGGGGCCGAAACAGGATCGACGGACGTGTAAAGACGATGCTTTCGCCCGGCCGAGCTCCGTTAGAAGCTCATCTCAACATAGTTGCCAATGACAACTTTGCTGAAGGTGAACTGATGGCCGCGTAAGCGGTCGGTAAGTGAACCGAACTTAACTCCTGGGGCTTCAGCGCCTCAGGCGGGGCCCGGAGGCGCCTGGCAACAGAAGCCTCCACCTTATTTCCCGCATCGGACAATCATTTGCCGCCGGAACAGCCCGCCCGGCCCGGCGTTCTCCTGCCAAACCAGGAGAAAGACCATGTCATCCTTCACAATTTTCGCCATCGGCTATGCCATCCTGATCGCCGGACTGGCCTGGGGCGCCTTTGCGCTCGGCGTTTCCGGGCAATGGATTGCCATAGGATCGGTCATCCTTGCCGGAATTGGCATCATCACAGGGGTAACATCGACCCGCAGGCGGGATAAAACCGATGCATCCATGAAAGAAGGCTAGGCGAGCCAGCGCCCCTACTGTAATATGGCAGGCGTTGCCAATGGGACGCGGCAACGAACAATTTGGCCATACACGCAGTGGCGCGAACGTGGTCCGCGGGGATCGCTTGATGAATGAAGCGTGTTGAATGCTGACGCGCAGGCCTTAAAAGGGTCTCGGGAAAGGGAATGGGCTGAATGACAGACTACATTGGCTATGAAGCTTTGACCCAGGCGGCCATGCGCGGCGTCGTGCGTGAAGCACTGCGCGAGACTGCGCGCAACAAGACGGCACCGGGCGAACACCACTTCTATATCACGTTCCGGACGAAGGCGCCGGGCGTGAAGATGGCCGAGCATCTGGTCGAGCGATTCCCCGACGAGATGACAATTGTCATCCAGCACCAGTTCTGGGATCTCGAAATCTTCGACGGCCACTTCGAGGTGATTCTGAAATTCAACGGCGTGCCACAGCACCTGTCCATTCCGTTCGCGGCCATGACCCGTTTCGTTGATCCGTCCGTCAATTTCGGCCTGTCCTTCGAGCGTAGCGACAAGGCGACCGGCCAGGACGTGGTGGCGCCGGCCGCCGCCGATGAGCCCGCGCATCAGCCGGAAGAGGCCAAGCGTGCATCGGGTGACCAGGGCGCCGGGACGGTGGTCAATATCGACGCGTTCCGCCGGAAATAGTCTTGGCAGAGACCCGTCAGGAAAAGCCGCGCCTCAGCGACGCCGAGATGCTGGCGCGTTTCCAGAACTCAAAGAAGCGTCCGGCCTGTTCGGATACGCTTGGCATGCACCTTGTCGAGGTGAACCAGGACGAGCAGCGTATCGTCGTCGATTTCGTGGCCGATGAGAGCTTCGCCAATCCGACCGGCGCCATCCAGGGTGGCTTTATCGCAGCGATGCTCGACGAAGCGATTTCGACCGCCATCATCATTGCCTCCAACGTTACCATGACGGCCCCGACGCTGGAGATGAAAGTCTCCTACCTCGCCCCGCTCTTCGTCGGGCCGGCGCGGGTCGAGGCGCAAATCCTGAAATTCGGCAAGACCGTCTGCTTTTCCGAAGCCCGCTGCCTGAACCCGGACGGCAAGCTCGTCGCCACCGCCACCGCGACGGCGGCCCCGAAACCGTTCAGGCGGTTCTGAACGCGACCAGCCCGTTTGCTCTCCCACCGAAGGCCAAGCCGCAGGAACGCGGTGCATTTTTCCTGAAGCGGCCCTCTCCAAACATTTAACTTGAATATTCCTGAATAGAGAGCATCTAGCTCAATTGCGCGACGCCAGCGCGGGCAAAACCCTGATCCACTTCCGGGCGGCGACCCGGCCTTTCAGGAGCCTGCCCGGCCATGATGCTGGTGCCCTGCTACCTCGCCGCCTCCGAAATCGAAGGCCTCGGCGTTTACGCCCGTGAATCCATCAAACGCGGCCAGCTCATCTGGCGCTTCGACCCGCGCATCGACCGGATGATCTCGCTCGACAGCTTTTCCGATTCCGATGAGCGGCTGTCGGATTTCCTGAAGCGCTACACCTACATCCCGCCCTATGACACCTCCGTCTGCATCCTGGACGGCGATGAAGGGCGCTACATGAACCATAGCGAGACGCCGAATACCGACTTCTCCGGCATTGATGCTGGCTATGCCCTGATGGACATCCCGGCGGGTGTCGAGCTGACCTGCGACTATCGCGAATTCGACACCACGGCGCATGTGATGATGGCCTCGATCAGCCCGCTCGGCCGCCAGCTGCCTGCCGACATGATCGCACCGTCAAACACGAATGGCGCAGGCCCGCTCCAGACCCGCATCCGCCTTTCCTAAAGGCCCGTTGCTGCGATCACATAGAGCTCGATCAGGATACCGACGAGCGAGACGGCCCAGATCAGGGTGCGGACGGTTGGAATGCCGAGAAGGTAGGCCGGCGCATAGGCGAGGCGTGCCCAGAAGAACAGCGCTGCGCCGGTTTTGCTAAGGTCGGAGTTCAGGCCGCTCATCTCAATGATGAGGATGGCAAACCCGAACAGGGCGAGCCCTTCCATATGGTTCTGCACGGTCCGCTTGGCCCGGCCGGCAAAAAGATCGTCCTTGGCGGGCACGTCGCGCGGGCCGAGCCCCCATCGCAATCCGTTGGCAAGAACCGTCGTTACCGACTGCACGAACAGGACAACCAGCAGGATCACGACCGATCCGAACAGGTACATCATTTCCTGAGAGATCATAACTGGCTCTGTCGACGACATGGCGAAAGCCCTCCCCTTATTTGTCGTAACGCAGGATAGTCTTTCGCAGCCGCCTTTCCAGAACTTTCAGAAAGAGCCGTAAATTCAATCCATTGCTTCGACGCGCATATAGATGCCCTCGCGATCGCCGACGCGGCGCTCGACCAGCAGGCGGGCAACCTGGTGGTCGTCGGCAAAGGCATTGCCCGTCACGCTGTCGAGCAGCGCCTTGGCGAGATTGTCCAGATCCATCCAGGGCGGATCGCCGGTATATTCCATGACGATGTGGACGGCATAGTCGCCATAGCCCGGGCGCAGCGGGGTGAAGTCCTTACGGAAGAACTCCTTCAGCAGCGGCTTGTAGTATTTCGCCTGCGTCGTCAGGCCGAAACAGCGCACCTCCAGCGCGCCATCCTCAGTGATGCGCGCGCGAACCTTGCCGTTCTTGATCCAGCCGTCCAAATCCGCCTCAGGCCTTGTCTGTCAGGTCGCGTTCGCGGATACGGGCGTCCACGGCTTCCTTGGACTGCTTGAGGCCGAGGCCGGTGGCCCCTCGCATGATGCGGATCGCCTCGATTTTCCTGCGCGCATCGATCGCCGCGTCGATCTGCATCTTCTGGTTTGCTGTCAGCGATCGGGTGGCCCGGGCGATGTCAGCCTGCTCCTGCGCCCTGTCCGGCGCAGGCCCGCCCGAAGCTTTGCCGAACCAGTAGGCGACCAGCGCCACGGCGGCGAGCGTGATCAGGACCGGCGTCTGCGCGATGGTTTCGAAATAGGCGTCCATGCTGTCATCCTAGCGCAAGGCGCGTTGTGCCGGAACCTCCCGCGCCGTTCAGGCCTGGTCGATCCACCCGGCCAGCTGCTGCTTGACCAGCGTTTCCAGCAAGTCGATCGCCCGCTCGCTGTCATTCAGGCACGGCACGATCGAATAGTGCGTCCCGCCAGCCTCCATGAACTGGTCGCGGCCTTCCATGGCGATCTCTTCGAGCGTTTCCAGGCAGTCCGAAATGAAGGCCGGAGAGACTACGACGAGTTTCTTCACGCCCTCTTCCGGCAGCGCTTCCAGCGTCTTGTCGGTATAGGGCTGGAGCCAGGCCTGCGGGCCGAACCGGCTCTGGAAGGTTGTCATCGCGAACCCGTCTTCCCAGCCCAGCGCCTCGGCGACCAGGCGCGTCGTCTTGTGGCAGTGGCAATGATACGGGTCGCCCTTGTCGAAATAGGATTTCGGGATGCCATGATAGCTCATCAGCACCCGGTCTGGCGTAAAGTCGAGCCCGTCCAGGTGATCCTTGATCGAGCCAGCCAGCGCCTTGATGTAAGCCGGATGGTCATGGAACGCGTCGGCTGTGCGCAGGGCCGGCTGCCAGCGCAGTTTCTTCAAGGCATCGAAGGTGCGGTCATAGACACTGGCCGTCGTCGTGGCCGAGTATTGCGGATAGAGCGCCAGCACCATGATCCGCGTACAGCCCTCGCGCACCAGCCGGTCGACCTTGGAGGCGATGGAGGGATTGCCGTAATTCATGGCGAAGTCGACAAGCAGCTGCTCGCTGCCGATCCGCTCGGCAAGCTTCTTCGCCTGAGCGCGGGTATAGACCAGCAGCGGCGAGCCATCCTCCATCCAGATCTTCTTGTAGGCTGCACCCGATTTGGATGGGCGAAAGGTCAGGATCGGGCCTTGCAGGATCGGCTGCCAGAGAAGCGGGTTGAGTTCGATCACGCGGCGGTCGGACAGGAATTCCGACAGGTAGCGGCGCATCGACGCGTAATCGGTGCCATCCGGCGTGCCGAGATTGACAAGCAGCACGCCCGTCTTGCCTCCGGATACGGCCGGGTGACCATTCGGGGCATGAACGGGCACGCTTCCGCCCATATTGTCGCTCGCGTCCGGCATAGTATCTGTCATCCTGTCGGCTGGTTCCGCCCAATAGATAGAGCGTGCGGGCACGAGACAAGGGAGAAGGGCTGCGGCTCTTGCACATGGCGGCGAATTGCTGCGACAAGCGGAAGCCAGCAAACCCCGGAGGCGGTATGTATCCTTTGCGCGCAGCAGCGCTCACACTTGCCATGGCAGCCTGGCTGGGTGCCTGCGGGCCGTCCGGTGACATCACGGGCTACGAGACGGGCGACACCGTCATGGAGACCTGCGCCGAGGCCGATCTCGCCTTTGCCCCGGACAGCGCGATGCTAACCGAAGAGGCCGAACAGGCCCTGTTCAGCGTGGTCGACCGGATCGGGACCGATTGCGATGGCGCGAGCCTCGAGATCATCGCCTTTGCGCAGCAGGCCGGGGACCAGATCGCCTATGCCCGCACCTCGACGGTCGAGCACGCCATTGTCAGCAATTACGACATTTACGACAGCCGCATCGCCAAGGAAACGCGCGAAGCGCCGAACCTGGCGCTTGCCGACCATGTGCGCGTACTGGTCCGGGTGGAAGTGCCTGTCGTCGACGAATAGGCGACCGCGCAAAGGCCGCATTTGCGCTGCTCTGCCCGCATGCTAAAGCGCGCACAAGAAACGAATTCTACCGAACATGAAGGAGCCGACCAATGGGCATTTTTGGCGACAAGGAGCCGAAGCCTCGCATTGAAACCGACACGATGGGCGAGATCGAGGTCGCGGGCGACAAGTATTGGGGTGCGCAGGCTGAGCGCTCGCTTGGCAACTTCAAGATCGGCTGGGAAAAGCAGCCCGAGCCCGTCGTCCGCGCGCTCGGCATCGTCAAGAAGGCCGCCGCCCAGGCGAACATGGAACTCGGCAAGCTCGACCCGAAGCTTGGCGAAGCGATCATCCAGGCCGCCGAGGAAGTTATCGAAGGCAAGCTGACCGACCACTTCCCGCTGGTGGTCTGGCAGACGGGCTCGGGCACCCAGTCGAACATGAACGCCAATGAGGTGATCTCCAATCGCGCCATCGAGATCCTCGGCGGAGAGCTTGGCACCAAGAAGCCGGTGCACCCGAACGATCACTGCAACATGTCGCAAAGCTCGAACGATACGTTCCCGACCGCGATGCACATTGCCTGCGCCGAAGAGGTCACCCACCGGCTGGTTCCGGCCCTGAAGAAGCTGCACGGCGCGCTCGACCAGAAGGCGAAGGCATGGGCCGACATCATCAAGATCGGCCGCACCCACACCCAGGACGCAACGCCGGTCACGCTCGGCCAGGAATTCTCCGGCTATGCCCAGCAGCTCGCCAATGGCATCGAGCGGATCGAACTGACCCTGCCGAAGCTGATGGAGCTGGCCCAGGGCGGCACGGCGGTCGGCACGGGCCTCGCCTCGCCGGTCGGCTTCGACGACCTGGTGGCGAAGAAGATTGCCGCGATCACGGGCCTCGATTTCAAGACCGCGCCGAACAAGTTCGAGGCGCTGGCCGCCCATGACGCCATGGTCTTCACGCATGGCGCCATCGCGACGGTCGCCATGTCCTGCTTCAAGATCGCGAACGATATCCGTTTCCTCGGCTCCGGCCCGCGCTCCGGACTTGGAGAGCTGGCCCTGCCGGAAAACGAGCCAGGCAGCTCGATCATGCCGGGCAAGGTCAACCCGACCCAGTGCGAGGCGCTCACGCAGGTCTGCGCCCACATCCACGGCAACAATGCCGCTATTGGGTTTGCAGGCTCACAGGGCCATTTCGAGCTCAACGTCTTCAACCCGATGATGGCCTACAATTTCCTGCAGTCGGTCCGCCTGCTCGCAGACGCTGCCGTCAGCTTCACCGACAATTGCGTCGTCGGCATCGAACCGCGCCTCGACAATATCGAGCGAGGCCTCAAGAACTCACTGATGCTGGTCACGCCGCTGAAGGAAAAGTACGGCTATGACCGCGCCGCCAAGATCGCCAAGACCGCCCACAAGAACGGCACAACGCTGAAGGAAGAAGCCATCAAGGACGGCATCCCCGAAGAGGATTTCGACGCGATTGTCGACCCGTCGAAGATGATCTCGCCGGGGTGATTTCAGTTTGACATCATCTACGAGATTACGTAATTTCCGTAGATGATGTCTCCGGAGAACCTTCGCGACGCCATTAGGGCCTCGAAACAGCCGGTTTCGGGAATCGCAGAGAGCGCCGGCCTTGCACCGACAACGCTATATAGTTTCATGTCGGGAGCGACAGGCAGTCTGCGGGCATCAGCGCATGCTGCTGTCGAAAAGGTCCTGTCGAGCCGAGCTCGGGGAATGGCGGAAGATCGCGCCACCTTTGGGCGGGATACGCTAGATCTCCATCCCGCCCTCCTCGAAGAAGCCGCGTCCTACGGCCTCGACCCCGCCGAAATCGCCCGCGCCGCGGTCGAGCGGGCGGTCAAAACCGAGCGCATGAAACGCTTCTCCGAAGAAAATCGGGAAGCGATCGAGAGCTGGAATGACCTCGTGGACCGCGAAGGGCTCTGGTCCGATGGGCTGCGGGCCTTTTGAGCCACCTGGCCGTTTTCCATATCGGTGAGGGGCGCCCGCCCGTCGTGGTCCTTCAATACCCCGGAATCGACACAGGCGACTTTGTCCTCGCCGCGCCGCTTTATCCAGCCTCAGCCGCCAAGCCGATCGAGGTCATAACGCCTCGCGTCAATCTGAACGGCGAGGCCTTCCTTGTTGGCATCCATCTGATGGCAAGCATCAGGGCAAGGGCGCTCGAAACACAGATTGGCTCATTGCTCGATGATGAGTACGCCATTCAGCGCGCGCTCTCCCGACTCTTCTTCGGGACCTAGGGCCCGGATGAAGCAGCTTGCCGCATTCGCCAAGAAATTTCGAAACAAACGTCAGAGCGCGGTCAGCTGCTGGCTGGGCGATATCGGCGCCGTAGGCCCGTCAGAGCGTGTGGTGGAAATCGCCCGCAAGGCTGGCTACTCGCCGCAGTCCATTGAGGATTTCTTCCAGATCAGCCGCCGGACAGCCGCGCGCGTTCTGGCCTATGTGCAGAAGGAGTCGCTGGCCTATGGCGAGCGCCGCTACCGCGAAGGCCTTGCCCGCGAAATGGATGCCATGCTCGGCGAGCTGGGACCGGACGCGCAGTTCTGGTCCAATTCGCGCCACAGCGATTTCGAGGCGCACACGCCTGCCTTCACGCCCGATAATGCCTGGATGTGGATCGGGCTAACGGACTCCACATTCGATACCGGCATCATCGCCTTCAATGAAACAACCGGCTTCATCTTCTGGATCGAGGAGAAGGATTAGCCGTCCCTTGAACCTCAGTCCTGCTGATCGTCCGCGAAAATTTTTTGGGTTGCCCATGCGTCACCGCACCGCCTAAACGCTTCACCAGTGAAACAAAAGCGGAGGACGCGCCATGAGCAATGATTTCAGCAATCTCTTCTCGGTGAGGGGCAAGACAGTCGTCATCACGGGCGGATCGCGGGGGATCGGTGAGATGCTCGCGGCCGGATACCTCGCCAATGGTGCGAAGGTGATCATCTCCTCGCGAAAGGAGAAGGCCTGCGAGGAAACCGTCGAACGTCTCAAGGGCGAGTATGGCGGCGAGATCTATGCGATCCCGTCAGATGTCGGGCAAATGGTCGGCATCCAGCACCTGGCCGACGAGATCGCCAAGCGCGAGGACAAGGTCGATGTCCTGATCAACAATGCAGGCGTCGCCTGGGGCGCGACGCTGGAAGAGTTCCCGGAAAGCGGCTGGGACAAGGTGATGGACGTGAATGTCAAAGGCATCTTCTTCCTGTTCCAGAAACTGGTCCCGCTCCTGCGCAAATCCGCCAGCGCAGACGACCCGGCCCGCGTGATCAACATCGCCTCGATCGACGGCATGCACACCTCGCCCTTCAGCGGCTATGCCTATGGCACGTCCAAGGCGGCGGTGATCCACCTCACCCGCTTCATGGCGGCCCAGCATGTCGGCGAGCATATCCTCGTCAACGGCATTGCGCCCGGTCCCTTCCCGACCTGGATGCTGTCGACCGGGGTCGGCTTTGGCGGCAAGACCGAAGGCGTCGACTGGGATTCCGTCGCAGAGCGCAATCCCTCGGGACGCGTGGGCACACCGCAGGATATTGCCGGCCTTGCCATGTTCCTGTCGTCCCGTGCCGGCGCCTACATTTCCGGCCACACCATTCCGTGTGACGGCGGCATCGTCGCCTCTAGTTAGGCGGCACCAGAAAGAAAATTCAGTCATTTTGGCGGTCCTCGTGTTGCACCGCAGCATGAAGACCGCCATAGCGGCTCAATCAATTATCCTCTCAGCAGACTGAAGCCCTCCCCGTGACAAGCAAATCCTCATTCGCTGCTTTTGCAGATCGCCTTGGCGCGCAGAATTTTTCGCAGGCGAACCTCGCCAAGTTCACGCCCGGCCGGATCAAGACCGAGCTGCTGGCGGGTCTCACCGTGGCGCTGGCGCTCGTGCCGGAAGCGGTGGCCTTCGCCTTCGTGGCTGGCGTGCACCCGCTTGTCGGGCTCTATGCGGCCTTCATTGTCGGGCTGATCACGGCGGCCATCGGCGGACGGCCCGGCATGATCTCCGGGGCAACCGGAGCGCTGGCCGTCGTCATGGTGTCGCTGGTCGCCCAGCATGGCGTGGAATACCTGTTCGCAACGGTCGTTCTGATGGGCATCCTCCAGCTGGGCGCTGGCATCTTCAAGCTCGGCAAGTTCATCCGGCTTGTGCCACACCCGGTGATGCTCGGTTTCGTGAATGGCCTCGCCATCGTGATCTTCCTGGCCCAGCTGAGCCAGTTCCAGGTGCCCGGCACGGCCGAAGCCTCCGGCCATGGCATGGCGGGCGGGGAATGGATGACGGGCCTGCCGCTTATCCTGATGCTCGGCCTCGTCGCGCTGACCATGGCAATCATCTGGGGCATGCCGAAGCTCACCAAAGCCGTACCCGCTCCGCTGGCCGGCATCGCGATCGTGGCCGGCATCGTCATCGCTTTCGGCCTCGAAGTGCCACGCGTGGGTGACCTGGCGTCCATCGAGGGCGGATTGCCGGCCTTCCACATTCCGATGGTGCCGCTCAATCTCGAAACGCTGGAAATCATCTTCCCCTACGCGCTGATCCTGGCCGCCATCGGCCTCATCGAAAGCCTTCTGACGCTGAACCTGGTCGGCGAGATGACCAACAGGCGCGGCGGCGCGAGCCAGGAATGCATCGCGCAGGGCACCGCCAACCTCGTCACCGGCTTCTTCGGCGGCATGGGCGGCTGCGCGATGATCGGCCAGTCGATGATCAATGTGAAATCGGGCGGGCGCACACGCCTGTCCGGCCTGTCGGCGGCGCTTTTCCTGCTTGCCTTCATCATGGTCGGCTCCAGCCTCATCGAGCAGATTCCGCTGGCGGCGCTGGTCGGGGTCATGTTCATGGTCGTGATCGGCACCTTCGCATGGAACAGCCTGCGCATCATGACGCGCATTCCGCTGACCGATGCGCTCGTCATCGTTCTGGTGACCGGCGTGACGGTCGCCTACGACCTCGCCACCGCCGTCGTCGTCGGCGTGATCGTCTCGGCGCTCGCCTATGCCTGGAGCAATGCGCGGCGCATCCGCATCATCGAGCGCGACTCGATCCGCACGCCCGGCGCGCATGTCTACGAGATCGAGGGCCCGCTCTTCTTCGGCTCGACCGACGGCTTTGCCGAGCTGTTCCACCCGGAGACCGACCCGGACATTGTCATCGTCGACTTCATGCGCTCGCGCGTGGTCGACCAGTCGGCCCTGCAGGCCATCGAGGACCTGGCCGCGAAGTACGAAGCGCTCGGCAAGACGCTGCGCCTGCGTCACCTCTCGCGCGACTGCCACAAGCTGCTCAACCGGGCCGGCCAGCTCATGGTCGATAGCGACGATGACCCGGACTATGGTCTCGCCGTGGATTATTCGGTCCGCACCGGCGCCTTCGGCAGCGGGCACTAAGTGATCCCCCTCAGGTGACGCCGCGCGCGAGTCTATCTAGGCTTTCGGTCAGCAAACATCCTGATTCGAAAGGCTGATCCCCATGTCCAAGGCGCCCATCGGCTCGAAAGCCAATCCGTCCGAATTCGACGTCATCGAGAAACTGGCAGAAGACGAACCATACTTCGTGATCCGAGCGCATGACCCGCTCTCCTCCGCACTGGTCGAGCTGCATGCCTATATCGGCGCCGGACAGGCCGGTGCTGCGCACAACAAGCTGGCCGAGATCATGGCGCTGACATCGGCCCGTGCCCCGAGGCCGGCCTCCAGCCCGAAATACCGTGAGACCTTCGCCATTTCGCTCGCCATGGAGCAGTGGCGCGACACGCACGAGGACTGAGGGTCCAGCGTGAGCGACCAGCCGATCAATCTCAACAAGGCCCGCAAGGCAAAGGCCAAAGCCCGCAAGGAGCAGCAGGCCGTCGAGAACCGGGCAAAATTCGGCCGCACCAAGGCGGAGCGGCAGGCCGAGACGGCGCGTCTGGAAAAGCTGCGCAAGGAAATAGACGCGGCGAAGCGGGAAACCTGATCGGGTCTGCCGCGTTCAACTCCTGATCATGACCGGCGCCAACGCGGACCGGTCCTGCCCAGGAGGACAATCGACATAACCAGGATTGCTGTCCGCGCCGGTATCGTCACAGCCTGTTTTTTCGCGGCCGCCTGTGCCGGCTATGCGATGGCCGTGACCGGGCTCAGCGGCTAGGCCGCCCGAACGACTAGCTGCCGGCCTCGTCGTCGGCCGGGGCGCCGTCCAACTCGCCCTCCGGCAGCTCGCCCCCCGGCAGGCTCTCGCCGCCCGGCACAGGCTGCCAGCCACGGTCGGGCTCGGTCAGCCGGTCGATGAGCTGCAGGCCGGTGCGGTAGTAGGACATACGCGACAGCGCCTTGCGGAACGGTTCGTCCGGCTGGCCCGTACCGGATATCGCTGCCGACTGCTCGGCCGCCTCGGCATACATGCCGTGAGCCGCGACAAAGTCGCCCCGCGCCTCAAGACAGGCGCCGAGATTGTGCGACACGGCTGGCGAGTCGGGATATTCAGCCTTCATGTCCTCCCAGACATAACAGGAGAAATCCGGTGATTTCGGCCCGGCTTTCACGGCCTGCTCGAAGCGCGGATCGGCCCGCACGACCGGGTCGATCGCTTCTTCGACGAACACGGCGCGCCGTGTCGTATTGCTGGGCGCAATGTCACCGCGCACTTCGTAAATCGTGTCGGCCAGCGCATCGAGGACCATGCCGCGAGGCGGCGACACACCGCCCAGCAGACCGTAGAGATACCCGCCGCCGCCAGCATGGCTGCCGCGCCGCCCATGCCAGTAGCCTTCATCGCAGCTCTCATTCGACGCGTCGCCAAAATAGGTTTCCTGGAACAGGATCTGCCCGGTGCCATACTCGATCAGACGCGGGGTGACGGAGACCTGCAGGTCCTCGCGAAGGCAGATTTCCTCGACCTCCGCACGATGTTCGCAGTCGAACAGCCCGTCCCACTCGACGCATTTCGTGACCCATTGGGAGTATTCCTCGGCGCGATAATCGACAATGTCGATGCGCCCTTCATAGATCCCCGCCCGCTGGCCATCGGGGACATAGCCATCGCTATAACGCGCCATGCGGAACCAGGGCTTGCCGTCAAAGGTCGCGCTGGCCAGCATTTCCTCGAAGCGTCCAGCATACCAGTTTCCGCCCGGTCCATCGAAGCGGCCGACATCCACCGTGCGCGTCTCGACAGCAGCGGTGTTCGGCGGGACGACGCGCGCGGCGTAATCGATCCCCGGCGTCGAACAGGCCGCAAGGCCAGCCAGTGCCAGAAGCCCCGTAATGCGAATCATAAGCGTCCTCCCGGAAACCTGCATGGATGACAGGGAGTTTAGGAACACTCAAGTGAATGCGTACTGAACACATCGCGCGGGTTTTGGTCATTGAACCGGCGCGGGCTTTGACCCAGATACTTGCCTGGTGAAATAAATCTCTGGAGGGATCCGATGTCCGCTGCTGCCCCGCTCTTCGAACCGTTCAAGCTGAAAGGCCTTGAGCTGCCCAACCGTATCGTCATGGCGCCGATGACGCGCGGGTTCAGCCCGAACGGCATTCCGACCGACGATGTCGCCGCTTACTACGCCCGACGGGCGGGCGCCGATGTCGGTCTGATCCTGTCGGAAGGCACGCTCATCCCGCGCAAGGGCGCTTCCGACAATCCGAACTATCCCCTCTTCCATACCGACGCCGCGCTCGCCGGCTGGAAAAAGGTCATCGATGCGGTGCATGACGAAGGCGGCAAGATGGGCCCGCAGATCTGGCACCAGGGCATGATGCGCAAGGCCGGCACCGGGCACTATCCCGATGCGCCGACCGACAGCCCCTCCGGCGTGACCCACAAGGGCAAGCAGATCTTCGAGGAACCCTCCGAGGAAGATGTCGCCGATATGGTCTCGGCCTATGCCGCGGCTGCAGCCAGCGCAAAGGACCTCGGCTTCGACACGGTCGAGATCCACGGCGCGCATGGCTATCTGATCGACGAATTCTTCTGGGACGTGATGAACAAGCGCGAGGACAAGTATGGCGGCAGCCTGGTCGACCGCGCGACCTTTGCCGGCGAGATCATCTCCGAAGTGAAGAAGGCCGTTGGGCCCGACATGCCGGTCATCCTGCGCTTCTCGCAGTGGAAGCAACAGGACTACAGCGCGAAGCTCGCGCAGACGCCGCAGGAATTCGAAGCCTTCCTCAAGGTCTTTGCCGATGCCGGTGTCGACATGCTGCACGCCAGCCAGCGCCGCTTCTGGGAAGCCGAATTCCCTGAGGTCGATGGCGAGAACGGCCTCAACTGCGCAGGCTGGGCCAAGAAGCTCACCGGCCTGCCGACGATCACGGTCGGCTCGGTTGGCCTGTCGGGTGAGTTCATCGGCGGCATGCGCGGCGAAGCCTCCAAGACCCGCCCGCTCACCGATGTCATCGAACGTCTCGAGAAAGGCGAATTCGACCTCGTCGCCGTCGGCCGCGCCCTGCTGCAGGATCCGTTCTGGGCGCAGAAGGTCAAGGAAGGGCGCACCGACGAGCTGGAAGGCTACGACGCAAAGGCCATGGCAACGCTTTACTAGGGCCTTGCTTGACGGCCGGCGGCAAACATGTGCCCACTCCACATTCCATTATGGGGGGAGTGATCATGAAACGCATATTTGCCGTCGCCGTCATCGGCCTTGCCGTCGCCTGCAGCGCGCCAGCCTCTACAGACGAGACCGCTGAAACACCGCCAACACCGGCGGAGTCCGAAACGGACGCCGTTGAAACGCCAGACGCGCCGACCTCTCCGGTCAACCTTGTCATGGGCGTCTACAATGCGTTCGAATATGGCGACATTGAAGGCGTGACGGCGAACTTCGCCCTTGGCATCGTCTGGAACGAGGCCGAAAACAGCCCCTATGCCGACCAGAACCCGTATGAGGGTGCAGACGAGATCGTAAATGGTGTCTTCGCCCGGATCGGCGGCGAATGGGATTACTTCTCTGCCACACCGAGCGAATACATCGCGGACGGCGACAAGGTCGCCGCGATAGGCCGCTACAGGGCGAAGCATACGGCCACGGGCAAGGAGATGGACATTCCCTTCGTCCATGTCTGGACCGTCGAAGACGGCGCTATCACAGCTTTCCAGCAATACACCGACACGCTGACCCACACTGAAGTGATGAAGGCGGACTAGCCTGTTCCCATTTTCCCCGTGACTGCCGCTGCGGCACGGGGATCATCCTCCCGGAAAACAGCCTTGGGAGGCCAGCTTGTCCTACGAACAGATTCGCGTCGAGAAGCAGAATTCTGTCTGCGTCATCACCCTCAACCGGCCCGAAAAGCTGAATGCCTGGACACCGCAGATGAGCCGCGAGCTCGGTCAGGCCATCACGGCCGCAAATGAGGATGACGACATCGGCGCCATCGTCATGACCGGCGAAGGCCGCGGTTTCTGCGCCGGCGCCGACATGAGTTACTTCCAGAACAATATCGACGCCTCCGATAACAAGGCGCACAAGCGCGATGGCGGGATCGACTGGATCACTTTGATCCGCTCGTCAAAGCCCTGCATCGCCGCCGTGAACGGACCCGCCTTCGGAATCGGCGTGACCCAGATCCTGCCCTTCGACATGATCGTCGCCTCCAGGGACGCGAAGTTCGGCTTCGTTTTCGTGAAGGTGGGCATCGTGCCGGAGCTTGCCAGTTCGCACTACCTGATGCAGCGCGTCGGCTGGGGCACGGCGCATGAGCTGATGCTGACGGCCCGGCCCGTTTCAGGCGAGGAAGCCGTGCGGATAAAGCTCGCTGACCGCCTGGCAGAGCCGGACACGCTGCTCGCCGATGCGGTGGAACTCGCCACCCAAATCGCCGAGAACCCGTCGCCCATGCTGCGCATGACGAAGGAATTGCTCACCGCCAATGCCTGCGAGACCGACCACGGGATGATGCAGCAGCGCGAGCATGAAAAGCTCGAACTATGCTACACCCTGCCCGAACACAAGGAAGCGGTCTCGGCCTTCATCGAGAAACGCAAGCCCAACTTCAAGGCGGCCCGTCACAAGGCGCAGGCACGGATCGACTAGAGAAGGTCCGGGTCGGTAATCACTTCAACGAGGCTCGGGCCATCATGCGCCAGGGCCTCGGCGAGATGCCGCTCCAGATCCTCGCGCGTCTTCACGATATGCCCCATGCCGCCGCAGGCGCGCGCGAAACCCGCAAAGGGTGGATTGACGAGCCCCGTCTGCCAGACCGGGAACTCACCGGCGCGTTGCTCTTTCGAGATCTTGCCGAGCTCCGAATTGTTCATCAGCACGTGGGTGATGTTCATCCCGTATTTGACCGCGGTGGTGAACTCCATGGCGTACTGGCCGAAGCCGCCATCGCCGCTCACCGAGATGACCTTGCGGCCCCTGAAAGCGTCGCGGTCCTGTGTGGCAGCCCATGCGCCCATGGCCGCCGGGAAACCGAAACCGATCGATCCGAGATAGCCTGACATCAGGATGCGCTGCGCGCCGGTCGGCTCGAAATAGCGCCCGAACGAATAGGTATTGTTGCCGACATCGACCGCGATGATCGCATCCGTCGGCGCAAGCCGCGTCAGGGCCGCGAACAGCGCGGCGGCTGGCAGCCCCCGGCCATTGTCTTCAGTCACGCGCGTGGTCTTCTCTTGGCGCCAAATCGCCCAACGCTCCCCGATCTCGCCTCGCTGGTCTGTCCCGGCGACTTGCAGGCTTTCGAGCGCGCCCTTCAGCTGCATGGCAGCAACGCCAACATCGCCCATGACCGGCAGGGTCACGGGGTGGCGCTTGGCGAGCATCATCGGGTCGCGGTCGATCTGGATGATAGGCTTGGAGGGTTCGATGCCGGTATGGTCGGAGAAGGACGCGCCGAGCACGATCAGCAGGTCTGCCTCGTTCATGAACCAGCTCGCGATCGGCGTGCCGGACCGGCCCATCACGCCGGCAGCCAGCGGATGGGCGTCCGCGATCAGTCCCTTGGCCTTGAAGGTGGTGGCAACCGGCGCGTTCAGCGCTTCGGCAAGGCCAGTCGCCGCCGCCACGCCGTCGCGCGCGCCATAGCCGAGAATGATCATCGGGCGCCGGGCGCTGGCAATCATCTCAGCGGCAGCCTTGAGATCTTCTTCAGGCGGCGCGACCGCCCGGTTCGCCATCCGCCCCTTCGGACCCTGCGCTTTCTGGGCATCGGTTGCCGGCAGGGTCTGCGTATTATCTGGCAGGACGAGGTGGCCGACACCCTGTTCGAGGATCGCTGTCTTGATTGCGCCGGTCATGAGCTGCGCATGGGCCGAGCCGGGGTGAACCGTCTGCGAATAGGCCGCGACCGCCTGGAAAGCGGCTTCAAGGTCGATATCCTGGAAGGCGTGCACGCCGATCACCTGCTCCTGGACCTGGCCCGTCAGAGCCAGCGCGGGCGCACTGTCGACCTTCGCGTCCCACATGCCGGTCAGCAGGTTCGTTGCGCCCGGTCCGGCAATGGTGAAGGCCGCGGCCGGAATGCCGGTCAGCTTGCCATAGGCGGAGGCCGCAAAAGCGGCAGCCCCTTCATGCCGGATGCCATAATAGTTGAGCTTGCCGGTTTCGGCCTGGACCCGCATCGCATCGGCAAAGCCGAGATTGGAATGACCGACCATGCCGAACACGCTGGTCACGCCCCAGTTCACCATCGTCTCGACCATCACGTCGGAGACGGTACGCGGGCGCTCTGGTGCGGGTGGCAGGCCGACATAGACGCCATCCTCGCGCATCTCGACCGGAAAGGTCTCCTGCCCTGAATCCTCATGCCCGCCCGGCGGCTTGCCAGTCAGCGGGTCGAAATCCCAGCCATGCCAGGGGCAGCGCAGCCAGCATTTGCCGTCGACGCCCTTTTCGATGGAGCCTTCTCCGAGCGGCCCGCCCTGGTGCGGGCAGTGATTGTCCATGGCGGCGTACTGCCCGTCGAAATGGACAATAGCGAGCGACCGCCCGCCGGCAGAGGCCGACTTGACCCGGGCCTCGGCCAGCTCATCCAGTTCGGCGACCTTGTGCCAGTCCAGTGTCTCGCCGCTCATCCCGCCACCCTCGCTTCGCCAATGTGCGAAGGAAGATAGACCATCGGATGAGACGCGCCAGATTTATCGCCCTCCGGCACCGGAATAACATCTATCGCATTCGCACAGCGCGCCACCCTGACCCTCCCCGCGAGCGGGGAGGAAACGCGGGTTGCAAACATGGCGCATCCTTCTCCCTCCTCTGGGGAGGATCGGGGCGGGGCCTCTAAGCCTTTTCGTAGGCCGCTTTCAGCCAGGCTTTCACCTCGTCATCGACCTCTTCCACGGCAAGCAGTTTCATCTTGTGGGTGCACATGGAGCCGGGTTTTTCTTCTGCCAGCCTCAGCGTGCCGGCCTCCCCCTTGAGATTGAGGCCCAGATCGACCCGCGACTTCGTCGCCGGCGTAACGACCGCGAAATTCTTCGACCGGCGGAAGGCGACCGATGTCTTCTTCGGCGAGATCTCGACATCATCGCCGAGGGTCTTCGCATAGGCCTCCAGCGCGTCGTAGATCGGTTTCAGCTGCTCCTTGCCCTTGTACTGGCCCGCCAGCATGTCGCCTTCGTCGGCCTCGAAGCGGCCCTTGGCGGCCTGGCAAACCATGTTGGCATGGCCGTGCCCGAAGCCGTGCTTCTCTTTCAGAAACTTGACCTGCTCGCCATGCTTTTCGAGCCCGGTCGACTGGACGACCTTGATCCAGTGCGAGAGCGGCTTGCCGGTCTTTGCTTCCATGCCGGCAATGTGGCTTGCGAGTATCTCTTCCTGTGTCTTCGCCATATCCTGTCCTCCCTATTCGCGCCCAAGCGGCCAGTTTTCGATCCGGCATTTTTTCGGCGTCATCATTCCCATGAGCGGCCCGAGCGTCATCACCATGCGGCCAGAGAAGCCCGGCTTCCCGGTCTCGACAAGTGTCTTGAGATTGGAGGTGATGAAGGTCCCGCCCTGCGCCATGGACTTTTCGGTCTTCGAGCCGGCTGGCACGCCCGTTGTGATGAGCGAGAATTCGACGCCGTCCGGCGTTTCCTTAAGGTCGTAGGTGACCGTGCAATGTTCATCGTCCCACTGGGTGAACTTGAAGGTATGGGCATAGCGATGCGGCGGGGAAAACTCGGTCACCTCGCCGACCACGCTCGCAAACTTCCGGTTCGGGGTAACCATGCGCATGCGCTTGCCAGCAGCGAGTTGGCCGCCTTCAACCTCGCACACCGCGCCGAAAAAGAAGGGCAGCACATCGTCCGTCTTCACCAGCGTGTTCCACACGGTCTCGATCGGCGCCTTGATCAGCACCTTGTAGACCTGCCTGTCCCCGGCCGCGCCTGCAGCCTTTTCCTGCTCACTCATTGTCATCGTCCCCCTGGTCTTGCCGGACCGCTGCTTCGGCCATGGCCTTGATGGATGTGAGCCGCCCGGCGAACGGCTCGCTATAGGCGTCCAGCCACCGGTCCTGGATCATCCGGATGGGGACGGCATTGAGATAGAGATGACGCGTTCGGCCCTTCTTCTCGCTGGTGACGAGCCCGGCCTGCTCCAGCACGGAGAGGTGGTTCATCACCGCGATGCGGCTGACATCGAATTCCTGCGCCAGCGCGCCGACAGAGCAGCCGGGCTTGGCCTTCAGGATATCCAGCATCTTCCGCCGGCTCTCATGCGAGAGCGCCCGGAAGACCGCGGACATGTCATCATCTGTAAGCATGTAATTACATATTTACATATTTGGATGTGAGTCAAGCCGCTTATTGGAAATACACGCGCTCAATTGGATTGATCGGCGGTCGTGCGCCCTAACCCGCAGGCGGCAGGGTCAGATTGTGCTTGCCCATGATCACCTCGTTACGGAAGGTGGTGCACTCGGCCGCTGACGGCGCTTCGCCGAGATAGCCCTGCGACTGCCGCTCGATGTCGTCCATCATGGTCTCGAACTGGTTGGCCCGCTGCAGGGCATTCATGGCGATCTGGCCGGTCATGCCCTGGACCATGATCTCGGCAGGATTGGTCGATATCGGTTTCTCAAATGCCGATAGGTCGTACTCGGGCGGCTCATCCTGGGCAATCTCGCGCAGCGGGCCGGTCTTGCCGAAATTGGTGTTGCGATAGGTCTCGCTGGCTTTCAGGTAATGCGCCGAGGGCCCGACATTTGCGCAGTGCCGCAGCGTACGCAGGACCATGTCATAGCGGCGCAGCTCGGCCAGGGCTGAGAAGCCCGGCGCGGTCGCAGCGACCCTTTCAGGTGCAGGTGCCGGCGCACTCACAACAGCGGCAGCGGGCTGCTCGGCGATCATGACCGGCTTGTCTGCCCCGCCCATTGGCATCACGCCAAGCGCCAGTCCGGCGGCGATCCCGGCGACAGGCAGGACTGCCACGGCAGCCCAGAACCAGGCGCCGCTGCGCTGCCTTGCCTGCGAGCTCTTCACAAGCGCTTCGCGATCAAACCCTTCCATGACGGCGTCTCCGGCTGGCTTTCAGATCCATGCCCTTATCGCCGATCATTCCTGTAATCCGGTTAAACCCGGGGGTGAATTTGCGACAAGATCCGCTGCAGGCCGCCCGGAAAGAAGCAACCGCCGTGCGCAGTCTGCCCCTGCCAAGGCGGCAGACTCCTGCTATATGTTCGCCATGAGTTCTTCTGCGAATCGCCGCCCGTCCATCTCGGAAATGGCCGCTGCCCGCGCGCCGGTGCCTGATACCAATGCGGCCTATCTGGACGGCCTCAACCCCGAACAGCGCGAAGCGGTCGAGACGACCGATGGCCCGCTGCTCGTGCTGGCTGGCGCCGGGACGGGCAAGACGCGCGTTCTGACGACGCGGCTAGCCCATATCATCGCAACGAAACTCGCCTGGCCGAGCCAGACCCTGACCGTCACCTTCACCAACAAGGCCGCGCGCGAGATGCGCGAACGCGCGCTGCAGCTGATCGGCGATGCGGGCGAGGGGCTGCGCTGGCTTGGCACCTTCCACTCGATCAGCGCGCAGATCCTGCGCCGCCATGCCGAGCTGGCCGGCCTGAAATCCACCTTCACCATCCTCGACAGCGACGATGCCATCCGCCTCTGCAAGCAGGTGATCGAGGCTGAAGGCATCGACACCAAGCGCTGGACGCCGCGCCACCTCGCCAATCTCATCGATGGCTGGAAGAACCGCGCGCTGACGCCCGGCAAGGTGCCGCAGGACGAGGCGTGGAACTTCGCCGACGGCAAGGCGATCAAGCTCTATGAGATTTACCAGTCGCGCCTGAAGGTTCTGAACGCCTGCGACTTCGGGGACCTCTTGATCCACAACATCACCATCTTCCAGGAAAACCCGGACCTGCTGGCCGACTATCACGCCAAGTTCAAATATATCCTCGTCGACGAGTATCAGGACACGAACGTCGCCCAGTATCTCTGGCTGCGCCTCCTGGCGCGCGGCACCGGCAATATCTGCTGCGTCGGCGATGACGACCAGTCGATCTATGGCTGGCGCGGGGCAGAGGTGGACAACATCCTGCGCTTCGAGAAGGATTTTCCGGGCGCCAAGGTCATCCGGCTGGAGCGCAATTACCGCTCCACCGCGCACATCCTCGCCGCCGCCTCATCGGTCATCGCGCAGAACAAGGGCCGGCTCGGCAAGACGCTTTACGTTGGCGAGGAAACGGGCAGCGATCCGGATGCCGACCGGGTGAAAGTGCGCGGCCTCTGGGACGGCGAGGCCGAAGCGCGCCTCATCTGCGACGATATCGAATCCTATGTCGGCAAGGGCGGCGCATATGAGGACTGCGCCATCCTGGTGCGGGCCTCCTGGCAGATGCGCCTCTTCGAGGAACGCCTCATCATGCTGGGCATCCCGTACCGCGTGATCGGCGGCCCGCGCTTCTTCGAACGCGCCGAGATCCGCGATGCGCTCGCCTATCTGCGCCTCATCCGCTCGCCTGACGATGACCTCGCCTTCGAGCGGGTGGTGAACCAGCCCAAGCGCGGGGTGGGCGCTTCCTCCATCCAGAAGCTGCAAATGTTCGCGCGCGAGGATGGCCGCTCGCTCTTCACGCTGACGCCGATGGTGCTGCAGACCGACGAGATCAAGGGCCCGGCCAAGCGCGGCCTCACGACCTTCATCGACCAGATCAACATGTGGCGCGACCGGCTCAATAACGGCATGCCGCATCATGAGCTGGCGCAGGTCATCCTGGATGAGTCCGGCTATACTGACATGCTGCAGAAGGACCGCAGCCCGCAATCGCAGACCCGTCTCGACAACCTCAAGGAATTCATCCACGCGCTCGGCCAGTTCGACAGCCTCGCCGGCTTCCTCGAACATGTGGAGCTTGTCATGGATGTCGGCGGGCAGAGCTCGGGCAATGAGGTGCAGATCCTGACGCTGCACGCGGCCAAGGGGCTCGAATGGCCGATGGTCTTCCTGCCCGGCTGGGAGGAGGAAGTCTTCCCATCCCGCCGCTCGCTCGACGAGAGCGGGATGAAGGGCCTCGAGGAGGAGCGCCGCCTTGCCTATGTCGGCATTACCCGCGCGCGGGAGAAATGTTCGATCAGCTTCGTCGCCAACCGGATGATCTTCGGGCGCTGGCAGTCAGTGCTGCCGTCGCGCTTCGTCGACGAGCTGCCGCATGACCATGTCGAGGCGGTCAGCGAGACCGGCTATTCCACCATGCCCGGCGGCGAGACCGGCTTCCAGGGCACGATCGAGGACCTTGGCGAGCGCAGCTCCTACAACTCGCCCGGCTGGCGGCGCCTGAAGGAAAACGCGAAATCCGCCGGCAAGTCCGCCCCCATCATCGACGGCAAGGCCGAGCTGCTCGCAACCTCATCGGGCAAGTCAGGCTTCAAGGTCGGCCAGCGCGTCCACCACGAGAAATTCGGCTACGGCCAGGTGCTGGCGGCGGACGGGACAAAGCTGCAGGTCAACTTCGAGAAGGCCGGCCTGAAGAAAGTCATCTCGACCTTTGTTACGGGGGTTTAGAAGGCACATCTTCGGCCCGTTTGCCCTCTCATCCTTCGACTTCGCTCAGGAAGAAGGGGCATCGTGTGGATCGGTTGCAGCCTCGCCCCCCATAGCCCTCACCCTGAGCGAAGGCGAAGGGCGAGGGCCATCTGCCGGCGATACTCAACCCGCCCTCGTGGTTCGACTTCGCTCACCATGAGGGCTAGTCGCTGTGCGATTTTCCTCTCGGGAACCAGGCTTTGGATGGATCGGCGGGAGCGGATTTCGAAAGCGACAGCTGCTTCAGCGCCGCGACATCACCTCGGATCAGGGCCTCCTTCTTGGCGCGGGACCATTTCTTGATCTGCTGTTCGAAGGCGGCCGCTTCGTCCATCCTGTAGAACTGCGTCGACCAGACCAGTTCAACGGGGCGCCGCCGATAGGTCCATGCATCCTTTCGCAGGCCCGACTGATGCTCGCCAATCCGCGTCGCGAGGTCCCTGCCCCGATAGCGGCCGACATAATATTTCCCGTCAGCGCATTTCAGAATGTAGACGAACGCATCCCCGAGCATGCCGTCTCTTAGCCCTCATGGTGAGCGAAGTCGAACCACGAGGGCGCGCGAGGCCATGCCTATCCGGTCTGCAGTTCCCGGCCGGCTTCCGCCGCGGGCCCGGCGGCCTTCGCGTCGCCCGAAAGACCCCCCTGCGAAATTGGCCGCACGGGTGGCGGCAGGTCCGGGCGGCGGCCGATCAGGGTGCGGGCCATGCCGAAGACCGGGCGGACATACGCCCCGTACAGGCTGTGAAACAGGTCGTCCTCGGCGTCGCCGCGGCCGATGCCATAGCCGACAATCTCGCCCTGCGCGGGCTTGTAGGCCGTGCCGAAAATCCAGTCGAAGATGGACAGCTTGTTGCCCATATTCTTGTCCCAGTGGGCCTCGTCGATGCTGTGGTGGAGCTGGTGCATGTGCGGGCTCATCAGCACGCGGTCGGCCGCCCCGAAGCTGACCGGGAACTGGCTGTGGCGCAGCGCGTCGAGCACCAGCACCGTGCCGATGAAGTTCGCATTGGCCAGCATCAGGAAGAGTTCTGGCAGGTCAAAGCCGAAAAGATAGACGCCCACGCCCATCGGAATGGCGGTAAAGGCCCCGGCGGTGACCAGGTCGAACAGGTCACCCAGCGGGTGCATGCGCGCGGTGGTCAGCGGCGAGAGATAGGTCGCCGAATGGTGTACCTTGTGCAGCTCCCACAGGACGGGGATCTTGTGCTGCATGTAGTGGGTCAGGAAGTTCGAGAAGTCGGCGAACAGGAAGATCACGACCGACATGACGACGATAGTGACGAAACCCGCCTCGGCTGGCTCGACCGCGCCAAACAGTGCTGTCAGGCCGTCTGCAATCACCAGGCCGAGCCAGAGCTGCACGATGATCATTCCGGCCACGAGGAAGCCATGGGTGAGCTTCACGATGACATACATGGCAAGATCCGTCCGGCTCGACGCACCGGCAAAGCCCGGCTGGAAACAAGTCTTGAGAAATTCCCGCAGGCTGAGCGACTTGCCCATGCGCCGCCACTGCCAGATGAGTGAAATTACCGCCGCGCCGAAGAACACAGACAGCGTGATGAAAAACATCTTGTAACGAAGCACAAGCGCCCAGGCGTCGCCCAGGTCGAGCGGAATTGGCATGATTGTCCCCTGCCCCCTCATGGCCGGCGGCGCCCGACTCCCCCCGGAGACCAGCCACCCTCAAAATTCGGTCGAGGAACGCTTACGCAGGATTCAAGCCAGAATTGAATGAATCGGCGAGAATGCCCGTGCCGGCTGAGCGGGCGCGCTGTCCAGACGGCACGCAAGCGCCGGACGAGGCCGCATTCCGCCTAGTCGGCCCAGACGAAATTTTCATCCTCAACACGAACGGGACGCGGATCCTGGCCGACCAGCTGCAACGTGCCGAAAACCGGCTCATCATCGCTCCAGGTGCCGACAAAGATCCGTCCGTCAGAATACTTCTGGGTGCCCTGGCCAGCCCGCTGACTGTTGACCCAGTTGCCCTCATACCTTTGCCCGGACGGCCACGTCATCACGCCCTGCCCCATGCGCTTCCCGTCCACCCAGGCGCCGGTATAGACCATACCGGCCGTCCAGGTGTAGGTGCCCTGCCCGGTCCGCTTGCCGAGAATGTAGTCACCTTCATAGACATCGCCAGCATAGTCGCCTGAGCCCCAGGTATAGCGCCCCTTTCCATGCTTCTCGCCAGCCTGCCAGCTGCCGGTGTACACATCATTGTCGGCATAGGTCATCGTGCCTTGTCCGTGGCGCTTGTCATTGGCGTAATCGCCGACATAGACGTCGCCATCGGTATAGGTCTCTGTGCCGTAAGTGCGCGCGTCTTCTACCCAAGTACCCGTGAAGGTCATGCCATTGGTCCAGGTGTAGGTGCCTTCGCCATGGCGTTCGCCATTCAACCAGTCGCCATTGTAACTGTTGCCGCTGGTGTAGACGATCCGCCCCTTGCCGGAGCGGACCCAGCCATCCCAGTCGCCAGTGTAGGTCTGCCCGGATGCCCAGGTGTAGGTGCCCTTGACTGGCTTGTCGTCGGCATAGGTCCCGACCAGCGTATCGCCTTCATACTCGCCCGCGCCGAAAATATAGGTGCCCTGACCATCATACTTCCCGTCCTTGAACGCGCCGGTATAGCTGTCGCCATCGGGATAGGTCATCGTACCCTTGATGGGGGACCCCGCTTCGACCTGACCTGTGAACTTGGCGCCGTCGGCCTCGACATAGGAGCCCTGGCCCGTGGGCAGGCCGGCCTGAAAGTCACCGGTGTAGGTGACGACCAGCTCGCCATCCTTACGGTACTCGGCGGTGCCTCTTCCATTGGAACAATCGCCCGCTGTGCAGACCTTTGTCGATTGCGCCAGGGCAAGGCCTGGCAGGAATAAACCAGCCGCCAGCGTGGCGGACAAAATGCGCAAGGATGCCATCATCTTTTGCGTCCCCTGTTGATACCCGGCTTTATGGTTAGCGAGTCGACCGAATCGGTCAACGCATGGCCGCCCCATCACGCGAGTTTCTCAGGCGCCGGTGTCCTGGCCGGCACGCCCGCGCTGGAAAAGGCTGATCGCGCTCAGGGCAAGCAGCGCGCCCGACATGGCTGTGGCCAGCGCCGCGGTTCCCATCCAGCCCGCCCAGGCATAGACCGCCGTACCGGCCGAACTCGACATGCCACCGCCTATGAACATCATGACGATATAGACCGTCATCAGCCGTGTACGGATCTGCGGCTCGAGCGACAGGAACGTCATCCGGTTGGTGATGTCGACGACCGGTCCGACCAGCGTCATCAGCATGGTCGGCACGATCAGCAGCCAGAGATTGTAGCCAAATGGCCAGAGCAGCAGGACGCCCGCGAAATTCAGGGCGGCTACGACAAGACGCGCCCGGCGCGGTCCGACATTGTCGGCCCAACGCCCGAAACGCGGCGTGGTGAACAGGTTGAAGATGGCAAAACCCGCCAGGTAGCCGACCACATCGACGCCGTATCCCATGTCCGGCAGGTGCAGGCCGATCCCCATCCAGACCGCGAGAAACGTCCCGAAGCCAAGCCCCTGGATCGTACCGCTCAGGAGAATTTCAGGATGACGCCGGATGAGGCCGAACATCGAAAAGAGCAGGCGGGGATAGCTCTGGCCAGCGGCTTCGCCTGTGTCGGCCTCGCGTTCGTCCATGATCATTGGCAGCGCGATCGACACGGCCAGCATGAAGCCTGAGGCGATGTAGTAGACCGTGCGCCAGCCGAAATGCTCGGCCACCACGCCGGCGCCCGCGCGCGCGACAAGGATGCCGCCGATGACGCCAGTCGTCAGCGTCGCCGTGACCTGGCCAAGGCGGACCGGATCGACCCGTTTCGACGCATAGGCCGGCAGCAGGTATGGCGCGATCGTGAAAAAGCCGAGCACGGTCGCGGCGAGGGTAAACAGGCGGAAATCCTGCGCGAAGGCCATGCCGACCATGGACAGGAACTGGCCGGCAACCGTGAACGTCACGAGCTTTCGATTGGATATCCGGTCGCCCAGCGGCAGCAGAAGGAACACACCGAGCGCCAACGCAATCTGGTTGGCCCCCGGCACGATCCCGATCAGCCCCTTGTCGACATCAAAGCCGCGCGCGACCTCGGAAATGATCGGGTGGATGTAATAGGCATTCGCCGTGACGACCGCCGCAGCAAACGTCAGCAGCAGCACCTCTGTCGATGAAAGGCGGCGTTCGGTCGTTGCGGTATCAGGGGTGTCCGTCATGCAGGTACAAGGATAGGCGCTTCCCCCGGGCGCGGGAAAGCATGCCCATGCGGAAGGGGGATGCTGCCTGCGCTGGAGCGCACCCTCGCAGGCGGGCACGGCCACGATATCGCTTGACAAAAGCAGGCCAAAAGTAAACTTTGTTTTGCAAAGTTATTTGAAGCGGAGAAAAATCATGATCCGGATGTCACTGGCCCTGCTGGTTGCCACCGCCGCCACGCTGGGCGCCAATGCCGAGGACAAGGCCCACCCACTGGAGCCCTTCTATGGCACCTGGAAAGGAACGGCTGTCGGCATCGACGCAAACCGGCAGCCCTTCGAACTGACCCAGACCGAACGCGTCGGCCCGATGCTAGGCGGCGATGTCGCCGTCATCGAAGGGCGCGGATACGAAGCAGGCGGCGCCTTGGCTTTCAACGCCTTCGCGGTCGTCTCCTGCGACGCGCCGGACGCCCCATGCGAGATGCGCAGCTACACGGACGGGCGGACCGGCACCTTCGCCCTGGAGGCAACGGAAACAGGATTTGTCTGGACGATCCCTGCCGGGCCGGAGGCCCGCATCGTCTACACCGCAACGCTGGAGGACGGGATCTGGACGGAAGTCGGCCACTACCACCCGGCAACGGGCGAGCCGGTCGAAACCTTCAGGATGGAGCTGACCCGCATCGGCGATACGGACTGGCCCGCCGGCGGCGCGGTTACACCCTGACGGATCAGGCCGCGTCGGAGGTCAGGCTGCCGGTCTCGATGGCGTCGAAGACGGTTTGCATGGCCGCTCCGCGCATGCCGCCGCGCAGGGTAGCCAGCGTGTCCGCGACCTCGAACCGGTATTCGACAACCGTCGCGTCGGATCCGGTGGAGCGTGCACCGATCGCCTTCATCAGGGCCCGGCCGGCCTTGTTCTCCCAGAGCACGTCCGCCGTCATCGCGGTCATCCCACGCATGGAGGCCTGCGCGCAAAGCACCGCGATCAGCAGGCGAGCAAGGCCCTGGCTGTGCCAGTCATCGAGCAGGCCGATCGCGAACTCACCTGTCGCTGCACCGGCATCGTCGCGGATCGCATGGACTGCGCCGATGATGGGTTGGTCCGCCTGCGACTCGTCGATGGCCACCCACGCCATGTGGCGCTCGCCATCGACATCGACCAGCCTGCGGATCACGGGGTCCGGCACAGGCGAGAGGCTGGAGAAAAAGCGAAGATAGCGCGACCGGGTGGAAAGTTTGGCCACCGTTTCGCGCAGCGCGGCTTCGTCGCCACGTTCCATCGGGCGGATCAGGACGGGAGACCCGTCGGTCGAGCGGATATGAAGTTGATGGGCCATTTGCTGCACCTGCGCATTCTATGCTGCAAGTGCGAAATAAGGCGCCCCCACCGATTAAACAACGCATTGCTTCAGCTAACTGGCATGCGCTTTTGCATGGAACTGAAGGAGCCCAATAAATTCAGTCACCTGCACGCGCTCGCGCCACTGACAAAGCTCTGATAAGGGTCCGCCATGGCGCAAGAGCACACCTATCAGGGCGACGAGCCTGTCCGGCTCAACAAGTGGATGGCGCAGCTTGGCCTATGCTCGCGCCGCGAGGCCGAGGCGCTCATCAGCCGGGGCGAGGTCAAGGTCAACGGCGAAACCGTGAGCGAGCCCGGCCACAAGATATCGCCCGGCGAGACCATGGTCCTCGGCAGCGCCGGGGCGAAGGCGCTGGACGACCAGCTGACCGCCGTACTGCACAAACCGGTCGGCTATGTCTCCGCCCAGCCCGAAGCCGGTCAGACGCCTGCTGTACGGCTCGTCACCAAGGCGAACCTGGTCGGCAAGGCCCCGAAGCTGCCCGGCGCGAAGACCCAGCTCGCCCCGCTCGGCCGGCTCGACATGGATTCGCGCGGCCTGCTGCTACTCTCGCAGGACGGCGTGCTGGCGAAGGCTGTGATCGGCCCGCATTCCAATCTCGACAAGGAGTATCTTGTCACAGTGAAGGGTCAGGTCACGCCGCAAGCGCTCGACAAGCTGCGCCATGGGCTGACGCTGGATGGCCGGCGGCTGAAGCATGCGAAGGTCGACCAGGTCAGCCCGGGCCGCCTGCGCTTCATCCTTCGGGAAGGCCGTAACCGGCAGATCCGGCGGATGTGCGAACTGGTCGGCCTCCTGGTCGTCGACCTTTACCGCGTCCGCATTGGGCCGCTGGAGCTCGGTGACCTGCCAGAAGGCAAGTGGCGCGCCCTTACCGAAGAAGAGCGCGCCAGCCTGATCAGCTCTGCGTCGGCCGAGGCTTCGGGGCGTCGACCTTCTTCTTCCGCCGCATCCGGGGCCAGATCAGCTTCAACCAGATCCAGAGGAAAACCCCGATCAGCAGGAGCCAAGGCAGGCCGACCGCGAAAGCGGTGATCACGGAAGCGATGGCGGCCGACAGGTTGTAGAAGAAATCCCCGAAGGCCTCACCGAGCGGATTGGACCGTGACGGCGAGAAGGGCGGGACCTTGGTCTCATAGGAGATGTCGAGCGAGGACATCGAGACCCTGAGGCGCAGCGCCTTCAGATTGGCTTCGATGGACTCGATCTCACCTGTGACGCGGGCAAGCTCGCGCTCGATCTGGAGCAGGTCGCCCAGCGTCCCGTCCCGGCGCTCAAGCAGGCCTTCCAGCCGGGTCTGCAGCGTCTTTTGCGCCTCAAGGCGGGAATCGGTGTCGATAATCTGGCGGGTCAGGTCATCGGCCCGGGTCGAACGTGAGGTGACCTCGCCGCCGGCTTTCTCGGTCGCCTCGTCGATGGCGGCGAGGAAGCTCTCGATCCAGTCGGGCTTTGCGCGCAGCGAGACATTGCCGCTGATATTGTCCTCATCGTAGGAATAGGTGTTGGAGTTGATGATGATGCAGGTATTGGTTCCGGCCGCCTTGCAGGCATCGATATGGGCTTGCATCATCGGCTCGACGCCGCCCTGCGGCAGGCGCAGGCCGAGCGAATGGCTGTAAGCGATGTACTGCTGGGCCCCCGGCTCGGCATCCGGGCGATCCGGTGTCGGCGAAGGCTGGCTGAAGGACTGGTCGGCGCTGGCCATCTTTCTGACCCCGCCAAAGCTTGCCGCTTCCTCCATGACCGGCGCAGGCGGCGGCGGAGCGGGGCTGCGTTCATAATCGGCATTGCCACCGCCGGGACCACCGCAGGCCGCCAGGAAGCCGAGCGCGGCCAGGGCCGGTGTAACTCTTTTCAGTATCATCGTGCGTCCCCTCTCATTGGACGAGTTGGAGACCTGATGTGAGCATCCGTTCACGGCGGAATTTGGGCAGCTTCACGGCCTTGGGCCGAAAACCGTCTTGCCGGGCTCCAGTCTCCGGCGTGCATGATGCACGAAATCGACAAGAAGGGGACGGGTTTCTCGCGGGTCGATGATTTCTTCGGCAAAGAAGGCCTCGGCCGTGCGGAACGGGTCCTCCATCGCCTCGAATTTCTTGTAGAGCGACTTGAGTAGCGCCTCCTTGTCGTCGGTTTCCGACAGCTCCTTTCGGAAGGCTGCCTCGATCCCGCCGGACATGGGCAGCGAGCCCCAGTTGCCAGACGGCCAGCAATAGCGCCACTTTGCCTTTGTCGGGTTCATCATCGCCGAGCCTGCCAGGCCGAACGCCTTGCGGATGACGACCGCGCAGACCGGTACGGTGGCCTGGTAGACCGCCGCCATGGCGCGCACGCCCTTGCGGGTGACCCCTGCGGTTTCATGCTTCACGCCAACGGCAAATCCCGCACAGTCGACGAAGTGGACAACCGGCAGGTGGAAGGTCGAACAAAGATCCATATGCCGGATGACCTTGTCGCAGACATCGGCCGTCCAGGCGCCGTCGAGGAAGAAGGGATTGCCGGCCATGACCCCGACCGGGTGCCCGTCAATGCGGGCAAGTCCGGTCACGATGCCCCGTCCCCACTGGCTGCCAATCTCGAAGAAGCTGCCCTTGTCGACTGTGGCATTGATGATCTTTTGCGGCTTGTAGGGCGTCTTTCCGTCCGTCGGAACGATGGAGATAAGGTCCTCTTCCTTGCGCTTCGGGTCATCGGTCGGGGCGGTGACCGGCGGCAGCTCATGCACCGAAGAGGGCAGGTAGGACAGGAAGCGCCGGGCGGCCTTGAAAGCGTCGGCTTCGGTATCGACGACATCGTCGACGGTACCGTTCTTCGCCTGGATCTCCCAGCCGCCAAGTTCCTCCTTGGAAACGTCCTCACCGATCGCGATGGCCACCGGCGGACCGGCGACGAAGACCTGGGACAGCTCCTTCACCATCACGGAGTAGTGGCTGGAGCCAACGCGCCCTGCCCCGAGGCCGGCGCAAGGGCCCAGCGCCAGCGACACCGTCGGGACCTCCCCCATCGCCTCGACCAGCAGCTCCCAACTCGGCGTCTCCGGGATGTAGGTGCGCGGATCCTTGAGGAACATCTTGATCGAGCCGCCGCCACCGGTGCCGTCGATCAGCTGGACGAGCGGCATGCGGTATTCGATGGCCTGCTTCAGCGCGATGGTCGTCTTGCCCCGGATGGAGGCATCCGCCGCCCCGCCGCGCACGGTAAAATCATCGCCGAGAATCATCGCCGGACGGCCATCGAGCGTCGCCCGGCCGACAACCGAGTTCGACGCCATGAAGCTTTCGAGCTGCTCATCCTCGTCATAGGTCGCGACACCGGCGATCTTGCCGATCTCGTGGAAGCTGCCCGGATCGACAAGGAACGACACCCGTTCCCGAACCGTCCGCTTGCCGCGCCCGCGCTGGCGGGACACCGGTTCCTCGCCGCCCATCTTCTCCGCCATGCGTTCACGGCGGCGAAGTTCCTCAATCGACTTTTCCCAAGACATGAGATGATCAATCGGATTTTGATGACGGGTCCGTCAAGAACAATCCGTTCGTCCATGGACATGCCGCAGCGAAAAGATTTGCGCGTCAGCCGGATGCAATCTCGTGTCGAAATGGCGACACCGGAAAAAAACAGTCCTTTCCGCCTCTTGCCTTACGTAGTGTCCGCCTGCTTTATCCTTTTTTCAGAGACCCAAACGAGGAGGCGTCCATGGACCTTGCAACCCTTACCCAGAAAGCCAACGAAGCTGTCACGGCCGGCAGCGACTTCAACAAGAAGGTGAAATTCGACTTTGGCGATGTCGGCAAACTCTTCATCGACGGCGCCAATGGCGTCGCTGACAATTCGGACGCCGATGCCGATGCGACCGTCAAGGTCGACTGGGACGATTTCGTCAAGCTCGCCTCCGGCGCAATGGACCCGACCATGGCCTTCATGCAAGGCAAGCTGAAAGTGCTCGGCGACATGTCGGTCGCCATGCAGCTGCAAGGCCTGATGAAAAAGCTGGGCTGACGCTCAGACTCCCGCATAGGCGTGGAAACCATGTTATGAAGACGGGCGCCCGGGCAAAGGCCTGCGGCGCCCGATCTTTTTCCTGTTGATGCCCGGAGGCTCGATGAGCGCCAGCGATACCAGCCACCTCACCCACTTCGTGCGCGTGCCGGGCAATCCAGAACCGGAAGGCGCCGATCTTATCTGGTTCGAAGGCATTGCGGGCCGCAAGCTGCGCGCCTGCATGGCGCCTTCCCTTCGCGAACAGGCCCGCGGCACGGCCATCATCTGTCCGGGGCGAACCGAATTCATCGAGAAATATTTCGAAGTCGCGCGCGACCTGCAGGGCCGCGGCTTTGCTGTCGTCATCCTCGACTGGCCCGGCCAGGGCCTGTCGGAACGACTGCTGGACGATCCGGCCAAGGGTCACATCGACCGGTTCGAGACCTTCATGGGCGCGCTGCGCAACGGGCTGGACACGCTGGCTGGCCGCCTGCCCCGGCCTTATGTCTCGCTCGCCCATTCCATGGGCGGAGCGATTGCGCTGGCGGCGCTGACGCAGAAGCTGGTGAAGGTCGAGGCAGCGGCCTTCTCCGCGCCCATGTGGGGCCTGCCGATCAATCTTGCCGCGCGCTACATCATCTGGGCCATGCGGGCGATGGGCCGGTCGGGCAATTATGCGCAGCAGCCCGGCCCGGCCGAAACGTTCGAGACCAATATCGTCACCCATGACCGGACCCGCTGGCAGCTGCAGCGCGACCTGATCGATGCGGCGCCGCAGCTCGAGCTTGGCCCGGTCACCTGGGGCTGGCTCGGCGCGTCGCTCGACATCCTCAACAAGACGACAAAGCCGGGCCTGCTGCGCGGCGTCGATGTGCCGGTCTTCGTCGCGAGTGCGGGCGAGGAAAAACTGGTCGACAACAAGGCCCATGCGCGCGTCGCCAGACACCTGCCGGACTGCACGCACGTCACGATCGAGGGCGCGATGCATGAGATCCTGATGGAGACCGACGAACGCCGCGGCGCCTTCTGGCAGGGCTTTGACGGTTTCCTCGAGAAGGCCGGCGTCTGAACGCCTCTGGTTCCGCAGCGTCATCGCTTTCCTTTGTGGCCTGCGAGCCTATGTCCGATGAGGCAGAGAGCGGAGCCCGCCGGCATGATCAGGATTCACCACCTCGAAAACTCGCGCTCGCAGCGCATCCTGTGGCTGCTTGAGGAACTCGCCTTGCCCTATGAGGTGGTCCGCTATGAGCGCGACCCTGAGACCATGCTGGCACCGGACGCGCTGCGGACAATCCACCCCCTCGGCAAATCGCCCGTGCTGGAAGAGGATGGCATCATCGTCGCCGAGACGGGCGCCATTATCGAATACATCATCGACACGCATGGCGGCGGGCGGCTGAAACCGCCGGCTGGCACGGCAGAAGCGCGCGCCTGGACCTATTGGATGCACTATGCCGAAGGTTCGGCCATGCTGCCATTGCTGCTGAAGCTGATCTTCCAGCGCATGCCGCAAAATGCCAACCCGCTGATGCGCCCGCTCGTCAAGGGCGTTTCATCGCGCGCGGAAGCCGGCTTCGTCGACCCGAGAATCCGGGAGCATGTCGAATACTGGGAGAGCGCGCTGGCGGAGACGGGCTGGTTTGCCGGAGCGGAGTTCACCGCCGCTGACATCATCATGAGCTTCCCGCTCGAAGCGGCGGCAGACCGGGCAGGCGCTGGCGCGTATCGCAATATCAGCGACTTCCTGCAGCGCGTGCACGCCCGGCCGGCCTATGCCGCAGCCCTCGAAAGGGGCGGGCCATACGCCTATGCATGATACTCGCCCCGGCGGGGCGGGCAGTGCCTATTCGTCGTCGACCGGCTTAGATTGAAGCTGGATGTAGTTCTGGATGCCGATGCGCTCGATCAGGTCGAACTGGGTCTCCAGATGGTCGACATGCTCTTCCTCACTGTGCAGGATTTTCCCGAACAGGTCGCGGCTGACATAGTCACGCGCACTTTCGGCATATTCCATCGCATCTCGCAGGAGCGGAATGGCTTCCATTTCGAGTTCGAGATCGCATTTGAGGATTTCTTCGACCGTTTCACCGATCTTGAGCTTGCCCAAGTCTTGGAGGTTCGGCAGGCCGCCGAGGAACAAGACGCGCTCGATCAGCCAGTCGGCATGCTCCATCTCTTCGATGGATTCCTTGTACTCGAATTCGGCGAGCCGGCTGACGCCCCAGTCCTTGAGCATCCGGCTATGCAGGAAATACTGATTGATCGCGGTCAGCTCATTCTTCAGCGCGGCGTTCAGGAATTCGATGACTTTAGGATCGCCTTTCATGGCATCCTCCTTGGATCCGAGGGGTTTTGGTCTGCCCCTGAAATAGCATGACCCGACCGATTCTCAATCAAAAAGTCCAATAAAATCAGATGCTTGTGATAGTGAGAAGCAATTGCACGAAACGGCGCAACGCGCTGCGCCTTCAGCTGCCTGAAATGACTGGTATTTTTCCTGAAAGTGGGTGAGCCGCCTACTCGGCAGCAAGCAGGCCCGGTTCCGGCGGGGCGGCGTCAACCGTCTCGGCGATCATTTCGCCCATAGTGGTTCTGCATTTGCCGCAGTTGAACTCGCACCCGTGATGCGCCTGCACGGCTTCAGGGCTGCGTGCACCAGCTTCGATAGCCGCCTGCACACCCTGGTCGTTAATGCGTCTGCAAATGCAAATGATCATGGTTCTCAATTAGACACAGTTGCGAATGATTGTCAATGACAATTGATGCAAGTTCCGTGCGACCGGTCGATCCCAGCAATTTCGATCAAAATTTCACGCAGTTGCTAGGCTGATGGATACGTTATCCGGCTAAAGAATACGATCAATGAGAAACGATCCGCCCCGCGAAAAGTCACCCGAAAGGCTGTCTTTTACCCGCACCGTGTTCGTCACGGTCGTGGCGATCATTGTTTCGTGGACCGTGACCAGCATTTGTCTTTTCGTGTTGCCACTGGACCCGGCCTATACCGAACAGTTCGCTGGGCCGACCTTGACCATCGCGACGATCGTACCCGTCCTCGTTGCCATACCCGTGACGATTGTCCTGCAACGTGGCCGGCTGAAGCTTGAACGCGCCATGCGCGAACTCGCAGATGTCCATGCGGAACTGGAGCGGCGTTCGCGGATCGATCCGCTCACAGGCATTCTTAATCGCGACGCGTTCCTGAAGCAGGTCAACCAGCTGCGCGTCGAGGGCACGAATGGCGCGATGCTGATGATCGACATCGACCATTTTAAGATGATCAATGACCAGTACGGCCACATGGCTGGCGACGAAGCCCTTCGCGGCTTCGCCGGCGCCCTGTCGCAGGCTGTGCAAGGCAGAGAACTGATCGGGCGCCTTGGCGGCGAGGAATTCGGCGCCTTCGTACCGTGTGAGGACATGGAAACCGCGCATCAGGCAGCAGAACGGCTGCGCCTTGCGGTCAACCGCATGATCTTCACGCCCAGGCCCGGCATCGTACGACGCGTAACGGCCAGTATCGGTGTTGCTGGCGGAACCCCTGCCGACACGCTGAGCGAACTTATGCGACGCGCCGACCTCAGCCTTTATGAGGCCAAGGCCGCTGGACGCGACAGAGTGATCGTGCACGCGGCCGCCTGAGCGCACCCGGCGATTTGCAGCGCCAGCTTGACCGCGCCTGCTCGCCCTTCTACCTCCGGCACGTTCAACTGACCGGACGGAGAAAAGATGAGCGCGCTATCCACGCTAGCCGAGACTGCCAAGGCATGGCCCTTCGAACAGGCCCGTGCCCTGCTCAAACGGCTGGAAAACATGGAGCGCGCCGGCAATCCGAAACAGGGCCCGGTCGTCTTCGAGACCGGCTACGGCCCGTCCGGCCTGCCGCATATCGGCACCTTCGGCGAAGTGGTCCGCACGACCATGGTGCGCCACGCCTTCGAGACGCTGACCGACGGGAAGTACGAAACCAAGCTGATCTGCGTTTCCGACGACATGGACGGTATGCGCAAGGTCCCACCGACCGTGCCGAACCCGGCTGATCTCGAAGCCTATATGCAACAGCCGCTGACATCCGTGCCGGACCCGTTCGGCACGCATGAAAGCTATGGCGCGCATATGGGCGCGCGGCTCTGCGCCTTCCTCGACAGTTTCGGCTTTGATTATGAGTTCAAGTCGGCGACGGAGCTCTACACGTCGGGCGCGTTCGATGAGGCGCTGCTGCGCGCGCTGGAAAAGTTCGATGAGATCATGGCCGTGATGCTGCCGACCCTCGGCGCCGAGCGGCAGGCGACCTATTCCCCCTTCCTGCCCATCTCGCCCTCGACCGGCCGCGTCCTCTACGTGCCGATGAAGGCGACTGATGCAAAGGCCGGGACAATCACCTTCGAGGATGAGGACGGCAGTGACGTCACCATCCCGGTCACGGGCGGCAACACCAAGCTGCAATGGAAGCCGGATTTCGGCATGCGCTGGGCCGCGCTCGGCGTCGACTTCGAGATGTTCGGCAAGGACCACCAGGACAATGCGCCGATCTATTCCAAGATCTGCAAGATCCTCGGCGCCCAGCCGCCGCAGCAATATGTGTACGAGCTGTTCCTCGACGACAAGGGCGAGAAGATCTCCAAGACCAAGGGCAATGGCATCTCGGTCGAGGACTGGCTCGCCTATGCGCCGCAGGAGAGCCTGTCGCTGTTCCAGTTCCAGAAGCCGCGCGCGGCCAAGAAGCTGTATTTCGACGTGATCCCGAAGGCGGTCGACGAGTATCTCACCTTCCTGTCGAAGTATCCCGAGGAGGAGCCGGCCCGCCAGATCGAGAACCCTGTCTGGCACATCCATTCCGGCAACCCGCCGGAGGGCGATACGCCTGTGTCGTTCGCACTGCTGCTCAACCTGGTCAGCGCCGCAAACACCGAGACCAAGGACCAGCTCTGGGACTTCATCTCCCGCTATGCGCCCGAGGCGAGCCCGGACAGCCATCCGCTGCTCGACCAGCTCGCCGGCTATGCGATCCGTTATTATGAGGACTTCGTCCAGCCGACCAAGGTCTATCGCGCCCCCGACGAGAAGGAGCGCGCAGCCATGGAAGACCTCGCCGAACGCCTCAGCCTGATCGAGGGGGATGCCGACGCAGAAACCCTGCAGAACCTCACCTTCGAGATCGGCAAGACGCACGAGTTCGAGAATCTGCGCGACTGGTTCAAGGCGCTCTACGAAGTCCTGCTCGGCCAGAGCCAGGGCCCGCGCTTCGGCGGCTTCGCCGCGCTTTATGGCGTGCATGAGACAGCAAGGCTGATCAAGAACGCGCTGGCAAGAGCCTAAGAAAATACACCCTCATCCTGAGCGAAGTCGAAGGACAAGGGTGTTCTGCAATGCGGCCCGCCTCGTGGTTCGACTTCGCTCACCATGAGGCGGTGTTGTTTTTCGCCTACTCCGCCGCGATCAGCGTTTTCTTCTCTTTCGGCAGGCCGCCCTCAGGCCAGTTCTGCCACAGCTCTTTCGAGCGCGCTTCGGCGGCTTCGACGGCGGCCTCCTTCACATGGCCGTAGCCACGGATGTCATCCGGGATCGAGGCGATGGCAATGGCAAGCTCATGGTTCTTCTTCGTCAGGCCATCGGCCAGCTTGATCATGTTCTCCAGATAGTCGTCGCGCAGCTGGCGCTCCATCCGGCGCTCGGCGGTGTAGCCAAACGGATCGAACCGCGTGCCGCGCAGCCCCTTGAAGCGCTTCATGAGGCTGAAGGCCGTCTTCATCCAAGGGCCGAACTTCTTCTTGAGAAGATGACCGTTGGCATCCTTCTTGGACAGCAGCGGCGGCGCCATGTGGAACTGGATCTTCCCGCCCTTGAAGGTCTCCCGAAGTTTCTTGTCGAAGGACCCGTCGGTGAACAGGCGGGCGACTTCATACTCGTCCTTGTAGGCCATCAGCTTGAAGGCGAACTTCGCCACCGCCGTGGTGAAGCCCTCACCGAGCCCGGCTTTCTCTTCCTTCGCGCGGACCTCGGCGACGAGATCGCGATACTGCTGGGCATAGGCGTCGTTCTGATAAGCGACCAGGCGGCTTGCCCGGTCCTCGATCAGCTCGTCCAGCGTCATCGGCTTGACCTCACCGCGCGGATCCGGCGTCTCGGCGAGCCGCTCCGGATCGGCAGCGGCCAGGCGCCCGACATCGAAGGCCTTCATGTTTTCCTCGACCTTCACGCCATTCAGCTTGATCGCCCGGTAAAGCCCGCGCAGCGACACCGGCAGGTGCCCCTTCTGCCAGGCGTAGCCGACCATGATCATGTTCGTGTAGATCGCGTCATTGAGATAGAGCAGCGCCAGCGCCTCAGCATCGATCGTGCCGAAGTCGCGGGCCTGGCGCTTCACGCGCGCAGCCAGCAGCTGGCTCTCGAACTTCTTCGAACGGTCACGGATGAACTCGCTCGTCGGCGTGACGTCGGCATTGGCCGAGGCCACCGTGCGCCCGACATCCATAAGGCCAAGGGCGTCGCCGCTTGCGGCCACGACGAGGTCGCAGGCGATGACCGCATCGGCCGAAGCCGGCGGCACGCGGCCGGTCGAGATCAGCTCGGGATGCTTGGCAAACCGCAGGTGCGAGAGCACCGGGCCGCCCTTCTGGGCAAGGCCGGTCATGTCGAGGCTGGAGGAAGCGTTGCCATCGACATGCGCGGCCATGGCGAGCACCGCGGCCACGGTCGTCACACCTGTTCCGCCAACGCCGGTGAACAGCACGTTCCACGGCTTGGCAACCGATGGCAGGTCCGGCAGCGGCAGGCCGGATGCGTCGACATCAAGACCTGGCTCGTCCTCGGCGGCGAAGTGGCCATCCTTGATGGTCACGAAGCTCGGGCAGAAACCGCGCAGGCATGAGAGGTCGGTATTGCAGGTCGACTGGTTGATCCGGCGCTTGCGGCCAAGATCGGTCTCGACCGGCTCGACGGAGAGGCAGTTCGATTTCACCGAGCAGTCGCCGCAGCCCTCGCAGACCTCCTGATTGATCATCACGCGCACACGGTCCGGCTTGCGCAGGCCGCGCTTGGAGCGGCGGCGCTTCTCTGTCGCGCAGATCTGGTCATAGATCAGGACCGAGACACCGGGCGTGTCGCGCAGCATGCGCTGGACCTCGTCCAGCTTCTCGCGGTCATAGATGCGCACGGAGCGCGGCAGCCCCTTCACGCCGGCATAGCGGGTCGGATCCTCGGTCACGATGACGATCTTGGTGACGCCCTCGGCCTCGACCTGCTGGGCGATATTCACTGGAGTCTGGCCGGATTCGACATGCTGGCCGCCGGTCATGGCGACCGCATCATTGTAGAGGATCTTGTAGGTCATGTTCGCCTTCGAGGAGACCGCCGCGCGGATCGCGAGCGAGCCGGAGTGCGAATAGGTCCCGTCGCCGAGATTGACGAACATGTGGTCTTCATCAGTTGCGAAATACTGGCCGAGCCAGGCGATACCCTCGCCGCCCATCTGGCTGGTCATGTCGGTGTTCCGGTCCGGCATGAAGTTCGCCATGTAGTGGCAGCCGATGCCCGCAAGCGCGCGCGAGCCTTCCGGCACGACGGTCGAGGTATTGTGCGGGCAGCCCGAGCAATAGTGCGGCGAACGCACGGTTGGCGACGCGTTTGACAGCGCTGCCCGGCCGGCTGCGCCGACGCGGGTGAAATACTGGTCTGCCGCACTGTGGTCCCACTCGCCCGGGACGCGGTGCATGACGGCGTCTGCAATTTCAGGCACGGGGATGGAGCCGACCTCGCTCAGAAGCGGCTTGCCCTGCTTGTCGCGCTTGCCCTCGATATAGGGGCGCTGGTTGTCCGGCAGGCTGTAGAGCGCGGCGCGCAGCTGCTCCTCAATGAGGGGGCGTTTGTGCTCGATGACGAGAACGCGCTCGAGGCCGCGGCAGAACTCGCGGATCGCCGACTGTTCAAGCGGCCACGGCATGGCGACCTTGAACACGCTGATGCCGAGCGCACCGGCCTGTTCCGGCGTCAGGCCGATCGCGGCAAGCGCTTCGAAGATGTCGCGGGCCGCCTGGCCGGTCGTGACGATGCCGACGCGCGGCTTCGGGGACGGGATGAGGACATGGTCGAGCCCGTTGGCCTTGACCCAGGCCTGCGCGGCGGGAAGCTTGAACTGGCGAAGCCGGCGCTCCTTGTCGAGCGGGTTGTCGCCGCGGCGCATATGCACGCCGTCTTCCGGAAACTCGAAGTCGGGCTTGATCAGTTTCAGCCGGTCCAGCGTCACATCGACCACGGCGCCGGAGTCCATGGTGTCTGCCAGCGCGATCAGGGCGGACCAGGCACCGGAGAAACGGCTCATCGCCCAGCCATGAATACCATAGTCGAGCACGTCCTGGATCGAGGCCGGGTTGAGCACCGGGATCTCGGCATCGCGCATCGCATATTCCGACTGCGACGGCAGCGTCGAGGATTTGCACATATGGTCGTCGCCGCAGATGGCGAGGACACCGCCAAGACGCGACGAGCCGGCGGCGTTGGCATGCTTGAAGGCGTCACCGGAGCGGTCGACGCCGGGCGCCTTGCCGTACCAGATGCCGAACAGGCCATCGCGACGGGCGCCGGGGAACAGGCCTAGCTGCTGGCTGCCCCAGACGGCGGTGGCGCCAAGGTCCTCGTTCAGGCCTTCCCAGAACTCGATGTCATGGGCGTCCAGCCATTTCTGCGCGGCGCGGAGTTGCTGGTCGTAGCCGCCGAGCGGCGAGCCGCGATAGCCCGAAATGAAACCGGCCGTGTTGTATCCGGCGGCACGGTCGAGGCGCCTCTGGTCAAGCGGCAGGCGCACCAGCGCCTGGATGCCAGTCATGTAAGCGTGGCCCTCGACAAGATCGTATTTATCGTTCAGCGTGACTTCACGGTGTTCCAAGAAATGAACTCCCTAAATCTCTTTAGCGATAATATTTGCGTTTTTACACGAAAATGCTTGCCCATCTTGCTCAAATTGGCGTAAGAAAGGGCAAAGTGTTCCACATATTGCGTTAAATGGAGAGAAAAATTGCCTCAAACGCTTGACGCCATCGACGCCAAGATTCTCGATCTTATCCAGAAAGATGCCGCACTTTCTGTCGCGGAAATCGCTGATCGGGTCGGTTTGTCCTCTTCGCCATGCTGGCGCCGCATCAAGCGCATGGAAGAGGCCGGGATCATCGAAGGACGCGTCACCCTGCTCGATCGCGACGCGCTCGGCCTCGGTTTCGAGGTGGTGGCGAGCGTCAAACTCGCCCTGCCGAGCAAGGAAAACCTCCACCGTTTCGAGCAGCTCGTGCGCAAATGGCCGGAAGTGCTCGAATGCATGACGGTTACCGGTGCCGTCGACTATGTCATCCGCATTACCACCACCGACATGCATGCCTATGACTCCTTCCTGAGAGAGAAACTCCTCGGATCGGGTCTGGTTTCGGATGTGCAGTCGCGTATCGTGATCAATGTCGCCAAGCGCACCACCGCGCTGCCGCTCGGCCTGATCAGCGACTACGTGCCGGCCAGCTAGCAGAAGACACAAAAGGAGGCCCGCCATTAGACGGCTGCTCCTCTCATTCTCATTCGCCATTCTTGCCGGGTTTGCTTCAGCAGAACCGGTTGACCCGGACTGGCTGCAGGCCGAGGTCGACGCCAGCCGCGAAAGCGCCGGCCTCGTCGCCCTCGGTGCAGCCGTCATCGCGGTCGGCGATACACCTGCCATCGCCGTGTCGGGAGAGACAGCAAAAGGCTCAGGCGAGCCCGCCGCGCCAGGCGATGCCTGGCATATCGGATCGAACAGCAAGGCGCTGACCGCCCTGCTCTATGCCCGGCTGGTCGAAGAGGGTCTTGCCAATTGGGGCGCGACCCTTCCGGACCTGTTCCCGGGCATGGCCGGCGACATGGACCCGGCCTGGCAGGACACCACGATCGAGGACCTGTTCGCCCACCGCTCCGGCATCGGACAGCTGGGGGCGATCTGGCTGATTGCCCGTCACAATGACACGGCCAGCCTGCCCGAACAGCGCCTCGAAACCGTCCGCAGCCGGCTGCGCAAACCGCCCGAGGGCGAACCGGGCACGTATGAGTACAGCAATGTGAACTACATCGTCGCGGGCGCAGCGATCGAGGGCATCCTCGGCATGAGCTGGGAAGACGCGATGGAAGCTTATGTCTTCAATGCCGACGGCAGCGATTGGTCGCAGGGCTGGGGCGCCGGCGCGCCGCAGTCAGGGCTGCAGGGCCACAAGCGCGGCATGTTTGGCGGCCTGAAGCCTGCCGGACGCGGCCCCGGCGCGGACAATCCGCAGGCGCTCGGACCGGCCGGCACGCTGCACGTCCCGCTGGCAAGCCACGCGCAGCTGCTGCTCGAATTCGTCGATGAGGACAGCAGCTTCATCACGCCGGACATGCGGGACCACCTGCTTGCGCCCTGGCCAGATGAGAGCGCCGACTATGCCATGGGCTGGGCCATCATGGAGGATGACGAGCTTGGCCGCATCTACTGGCACAATGGCTCGAACACGATGTGGCTCTCGCGCGTCGCGCTCATTCCCTCGCTGGACGCAGTCATCATCGTCAATGCGAGCGAGTTCAATGACACGTCAAAGGACACCACCCAGGCCCTTCTCGATACGGTGAAGGACAGGCTGGCGACGTCGGCCGACTAGGACGCTAAAGAAAAAGGCCGGCGCGCAGGGCACCGGCCTCTTCAGATTTTCGGTGTGCCGTGCGCCTAGACGCGCTCGACGCACATCGCGATGCCTTCACCGCCGCCGATGCAGAGCGAGGCAACGCCTTTCTTCACATCGCGGTCTTCCATGGCCGCCAGCAGCGTCACCAGGATGCGTGCGCCCGAGGCGCCGATCGGGTGACCCATGGCGCAGGCACCGCCATTGACGTTCACGATGTCGTGGCTGATGCCCATTTCCTTCATGGCGATCATCGGGACGACGGCAAAGGCCTCGTTGATTTCCCAGAGACCGACATCGTCCTTCGACCAGCCTGCCTTCTCGAGCGCCTTCTTCATTGCCGGCACGGGCGCAGTCGTGAAGTATTTCGGCTCATGTGCGTGGCTGGAGGAGGAGACGATCTTCGCAATCGGCTTCAGGCCGCGCTTTTCGGCTTCCGACTGCTTCATGAGCACCAGCGCCGCGGCACCATCAGAAATGGCGGACGCGTTGGCGGCCGTGACCGTGCCGTCCTTGCCGAAAGCCGGGCGCAGGCTCGGGATCTTGTCCGGACGGGCCGTGCGCGGCAGCTCATCGGTGTCCACGGTCACATCGCCCTTGCGGGTCTTCATCGTGACGGGGACGATCTCGCGCTTGAACTTGCCGGTTTCGGTCGCTTTCTGCGCACGGCTCAGCGTTTCGATGGCATAAGCGTCCTGCTGCTCGCGGGTGAACTGGTATTCCTGGGCGATCATGTCGGCGAAAACGCCCATCGCCTTGTTCTCATAGGCATCCTCGAGACCGTCCGTCGCCATGTGGTCCCTCATGGCGGCCGCGCCGTACTTGTGGCCCTTGCGCAGGTCGACGAGGTGCGGCGCATTGGTCATGGATTCCATGCCGCCGGCGACGACGATGCTCGCATTGCCCGCGGCAATCGCATTCGCGCCCATGACGGCCGCCTGCAGGCCGGAGCCGCACATCTTGTTGATCGTGGTGGCCTCGGTGCCTTTGTCGAGCCCGGCCTTGATGGCCGCCTGGCGGGCTGGCGCCTGGCCCTGGCCTGCTGGCAGGCAGTTACCCATGATGATTTCGTTGACGTCGGTCTCCGAAAGCTTGGCCTCTTCGGACGCTGCTTTCACGGCAATTGCACCGAGTTCGTTGGCTGACATGCCGGCAAGATCGCCCAGCAGACCCCCCATGGGTGTACGTGACATACCTACGATAACGACGGGATCTTCAGCCATATTTCTCCTCCAGGGCTTTCTATAAATGTTGCGTGCGCGAAGATGTGCGCCCCAGATGCCCGAGCGTCAAGGTCTTACAGGACCGGCGAGGATGACCTCAGCAAAACTATAACGCCCGTAACGCGGCTTGTCTTGCTGCCATGCCTACCGCTAAGTGGACGCAAAGAGACAATTCCAAGGAGGAACCCACATGTCCGGAAACGTCCCCGAAAAGGGCCTGCAGCTGAGAACGCTGGTCAAGGAGAGCGGCGAGCTTGAGCTCTCGCTCATCGATGTCCCCGTACCGCAGCCAGGCGATGACGATGTGCTCATCCGCGTCGAGGCAACGCCGATCAATCCGTCGGACCTGGGCCTGCTCGTCGGGGCCGGTGACCTGTCGACGCTGCGCAAGTCGGGTACTGACAGTCATCCGGTCGTCACCGCCGACATTCCAAAACCAGGTATGCGCGCCATGGCAGGCCGGGTCGGACAGTCGCTGCCGGTCGGCAATGAAGGCGCCGGGACAGTGGTCGCAGCCGGCAAGTCACCCGCCGCCCAGGCCCTTCTCGGCAAGAAGGTGACCGGGCTTGGCGGCGAGTTCTACGCCGAATACCGCCTGCTCAACGTTGCCCAGGTGATGGAGCTGCCGGAAGGCACGTCTGCGCGCGATGGCGCCTCGTGTTTCGTTAACCCGCTGACGGCCCTCTCCTTCCCGGAGACGATGCGGATGGAAGGCCACAAAGGCCTCGTCCATACGGCAGCAGCCTCCAATCTCGGCCAGATGCTCAACAAGATCTGCATCGCCGACGGCGTGCCGCTGGTGAACATTGTCCGCAAGCCCGAGCAGGAAAAGATCCTGCGCGATATTGGCGCGAAGTACATTGTGAACTCGTCTTCCGACACCTTCATGGACGACCTGATCAAGGCACTCGCCGAAACCAAGGCGACGCTGGCGTTCGATGCGATTGGCGGCGGGCCGCTGGCCGGACAGATCCTGACAGCCATGGAAGCCGCCGCGAACATCGGCGCAGAGTACAGCCGCTATGGCTCTGCCCAGAACAAGCAGGTCTATATCTATGGCCGGCTCGATCTCAGCCCGACCCTGATCCCGCCGGGCGTCGGCATGGCCTGGAACGCAGGCGGCTACCTGCTGACCTACTTCCTTCAGAAGATCGGGGCAGAAGGCCGCGCCCGCCTGCGCAAACGCGTCATGGACGAGCTGAAGACAACCTTTGCGAGCCACTACACCGCGGAGATCTCGCTGCGCGAGGCACTGAACCCGGACACGCTGAAAACCTACAATGAAAAGCGCACGGGTGAGAAATACCTGATCAATCCGACGCTCTAAGTCAGGGATTGATCGTCACGGTAACGCGCCCAAGCGCAGGATTGTTGACCTCGAACGCATCGCCCGGCCCCATGCCGGGCGGGTATTCGGTGCACGTCTCCGTCGGCGACATCGAGGATGATGCACAAAGCTGCGCGCCCTCGATCCGCCAGCGGCCCTGGAAGGCCGTCTCGCCCAGCTGGCCGGAATAGGTGCCGTCCGGGGCATAGGTGATCGGGATTTCATAGTCGGGCGTGGTCAGCACCACGCCGCGCGTGATGACCGCGTTCAGCGTACGCTCTGCCTGGCCCGCCGCCGACATGGCCGGACCTGCAGCCAGCAGAAGAAAGATGATCAAGCGGGCGCGCATGGCGGCCTCCCCTGCCTGTCGCTTGCATACCGGACCCAGCATAATTGTAAGCCCGGCAATCGGGCAAGCAGGCCGGCCGCCGGGCGGGTCCACCCGTCAGCGCACGCGCACCGGTGCATCCTGGTCGAGTTGGATCGCTCGGTCGATGATGTCGATCAGTTCGTCGTCGATCTCATCGGGACTGCGCACCTTCACATGGCGCAGCATCTTTCCGCTGCCCTCGATGCGGCCGAAATACTGCTCAGCCATCCGGGCACCCGACCAGAGCTGAAGGTTGCAGTGACGCGCATGCGCCATGATGGAAACCACCCGCTCATTCCCGATCCAGCATGGCTGGCCCCAGGCATATGTCGCCTTGAGATGCGGTCCGCGCTCGTAGACTGCTTCACTGAGCCTGATCGCGACAGCCTTCATCGGGCCTTCGAGCTTGTCGAAATAACCGGCGACAGCCTTTGGCAATGGCATTTATCCAGCCCTCCCCAGAGCGAAGGGCGATATAAAAGACCCGGCGGGACCGTCTTGTGAAGATTGACAAACGGTTTTTTTCGTCCGCACACAGAACGGGAAACGCAAACGGGGCAGGTTTGCACCTGCCCCGTCGCCATAAGGTCTTGTCCTGAAAGGATTACCAGATGCGGATACGTTCCTCAGGCGGAAGATAGAGGTCCGCATCTTCGCTGATGTCGAAGGCGTCGTACCACTCGTCAAAATTGCGAACGATGCCGTTGACGCGGAATTCAGCCGGCGAATGCGGGTCCGTCAGGATCTGCGTGCGCTTGGCTTCGTCGCGATACTTCGAGCGCCAGACCTGGGCCCAGGCCATGAAGAAGCGCTGGTCGCCGGTCAAACCGTCGATCACCGGGGCTTCTTCGCCATCGAGCGACATCTGGTAGGCGCGATAGGCGAGCGACAGACCGCCAAGGTCGCCGATATTCTCGCCCAGCGTCAGCTTGCCGTTCACGCAGGGCTCGCCCTCTTCCAGCGGGCAGTACTGGTTGTACTGCTCGACCAGCGCGGACGTCAGCGCATCGAAGGCTTCGCGGTCGTCTTCGGTCCACCAGTTGGCCAGGACACCGTCGCCATCATACTTCGAGCCCTGGTCATCGAAACCATGACCCATTTCGTGGCCGATGACGCCGCCAATGGCGCCATAGTTCACAGCCGGGTCAGCCGAGACGTTGAAGAAGGGCGGCTGCAGGATGGCGGCCGGGAAGACGATCTCGTTATAGGCCGGGTTGTAATAGGCGTTGACCGTCTGCGGGGTCATGAACCACTCGTCGCGGTCCGGCTCCTCGTTCAGGCGGGCAATATTGTCCTTGAAGCCCCAGATCCCGGCATTGACCGAGTTCTGGAAGGCATTGTCAGAAACTTCCAGGCCCTCATAGGTCTCGAATTTCGGCGGGTAGCCGATCTTCGGGTTGAACTTGTCGAGCTTGTACTTCGCCTTTTCGCGAGTCTCTTCGCCCATCCATTCGAGGTCTTCGAGATTGACGTGCATGGCCGCGCGCAGATTGGCGACCAGCTCGTCCATCTTTTCCTTGTTTTCCGCCGGGAAGTGGCGCTCGACATAGACCTGTCCGAGCGCTTCGCCCAGATTGCCCTGAACCGAGGAGACCGCCCGCTTCCAGCGCGGCCGCTGCTCGGGCTGGCCGCCCAGCACCGTGCCGTAGAAGGCAAAGTCGGCACCGTCGATCTCCTTCGGCAGGACCGAGGAGAAGTTCGACAGCATGTGCGCCGAAAGGTACGCCTTCCAGGTGTCGAGGTCTTCGGTCATGGCGAGGTTGAAGGCCGCCGGCATGCCGGCACCCAGCTTGTCGACATCTTCCTGTGAGAGGCCCGCGGCAGCGATTTCCTCAGCCGTCGGTGGCACTTCGGTGACGAGGAATTCGGTCTCGTCATTGACGCCGATCGTGGTCAGCGCTGTCGTCAGCGGGAAGTCGCCGGCCAGCTCGTCGAGCTCAGCGCGCGTCAACTTGTTATAGGTGACTTCCGGGTTCCGGCTGACGGCGCGGTCCCAGTCGGCCTTGGCCAGCTTGGTTTCCAGCGCCAGGATGTCGGCGGCCTTCGCTTCGGCATCCTCATAACCGGCCTTGCCGAGCAGGAAGGTCAGAAGCTCGACATATTTCGCGCGGATATCGACGGATTTCTCGTCATCCTTGAGGTAGTATTCGCGGTCCGGCAGGCCGAGACCGCCCATCGACATCTGGAAGATGTAGTCGCTCGGATCCTTGTCATCGACCCAGACAAAACCGTTAATCGGCGAGGAGAAACCCGGCGTGGCGAAGATTTCAGCCAGCTGCTCGCGGGTTTCGATGGCCTGGATCTTGTCGAGATAGGGCTGCACAGGCTCAAGCCCGGCTGCCTCGATCGCATCGGTGTCCATATAGGCGTTGTAGTAAGCTGCGACCTTGCCTTCCGGCGTATCGGTCGGCGGCGCGTCGGCGGCGACATCCTCGATGATGAAACGCACTTGCTGCTCGGATTTTTCGCGCAGCAGGTCGAAGGCGCCATAGCGGGTCTTGTCAGCCGGCAGTTCGAATTCATCGAACCAGCCGCCATTCACATACATGAAGAAATTGTCGCCCGGATCGACCTCTGTATCCATGACGCTGGTATCAATGCCCCAGTCACCCCAGAAATCCGGCGATGTGGTTTCGACGACATGCTTCTTAGGCGTAGCTTCCGCCTCGGCCGGCGCGGTTTCGGTGACGGTGGTCGCAGCCTCGGTCGAGTCGAGCGCGGCCTCCTCCGTTGCGGTTGCGCAGGCACCGAGCAGGGCAACAGTCGCTACCCCTGCAAGAAGTCGTTTCATGGATAGATCCTCCTAGATTTATCAGGTCCTTATCGCACGCCACCGGGCAATATCCACCCGGCGGCCTGCGAAAATCGGGGAAAATTATTCTGCTGGCTGCGCCCGGCCGCCGCGACTTGTTCCAATGAGTTCCTCTTCATCGATATGAACGTCACCCTCATAGGATTCACCGATCTGGCGATAGGGACGACCGCCCCAGGTCCAGCGGAAGATGCGGCCAACCTCGCACCCGATGGCGTAGAGCGCGGGCACCATGAGCAGCGAGACGAACAGGGCAAACGCCACCGCTGCGCCGAGCGAGACCACCATTGGCTTCAGGAACTGCGCCTGCACAGATTTCTGCGCGATCATCGGCAGGATACCGACAAAGGTCGTGATCGAGGTCAGCAGGACCGGACGGAACCGCGACACGCCTGCATCCACGATAGCCTGCAACGCGCCGGCGCCCTCAGCCCGCCGCCTGTTGATATAGTCAACCAGGACGAGGTTGTCGTTGATCACAACACCTGCCGCCGCGCCGATCCCGAAGATCGAGAACAGGGCCATCGGCACACCGAAGGCGACGTGCCCGAACACCGCGCCGGCGAAGCCGAACGGAATGGCCATCATCAGCAGGATCGGTTGCGAATAGGACTGGAACGCAATCGCCAGCAGGATGTACATCATCACGAAAGCCGTCAGGTACAGCCGGATGATGTCCTGGAAGAATTCCTGCTCGGACTCCGCCGACCCGACCACGCCGCGCGTGATTTCCGGATACTTCTTGGCAAAGTCTGGCCAGAAATTCTGCTCCATGTCCGCTGAGATCACGGCCCGCGTACCATCGCCGACAAGGTCGGAGAACACGGTCACAGAGCGCATGCGCTCGCGCCGGAGAATGCGGTTGATGCCAGGTTCGAACGAGATATCGGCGACCTGGGCAAGCGGAATCTCACGCCCGTCATTGGTCCGGATCCGAAGGTCACGCAGACTGTCGAGCGAGCGGCGCGCCGCCTCGGGATAGCGGACCATCACCCGCACATCCTCACCGTCACGCGGCAGGCGCTGGGCCTCGATACCGTAATAGGCCGCGCGCACCTGCGAGGTCACATCGGCCAGCGTCAGGCCGAGCGAGCTTGCGCCGGGCTTCAGGTTGATCCGGACTTCCTCGGCGGCAGACGACAGGTTGTCGCTGATATCATAGGTCTGCTCATAGGTGGCCAGCTGGGCCTTCACCTCGGAGGCGGCCTGCCGGAGCAGCGCCAGATTGTCGTGGTTCAGAGCGAACCGGATCGAATTGTCGGAGTCGTTGATCGTGAATTCGAAGTTCACTTCCTCGGCATCCGGCACTTCGCCGAAAGCGTCGCGCACTTTCTGGGTGATCAGCTTCGCGCCGACGCCTGTCGGGCGATCTTCGGCCGGCATCAGTCCGATCCAGGACTGGACGTTACCTTCCTCGGCGACGATGGATACGCCCTGGATCAGGGACTCCTCGAGATCGGGATAGTCTTCTGCCAGCTCGGCCTTCGCGACAACGATGGCCTGGTTCAGCTGGTCGCGAACCTGCAGCGAGCGCGACTGCGGCGAGCCCTCCGGCAGGTCGATACTGACACGCAGCAGGTCACCCTCGATCTCAGGCATGAAGCGGAAGGGCACGATCCCCGTCTGCAACAGCATGATCGCCCAGATGAAGGTGGACGCGAAAGCGGCCAGCGTCACGTAACGCCATTTCACGGCGGCTTCCAGAACCGGCTTGTAGATCTTGTTGGCGAAGGTCAGCAGGCTGTCGGCAATCGTTTGCTGAGCCCGAAGCAACTTGCCCATGGGCCCGTCGAATTTCTGCGGCTCCATGTGCGACAGGTGCGACGGCAGGATCAGCATCGACTCGATCAGCGAGAACAGCAGGGCTGCGATGACCACATAGGAAATCTGCGCCGTGAACTGGCGTTCGGGACCGGGCAGGAACATCCAGGGCGCGAACATGATCATGGTGGTGATCACGCCGAAGACGACAGGCTTCAGCACCAGCTGCGTTCCGACCGTCGCGGCATCGAGCCCCTCTCGCCGGCCGCTTTCGACTTCCTTGTGAATGTTCTCGCCGACCACGATTGCGTCATCGACGACCACGCCGATCACCAGCAGCACGGCGAACAGGGACAGGAAGTTCAGCGACACGCCGAACAGCGGCAGCAGCATGATGCCGCCGGCGAAGGCTGTACCGATCCCGATCGTCACCCAGAACGCCACGACCGGGCGCAGGAAGAGGATCAGGATGATCAGGACGAGGATCATGCCCTGCGTCGCTGCGGAGCTGATCGTGTCCATCCGGCCTTCATAGACATCGGAATCGTCAAACAGCGGGTCGATCCGGATACCGGCCGGCAGGGCGTCGGGCCCTTTGCCGCTATTGGCGCGCTCGATATATTCATGGATCGCGTCGGTATAGGCGACGATGTCCATCTTTTCCGGCTGGTTGATCATGATGAAGGCGGTCGGATCGCCATTGTGCGTGGCGTCGAGGTCTGCATCGACGAAGCCATCAACGACCTCTGCCACATCGCGGATACGGATCGTTCCGCCGTCGACGGTCTCGCGAACGACGATGTTGCCGAATTCCTCTTCAGTGTCGGCCAGCTGTCGCGCCTGCAGCGCGACGGCACCGGTATCGGTCCGCACGATCCCGCCCGAGGAGTTGAGCGAGGAACTGCGCACCGCATTGGCGACTTCGGCAAAGGTCAGGTTGTAGCGCCGCAGGGCCTCCTCGGAGACTTCGATCGACACTTCTTCATCCAGCGTTCCCCAGACCTGGGCCAGCTCGCCGCCATCAATCAGCGCGATCTTGTCCCGCGCCTGCTCGGCATAGTATTTCAGCGTCTTGCGGTCGACATCGCCATGAATGGCCAGGCCCATATACTGGTTGTTCGCGCGCCAGCGCTGCACCTGCGGCGGGAAGGACGATTGCGGCAGGTTGGAGATCGTATCGACGCGGCGCTTCACCTCGTCGACGAACTCGTCGATGTCGATGTCCAGCTCGGACTCGAGATTGACGTAGCCAACGCCTTCGCGCGCCACACCGCTCATCCGCTTCAGGCCGTCAATGTCGGCGACGACTTCTTCCAGGCGGACAACGATCTGGTCTTCGACGTCCTGCGGCGAGGCGCCGGGCCAGGCAATCGATACGGACGCGCCGTTGAAGTCGGCGGATGGGAAGGCCTCTTTCTCAAGGCTGAGAAACCCGAATGTCCCGCCAATGAAGGCGATGACCATCAGCAGGTTGGCAGCAATCCCGTTACGGGCCCACCAGGCGACCAGACCGTTCATTGTGCGGCTCCATCAACGTCTCCGGACACCAGCGTCGAGGTTTCCGGCGTGTCTTCGTCATCGCTCATCTTGCGCGGCGTGCGGGGGATCAGCGATCCATCCGGCATACGCTCGACGACCTGGATATTCATGCCCTCGAACGCGGCCTGGATCGGTGAGACGATGGCCAGCTCGCCCGGCTCCACGCCGGAACGGACATAGGCACCGTCCTCATCGCTGAACGCGACATCGACCTTGCGGATATGCAGCTCGCCCGCCGGGCCGTCACCGATGAAAACCTCGTCCACACCGCGAAGGGCGGCACGCGGGACCTTCACCACATTCTGGATCATACGGCCCTCGATGCTCGCATTCACGAACAGGCCAGGCGCCATCGGCACGCCATTGTCGGCGCCTTCGCCATACGGGTCATCCAGTTCGGCGATGACGTTGATCAGGCGCGTCTGCGGGTTGAGTGCCGCCGAGGTGCGCCGCACGCGGCCTTCCCAGGTGCGCATCTCGCCACCGACATTCGCCGTAAAGGTCACCTGCGGACCGGGATTGTCCTTCGTCTCGGCAAAGGCGAGCGGCAGGCCGACCCGGCCGAGGTCGTCGTCGGACAGCGGCAGCGAGACCTCGACCACATCGGTCGCGAAGATCGTGCCCAGCGACTGGCCGGGGCTGACAAACTGGCCAAGGTCGGCGTCGCGTTCACGGACCCGGCCGGAGAATGGCGCGGTGACAGCGGTCCGGTTCAGGGCCAGCTGCGCATCGGCGAGCTGAGCCTTGGCGGATTCAAGGTTGGCCGTAGCTTCCGCCAGCTGCGGTTCGCGAAGGGCAAGCGGGCTCGGATCCTCGATGCCAAGCTCACGAATGTCCTGGCGGGCGAGATCGGCTTCGGCCCGTTCACGGGCGAGCCTCTGCTCGGCCGAGGCGACAATGGACCGCGCGCGGGTGACGGCCAGCTCATAGTCGGCCGATTCCAGACGGACCAGCACCTGGCCCTGACGGATGAAACCGCCATCGAGGAAATCGGGAGAGACATCGGAAATCCGGCCGGCGATCTGCGGCGCCACCACGATCTGGCGCTTCGGACGGACCTCGCCTTGCGCGGCGACGGTCATCGACAGGTCGGTCAGCTCTGCGGCCTCCGCAAAGACGGACAGGCCACGCGGCTGTTCTTCAGCCTTTTCGACGGGCGGCTTGAACAGCTGCATCAGCACGAAGCCACCACCGACAAGGCCGATGAGAACGAGAACGGGAAGAAGGAGCGCGATGAATCTTTTCATGGGAGGTCTCTTGTCAGGGCGCGTTATTATTTATGGTTTCGGAGACCGGCTCTCCCGGTATCCCGCCCCCAACTGCCAGGTGGAAGGCGATGCGGTTCGATACACGTGCCGAGCGGACGGAAATCAGCGTGCTCTCGGCATTCAGTCTACGGGTCTGGGCATCGATCAGATTGAAGATCGTGATCAGACCATTGGAATACTGGCGCGTAGCCAGCTCTTCGGCCTTGAGGGCCTCATCCAGGGCGCGGGCTTGCGCCTCGACCTGCTGGGCGAGGTAGCCGTCCGCGGCGATGGCGTCTTCAGCTTCGCGCCAGGCCAGCAGGACATTGGCGACATAGCTCGACAGGACGGCTTCCGCATTGGCAAGCGCGGCAGCCTTGTCGGCCTTCAGCGCCCCGCCATTAAACACTGGCTGGGCCAGCGAGGCAATCGCATTGGCGGCAATCCGGGTCGGATCGAAGAGGTCCGCAAAGTCGGTCTCATTGGTGCCAACCGATGCCGAGAAGCTGAGATTCGGCAGGACGGCGAGACGCGCCTGCTCGGCCCGCAGGCCGGCCGCGATCACCCGGGCTTCGGACGCAGCGACATCCGGGCGGCGGGCCAGCAGCATGACCGGCGTACCGGCGGCCTGGATCGGCTCCAGTTCCGGCAGCGTGCCCGGTGCCTTGATCTCATTGCCCGGATAACGTCCGAGCAGGATTTCAAGCCGGCGGGTTGCGTTCTCGCGCGCCTGGCTGCGCGCTGCGATCGACGCTTCAGCCGACGCCACGGCACTGCGGGCAAGGCGAACGTCGAGCGAGTCGACAAGACCACGCGCAAAGCGCCGCTCGGTCAGCGACAGGATGCGGTTGCGGGCCTCGAAGGTCTGGATGGCGACGCGTTCCTGGGCGACGGCCTCATTCAGGTCGGTCCAGGCAATCGCCGTCTGGGAGGCCAGCGACAGGCGGGCCGAGGCAAGGTCCGCCTCGCTCGCGGCCAGGTCGGCTTCGGAGGCCTCGATGGAGGCGCGCACGCGTCCCCAGAGGTCGGCCGTCCACGAGGCATCCACGCCGAGGCTGTAGGTCGGGTCGGTAAACCGCTCATCGAGGGTTTCGGAGTAGTTGGACGTCACGCCACCGGAAATGCCGGCGCTGACATTCGGCAGCGAACGGCCGTAAACGCTACGCGCCTGGGCGCTGGCGGCCCGCACAGCAAAGTATTGCGCGCGAATGTTCGGATTGGCCTCCAGCGTTTCGGCGACCAGGGCTTCCATCATCGGGTCGTTGAACTGGGCCAGCCAGTCGGCAGCGGGCATGTCGCCGGTCACACCGGCGGCGGCCCAGCGCTCTGGCGCGTCGGGCGCGACCGGGAAAACGGCGACTGGATCGCCCGCCACACCTGACAGGGTCCCACATCCCGTGAGCGCCAGCGCTCCTAGAATTGCACGTGTCTGCTTCATTAAACCCTCAAAATATCCCGTGTTGCCTCTACGGCTCTACTACTCGACTGTCAACAAAAAATTATTGAAAATCGATAATGCATTGCAGTCGTTGCATTTGCAACACAAAGAGATTGAGATTCCGTGGAACGCATGCGCAAAATGCGAGGTAATGACAGCTGCTGCAGACTTGTCATGAAAACGAAAGGCTGGTTGGAAAGCGAATGTCGGCAAGTGACACCCATGATCGCCAGGGCGCCAGAAAGCGCCCGGAACGGGTTCGGGACTTCATCGTCCTGACCACGGGCGGCGCTGGCCTGCTGACATTGCTGGTCGTTTCCGGCGCGCTTGGTTTCGTCGAAGGGATCATGGCCGCCATCGTGCTGTTTGCCGGTGCACTGGCCTATTATGTCGGCTCGGTTCCACCTGCGCCGCCCGCCGAAGACGGGCGGGCCACCGCATCCACCCAGTCGGTTGCAGACAATACGTCGATCCAGACCCTGGTTCGCGCCCTGCCCTTCCCGGCGCTTTATATAACGCCCGACGAGCGTATCCTTGTTTCGAACCGCCATTCGGGGGCGCTGTTCCGCCTGAACAGTATCGAGGGCGCCCTCAAATCGGTGATTATCCGCCAGCCCGATGTGCTGTCCGCAACCGACCGGGTCGCGAAGTCCGGCGCACCGGAACGGGTCGAGTTCCAGACCGGTGAAGGCGACGAATTGTGGCTCGCGCACCTCACGCCGGGGCCGGAAAAGAAAAGTGTATTCGTCATTTTCGAGGATCGCACCGCCGTCCACAGGGCCGAGCGGGCCCGCGCCGACTTCCTGGCCAATGCGAGCCACGAGCTGCGCACGCCGCTGACCGCCGTGTCCGGCTTCATCGAGACGATGCTCGGCCCGGCCCGCGACGACCGCGAGTCATGGGATGGCTTCCTTGAGATCATGCACCAGCAGACCGAACGCATGCGCCACCTGGTCGCCGACCTGCTGTCCCTCTCGCGCATCGAGTTCAGCGAACACCGGGCGCCCGACACGATTATCGACCTGTGCGATGTGACGTCACGCTCCATCCTCTCGCTGCAGCCGCTGGCACATGACAAGAAGGTGCATCTCGACTTCGACACCCAGGCCAGCGACATCCCGATCACCGCCAGTTCGGACGAGATCTCGCAAGTCGTGCAGAACCTGGTCAGCAATGCGATCAAGTATTCTCGCGACGGCGGCAGGGTGAAAGTGATGACGGGCACCGCGCCATCCATGAGCGAAGCCGGCCGCCTTGCCACCCGGTTCAGCGACGGGGCTGGACGTTCCATCCTGCTGCAACCGCGGGCATCCAGCGAAGCACGGGCCGCCTGGGTCCGGGTCGAGGATTGCGGCGAAGGGATTGCCCGCAAACACCTCTCGCGCCTCGGTGAGCGGTTCTACCGGGTCGATGAAAGCCGCGGCGGCGAGATCGAAGGCACGGGCCTCGGCCTGGCCATCGTCAAGCACATCATGGCGCGTCACCGCGGCGGACTCGCCGTGGCCAGCAAGGAAGGCGAAGGGTCTGTCTTTGGCGTGTGGCTCCCCATCGCCGATGCCGAATCCCGCCTCACCGATGACTGATACCGGCGGTCCACCGCCGCCGCGCCCCTACAGACCGCCGCCCAGCTTCGGGCAGATCCTGTTCGAGGATGAGCACATACTGGTCGCAGACAAGCCCACCGGCCTGTTATCGGTGCCCGGCCGCGGCGCCGAACGTCAGGACTGCCTGCAACGCCGGCTCGAAAGCCAATTCGGGCCGCTTGTCGCGGTCCACCGTCTCGACATGGATACATCGGGGCTGATCGTCTTCGCCCGCACGCCAGAGGCCGGGCGAGCGCTGTCGCGGGCCTTCGAAGCACGCCAGGTCGCCAAGCGCTACCAGGCGATGGTGCATGGCGTGCCCGCTGGAATGAGCGGCGACATCGACCTGCCGATCGGCCGGGACTGGTCCATGCGCCCGCTGCGCAAGGCCGATCCGGACAGTGGCCAGCCGGCGCTGACGAGATGGTCGCTGATCGAAGATCATGGCGCCCTCGCCCTGCTGGACCTCGCACCGGAAACGGGGCGTACACATCAGTTGCGCGTGCACTTGCAGGCCATCGGTCACCCGATCTGCGGCGACCGGCTTTACGGCCGCCCGGACGGTTTCCAGAGCCTTTGCCTGCACGCCTGCCACCTGGCCCTGCCGCATCCCGAAAGTGGCGCCGTTGTCGAGTTTTCGAGCCGTCCGGCCTTCGCGCAGCAAGCCCGATAGCAGAAATATTACGACTGTCCGCAGTATATGTCACATATGTGTCAAGCACCGGCGTTATGAGGCCCAAAACAGGGCCTGAATGATCGGTGGGGCGCAATGCTCGAGACCTTTGGACATCTGCCGATAGCATGGTTGCTTTTCGCCGTGCTCGCTGCGGCTGGATTCGTCTCTTTCTATGCAGGACGTACGCAGGCGGTAGCTGTCGGCAGCGGCACGACCGAACGCCTGAATTCGCAGCCGAATTATCACGGCTATTTCGTTGCGATGGTGACCGTGGGCCCGGCTGCGATCATCCTGCTTCTCTACGGCCTCTTCGGCGAGTCCCTCGTCCGTGCGCAGCTGGCAAGCGAGCTGCCCCAGCGCATCCGCGATCTCGGCGCGCTTGAGCTTGGCCAGTATATTGACCGTATTGTCGAGCATGTTGCGCGGCGCGATTCAGTCGCAACCGGCAATGCCCTCTTCGACGCCGCCTCGGACCGCTATACAAACCTGCTTGGTTTTTCGCGGATCATCGCCCTTGTCCTGGCGATTGCCGCAGCCGGCACCGGCTTCTACTTTGCCCGCCGCCGTCTTTCGCTGAATTTCCGCGCCCGTGCGCGAGTCGAGGACGGCATCAAGTTCATGCTCTTCCTCTGCGCCGCCATCGCCATCCTGACCACGATCGGCATCGTCGGCAGTCTGTTCTTCGAAGCGCTGCGCTTTTTCTCGCGCGTCCCGGTGCACGAATTCGTCTTCGGCACCGAATGGAACGCGCAGACCGGGGCTGACTTCGGCGCCATCCCGCTCTTCTTCGGCACCTTCATGATCGCCTTCCTGGCCATGCTGGTGGCTGCGCCGATCGGCCTGCTCTCGGCGATCTACCTGTCGGAATATGCCAGCCCGCGCTTTCGCAGCATCGTCAAGCCGGTGCTCGAGCTTCTGGCCGGCATCCCGACTGTCGTCTACGGCTTCTTCGCCCTGCAATTCGTGGCCCCGCTCGTGCGCAGCGCGGCGAACGGCTTCAACGCCCTGCCCTTCATTCCGGACGGTTTCCTGGCCGCGCAGCCGACCAGTGCGCTGGCCGCTGGGCTGGTCATGGGGATCATGATCATTCCCTTCGTCTCGTCCCTGTCCGACGACGTCATCAATGCCGTCCCGCAGACGCTTCGCGATGGCGCCTATGCGATGGGGGCAACCCGGTCAGAGACCGTCAAGCAGGTCGTCATGCCGGCAGCCCTGCCCGGTGTGATCGCCGCCCTGCTTCTGGCGGTCTCCCGCGCCATCGGCGAGACCATGATCGTGGTGATGGCGGCGGGCCAGCGCGCCCAGATCACGCCGGACCCAACCGCCGACCTGACGACCATCACCGTGCAGATCGTCGCCCTGCTGACCGGCGATACCGAATTCGACAATGCCAAGACGCTGTCAGCCTTCGCGCTCGGCTTCGTCCTGTTCATCGTCACGCTGATCTTCAACCTGATCGCCCTGCGCGTCGTCCAGAAGTACAGGGAAAAATATGAATAGCCCGGCGCCCAACCCTTCCGAAAAGGGCACCTTCGTCACTGAAGCAGCCCTCAAGCGCCTGAAGAAGCGCCATGCCGCCGAGATGCGTTTCAAGCTCTACGGCCAGGTCGCCATCGGGATCGCCGTCGTTGCGCTCATCACGCTGCTGGTCTCGATTTTCGGCCAGGCCTCGTCGGCCTTTTCGCGCAATGTCCTGACCTTCGACACAACGCTTGACGCCGCCCAGGTCGACCCGACCGGCGCGCGTGACCCGGATGAGATTTCCCGCAATGTCAGCGGCTTCAACCTGCTTCTGCAGGACAATCTCGCCGACCAGTTCCTGCCGGGTGTCGAGGACCGCGCTCGACTGCGAGAGCTATATGGCCTGTTCACCCGGCTTGCCGTCCTGCCCATCGCCCGCAAGACAGCCGAGCGGCCCGACACGATCGGTTCGCAGCAGCGCTTCTCGGTCGCCCTGGCGGACGATATCGACCTCTTCCTCAAGGGCGGGGTCACCGAGCGCACCTCAATCAAGCTGGGAACCGTCGCGCGCATAAGCGGCAGCATCGAAACCGGCGTGCAGATGGCATTCAGCAGCCCCGATGCCAGTGATGACATCACGAAGGCCGAAACCCGCTTCCAGGAAGCCAGCGCCGCTGACAGCGCCCCGACCACGCTGGTCTCTGCCGGAGACACCTGGTTCCGGCTCGACACGCTGGCCGATGGAAGCGCTTCTCTGACCTTCATTGCTGGCGAGCAGGCCCTCCCGGCAGCCGGGGCGCAGGCCTCCGCGCTGGTCCTGGCGCAAGCCCAGGAAAACCGGACCGTCAGCGACCGCCAGATCGCCTGGACGATGCTGCTCAAGGAAGAGGGCCGCATCAAGTCGACCTTCAACACCTCGCTCTTTACCCATTCCGACAGCACCTATCCGGAACTCGCCGGCGCGGCCGCCGCCATCGTTGGCTCGCTGCTGACCATGCTGGTCACCGCCATGCTCGCCATTCCGGTCGGCATCTTCGCGGCTGTCTATCTGGAAGAATTCGCGACCAAGAACCGGATGACGGACCTGATCGAGGTCAATATCAATAACCTTGCCGCTGTCCCCTCCATCGTGTTCGGCCTGCTGGGCGCAGCTGTCTTCATCAACTTCCTCGGCATGCCGCGCTCGGTTCCGCTTGTTGGCGGCCTGGTGCTCGGCCTGCTCGTCCTGCCCACCGTGATCATCGCGTCCCGCGCCGCCCTGAAATCCGTCCCGCCATCGATCCGCACGGCGGCGCTCGGGGTTGGCGCGTCGCCGACACAGGCCGTGTTCCACCATGTGCTCCCGCTTGCCGCGCCCGGCATCCTGACCGGCTCGATCATCGGCATGGCCCGCGCCCTTGGCGAAACGGCCCCGCTTCTGCTGATCGGCATGGTGGCCTTTGTCGCCGAGGTTCCGTCCGGCCCCACCGATGAGTCGACCGTCCTGCCCGTCCTGATCTATAAGTGGTCGACCGGCGCGGAACGGGCATGGGAACCCCAAACCGCAGCTGCGATCATCGTGCTGCTCGTCTTTCTCGTCTTGATGAATCTCATAGCGATCATCTTGAGACGCAGGTTCGAAAGGAGATGGTAGTCATGGATGGCAACGTCGAAGACTTCACCGAAACCGCCAGATCGAAACAGGCCCAAAACATGCCGGAAATGACCAAGGTCGAATGCCGAAACATTGATGTCTTCTACGGCGAGAAGCAGGCCATTTTTGACATCTCGCTCGACATTCCCGACCGGGCCGTGACGGCCTTCATCGGACCGTCCGGCTGCGGCAAGTCGACCTTCCTGCGTTGCATCAACCGCATGAACGACACCATCGAGTCGGCCCGCGTGACCGGCCAGATCTTCATGGACGGGGCCGATATCAACGACCACTCCATCGATCCGGTCCTGCTGCGCTCGCGCGTCGGCATGGTGTTCCAGAAGCCGAATCCGTTCCCGAAGTCGATCTACGACAATATCGCCTATGGCCCGCGCATCCACGGTCTGGCCTCGGGCAAGCAGGAGCTCGACGAAGTGGTTGAGTCCGCCCTGCGCAAGGCGGGCCTCTGGGAAGAAGTGAAGGACCGCCTGCTGGCACCAGGCACCGGCCTGTCCGGCGGCCAGCAGCAGCGTCTCTGCATTGCCCGCGCCATCGCCGTCAGCCCGGAAGTCATCCTGATGGACGAACCGTGCTCGGCCCTCGACCCGATCGCCACGGCCCGCATCGAAGAGCTCATCGACGAGCTGCGTGAGCGTTATTGCATCGTGATCGTCACCCACTCCATGCAGCAGGCTGCGCGCGTCTCGCAAAAGACGGCCTTCTTTCACCTTGGCAAGCTTGTGGAGTATGGTGATACCGAGCGGATCTTCACCAACCCCGAAGACAGCCGTACGCAAGACTATATTACGGGCCGGTTCGGCTAAATCCGAACCCAAGCACAGAAGCACATGATGTCAGAACACATTGTCACCGCTTTCACCGACGAGCTGGAGCATCTTTCAGCCAACTTGTTGAGAATGGGCGGCCTCGCCGAGGCCATGATCAACGATTCCAGCCGCGCCGTGGTCACCTTCGACCTGGAACTGGCCCGGCAGGTCATCAAGCGCGATGAAGCCATCGACGAGCTTGAAGCCGAGGCCGAAAAGGCGATCATCCGGCTTATCGCCCTGCGCCACCCGATGGCCGCCGACCTGCGCGCCGTGCTCGGCGCGATGAAGCTCGCAGGCGATATCGAGCGGATCGGTGACCTCTGCAAGAACATCGCGAAGCGCTGTCTGGAGCTGACCGGCGAGGAGAACCGCGCCGCCGTCAAGAGCATTGAGCGCATGTCGCGGTCTGTCTCCTACCAGCTGCAGAAGGCCCTCGACGCCTATCTGCGCCAGGACGTCAACGCCGCCATCGAAGTGCTCGAACTCGATGACGACATCGACGACCACTACGTCTCATTCTTCCGCGAAACGCTGACCTACATGATGGAGGATCCGCGCCAGATCGGGTCCAACACCCACCTCATGTTCATGGCCAAGAACCTTGAACGGATCGGCGACCACGCGACGAACATCGCCAAGGCCGTCTACTACATGGTCACCGGGGAAACAGCGACGGGCGATCACATCGAAGCCCGGATCAAGAAAGAGGGAAGCGGGCGTTGAAACCTTTCGTCCTGATCGCTGAAGACGAGAAAGCTGTCGCGGAACTGCTGCGCTACAATCTCGAGCGCGAAGGCTATGAAACGGCGGTCGCCCCGGATGGCGATGAAGCCATGATCCAGCTGGACGAACGCGTGCCGGACCTCGTCCTTCTCGACTGGATGCTGCCCAAGGTGCCGGGGATCGAGGTCTGCCGCCGTATCCGCTCCAAGCCCGAGACGGCGAACCTGCCGGTCATCATGCTGACCGCGCGCACCGAGGAAGCCGATCGCATCCGCGGGCTCGACACCGGCGCGGACGATTACGTCACCAAGCCGTTCTCGACGACAGAGCTGATGGCGCGGGTGCGCGCCGTGTTGCGCCGGATCCGCCCGGCGCTGATTGAGGACAAGGTGGTTGTCGGCGATATTGTCGTCGACCGCACGACCCACACGGTCACCCGCAATGGCGAAGGTATCCATCTCGGGCCGACAGAATTCCGCCTGCTCGACTATTTCATCCAGCATCCGGGCCGCGTCTTCTCGCGCGAACAGCTGCTGGACGGGGTGTGGGGCTCGGACGTCTATGTCGAAGCGCGCACCGTGGACGTGCATGTCGGGCGGCTGCGCAAGGCACTGATGAGCAATGGGGGCGATGACCCGATCCGCACCGTTCGCTCGGCAGGATATTCCCTTCGCGCGAACTGACTGCGCAAGAAGCCACCACATTTTCTTGCAATATTAGCAAGAACCTCCTAGCGCAGGCACTAAATTGTCTATGAGCATTTCTGGAGGTCTGTCATGCGCATTGGTGTGCCGAGCGAAATCAAGAAGCAGGAGTCGCGTGTCGGCCTGACGCCGGAAAGCGTCGGCGACCTTGTGAGCGCCGGGCACGAAGTCTTTGTCCAATCCAATGCGGGCGTGGGCTCGGGTCTCTCCGACGAGGAATACACCGCGGTGGGCGCGACCATCGTGCCGGATGCGGACGCGGTCTTCAAATCGGCCGAACTGATCGTGAAGGTGAAGGAGCCGCAGCCGGAAGAAACCGCGCGCCTGACGCCCGCTCACACGCTTTTCACCTATCTCCACCTCGCGCCGGACCCGGTCCAGGCCGAAGGGCTGATCAAGTCTGGCTGTACGGCCATCGCCTATGAGACGGTGACCGAGCCTTCGGGCGGCCTGCCCCTGCTCAGGCCCATGAGCCAGGTGGCCGGACGGATGTCGATGCAGGTCGCCGCCTGGGCCCTGATGCGCACCCGGCGCGGACGCGGCCTGCTGCTCGGCGGCGTTCCAGGCACGCAGCCGGCCAAGGTGATCATCATCGGTGGCGGCGTCTCCGGCACGAATGCCGCTGAAATCGCCGTCGGCATGCGCGCCGATGTGACGGTCTTCGACCGCAACAATAACCGCCTCGCCGAGCTCGACGCCCAGTTCAACGGCCTCGTCAAGACGATGTACTCGACCAAGGCCTCGCTGGCCGCCGCGGTGAAGGAAGCCGACCTCGTCATCGGCGCTGTGCTGATCCCGGGCGCCTCGGCCCCGAAGCTGATCTCGCGCGAGCAGCTGAAAACGATGAAGCCCGGCGCAGTCCTTGTCGATATCGCCATCGACCAGGGCGGCTGCTTCGAGACCTCGAAGCCGACCACCCATGAAGACCCGATCTACGATGTCGACGGCATCCTGCACTATTGCGTCGCCAACATGCCGGGCGCGGTGCCGCGCACATCAACCTATGCGCTGAACAACGCCACGCTGCCTTTCGTGATGCAGATCGCCAACAAGGGCACGCACGCGGCGCTGAACGAGAACGTCCACCTCGCCCACGGCCTGACCGTCGCCGAAGGCCACATTACCCATGAGCAGGTCGCCAGAGACCTCGGCATGACCTACAAGCTGCCGGACTGGTTCAATCCGGCGGGCTAGGTATTCCCCCCACCCCGCGAGCGGGGTCGGGGGAGGGGTTGCGCGTTCGGTTGCCACTTTCGCTCCCTCCCCCCAGGGGAGGGTCGGGGTGGGGCCGCCTCACATCCTCAGCAGCGCGGCCAGCAGCTCGGCCATATCCTCCGGAAGCGGGGCTTCGGCGAAGACGTCTTCTCCCGTCACCGGGTGGACAAAACCGAGGCTCGCCGCATGCAGCGCCTGGCGGTCGAACTGGCGCGCCCGTGTCGTCGCCTCGATGAAGGCTTCGCCCGCGCCATAAGCCTTGATGCCACGATGCTTGCCATAGGTCGGATCGCCGATCAGCGGCGCGCCGATATGGGCCATGTGCACGCGGATCTGGTGGGTACGGCCGGTTTCCAGCCGGCATTCCATGAGTGCTGCGGCCGGTAGCCCCGTACCCTTGTCGAGCTCCCCGAACGTCTCGAGCGCCTTGTAATGCGTGATCGCGTGGCGGCCCTCATCGCTGTCCGGGTCGCGCACCACCGCCATCTTCTTGCGGTCGGCTGTGGAGCGCGCAATCGCCATGTCGACCGTGCCGACGAGCGGGCGCGGCGCGCCGCGCGTGATGGCGAGATAGGCCCGGTCGATGTCGTGGGTCTTGAAGAGTTTCGACAGCCCTGCATGCGCGGCTTCGGTCTTCGCCACCGCCAACACGCCCGTCGTGTTCTTGTCGATGCGGTGGACGATACCGGGACGCTCCACCCCGCCAATTCCTGGCAGCTCACCCTTGCAGTGGTGCAGCAGCGCATTGACCAGCGTGCCTTGCCAGCTGCCCGGCGCCGGGTGCACGGCCATGCCTGCCGGCTTGTTGACGAGGATGAGGTGCTCATCCTCGAACAGCACATCGAGCGGGATGTCCTCCGGCTCAGGCGTCGCGGGGATGGGCGGCGGCATGTCGATCTCATAGGCAATGCCCGGGCGAACCGGCGCTTTCGGATCATCGGCGAGCGCGCCGCCGGCGGTCACCGCCCCTTCCTTGACCAGTGCCTTCGCACGCGAACGCGACAGGTCCGGAAACTGTTCGGACAGGAATCTGTCGAGACGGGTCCCGTTGTCGGCCTGGGTTGCGGTGGCGGTCAATTTGCTCATCGCTGCAGCTTATAGACCTGCTTTCGCGTATTCGTCATGATGGCAGCATAAAAGAAGGCTGCAATTCGGGAGGAGCGGGTTTCATGAGCAGGTTTTCCAGGCGTCATTTCCTTGGTTTCAGTGCAGGTGCTGCAGGGCTGGCGGCCTGTGCGACGCCAGCCGGCGGCGATCCGCTGGCCGATAATCGTCCGGCCTTCCCGGGCGAGGCGAGCTTCGATCACGGCGTTGCCTCCGGTGACCCGCTGTCCGACCGGGTCATCCTCTGGACACGCGTGACGCCTGCGGACGAGAACGCCACCGCACCGGTCCCGGTCAGCCTGATTGTTGCGCGCGATGCCGGTCTCACCGACATCGTTGGCCAGGCCCTCGCAGAAGCGACACCCGGCCGCGATTTCACGGTGAAGGTCGACATGACCGGCCTCGATCCGGCCACGCAGTATTTCTACCAGTTCACCGCGAAGACAGCGGCGGGCGATATCACCTCCCCCGTTGGCCGCACGAAGACGCTGGCCGCCTCGGGCACGGACCCGGTCAAGTTCGCGGTCATCTCCTGCTCGAACTGGCAGTTCGGCTATTTCAACGTCTATGACGATCTTGGCCGGATGAACGATCTCGATGCGATCATCCATCTCGGCGACTATTTCTACGAATACGGCGTGGATGGCTATGGCGCGGAGACGGCGCAGGAACTCGGCCGTTTCCATGAGCCGCCCATGGAGGTCATTACCCTCGGCGACTACCGGATGCGCCATGCGCAGTACAAGAGCGACCCGAAGGCCCAGGCCGCCCATGCCGCCGCGCCGTGGCTGTGCACCTGGGACGACCATGAAAGCACCAACAATGCCTATCGCACCGGCGCGGAAAACCACCAGCCGGAAACCGAAGGCAACTGGACCGATCGCAAGCAGGCCGCCGTCCAGGCCTATATGGAGTGGATGCCGGTCCGCGACGTGACGGCGGGGCGCGAGTACAGCGCCATCTACCGCCAGTTCGACTTCGGTGATCTTGCAACCGTCTTCTGCCTGGAGTCGCGCCTCACCGGCCGCTCGGACGAAATCTCCTGGGGTGCCGAACTGGCTGGGGTTGCACCTGAAGAGGTTCCGGACAAGGCGATGGAAGTGATGGGCCGCGTCAGCGACGAAAGCCGCACCATGCTGGGCGGCGTCCAGGAAGCCTGGCTGGACAAGGGGCTGAAAAGCTCCGTCTCCTCCGGCAAGGCCTGGCAGGTCCTCGCCAACCAGGTGATCATGGCGAACGTCAAGCCGCCGAACCTTGTCGAGGCGCTGACCCCCGAACAGCAGGCCGCACAGACCGGCTATGTCGCGGGCATGATCCCCTTCAGCCAGCTCGGCCTGCCCTTCAATCTCGACGCCTGGGACGGTTTCCCGGCGGCGCGCGAGCGGCTCTACTATTCAGCCGCCACGGCCGGCGCGCGGCTCGTCACCTTCACCGGTGACACGCACACGGCCTGGGCCAATGAGCTGCATGACAAGGCCGGCGCCCTGCGCGGGGTCGAGTTCGGCTGCACCTCGGTCACCTCGCCCGGCATGGGCAAGTATGTGAAGGATGTCCCCGATCTCGGCGAGATGTTTGCCGAGGCGAATGAGGATGTCGAATGGTTCGACCCCAATGGCCACGGCTACATCCTCGTGACGCTCGACGCCGACGCGGTGACGGCGGACTATTTCAAGGTGTCCACCGTGCTCGAGGAAACCTATTCGACCGAGAAGGTCGCCAGCTTCGTCACACGCCGCGACGGCGAGGCCATGACGGCGCTGGCGAAAGCCTAGCCGCGCCCGCGATAGGACGGAACGCCGGTATCGGGCACATAGAGCCCGTCCGGCACCGGCCCGCTTTGCCAGAAGACATCGATCGGTATCCCGCCGCGCGGATACCAGTAGCCATAGATGCGCAGCCATTGCGGCGCGAGCAGATCGACAAGCCGCTTGCCGATGGCGACGGTGCAATCCTCATGGAAGGCGCCATGGTTGCGGAACGAGGTCAGGTAGAGCTTCAGGCTCTTGCTTTCGACGAGCCACTCGCCCGGCGCGTAATCGATGACGATATGCGCAAAGTCCGGCTGGCCCGTGACCGGGCAGAGCGAGGTAAATTCCGGCGCAGTGAAGCGGGTGAGATAAAGCGTGCCGGCATGCGGATTGGGCACGCGCTCGAGCTTTGCCTCCTCCGGAGAGGCCGGGATCGTGCTCGATGCGCCGAGCTGATCGAGACCGGAATAGATGTCCTTGCTCATGCGGCGCCTCCGAAGTGCGGCAGGAGATTGAAGCTCATCGCCATATAGAGCGCGTAGCCGCCGAGAAGCACGGCGCCTTCCCAGCGGGCGAGCTTGCGCCCGGTATAGGCGAACAGGACAAGCAGGATCACCGACAGCGCGAGGGCGCCCATGTCCTGCATCGTCACGAGGCTGTCGCCCGCCGGAAAGCTCATCGCCTCGACATCGAGCGGCTTGGTGCCATCCGGCGCCGCAGGCGCGATGATGCTGAAGGGGTAAACGGCGGCCGACACGCCCATGATGCCCAATATGTTGAACACGTTTGAGCCGAGCACATTGCCGAGCGCCACATCCGCCTTGCCCTTGATGGCCGACATGATCGAGGTGACGAGTTCCGGCAGGCTGGTGCCGATGGCGACGATGGACAGGCCGATCACCGTCTCCGAAATGCCGAAGGCGCGGGCGAGATCGGAACCGCCGGTCACCAGCAGCTTCGCACCGGCGACGACGCCTGCAATGCCGAGGACGGCCAGGACCAGCGAGATAAAGAGAGGCTCATGGGTCTCGATGACCTCCGCCTCGCCGGAGTGGACCTTTGCGGCAGCCGACTGCTTGCGCCGGTCGAGAATGACGGAGGCGACGAGATAGGCGATCAGGATGGCTACGAAGATGAGGCCCGTGACCCGCGTAAACCCGTCGAACCAGAGCACGACGGCGAAAAGAACGGTTGCGCCGATCATGAACAGCCCGTCGCGGGCAAGCGCGCGCGGATGGGTAATGATCGGCGAGATCAGGCAGGCGGCGCCGATCACCAGCAGGACATTGGCGACGTTGGACCCGATGACATTGCCGACCGAGATCCCGGTCGCACCATCCGACAGCGCCTGCAGGCTGGTCACGAGCTCCGGCATCGAGGTACCGAAACCGACCAGCGTCAAGCCAATAAGTAATTCCGACATACCAAGCCGGCGGGCAACACCCACCGACCCGCGAACGAGCATCTCACCGCCAGCAAACAGCAAAAGCAGACCGCCGACGATCAGCGCGACCATGATCATGAATTTCCGACTCCCGAACTCTTCCGCAACTCTCTAGCGTGTAAAACACATTCCGCCAAAGGCGGTTTCATCTGGCGGGCCTTTGACTACACTCCCACCTGAACATCGGAGAGAAATCAATGCGCCAAACCATCCTTGCTGCGACTGCCCTGTGCCTGGCCGGCTTTTCGGTGACCGCCTGCCAGACAGCCGAACCGGCCGCCGCGGACGCCTCCGTCCCGTCTGTCGCCGAGGACGAGGCGGCGATCACGGCCCTGCTTGAGCGCCAGGACGAGGCATGGAATGCGGGCGACATTGAGGGCTTCATGGATGGCTACTGGCAGTCGCCCGAGCTGCGCTTTGCATCCGGCGGGACGGTCGTGCGCGGCTATGCCCCGACGCTGGAGCGCTACCGCACGCGCTATTCCAGCCGCGCCGCGATGGGCACACTCGACACCAGCGACCTGGAGATTGTGCGCCTCTCGCCAGATGCTGCCATCGTGCATGGCCGCTGGCAGCTGGAGCGGGAAAACGACACGCCGGGCGGGCTTTTCACGCTGGTCCTTCGGCGCATGGACGGCGAATGGAAGATCATCAGCGATACGACCACTTCGGCTGATTGAACAATTCGTACCGCAGGGTATGAAACCCCTGTAGCGAACTCGACCATAAGGCGAGCGAGGGGACATGGCGCGCGCGACACTCGACGAAACCACCAGCAATTCGCCGCTTGAAGCAGCGATCGAGAGCCGCTGGTTCCTGAACCTGATCACCGGGCTGATCATCCTCAATGCCGCCATTCTCGGCATTCTGACCTATGCCGACTCGCTGCCGCCGACATCGGTCTACTGGCTCGAGGTCATGGACCGGGGGATTACCTACGCCTTCGCCTTCGAAATCCTGCTGAAGCTGTTCGTCTATCGGTTCATGTTCTTCAGGTCTGGCTGGAACTGGTTCGACTTCATCGTCGTCGGCATATCCATGGTGCCGGGCGGACAGGGTTTCTCGGTGCTGCGGGCCATGCGCGTCTTGCGTGTACTGCGCCTGCTGCATGTCGTGCCGATGATGCGGCGGATAACCGAGGCGCTGCTCAAGGCGCTGCCGGGCATGGGCGCCATCGTCGCGGTGCTGGCGCTGCTGACCTATGTCTATGCGGTGATGGCGACGAACATGTACGGCGACACCTCGAATGAGGAGGTGCTGGAGCTGTTCGGCGACCTGCCCAGATCGGCCTATTCCCTGTTCCAGGTGATGACGATGGACGGCTGGCGGTTCGAGGTCGTCCAGAAGGTTGTCGATGATGGCCATCCATGGGCGCCGCTCTTCTTCCTGACCTTCATCTTCGTGGCGAGCTTTGCCGTGCTAAACCTGTTCATCGCCCTGATCGTCGATGCACTGGCGGCCGAACAGAAGGCAGCGACCGAGGAATTGCTCGAGGATATCGAGGAAGATGCCGAGCATGCCGAGGAAGAACGCGACGAAATCTTCGACCTGCTGCGCTCGCTGAAGGACGAGATCGCAGAACTGAAATCGGTGGTTTCACAACAGTCGCAGCAGCGCTAGGACGCCGCCTGAGACCGGTTGATCACGAACATTTCACATTTTGTCGCAAGACAATTGAGCATCCGGGGCCTGATTTTGCCCGAATAACCCGCTATAGTTGTAGGACGATGAGCCTCTGGCAGATCCTTATCGAGGGTGGAAAGCGCCTTTTTGACAGCGACGTGCAGGACGAACCGGAGTCCGCCGAACAAGGCTGCGCGCCCGATCCAAACGATGTCGGATTCACCGCCGCCGTGATCGGTCTGGGCGCCAAGATGGCAGCGGCCGACGGCCGGGTCAGCGACAGCGAGATCATGGTCTTCTCCCGCGTCTTCCGCGCAGCGCCGGAAGACGCCGACAAGGTTCGCCGCGTCTTCAATATCGCCCGCCAGACCGTCCGCGGCTATGAGGCCTATGCCCGGCGCATCGGCAAGAAGTACAGCGCCCGGCCATGCCTGCTCGAGGGCGTGCTGGACGGCCTGTTCATGATCGCCGGCGCCGATGGCGTGGTGACCGATGACGAGATGCAGTATCTTCGCACGGTCGCGGAAAATTTCGGCTTCGACGAAACAACCTTCCGGCGGATCCGGGCAAGCCATCTCGGACCGGACCGGGACGATCCGTATCATATTCTCGGCGTTGCCCACGATGCCGCCTTCGACGATATCCGCCGCGCCTATCGCAAGCTGATGGCGGACAACCACCCCGACCGCATCGTCGGCAATGGCGCACCGCGCGAATTCGAATTGGCCGCGCATGACAAGGCTGCCGCGATCACGGGCGCCTATGCGCGGATCCGGGCAGAACGGGGCCTGATTGCGGCCAATTGAAGGCGATTTCGCTCGCGTGATTGACGAATTCGCCGGGCGATATCATGTTGAGGGCTGGGAGACTTGAAGATGACAGCAGCACGCTCAACCCTTTCTTTCGACGCCATCCTGGCACGCATCGGCAACGGCTTGCGTGAAGGCGCACGTTGGGCGCTACGCGGCATCCTTGCCCTCGCCATCATCGTCATGGCCGGCATGTTTGCGGTGATGACAGCCATTGTCGGCCTGGTCATCGCCACGGTGGCTATCCTCCTGCGCCTGACCACGGGCGGTCGCCGCGAAACCATTTTCACCACGCGCACGACAACCCGCACCGAGGCCGAAAGCGACGGCATCACGCTCGACGCGCACCGCACCGCGCGCGGCTGGACGGTCGAATAAGCCCTCCTTTCCGGACGCTTCTCACACTCGCAAATTACTAGGCTGCGCTGACCCGGCCGGGCTCAGCTTTTGTCTGTCCCGGCGTCGAGCGGACCTTCCACGACAAGCGCATCCTCTGAGGTCTTCGCCTCGAAGCGGCCCTCCGGCACATTCTCCACGCCGCTGACGTAGAGCGTCTGGGTCGGATAGGCGAACTCCACACCCTCTTCCTTGAACTTTCGGAACAGCGCCAGCAGCACGTTGGACCGCGCCGCCATGGATCGGTTGAAGTCGGGGTTCAGCGAATAGAAGACGAGTTCATAATCCAGCGAACTCGGGCCGAAAGCGGCCATGCTGCAGCGGTCGAACGAGACGCCCTGAACGCCTTTCACCAGTTCTGCCACCATGCCGGGGATCGCCTCGGCGACCTTGGGCGGCGTCTGGAAGATCACCCCGAACTGCGTCTCGATGCGCCGCCGGTTCATGCGGCGCATATTGTGGATCTCTTCTTCCAGGAGGTTGGTGTTGGAGATGATGATCTGCTCACCGCTCTTGGAGCGGATACGCGTCGTCTTCAGGCCAATATCCTCGATGTCGCCCCAGGTGTCGCGGTAGCGCACCGTGTCGCCAACCTGGAATGGCTTGTCGAGCACGATGGAGAGCGAGGAGAAGAGGTCGCGGAACATGCCCTGCGCGGCCAGACCGATCGCGATACCGCCGATACCGAGACCGGCAATCAGCGTCGTCACATCCGCGCCGACATTGTCGAGGATCAGCAGCAGCGCAAAGGACCAGATCACGACATTGATGAACCATTTGATGAGGTTCACGGCCGAAGCCAGCGTGCTGGCATCCTGCGGGTTGCGAATGGCCTGGCGCCGGATTGATGAGATCGCCGCTTCCTGCAGCAACTCGGCCGCCTGCAACGTCGCGGTGATCACGAACAGCACGTGGCTGAAGGTCGAAATGGTCTGCGGCAGCTCCATGATCCGGTCGGTGATCAGGAGCGCCGTCGCCAGCATGAAATAGATCCGGAACCGTCTCACGATCCGGTTGAAGATCGCCGATAGCGAATAGTCGTCATTGCGCGGAAGGTGGCGCATCAGCCGGATGAGGCCCCAGCGCGCGAACCACAGAATGACGGTCATGGCGACGGCCAGGCCGAGAGCGATCAGCGCCTCGCGTGAGCCCGAAGCGACCCAGGTCGCAAATTCGCTGGCTGCCTCGGTTGCCGATTCCGCGGTCTCACCGAGCGCATCAAGCGGCTCGGAGAGCGGCTTTCGCGGCTCTTCCTGCAACATGGGGCCCGAACCCAGCCCGATCAGTTTCGCCAATGCGTCAGCCATGCTGCTTGATACGCCCGTGACGGCGGACACCGCAAGCGATCATACAGACTGGTCGGCGAAGGCCTTTGCATCGACGAGGTTGCGAAGGGGCTCGCCATTCAGGAAGGCCGACAGGTTTTCCAGGAACAGTTCGTCATTGCGCTTGCGCGATTCGCTGGTCAGTGCGGAGGTGTGGGCTGTCAGCGTCACGCCCGGATGGGTCCATAGCGGGTGATCGGCTGGCAGCGGTTCCTCGCGGGTGACGTCGATGGTCGCATGCGCCGGCCTGCCGGCATCAAGCGCCTTGAGCAGAGCTGCCTCGTCAACCAGCGCCCCGCGCCCGACATTGGAAAAGAGGCTCCCCTCCTTCATCGCCGCGAAGAAGTCGGCATCGGCGAGGTTTTCTGTCTCTTCTGTATGCGGACAGCAGAGCAGGACAGCGTCGGCCTGGCCGATCTCGTCGGCGCTCACATCGTTCGGATGGACGATCCGGTCGGCAAAGGGCGAGACCTGGTCGGACCGGCGCACGCCGGTGACATGCGCGCCAAGCCCCTTCAGGCGCCGGCCGACAGCCTCGCCGATATGGCCAAAGCCATAGATCAACCAGTGGGTCGACTGGATTTCGCGAAAATGCACGTTGCGCCATTCCTTCGCGGCCTGGGCCGCGCGCCGCGCAGCCCCATTGCCGAACCAGTCGTACCCGGCCCACAGCACCCAGTCGGCAATCGCATCGGACTGCACATGACTGGACGTATAGGCCTGCGCCTTCTCACCAATCTTCTGCAGGAACGGGTTTTCCAGCCCCGCCGCGCTCGACTGGAAAAAATCCAGACGGTCCGCCGCATAGAGATACTTCCCGAAGGCCCTTGCAGCGCCGCTGAACCAGACGTCGGCATTGCCATGCGCGATCAGGGCGTCACATGCAGCTTCGCCCCATGGCCGCCCGATTTCGCCGCTATCGGAGACCGTCACAGGTGAAATTCGGTCCGAGAAAGGCTTGAGGCGAGCCTCAAGCCGCGAGAAAGTCTCATGATGAAGCAGACATTCGTACACTGGCGCCTCCTACCGGCCTTGTTTCTGGCCTTCCTGCCAGCCATGGGCGCCAATGGCCAGTATCAGGGCGAATATCAGCAGGATTTCAATCCTGATTACGACCTTAGCGACACGCGCAGCCAGGACTATCTGAGGGATGTCGTCTCGCTGTCGTCCACGCTCGGCTCGGCGCATGCGATCCGCCTGCTCTGCAATGGCCGGGACGACCAGTACTGGCGCGTCTACATGCAGGAACTGCTCGGCGTCGAGGCGCCCTATCGCAGCCGCCTGCGATCCTCCATGGTCGATGCCTTCAACAATGCGTTCCAGGCCGAGAGCGCCCGGCGCCGCCAGTGCGACGAGGCCGCGGTGTCAGCTGAAAAGATGTATGCCTCGACGGGCCAGCAGCTCGCCAATGCGCTGGCCGAAGCCAACCTGCCCAGCGGCGCGCGGGGACGCTAGCGCCAGGCAGGCCTGCCCCATCATCAGGCCATCTGGAGCTCCGGCCAGACACCCTCAGGCAGGTAGGATTCGCGCATCCGGCGGATATAGCCGGGCAGGTTCGCATGCGCGTGCACCATCTCGACAAGCGGGGTGTCGAAATACGGCGTCGCACAGGAGATGAGGACGGCCGAGACGGACGCGTCGGCCACCGTCGGCTCATCGCCCAGCAGGAAAAGCCGATCGCCCAGCTGGGCTGCAATGGCGGCGAGGTCGAAGCCCGCCAGCTGCAGCTGCTCGTCATGCGAATGGCGCCCGATGCCCGACTGCCAGCGCGTCTGACGCATGGTGTCCAGGGTCTCGCGGATCACCGTTTCGCGCATCGGCTCAGGCGCACCCATGAAGAAGCTGGCCGGGCCTTTTCGGAAATTCGATTCGTTCATCCAGCGCTCGCCAGCCATCACGGCATTGAGATGCCCTTCTGCCATCCGCTCCAGCGCCCAGCTCAGCGCCTGCTCGCGCGGGGTCAGCCCGTCATTCAGCGAGCGGCCCAGCTTCTTCTCGAAATGGGCGCGGATGAAATTGGAATCCTGGATGATCTGGCCGTCATCCTCGACATAGGGTGCCTTGTGCTTCGAGACGGCCTCCAGGTCGGCGATGGCCCGGTCGAAATCGACGCCCAGCATCTGCAGCTGGATATCCGACTTCATCACAAAGGGGCTCGGCGACGGGCAATCGAACATCGGCCCCCATCCAAATAGCGTTGTCATGGCACTTCTCCTCTTCTTTCTTCGGGAAAGGCCTTGCTAGATGACGGCTGCTGACAGCATATTGTCAGCAGCGTGTCAGGAGAACGAAAACAGAATGCGGCGAACCGAACGCCTCTTCCGGATCATCCAGATCCTGCGCCGCAAGCGACGTCCCGTGACCGGGCATGCGCTGGCCGAGGAACTGGAAGTTTCCCTGCGCACGCTCTACCGCGACATGGCGGAGCTGATCGCCCAGCGCGTCCCGATCCGCGGCGAGGCCGGCACCGGCTATGTTCTGGAGCGCGGCTATGACCTGCCGCCGCTGATGCTGACGGCGGACGAACTGGAGGCGGCGGTCCTCGGGGCCAAATGGGTGGCGGCCCGCGGTGACCCGGCGCTCGCCCGCGGCGCCGAAGACCTGATTGCGAAACTGTCCAGCGTCATCCCCGCCGAACTCGAACCGGTTATCGTGGATGCGGGCCTGCAGCCGATTTCCCGCTTTGGCGGCCATATCGAGGACAGTTTCGATGTCTCGCTTGTGCGCACGGCGATCCGGACGCAGTCCAAGCTCGATATCGACTATGCCGATGAGGCCGGCAGGACGTCGTCCCGCACAATCTGGCCATTCCTCGTGGCCTATTGGGAGACTGTCCGCCTGATCTGTGCCTGGTGCGAGCTGCGTCAGGACTTCCGGCATTTTCGCACAGACCGCGTGCAGGCTGCGACCCTGCTCGATGAGCGGTTTCCAGAGCGGGTCGCTATCTTGCGCACGCGCTGGAACCAATCACGCGAAGCCGAACGAGACAGCTCTAAAGCTGGCGACTGACGCCTGATCTCTCGCGCGCCAGCCACGCGAGCACACCGGCCCCGGCCGCGCGGCCTGTCGCCATGCAGGCCGTGATCAGGTAACCGCCGGTCGGCGCGTCCCAGGCAATCATTTCGCCCGCGCAAAAATGGCCGGGCTTGCCGGTCAGCATGAAGTTCGTATCCAGCGCATCCCATGCGACACCGCCCGCCGTGGAGATGGCTTCGTCCAGCGGCGCCGTGCCGGTCAGCCTCATGGGCAAGGCCTTGATCGCTTTTGCGGCATCTTCCGGCTGTTTCAGCGCCGCCCGGTCGGCGCACTCGAAAAGCAGGGCGGCCTTCACGCCGGTCAGATTCAGCGCCTTGCGCAGCCGGTTCGACAGGGACTGCTTGGCCGGCGCAGCCGCGAGCCGCCGGGCGATCTCGGACGCCTCCAGATCAGGCAGCAGGTCCAGCCACAGCGTTGCAGAGCCCTCAGTTTCAATCGCGTCCCGCAAGGGCGCAGACAAGGTATAGACGCCGCCGCTTTCCACACCGCGCGCGGTGATGGTGAGCTCCTCCCGTGTCTCCCGCCCCGCCGCCGAGAGCCGAACCCCCTTCACCGGGGCACCGGCGAACGCATCCCGCATCCGGTCGGACCAGTCGACGAGGAAACCGCAATTGGACGGCCGGAAACGTGTCACCGGGATGCCGGCTTCCGCGAAAGGCGCCGTCCATTCGCCATCCGAACCGAGCCGCCGCCAGCTGCCCCCGCCGAGCGCGAACACGGTCGCAGCAGGCCGGATAACAACTTGCCCTTCTGGCGCAGTGAAGACCAGTGCGCCCCAGGCGTCCCAGCCGGCCCACCGGTGCTTCAGGTGCAGGCGGGCGCCGCGGCCCTGCAGCCGGCGCAGCCAGGCGCGCAGCAGCGGCGAGGCCTTCATGGATTGCGGAAATATGCGCCCGGTCGGGCCGGTATGCGCGGGCATGCCGAGGCCGTCCATCCATTGGACCACCGCCTCTGGCCCGAACGCTTTCAGGCAGCCGCGCAGCCGGCCATCATGATCCTGATACTGCGCGGCAAAGTCTTTCTGTGAGCCGGTATGGGAAATGTTGAGCCCGCTCTTGCCCGCCATCAGGACCTTGCGCCCGGCGCTCGGCATGGCCTCATAGATATCGACGCCCAGCCCTGCCCCGGTGATGACCTCAGCCGCCATCAGCGCTGCCGGCCCGGTACCGATGACCGCAACCCGCTCAGTCGTCACGGACGATCCGTGCCTTGCCGCGCCCGATAGCGAGGGCCTTCACGGCGCCCCGGAAGGTGCGCACCTCCTGGCTGGTCCACTGGCCGCGAATGAAGGCGTTGCGCAGGTTTCGGGTCATCAGCGGCGTCTTGTCCGGCGGATAGAAATAGCCCGCGCGTTCCAGCTCGGCCTCGAAATGCTCGAACATGCCGATCAGCTCCTCGCGGCTCGCCGGATCGCCGACGCCTGCATCCGTCCCCTCGAAACGGCCCGCCTGTCCCAGGGCCTCGCCCCAGGCGTGGGCAAAGACGATGACGGCCTGCGAGAGGTTGAGCGAGGCGAACGCCTTGTTCACCGGATAGGTCATGATCGCATCGCAGAGGGCGACATGGTCATTGGACAGCCCCTGCGCCTCATTGCCGAAAAGGACGCCCGTCGGCCGCGCCTGTGCCTTCAACAGGTCCACTGCACCACCTGCATTGGTGACCGGTTTCTCCATGCCGCGCGGGCGGGCCGTCGCCGCAACGAGATAACCAAGATCGGCGCAGGCCGCCTCGACGCTATCGAAAGCGGTGACATTGACCCCGGCCTCAAACGCACCGGCGGCCAGCGGCTCGGCGGCAGGATTGGGCCAGCCATCGCGCGGGGCCGCGATGCGCAGCTCCGTCAGGCCGAAGTTCAGCATGGCGCGCGCAGACGCGCCGATATTCTCGCCAAGCTGCGGTTCAGCGAGAATGATTATGGGTTCAGAAGACATGCGCGCAGGCTATGCCGCGTTGCCTTCTATTGAGCAAGCGTCGGCCGAAGTCCCATGGCCATGCCAACCGCTAGTGATCATTGTCGATACACTGGGTCGCACAGGAGTTCAGCGTCGACTGAAACACAGAATTGCACTGACCGTCAGTGCCGCCGACCGAAAGACAGTCGGTCTGCGCCGCGCGGGCGTGATCGAAGCAATGATAGTTGCACTGCTCAACCGTGTGCTCAGGCGGCATGTGAAAGCCAGCGGTCAGCCCCCGCCAGTCGCCATAGGTACCCCATGTCGACATTCCGTTCGGCATCGTAGGCATCGCGCTATCGTAATACGGATCGTCGGGGCATTGCAGGCCGAAACAGGCAAATCCGCTTTCGGTTAAACCGACGCTGCCACCGGTCGTTCCCTGACTGAACGCTAAGCTCGCCCAGCCAGCGACAAGAACCACGCTAAATACGCCCAGTCTGCGAAACATGTCTGACCCTCCAAACGTCACGGATCAGGTTTGGCGACGAACCAATAAAAATCAATCAAGGGGAGAAATCAATACGAAACCGTCAATCATTCTCTACCTGAGTTAATAGTCCGGCCATTTCAGCGCAATCAACTGTCCGCCTGCGCTGAACTCCGGCTCCAGCCCGGCCTTTTCCAGCAGGTTGGTCAGTGTCTTGCGGGCATTGTCCGGCCGGCCGTCGACGAGCGCGCGCACGGCATTGCGCTGGGCCTTTGTCGCGCCGAGGATCTGCATTGTGGAGAAATAGGTGTCTTCGTCGACCTTTTCGTCCGGCTCGCCCTTGGCCATCGACACCAGCCGGTTCCAGAAGCCGTAAAGATTGCGCTGCTTGAGGAAGCCATCGGTCGCAAGCGCGATGAAATCGCCGCATGAATAGTGCGCCGAGAAGGCATCGCGCTCAGCCGCCGTTGCCAGCGGCCCGGCCTCCAGCGTGGTGACGCATTCATCGAAGGCCCGGCCATAGACGCCCGCGAGGAAGCGCTTGGCCCCGTCCTGCTCCATCATGGACGCAATCAGGCTGTAGGCCATCGTGTTGGCCGCCCCCTCATGGATCCAGGATTGCGCGCCGCTGGCAAAACCGACGCCCCGGTCGATCTGGAAAAGATGGGCGGCCTCATGCGCGAAGAACCAGTGGACATAGGACAGCACATCATCGTCCGGCGCATTCAGCGCCGTGCCGCCCATTTCCATCATCAGCAGCTGGTCGAGCGCTCCGCCCGTGACCGAGAAACCGTCGGCTGTCGCGCCCTTATAGGCCAGCATCACCGTCGCCTTGTGCTCGAGGTCGAAACCCCAGAGCTGTTCATAGGCCGAGAAGATCGCCTCGAGGTCACTGTCGAACCGGTCGCGCAGCCAGGCGGGCAGGCGCTTGTCGATGACAGCGGTGAAGCTGTCGAATTCCTCGATCTCGCTATTGCCGAGATAGATATAGGTGCCATCGCCATCGACGCGGTGGCGGACCTTGTCCTGATGCACCTCGCCATCGACGATGATCGGCGTGTCCGACGACAGGACGACATCCATGCTGAGCGCGGGGGCGCCGATATTGGACGTGTCGCCCTCCAGCGCTTCGACGGCCTCGAGACTGTCCAGGGGCGCAACGCTGAACTGGCCGTCATGCACCGCGACACTGCCATCGGCGAAGGTGACGAAGGGCGTGTACTCGCCGACCAGCGTGCTGGTCAGCGGGATGATGCTGAAACTGACCGTCCGCGCCGGTTCGTCGAGGGCGATAACGTCGATCCCGGCAACCCGGCCGAAGCGGGCATTGTCGGAGGTGACGGACCATGTCAGCTCGCGATAGTCGCCCGTCGAACGCACCAGGGCGAGCACGCTCTGCGGCTCCGCGAAGGTGTATTCGACGCGCCAGTTGCCGGATTCTTCAGGCGACAGCCTGACTTCGGCATCTGCGCCGTCTGGCAGCTGCGCTTGGGCCGCGAGCCCACCGAACGAAAAAAGTACAATAAAAACAATAACTAATCGCTGCATGAGTTGCATCCTGTCCAGTCTGCCCCTCGCGCGCCCGAAAGTCGCTTTTGACCTCTCATACCCTTCTGCTATAGCCGCCCGGAAAGCAGTGCAACTGAAAGGACTTCCATCCGATGGCAAAGATCAAGGTCGAAAATCCCGTTGTCGAAATCGACGGCGACGAGATGACCCGCATCATCTGGCAGATGATCAAGGACCGTCTCATTCACCCCTATCTCGATGTCGATCTGAAATACTATGATCTCGGCATTGAAAGCCGCGATGCGACGGACGACCAGATCACCATCGACTCGGCCAATGCCATCAAGAAGTACGGCGTTGGCGTGAAGTGCGCGACGATCACGCCGGACGAAGCCCGCGTTGAGGAATTCGGCCTGAAGAAGATGTGGAAGTCGCCGAACGGCACGATCCGCAACATCCTCGGCGGCGTCGTCTTCCGTGAGCCGATCGTGATCTCCAACGTGCCGCGCCTCGTGCCGGGCTGGACCAAGCCGATCGTCATCGGCCGTCACGCCTTCGGTGACCAGTACCGCGCGACCGACTTCAAATTCCCTGGCAAGGGCAAGCTGACGATGAAGTTCGAAGGCGAGGACGGCACCGTGATCGAGCATGACGTGTTCGACGCGCCGTCTTCCGGTATCGCGATGGGCATGTACAACCTCGACGAGTCGATCCGCGATTTCGCGCGCGCCTCGTTCAATTATGGCCTGAACCGCAAATGGCCGGTCTACCTGTCGACCAAGAACACGATCCTGAAAGCCTATGACGGCCGCTTCAAGGACCTGTTCCAGGAAGTGTTCGACAATGAGTTCGCCGACGCCTTCAAGGAATTCGGTGGCACCTATGAGCACCGCCTGATCGACGACATGGTGGCCGCCGCCATGAAATGGTCCGGTGGCTATGTCTGGGCCTGTAAGAACTATGACGGTGACGTGCAGTCCGACACGGTCGCGCAGGGCTTCGGCTCGCTCGGCCTGATGACGTCTGTTCTCATGTCGCCGGACGGCAAGACGGTCGAAGCCGAAGCCGCGCACGGCACGGTGACCCGTCACTACCGCAACCACCAGAAGGGCGAAGCGACCTCGACCAACTCGATCGCGTCGATCTACGCCTGGACGCGTGGCCTCGCCCACCGCGGCCGCCTCGACAACACGCCGAAGGTGACCGAGTTCGCCGAGACGCTGGAAAAAGTCGTCATCCAGACGGTCGAGGAAGGCAAGATGACCAAGGACCTCGCCCTGCTCATCGGCCCCGACCAGGACTGGCTGACCACCGAAGGCTTCCTCGAAGCGGTTGCCGAGAACCTCGAAAAGGCGATGGCGTAAGCCTGACGCCGCTTTTGGGCGGATCAAAATACAAAGCCCCGGTCAGACCGACCGGGGCTTTTCTTTTATGGCCTGACCGGCCGGTCCAGGAACCGTGCCAGCGGGGAAGCTCTCACCCCACGATCACATGTTCCTCGTTGAACCAGAGCGGGGAGCGGGCGAGGTCGATGAATTTGCGCTCGTCCTCCAGCAGGGCGGCGCCAGCCTCGGCATTGCCGGGGTTCTCGCCGGCCTTGAACAGCGCCTCCCAGCTGTCCCACCAGAGCTCGGCGACGCCGTCATACATCTCCGGCGCCCCGCGGCTTTCCCGCATCACGCCGTTGAAATCATGCGTTACCGCGTGGGTCTGCACATAGCGCGCAATGCCCAGCGTCTTGGCATGCTTGGCCACCAGCGGAGCGTGCTGTTCGCGCCAGTATGTCTGGAATTCCTCCCGCGAAAGATGCGGCAGGCGGTGCAGGCAGAAGGTGAGTTTGATCATGGCGGGCTCCTCCGGTTTTCCGGCAGAGCCTAGCGCGGGAGAACCCTATTCGACCAGTTCGTATCGATAGGATTCGATCACCGTATTGGCGAGCAGCTTCTCGCACATCTCCTTGACGCGCGTGTCCGCCTTGGCCGGGTCGATGCCGGTGAGGTCCAGCTCGATCACCTTGCCGATGCGCGCGCCCTGGACTTCCGAATAGCCCATCCGGCCGAGCGTGTCGGCCACAGCCTTGCCCTGCGGATCGAGGACACCGGGTTTCAGGCCGACATGGACAATGGCTTTCATGGTCAGGATTTCCTGTCTTTGCTGACGATCCGGCGCGGGTTTAGCCGATTTGCCCGGCGATGGAAACCAGCGGTGAGCGCCCTATTTGCCAGCGCTGGAAAAGTCGACGACTTCTCCGCCCTGCGCGCTTTCCTTGATGATGCCGAGACGCCGGGCGACCTCTGCATAGGCCTCCGTCACCCCGCCAAGGTCGCGGCGGAAGCGGTCCTTGTCGAGCTTCTCATTGGTCACGAGGTCCCACAGCCGGCAGCTGTCCGGGCTGATCTCATCGGCGAGGATGGTGCGCACCATGTCGCCCTCGAAGTGACGGCCGAATTCCAGCTTGAAATCAACGAGGCGGATACCGACAGCCGCAAACAGGCCGGACATGAAGTCATTGATGCGCAGGGCCAGCGAGATGATGTCATCCAGCTCCTGCGGGCTCGCCCAGCCAAAGGCGGCGATATGCTCTTCGGAGACCAGCGGATCGCCCAGCTCGTCCTTCTTGTAGCAGAACTCGACGATGGCGCGCGGCAGCGTCTCGCCCTCGGCGATGCCGAGGCGCTTCGACATGGTGCCGGCAGCGACATTGCGCACGATCACTTCGAGCGGGATGATCTCGACCTTGCGGATCAGCTGCTCGCGCATGTTTATGCGCTTGATGAAATGGTTCGGGATGCCGACCGCGCCGAGGCGGGTCATGATGAACTCGCTGATGCGGTTGTTCAGGACGCCCTTGCCATCGAGAACGGCTTTCTTTTCCGCGTTGAACGCGGTGGCGTCATCCTTGAAATACTGGATCAGCGTACCGGGCTCAGGTCCCTCATAGAGGATCTTGGCCTTGCCTTCATAAATCATGCGCCGGCGCGACATCGCGAATCTCCCCCTGGAGGAAAGCAGGCGGCAGTGCCCGGGCACCCCGGTGCCACCCCTCGGAATCAAGTGTGGAGTGTTACTCCGAAGCGCGCGGCGAAACAAATGCTGATTCAGTGTCATGTTTCGGGGCCGGAAAAGCGATTGGCTGCTTGCCGTGGGCTGCGGCGCCGTGGCAGTCTTGCGCGACAGGGCTGCGGCGAACTATACCGCGCCGGAACACTGATATGCCCACCAAGACAGGAAGGCCTGCCAAATGAGCACTTTCGACGACCGTGAACGCGCCGAGGAAGCAAAGTACGCCCACGACTCCGCGCTCCAGTTCAAGATCATGAACCGCCGCAACAAGCTGCTCGGCCTCTGGGCCGCAGACCTGATGAACCTGTCGGGCAAGGATGCAGAGGCCTATGCCAAGACCGTCGTCATGTCGGACCTGGAAGAGCCGGGCGATGAGGACGTCTTCCGCAAGGTGCGCGGCGACCTCGACAAGGCCGGCGTCGACCGCACCGATGCCCGCATCCGCGAGCACATGGCCGAACTGATCGCCGTCGCGCGCGAACAGGTCATGAAGGAAGTGAAGGAGTAGTCGGCAGACGGGCCTCTTGAAGCCGGCCCGTCTCCGCCTCATCTCTCTTCGCGAAGCCAGACACCGGAGACCTCACATGAGCGACGACATCCAGGCAGCCATCGACAAGGCCGTGAAGGGCAATGACGTGGTGCTCTTCATGAAAGGCACGCCGACCTTCCCGCAATGCGGTTTCTCCTCGGTCGTCGTCCAGGTGCTCGACTATCTCGGCGTCGACTATGTTGCGACCAACGTCTTGGAAGACCAGGCCGTGCGCGAAGGCATCAAGGTCTATTCCGACTGGCCGACCATTCCCCAGCTCTATGTGAAGGGCGAATTCGTCGGCGGCTGCGACATCATCAAGGAAATGTTCGAAAGCGGTGAACTGAAAGAGTTCATGGCCGAAAAGGGCATCGAGATGGAAGCGGCCTGAGGCGGGCCTGCCATTCTCACAATTTACGGTTTGCCCCAACCGCGAGCCCTCGGGATGCAATCCGGGCACCCGCCCGGCGGTTCCCTGCTGACAGAAGCTGATTGACCTAACGCCCCATAGGCCCCACTGATGGGCTGTCGAAGCGCGACACGCGCGCATGGGCTGGCGGCGTGGAATACGCCGATTGGACTCCCGGTTGGTTTAGCCTCTCCCTTCAGACACGATTTCATTTCAGATCCTGTTCACGCCGGTTCTGCCCGCAACGCTCCGGACAAGACCGGAGCGCACGGCGCTGCTGCGTACATCTCGCGTGCCGGCCCGAGAAAGGATCTCCATGATCACGTTTGGAACAACATGTCCGGCTGGCCCGGACAGGCTGGACGCCCCTGCCCCAGGCCAGGACCGCAAGCCCCTGTCTGACAGGCGCATCCACATCGCCCTGCTATTCGCCCTCATCCTCGCCGCCCAGCTCTTCCTGCCAGCCGTGGCCAGCGCCCGCCAGCAGGCTGACCTCCTGCCGGACAATGCCACGCGCTCGGCCTATGGGGGCAGCTGGACCTGCGACCTCGGTTTCTTCAGGAATGAAGGTGCGTGCGAGCCAATCGCACTGCCCGAGAACGCCTACCTGTCCAGCCGCTCCTATGATCGGGGATGGCTGTGCAAGCACGGATACATTCCCAATGACGGGCGGTGCGTGCCCGTCGCTGTTCCCCCCAATGGCTACCTCAAGGAGCGCGGTGACAGCTGGGGATGCGATCGCGGGTATCGTGCAGCTGGTGACACCTGCGTCGCGCTGGATGTTCCCGACAATGCCTTCCTCTCGGACCGCCACAGCCCGCTCGGCTGGGAATGCGAGCGCGGCTACATGGTCGTGCTCGACCGCTGCATGCCCATCCAGGTACCTGAGAATGCCTATCTCAGCGATACCTCGTTCGGGTCCGAATGGGTTTGCGAACGCGGTTTTTACCGCTCAGGCGATTCGTGCATTGAAGTTGCCGTGCCCGAGAACGGATATCTCGAAACCACCTCTTATGGACCGGGCTGGGCCTGTGACCGCGGCTATCGTGCGGCGGGATCCAAGTGTGAGCCCGTCACGGTGCCGGAGAACGCCCATCTCGACTACACCGGCAGCCGCTGGGAGTGTGACAAGCCCTACCAGAAGCGCGGCGACGCCTGCGTGCCCGAACAGGACTGACAGGCCTCGCCAGACTTGAAGCGCCCGAAGCAAGGCGGGCCTTCCATCCAGCGCGCCCCTTCACCCCCCCGCATTGATTGTCAGCAGCGGCGAGGCGCCGTCGCTGGCGGCGGACTGCAGGGCAAGCAGGAAGGTGACGAGGTTGAAGGTCGTCTTCGACTGCAGGTCCTGGTCATCGATCCAGTACCAGTGATCGCGATAGAAGATTTTCACCGCCGCACCCGCTGGCTCGCTGGCCCCGGCACGAACCTCGAAGATATTGCCGAGATAGGCTGCCCAGTCCGGCGTGCGTGCTGAGGCCACTCCGCTCTGCGTCGTCAGGCCGGCATCGAGATGCGCCGGCGGCACGTCGACCGCATGCGACAGCGTGTAGAGCGCGCCAAGGACGGTGCGGGTCTGGGCGAAGGCCGCATCGGCCTGCCGGCCGGAATCCTTTGCGACGAGGCGGAACTCCATCGCACAATCCGGCGCCTCCAGTAGCGCCCGAAGCGGCGCGCAGACATCGGTATCGACCGCATCGATCACGAGATGCGTTCCAGCCCCTTCACCGCCGGGCAGGCGCTCGATCGTGACGCGCTCCTCCTGCTGGAGTTCGCGGACCAGCCCTGCCGTCTGGCGAAACGCATAATTGTCAGGAATGGTGGCCGGTGTCGGGCCCGAGACGCTGGCTGCATTCGAGAGCGGCCCGATACGTTCGATGCAGCACGCCATCAGGCGCTCGACGCTCCAGCCGGAATTGGCCAGCAGCACGACGGTTTCCGGCGCAATCGGGGCAAGGAGGTCCTGCGCGAACTGGCTGCTGTCGAGCGGCTTGTAGACCGTGGTCGGTGTCTCGCTGACGCTCGCGCCCGGAATGATCAGCGAGGAGCCATCAGCGGTGTTGCGGAACGGTATGAGGTTTTCGGCCGAGGCGGAGAACACGTACTGGTGCTGCGTCGTGATGCCGTCGATATCCATGAACACGATGGGATCGCGATATTTCAGGCGCACCAGGTTGAGCAGGAGCTGCTCGCTCTTCGTCTTCGCAATCGCTTCATTATAGGCATATCCCGAGGGGCTGATCGTGCCCGCCCCGCGATGGCTGGCGCAGCCTGTGAGCACGGCCAGGCTGCATAGCCCCGCCACCAGAAACCGAACAAATGAACCCATGCCCTCAAAGCCCCCTTCTTATCCCGCGATCAATAGCAAACACCGCGAATGCGAACCGCACTGCCTGCCCTGATCTGACGCCTGGTCACAATAGACAAAGCGTAGGTCGGGTCAAAAAAAGGTCAAAGCCATTTCCGGGGCCGCCCCCTTTCGTGAAGGCCTGCGCGTTCCTAGGTGGAGTCGGGAAGGAGGCTCTCATTGCCTGACAGCACGTCCAGCCTGCCACCGCTTGATCCGGACCACGTCGCCATTGTCGAGGCTTCCGGCGGCAAGCTCCTCCCGCTGGAGCCGATTGGCGCAGAGGTCCACGGGATCGACCTGACATCCGAAAGCCCGCCGCCACCCGACCTGCGCCGCGCGCTGGAACAGGAAATGGCCCGGCGCGGCTTCCTCGTTTTCAAGAACCCGAAGCAACTGGACGTCGATGATTTCCTGCGCGCCAGCTGCTGGTGGGGCGGACGGCAATTGCACAGCACGCATGGCATCCACCCGGCAACGCCCGGCGGCAACCCGCACGTCTTCCGTCTGTCGAATGACCGCGCGCACGGCATCCCCGGCGTCGGTCCGCAATGGCACAATGATGGCAGCTTCATTCCCGCGACGTTCTCCCATTCCGGCTACCACATCATCCGGCCGGCCGAAAAAGGCGGCGGGACCTATTTCGCCCATCAGGCTGGCGCCTATGACGCCCTGCCCGATGCCAAGAAGGCGTACTGGAGCCGGCTGACCTCGGTGAACTCCAATTCCGGCGTCACGCACCCGCTGGTGCACACGCATCCCATATCGGAGCAAAACTGCATCTGGCTCCACCTCGGCATGACCGGCGCCGTCATCGAGAAACTGCCAGATGAAGACGGGTTCCGGTTGCTTGACGCGTCCGAGCTGACGAGGCTCTGCCGGGAATATAACGACATCCTCAATGCCGGCCTCGACAATGGCTATGCCATCGCCTTCGAATATGAAGAGAATGATTGCGTCTTCATCGACAATCTCGCGGTCGCGCACCGCGCGGCGCCGGAAGCGCACCTGCCCGCCGAGCAGCAGGGCCTCAGGATCATGCACCGCAGTACGGTTCGCGGGATCCACCCGCTCTCGCCCGGCTTCGGCCTGCCGGCCTATGTCGACATCCATGGCGCAAACCCGTTCAGCGCCGGCGTCTGGCAGGGCGGCGGCATCGGCTTTCGCTGGGACGAGCATATTCCGATGCAGAACTAGCCGGAGACGCCCGGCCCGTGCATGCTGGCAGGCTCACCCGCGATCAGACTTCAGGGGGATGACATGCCAGGCGCGTTTGACGGCATCAGGATACTCGACCTGACAACCATGGTCTCCGGCCCCATGGCGTGCATGATCCTGGCCGACCAGGGCGCCGACGTCATCAAGATCGAGGCGCCGCGGGGCGACCAGATGCGCGCCCTCGGCCCCGCCCACAAGGGCATGTCCGGCGGCTTCTTCTCCTGCAACCGCGGCAAGAAATCGGTATCGCTCGACCTCAAGACCGATGCGGGCAAGGCGGTCCTGCGCGACCTGATCGCAAGCGCCGATGTGCTGGTGCAGAATTTCCGCCCCGGCGCCATCGACCGGATGGGCTTTGGCGAGGCTGATGTGCGCGCGATCCGGTCGGACATCCTCTACGTCTCCATGAGCGGCTTCGGCGATGCCGGCCCCTATTCCCACAAGCGCGTCTACGATCCGGTGATACAGGCCCTGACCGGGGCGACCGACGTGCAGGCGGACCGCAAGACCGGCCGCCCGCAAATGTTCCAGGTCATCATCGCGGACAAGGTGACCGCGCTGACCGCCGCCCAGGCGATCTCGGCGGGCCTGTTCGCGCGGGCCCGCACCGGCGCTGGCCAGCATATCAGACTGTCGATGCTCGACGCCCTGATCGCCTTCTTCTGGCCCGAGCAGATGGCCACGCTCAACTTTGTCGGCCAGGAAAAGGACCCGGCGGAATTCCGCTCCGGCATGGACCTGATCTACGAAACGAAGGACGGCTACATCACGGTGGGTGCCGTCTCGGACGCAGAGTGGAAGGGCCTCTGCACGGTGCTGGGCAAGCCGGAATGGATCGAGGACCCCCGCTTCAGAGAGGCAGGTCCCCGCATGCGCAATGTCGGCATCCGCAAGGAATTGTGCGCGGCCGAAATGGCGCGATGGTCGTCAGAGGCGCTGCTCGCGGCCCTCAACGAGGCCGATGTGCCGAGCGCGCCGCTGCTGACACGCTATGACCTTCTCGACGATGAGCAGGTCAAGGCGAATGGCCTCCTCATCGTCGACGAATACGGAACGCTCGGCCCGGTGCGCCAGCCGCGTCCCGTCGCGCAATTCGATGGCACGCCCAGCCGCATCAGGGGCGCCGCCCCCTTCCTCGGCGAACACAACCGGGCGGTCCTGTCCGAACTCGGCTATGACGAGGACAGGCTTGAGCAGCTGGAAAGAAGCGGTGTCCTGTCGGGCGGATAAGGCACCGCCCTCAGGCGCGCCGCTCCAGCACATAGACCGTCGATTGCGTCGTCTTGCCGTCATGGACGAGGTGCGGGCCCGTCTCCTCTGACAGTTTGCGGACCTTCCCGGCCTCGATGCTCGCCTTCAGGCGCCCGCCATAATCCTCCAATGCAATGCTGCGGTCATTCAGCGACAGCACCATGAGGCCGCCGGGCGCGAGAAGGTCGACGAGTTCGTCATAGAGCGCGCCGGGTGCGGCCCCGACGCTGATCGCGCCAACCGCGGTGATCGCGCGGTAGGCCCCACGTTCGACCGGCAGCGGCTGGTCCGGCCTGGTCCTGATGAGATGCCTGTAGACGCCCTTGCGCCGGGCCTCTTCGAGCATGCCGTCGGAAATATCGGCGCCGTCGATGACCTTGAAACCGGCATCGGCCAGCGCGACCCCGGAAAGGCCGGTGCCGCAGGCAAAATCGAGCATGGGCGCCTGCTTGTCGGCGAGGGCGGCGCTGAGCGCCTCCGCGACACGTCCCGGCGTCCTGTATGCGCTGTCCTCGAGATCCGCGTCATAACCGGCTGCCCAGTCATCATAGAGGGCGCGCATCTCGTCCTGTCCGGTCGTCCTGTAGACCCGGTCAATGAAGTCATCGGTCATGCGGGCCTTCTAACCGATCCCCGCCGCGCCTGTCCAACGAGGGGCCAGGACGAGCTTGGTGGAAAACGAAGCCTCTCAGTCACTCGCCTTGCCGTGGCTCGAGCGAGGCGTTCCACTCCCGCTGTTTGGCCGGGGCGCAAACCACTGATGTCCTCAGCCGCTCTTCCTGTTCGCCAAGACCAGGTAGGCGCCGAAGGCGATTTCGATGGCCGCGATGAGCGCGATCGTGTGCAGCGATGTGAGCCCCAGTCCCATGGCTGCGACGGCGCCGACGGCCACCATCAGGCCGCCGAGTATGTAATAGGTCATGTCGCCATAGGCGGTGCGGAAGTTGAAGTAATGCGCGCCCACGGCCATGGCCGCGATGGGGAAGACAAGGTCCGGCCGGTTCGCCATCAGCAGCCAGGCGACGAACAGGCCGACAAACATCATGGGCAGTGTCTCGACCACGATCCGCCCGCCGGGATTACCCGCAACAACGCCCGCACGGCCGAAGAGCGTCCGGCAGAGCAGCATGCTGATGGGAAAGATCACCATGCCGCCGAAAAACAGCGTCGCAAAACCCGCCTGAAGGCCTGACTGGCTGAACACGATGGCAGTCGCCGACCAGACAAGGCCGGAGACAGTGGCGCTTGGCCCGCCGCCGACATAGGAGCGGCGGAGGTCCGCCTGGTAGTCTTCGAGTGTCATGTCTTTCTCCTGTCCTGGTGCGGCTGCGCATCAGCGAATACCTCAGCCCTACAGACCTAACCACTTCCTAAATCTTGCTGTCGCTGGTAAAGGCGCGGGCCATGAGCACCCTCATCCAGACCCCGCCGAAAACGCGTGAGCCGAAGACCCAGCCCAAGGTCGGCATTGTCTCGCTTGGCTGCCCCAAGGCGCTGGTCGATAGCGAACGCATCATCACGCGCCTGCGCGCCGAGGGCTATGCCATCGCGCCGGATTATGAGGGCGCCGACCTTGTGCTCGTGAATACGTGCGGCTTTCTCGACAGTGCGCGCGATGAAAGCCTCGAAGCCATCGGCGAGGCCATCGAGGCGAATGGCAAGGTGATCGTGACGGGGTGCCTTGGCGCCGAGCCGGAGGTGATCCAGAAGGCCCATCCCAAGGTGCTCGCGGTGACCGGGCCGCACCAGTATGAGCAGGTGATGGATGCGGTGCACACCCATCTCACCCCGCCCGCCAATGCCTATACCGACCTTGTGCCGGAGACGGGGCTGAAGCTCACACCGCGCCACTATTCCTATCTCAAGATTTCAGAGGGCTGTAACAATCGCTGCAGCTTCTGCATCATCCCGAAGCTGCGCGGCGACCTTGTCTCGCGCCCGATCCATCATGTGCTGACCGAAGCCGAACAGCTGGTGAAAGCTGGTGTGAACGAGCTGCTGGTGATCAGCCAGGATACGTCGGCCTATGGGCTCGATGTGAAATACGCCCCGCAGACCTGGAAGGGCGAAGCTTATGAGACCCGCTTCCTCGACCTCGCGCGCGGGCTCGGCTCGCTCGGCGCCTGGGTGCGGATGCATTATGTCTACCCTTACCCGCATGTCGACAAGGTGATCCCGCTGATGGCCGAGGGGGCGATCCTCCCTTATCTCGACATCCCCTTCCAGCATGCCTCGGCCAACGTGCTGAAGGCGATGAAGCGCCCGGCCAAGCAGGACCGGGTTCTGGAGCGCATCCAGCAATGGCGCCGCGACGTGCCGGGCATGACCATCCGGTCGACCTTCATTGTCGGCTTTCCGGGCGAGACCGAAGAAGACTTCGAAATCCTGCTCGACTTCATCCGCGAGGCGAAGATCGACCGGGCCGGCTGCTTCAAATACGAGAATGTCGAACATGCCGAGAGCCGGATGCTCGAGGGCCATCTGCCGGAAGAGGTGAAAGAAGAGCGCTGGCACCGCTTCATGGCACTGCAGGCGGAAATTTCCGCCGAACGGGCCGCCGCCCAGATCGGAACGGTGCAGGACGTCATCATTGACGGGCCGGGCGAGGAACCGGGGGAAATTCTGGCCCGGTCGAAGGCCGACGCACCGGAAATCGACGGCGTTGTCTATCTCTCCGGCGCTACAGATGTCTCGGCCGGCGACATCGTCAGCGTCCGGGTGACGGACGCCGACGAATACGACCTTTACGCCGAACCGGCTTGAATGGGCCGGGATGTCCGGCGCCAGACTGCAATCAGACTGGAATTATACCGGAATCATACTGGAATTGTACGGAAAATAGACTCCGGCCAATCTAGTTGCGGACCGTGTTGCGCACGCTCACCTCTGCCCCGTCGGGGATGCCGAGCTCGGAGAATGACCAGCTCAGCGCCACACCGTCCGGCAGGTTCGCGCGGCAATAATCCTCCTTCTCGCGGTAGAACCCGACCGAGAACAGGTCACCATTCATCCGCCGCACATCAGTGCCGATGAACTCCTTCGTGGTGCAGCCATTGGAGGAGACCCGGACCGTCACCGTGTCCCCGGTAATATCCGCCGCCTTGATCGTGCCGTAGTGCGGGGAAATTGCCAGTTCCGAATGAAGGTCTTCCTCATCGGCATCAATTACGATACAACCCGAGAGAGCGACAAGTGTAGCACCCATGACTGGAAGCATGAGCAGGGAGGAAAAATTTTTCGTCATCGAAAGATTCCTTATTGACTTACGATATTGAAGCGTATTGACTATCGATATGAACAAGTCAAGTACTAGATTCTCCCTGCGACGGACTTTGAAAAAGGATACCATCATGCGCGTTCGTATTGCCCTTGCCGGCCTCGCTGCAGGCGCTGTCGCTGCTACACCTGCCTTCGCTGAAACACGCACCTTCAGCGTGTCGGATTTTGACGCCATCGACGTCTCGGCAGGCATAAAAGTTTACTACGAAACCGGCGTGCCGCAATCGGTGTCGGTAGAGAACGAAAAAGGTGACTTCAGCGACATAAAGGTCGAGGTGGATGACGGGGCGCTTATCCTCTCCCGCGCCAAGAAGATAAACTGGGGCGGCAAGCGCGAGTCCTACACAGTCACGGTTGGGGTGCCCTCGCTGAGCGATATCGAGGCGTCTTCCGGCTCCTATATCGAAGGCAGTGGCCTCTCCGGCGACGACGCCTCCCTCGACGTATCCTCCGGCGCCCGGGCCGTCATCACAAATGCTTCCGTCGGCGATATAGAAGTCGAAGCCTCCAGCGGCTCCAGCGCTGAAATTTCCGGCAGCTGCACGGAAATCGATGCCGATGCCTCGTCCGGCGCGAGCATCGATGCCTCGGACCTGCAATGCACGGCGCTTGAGGCCGATGTTTCGAGCGGTGCCTCGATCCGCGCCTACGCCACCAATCGCGTGAATGCCGATGCGTCCAGCGGCGGATCTGTCCGCGTCAGCGGTGGCGCAACCGACGTCACAATCGACAAATCAAGCGGCGGATCGGTTTCGGTCGGCTAGCTTTCAGGAGACCATGATGCGTGGGTCGTGACCCCGACCCTGACAATCGACGCCCGAGCGCATCATGCGGCCCGCCCGGTACTGGTGATTGACCCGTCGCCAGTCATACCGGGCGGGCCAACCTGTTCAGGCGGCGAAGAAAATCACCCGAAATCAAAGTCTTCCAACTTGTAGCCGGGGTCCGGCCACTGCAGTTTCAAGTCTTCCATGGCGCCGCGAATGATCCGCGCAATGGCAGCATTGCGCCGGGTACGGCTATCGGAAGGAATGACATACCAAGGCGCCCAGTCGGTCGAGCAGCGCTCCACCATGGTCTCGTAAGCCTTCATGAATTCCGGCCAGATCTTCCGGTCGTCGAGGTCAGCCGGATTGAATTTCCACCGCTTGTGAGGCTCGGTGATGCGCTCCTTGAGGCGGATTCCCTGCTCCTCGTAGCCGACATGGAGCATGAATTTCAGGATCTTCGTGCCATTCTCGCTGAGGTGTTTTTCGAACTGGTTGATCTGCTCATATCGCTGCTCGACCTGGTCTGCGGGCGCGAAATTGCGCACCTTCACGACCAGAACATCCTCGTACTGTGACCGGTCGAATATCCCGACAAAGCCCTTGCGCGGCGTCGCCTCATGCACCCGCCAGAGATAGTCATGGCCAAGCTCGAGCCGCGTCGGCGCCTTGAAGGCCTTGACCTTCATGCCAAGCGGCGAGGTCTGCGCGAACACGTTCCGGATAACCCCGCTTTTTCCCGAGGTGTCCATGCCCTGAAGCACGATGAGCAGAGCCTTTTCGCGCGTGGCATAGAGCAGGTCCTGCAACTCATCGATCGCGCCGGCATCCGACTTCAGCGATTTGCGGGCGTGCTTCTTGTCCGGGAAAAGATCGCGGTCGCCACTGTCTCGGGATGACAGGTCAAACGGTTTGCCGGGTGGGGCGATGAATCGCTTGCGAACGTCCTCGATTGATGGGGTGCTCATCGGTGCGGACCTCCAGATCCCTGAAACTCAAAAAGAAAAGGCCGCGCCCAATGGAGCGCGGCCTGACCTGTTGCGCAAGTCCTTGCAGACTTACGAAGAATAGTATTCGACGACCTGGGCCGGTTCCATCTTGACCGGATAAGGCACGTCGTTGAGTTCCGGCACGCGAACGAACGTCGCGGTCATCGCCTTGGGATCGACATCGATATACTCTGGGATGTCACGCTCCGGCGAACCGAGGGCTTCGAGAACGAGAGCGATGTTGCGGGACTTCTCGCGGATCTCGACAACGTCACCGGCCTTCAGGCGATAGGACCCGATATTGGTCTTCACACCGTTCACCTTCACGTGGCCGTGGTTCACGAACTGGCGGGCCGCGAAGATCGTCGGAACGAACTTGGCGCGATAGACGAACGCTTCCAGACGGCTTTCCAGCAGGCCGATCAGGTTCTCTGCCGTGTTGCCCTTCTGACGGTTGGCTTCGTCATACGTCTTGCGGAACTGCTTCTCGGTGATGTCACCGTAGTGGAATTTCAGCTTCTGCTTGGCCATGAGCTGCAGACCATAGTCAGAGGTCTTGCCGCGGCGGCCCTGGCCATGCTGGCCGGGTTTGGTCGGGCGCTTGTTGACCGGAGATTTGGGGCGGCCCCAGATATTCTCACCGACGCGACGGTCGATCTTGTACTTCGTCGAGTGACGACGTGACATAGGTGTCTTCCTTTTTCGACGTGGGCCGGTGAAGCGTCCCTTGCGAGCTTCACGATCTCAACGGCGGCACCACACCTACCCGTCCTGAAGCGGCGCTTTAAAAGGGAAAAGCGCCGGGTGGTCAAGAGGCCTGACTGCTTTGCCCCTGGCCCTTGCGATGCCCTTTTGCGCCGCCCTGTCCGCGCGGTCCGCGGCGGCGTGGCCTGCGCCGGGGCTGGCCGTCCTTTTCCGGGCGGAACGACCGTCCGGCCTTTTCGCCCTGCGATTCATCAGGTCCCGCAGCATCGCTACCTGGCAGCCTGTTGCCGATGACCTTCTCGATATCACGCAGCAGCTTTCGTTCATCGGGGGCGCAAAGCGTGATCGCCGTACCGGATTCACCGGCGCGCGCGGTGCGGCCGATGCGGTGGACGTAGGACTCCGGAACATTGGGCAGCTCAAAGTTCACGACATGGCTGACCTTGTCGATATCGATACCGCGCGCCGCGATGTCGGTTGCCACGAGGACGCGCAGCTGACGGCCCTTGAAGGCATCCAGCGTCCTGGTGCGCTGGCTCTGGCTCTTGTTGCCGTGGATTGCGGCGGAGGCGACTCCGGCATCTTCGAGGTGACGGGAGACACGGTCGGCGCCGCGCTTGGTCCGGGTGAACACGATGGCACTGTCGACATTGTCGGCGCTGAGAATCTCGGTCAGCGCGTCACGCTTCTGATTGGGGGTCAGGAACCGCACGCTCTGGTCGATCCGCTCGACCGGGCGAGACTCCGCTGCAACAGCAATGCTGACCGGATTGTCGAGGAACTTGTCGGCCAGCGCGCGGATATCCTTCGGCATGGTGGCCGACAGCAGCACCGTCTGGCGCTTTTCCGGAAGCTGGGCGAGGACTTTCCGGATCTGCGGCAGGAAGCCCATATCCATCATGTGGTCAGCCTCGTCGATGACGACCGTCTCGACCTGGTCGAGGCGGATGGCATTCTGGGATTGCAGATCGAGCAGGCGACCGGGAGTCGCGACGACGATATCCATGCCGCGCTGCATGGCGCGCACCTGCTTGGAAATCTTCATGCCGCCGATGATCATGGTCACGGAGGTGCGCATTTCGGCACTGTAGGCCCGGACACTCTCGACGATCTGCGCAGCCAGCTCACGGGTCGGGGCAAGCACAAGCGCGCGGCACGCCTTCGCGTCTGGGCGGCGGTTCGATTTCGCCAGCGTATTGAGAAGTGGTAGCACGAAGGCGGCGGTCTTGCCGGTCCCTGTCTGCGCCGTGCCAAGTATATCGTTTCCAGCCATCATGGCCGGAATGACCTGTTGCTGGATGGGTGTCGGGGTTTCATAGCCCTGTGCGGAAATCGCGCGCAGGATCGGCTCGGCGAGGCCGAGATCGGAGAATTGGGTCAAAAAGAAAACTTTCAATATGCCTGATGGGCGGGGTCTTCCCGCACCGGAAATAGGCGCCAATAGGCCAGGCCAGCAGATCATTCTGCCGGCTGGATAGTCGCGCGTTCAGGGCTTGGTTCGCAAGGCAACGATCGTTTTAGGAAAGTCGCTCGATCCGGGCCGAAGTGGCTGGTGGATCACTTGATCGATGCCTGAGGCGTCTGGCGCGTAGATAATGGGTTTGCCCGGAATAGCAATGGACTAATGCGGCAGGGCCGGAATCAGGCCGGAAAATCCTCGCCCTTGAGGTAATCGGACATTCGCGAAGTATCCCGTTTCTTCTCGCGATAGGTCCAGATCGTGATCACTACGAATGCGACCAGCAACGCTGTGCCCGCAGCCAGGACAAGCAGCCCGGGAACCGGCCCGATATGGGCCCGCTGCAACATCTGGTCGATGGTTACGGCCTCAATCGGGTGAATCCAGATTTTCGCGATGTAGGCGGCATACTGGATCATGAATATCCAGAGATAGTTGCGCCGCAGCCGGTGGCCGATGGCCTGCCAGGCGGAGATGTGAAAGTCCGGCGTGACATAGTCATCCGAAAGCGCTGTTCCCCGGTCGAGCGCGATGTCCCCCCCCTTGCCGCGCAGGATCGGCACCATCAGCGCCAGCTCCAGCAGGCGCGCCCGGAACTTCCAGGTCATGAAGTAACGGTAGCGCCGCGCCTCCAGGAAAAGGAACATGATGGTCAGCATGCCGACCAGCGGAATCGGGAGCGGCGAGGCTGTCGCCGTCGCGAAACTGACCGACAGCGCAATGCCGGTCGACACGACAGCCCAGTTGGTCGTCATATCAAGCCGCTGGCGCCAGATCGTGGAGCGGTAAACCTCCGCCCGGTACAGGTGGGCAAGCGCGCCTATTTCCTTGGCGCCGGATACCGGTTCAATCAGTTCACTATCAATATCATCTGTCACGCGGGCGACTATACACCCGAGTCGCACAAATCGCGAGAATGTCTTTTGACTTTAGGGCATTATCCGTCGCACGCCCCGAATTCCGCAAGGAATTCTATCCCATCGAGGGCCTGGCGGATGGGCCTGGTATCCTCGCTGCTGGCCCCGGTCATGATAGCGGTGGGTAGTCCAGCACGGTCCCCTGTAATCCGGGCACGCCAGAAGGCATATCGGATCGCATCCGGCGCGAGAGTCATCATGCGCGCGGTGTCGAACGTCTTGAGGTCGCAGCGCAGTGCTGCAAGCCGTGCGGCCGCATGGGCAAGGTCTCCGGCCTCGAAAGCCTCGGCAGAGCGTGCCATCTCCAGGAGGACCTCGTTGAGTCGCCAGGCAAGGCCATCCTGAGCGGCAAGCTGGCGAGCTGTCCCATCATCAAGCCCGAATCCGGCGGCGCGCTGTCCCGCAGCGAGCAACGCTTCGGCACGCCCATAGCGAAGCGGCCCGGACTTTGCCCGCGCAGCCTCCATCAGCGCTTCAATGCCGCCAGACTCGATCAGATCCTTGGCGGCTTGCCAGCCATAGTCCGGATATGGGCCGGTGTCGGTTTGCTGTTTTGCTGGCGCCTGCGGCATCCGGCCGGCGATCTCGGTTTCGAGCGCATCGCCGCCCACGCTCTGCGCCGTGCGGAGCATGTCGGGGCGAAGACGCACCCGTTTGTCTTCCGGCAGCACGGCGGCCGCTTCAGCGGCGCAGCGCACCAGCCCGGAAAGCGTGGTATCCTGCCCGCAGACGGCCCCGGACTGCGCCCCGGCGAACGTGACGGCCAGAATTGCGGCAAGGGTAGCGACGATCGCGGTTTTGAACATGCCATCTCCTGCCATGGCTTGCCTGAACGTCCAATGAGCGGTTTTGATCTGGAACAGGCTTGTCGAATCGCGCCAGTCCTGACCCGCAGGCTCAATGGCTGCGGGCCAGCTGGCAGGCCATGAAGGGGACAGTATGGTCCGGTATGCCGATCTTCGGGATCCCGATCTCTTTACCGAGGACGAGCGCGACTGGGTTTCGCGCCGCCTTCTGGACCTGCGCGCGCACATGAAATCGCCGCCGGGGATCGGCATTCCATCGCGGACACGCAACTCCAGCCTTATCATCGGCACATGGAATCTGCGCGACTTCGACAACAACAAGTACCGGCATGGTCCGCGCCGCCGCGAAAGCCTTCTCTATATTGCCGAGATCATCTCCGGCTTCGATGTCTGCGCCATTCAGGAGGTCAATGAGAATCTCGACCCCTTGCGCAAGGTCATGGAGATCCTCGGGCCGCAATGGGACTTCATTGCCACCGATGTCACAGTGGGGTCATCAGGCAATCGCGAACGGATGGCTTTTGTCTTCGACCGTTCGAAGGTCCATTTCCAGAATGTCGCTGGCGAGGTGGTCCTGCCGAAACACGCCCTGCTGCCGGATGAGCAGCAATTCGCGCGCACGCCCTTTCTGGTCCGCTTCCGGGCTGGCTGGTTTCATTTCACGCTCTGCACGGTCCACATCTATTTCGGATCGGATGAAAAGAACTCCGACCGGTTCCAGCGCCGCGTCGCTGAAATAAAGCATATTGCAGAGGAGATGGCCCGGCGGGCAGACCGCGAGGACGAGAACTACATCCTGCTGGGCGACTTCAATATCGGCAACAAGATGGGCGCGACCATGGATGCCCTCACGAGTGCCGGCTTCCAGCTGCCGCCGGAGCTCTTCCCGTCCAATGTGCTGGGCGACAAGTATTATGACCAGATCGCCTTCCGCACGCGCAAGGACAAGGTAACCTTTATCAATGCCGGCGCCTTCAACTTCACCAAGTCGCTGTACCTGCCGGAACACTACGACCACTACGCCCCGGTCCTGCCAGAGCGCCATCGCGAGCTGAAGGAGAACGGCACGCCAAAGAGCCGCAGCGAGGACAAGGACTATTACCTCTCGCGCTGGCGCACCTGGCAGATCTCGGATCACCTGCCGCTCTGGGTCGAGCTGGCGATCGATTTTTCCGACGAGCACCTTCAACACAATCTGTCGGCCGCTGCCCAGCAGGAGGGCAAACCCGCGCAGCTGGAAGTCGTCGAGGAAGAAGACGGCACCATCAGTACGCTGGTGCCGCCGGCATCCGACCATGCAGAGGTCAAGCGCCGCCGCAAACGCAAGTCGCCTCACATTCCCGGCAAGGAAAAGGAGGGCACGGCGCGCGTCGATGGAAAACTGACACTTGGCCTGGCGTGGAAGATTTTCTGGTTTGTCGCCACCGGGAAGGCAGAAAAGGTCAGAAAAATGCGCCAAGAGAAGGCAAAGCAGGAAAAAGAATCCCCTTGATGCCTACCGGCGCAATTTCGTCCCGCCGGCGCATAAAAAAATTTCACATTTCCCCTATTGACCACAATTGTAATCAAACGTATCGACTACAACCGTAGTCAATGAGGGATGTGGATCCGATGCAGATCACACCGGCTGAACTTGAAATCATGAACGTGCTGTGGGACCAGCCCGGCATCGGCGCGAGCGAGATTGCCGAAGAGTTGAAGGACGACAAGTCCTGGAACATCCGCACGATCAAGACCCTTGTCGGACGCCTGGTTGAGAAAGGCGCGCTGACGACCGAGCCCGATGGCCGGCGCTATCTTTACCGCCCTGCCATCAAGCGGGGCGACTACCAGAAAAAGGCGGCGAAACAGTTCGTCGACCGCATGTTCGGCGGCCGCGCTGCGCCGCTGGTTGCCCATCTCGCAGATTCCCGGGGGCTGACCCCTGAGGACATTGCCGATCTTGAAGCCTTGTTGGGGGAACTCAAGAAATGAACGCGCTCAACGACATCAGCCCACTGCTGGCAAACGCCCTGCAGACAAGTATCGCCGTCACGGCGCTGATCCTGCTTGTCCTGCTGGTCCGCAAGCCCTTCGCCCGGAACTTTGGCGCAAAATCCGCCTATGCCCTGTGGCTCGTTCCACTGGCGCGGCTATTCATGCCCCCGCTCCCGGCCAATACTTCTCTGTTCGGCTTCCTCGCACCAACGCAGGACGCTCCAGAAACGACGGAAGTTGCCGCACCGCACTGGATATCGGCCCGGGTGGATACACAGGTAGAGGTGCCAGCGCCTGCCGAATTCCCGCCCGTTGTGAAAGTCGACTGGGCGGCTGCGCCCGAGGCTGCGGAACCCGGCATGATGGACGGCATCATCGCGTCGCTGCCGTCCATGCTGATACCGGTCTGGCTGATCGGGATTACCGTTATGCTGGGTCTTGCCTGGCGCAGGCAGGCGATCTTCCACCAGCTGATCCGCGACGATTCCTCGCCGGCCAGCGATCCGGTGAACGAGATGACCCATGAGATCGCGGCCCAGCTCAAGGTGCGCCGCAGGTTCGAGGTCCGCACAAGCCTTCTCAATGGCAGTCCTCTGGTCACCGGCTTTCTGAAGCCCGTGATCCTGCTGCCGGAATGGTTCGAGGCTGATTATTCCCCGCGCGAACGGCGTGATGCACTCACCCATGAGCTCATGCACATCAAGCGCGGCGACCTTCTGGCCCTGCACATCGCCCAGATCATGCTGGCCGTGCAGTGGTTCAATCCGCTGGCTCATGTTGCCATCCGGGCCTTCCGGGTGGACCAGGAAGCCGCTTGCGACGCTGATGTACTTCGGGCGGGAACATCATCGGCGTTCTCCTATGGCCGCACCCTCGTCAAGGCAGCCCGCCTTGCCGGACCGGCCGACACCGCGTTTTCGGGCGCGAACCTCACCCTGGCGCATCCCATAAAAGAAAGACTGATACTGATGCAAAATGCCGCCCCTACCCTTCGCCGCCGCCTGCTTGGCTCGACCCTCGCGGTTACCATCGGCACGGCTGCGATCTTCGCCACCGCTTCCTGCGCCGCGTCGGCCTCCCCGAAGGACCAGTCCCCGGCCGAGCTGGCCGGTGGCGACGAGAGCGAGGTTCACGTCGTGAAGGATCATGAGACCCGCGTTTACCGCTTCTCCTCTCATGACGGAGACGACGACCGGCAGTTCGTGCTCCTGAGCGATCCGTTTGAAGCGCTCCAGCCACGCCTCGACAGGGTTCACAAGCTGGACCTGTCGGATCTCGAGGACGAGATGAAGGTTCTCTCGATCGAGATGAGCAAGATCGGAGAACTTGAGGGGCTCAAAGTCCTGCAGGACATGGACCTTTCCGGACTGGCATCCCTTTCCGAACTGGAAGGCCTTTCGGAACTCGAAGGCCTGGCAGAACTGGGAAACATGACGTTCGACTTTGACCTCGACTTTGACGGCTTCGATATCGAGACGGTCGAGACCGATGATGGCATCAAGATCATCATCCCCGACCAGGAGATCTTCATCTCGAAGCTCGACGGAAAGAACTTCGAAATCCAGATCGAGAAGGCTGCCGCCCTCGCCGAAGCCCATGCCGAACGCATTGAAGCCATGGCGGAAGCACAGGCCGAGCGGGCTGAAAAGATCGCTCTGGTGATCGAGACCCGCATGGAAGACAAGGCCGAGCGTATGGAAGAACTGGCCGAACGGATGGAAGCGCGCGTTGCCATGGCCTTCGAGGACGGCCTCGAGGACGACCTGGAAGCGGCCGGCGAGGTCGTGGAAGATCTGGCCGACCAGTGCGAAGACCGGGACAGCGACGAAACTTCACCGGTTATCGTCAGCACCCGCGGCGAGGATGGGCAGATGTACCGCGCGCTCTGCGTCGGCGGCGACCGCTCGCGGCTCGAGGACGAAGACGTGAAGGGCTTTGTTGCCAATCACCCGGCCCTTACCGACGCCGAGAAGGAACGCTTCACCCAGCAGCGCTCCTATTCCTTCGAATTCTCCTGGACAGACGACTGATCCCTTCGAACCGGATTTGATCACCAGGACCCCTCTGGCCCCCGCCCTCTGGCGGGGGTCTTTTTTATCTGAGCAGCCGGCCTGCCATGGCGCGATGGACGAGCAACCCGATGCCGAACAGCACGGTAGTCAGACCGAGAAAGGCGAAGAGCTTCAGCCACCAGGAATCGAACCGGTCGTCGCCCGTCACATCCATGATGTGAAAGCGCCACAACACATCGAAGATGCGCCACTTTCCGGTTCGCACAGCCTTGACCTCGCGCGTGTCTGGATCAACCCAGAACGTCGCCCGGTCGGCCCCATCGAAATCGACCCGCCAGAGCGGTTTGCCGGAAAAAGCCTCGCGCGGTGGGCGCTCGACAAGCTCGACACCGGTCACTGCGCCATCGCCCGCCCAGGCCGCTTCAGCGATGGCGCGCACGGCGTCAGCATCGGGCGCCGGCAGCAGCGAACCTGACCGGGCGTCGAATAGCTGGCTGCCGCTTTCGGAGGCGGCTTCCCAGACCGGTTGCCCCAGGATCTCCCGCAGCTCCAGCTGCTCGACCGGACCCGAGAGCGGCGGCGGTACAATGCCCGCAAGGTCAGCCGCGTCCATTGACGCGGGCTCTTTACGCAAGTGTTCGCCGCGGATCTGTTCGATCGGAAAGAGCGTGAAGAACAGTCCACTCGCGGTCCAGAACAAGAGCTGGAGGCCAACAACGAGACCGACAAGCTTGTGCGCCCTGGCCATGCGCCGCGCATTCCTGGACATCACAACACTCCCGGCTGGATTACAATGAAGGGCTTCTGCCGGAGACACGCCGGCCCCGTCGAGGTGAAGCAAGCATGCACCGGGTCAGACCAGCAATCGCGACACATCGGCAGGCAATCGGCCTTCGCGGGCCTGCGCAAGCGCTGTCAGCACCATGAGATGGGTGAACGCATCCGTCACCTCGCCTGCCAGGCACATGGCAACGAGCGTCTTGATCGAGACCCGGCGCAGGGCAAGTTCCTCGCTCGCTTCGGGTTGCGCATCGCCCTCAGACAGTCCCCAGGCAAGGTAACCGATCGCCCGCTCATCACTGACCGAATTCGACAAGTGCCAGCGCCCGATCTCATGCCAGTGCGCCGCCGACAGGCCGGTCTCCTCACGCAACTCACGCCGGGCTGTTCCAAGCGGCGGCTCGGATTTGCCGCCGCCGCCCTCAGGCAGCTCCCAGCTATACTCATCGAAGGGAAACCGATGCTGGCCGACAAGCCAGGTATGGCCGTGCTCGTCGACCGGCAGGACGCCAATCGCGAGATTGGCATACCGGACGACGCCATAGGTTCCGGGGTCCCCGTTCGGATGGGTGACATGGCTGGACTCCACCCGGACCCAGGGGTTTTCGAACGACACTTCCGTGCGATGGACCTTCCACGGGCCAACTCTTCGTACATCATCCGACATGCGAGCGAGCCTATGACCGGAATTCGGATCCGAAAAGCCCGGAGCTGAGCGATGCTGGCGAATCGCGCGGCGATGGCCTATCGCCTGAGCCATGACATGGATCAGTGCCCTTATCATTCTCATTGCGACACTGATCACAGCGTTTGTTTCGGGCATCTTCGGCATGGCAGGCGGGCTCATCCTGATGGGCGTGCTGACGGCGATCCTGCCCGTCGCGACAGCCATGATCGTGCATGGCGCGATCCAGATGGTGTCGAATGGCTGGCGCGCTTTCCTGCTGCGCAAGCATATCAACTGGCGGATTTTCGCGCGTTACACGGTCGGTTCGCTGGCGGCCGTCCTGCTTCTGATCGTGCTCGCCTGGCGCCCCGACAAGACCATTGTCTATCTCCTGCTCGGCCTGACACCGCTGATGGTGTGGGTGCCGAAGGCCATCATCGATCTTGATATCCAGAAGCGCGGTCAGGCCGAGGCGGCCGGTTTTGTCGTGCAGGCGCTGAATACGCTGGCCGGCGTCGCTGGCCCGCTGCTCGACCTTTTCTTCGTGCGCACGGACATGACCCGACAGGCCATCGTGGCCACCAAATCGGCCACGCAGGTCCTCGCGCATCTCGTCAAGATCGCCTTCTGGAGCGCGCCTGTCGTGGCCTCGGCAGGCCTTGCCGCCATGCCGCCGCTGTGGCTGTTTGCGCTTGCCATCCCTCTCTCGATGACCGGCACGTGGCTGGGCGGGCTGGTGCTGGAGCGGATGAACGACGTGAACTTCAAGCGCTGGATGCGCTGGCTGGTGACGGCAATTGGCGTCGTCTATCTCGCGCGGGCCGCCGGTTGGTTATAGAGCAAAAAAACGCCGGCCTCTCATTCTGAGAGACCGGCGCCGTGCGATATCGCAAGGTGGTCGAGTGCTAGAACTTGTAGCCAGCACTGATCATGGCGGCATGGGTATCGGTGTCGCCGAAGCCATACCATGTGTAGTCGCCACGCAGGACCCAGCTTTCTGTCAGGTCGAACTCGGCACCGGCACCAAGCGCGGCGCCGTCTTCTGAATCCTCAACGGTGGTGAGATCCGTCCCACCGGGTGTGGTGACTGTCGCGTCGAGATCGACAAAGGCATAACCGGCGCGCGCAAACACATCGAGCTTGTCGCTGACCGGCATGGATGCCTTGCCGTAGACGCCGACCAGATAGTTCAGGCCGATGTCGCCGGATGCGTTGATCAGGTCGTTGAAGTCACCATCATTGTTGTCGTCGAGATTGAAGTCATCTTCATCGACATTGTAGTCGAACTCGCCATCGTCGAAGCCCGTCGTGATGTCGCCTTCAAGGCTGAAATACGGGCTGAACTGATAGCCGGCACGCGCCGTGATGGCATTCGTATCGACGCCGGATTCGGCGCCGTCCGGCTGGATGTCGAGATAGCTGTAGCCGCCTTGCAGATAGAAGCCGGTGTCTTCTGACCCGGCTGCATATCCCTGCGCCTGTGCGGCACCAGCAGCAATCGTCATCGCGCCTGCTGCGCTGGCTCCGATGAGAAGATGTTTAAGCATGGGAGGTTTCCTCATTCTGAGTTGCTTATTTGCCCCGGCCCGGAGACCGGAACTGGAACCCAAACGAGGCTGAAACAAGGCACGTTCCCACGTGTACGAACACGCAGCTGCACATGTGGCAGTTGAGCATCACTTTCTGTATTTTAATTTAAAAAATACAAAGCCTTAATACACCTTGCGAGGCTCAGGAATGACGATCGATTCAGGGCCGCATACTGCTGTCACAGGCAGTGGGCGCAAGTCATCCATGCCTCCGTGCCGGAAAGACTCTCAGAGACCGCCCGGCTGTGCCTTCCTGCATTCCACGCAGGACAGCTTGCCGATTTCGAGACGCAACGGCCCGGGAGAAACCCAGCTGAGCATGGCCGGCTCAGGCGCATCGACGACGGCGACAACCAAGGAGCAGCCGCCCGCCGTAATCGTATAGGTATCGTCCCCGATCGTGCTGATGCTGTCGATCGGGCGGCTGCCAAGCGCCGCCTCGACTTCTGCGCTCGAAATGATCAGCTGAAGCTCTCGCTGCCTTTCGGACTGCGGCGGCAAGGCGGCCTGGGCGGCGAGTGGCACAGCCAGGAAGCCGGCAACAACAAGGCTCATTCTCATGATTTCACCCCCACATCGTTCAGCCAGACGTGGAGGGTGTTCGAGAAACGCACTTTTATCAAGTCAAACGACGGGCGCGGAAGAATTCGCGAAGCAGAGTGGCCGCCTCCGGGGCACTTGTTTCGTCCTGAACGATTTCGGGGCGCCAGTGACAGGTCGGCTGTTCGAAAAATCGTGGCCCGTTCAGCACTGCCCCGCCCTTTTCGTCAGCCGCAGCAAAGACCAGCCTCCCGATCCGCGCGAAGCTGATCGCGCCGGCGCACATCGCACACGGCTCCAGCGTGACGTAGAGGGTCGCGCCAGTCAGTCGGTAATTCCCCGCGGCCTCACATGCCGCACGAATGGCGGCGATCTCTGCATGAGCGGTCGGGTCATGCGTCGCGATGGGTTGGTTACGTCCCTCACCCAGCACAGTGCCGGTTTCGGAATCGCAGACAACCGCCCCGACCGGGACTTCTCCTGCCTCAGCAGCGAGGCGCGCCAGGTCCAGCGCGCGTTGCATCATGTCATGATCCCTGCTCATCAGCATCGCCATACACCGAAGCGTGCTTTCCTGCACAGGGGCCCGGTGCTATGGCCGCTTCCCATGCGCATCATATCCGGACGCTTCAAAGGCCAGCCGCTGGCAGCCCCGAAAGGCCGAAACACGCGCCCGACATCCGATCGGGCACGCGAAAGCCTGTTCAACGTGCTCACCCATGCGAGCTGGGCACCGCCGCTGGAAGGCGCGCGCGTGATTGACCTGTTTGCCGGGTCCGGCGCGCTTGGCTTCGAAGCGATGTCGCGCGGGGCGGCCTTCTGTCTCTTTGTGGAAACAGATAGCGCGGCGCGCGGAACGATCCGTGACAATGTCGAAGCCTTCCAGCTGTTCGGAAACACCCGCATCCACCGGCGTAGCGCGACGGACCTGGGGCCGAAGCCAGCCGGCGTCGGTTCGCCCTTCACCATTGCCTTCCTCGACCCGCCCTACCACCAGGGCCTGGTGACGCCATGCCTGGATAACCTGCTTGCGGGCCAGTGGCTGGCCGCTGACGCCATCGCCGTCGTGGAGACCGATGCGAAGGAAACCTTCGACCACGACGGCTGGGAGGTCCTCGACGAGCGCGAAGCTGGCAAAGCAAAACTGACCATCCTGAAACCGGCCTGAGCCCGGTTCAGTCGTCCAGAAAGTCCTGATGGATATCCAGGCTCGACTGCTTGCCGACCTTCGGTTCGCAGGTTTCCAGCCATTCCTCGGCATAGGCGCGGCCCTTGTCGCGAAGACCGGTCAGGAAAGACCAGCTCGTATCGTACTTGGACTCAAGGCGCAGGGTGCGCAGGCTCTCACCGCCCCGGATCGCATGGATGTTCACCTTGCGATAATGGCTACGAACCGTCTTCGCGAGGAGGTTCTGGTTCAGCAGCTTCTGGACGAAGGCAATCGCTCGCAATTCTCCCAGCAGGGACGCGTTGAAGGTGATCTCATTCAGCCTGTCCTGGATCTCACCGGCCGTTCGCGGTGTACCCGGCCGCTCGATCGGGTTCAGCGTGATCAGCACGACATCGCGCGGTGCATCCGAATAGAAGAGCGGGAACAGAGAAGGGTTGCCGAGATACCCGCCATCCCAATAGGGCACGCCGTCGATCTCAACTGCCTTGAAGGTGTGCGGCAGGCAGGCTGAGGCCAGCACAGCGTCAAGCGACACCTCACCATCCTCGAAAATCCGGACCTTGCCGGTTTCAACATTTGTCGCGGCGACGAACAGGCGGAGGCTTGATGCATGGACAGCGTCGAAATCGATCTGCGACTCGACCGTTTCGCGAAGCGGATTGATGTCGAATGGATTGAGATCGTAAGGGCTGAGGAAGGAGGTCATCGCCGCCGCGAAATTGTGCGGCGTCCAGGCCTTGAACGGGTGGTTCTGGAACATGCTGGACGCCGCGCTCGTCGGCATCAGGGCATCCAGAGGCGCCCCCCGGCGGGAAATCTCGCGCCAGAAGGATTCCAGCGCCTCACGCGCCCCGGCAGGTCCGCCGCGCTCAAGCCCCGTGATGTAGGCCACTGCGTTCATGGCGCCCGCCGAGGTTGCCGTCATGGCCCTTATGTCCAGGGTCTCGCATTCGCTGAGCCGGTCCAGAACGCCCCAGGTGAAGGCGCCATGGGCCCCACCACCCTGCAGGGCGAGACTGACAGGCTTGGGTTTGGGGACAGACCGCGCCATAAGGCCTCCTTCCAGATTGCCCATAGGAAGTGCTGCGAGGACACTCAATGACAAATGCCCGAAACCGGCCGCAACCTGTCGACGGCCTACGTCCGCAAGCGGCCGTGGGGGTTGTATGCATAAGGGACGGGCAGGTCCTCCTCATCCGGCGCGGAACCCCGCCGCTGACAGGCGAATGGTCACTGCCCGGCGGACGGATCGAGCCGGGCGAGCCGGTTCGCAACGCTGCCCTGCGCGAGCTGATGGAAGAGACTGGCATAAAGGCGGAGATTGCCGGGCTCATCGATGTCGTCGATGCGATCGTCGAGAACCGGGAAAGGACGCTGGTTACCCGTCACTATGTGCTGACCGACTTTGCCGCGCGCTGGCTCGAAGGGGAGCCTGTCGCTGGTGACGATGCAGCAGATGCGCGCTTTTTCCCGCTAGCTGAACTCGGCTCGCTCGGCCTCTGGGATGAGACCGAACGGGTTATCCGGGCAGGCGCGCGCCTGGTCGCCCAGCTTCCGCATGACTGAAAAACGTGCTAGTCTACGGATGTAGCGCAAACATAACAAAACAAGCGCACAAGGGAGGATCGGCGTGCCGTGACACGTATCCTGTTCAGTCTCGCCATATTGGCCGTGACGCTATGCGCCACTGCACAGGCGAACACGAACGAGGAAATGAACATCCCCATCGAGGTTACCTCCACCGGTCATCTCGTCGTCGACCTGACACTGCATGATGGAGAGCCCGTATCGGCCATTTTCGATACGGGGGCGACCTTCGCCATGGTGGGTGGCCGGACGGCTGCGCGGATCGGTCTGATCGAAGACGAGAATGGCCGGCTGATCGATATTGTCGGCCTCGGCGTCAAGGGCACCTATCCGGTGGTTGATCTCGGCCCCGTCCGTTTCGGCGGTGCCGACAGCGGTCCCTTGAAGGCAGCGCTCAACAGGGACTTCAGCCTGAAGCCGACCGATACCGTGTTGCCTGCCAGGTTCCTGCCGCACCGGACCCTGGATTTCGACTTCGAGAAGGAAAGCCTGTCGGCCTACGATTCCCGGCCAAGGCGCGTCTACCATTCCACCACCAGCCGATTGCCCGTGACGTGGATTCACGGCCTGCCCTTCATCAAGGTCGAAGTGAACGGGAAGTCTGGCCTTGCCCTGGTCGACACCGGCGCCAGCAATACCTTCATCAACAGCGCATTTGCCGACAAGGCCGCGCGGGCCGACAAGGATTTCGGGCTGATCGAAGTGACCAGTTCCACAGGCGTGGTGAAGCCCCTTCGCATCCTGTCGAGCCGCAGGTTCACATTCGGTGATTTCAAGATGCGCCACTTCGAGGTGATCGTGATCGATCCCGCCTTTCTCGAGACTGTCGGTCTTCAGGACCAGCCGATCATGGTCATGGGGCTCGACATCCTGCAACATTTCCGCCTGCAGCTCGACAGGGACGGTAATCGTCTCCACCTCAGCAAGCGCGACCGCCGCGTCGCCAAGATGCCGAGCCTGTTCTTCGACTACAACTGAACCCTGAGGACTGCCCGGGACCGTCTTCCGCGGATCGGCGCTTTCCGTTCCGTCAATATTGTAAAGACGAGGCGCTTCTTCCTTTATGCCGTCCGAAAGACAGGGAGTTTCCAGATGGCATTCGCACCATTCGATCTGACGGGCAAAACCGCACTCGTCACCGGCGGCAACAAGGGCATTGGCCTTGGCATGGCTGAAGGACTGGCCGCGGCCGGCGCAAACCTCGCCATCTGGGGGCGCAAGGAGGCCGACAACAAGGCGGCGGCCGAAAAGCTCTCTGGCATTGGTGCGGGTGAAGCAAAGGCCTGGACCGTCGACGTCGCAGACGAGCAGGCCGTCATCGAAGCCACGCAGGATGTGGTAAAAACCTTTGGACGCATCGACACCTGCATCGCCAATGCCGGCGTCGGTTTCTCGGCGCCCTCTTTCCATGAAATGACCACCGAGATCTGGCGCAAGAACATGTCCGTCAATCTGGACGGCGCCTTCTGGACGCTTCGCGAGAGCGCGAAACACATGGTCGCCCGGTCGAAAGAAGGCGATACAGGCGGGTCGCTGATGGGAACGGCCTCGCTCGGCGCGCTCATGGGCGCCCCGAAGAACGAAGCTTACACCGCCACCAAGGGCGCGCTGATCACTCTGATCAAGGGGCTTGCAGTCGAATATGCGCGCTATGGCATCCGCGCCAATACGATCCTGCCGGGCTGGATCGCGACCGACATGACGGCCGGTGCCCAGTCGAACGACAAGTTCGAGACGCATGTGATCAGCCGTGTACCGATGAAACGCTGGGGCGAACCGGAAGATTTCGCCGGGGCAGCCGTCTACCTCGCTTCAGATGCGTCACGGTTCCACACCGGCGACACGCTGCTGATCGATGGCGGATACGTGCTCTTCTAGAGCCGGGACGCCTTATTGCGGCTGGGTTTCGGTTTCCGGCTCCGGCATGCCGTCTTCCGGCACTGACTGGGGCTCGGTACCGGTATCCGGCGTGATCGGTGCGTCGATTTCAGGTTCGAGGTCCGTCTGCGTGTCGGGGCTCGCGATGAGTTCCTCCTCAGCGTCACGGCTCGGATCCGGTTCCCGTGTCAGCACTTGTTCGGTGTCGCTCTCATCCCCGGGCATCACGTATTGCGGGTTGTTCTGAGTATCGCCCACCTCTTGCGAGATTTCTTCATCATTGCCGCCACATGCGCCGACAAGGATGAGCGAAGCCCCGGCGAGAATGAAACGTAGTGAGGTCATGATAGCGATCTCCTGTTCTGGCAACGCGACTGCGCTGTTGTGAATTCCTGCCAGGATAGCGTCGCACAGGCCTAAATGTTCCTCTCCTGCAGTGTCCTGCCGCTGCGGGACGGCTTGGCAAACGGGCATCCAGCGGCAATGCAGGTATCAAAACTCCTGGAGGATTCCTGATGACCATCCGCACACCGCTCTGTGACTTTCTTGGTGTCAAATACCCGATCATGCTCGCTGGCATGGGCGGGGTATCCTACGCCGAACTTGCCGCCGCCATGTCCAATGCGGGCGGCTACGGCGTACTTGGCATGGCGGGCACCACGCCGGACTTCATCGAAGGGCAGATGAAGCGCGTGCGCGAACTGACCGACAAACCGTTTGGCGTGGACCTTCTGGCCGCCTCGCCGGAAAGCCTGGAAGCCTCTGTAGACGTGATCATCAACAATGGCGCCGACAGCTTTGTTGCCGGCCTCGGCGTGCCAATGCCGATCATGGAAAAGCTCAAGAAGGCCGGCGTGAAGGTCATGGTCGTGGGCGGCGCTGTGAAGCATGCCATCAAGGCAGAGCAGGCCGGCTGTGACGCGGTCATCCTGCAGGGCGGCGAAGGCGGCGGGCATACCGGCCTTGTCGGCACAATGCCGCTCGTCGCACAGGCCGTCGAGGCGGTGAACATTCCTGTGATTGCGGCAGGTGGCATTTATGACGGCCGGGGGCTTGCGGCTTCACTCGCGCTTGGCGCCGTCGGCGTCTGGATGGGCACACGTTTCATCGCATCGGAAGAGGCACACGCCGCCAATCTATACAAGCAGACCATCGTCTCGGCAGGCGATACCGACACGACCCGCACGCGCTGCTATTCCGGCAAGCCGATGCGTTGCCGGTCCAATGAGTACATTCTCGATTGGGAGAGCCGCCCGGACGACATCCAGCCTTTCCCGATGCAGGCGATCCACTCCACGCAGACCGGCGTCATTGGCGGCATTGGCGGGATCACGGACGAAGCCAAGCTCGACCCGGACAGCTCCTGCTTCGCGATGGGCCAATCGGCCGGTGGCGTGAAGGATGTGCTCCCGGTAAAGGATATTGTCGAGCGCATCATGGCCGAGGCAGACGACGCCATGAACCGCATGGCGGGCTACAGGAGCCGGGAAAGCGTCTGATCCTCAGACGGGGACCTGCACAAGGTTCTTCACCCGCCTGGCATAGAAATCGGCAAGCTGTTCATGCGTGTCAGCCGATAGCGGCGGCAGGTTCGCCGCCGCTATATTGGCGTGGACCTGTGACGGCTTTGACGCCCCTGCAATCACGGTGGAAACGGCGTCGAAATCGAGAATCCAGCGCAGCGCAAACTGCGCCATGCTCCAGCCCTCGGGCTTCAGCGCCGACATCTCCTCCACAAGACCGATGCCCGCCTCGAAGGGGATGCCGGCAAAGGTCTCACCGACGGAGAAGGCCGATCCATCGCGGTTGAAGTGCCGATGGTCGGTTTCGGCAAACTCGGTCTCGCGGGCAAACTTGCCGCTCAGCAGCCCACTGGCGAGCGGGACGCGCACAATGACCCCGACATCCGCTTCGCGTGCAGCATCCAGCAGCTGCGTAGCGGCCTCCTGGCGGAAAACGTTGAAGATGATCTGGAGAGAGGCGATGCCGGGCTGTTCGAGGCATGTATGGGCTTCTTCCATTGTCTCGACGCTGGCGCCCCAGGCACGGCAAAGCCCCTCCTGCTGAAGCGACCGCATCCAGTCGAATATCTCGCCGCGAGCGAGCATTTCCGGCGGCACGCAGTGAAGCTGGATCAGGTCAAGCTGCTCACCGCCAAGCCGTTCGATCGACGACAGCACATGGTCGCGAACCCGAGCCTGCGTATAACCATCGGGATAGAGGTCGGGCGAGCGGCCAACTTTGGTGGCCACCAGTTCGCCCGGTTTCAGATGCGCACCGACGAACCGCTCGCTGCGACCGTCGCCATATACGTCTGCGGTATCGTAGAAATTGATGCCGCCCTCGCGCGCCGCCTGCAGCACAGCTTGCGCCCTTTCATCCTCGATCGGGCCAAAATCGCCCCCGAGCTGCCAGCAGCCGAGGCCGATTTCCGTGACCTTCAATCCGGATTTACCGAGCCGTCTCGTTTTCATGCCTGCTCCTTTGTGACGAATTTGTTAGCGCTAACGTAGGTGATCAGGCGTGCCGGGACAATGGCGGGCATTGAGCTGCGAACGGTCGCCGCACTTGCCTTTCGCGCGCCGACGGTGTTGGACAGCGCACAACTGGAATAATCGTAACGCACTAGGAGGAAGTCATGGGCGTATTGGATGGCAAGGTAGTTCTCGTCACTGGCGGTGGTAATGGCATTGGCAAGGAATGCGCGCTGATCGCCGCAAAGGCAGGGGCAAAAGTCGTCGTGAACGATCTTGGCGGCAGCCTTACGGGCGCCGACGAGGGCGATGCAGGGCCCGCCGAGAAGGTCGCGCAGGAAATTCGCGCGGCGGGCGGTGAAGCTGTTTCCAACTCCGACAGCGTGACCAACTACAAGGCCGTTGAAGGCATGATCGAGCAGGCCAAGGACGAGTTTGGCGGCCTGCACGCCATCATGAACCCGGCCGGCATCCTGCGCGACGGCATGTTCCACAAGATGTCCGAGGACGACTGGAATGCCGTCATCGACGTGCACCTCAATGGCTCGTTCAATGTCACCCGCGCCTCAATCAATCATTTCCGTGACCAGGAGGACGGCGCTTATGTCCTGTTCACCTCCACCACCGGCCTGATCGGCAATATCGGCCAGGCGAACTATGGCGCAGCGAAGCTCGGCATCGCCAGCCTCTCGCACATCATCGCCATGGAAGGCGAACGCAAGAATGTCCGCTCCAACGTGATTGCGCCCTTTGCCTGGACCCGGATGATCGCCTCTATCCCCGTCAAGGACGAAGCCGGCGCCCAGCGTGTCGAGCGGATGAAGAACGGCATGCGTGCCGACCAGGTTGCCCAGTTCGCCGTCGCGCTTTGCGCCGATGGCGCGAAGGATGTGTCCGGGCAGATCTTCTCGGTGCGTGGCAATGAGGTCATCCTGTTCAACCAGCCGCGGCCGGTTAAGTCCGTCGCCCGCCTGGAAGGCTGGACCCCCGAAACGCTGATCGAGCAGGGCCTGCCATCCATGAAAGGCAGCTTCACGGATCTCGGCGCAACGACTACAGTCTTTCCCTACGAACCGATCTAGGGACAGGAAAACAGGGACATGCAGGGTGAGGCGGCCCCGTCTGACGGCGAAACCGTCCTGAAGGAATGCGTCCTTCGGGATGGGATCGAATACTGCCGGACCGTCTCTCCCGATCCTGCTGCACCGGACGGCGCCGCCGCACAGACGGACTATTTTGCCTGGGCCCGCCCTGTCCTCGACGATCCGGTCGGATGGGCGCAGCAAAATATCCTCAACCTCGATGTCCTGCTGCCCGTCCTCTACCAGATCGGCGCGGTGCTGGCTGCGGTCCTGCTTGGCGCCCTCCTCGCCCCGTCCATCCGGCGCCAGGCAAGCGGGCTGGTCGGGCGCCTGCCAAAGAGCATCGCCCGCAATGTGAACGATACCGTCCCGCGGCTCGTTCGCCCGGCCCTGTGGGCGCTTTTTCTCTATCTGGCGACCGTCCTTTTCGTCAGCCTGGGCCTGGATGGAACGCTCGTGCGGATCGCGTCCTCTCTGGCGCTGGCCTGGCTGCTGATCCGGCTGGTGACGACCTTCCTGCCGGATGCCGTCCGCAAGCCGCTTGCCTGGACAATCTGGGGCTTTGCCATCCTGTACGCCTTCGGCGTGCTGGATGAGACCATCGCCTGGCTGTCGAATATCGGCCCGCCCTATGCCGGCGGACGGATCAGCCCGATCTTCATCGTTCAGGCCATCGCAACAGCGGCCTTCTTCCTGTTCATCGCGCACTGGCTGGCAACGCGGCTGAAAACCCGCGTCCACGCCCTTCCCCGTGTTGAGCCATCGCTGCGTATCCTGATGTCGAATGCGCTGCAGATCGGCCTGTTCTTCGGCGCGGCACTGCTGACGCTGGCTGGTCTCGGCATACCGCTGTCCGGTCTCGCCGTGCTCGGCGGTGCCATCGGTGTCGGCCTCGGCTTCGGCATGCAGCAGATCGTCGCGAATTTCATTTCCGGTGTGATCCTGCTGACCGACCGCTCCATCAAGCCAAATGACGTCATCGAGGTGGACGAGACCTACGGCGTCGTGAAATCGCTCGGCCTGCGCTACGCGTCTGTCATCACGCGCGACGGCAAGGAGCATCTGATCCCGAACGAGATGCTGATCACGGACAAGGTCGTGAACTGGTCCTATTCAAACAAGGATGTCCGCGTGAAGCGGCGCTTGCGGGTCGAATATGAAACAGACCTGCGCCTGGCGGTGGACCTGGTTTGCGAAGGCGCAGCAAACACATCGCGCGTCTTGCAGTCGCCGGCACCGAAATGCCTTGTCATGGAGTTCGGGGACGAGGCGATCGAGCTGGAAGTGCGTTTCTGGATCAATGACCCGGAAAATGGTGTTTCCAATGTCTCCTCCGAAGTGCTGCTCAATGTCTGGGACAGGTTCAAGGAGCATGGGATCGACATCCCGCTGCGCCACGAGGACGTGCTGATCACACCCGGATCGACGATCAAGGTCGAGCTCGCCAGGTCCAGCGAAGAGTGAATTCATTCGTTATCGGCATAAGTCCTGTCCGGTGCAGCTTCTGGACGCGGCGCGCCTCATGCCCAATCTCTCGGTCAACGAAACCCCTCAACAGGAGGCAGACATGATCGACATCAGACGTTTCGACAAGCTGGGCACCTTCCAGAACGAGTGGCTGGACGCCCACTACCATTTTTCCTTCTCGCACTATTACGATCCGGCCCGCATGGGACACGGCAAGCTGCGTGTCTGGAATGACGACAGGATCCGTCCGCAGACCGGCTTTCCCCCGCACGGGCACCGCGATATGGAAATCATCACCTATGTCCGCAAAGGTGCAATCACCCATCAGGACTCGATGGGCAACAAGGGCCGCACGGAAGCTGGCGACGTCCAGGTGATGAGCGCCGGGCGCGGCGTCCAGCATTCGGAATGGAATGCCGAGACGGAAGAAACCACGCTCTTCCAGATCTGGATCGAACCGGAAAGCTATGGCGGGTCCCCCGGCTGGGGCGCCCGCAAGTTTCCCAAGGCCGACCGGTCCGGGCAATGGGCGGTTCTTGCCAGTGGCAATGAAGCCGACAAGGCGCTCCCGATCCGCCAGGATGCCAAGGTACTTGGCGCGACCCTGAAGGCAGGCGAAACCCTCGACTATCAGGTCAGCGAAGGCCGCTTTGGCTATTTCGTGCTCGCCGCCGGCGAAGTGGAACTGAACGGCGAGGTGCTGAAGGCCCGCGACGGCGCAGCAGTCACCGGCCCGGAATCGCTTCAATTCAAGGGCCTGAAGGATGCAGAGATCGTATTTGTCGATACGGTCTAGGGCCTGTTATTGCCTGATTAACCGGGCCGTGCCAGCTTCGCGCGCATGGCCCGGTTAAAAGCACTCCCCCTCCTCGTCGCAGCCCCGCTCCTCCTGAGTGGCTGTCTTGTCAGAACTGCTGTTGGCGTCGCTGGCGATGTCGCCGAGGGCGCGGTCAACGTGACCGGCGCTGCTGTCGGTGCCGTCGTGCCGGACGGCAAGAAGGACAAGAAGAAGAAAGACGACAAGGACGACGACTAGGCGCGTCCCCGCAAGGCCCCCATCGCAGGCAACCTGCTTGGCGCGCGAGCGTTAACGATGGTATGCTTGAGCCTTCAGGAGGTGCCCATGAAAACGCTACTTGTCTCTCTCGCGGCCGCTGTCATCGTTCCCGCAGCTGCAGCCTCGGAAATCAGCATTACCTATTCGGCCGAATTCCAGGAGAAACTGGAATCCGACTATGGTGCCAAGGAAGGCGATCGCCTGTCCAAGGAAATCCGTTCGGACCTCGAACGTGAACTGCGCAAGGCAAATGTCGATCCGGCCCGTATCAGCGTCATCATCGTGGATGCGAAACCCAATCGCCCGACCATGCAGCAGATGAGTGATGAGCCCGGTCTCGACATGCTGCGCTCGAAATCGATCGGCGGCATGGACCTGGAAGGGACGGCCTACAATGCCAGTGGCGAGGCCGTCGCAGAGCTTCAGTACGACTGGTATGAGACCAACATCCAGATGGTCGGCGCCACCGGCGTCTGGGGCGATGCCAAGCGCGCCTCCAGCCGTTTCGCCAAGAAGTTTGCTGAAAAGCTTAGCGAATAGACCAGACCGCCGGCCGGCCGGATCACTACGTATTCGACTGGCCGGTCAGGTCGAGCGAACAGGTCTCGTTGAGCGACGGGCGCGATAGCGTGACGCGCGTGAGGCCCGGCAGAGTAGGTCTCAACATGTTTGCGACCCAAAGGCAGACCCGCTCCAGGGTCGGCACGGACAGGCCCTCAATCTCGTTCAGCAGCCTATGGTCAAGTTGCTGGGCGACGTCCTGCAGGGCTGCCGTCAGCTTGCTGAAATCCTCCACCCATTCCTCGCCCGGCTTGACCTTGCCGCGCACACTCGCTTCCAGCCGGAAGGAATGGCCATGCAGGTTGCGATATGGGTGGCCTTCGGGCTTTCCGCCCATGAAATGTGCCGCCTCGAAGGTCACCGCCTTCGAGATTTCGAACACTTCGCCTGACGGGTTCAGGGCAGCCCGATCAGTTTGTGGGTTTGTAAGCTCAGTCGCCATTTCGGATGCTTCATGCAGTAGGCTGCCGCGGCAGCGATATTCTCGGCCTGCCTGTTATCATCTTTGGGCTGAAGGAAGAAGTGCTGGAACTGCAGCATCTCGAAGCGCTCCGGCTGGGCTTCGGGCTCATCCTGGGGATAGACGAGTTTCAGCTCATCTCCCCGGCTTTGCACAAGCGCCGCATTGGCTTTGGGCGAAATGCAGATCCAGTCCAGCCCGGCAGGGGCGGCAACTGTCCCGTTTGTCTCGACACCAACCTCGAACCCGCGCGCGTGAAGCGCCTCGATCAGAGGGCTATCGAGCTGCAATAGCGGCTCGCCGCCCGTGCACACAACATAAGCTTCGTCAGCGTGCGCACCGGCCGCAGCAGCCCAGAGGCTGGCGACATGGTCTGCCAGCGCGTCGGCGCCTTCAAACTTGCCGCCATTCTCGCCATTCGTTCCGACAAAGTCGGTATCGCAGAACTGGCACACCGCCTTGTGCCGGTCACGCTCCAGGCCCGACCACAGGTTGCAACCGGCAAAGCGCAGGAAGACGGCGGCGCGCCCGGTCTGTGCGCCTTCGCCCTGAAGCGTCACATAGGCTTCCTTCACCGAGTAGATCTTCACGCAACCGCGCCCTGTTTCCACTTTTCGAAACCGGCCTTGCGCAGCTGGCAGGCCGGGCACTCGCCGCAGCCATAACCCCAGGCATGACGGCGCAACCGCTCGCCTTTGTAGCAGGTATGGGTCTCATCGACGATCAGGTCGACCAGTGCCTGCCCGCCGAGGTCAGCCGCAAGTTGCCAGGTCTCGGCCTTGTCGAGCCACATCAGCGGCGTCTCGATGATGATAGACCGGTCCATGCCCAGGCCGATCGCTTTCTGCTGCGCGTCGATCGTGTCGCGCCGACAGTCGGGATAGCCGGAATAGTCGGTCTCGCACATACCACCGACAAGCACTGAAATGCCCCGGCGCCAAGCCAACGCGGCCGATAGCGTGAGAAAAATCAGGTTTCGCCCGGGCACGAAGGTGGACGGCAAGCCGTTCTCGCCTTCCTCGATATCCGTATCGCGCGTCAGCGCCGTGTCGCTGATCTCGCCAAGCGCGGCGAGATCGATCATGTGATCCTCGCCCAGCCTGTCGGCCCATTGCGGAAACTTGCTGCGGATCGCGTTGAGCACGTTCTTGCGACAGCGCAATTCGACCTTGTGACGCTGACCATAGTCGAAGCCAACCGTCTCGACATGAGCGAACCGTTTGAGCGCCGAAGCCAGACACGTTGTCGAGTCCTGTCCGCCGGAGAAAAGTACCAGTGCCGAAGTGGGTTTTACCATGAGCGCGCAGTTAGCAGAGCCAACCCCTCCAACCAAGCAAAACCTTCCGTAGCGTCATGTATGCGTCACCCAAAAAGCACGGTTTTAAAGCATCGTGGACAATACACGAGAAGCAGTTGACAAATTGTCGCCACTGTCGCTGTCATAACAGTTGAGGCACTTCCGGACAAAAAAGGAAGGCCCGTGAGGAAACGCAAAAAATCGAGCGCAAACAGAATAACAGCGCTCGACGGGAGGAGAGTTAGATGAGTCACAAGACACCCGAAAAGTATCTGATGCTGGCGGGCGCATCGCTGGTCGCCATGAGCTGGGCTGTCCCGGCTGCAGTGGCGCAGGAAGACACAGAAGCGCAGCGCACGCTGGGTACGGTTCTGGTCACAACCCAGAAAACCGAGGAGTCGATCCAGGATGTTCCGATCGCGGTTTCGGCCTTTGACGAGGAAGCGCTCGACAAGCTGCAGTTGAGCGGTGGCCCGGATCTGGTCAAATCCATCCCGAACGTAAACTTCACCAAGGGCAATTTCACTGGCTACAATTTCCGGATACGCGGCATCGGCGTCGATGCCGTGACGACGTCCGCCGATGCGGGGGTGGGTGTCCACCAGAACGATGTCCCGCTGACGTCCAACAGCCTGTTTGAAGCCGAGTTCTATGACGTGGAGCGGGTCGAAACGCTGCGCGGGCCGCAAGGGACACTCTATGGCCGCAACGCGACCGGCGGTGTGTTCAACCTGATCACGGCCAAGCCGGTGCTGGAGGAGTTCCAGGCCGACGCGAAACTCACCTACGGCAACTACAACACCTTCAAGGCCAAGGGCATGATAAACGTGCCGGTTGGCGAGACAGCTGCCCTGCGTGTTGCTGGCTCTCTGCTACAGCGCGACGGCTTTGTCGATAATGTCACCACGGGGAACGATATTGACGATCGCGACCTTTATTCGATCCGCGCCTCGTTTGCCTGGGAACCGACCGACCGGCTACGGACACTATTCATCTACGAACATTTCGAGGAGGATGACAGCCGCATCCGCTCGGGCAAACAGTTCTGTGCCAAGGACCCCATCAAAACGTCCTTCGCCGGCATCCCGATATCAGCCTTCGATCAGCTAATCACCTCCGTAGGCTGCGTTGAGGCGAGGCTTGATGACCCGGCTTCCCTCGGCGGCGTGAATACCGCCGGTACGCTCGCGGGGCAGTACGGCTTCTTGTCCGGTACGATGGGCGGCATCGATCCGCTAACGGGTAATGCGATCGATGTCGACAGCAATACAAGCGGTATCATACCCGACCTCCGTAAAGTCGAGAGCTACTTCGATCCAACCTATGAAGGCCAGCAGGATCTGTTCACCTGGAAAGCCGAATTCGATCTCACCGATAGCCTGGTGCTCACCTATCTCGGCAGCTACAACGAAAATGAGGTCATCTCGCAGGAAGACTACAACGAATATGCTGCAGATGTACCATTCAACACATCGGCCAGCCCGTTCGTTGCGCTCACCGGCTCGATCAATCCGGCCTTCCCGGCAGGATTTGCCGCCCTCTATCCGGTTCTTTTCCCCGGTGGTGTCATTTCCGATCCACAACTCGGGCCATTCAATGCGCCCGTCGCTGCCGACATTTCCGGCGGCTATTCCGAGCAATCCACGCACGAGCTGCGCCTGCAATCTGATTTCGACGGACGGTTCAATTTCAATCTTGGCGCCATCATGGTCGATTACGAGACCAATCAGGACCCCAAGATTCAAGAAAGCTACTACGTCTTCTTCAACACCTCGACGGCGTTCAATCAGCTTCTTAATGCTGCAGCAGGCGCAGAGGTCTTCCCCATTGAGGATGTCGCCGGAGCCGGCGCGACGCCGATCGAGAATATCGATGGTGTGTCCCGTCAATACTTCCGGTCGATCACACCCTATACGCTAGACAGTTTCGCGGTGTTCGGCGAAGGATACTTCGACCTCACCGATGACCTGCAGTTGACGGTCGGTCTGCGTTACACGAGCGACGACAAGGAAGTCCGTCGGATTCCGACCTTCCTGAGTGAAAGCGTTATCGACGTTCCCGATCCGCTCGCCGCGACGCCAATCCCCGGCAACTCCAATGACGAAGCCGGCGATGGCACGTTCAACGTCCAGTATGAAGAAGTCACAGGCCGCTTCGGTGTCGACTGGTCCCCGGATCTGAGCTTCTCCGAAGACTCGCTTTTCTACGCCTTCTACTCGCGCGGCTATAAAGGCGGCGGCATCAACCCGCCGCAGCCGGTCGGCGCCAGCTTTTTCCCCTTCTTCTTCGAGCCCGAATTCATTAATTCCTACGAAATCGGCACGAAGAACACGCTTGCTGACGGCGCCCTTCAGCTGAATGCGACAGGCTTCTACTACGACTACACCGACTACCAGATCACCCAGATCATCAACCGCACATCGGCCAACTTCAATGTGGATGCCGAGATAACCGGGTTTGAACTGGAAACCGTCTGGAACCCGGCGTCCACCTTTGTCGTGAACGCCAATCTCGGCCTGCTCGACGCGCAGATCGTCGATACCCATGCCGTCGACGTCCTGAACCGTACGCAGGGACGCAGCGATCTTGTCACGCTGAAGAGCTTCCCCGGAGCGGCGAATTGCGTGATTTCCGCCGAAGGCTACGCCACTGTCCTCGGCGCCATTCAGGGCGGCCAGGCAACGCCTGGGGCGACGCTTGGCCTGTGCTCGGGCGCCTTCGCGGCGGGGCTGTATGACGCCTTCAACGGCACGGACGGCGGCAGCGGCGATATGGCGACGGATATCGCCTTTGCAGAGGGAGCACTGGGCCTGTCGAACACCGTGTCCTACATGGACTCCAATGGCGTCATGCAGACAGCTTCGGCCCTCACCCCCTTCCGGGGCGATGCCGCCAATCTCGACGGCAACAACCTGCCCGGCACGCCAGACACGACGTTCAATCTCGGCGCCGAGTATACGTTCGAAGCCCTCGGCGGCTCTGCCTGGAGCATGCGTCTACGCGGCGACTACTACTATCAGGCCGATTCCTTCTCGCGTGTCTGGAATAGCGGCCGAGACCAGCTTGAGAGCTGGGACAATATCAACCTCTCGATTCTCTTCGAGAATGCGGACCATGGTCTGCAGCTTGAGATCTTCGGCAAGAATATCGCCGACGATGATGTCATCACGGGCTCTTATCTCACCGATGACTCTTCAGGCCTGTTCTCGAACGTCTTCCTGAACGAGCCGGCGCTTTACGGCGTGTCCGTGAGCAAGAGCTGGTAACACTCTACTTGCCCCCTGACAGGGCTGGGCGGCCTGCGAAGGCCGCCCTTTTTTTATGCCACCGAGAACGGCGCGTCTCATTTGCCTGCCGGTCGGACTGGTCTACAATCTCGCTGAAGCGTTTCGAGGTGACCGACATGACTTTTTCCAGAGCGACCGCCGCTGTCCTGCTGCTTCTCGGGGCGTGCAGCGGCGGCGAAGCCGGGCCAGGCCCGGGCACTGAAAATTCGACGGCCGGGGAAGCCGGCGCCGTTGCAGGAACCATGACATCCAGGGACGGCTATACGCTGACGCCTGTCGTGGACGGTCTGACCTTTCCCTGGGACATGATGTTTCTGCCGTCCGGCGAGATGCTCGTCTCCGAGCGTGACGGTCATATTCGCGTTGTTCGGGATGGCTCACTGCTCGACGCGCCGGTCGCCGGCACGCCGGAGGCACTCGTCGAAGGACAGGGCGGGTACTTTGCCATGGCGCTCGACCCGGACTTTGCGTCCAATCGAACGCTCTATCTCGCCTATGCCAAGGGAACCACGAGCGAAAACACGACGACCGTCATCAAAGGTGTGCTCTCTGAGGACGCGTCCGAACTGTCCGATGTCCAGGAAATCTTTGCCGGCACAATCCGCGGGACGGCCTACCATTTCGGCGGGCGCCTCGCCTTCCTGCCGGATGGCACGCTGATCGTGACCATGGGCGAGGGTTTCCGCTACATGGACGAAGCGCAGAACCCGATGAATTATCACGGCACGATCGCCCGGATAAATCCCGATGGCTCGATCCCGGAGGACAATCCCTTCGCAAGCGGCGAGGAGGGCGCGCCAGCCGTCTGGTCCTATGGCCACCGCAATGTGCAAGGCCTTGTCTATGACGAAGGCCGCGACATTCTCTGGGCCCATGAGCATGGCCCGAAAGGCGGCGACGAGCTCAACATCATCGCGCCGGGCAACAATTATGGCTGGCCGGAAATCACCTATGGCGTGAACTATGACGGGACGGTCATCACCGAGGAAACCGAGGCACCGGGCATGGAACAGCCCGTCGTGAAATGGGTCCCGTCCATCGCGCCTTCGGGCATGGTGCTGGTTAAGGGCGAGGCCTGGAGTGACTGGCAGGGAGACCTGATCGTCGGCGCCATGAACGGGCCGAAGGGGCAGAAGCTCGTGCATGTCGACCTCGATGAGGAGGGCAATGTTCTGGGCACGGAAGATATGCTCTCAGGGCTCGATATCCCGTTTCGCGACGTGACCATCGGTCCCGATGGCACGCTCTACGCTGCAACCGCTGACATGGAAGGCGTGATCTATGCGGTCACGAAATCCGAATGATTACACTCCATCACCTGCGCATCGGCCGTTCGATCTTTACGGTCTGGCTGCTGGAAGAGCTCGGCCTCGACTATGAGCTGAAAGTCTATCACCGCAATCCTGAGACCTTCCGCTCACAGGACGACATCAAGAGCGCAACACCGCTCGGCAAGTCGCCGACAATCGAGGATGACGACATCCTGCTGACAGAGTCGGGCGCGATCGCGTCCTATCTTGTCGATCGCTACGATACCGGCAACACGCTTGCGCCGCCGCGGTCGGACTGGAAGGCCTGGGCCGAATACCAGCGCTGGCTACACTATCCTGAGGGCTCGGCCTTCCTGCCGCTTTTTCTGCGAATGCTGCAGGCGCGCGAGGGCGACAACCCCTCTCCGGTCTTCAAGGGCTTTGCCGATGGCGAGGTGCCGCTGCATCTCGGCCTGCTCGACAAGCGCCTCGCCGAGATGCCGTACATTCTCGGCGACAACTTCCAGGCGCCGGACATCGGCACCACCTATATCGCCAGCATGGCCGAGCGTCTGGGAGAGCTTGAGCCCTACAGGCACCTCAAGGCCTATTACGACCGCAACATGCAGCGCGATGCCTGGAAGCGGGCCAAGGAACGCGCGGTGGAGTAAGCCTAGCGCCGCGAGCGCATGGCCGCAGCCAGGGTGCCCTCGTCGAGGTGGTCGAGTTCGCCGCCATGCGGGACGCCCTGGGCAAGCCTGGTCGTCTGGACCTCCAGCCCCTGATCCTCGATCTGGTCCTTCACATAATCGACCGTGATCTGGCCATCGAGCGTGGCCGAGAGCGCGAAGATCACTTCACGCACCTCGCCGCCCTTGAGGCGGTCGATCAGCATGCCGATGGTCAGGTCTTCCGGCTCCACGCCGTCCAGCGGCGACAGCACGCCGCCAAGCACATGGTAGCGGCCGCGAAAGGCGCTCGCGCGCTCCAGTGCCCAGAGGTCGGGCACATCCTCGACAACACAGATCACACTATTGTCCCGGCCATCGGACTGGCAGACCGCGCAGGGCTGCAGCGTATCGAAATTCCCGCAGGTCCGGCAGCGCTCGATCCGGCTACCGGCCTCGGCCAGCGCATCGGCAAGCGGCAGGAGGAGCTGGTCCTTGCGCTTGAGCAGGTGCAGGGCCGCCCGCCGCGCGGACCTTGGCCCGAGCCCTGGCAGCTTGGCGATCAGCTCGATCATCTTCAGGATTTCGGGACCGGCGCTCTTCTGGCTCATACTGTAACCGCGACGGCGCCTAGAACGGCATCTTGAAGCCCGGCAGCATGCCGCCGAAGCCCGAGGTGGCTTCCTTCATCGCCTTTTCCATTTCCTCATCGAGGCGCTTCTTCGCATCGGAATGCGCCGCCTTGATGAGATCTTCGACGATTTCGGCCTCATCGCCCATCAGGGACGGATCGATGGTCACTCCGACCATGTCGCCCTTGCCCTTCAGGCGAACCTTTACGAGACCGGCGCCGGCGACACCTTCGGCCTCGATATTCTCGATCTTTTCCTGGGCTTCCTGCATCTTGGCCTGCATCTGCTGGGCCTGCTGCATGATCTTTCCGAGGTCTTTCATGGCGACCGCCTACCCTTTCTTGTGACTCGCTACGCGCAAGGGGACGACATTGTCCTCCGTGCCCGTCGCTTCAAGTGGTTGAGGGTCGCTGACCTCAACGATTTCAGCGCCGGGAATGGCCGCCAGCGCCGCGCGGACATCCGGGTCCGACCTGACCGCCTCGATCCGCTCATTCTTCAGCCGCTCCTCGCGCTCCTTGACGGTTTCGCGATTGGTCTTGGCCTTTTGTACATCCCAGACGCGGCCCGTGGACACTTCAAGGAAATCGGTCAGCCGGCGAAGGAGGTCGACGGGCGCGCCGTCCTTCAGGTCGCAACTGATCGTGCCATCGGCGAAGACGGCCGGACGGATATAGGCCTTGGCCTGGCCCCAGAGGGTCGGCTGGCGTTCCTTTTCCAGGAGGTCGAGGACATCCTCGAACTTCGACAGCTGGCCGGTTCCGCCGCCGCCGACGGGGACGACATTGGGATCTTCCTTGCCGCCCTTGCCGCGGGCGGAGCTTGCACTGCCCCCGCCCTCAGCGATCATCCGCGCCGCATCCTCCGGCGAGGGCAGGCCTGCTGCAGAGACAAGCCGAAGAATCACCATGCGCAGGGCAACGTCGGTCTCCGGCGCACTCTGGGTATCGCGATAGCCCGACAGCAGGATCTGCCAGTTGCGCTGGGCCTGGGCGGGCGTGACGCTATCGGCGATCTGCTTGGTCCGGTTGGTCCAGTCGGCCGGACCGGGCAGCGTGTAATTGTCACCCATGGCCTGGACGGTGGCGACATCGGCAGCAATCTCCAGGAGGTCCTTCATCAGGACCAGCGGGTCGGCGCCAATCTGGATCTGGTCGGTAATTTCGCTGACCGCTTCCTGCGCCTTGCCGGTCACCGCATACTCAAACACATCGAGCAGGCGTAGCCGGTCGCCAAGGCCAAGCATGTCGCGCACAGCTTCGCCACTGATCTCGCCGCCATCGAGCCCCTGCACGATCGCCTGGTCGAGGATGGAGAGCCCGTCCCGGACGGACCCCTCGGCCGCCCGCGCAATCAGCGTGATGCCCTCCTCGGAAATCTTCGCGCCTTCGCGCGCAGCGATCTTTGCAAGGTGCGCGGCGAGTTCGGCCGTCTCCAGCCGTTTCAGGTCGAAGCGCTGGCAGCGCGACAGGACCGTGACCGGCACCTTCCGGATTTCGGTCGTGGCGAAGATGAACTTCACATGCGGCGGCGGCTCTTCCAGCGTCTTCAGCAGCGCATTGAATGACGCCGTCGAGAGCATGTGAACTTCGTCGATGATGTAGACCTTGTAGCGCGCGGCCTGAGGCGAATAGCGCACGCCATCGAGCAGGTCACGCATATCGGCCACACCGGTCCGCGATGCGGCATCGAGCTCCAGCACATCCGGGTGGCGGCTTTCCATGATCGCCTTGCAGTGCTCGCCCGGCGGGTCGAGCTTCAGGCTGGGGCCGTCATGATCGGCGCCCTCATAGTTGAAAGCGCGCGCGAGAAGCCGGGCTGTCGTCGTCTTGCCGACCCCGCGGACGCCGGTGAGCATGAAGGCATGCGCGATCCGGCCCGTCTCGAAGGCGTTGCGCAGCGTCCGCACCATGGCTTCCTGGCCGATCAGGTCGGAGAAGAGCTTCGGGCGGTACTTCCGCGCGAGCACCTGATAGGGCGCCTTGGCCTCGGCCGAGCCCATTTCCTCCTCTCCAAACATGGAGAAGGTCGCATCATCGCGCTCGCCTTCGGGCTCGTTCAGGGACTCATCACTCATCGCGCGTGATAATGGCAGGGACTCGGGGACCTCCGCAATGGCAGCGAAGCGGTTTTGCAGCCTTTGCCTGTGGGCGCTGCGGACTAGCTATGTCGTGGCATGACAAAAGCCCTGCTCATCTTCCCGCATCACCTGTTCGATCACCATCCCGGCCTGGACAGGCGCCCGGACAGGATCGTTCTGATGTCGGGTAACAGGTCGGCGTTGCCGCCGACCCGTCCCCTCAGAACCGTGCTTGCAAGTTTCCCCGCACACGGCTCAAGCAAGTCCCTGTTGTGCCGCGCGGCGGCAGTCGGCGTGGACAAGTCGCAGGTTCCGGTAGGAACCGTTCGCCCTGTCCCCATCCACATGAGACATGCGGATGGTTTCGCCATTGTAGAGGCTCTCGCGGCAGGTCGGGCACTTGTGCCGTTGCCGCTGCGCAACCTTCTGCCAACTGCGCGTGAGGTCAGTCCCTCCCATCCGGCGGGCCCGGTTTCGCCAGTAATCGGCGAGAGACGGATCGTCGGGAGAGTTGCGGTGTTTCACCATCGTCCAGCGCACGATTTTGATCGCGGCTGGATGGATCATGAACGCACCAGACTGCTTGTCCATAAAGGTGTAGCTGAAGTTCGGGCAGTTATAGTGCCGCCCGAAGTATTTCCGCATCCACCAGTGTTTCAGCTTCCTCGCATGGGCACGATGGCACCAGCGACGTTGCCGGACATGGACATAGTGTTCGATCCCTGAGAAGATTTTCCCGGCGACACTGTAACGGTAGTAGTTGCACCATCCACGTATTACCGGATTGGCAGCTGCAAGCAGTTGCCCCTGATCCGAGCCGACATGGGCGCGGAACAGGTCCCTGAGCTTCTTCCTAAACGCTTTAACGGCGTCCTTGGAAGGTTTGATCAGGGTCTTCGTGCCAGCGGCGCGGTCTGCCACCTTATAGGAACGGACATTGAAGCCAAGGAAGTCGAAGCCTTCCCGTATGTGCCGGATACTGGTCTTCTCCTCGGAGAGGTTAAGGCCGCGCCCGGCGAGGAATGCAGCAACGCGCTCCCTGGCCTCAAGCGCTTGCGTCTCAGTGTGGCAGATGACGACGAAGTCGTCAGCATACCGCACGAAGACAGGGCAGTGAGGTTTCACGTATGAGGCGCTTGTGCCTCCACGATACTCAATGCCCAGCGCTTCTTCCATTCCATGCAGGGCGATGTTGGCAAGGAGAGGACTAATGACCCCGCCTTGCGGTGTACCCTGCTCGGTGGCGTGGAACACGCCATCTTCCACATAGCCTGCCTTCAGCCAACGGCGGATCATTCCCCTTGCGGGGAAGTTGCCGATAGCCTCCATCAGGGCGTCATGGTCGATATTGTCGAAGCAGCCTTTGATATCGGCATCAAGAACCCAGACCCGTTTGGACCCGGACTTGGTTGCCAGATATATCCGCTCTATGGCGTCATGGACGCCACGACCGGGCCGGAACCCGTAGCTTGTCCCCTCGAACTGCGCTTCCCAACAGGGCTCAAGTGCATTGAGCACAATGGCCTGCTGGCACCGGTCGATGAGGGACGGGATTCCGAGCGGCCGCTTCTTGCCGCTCGCTTTAGGGATATACACCCTCCGGGCTGGAAGCGGTTCCCATGCCTTGAGGTTCACCAACTGGTTCGCAAGGCCGGCCCGCTCGGTCGGCGTCAGTGCGGTTCGCGCATCGACACCGGGAGAGGCTTTCCCACGATTGATCTGGCTGACCCTTCGGATGGAAACGAGCAGGTTCGCCCGGCTGTGCAGCATCAGCTTTTGCAACGAGCGGACCGTTTTCCAGTCCCGCATTTCAGTCGCCCGATAGATTCTCCGGCGCAGCGTCCTGACGGTTCGATAGGCGGCAGGCCAGTCAATGGTCTGCCAGTGAACAGTTCCGTCGCTTACGATCAGGCCTTGCGGCCCGTCCATCTTTTCACGAACGGTTCGGTTGCTGTTCCACGAGATTACGGGGGACTCACCAGTCATCTGTCAGCACCCTTTCAGGTTGGGCATGGCCCTATCCACCGGGTTATGTATTCCCCGTGCCTTTCGGCTGGCGGCATTCGCTTCTGATAACTTCCTACACCCGCTGAGGAGTTGGGCGGCTCTTGCGAGCCGCTTACCGGGCGCTGTTACCAGCGACCGGACCTCATCGGGGTTACTCAGTTCCGCATCTGTGAGATGCGACCGGGTTAGGTGCCTGCTATACGCCGGGGAATATCGACCTTCCGACTGAGGGATCCACGTGCCCCCAGCCCATTCCCTTGCTCCCCGTAAAAGCCACTTCCGGGGGACTGATGGGTAACGACGCATCAACACAGATTCACTTTCGTTCACCATACCGGTCTTCTCCTTGGGCGGTTCACCGGCGTGTGGCTGCCAGCTCCCCGCTCGTTTCCGGAGGCTTCGCACCAGCCAGTTACCCAGCTCGCACGCTCCGGCTAGAAATGGTCGAGAAGGCTCGACCAGAGGCATCCCTGCCTCACTCAACAGATGCGACTTTCTGGTCGCACC
>NZ_QWFZ01000005.1 GCF_003576315.1 Henriciella mobilis | reverse complement strand
TGGGGCAATTCTGTTGAAAAACTCGCGGCTACTTTCGGCAGTCTTTTGACCTAGCTTTTTATAATGGCCTATTTCTTCGGGGTGCTCGCTTCAATTGGCCGTTCTAAGCGGCGTTTTGGAGAGTGGCAGACGGTTTGGTGGCGTATTTGGCGAGTTTTCTAAGGTTTTGAGTTGTTGCGGCGAGAAGAAATTCGTCATTGGCCCCAGTAGGGCCTCGCAACCTTAATCGTCGGAAGCGATGTTGGCACTTCAAGTGCGCGAAGCTCATCTCGACCTTCTTTCGATCCCGTCTCGATTGTTCATATTCATGCGTTCCGCGTAATCGTTTCACCTTATCGCGGGCATGTTCGTAGATGGACCGACTGACTTTTCGGAACGGCGCAGATGGACAGCAATTGGATTTGAGGGGACAAACGGCGCAATCGGTATTTCGCGACCGATACATTCTGCGATTATCTTTCGAGATGCCAGAGCGCGGTGTTTTGTAGTTTCTCCAGAACTGACGCAGCTCCTTTCCAGCAGGACACGTGAAGACGTCTCGGTCTTCGTGATACTGGAAGTCTTTGATGGTAAAGTTTGTCGTTGGTGCGCCTGGGGTCTCGAAGAGCGCGACATGCGGCTCGATTTGTTTCTCATCGACCATCCAGCCCAGCATTTCCGCTGAGCCGTAAGCAGCATCTCCCATCAGGCGTCTTGGCTTGAGCCCAAACCGATCTTCGGTTCGGTCGATCATGATCTTGGCCGCTTCAACCTCGGCTTTGCGATAAGCGGGTGTTGGCTCAACATCGACGATGACGGATGTCTCGACATCCAGGAGATAGTTGGTTGCCCAGGTGAAACGGGCCTGTCCGCCAATTGCAGCCGTCCACCGTGCCGTCGGATCCGTGAGCGAGATCTTCTTGCGTGGCGCACCATCCTGATCGATCGCATCAAGATATTCGGTAACTGGTCTCGACGCGATCTTCGGATCAGACCAATCAATCGGCTCACCCGCCTCGACGGCATGATCCTCACTCGCATCGGCGCGGATCATGCTGGCATCAACCGCAAAGCCTTCGCCTTTGACGAGACCTTCCGACATGCAGCTGAACACGACCTGCTCGAACAATTTCCGGAAGAGATCACTCTCACGGAACCTGCCATGACGTGCCTTAGAAAACGTCGAGTGATTGGGGACACGGTCCTCAATGCCCAGCTTACAGAACCATCGATAGGCAAGGTTCAAATGAACCTCTTCACACAAACGACGTTCAGATCGGATGCCATAGCAGTATCCAACAATCAGCATCCGGCACATCAGTTCCGGATCAACCGATGGTCGTCCCGTGTGACTATAGAAGGGCTTCAGGTGCGCCCGGATATCATCGAAATCGAGGAACCGATCAATCTTTCTAACCAAGTGATCCGCCGGAACCATCTTATCCAGTGAGAACTCATAGAACAGCTTTGCAGCGTCTTCTTCCAATCGTCCCATCATCGCGCATCTCCTCGATCTGCACGAAAATCACTGAATCAGAATTCGCCCATTTTGACTCGGAGTTTTTCAACAGTATCGGGCGAGTTTAAGCCGCTGAGTTAAGGTCCGCTTTCAGCCTCATCATTGACCGTGAGTCGAGCTAAAGTGTTCAATCAATGTACTTCCCAAACACCGGTTCCGTTAGATAGGTCGAGAGCGCGAGCGAGAGCGTCACACCTATGACGATCACCAAACCGTCTTCGCCCAAAGAAATGATCTCCAAACCAACCAAAAGCACTGCCAAAGCGCCCAACAGGAAGATCGGACCAGAATAGAAACAATGACGTCTACGACATCGCCGGGCATTTAGAACGCACGCCGCACCCATCCAAAACAATGCCGCACTGAGAATGGCTATGATCGCCACTAGGGGAACCATGTCCTGCAAGAAGTTCGATCCGATCAGGATCAATACCGGGAGTCCCCAAGACGCGAGAAATGGCAGCGGTCGAGAAGCATGGTCATTGGTTCGATGGTCAACCACCGCAACAATCCCCGACCTGGATCGGCGGACAAGCAACGTCTCCAAATGAACAATACACGCAACAGTCACCCGGATTAGGCTTAAGGACCGCGCCACACCCTTTGCAATCATAGAAGAACTGACATGCATTTGTCGGCATGACGTCCTTTGATTGATGCCCGCATTGCGGGCAGGTCAGTGTGGATTCTGCAATGAAGTCGCCGCTCACATTAAGTTCAGCCATTCCAAGATTTCCCTCTCATAAGATGGCAGCACGTGCGCTACCCCCACCAATGCGAAGCCGATCACAAGCAAGACGATTACTCGCATGCTTGGTCTGCCATTTCGAAATGCAAATAAGACTGCCGCGCCCAGTAAGGCTAATGTGACCCACTGGAACAGCGCTTGATTGCGAGCAAAAAAACCAAGCTTTGCAACCAGTGCGGTACTGACGCCGAGGTTCACCAGAATGATCGGTAGAACGCAGCAGGACGCGCCAATAAATGCAAAGACGCTTGCTAGCACGCCGCCACTTGCGAACCAGCCACCGCTCTTTCCACTATCACGCTTGGTTTCAATATCATCAGACATGTGCGTAATATAAAACCTGTAGCTACTACAGGTGCAAGCATGACTGACTTCACAATTGGGAGATTGAGTTCAGCGACTGGCGTGAAGATAGAAACCATACGTTACTACGAGAAAATCGGCATAATGCCCAATCCTCCGCGCTCGTCGGGGAAGCAGCGTATTTACAGTCCGACACACCTAGCACGATTGAATTTTATCAAGCGAAGTCGGGACTTAGGCTTCGGATTAGACGCGGTCCGTTCAATGCTTGGCCTCAATGACGAGACGCCTTCATGTGGCGACGTACACGCACTTACAACCGAACACTTAGCGGAGGTGCGTCAGAAAATCGCTGATTTGAAACGTTTGGAACGAACGCTGAGCGAGATCACCAAGGAGTGCGCGCGTGGTGACACCCCAGACTGTCCAATAATTGATGCCCTCTCAATTTAGAGCTCAGAACTAGAATCTGTCCTTGGTGTCTTTGGTGTTCGATGGTCCCAACTCGGATAAAATGAGCGACCAGTTTAGGGCGCCTTAAGCCCCTGTAGGCCCTCCAGTTCTCCAGACCTAGAGCGAATCAGTCATCTGAGTATCACTTCCCAAGTCCACGTTTCTTTCCGATCTGCCACGAAATATGATCCCCCCTTACCGTCCCTGCGATGGCTTGCCCGCGTGCTCGGTCCAGGATCTTACGCCAAGGTGCCAGTGTGAAAGTCTTGCCGCGATCAATAACGGCAAATTTCCCTTCAGGTGTTGATATGGATTCTCTGTAGACCCCCTCAACCACACCTGATTTAGGCAATGAGTGAAAGTCTTTTCCCAACTTTTTTGCGAGTGCCTCACCATGATGGCTTAGCCCCAGTCGTTTCAAAGCTTCGTAGTGTTTGCGGTTCAAATGGCTTTGGGCTCCTTCGATAATGCCGCGCTCTTGCAGCACCGAAAGTCGTTTTTCAATCGCCGTCTCAACCTCTTGTCCAAATCCATAGGCTGGTCCCTCCGCTTTGGGCATCTTGTCCAACCAGGTCAGTCCGTTTGCTTCTACTTGAGCGGTAACATCGCCCCAACTCTCCACATGAATACGGACGCCGGTTTTGTTCGCATGGAGCTCCTGATGACGCCGCACGTCAGCCAAATAGTTGTCAGGAATATTCCAAGTTCCATCCTTATTGCGCAGGGCGATCCCCCGTCGCCGCATCGCTTCTAATCGCCGCACATGCGCACGGACAAATTCTGATGTGGCGCGAGGGTCAGATTGTTGATGCAAGGCCGCTGAATAGATTCCTCCGTTCGCCGAAGCAATTGAAGCGATTGTTCTATCTGATTTTCTAGGTGCCATATCAGGCGGCGACAGCGTCACGATCATACCGCGCTGAATGCCATCTAAATCATCGGCATTGGAGATTGAAGAAGTTGTGACGCGGCCATCCATCCCATCGACGATGAGATAGGGTACATCGTGGCCTTCCCCGCCCATCCCTTTACGCAGGACCGCACCGGTGATCGGAACCTGTCCGGCACCACCAGAAAACGGCCTTGCCGCGTCGACGGTGCGGCCTTTGCGTCCGTGAAGGGCGCGGTGCATTTGTTTGATGATGTCGCGGCGAAGACCCAATTCTCTTAGCGTGGTTTCAAAACCATCTGACAGTTGCCATTTTTGGCGATCTATCGGCTGAGCCAACCCGAGCGATTTCAATTTGCGCAATCTGGCGATATTGACTGTGCTCTGCCCCACAGGGGTGGTCCACCGGTAATGTTAGTCCGGCGGTTTCCACGTAGCGG
>NZ_QWFZ01000004.1 GCF_003576315.1 Henriciella mobilis | reverse complement strand
CTAGCAGGCTGCTGAAAAAGGTCTCGTTTTGCTTTGCGAAGCATGATTCTCTCTTTTGTGTGGAGAGGGAGGCAGAGATGCGTGGTGAAGATCGGACGACGGATCAGTTGTTTTCGTATGTGAACGTAGAAGACCGGATCGCATCGGATCATCCTCTGCGGCAGATACGGCAGCTGGTAAATGACGCGCTGAAGGCTCTGGACGCAGATTTTACGGCACTTTACGCGCAGGATACCGGTCGCCCGTCGATCGCGCCGGAGCGTCTGTTGCGGGCGATGCTGTTGCAGGCGATCTATTCGATCCGGTCTGAGCGCCAGCTGATGGAGCGGCTTGAGTTCGATCTCCTGTTTCGCTGGTTTGTCGGGCTCGGGCCCGATGAGCCGACCTGGGACGCCTCGACGTTTTCAAAGAACCGCGACCGCCTTCTGGATGGGGATATCGCCGCAAAGTTCCTCAACGCCGTCCTGTCGCTTCGGCGAGTGAAGAAGCTGTTGTCGCGTGAGCACTTCAGTGTGGATGGCACCCTGATTGAGGCCTGGGCCAGTACCAAGAGCTTCCGTCCGAAGGATACCGATAGCGGCGGTGGTCCGGATAGTGGAGGTGGTGGTCGCAATGCACCGCACGACTTCCACGGCGAGAAGCGGTCGAACCAGACGCATGCCTCATCGACCGATCCCGATGCTCGGCTCTATCGCAAGGGCCGGGGCAAGCCGGCTCAGTTATGCTACATGGGGCACGTCCTCATGGAGAACCGGCAAGGCCTCGCCGTAGCGACACAACTGACCCATGCAACCGGCAGAGCCGAACGCGAGGCGGCCCTCGAGATGATCAGGAAACGCAAGGTTAAACGCGGCGCCACACTTGGTGCCGACAAAGGCTACAATGCCTGGACCTTCAAGCGCGATCTGGAGCAGGCCGGTGTCAGGCCGCATGTCGCCCTGAAGTCCGAGACCGGGAGGTGCGGCCTGCCCATCAAGACCCCCGAGGGCTATGAGGTCTCCCAGCGCATCCGCAAAAGGATCGAGGAGATCTTCGGGTGGACGAAGACAACTGGCGGCTATGCCAAGACGAAGTTCAGGGGAAAGCGGCGCGTTGCCCTCGGCTTCGATATCGCCATCGCCGCCTACAATCTCGTCCGACTACCGAAGCTACTTGCGGGGGCCGCAGCATGAACGCCACCATCGCCGCTGCGATAAGTCAGCGCATAATCCGTGGAAAGATGGTCTATGCCGAAAGAGTGACCTCAATGCAGGCGGAAACGCGCGTCCGGACGCCAAAACGGCGAAAAAAAGTCTCACCGACCCCAAAATATCTATATTCCACAACGTGCAAACAGGCTTTTTCAGCAGCCTGCTAGAGAGGGTGAATACCGTATCGCGCATAATCATCGGAGGCTCTGCCGGGTTCAGGACGATTATGGCTTTGCCTTTCCGGGCTCCTCCAACCTCTTCTATACCCTTTGAGGTTGTCTCGGTGAATTCATCAATGTTGGCCCGCGTTCCCGGCCCGGCTGACTTGGAGGCGATGGAAGCGACGATCTCCGCATAGTGGACTGTCGCGACGGATGCTACCGCTGCCACGATTGGGATCGTCGCCTGCCCGCCGCAAGTGACCATGTTGACATTTGACGCATCCAGATGCGCGTCACCATTGACGACGGGTATGACATACGGCCCGATCGCCGCAGGCGTGAGGTCGATCATCACCTTGCCAGCGGATGTGACGACTTCATTGTGCCGCTTGTGTGCGCCAGCAGATGTCGCATCAAAGACAATTCCGATTTCGGGCCACACGTCGAGCTTAACGAGACCGTCAATTCCTTCATGCGTGGTCGCGATACCCATGCGCTTTGCCCGGGCAAGGCCGTCCGAGTCGGGATCGATCCCGACCATCGCGCCCATTTCGAGACCCTTTGACTTGCGTATGACCTTGATCATGAGGTCAGTTCCGATATTTCCGGATCCGATGATCGCAACCTTGGTCTTCTTGAGAGTTGTCATTTCCAATGTCTCCTATTTCGCCGCAATTGCGAGGCGAACCGACCCAATACCTTCGATATCCGCTTCAAACAGATCACCAGGCCCCATTGAGGCCATCGGGCCAAGAGCACCTGTCAGAACGACGTCGCCGGCCTTGAGGGGTGCTCCGAGCTCTGCGCATTTTCGTGCGAGCCAGAGGGCGGCGTTTAGCGGGTTTCCAAGGCACGCGATGCCGGCGCCATATGAAACCGGGCGTCCATTGCATTTCATCACCATGCCAGCATTGACGAGATCAAGCCCATGCAGTGCACGAACAGGACCGCCCAGGACATATAGGCCTGATGAGGCGTTATCCGCGATCGTATCCGAAATGCGGATATCCCAGTCCTTGATACGACTGCCCACAATTTCGATGGCAGGCACGACGTGGTCTATGGCTCGGATAAGTTCGCTTGGTGTTGTATCCTGCGCGTTGATGTCCCTGCCGAGTATAACGGCTATTTCAGCCTCGGCCTTGGGTTGTTGAGTTGCTGACAAGGGAATTTCATCACCGTCGCAATATTCCATATCCGCGTAGAGGACGCCAAAATCGGGCTGGTCTACGCCCAGTTGATTTTGAACTGCCGCTGACGTCAGGCCAATTTTCCTGCCAACAATTCGTCGTCCTGCGGACACCCACCGGGCTGTGTTGATCGCCTGGACCTCGTATCCGGCTTGCGGATCAAGACCAATGAGATCACGCACTGGTGCGCAGTAGGTTTGTCCAGCGTGTGCGTTGAACAGTGCATCCGCAGCCTTTTGAATTTCATCTCTGGAGATCATGGTCTGGTTCGCGTCCGTAAGTAACTTGGAATGTAGATCGCTAACTACGCGATATACTTGACACTGCAATCCGAGGCAGGCCAATTGCTATCACAATGTGATAAATGGAGATCCGTGTGACACGATCCATGTCTTCCTTCGACAAGGCGATGGCCTTGTTCGGAGCACTTGTTGCGCAGGACGGTGTATTCGAATCAGACGCAATGAGTGTCCAGCTCGGAGTGCCGGAATCGACTCTGTACAGGCATCTGAATGCCCTCCATTCGGCCGGGCTCATCTGCCGATCCAGACGTGGACGATATTTGCCCAACCCAGTTTTTCTGAAGAAGTTGGAGGGGTACACACCACATGCAGTGCTGTCGGAACTAGTACGGCCCTTTTTGGACCAACTAAGTGTCGCGTTGGAAACCACGACCCACTTTGGCCTTCTGGAGAACGACATGGTTACCTACCTCGCGAAATCGGTATTTGAAGGAGAGGAGGTGTTCACGCGCGAGAACGGGCAGCTGGAGGCGTACTGTTCTGCTATCGGCAAGGTGTTGCTCTCGCACATGACGGTCGACGAGCGACGGGCGTATATATCCAGCGGGCCCTTTCCAAAGCTAACGGATAAAACGATCACGGATCCAGCCGCAATCGAACGAGAACTACATCGCACGCGCAACAAGGGATTCGGCGTCGACGATGGCGAGGTTCACAACGCACTTTATTGCATCGCTGTGCCAGTCTTCAGTTCGCGGGGAATAGTCGTGGGCGCAATTTCTAGTTCATCTAGCCAGAGGTGGGCGAGTCCTAAAGAACAGCGTGATCGCCTGATTCAGCTCAACGGGGTAGCGCAGTCAATCTCTTCCACCTTAGGGGCCGGCGCCTGATCATGTGGAGATGAGAGGTCAAAAAAATGGGAGCCGCTTAGGCTCCCAGAGTTTGGCGGAGACCTAGCTCCGCCGGAGGAAACAGACTGGTTGTCGTATCTCTTGAGCGTTCCCTGACCTTGAATGGCAGTGAAGTTCAACCTGACACGACACATTTGGGTTGAGCCGCTATCCGGTTGCGCGTCAACCTGGCCGGATACGAATGAGTGGCATCGCTCCCACATTGTGAAACTTTATGAAATCTGCGCGCTCGGGTGAACAGGATTGGAATTCTGTAGGCCTACCCATGATATTTGTGTGTCGAGAATATTCTCGAAAGCGGCCATGCGCGAATAACAGGACCATCTCACATGGACTGCGTTCGGAGTGTTCCAGAAAAGCCGAGAGTAATACGTTAGTACACGGATTAAAATCTCGGAGTCGGGAAATAGTTTGTCGACATCCGGGGCGTCGGGCACTGTCCAATCCGGGAGTCAGATGCACTAAGTTGCGCTGGCGTCTGTTCCGTATGACGAAATTAACAGCGGCATCGATAGCACAGTTGCCTTTGGCCACATGCAAATTTCGATCCTTGCTGCGGAATTTGAGCTAGCGCTGTTCGTAAATAAATATTGACACAACCAAAAAAATCATTTTTCCTCAAAAAAAGAACAAAATCTTGCACTTCAAGCAAGGTAGTTAGGGGGGTATTCAATTATGCCAAAACTAAGCGGCAGTTCCGTTTTGATTACGGGCGGAGCCACGGGAATCGGCCGGGCGGTGGTCCATCATTTTGTCGAGGAGGGTGCCAGATTATGTGTCCTGTGCGTCAATGATGAGCAGGCGAGTTCGTTGCGGGGTGAGTTCGGGGCTGAAGTTGAAACAGTAATTGGGGATGTGCGCAGTCTGGCAGACAATCAGCGCGCTGCGGCCCTTGCCGTGGAGAGATTCGGTGGACCAGAGATCGACAAACTTATCGAGGGCATGACACCGCTCGGATTTGCCGCAAAGCCTGAAGACCATGTAGCGCTATATGCGTTGCTTGCCTGTCCGGTGTCGGCTCGATACGTCACAGGCACAACCATCTTGTCCGATGGCGGTATTGGCGTGGGCTGACCCAGCCTGAACGCGTTCACCAACTAAGTCGAAATTGTGCCAGCGGTGCTGGCGGTCTTTTGGATCAAATCTATGAACCTGCCGGTCTCCAAATTCGCTCATGCTGCCGCTGCTGCTGGGGTGCTTTACTTCTCCCAACCTGGGGCGCTGGCAGAGCAGGGCGTTTTATCGCCCCCCGACATAAGCCCTCGGTCAAATATAGAGATGCCAACTGACGGACGTGTACGGTTTGTTCCTGATAATTTATTTGCCGTCGATTTTGTCTCTGATTCTGTGGGCTGGGCGGGGGGATACTACGGGACACTACTGAAGACCGAGGATGGAGGAGGGCACTGGAAGCGCCAGCCCTTGCCGTTTACGGACTTAATTAGGCGAATCGACTTTGTGGACGAGGCCGTCGGCATTGCTGTCACGAGTAGAGGCAAGATCCTGAAGTCTGAAGACGGGGGAGCGCATTGGGAAGTTGTGCATGTTGAGCCGGGCGTTAACTTGCGAGATGTCTACTGTCTCGACGCCCAGACAGCTTGGGTCGTCGGACATGAGGCTACAGTGCTTCACACGTCCGATGGCGGTAAAACGTGGCAAACTCAGGCGTTATCCGGATATCAGGGGCGTGATCTACCGAGATTGAATGGCATTACACGTCTCGAGGACGGGCGGTTGGTTTTGGTTGGGGAGTTCGGCCTGATAGCGTGGTCAATCGATGATGGATTGAGCTGGGAGGTGCTGGACGCGCCCGATGCCTCGGTCACATTCACAGCGGTAGATGCATGGCGTTCGGAGGCGCTAATATCTGGGCTTGGCGGCAAGCTTACAATGGTTCGATTTGGTTCGGACAGTGACGTTGAAGAGGGCTCGGAACGCTTAGAGGACCGTGTCCCGACGATCACAGCTTTGTCCTCGGGGACAGATGCGCATTTGTTCGATCTAACATTAGACCAAGATGGTGACGGAGTGATCGTAGGCCAGGGCGGGGTGGTCCGTGTAAAAGCTGGATTGCCTGTATCGGAATTGCTGCCCCTGGAGAGTAAGCTAGGATTTCTTTGGTACGGAGGAATTTCTAAAACATCGGAACACGGAGGGTATGTTGTCGTTGGGGCGAACGGTGCCGTACTAAAAACCGAAGTCGATGTCTCAGATCCGGAGCCGTTAGTTCGGTGGTAACAGGAGTAGTTCGCTTGTTGCAAATTCAATCAAAGGCTCAAATTCAGTGGTAAGTTATATTTCGAATTTCGTCATAAGATTTCCCAGAATCATTCTGGCAATCGCTTTTCTGGTCACATCGGGGGCGGCTTATTTCGGCGTGACAGGTGTCTCGTTGAAGGTCGTTCTCGAAGATATGCTGCCTTCAAACCATTCGAATGTCGAACTCTATAAGGAGTTCCAGAGTCAGTTTGGTGGAGTCAATAATGTCCTTGTCGAAGTCGAAAATAAAGCAGGCGACATCTACAATTCGGACTTTCTTGAAACGTATCGGGAAGTATCAGACGAGTTCTATTTTCACGATAACAATATCCGCCCTCTGTTTGAGGCGGCCAATCTCCGGAAGACGAGATCGGTGGCCGGCGGGGAGGGGCAAATTCTGGTCAGTCCTCTTATGTGGCCGGAAGTGCCCCGCTCTGAGTCTGATATGGAGCATTTCAAACAAATCGTCAGGGGGCAGTTTCTCGGCTCATTGGTTTCACTGGATGAGCATTCAATGCTTATTTCTGCCGAGCTATCAGAGGAGGTGGATTCTCGGGAGTTTGTCGCCTTTATTGACAATCTAAAATCAGAATACTCGACGAAAGATGTAAAAATATCAGTCGTTGGCAGGCCCGTACTTCTGGGCACGGTTAAGAAATATCTGCCTCATATGCTGTTGGTTTTTGCGGTCTCTGTGCTGGCTATCGCTGCCGTCCTACTTTTCTATTTCAGGTCCTGGGTGGGCGTTGCTGTTCCGATGCTCGTGGCCTTCGCCGTCACGATTTGGGGCTTTGGCGTCATTGGCTTGGTCGGTTACAATCTTGATCCCCTGTTGCTCTTGCTCCCATTCTTCGTCTTCGCCACTGTCTTATCCCATTCAGTTCAATTCGTTTCGCGCGTTTTCGATGAAATCGAAAATAGTGCAACCATGCGTGATGCAGTAAAAGAAGGTCTTGAGCGCCTTCTGTTCCCGAGCACTGCGGCTGTGATTACCGATGCAGCTGGATTTACGGTTCTGGCTCTGGTGACTATCCCAAGCATACAGTCGCTTGCCTTCATTTGCACGTTTTGGCTTCTAACGCTGACCCCGGGGATTATTGTTGCTGCGGCGTTCATGGCGGTCCTTCGGAAGCCGACAAAATTCCGCACCACCTTACCGGGTCAAGCCGCACTAGCCAAAATATTTGGGCTGAAAATGTCCAGATATGTATTCCTCCCGGCTTTTGTCGCTGCGTTGATTGCGGGCATTTTCGTTTCGCAGGGGCTAAAAATAGGTGATGCAGAAGGGAGCCCGATCCTGTGGAAAGATTCCCAATACAACAAAGATGTCAAAAAAATCAACTCAAGCTTTGACCGTGTCGGTACGGATGTAATGCAGGCCTATTTCTCCGGTGATGGAGAGATCATGCTAGATCCGCGTGTGTATCATCAGATCGAAGCATTTGATCGCCATATTTACGAACGAGTTCTTCCGGCAACTCGCGCACAAAGCCTTGTTCCGATCGTAAAAAATATCAACATGGTTTTGTGGGAAGGGGACCCTTCATACCAAACAATTCCTGATACAGAAGAAGAAATAGGATTTAACATTTACATGTTCCGGTCTGGCGGTGAGCCAGGAGACTTTGCCGCCTATACGAACCCGGAATGGAGCATCGGTAAGCTCTCAATTTATACGGGGGAGCATAGTGCTGACACCGTGAATGCGTTGATGGCGGCGGGCCAAGAATTTCTAAACACCTTTCAGTTTTCAGATGGGGAGCCGCGTGTGAGGTTCGCCGGCGGACAGATCGGTATAATTAAGGCGAGCAACGACGAGATCGAGCATAAAGAAAATGTACTCCTTATTGCCATTATCATCGTTATCGCAGTTAACCTGCTCTGGCTATATCGATCACCCGCATTTGCAGTCGTGATCATACTTGTACTGACGACATCTCACTTTATCACCATGAGTGTAATGACGCTTATGGACGTGGGGATGAACTTGAATACGCTCCCGCTTGCTGCGTTGGGTTTGGGACGTGGTGTTGATTACAGCATCTACATGGCAGACCGGATACGCGACGAAATGAGGCACGGCCATGAATTCGCGAAGGCGACGGGCCGGGCGTTCAACACGTCTGGTATTGCCGTGATAGTTACGGCACTGACGATGATACTGCCGCTATTGCCGTGGTACTTCCTGTCTCCGATCAGGTTCCAAGCCGAGATGGGCGTTCTGTTGGCGATCATCTTGATGTTCAACATGGTGGGGGCGCTCACTGTTGTGCCTGCAGCAATCGGCTTGCTGAAGCCGCGGGGATTTCCGTTTAGCACACAGAAGAAAATAGTCAGGGCGATGGTTGGTTAGATTGAGGGCGATAGAGCCTGGCCGCGCATCGGAAATAATAGAAAGTAAGGGAGAGAAAGATGAACACCAAGAATAAAAAAACTAAAACTAAGTCGCAAAAGCTATGCCTGCTTGGGGCTACAGCATTTTCCACAGTCCTTATGGTGCCGCTGGCAGCGAATGCCCAGTCATTGGCTGAAGCGCTGGACCTGCCCGACAATGTCTGGGTGGGCGGACGTCTGACGCAAGGGACGGGCGTCTATTTTGACCGGTATGGTGGTGGAACTGGAGTGGGGCCTTCCCAGTTTGTAGCGCAGTTTCAGGCTGAGTGGACTCCCAATAGCAACGTGACGGTCGTTTCCGATTTTTGGCTGCGCGGCGATTGGTACTATGATCTTGATGATGGAGATTCAATCGGGCCTGGCCTGCAAGACTTTACGAAAAGCCCTCCGTTTCTAGATCGCTTTGATTTTTTACTCTCGCAGGATGGGGCGCTCACGCTGCCTGAACCGTTTGGTAATAGCGGTGAAGAAAATCGCATACTCGATGATTTCGAGCAGGATGTGATTAGAGAGCTGTCGATAGCGTTTGCTGATTCAGAGGGACGCGCGTCGCTGAAGCTAGGAAAGTTTCAGCGAGGGTGGGGGCAAGCAGATGGCCTGCGGCTTCTGGATATTTTGAATCCACAGGATCTCCGCCAAAGGAGTATATTTACAGACACCGAGGACTTACGGATACCTCAGTGGAGTGCCGCCCTATCTTTGGATATCGACCAACTCGGGTTGGCTGCTCCTTTTGAGGGGGTAGGACTCAAGGATCCATCACTGGAAGTGATCTACACTCCGGTGGTGCGCCATTCCGAGTTCATTGTGAATAATCCCACCCCGAATTCCAGCACATCCGGAGGGCCCTTCGGATTGCCCTTCCCGAGGTTGGTGGAAGGTCAGTCGGGTTTCGGTATGCCTTTGTTGGGAGCACGTCTGTCGGATAAGGAAACAGACGACTGGGAAGATTCCGAGGTCGGCATACGGCTAAAATTCGATGTGCTTGGCGGGCAAGGGACAATTAACGGATTTTACGGTTTTCAGGACCTGCCGATAGTCGTCAACACCGGCGCAACAGTTCATATTGGCACTTTTATCGGAGATCCAAATGCGGCGGGTGTAATCAATGTGCCTATTGATCTCCCAACCACCATAGGTGCGACGAATGCGCCGGGTCAGTACGTTGATTTCATCCAGGCTCTCGCAGCTGGTACTGCGGTGCCGGGGGACTTCCCGCTAATTCCGTTCGGCTGCCTTGATATTCTGGATCCGGGCGCTGGAGGGGTGCCGTGTTCTATTACTGCAGATTTTGACCTCGATTACACACTCCGGCAAAAGACCGTCGGCTTCTCATTCACACGGGATATGACTGAAATCCGGCTCGGTCGAAAGGATGTCTCTCCGGTGCTGCGTTTGGAGGCCGCATACGAGTTTGACAAACCTTTCAACAAGGGCGTGATTCAGAATCCCTTTGTGCCCGGGCGGATGACCGTCGGAACGCCAGCTCTCATTACTACCCGTGACGACACAATCGCGAGACGAGATCAGCTGTCTGTCATGGTTGGATTTGATTATAATTTCTGGGTGCCAGGGTGGGAATCGCAGCGCAGTTCGATTTTTATGACAACTCAGTTTTTCGGGATCCATACCGAAGATGCTGATGGGCTCCTGTTTCAGGCGCCTTACGCGCTTACAAATGTTGAAGAGAACCAGGGATTCATAACTCAGACGTACACGAAGGGTTTCTTAAACGACAAAGTGACTCTGGATGGCTTGGCGATCTGGGACATGGATAAAGGTGGCGTTGCGATAAGGCAGAGAATAGATTTCTCCGTAGGAGGAGGAAATTGGAAGCCCAGAATTGAAGTGGGCTACTTTAGCGGGAAGGATGAGCAGGGCCTTTTGGGGCTCTATAACAAATCGGACTACGTTGAGTTTTCTCTGACCTACCAATTCTAGAGAAACATAACGATAACGCAAAGATGTCTGGTTCTTGATGATGGAGAAGAAAATGAAACGGCTAAGTTTGAAAAGCTTTCTGATCGGAGCAACGGCGCTTATGGCAGTTGCGACTGCAGCAGCACCCGTAGCGAATGCGCAGGAAGATTATATCGAGCGCTGGAAGGCGTTTGCCAAGGAGACGGGTTTGCCCGAACACAAAGCCTGGGCTGATATGCTTGACAATGATGAGGCCCGAAAACTCGAGAAAGAGTGGAAGGATTTCAGGGGTTACACGGCTTCGAGCCTCATTGAGGACGCGGATATTCCGGACGAGCTGAAGCCAGGGTTGATCATTACGAAGGACAACTTGGCTTCAATGCCTTGGTTGTCGGACTATCTTCCAAAGTTCTGGATTGACCGGCTCAATAGTGAGTGGATGGGTGTCAAGGGTATCCGCATTGTTCCCACGAACCATTATTATATGCAGAAAGCTCTGCTCGATGCGACCAAGGAACTAGGCAAAGATCCCTTCACAATTAATGAAAAGGGCGAGCTAGTAGACAGGGACGGAAAAAATGGCATGCTAACAAAGAGCGGATTGCCTTTCCTGACACCCAAAAATGGTGATGAGCTGAACTGGTTGTTTAGTGCGCATGGTGTAGGAACCGAAGATCTTTGGTTTAATCCGGTCGTTATGACGGGGTGTAATTCAAGCAATAAGGTCGAGCGCTCATACACTGGTAATATCTGGTGGCGGAAAATGGCGGGTAGAGTTGATAAGGCTCCACTTGGGAATGTTCCTGGATTCGAAGGCGTTACTGAGGCGGGGTCTCTACTACTAACCTCGCCGAGGGATGTGCGAGGGTTGGCCGGTGTTCGGCTCCGGTACGCGGATGCTGACAGAGATGACAACTTCAAGATTTTCATCCCTACGCTCCGGCGCACTCGCACGCTTACTGGTACCAATGGCCAAGACCCAATTGCTCCGTCTCTGGAGCTCACTTGGGACGAATGGCGTAGTCAGTGGACCAAAACTGATAAACGCAAATTCAAGTACACCATGGTTAAAGAGGGCTTCGTATTAGCCGCGCCGGAGGTTGGTGCAGTGTACGATCCTTATCGCCCAGATGAGGCGTATTGCGCTCTGACGGGAATTGTTGATATGGAGCTGAGGCCGGTATGGGTTTATGATATCGATGATCTCACCAACAGCTACCAGTACTCAAAAAAACGCATCTCGGTAGATAAGGAACTCTACTATACCCAGTCGATGGAAATGTACGACCGTCGGGGCAACCTGTGGCGGACTTGGGACGATTCACGCTGGTGGCAGCCCACAACGGGACGCGCAATGTGGCGTTCAGTGATTCTTCCAAACGTGATTTCACAACGGCACTCGATGCTCAGCATATCGCCGGATTGGGAGAAAGTTGATCAGATGGACAATTCTTTGTTCGACGTCGATAAATTGAGAGACAAACGCTAGTCACTCTCGGGTTGGCATTCATCAAGATTGCCAACCCGCACGTGCTGCCGAGCTACGATTCACACCGAAGAAAATTGGAACTATTCCGTCTTGGTCACAGGCCGGAAACTGGTTGTGCGGTTGTAAAGAACATAGTGGCGGCAAGGCGGACCCGGCAGTATTGGAAGACATTCTTATGGGAAGTTATAGAACGACATACCAGAAATGGGAATCGGCACCTGATGAGTTTTGGGAGGCAGCGTCTCATGCCGTTGAGTGGTATAGACCTTACGACGTACTCAGAGAATCGAAAGATCATGCGACCCGTTGGTTTGTCGGCGCCGAATGCAACATATGCTGGAATGCTTTGGACCGTCATGTGCGCGATGGCCGTGGAGATGATCTGGCGTTGATTTACGATAGCGCAATGACGGGAGCGGTGCGGAAGTATACTTATTCTGAACTACTCGATGAGGTTGGTATACTTGCGACCGTGCTAAAAGAGCGTGGGGTGAATGCCGGCGATCGGGTCTTGATTTACATGCCAATGGTTCCCGAGGCTGTGATTGCGATGCTTGCGACGGCGCGCATCGGAGCAGTCCATGTGGTCGTATTCGGGGGGTTCGCAGCTAGAGAGCTTGCCACTCGAATCGAGGACGCGACGCCAAGAATTGTGTTGTCAGCGTCCTGCGGGCTCGAGCCTGGTCGTATCGTTGAGTACAAGCCTCTCCTTGATGAGGCGATCAGGCTCAGCCCGCACAAACCTGAGTGTTCAATCATTTTCCAGCGTTCTAGCAGGACGTGCGAGCTTGAGCATGAGCGGGACTTCGACTGGGCCGCCCTGGTTGAAACCGCAAGAACGGCTGGCGAGAGAGCCGAATGTGTGAGCGTGGCGTCTACCGACCCGCTATACATTCTGCATACATCGGGGACGACTGGAAAGCCGAAGGGTATCGTCAGGGATCACGGGGGGTATGCGGTCGCTCTCAAATGGTCGATGGAATATGTATACAATGTCAAACCGGGAGAGGTGTTCTGGGCCGCATCGGATGTAGGATGGGTCGTCGGTCATTCGTATATTGTGTATGGTCCGCTTCTTAACGCCAGTGCGACGATACTGTTTGAAGGAAAGCCGGTCGGAACACCAGACGCTGCAACCTTTTGGAGGGTGATTGAGCGGCACCGGGTTAATACGCTCTTTACGGCACCCACGGCGTTAAGGGCGATTAAGAAAGTCGACCCAGCAGGCTCATTATTTTCCGGTTACGATCATTCCGGTTTCAGACAGCTGTTCCTTGCGGGTGAACGAGCAGATCCTGACACGATCCAGTGGGCAGAGCGTCTCCTTGATGTGCCAGTCGTAGATCACTGGTGGCAGACTGAAACAGGGTGGCCGATCGCAGCCAATCCGTTGGGAATAGAACAGCTGCCAACAGAATATGGTTCTAGCACAGTTCCTATGCCTGGATTTGATGTTCGCATTGTGGATGAGAGCGGTTCTGAAATGCCGCAAGGTGGGCACGGAGCTATTGTCATAAAGCTGCCGCTTCCACCGGGGTGTTTGCTGTCACTGTGGGAAGACGATGAGGCATTTCTAAAATCATACTTTGAGGAATACCCCGGATACTACAAGACCGGGGATGCCGGATATATAGACGATAAGGGCTACATCTTCGTCATGAGCCGCGTTGACGACATTATTAACGTTGCGGGTCATCGCCTGTCCACTGGTGCAATCGAGGAAGTGGTGGCGGCGCATCCAGATGTCGCGGAGTGCGCCGTTATTGGAGTTGCAGATTCTTTGAAGGGAGAATTACCAATTGGGCTCATCGTTTTGAACGATGGGGTCACGCGTGCAGAGGAAGAAATTACGAGAGAAATCGTAAACTTGGTGAGAACCGAAATTGGTCCGGTAACTGCCTTCAAGCGCGTCATCGTTGTCGATCAACTTCCAAAAACAAGGTCGGGAAAGATTCTACGGAGAACGATCAAGAGCATTGCGGAGTCGCAAGACTATGTAGTTCCGGCGACGATCGATGACCCGCAGGTATTGAATGATATCACTTCAGCCATTGCTCGGTAGGCGCGTATCCGGCCTCACCACAATGGCAAATGTCTTGGCGGCCCACGGATGAGTAATTTTTGAATCTGGAATTGACACCAGAAAGGTAACCGTCCGGGGTAGTGTCCAGATTCTTTCGCACTTTCGATCATGCGACGGCGGTTCCATTGGGTTGAAGTTTCATCTCGTGTAGGGGCTGCATGTTCATGTATCTTCGTGTGCTCCACTCGGTTCCGGCGATGTGTCGCAATCGGGCAGCAGCAAGGTTCAGGCAGGATTTGCCGTCCGGAAACGCGCCGACGACCTTTGTACGCCGACGGATTTCCTTCATCAGGCGCTCCAGCGGATTGTTGGTGCGCAGCTTGATCCAATGACTGTCCGGGAAGGCGTAGAAGGTCAGCGTCTCCTGGATGCGTTCTTCGAGCAGATCAGCGGCCTTGCCCATGCGCTGACGGCGCAGCTCGGCGATGACGGCCTCGGCTTTCTCTGTCGCTGCTTCCCGGCTCTCCTGGGCATGGATCGCCTTCAGCATGTGGGCAACTTCGCGAACCTTCGTCGCCGGCACGTGGCTGAAGACATTGCGGTAGAAGTGGACAATGCAGCGCTGCCAGCGTGCGTCGGGCAGGTACTCAGCGACGCTCTCGATCAGGCCCCTGCAGGCATCTGAGACGATAAGCTCGACGCCGGACAGACCACGGTCGACCAGATGGCGCAGGAAGCCTGACCAGCCAGACTTGTCTTCTTTCGCGCCCTCACAGATGCCAAGCACCTCCCGAAAGCCTTCTGAGGTGACCCCGATCGCCACAAGCAGCGACACGTTGCGCACTTCGCCCGCCCAGCTCGTTCGGCGGGTGATCGCAGTGCGATCACTGATCCGCCTTACCATCACGATACCGTCGAGGTAAATGTAAGGATGGTCACCTTCGATCGGTGCGTTCCGCCAGGCCTCGATCTTCGCATAGATCTTCTTGTTGAGGTTCGACACTGTCGAGGGCGACACCTTGGTGCCCCACAGGGCTTCGGTGATGTCTTCGACCCGCCGGACTGAAACACCGGCCAGGTACATCTCGATCAGCGCTTCCTCTACGCTGCTCTCACGCCGACGGTAACGCTCGATGATGGCGGTCTCGAAGGTCTTCTGGCGCAGCTTCGGCATCTTCAGCTTCACTTCGCCAGCCTTGGTCTGCAGGCCGCGCTCGTAGTGGCCGGCGCGCGTGTCCTTGCGGGCCTCACTGCGCTGGTAGCGATCAGCCCCACACAAGCCGTCCGCCTCAGCATCCAGCATCGCGTTCAGGGCTTCTTCCACCGTCCCGCGAACCATCTCGCCCAGGTGGTCCCTGATCCGGGCCTCATCGATGTGGATCACGTTCCCCATCGGCGTGTCTTCTCTCTCGTCCATTGTCGATCCTCTCAGTCTGAAAGGAACCAGCCGAAAAATCAAATGTGCGAAAGATTCTGTACGTATCGGCCTTCACGGACGCACAGAGACAATTTTGATTTCTGATTTCGGAAAAAATCATGCAACAAAGAAGCTCACAATTCTTGACTGTCGGCTCTGCCCGAATTCACGCCGTGTGCGAAGGCGAAGGCCCACTAGCAGGCTGCTGAAAAAGCCTGTTTGCACGTTGTGGAGTATAGATTTTTTGGGGT
>NZ_QWFZ01000039.1:336966-518753 GCF_003576315.1 Henriciella mobilis | reverse complement strand
AACATGGGTTTGTCGGAAAAGATTGGCCACTCCTGAAGCGTATCGCTGGTGTGCCAGGCGATGAGATTTGCAGGGTAGATGGACGCATTCTCATTAACCAAACCCCTCATGGCATCGCAAGAAAAACAGATTCTATGATGCGAGATTTGCCTTCATGGGAAGGGTGTATCAGGCTCAGTAATAGCCAGATATTTTTGATGAATCCGCATCCGGCTTCTCTCGATGGACGTTACTTTGGGCCGACCAATGTAAGTGATATTCAAAGTTCAGCGCAGCTTGTGCTGGAGTGGCGCTAAATAGAGATGGCGGCGTTTTCCGGCATATGGCGGCATAAAGCGGCGAAACGAAGCGTTAGATCAGCCAGCAAACCCGAACGGGCAAGATTGAAGCTTTTGCACCAACAGGTGCATAAGGCATTGTCTGCACATCTCTTTTTTGGCGCCCTATGCCGGAATATGTGGTGCACGAATTTTCTCAGATTTGTTGAATCTATTGGGATTTTTAGGTGCATTGGCGGAGTTCGGACCACATGAGTGGTGACACTGATTTTACGCCGCGCCTTGGCAAGCTGAGAGACACTGGCGCAGGGTCTTCTAGACGTTTTCGTTCCAGACTTCTCAAAGCGGCAAAGCAAATGTCTGCGCCGCGTACAAAACCCTCCTTTACGGGGGCACGTATTGGCAAAGGAAGCGCTGCAGGGCTCCATGCACGCATAAAGGGTCAGCGATTACCTCGCATGCGCCGTCGCCGTGTCGTCGTTAAAGTGCATATTGCGCGCGCCAAATCAGGCATCGGCATAAGAGCCTATTCGCGGCACATTGATTACATTCAACGAGATGGTGTCGACAGGGATGGGTCAGGCGGTCAGCTTTATGGGCGGGATGATCGAGACATGGATGGCCGCGCATTCGCAGAGCGCAGCATGGACGACCGCCACCAGTTCCGCATAATCGTTTCACCAGAAGATGCAGATCAGCTCTACGACTTAAAAGAAACAACACGGCGACTGATGTCAGAAATGGAGCGCGATCTCGGTACAGGGCTCGACTGGGTCGCGGTCGATCATCACAATACGGGACATCCGCATACGCACATTGTCATTCGCGGCAAGGATGACTTGGGGCAAGACCTCGTCATCGCCCGAGATTATCTCATGAAAGGGCTACGTGCGCGGGCCGAAGAGACCCTAACACAAGAACTTGGTCCAAGGCGTGATATTGAGATCGTAAAGTCCCGGCACCGGGAAGTGTTGCAGGATAGATTTACAGGACTTGATCGGGAGATCGCGCACTTATCAAATCAAGGCGTCGCGGAATTATCACGCGGGTCAACTGCATTTGGGCGTTTTAAGCATAGTCTCCACGAGCAGCGTCTATCTCATCTCGAACAGCTTCACCTTGCTAAAAATCTTGGGGAAGGACGATGGCAACTCGCCTCGCACTGGGATCGTGCGTTGAAAGCGATGGGGCGCAAGGGCGATATCATCCGCACACTGGCGGCGGGCGTAGAGCCCGGTAAACATGCCGATAGGGTTCGATTCTTTGAGGAACGAACGGGCGATTTGCCATCTATTCTGGGCCAAGTGATACAGCATGGTCCGGAAGATGAATTGCGAGACCGGCGCTTCATCCTCGTAGAGGACTTTCAGGAAACGCCATGGTACGCGCCTGTATCAGATGAGCTCGGTGGGGTCTTGCCGCCTATAGGAGCGGTTGTTGAGCTATCAGCGCAGCCTCAGAAACCCAGGAGAGCAGATCGCACGATTGCTGAGATCGCGGACCGAAGTGGCGGGCTTTATTCAGACGAGCTTCATTCCGCTGCTGATCCATCCGCATCAAGTGCTTACCGACTTGCCCACAAAAGACGGCTCGCAGCGCTTCGCAGAGCAGGCATCGTAAACATAAGCCCTCAAGGGGATTGGGAAATAGCTGAGGACTTCCTCGAAAAGGCGGCAGAATTTGAAGCCGCGAGAAGCGGCAGTGTCGCTATAAAGGTGCACTCGTGGGCCTCACTAAAGGTGCAAATTGAAACGCGTGCCGAGACATGGCTGGATCGCGAAGAGGGCAAGCAAAACAGCCTGGAAAACACGGCGATAAGTGACGCACGTAAAGCTCGTGTGGCTTTCTTGCGCGAAAAGGGATGGCTCAAAGACGGAGAAACGACTTTGAACACTGAGGTGCGTCAGCGACTAAGAATGGAGGAGTTGCGCCGCTTGGGCGAGGTAGAATCCAAGCGAACTCAACGTGTGCATAAGGTGCTGGAAACAGGAGAGGGTTTCGAGGGAAAATTCGAGCGCACGACCGATCTTGCACAAGGTAGAATGGCAATTGTCGGTAACGAGAAAGCGTTTGCTATGGTGCCGTGGAGACCGGATATGGAAAGGCAACGCGGCAGATCAATGGCGATCGAAGTGCGAGAGCGCGGCGTCAGCTGGAGTATTTCTGATGCTCTGAAAAGAGGTCTCAGCCGCTAATTGGTTGGCCGCGCTAAAATTAGCCATCAAAGGCTTATCAATACCGGCAAGTGCAACTAATGTCGGCTGGCACCTGAATATTTCAGTGCGGCCAAATATATGGGGGATTATTCCAAGCATGTTTAATACCAATCCTAAGGACCTCAAAGCACTCCTGAATGAAGTCCATTCGGAGTCGCTCCAATTGCCAGATTTTCAGCGCGATTGGGTCTGGACGGATGAAGGAGTACGCCAACTTTTAGCTTCTGTCGCAGCGGGGTTCCCAATCGGTGCGATACTCACGCTCGAAACTGGCGGTGAACTGAAGTTCAAAACCCGCGCTTTAGCACATGCCCCCACAACCGGCGTTGAGCCAGAGGAGTTGCTCCTCGACGGGCAACAACGAATGACCTCTCTCTATCAGGCTCTTAGGTCAGATCAGCCTGTCCAGACGCAGAATTCAAAAGGAAAAGCCATGTCGTTGTATTATTACATCGACATGAAACGCGCATTGCACACAGCGCGCCTTGAAGATGCGATCTTCTCGGTGCTGAGTGACCGAACGCTTAGATCAAACTTCAACAAAGATATCGACCTGGACCTGCGGACAACAGAATCAGAGTGTCAGCAGTTTATGTTTCCACTGAACAAGGCTTTGGATGTCACCGATTGGCTGCTCGCCTTCACGGCGGAACATGGAAGTGCGCAAACGGAGTTTTTCAAAGCGTTCAAGGAGCAAATAATCGATCGGATCGTCTCTTACAAAGTGCCCGTCATCACACTCACTAAGGCCAACTCGCGAGAGGCAGTATGCACAGTATTTGAGAAAGTGAATGTCGGCGGCAAAAAACTGGACGCCTTTGAATTGCTGACAGCGATCTTCGCCGCAGATAATTTTGATCTCAGAGAAGATCTTCGGGGGACGGACAGGGCAGCGTTTATCGCCAAACATAGGCGAGAGCCCAAAAATGATGAACTCAAGGAAGGGCGGCTTGTCAAAATCAAAGGGCCGGCGAAATCCGGCGTTCTTGCTGGATTGGATGAGCGCGATGTTCTGCAGGTTGCATGTGCGCTTCAAACCCACGCCGAAAGACGAACAGCCATAGCCGATGGCAAGACGGACCAAAGAGATATACCGGCCGTTAGCATTAAGGCCAATGATCTGCTCAAACTGGATTGTCACATATTTCAACAGAATGCCGAGCAACTGACAGATGGTTATATCCACGCTCGCAACTTCTTTGAGAGGCTGAACATTATCAGGGAACGAGATATTCCTTACCTGCCAACCGGGAAAACCATTGCAGCAGTGCACGCATCAATGGAGCGCCCCGACCTGAATGCAGCTCAGATGGATCAGCTGGCTCAATGGTTTTGGGCTGTCACGCTCGGGGAGACGTATGGAACAAGTACCGACACGCGCGTTGCACGCGACATGTTGGAGCTTTTAGATTGGCTGGAGGGCGGAAATGACCAGCCGCGAGCCATTACCGAGATCAGTATTCGCGCCGACCGGCTCGATGAACTCCGCTCCCGAACTTCTGCTGGTTACAAAGCGCTGCATGCAGCCATACTAAATGAAGGCTGTCTCGATTTCAGGACAGGGAAAGAAGCTCGAATAATGGATGCTCATGACGATCCCGTCGATATTCACCACATTTTTCCAAAGAAATGGGCGATCGACAAAGGAATAGGTGCTGACCGCTACGACTCCATCATCAACAAGACTCCACTCTTCGCGCAGACTAACCGCCTTATCGGTGGACGCGCTCCGTCAGAGTATCTTGGGCGACTTGAAAGTGAACTTGCCAAGAGCGAAAGCACCGACAACGCGCGGGATCGACTCGACGACATTCTACGGTCGCATTTAATAGAACCGCAATTGCTGCGCACGGATGATTTCGATGCATTCTATGAGGATCGGAAGGAAAAGCTCTTGCAACTGATTGAGCGCAAGACAGGCCGGGAAATCCTACGGACGGCAGGTTCGAACGAGGAAGACGACGCACAGCCTGACGTTCGGATATTAGAAGAGGTCGCCTAGAGACAGGGCGCGATCCTCGGCAGTTATGCCGCCATTTGCCGCCATTCACACTGGCTGAATTTGAGTAGGCGCGAAACACTAGAGAGGTTTTCTGAATGGGAGCCTCTATGCGATGTCGCCGTCTAAGATTTTGATCGGTCAGTTTCTGATCGTTCTATCCATCATCGTTTTGACCATGTGGGGGGCAACGCAGTGGGTCGCGCATGCCCTCGGCTACCAACCGGCGCTCGGACACCCCTGGTTTTTATGGGATCAGTGGCCCGTCTATCGACCGTGGCGACTATTCCAATGGTGGTACGCTTATGAGGCTTATGCGCCGGAAGTGTTTGCTCGCGGCGGGGCAATAGCGGCGAGTGGCGGGTTGCTCGGCATTCTTGCTGCGGTTTTGGGGTCAGTTTGGCGATCACGCTGGGAGCGCAGCGTCACAACTTATGGCTCGGCCCGTTGGGCTGAGAAGTCCGATCTGCAGAAAGCAGGTCTGTTAAAGGACGAGGGCGTTTTTTTAGGGCGCTGGAAAGACAAATACTTACGCCATAGCGGGCCTGAACATGTGCTCGCCTTCGCGCCGACGAGATCAGGTAAGGGCGTCGGTTTGGTCATTCCGACACTTCTCTCCTGGACAGGTAGCGCAGTCATCCACGACATAAAGGGAGAAAACTGGGAGTTAACCTCAGGATGGCGCGGGTCGTTTTCGAACTGTATGCGGTTCGATCCCACAGATGCTTCCAGTTCCCGTTTCAATCCGTTGATGGAGGTCCGTAAAGGCGCGAGCGAAGTGCGCGACGTGCAGAATATTGCTGATATCCTGGTTGATCCGGAAGGCTCGCTTGAACGGCGCAGCCATTGGGAAAAGACCGCGCACGCCTTGCTTGTCGGGGTTATTTTACATGTTCTCTACGCTGAGAAAGATAAAACTCTATCGGGGTGTGCGCAGTTTTTATCAGACCCTTCAAGAAGCTTTGAAAAAACGCTCGGCGTGATGCTCAAAACAAAACACGTTGAGCATTCTAACGGCAAACATAGTGTGCATCCCGTTGTTGCAGGTGCCGCCCGTGAACTCCTCAACAAATCGGAAAATGAGCGATCTGGCGTCCTCTCCACGGCTCTCAGTTTTCTGGGGCTTTATCGTGATCCGGTTATTGCGGAGGTGACGTCTGCAAGCGATTGGCAGATCAGCGATCTCACTCGCTTAAATCGGCCCATGTCGCTTTACCTCGTTGTTCCGCCTTCTGATCTCTCGCGCACCAAACCTCTAATGAGGTTGGTCCTCAATCAAATTGGTCGAAGGCTGACTGAATCAATGCCGGAATCTGAGCGGCGAAACATACTGCTGATGCTCGACGAGTTTCCGGCGCTCGGTCGGCTCGACTTCTTCGAAAGTGCCCTTGCTTTCATGGCGGGCTATGGTGTGCGGGCCTATCTAATTGCCCAGTCTCTCAATCAGATCGAAAAGGCCTACGGGCCGAACAATGCGATCCTGGATAATTGCCATGTCCGGATCGCTTTTTCGACCAATGATGAGCGTACGGCTAAACGCATCTCGGAAGCTCTCGGAACGAAAACGGAGCTGCGATCACAGAAGAATTATACAGGACACCGGCTTGCTCCATGGCTTAGTCACATGATGGTGTCGCGCCAAGAAACACAGCGCGCGCTCATGACGCCCGGCGAAGTGATGCAAATGTCTCCTGCCGATGAAGTCGTGATGGTTTCAGGCACACCGCCAATTCTCGCAAAAAAACTTCGCTATTTCCAAGATGGCAACTTTACAGTTCGGGTGATGCCGCCACCAAAAGAGATGCCGGTTCTCATAAACGGCAATAGCAGTTGGACGGATATTTTCCGCCCAGGAATGATTGCTGCCGAGACCTCAGCAAAAAACACCTCAGAAGTCAGTAGAGAGATCGTCCCCACACTTGATCAGTCAGGCCCAGTAGCTGCGGTTCAAGTTGAACCGGATGCATCTCCAGAAATCGATGATGCAGAGGATATCGGTTCAGAGCACACGCTGGAAACGATCCGCCGGGCGGCAGCGCTTGACCTAGCCGATGACAACACTCTGCCGGAGTTTTAAAGATGAGCAAACCGCGTGTGAACCTTCGGCTTTCCCATAAGCTGTATGCTGAACTTGATCGCCGAACGAGAGAGCCTGGCGTTACCAAAACCGATATAGTGGAAGAGGCACTCAGCCGTTTTTTCGAACCTGAATCCAATCTTGTTCTCGAAGAGCGCTTACTTCGCCGCATGGACGCGTTTGATCGCAGGCAGGGAGAAATTGAACGCGACACCGCGCTCTGCCTCGAAACAACTGCGCATTTTGTATTCTATTGGCTGACCCGAACAGAGCCTATCCCTGAGGGACAACGAGATGCAGCCCATGCGTTGGGGCAACGTCGGTTTGATCATTTCATCCAGCAAGTGGCGAAAAAGCTCGGAAATGAGCGAAGCGTGCTATCAAAAGTAAGCCCTGATCTCGATGAGTTACGCTGAAACCGGCAAAAACCATCACTCGAAGCAGGCTTTATATCATGGTCAAGAAATCGATAATGTTCTTGAAAAAGTAACCTTCGTGACCCATTATATGCGTTATTGGATAACGAAGGGTACATTTATGCCGACGCCCACCACACCGCCGAGCGCTGTACGCCGGACCTTGCGAAAGCTCGGTCAGGACATCGCCGATGCGCGAAAACGCCGGGGGCTTACCATGGAAACCGTGGCGGATAGGGCATTCACATCCCGGAAGACGTTGTCTCGCATTGAAGATGGAGACCACCGTGTGAGCATCGGAATTTATGCTTCCGTGCTCAACGCTTTGGGGTTGTTGGAGGGGCTAGGCGAGCTTGCTGACCCAGCGAGTGACGAACTTGGGTTGTCTCTGTCTTCGGCAGAATTACCCAAGCGCGTTCGGCCAAAACGCAAATGACAGAAATCGAAGTCCATATCTCGATTGATGGCGATACGCTGCGCGTCGGAACACTTTTCCGGCAAGCTGCCCGCGCTCGCGAGTCTGTCACCTTCCAGTATCATGACGAATGGCTCACTAATCCGGCGAGGTTTTCACTTGAGCCTAGCCTTGCCGTTGGGGGTGGCATGTTCCATCCTGGCGAAGGTCGCGAGATGTTCGGTTCAATCGGGGATTCAGCTCCAGATACCTGGGGACGACGCCTTATGCAGCGAGCGGAGAGGCGAACCGCACGAACTGAAGGTCGTCCACCGAAGACGTTACATGAAGCCGACTTCTTGCTTGGGGTGAGTGATGTGTCGCGTCTCGGCGCGCTTCGTTTCAAACGGCCGGATGATCAAGAATTCCAAAAACCGATTGGAGAGGGGGTTCCTGGCTTTATTCAGCTTGGCCGCTTGCTCGAAAGCGCGCAACGAATTGAACGTGATGAAGAGACTGATGAAGATCTGACGCTGATTTTTGCGCCCGGATCATCGCTTGGTGGTGCTAGGCCGAAGGCCTCTATTGTGGATGCGCATGGCGCGTTGGCCATTGCGAAGTTTCCAAAAGATACTGACGATTACAGTATCGAAACCTGGGAACATATTGCGTTCACTTTGGCTGAACGTGCCGGAATAGACGTGCCGCGCCATGAACTCCATCGTGTGGGAGACAAACCCGTGTTGATTTCGTGGCGGTTTGACCGGCAAGGGCATATTCGCACGCCATTCTTGTCGGCGATGTCGATGTTGCAGGCAAAGGATGGTGAGCGCGCGAGTTACCCAGAGATTGTTGATGAACTCACCAGGCACGGGGCAAATGCGAAGCAAGATGCAGCCGAGCTATTCAGGCGCGTTGTTTTCAATATTTTGATTTCAAATGTAGACGACCATCTTCGCAACCATGGATTCCTTTGGGCCGGTAAAGCCGGGTGGTGTCTGTCGCCAGCCTATGATCTCAATCCGACGCCGACTGATCTGAAAGCGCGCTTCCTGACGACAAACATAAGTCTTGATGAAAGCACTTGCTCCATAGAACTCGCCTTATCTCAAGCAGAATTGTTCGGTCTGGGGAATGAGGATGCAAAAAAGACCATAGCTGAGGTCGGGGCCGCAGTTGCTGAATGGCGCTCCGTTGCTTCCGAAGTCGGACAGACTCAGAATCAGATCGATCGCATGGCGAGTGCTTTTGAACATGACGATCTGAGAATGGCTAACAGCTAGCTACTTGTTCCTTCGACGAAAATGTCCTCATTCGTGTGAACATTATTTATGGAGTAGGTCATTTGAACTCGATGCCGATTGAAGACCGACTGTGTTCGTTGTATTTCTCAAAAGTGGAGTTGGCGCCGGATTGCGAGCAGCAAGACCAGCATATATAATTTTATAAAGAGGCGGTTGAAGATACGAATTTAGTCTACTCATCGGTACGCTTTTGACCGGTGACCATCGCGAGCATCAGGTTTTCCTTATGCATTACACTGGAGAGTATGACGCCAAGTATGTGCAGTGTATCCCGTCAGGGCCTTTGAGACAGTTTAGGTTGTTTTGCTAAGGGAGTGTTTCTGGCTCATCGTAGTCCTTGAAGGGATTGATGATGAGAACGAGAACGGGGCCGAACGGATCGGCTGACAAGCATGTAAAAGAGATCAAGCGTAAGACTCGGAGGAAGTTTTCGGCCGAAGAGAAGATCCGGATTGTTCTGGATGGCTTGCGCGGAGAGAGCTCGATCTCCGAGCTGTGCCGCCGAGAGGGCATTGCAGAGAGCCTGTATTATAACTGGTCGAAGGAGTTCCTGGAGGCGGGCAAGAAGCGCCTGTCCGGTGACACTCAACGCCAGGCGACATCGGGCGAAGTGACCAACCTGAAGCGTGAGACCCGCGACTTGAAGGAAGCGCTGGCAGAGACGCTACTGGAGAACCGCCTGCTCAAAAAAAGCATGCTCGCGGATGGGGACGACCCAGAATGAGGTATCCCGCATCTGAAAAGCTGGAGATCATCCGGCTCGTCGAAGGCTCGCATCTGCCGGTGAAGCGCACACTGGACAAGCTCGGTGTGTCCCGGCCGACCTTCTACCGTTGGTATGATCTGTATCGCCGCTTTGGCGAGGCGGGCCTGGAGGATCGCCGGTCGCATCCGGGGCGCGTCTGGAACCGTATCCCGGACCATGTTCGCAAGGCCATGCTGGAGATGGCCCTGGCAAGGCCCGAGCTCAGCCCAAGAGAGTTGGCGGTGACGTTCACCGATGAGCGTCGCTACTTTGTCTCCGAGGCCAGTGTTTACAGGTTGCTGCGTTCGCACGACCTGATCACCAGTCCGGCCTTTATCGTGATGAAGGCTGCGAGCGAGTTTAGGGACAAGACGACCGCGCCCAACCAGCTCTGGCAGACCGACTTCACTTATCTCAAAGTCGTCGGCTGGGGCTGGTTCTATCTCTCGACCGTGCTGGATGACTTCTCGCGATACATTATCGCCTGGAAGCTCTGCACGGGCATGGCTGCGTCAGATGTCGAGGATACGCTGAACCTGGCTCTTGAGGAAACAGGCTTGGATCAAGCCAATGTCGTGCATCGTCCGCGCCTGCTGTCTGACAATGGTCCGTGCTATATCTCTGGTCAGCTCGCCGACTATCTTGAAGACAAGGGCATGCCGCACACCCGCGGCGCGCCTTACCACCCCCAGACGCAGGGCAAGATCGAGCGCTGGCATCAGACACTCAAGAACCGCATCCTGTTAGAGAACTACTTCTTGCCGGGTGATCTGGAAAATCAGGTCGCTGCGTTCGTCGGTCACTACAATCATCAGCGCTACCATGAGAGCCTGAAAAACCTCACGCCCGCTGATGTCTATACCGGACGCGGACAGACCATCTTGCTCGAACGAGCGAAAACCAAAAGGAGGACGATGAAACAACGGCGCTTGCAGCACGCCAAACACGCTGCTTAACTGAAACCAAGATGAGCCAAGCCTCCTGAATGTCAGGCCGCCATCTGTCTCAAATTATCTGACGACGGACAAGCCGAAATCTGAGTGGCGGGTCAAAAACAAAGACTGGATCATCGATGAAATGCGAAAAACGATGAAAACCCTTCCGGGCATAGAGCCAGCTTTTACACAACCCATTGAAATGCGTACCTCGGAAATGTTGACGGGCGCGCGCGGCGATCTCGCCATCAAAATTTTCGGCCCCGATCTGGAAACGCTTTCCGATCTTTCGAGTGAAGTGCAGTCAGCTGTTTCTAAGGTCGATGGCGCGAGTGAAGTTTTTACGATGTCGAATGATTCGATTGGGTTCATGCAGCTCAACATAGATCGCCTCGCTGCAGGGGCTGCTGGTTTGTCCATCACGGATGCTGAAGATGATTTGCGCGCCATGCTTGAAGGATTGAATGCGGGTGAAGTGGTCGAACCGGGCCGGCGCACTCCGATCATCATCCGCGGTGACGATGCGCTGAAAGCTTCGCAAAGTCTGTTCGCTCGCACACCGATTGCGACACCAGATGGCGGCATAATCAGAATGGAAGATTTCGCCGAAATTGAGTATAGTGAGGGCGCGGTTAAAATTGACCGTGAGAACGCCTCGCGATTTGCGCTGGTGCAGGCCTTTGTACAGGGCCGCGATCTGGTAAGTTTTGTTGAAGCGGCGCAGCAGGCAGTGGCCGCCGAAGTAGAATTGCCCCCAGGATACAGACTGGAATGGGGCGGCGAATTCGAAAACCAAAGACGTGCAGCGCAGCGGTTGGGCCTCGTCGTGCCAATCGCACTAGGACTTATATTTGTCGTTCTGTTCGCAACGTTAAAGTCCGCTAGGCAAACCATCTTGATCTTTGCGAATGTTCCTTTCGCGCTCGTCGGTGGCATCCTCGCTCTGTGGGTTTCTGGAGAATACCTATCGGTACCGGCGTCTGTTGGATTTATCGCTCTCCTTGGCATTGCGGTTCTGAACGGTCTCGTATTGGTGAGCTACTTCAATCAATTGCTCGCCGCCGGACGAACTATGGAAGAAAGCGTGTTAGAGGGATCGGTTCGCAGACTCCGACCCGTGCTCATGACCGCGAGCATCGCAGCATTGGGGTTAGTACCTTTGCTGTTTGCAGAAGGACCCGGATCAGAGATTCAAAAACCTTTGGCCATAGTGGTAATCGGCGGCCTGATTTCTTCCACGCTGCTAACCCTTTTATTGTTGCCGGTTCTATTCAGACGCCTTGGTGCTGCCCGTCATTCGGTGCGCAAACAGTTGGAGGTGGCCCGATGGACCCCAATCTCTGCAAACTAACGCTCGTATACCCCCCCCGTTCAGAGGACGCTGTAATCGCTTTTTTGCTGGATCAACAACCTCCGTTACCTGGGTTTACCTCTTGGCACGGCTCGGGTCACGGTTTGGGGTTTGACAACGCAACAACCGCCGAACGAGTCGAAGGCCGGGTCAGTCGGCGTATTTTGTCAGCTATACTTGAACCAAAGCGCGCTGAAGGTCTCATCGAGTCGATTAGGTTAAAGCTACCTCTGCCACACCTTATTTACTGGATAGAGCCGGTTCTTTCGGCAGGACGTCTAACGTGAAATACCTACTCGCAATCGCACTTTATTCTCTTGGGGTCGCTTCCGCGGCGGCGCAGTCTTATCTACCTGCAGAAGAACTTGTTCAGGACGCCCTCGACTCTCATCCATCCTTGTCAGTTGCAAAGGCGGGTGTGTTAGTAGCCCAAAGCGAGGCCCGAGGTCTCGCTGTAGGTCCATACGAATGGACAATCTCAGCAGGCTATACCCAACGTGTCATTGAAAATCAGTTCGGATTCAATGAGTTCGACGCAGAGCTGACAAAAGGGTTTCGTCGACGAGGTAAAGCGACACTTGACCGGGAAATTGGAACTCTCGGTATCGAAGCGGCCAGACTTTCAAATGCAGATCAGCGCCATGAAATCGCGCTTGAACTTGCAACCTTGTGGATTGAATGGCTAGCCAAAGAAGAGCAGCTCGCAATCGCCTTAGCTCAGGTGGGTAGTTTTGAGGCCAGTGTGAACACTGTTGAACGACGATTGCGAGCAAATGATGCCTCGCTGCTTGAACTAGAGCTGGCGCAAACGGCTCTTGCTGAAGCTAGAACGGCCGCAGCAAGTGTGACCGGCAATGTTGAAACCGCAAAGCGCAGACTAGGGGTAATGTTTCCCGATTTGCCATTACCTGGCAATCCACTCTTGCTGAAAGGTCCTGAAAATATTGAGAATCTGGAGCGGTGGCGATCCTTAATTATCGAGCGAAGCCATGAAATCGAACTGGCGGAAACGAAGGCACGCCTCGCCTCGGTCGTGGCGCGTCGGAGTCGGCAGGATCTAAAACCGGATTTCGAAGCTGGGCTTCGCACATTTAGCGAGCGCAACGGTAATGAAGCTGGACTTGGCATTGTCGTATCTATCCCACTCGGCGGAGCGAAGCGGTCTGCAGCCTTGGAAAGAGACACCGCGCGTTCCAGTTTGGCGATGGCCGATCTGGCACTCAAGCACCGCGAGATTGAGGCAATGGCTCAAACTGATGTCGCACTGGCCCAATCATCAATACAAGCTTGGCAAGCCGCGCTCTCAGCCAAGCAAACCAGCAGCGCTGCTATTACTCGTTTGCGGCGCGGATTTGAGCTCGGCGATATCAGGCTCTCTGAGCTGCTCATAGCCGAACGTCGGCATGTCGACATTGTAGGTCTTGAAGCATCAGCACGGGCTCGGTCTGCCTATGCGGTTGTCCGACTTCGGATTAATGCTCACGATCTGTGGTTACGGCGCGGCTATGATGAGGCCGGAGCTGCTGTCTTCGATTAACCAGGTTAAATTTTTGTTCAGTTCAGATTCTGCATACGATTGCGCAGAATGTTAAAACAAAACTCTGATAGTGTAAGAGACACAATGCGATATTTTAAACTCATAGAAAAAGAGTATCCGGTCACTCCTTTATTGGAAGAAATAGCCTCGGTAGAAAACGCATGGGCGTTGAACGAAGGTCGTCAATCGAAAATTAAAGTGCAGAGAGAAGCTGTATCAATACCAATTCGCGGACTCCGAAAATCCAAGATCGCAGGACGAAAGAAGTGGGACGTCCATGAGTCTCGATTCACGACAATCTCCAAACAGTTTCCTAGGATCCGGTCCTGCCTTGAGAGTTTGGCGCAATGTCTTGATGGAGAATTGTCGCGGGCCAAAGTCGTCCGGCTTGAGCCAGGTCACCGCGTCTATCCTCATGTCGATCGGGGTGAATACTACCGAATTCGAGATCGCTATCACCTCGTTCTCAAAAGTGAGCCGGGAAATTATTTAAAAGCAGGGGACGAACGAAATTGGATGAAGCCGGGCGAACTTTGGTGGTTTGACAATAAAGCCACTCATGAAGCAGAAAACGCGAGCAATGCTTCGCGAATTCATTTCATTTTTGACCTTCTGCCACGGTGATTTTTTTGGTCCTGACAGTGATCTGAAACTTGAAGACATTGCATCCTGTTTTCTTTTTGGTTTTTGGTCTAAAATTCAAACCATCTGTACCAACCGCTTGAGCTCGATTGATCTGGTTCTCGATCATCCGTCCATCATTTGAATAGTATACCTAAATCTGCGACTTTCACGCCTTTGATCTGACGTATCTCCGTCGGTGATGGCAAAAAAGCTCGCCACGGTAAGTTTAACTCACATTGTTGGTATGCCAATTGGACACTGAGACAACAGTTGTGCTGAGCAAGTTGGTAAACTTGCTTTTGCGAATATCCTCAGCATGGATTTCTGAGGATATTCGCGCATCCGGACAATGACGTGAGTCTAATAAGCGATTTGCAGACGCCCCATAAGAGCGTCGGCGCTCTCGTCAACTCCATTTCGATTTGGGCTAACGTCGGCGCTGACATAATTGCCCATCAGTCTGACATTCTCATTCACGTACCAATTGACGCCAACCGTATAGTTCGACTGTTTGCCGCCAGCGATGAGACCATCATTAAGATCTAACGTGCTGAAACGTGCCGCCAACTCAAACGCGCCATATTTGCCGCGGGGACGGATCGCACCAAACGTACCACTTGTCGAGCTATAGCGCTGTCGTTCACCGGTGATGACGTAGGCTGCCTCAACCGATGCGCCGTAAAAACTCGGATCACCAATAAGGGGCGCATCGTTTTGACGAGTAATGTATTGGCCTTTCACCACGAATGGGCCCTGCATGTAACCCGCTTCGAAATTGTAGTTCGTATAGGCGTCAACGTCTGGCTGCGTTCCAGTGCGGATAAGGGTGACGCCCGAAAGACCGAATTCAGGTTGTGCGCTGACACGGGATGGCTCAAGATCCTTAAGCTGACGATGTTCAAGGGCACCCGCAAGATGTATCGCACGTTTCCTTTTTTTTACCGGGGCGAAAACAACTCTGCCGACAATACTTTCACCTTCATCCGTTGCGCGGATAGGGTCCTGGTCGATAGGGTCTCCGAAATAGCCCCCCGTTATAGACCAGTTATCGCCGCGATATCGTACTGAGCCACCGACGGCAAAATTCGGCGCGAGCGCGGAGGGCAATCCTCGTTCCATCAATTTCAGATTGTTCGAGCTCATCATATCTTCGCCATTAAAAGGCACGATATGTTGTCCTGCCTTGATCGAAAGATCGTCCACGCCGCGATATTCAATCCAGGCATTTTTCCAGCCCGTGCTGACCCCGCCGACATCATGATCTAGCTTGACACGAAATGTATCTGCCACGGTCAGGGTTGCATTGACTCTGAACCGTCGAATATCGGACTTGCTCGGTATGGGCGTGATATCATCATTTACGCTTACCGTGTCCGCATGAAGACGACCGCCAAATACCAGTTCGAAATTCTCACCCTCAAATGTAAGCCCGTCCTCATCGGCCGTGAATTCCTGGGCGATTGCTATAGGTGATGCGAGGGCTATCCCCGTCACGCTTGCTAATAGTAGTTTTTTCATATGTCCGCTCCTTCTGTGTTCCTATTGATCCAATCAAAGATGATGTCCCCCAACTCGTGGTGCTGTATGCACTCGCCAAAATCATGATTGGCCCGGTCGATAATCTTGAACGCGAACTCAGGCTTGATGTTTACCGTTGTTGCCGTGTCGCGCATTGCCTTGATCCAGCGTTCCGCTCGCTCTACTCGGGTGAAGCCCTGCATCTTATCGATACCGGGTCCGGTTCTTAGGGACGAATCCCTATTCACATCCCTCCCGCCCACAACTACGCAGGTCGGAATGTTTAGCGCTTTGTCTAAATAAAGGTCTCTATCGCCAAGAACTTTGGATGCGGCGATTCCGAATGGATAGCGCTTTTCGCGATCAGGAAATGTGTACCAACCCGCCGCCATCAACACCATTCTATTGATGCGGCCAGGACGCATTAGTGCGTAACGATGCGCAAACTGTGCCCCCCCTGAAAATCCGAACAAATTGACTGAATCAGTATCAACTTGAAACTTAAGGGCTACATCGTGCAAAAGCCTGTCGAATTGAACAGCCGGACAGGCTTCACCCTTTCTCACTTCTAGCCTTTGGTAGTGTCTGTGCGCCGTTTTTGAAAAAAGCGGTGCTATCAGAACGGTTCCATGCTTCTCCGCAAATTTGGCGAGTCGAAATGCATGTTCGCCGGCGTTGCGGGTCCAGCCGTGCATAGAAATGAGCGGTTTTGCATCTGGGCGAGTTTTTGTCGGGATGAAAAGGAAGTAGGGTAACTGAGCTAGCTTCGGTTGGTAAATTGACAGTATTCGGCCTCGCCAGTCACTACTGACGTCGTCGCCGTGTTGAGTCTCGGCATTCAGGGCATGCTCAGGAATCTGTACGGCCTCGATCATGCCGCTGCCTCAATGACAGGAGCGTCCACCGCGGAGAGGTGCCAACGACAATCGGCGTGCTTTGCAAACGACCCGCGGTGAGTGGTTAACAATATCGTTCCATCATACTCTCTGATGAGGCTGTCGAGAATCTCCAGCCCTGCTTCGTCGAGGTGATTGTCTGGTTCATCGAGCAACAAGACGGGTGGATTACCTAATATTGCTCTGGCCAGAATGATCCGCATGCGCTGGCCGGCACTCAAATTGCTTCCGCCTTCCTCAACCATCGTCTCGAGCCAATATGGTGATTCCGGATTCAGCCCGTCCATCCCGCAACGGGCAGCGGCTTGCTGAATATCATCTTCGCTGGCGGTCTTTGACCCATAGGCAATATTGGACTGTATCGTGCCTCTTAGTAGCGGCAAGTTCGGAGAGGCAATTGAAATCGAACGTCGCAAATGCCCCGTTTTTACAGTCCGGATATCTTTTCCGTCGATTAAAATTTGCCCGCTATCAGGCTCGATCAGCCGGAGCGCCAACATCAAAACTGTAGATTTTCCTGCCCCGTTGGCCCCGGTGATCACAATCCGTTGCCCGGCAGGGGCGACAGCCGAGAACGCCTTGAGAGAACCTGTAACGGAGACAGTCTCAAAAGCGAGCTTTCCTTTTACCGCTTTGAGACTTTTCGGTGCGTCGGCGGGTACAATTACAGGGCCTTTTCGCAGCAAGTTTTCTGTCTTCTCAAACGCAATGATCGCGCTCTTGCGGTATTCGTAGACCCGTCCGAAATCAAACAGGTTCGGCGTGATCAAAGACAATACGCCGAGGGCCGCCATGATTTGACCGGTTGTTGCCTGACCGTTTTGAGCAAGTGTGGTTCCGACAACCACTGATGTGGTCAGAGCGAGCCCGACCACGACGTAAATCAGCGCGCGGAAGGTCCCAATCGCTCCGGCGCGAGCGATCATCGCGCGTTTCAGACTCTGGGTTTGCCGCTTCACCTTCCGGCGTTCATTGTTACGCTGCGCAAAGGCTTGAACGATAATCATGTGTTCAAGCTTTTCAGTCAGGTTCGCGGCGATATTTGCCCGCCGCCGCCGCGACTCGCGCATGGTCTGGTCGATCGCCCGGCCGAGTAAAAGCGCACCCAATGTTCCAGCACCAATCAATATAAAAAGCGTGCCGCCAAGAACCGGGTTCATGATTGTCAAAGCCGACATGGCTCCAATGAGAACAACGCCAGACACCGTCATTCTCGCGATGCCTAACGTGACCCATTGACGGAGTGCAGTTAAGTCATTGACGAACCGGAGTAGGATGAACCCCTTGCGGTTTTCTCCGAGCGCTCGCGCGGACAGTTGACTGACATGCTGGAAAACTTCCAGCCTGATATCGGCAACATAATCTTGGCCCATCGTTTCGGCATCAATGCGTTCACGTCGCTTCAGCCAGCCGATGGCCAGAGATGCCGAGACCAATACAATTGCGCCGCGCGCAACAGGGCGCACTTCTTCCGGCGAAACGAGACCGTCGATCATGGTCTGCATAACGGTCGCCATGCAGACCATGGCCGCGGCCTGGATAAGGCCATTTGCGATCAACGCCGCCAATCGCCATCGCCGCTTTGGTGTGAGAAGCTTAGGCAAATTTCGCAAGGAGGCGGCTTTCCACAGGGTGGGCGCTTCGCATGCAAATGCTCAAAGCACTGTCATCGTTCAAGAGCCTATCGATTGTTAAGACTTCTATATCTATGGCTGCTGCAAGTTCCTGGGCAGCCAGAGGGGACGCTGTCACGGCCCCTGAGACGCCACTTGGCTCAAGGCCGAGGTCACGGAGGTACTTAACACCCGCAACGCCGGACATTGGATCGGCCGCTGCGAAAAGAATACTGTCCAGGCGGTCCCGAAACGAGCTCGACGCCAGCAAGCCAGCGGTTTCCTTTTGGTAGACGCCGTCTGCAATCTCAATGATCACGAGATCTGCCGACATGCCTGCTGCATTTAAAAGAAGGGCAAGCATATCTTCCAGCTCAGCTACAGGCACATCTACCGTTGTCGCATAACCTCCATCGGAAAAATCGAAGACAGGATCGATGCCGTTATCGATAAATTTCCAAAGATCGCCTCCAGATCCCGTCCCCGTAAGCTTGATCGCGCATGGCCGTAATCCGCCCTGGATGGCCATTCGTCCCAGCTCCGCGACCAAGGTCGTCTTTCCGGCATTCATGCTTGATCCCACCACACACATGATGTGGGGTTGTGTGTCTTTAATCGGCTGAGCGGGCTCAATTGCGAAATCCCGCAAATTGAGCACAGAGCCTGTTCTGTCAGCGAGAAGGCCAATTGGTGATATTTGAGTAGGAATTCTGGTCTTTGCGTGTCGTGACACGAGTTCAGATGCTATCCCGCCAGCGGCAACCATCTGGCAGGGTTTTAGTCGATTGGGCACAACCGAGTGGAACTGATCCGTTGCGTAGCGTGCTCCAAACGTTAATATTACCTCATCTCCTGGATTGAGATGAGCCCGTCGCCCAGTCACAAGTTCCAGGCGACTGTGATGTCCAAGCCGATCGATGCGAGCCAAGCACAAATCTCCAGGCTTAGGAGAACACGTGACCAAGGACGATACCCTGTCATACTCAAGACGGCGTGTCGAAAATGACTGTTTTGCCTTGTGCAGTCTACGATTTAGCGCAGAATTCGTCATAGCCCTCTCCTCCCAAAGAAGTATCTTCAAGGTCGACTGAGTGCCGGTCCAAACTGAACCGAACCTGAATTCCTGTTAAGGACCTTGGCTGTCATCTTTAGCAAAATTCAATTAAGGCCGAATTACGGTTCAAGCTTATAGTGAATTGCTAACGTTAAGTAAGTTCCGCGAAGAATGATCCGAAAATCTCGAAACTGCAGGAGCTTTTATCTGCCAAAAGAATCAACGTGCTCCCATTGGAATCACTTGTGGAGCGAGGCATTTAAACTTGGGTCTGATGAATACCACGAGTATTCCGAGGTGTTCCGTCTCTTCCTCTTGAAAGTATCTCGCAGTCGCTAACCAGCTAAAGGCATTAAATCTCAATCTTTGAGTGAAATACGAACCGTTTTACCACAGAAAGGTTCGGCGCCACAAACCGTGCTCGAACTCATTTCACCCCAAAAAAAGGGATACAAATTGGATACAAAGTGGGATACATATTCATGAAAAAAGTCCACTAAATAATTGTTATTAAAGGAAATAATGTTTGATTTCGATGCCCGTCACTCGCGCCAAACTTGACCACCTAACCCTCTGATTCAGAAGCAGAAAAATTCTGCAAGAGCGCGATGCGTCGGGTTGGGCGCGACATTCGGGGCTCGAACCTTGAACACCGCGAATAGGCATCCCGCGCTTTCGTCGTTAGCCTGTTTGGCAACAAGCCTGACAATGAATATGCGATGACTTTTCTGCTCCAGCCCGTGAAGAATGATGAGCCTGCACTTGCCGGTGCGCCCATGATTGGCGCGGCTCAGAAGCTTCTGGCCTATCTGGCCGAACATGAGACGATCGGCCTGACGAAGGGCAAGGCGTTTCAGAGGAAATTCGTTCACTGGGCGGCTGCCGAGTTCGCCTGGCCGGGCTGGGAAGAGGACAAGCTGTTCCTCGTCAACAAGGTTCTGAATGAGTACGATTTCCCGCCGCTCGAAGCCCTGCATTTCGTTCTGCTGAGACTCAAGCTGATCCGGCATTACAAGCTGACCTGTCGGCTCACCAAGGCGGGCAGGGACATTGCTGACCAGCCCGGCGATCTCTTCAACCTGATAGCGCCGTTCTGGCTGTTCGAGGTCGATCATGCCGCGGCGTCCCGGATGCCCGAGCCGAGGCTTGGCAACTGGGATGTGTTTCTCGGTGTGCTGAATACGGAGGCGGCGCCAGGCGTGACATGCGGCGCGCTTGGGGAAATACTTTACGGTCCGCCGGACGTCGGACAGCCCTATGACCGCATGCCGAGAATGATCTGGTCACAGGTGCTTCAACCGCTGTGCTGGATGGGGTTACTGGCCGAGACGATGTCAGATGAGCGACAACAATTCGCAGATCGCGTCTACAGGACGACCGATCTTTGGTCGGAGGCCTTTCGGTTCCCGTTTGATGGCCAGGTCGGTTTGGTGACGCTGCATTAAGTGCGTGCTTCGACCGATGGGCGACCAAGGTCTGCTCAATGAGGGGCGGGTGGAGTGTAGCCTTCGTGAGCCACAAGGGAGCTTTAGGAGGCCACGAAGATGACATAGAGGAATCTGTTAAGCCGACGCTGAGCCGTCGACCTCAGTTTATGTCAAGGGCGGCCTTCAGATAGGTCCAGATATCGGCAACGACCGTGCCCAGCGGAACGCCTTTGAGTTCCGTGCCGTCGGCGTAAGTCAGCCACTGCCTTGCTTTTGCCGGATGCTCTGCGAACGCAACGGAGAGACCTTGGGGTGGTTCAGTCGGGATAGATGTGTTTCGGTGATCGAACGTCGCCGCAATGGCTGCGCGCAGGTCTGCCGGATCGATCTTGGTCGCTCTTGGAATTGCCCAGAGATCGTAGAAGTCTTTCATGCGGCCGTTAATGAGACCGAGCGCGACGACCGCCTGGAACTTCTCCGCGATCACCGTGGCAGGTGAATAGGCGCGTATGCGCGCGGCTTCGAAATCGAGGATCGATCCGTATTCGATCTCATAGTGTGGGTCGGGCAGGGCGTCGCCGAAGCCAAGATCTATGGTGATCGGAATTTCTGTCTTGCCGAGATGGGCCACCGTGCGGAGACGTTTGCCGCCATAGACCTGATCTTCGCGGATGTCCGTCGTGGTGATGGTGTCGATGCTGAACTCAAGACCGTCGCCCGTGTCGAGTGCCAAGATTTCGGCAAAGATGGAGGTCAGCGCTGCATCGCTGGTTTCACCGAATGCAAGGAAATCAATGTCGCGTGTGAAGCGGCCGGGATCGGTGGTCCAGAGGGTGACCAGCATTCCGCCTTTCAGGACGAATCTGTCTCGGTGCGGAGATTTGGAAAGACGGTAGATGAGACGCTCCAGGCCAAACGCCACAAGAAGGGTCTGGAAGTCGCGGCCCTCTGACCGGGCAAGGTTGAGGAGGCGCTGGCGCACCGAAGCTGCGATGTTCGTTGGTGACTTAGCCATTCGAGGTCAGCGCCTCCAGGTAGGGGCGCATGATCCTGGCAGCGCCATAGTCCGCAGCGGCCTGCATGAGGACAGCTGGCGTGGCCTTGCGTTGATCGAGGGCCGCCTTGAGCGCCTCGATCGCCACCGACCGATCAACCAGTTTCGGATTGCGGAAAGCATCTGCAATTGATTTTGGTACGGAATAGATGCGCACCTGCGTTCCGCCGATCCTGTGTGTCTCGATGCCGTCCGAAAAATAGGGCTCGCGGAACCTGACGACGCGCACGGGCGGATAGGCGATCGACGGCTCCCAGTCCTTCGCGCCAATCGCAAACCAGACCTTGCGGGGGAGTTGGTCTGTTAGACCATGAAAGGCCAGTGCGGAGAGAAGGCAGATGACCGACCGCGGTGCCCGCTTGGCGACTTCCGCCAGATTGGTGTTGAGGTCTGCTTCCGCATCGGCTGCCTGATAGAGGCCGCGACCAATCCGGACCACGTCGCCGGCTTCCACCGCCCTTGAGATCGCGGTGGCGCTGACGCCGATCTCCCGCAGCTCAAAGGCGCGGGCGATGTCGTGCTTGCGCAGATAGGCGAGGAGCCTGTCCTGCTGCGTTGCTGAGGGTGATGGAGTGTGTTTCATAATCTCGGACAAGACGCGTTTCTGTCCGAGGTTATGTAACACGTCGATTGCTATTCGTCGAGTGGGTGATCGGAGCAGCCCGACCCTGGTGCAATCGCAAGCTGGAGCCGTCACCGTAATTCGGCTACGGTCAGGCCGTGCACCGGAATCGTGTCAACTGCAACGATACGTCATGCGTGCATCATTCAATTTGCCTACGGAATGATATTGCCGGAATCGACGACGGTAGTTTTCCACAGGTTTTTTGCAAAACATTGAATCAAAACAATAATTTCAGCTCTTTCATCATCGAGTGGGAGTGACCCTGTATCGCCCGGCCGGGTGGGACAGTCCGCTGCGGCCAGCCTGTCAGAGTGACGCCATGATCCCGCGGCTGGGCGCGACCTTGTTGTCGAGGAAGTCGCGCCAGGTGTCGGAGATGGCATCCGCGCCGCTGATACGTTCGACGGTGATTTCGCTGGCAGCAGAGCGCGCGAGGCGGGCGCTGGCTTCGCCGGCCTTGTTGTAAAGTACGCCCGGGCCCCATTCCTTGTTGCGCTTTGCGATCTGGGCCGGTGCAAAGAAGAAGGTCGGCTTGGCGCCCGGCAGGTCCTTGGCGACGCCGCGCTTTTCCCAATGGGTTGCGCCGACCATGCAGCTTTCGACCATATTGTCGCCAAGGTGCCTGTGCAGCTTTCCCGTCAGCTCGCGATTGCCGGACATGTCGACATAGGCCGTCTTCACCGACGCATCGACAGCGGCCTCCTCGCCATAGAGCAGGATGTCGTCGCAGCAATTGAGGCTTTCGACGAAGGCACGGTTGCCGGGGGAGGTGAAGCCGATGACGCGCGGGCCGTCTGGGCGGTCCTCATGAAGCAGCTGGGCCAGGCCAAAGGCAGTCTTTGACGAGACCGATCCGATGACCACCTGCTTGGCGCCAAAATAGTCATTGTCGGTGAGATAGTCGTAGAGGACATAGGACGTGATGAAGAGCGGGAAGTAGAGGCAGCGCTCGTCCTCCAGCGCCTGCATATCCTCCGGTTCGCCGGCGAGACGGCGGTAATTGTTATAGACCGCGGCGAGGTCGGCCCGGTGCGGGGAGGCCTCCATGAAGGAGTCGTCGCTGACCTTTCCGACGGTCAGGACCGCCTCACTGCTCATCGGGAAGTAGCCATAGAGTTTCTCGCCGACCTTTATGCTGTCGGCCTGCGACTCCACCACCTTGCCGATCCCCCAGACAGGCACCTTGCCCCAGCCCTCCTCGGCGGGAAAGAAGCGCCAATAGCCGATGGCATCGCCGGAGACGGCATAGCTGACATTGTTCGAGGTGATGGCGAATTTCTCGACCGCGACGCGGATCTGCCGGGGGGCAAGTATCTCCTGTGGCCGCTCGATCGCGCGGGTCTTGCGATAGTCCGACCGGTTGACCAGCAGTTCTTTGATATCCGACATCTTTTATCTTCCTCCCACGATAGGCTTTTCCCTGTAAAGACCATGGGCATGCACGAGGGCGCAAGCGCAAAGCAAACTTTCCGGCCGCCGAGAAATAACTTGAACCGCGCGCCCGCTCTGCCGAGAGATAGCCGCAGGCATGACAGGGAGGCCTGCAGCGTGGCTGAACACGCCGAATCCGGCGCTGGCGATGAGGACACCGAGATCCTCGGTATCCGGATAAGTCATCCGGACCGGGTCGTGTTCGAAGGCCAGGGCGCAACGAAGCGCGCAGTTGCCGAGTATCTTGCCGGCATGGCGCCGCGCATGCTGGACCACCTCCGCGACCGGCCAACGAGCCTTGTGCGCTGTCCTTCGGGGGCGGGCGGCAAGTGCTTCTACCAGAAGCACCACACAGGCTCCGTTCCCGACGAGATCGGCGAGACGCAGATCGAGGAGAAGGATGGCGACCTCGCGAGCTATCTCGTCTTCAACTCGGCCGAAGCGCTGGTCGCGGCGGCCCAGATCGGCGCGCTCGAATTCCACATCTGGGGCGCGCGGACTGACAAGCTGGAGCGTCCAGACCGGCTGGTGATCGATCTCGATCCCGATGAAGGTCTCGGCTTTGCCCCGGTAAAGGATGCCGCCTTCGAGGTCCGCGACCTGCTGGCGAAGGCGGGCCTCGATTCCTGGCCGCTGCTGACAGGCGGGAAGGGGATCCATGTCGTTGCGCCGCTGGAGCGCCGGCAGCCCTGGGAGACGGTGAAGGCGGCGGCGAAGGGGCTTGCCCGGCAGCTCACAGAAAAGGCGCCAGACACCTATGTCGATGAAGCCTCCAAATCCCGGCGCAAGGGCCGGATCTTCATCGACTGGCTGCGCAATGAACGCGGCGCGACGGCGATCTGCCCCTTTTCCCTGCGGGCGCGTCCCGGTGCGCCGGTTGCCACACCCGTCAGCTGGATGGAGCTGCCGGGCATCGAGACGGCGAATGCCTATACGCTGTCGACGATTGGCCAGCGACTTGCCGCGCTGAACGCTGATCCCTGGGAAGGCTATTCGAGCACCCGCCAGTCGATCAGCGCTGAGACGCTCACCAAGCTCGAAAGCGGTTGAGAAAACTTCCGCTGGGGCAGTGGTTCGCAAGCCGCGCTCGTTGATCTATCAACGCCTGCAGATTGACCGTGGCACTGTCCCGAAGAGGACGGGGCAGCCCCCGAGGAGGAAAACAGGAATGGCTATCAAGACGCGTTTCACTGAAGAGTTCGGTATCGAGCACCCCATCGTTCAGGGGGGCATGCAGTGGGTCGGCTATGCTGAGATGGTCGCACCCGTCGCGAATGCAGGCGGTCTCGGTTTCCTGACGGCGCTGACCCAGCCGACGCCGGAAGACCTAGCGAAGGAGATCGCCCGCACCAAGGAAATGACCGACAAGCCCTTCGGCGTGAACCTGACCATCCTGCCGGCCATCAAGCCGCCGCCCTATGCCGAATACCGCCAGGCTATCATCGAGGGCGGGATCAAGATCGTCGAGACGGCAGGCTACAAGCCGCAGGAGCATATCGACCATTTCAAGGAACATGGCATCAAGGTGATCCACAAATGCACCGCGGTTCGCCACGCGCTGTCGGCCGAACGCATGGGCGCCGATGCGATCTCCATCGATGGGTTCGAGTGCGCCGGCCACCCTGGCGAGGACGATATTCCCGGCCTGATCCTCATCCCGGCGGCTGCCGACAAGGTGAAAGTACCGATGCTGGCCTCCGGTGGCTTTGGCGATGGGCGCGGCCTCGTCGCGGCGCTCGCGCTCGGCGCGGACGGCATCAATATGGGCACCCGTTTCTGCGTCACGAAAGAGGCGCCGATTCATGAGAACTTCAAGAAGCAGATGGTCGAGAATGACGAGCGCGACACCAAGCTCATCTTCCGGACGCTCCACAACACAGCGCGTGTGATGAAGAATGCCGTGAGTGAGGAAGTCGTTGCCATCGAGGCCAAGGGCGGGGCGAAGTTCGAGGATATCCAGCACCTCGTTGCCGGTGTGCGCGGGCGTGCAGCGATGGAGAAGGGCGATGCTGATGATGGCATCTGGTCCGCCGGCATGATCCAGGGCCTCATCCACGATATTCCGACCGTCAAGGAGCTGATCGACCGGATTATCGCGGATGCCGAAAAGATCATGGATGAGCGGCTGGCGAAGATGCGCGTTTCCTGAGGCTTCGCTGCCGCCAGTTCAGCTAGTCATTCACTGAAGCTGCCTGATACTCAGGGGCGACCGTGAAATGGGCCAGTGCGTTCCGTGCCGGAGCGTAGCCGGGCATGATGGCCTGCGCTGTTTTGAAGTCAGCATAGGCCTCATAGACCTGGTCGAGGCGCCAATGGGCGAGACCCCGGTTGAAATAGGCGACATGCTGAAGGTGGTCCGGGATCGCCTCGATGTTTTCGAGCCTCGCAAGGGCGTCTTCATTGGCGCCAGCACGAAGTTTCGCGGCCGCGATATTCAGGCTGAGGCCCGGCAGGTCATCGTGCAAGCTGGAAGCGCGATTGAACAGGGCGAGAGCGTCGCTGGTTTCGCCGCGCCGCATCAGCACGATCCCGGTATTGACCATTGAGGCGGCCCGTACCGAGCGCTGCGACGTCGTTGCGTTCATCGCGTCCTCGCAGGTGTGAAGCAAAGCGATTGTCGCAGACTTGCCGGATGCGACGCCATCAGCGCACCGGACAGCCGGTGGTGCATCGGCATAAAGCGTTCTTGACTGAGCCGCTACTGGCTGGGCCATCGCAGCGATCACAGAAGCGGCAAGCATGGTGTGGCGGAAGTGGGAGGAAAGTTGTTGTATATACATTATCTCGGATTCATCAGGGAAAAGAGTGGTCTGGAACCACAGGGCCCCAGACCATGAGTTTCATACGGGAGTAAGCTCTCGTGAAATCAAAATGTATATGCATGATCAATGCGTCAAGTCTTTGATCAACCGGAAATAAAGCTTCCCATGCGTAACAGGTTTGAAATTGTAGGAGAAAATATGCATATACACGGTATGGATAGAATTTCTCAGACGGCGAAAGAAACGGCACAAAGATGCGCGGCTGTTTCGGTGCTGCGGGCGGGCCGGTCGGTCACACGCCTTTTCGACGATGCGCTGCGCCCAGTCGGCCTGACGATCGCGCAGTTCGGCCTGCTGAACGCGATCGCGTCCTACCGCCCAGACTCGATCTCCGCGATTGGCGAGATGCTCGATATCGACCGTACGACCTTGTCGCGCAATCTTGCGCTCCTCCAGCGCGAAGGGCTGGTCATGCTCGGAACACCAGGGTCTGACCGCAAGCGCGAAGTGCTTCTCACGGTGAAGGGTGCGGAAAAGATAGAGGAGGCGCTTCCGCTCTGGGAAGCCGCCCAGCGCCGCATCGAGGCCCTGTTCGAGCCGGGTGAGTACGACATGTTGAAGAAGGCCCTTTCGCGAATCCGTCATGTCTGAGCGGGTGGGGCTTGCACGCTGCTGCCGGTACGCCCAAAACAAGCCAGATGAGCTGGACGACTGAAGCGGTATCCGTGCGTATCCTCGACAAGCATGAAGCCGTCATGCGCGATGTGCTGTCGGCGCGGTTTCCGTCTGTCCGCTTTGTGGACAACGCAGCAGAAGCGAGCGGCCTGAAAGTGCTGATGAGCTTTCGTCCGCCGACCGACGAACCGCTTGAAGCCTATGACTGGGTTCACTCGGTTGGGGCTGGTGTCGACCATCTGTGTGAGGCGTTGTCGGGGAGTGGGCCAGCGCCCGTCATCACCCGCACGACCGGTCATATGGGCCAGCAGATTGGCGAATACTGCCTGGGTTATGCGCTGGCACACTTTCAGAAAATGGCGGTCCGGCGCGCCCTTCAGGCAAAGGCCGAATGGGACAAGCAGGACGCCAGTCCGCATTACATGTTCAACGCCTCTGTCGCCGTGGTTGGCACAGGGAGCATTGGGTCGGGCATCGCACGGGCCTTCAAGGCGCTCGGCGCCGATGTGACGGGCTATTCGCGTAGAGGCACGGGCCGGGCCGACTTCGACCGTGTGCTGGCCCTGGATTCATTCGCCGCCGGGCGCTCTCCGGATGTCCTCATCCTTGCCCTCCCGGCGACGGCTGACACGGATGGGCTGATCGACGCTTCCATGTTGCAGGCGCTCGACGGCGCATTGCTGATCAATGTCGGGCGTGGTTCGACACTTGATCATGCAGCCTTGCGCGCGGCCCTGGACGCCGGACATGTTTCCCACGCGGTCCTCGATGTCTTCGAGGCCGAGCCTTTGCCGCGCGATGACTGGCGGTGGGCGCATCCTCACGTCACGGTCACGCCGCATGTGTCCGGTCTCACCTTGCCCGATGATGCCGTGAACCGTTTCTGCGAGCTGCTGGAAGCGTATCTGGCTACCGGCGAACCGCCCGCCTCTGTCGATATTCAGCGCGGCTATTAGGGCGAGACTCTAGTCTTCGCCGGCGCGGTCGAATGCGCCGACATCGAGGATCGGCTCGGAATCGGTGACCTCGGAGCGGGAATCCACGATATCCGCAACACGCTCGAGCGCGGAAACGACCATCGAGCGCTCCCATTCCGGTAGGTTCGAAAAAAGCAGTTCGAAATGGTCCTGCAGGGTGTTCGGCGCTGTCTTCAGAACGTCCCGGCCCGTTTCGGTCAGGGCCAGCACGACTTTTCGTCTGTCCGCAGGGTCCTTCCGGCGGCCGACCATGCCGCGGGCTTCCAGCTTGTCGATCAGGGATGTGATCGATGCGTTGCTGAGGGCGGTCATGCGGACGAGATCACTTGGCGTGGCGGCGTCATGGCTCGCCAGCAGCTGCATCACCTTCAGCTGCGACACGCTGAGATCGGCAGACTGGGCGAGCGAACGCGCATAAAGCTCCGTCCGCCTCTGTATGCGGCGCAGGGAAATGAGAGCGTCTGTCGTTTTCTGGTCCATCGTCTACTGACTGGAATAGGTTTCGAGGGCTGGCCCAAGCGCCTCCTTCAGTGGACCGAGGTGGTCTTCGAAGTGGCGCCACTGGTCGAGACCCGAGGCGCTGATCGGCTGGCGGACCTGTTCCGAGCTTGCCGTGCGCACGGCGCGCTTGGTCTTGTGAAAGTCGACGCAGGCCTGCTCGAAGGGAAGGCCGCAATAGTCCAGCAGGCGGCGGACCTGGCCCTCAAGATCAGCGACGACATCCTCATGCTGGACCCTCAGCACCTTGCCCGGCAGCACGCGGTCCCAATGGGCCATCAGGTCGACATAGCCGCGATAATAGTTGCCGATGTCTTCCACGCTGTAGCTGAACTCCTGGCCCTCGGCGAAAAGCTGCTTGAAGCCTGAAAAGCAGCAGGCCATCGGCTCACGGCGCGCATCGATGATCTTTGCATTGGGCAGGATCATGTGGATGAGGCCGATATGCCGGAAATTGTTGGGCATCTTGTCGGTAAAGAAGGGCGCGCCCTTCCGGTGGATCGCCGTATTCTCGATATAGTCGCGCCCGAGTTTCTCGAATTCTTCGTCCGGCAGTTCATGCAGCACGCGTGGATAGCGGTCGCGGTCGGAGACCTGCTTGCGCCCGCGCAGCCGGTGGGCGAGCGAGAGGATGTTCGGCAGCTCCAGCGTCCCGTCGACCTGGCTGTGGGAGGCGAGGATCTGCTCGATCAGCGTTGAGCCGGCGCGCGGCAGGCCGAGAATGAAGATCGGCGCGGGGTCGTCATGGCCGACACCGGCGCGGGTCTCAAACAGCTCAGCCGTGCAATGGCGTTTCTGCGCCTCGAATTCCTCGTGCATCTGCTCTGTTGTGTAGCGCGTCTGCAGCTTCTTCAGCTGGTTGCCCTCGGCATAGTGCTCGAAGGCGGCGTCATAATCGCCGCGATCTTCAAGCGCCTTGCCGAGCGCGAAGGACACATGGATGCGGCCCATATAGGAGAGGTTCGGATCCTTCTTTGCCCGCAGCATTGCGTCGATATCGGCGTCGGAGAAGGAGAACGTCTTGAGATTGGCGAGGGCATACCAGGCATCGCCATGCAGGGGCTCAACCTCGGTTGCCCGCTTGTAGGACGCGATCGCCTTGTCAGTTTCGCCCGCCGTCTTCAGCGCATGACCGCGCGAGGTCAGCGTGGCGAGATCGTCCGGCATGGTCTCCAGCACGTCGTCGAAGATGGCGAGGGCGGTGTCATAATCGCCGGCCTGCATGCTCTCAATTGCAAAAAGCGATTTGAAAACAGGGCTGTTCGGATCATGCTTCAGAAGGGCTTCAGCCTGGGCGAGGGCGGCTTCGTATTTCTGGCGCTTCCGCAGTACCTGGATGTAATCGATCTTGAGCTGCGGATTGTCCGGTGCGAGCTGGATGGCAGTTTCCAGCAGGAAGTCGGCATCTTCATGCACGCCGAGCCGTGTGCCGATATCCGCGAGCAGGCGCATGCCCTCAATGTGTTTCGGGTTCTGTTGCATGAAGGCGCGCGCAATGCGCTCGGCCTGTAGCAGCTTGCCCTCATGGATATAGTTCGTGACCGCCAGTAATTCGCGCGGCAGCGCTTTCAGCCTGTCGGCCTGGGCGCGTGCTTCGGCGGCGGCTTTCGGGTTGCCGAGACTGTCGTGCAGCTCGGCCATGGCTGTCCAGCTGGCATTGAGAGCGGGATTGTAGCGCACCGCCCGCTGATAGGCCGTCAACGCCGCAGCGGTATCGCCGCGCTTGCGGTGGAGATGGCCTTCTTCCTGGAAAGCCCTGCCGAAATCCGGCGCAACCCGTTTCAACCGGCCCAGCAGATTGAAGGCGCGGTCATCCTGTCCGAGATAGCGCGCCGTGGCGGCGGCCATATAGAGCGCGTCCTGATTGTCGGGATGGTCGGCAAGAAGCGCGTCAGCCTGTCGGGCAGCGTCATCGAACTGGCCAGCCTGCATGGCGGCTCGCATGGCCTTCAGGGCGTCGGCGATCGGAGTGGCTTGGGATGTCATCTGTTCAGAGGGGTAGAAAGTGCAGCGCCCCGTTTAAACGGGGCGCTGCGGATTTGTGCAAGTGTTTCAGGCCAGACCTAGTAGTCGTAGCTGACCCGGATACCGATCGTACGCGGACGGATCGGGGTGATGCGCTCACGGTCATAGACGAAGCTGCCGCTCAGTTCGGCATATTCGTTCGTCAGGTTCGACGCGTAGATCTCGGCGCCCCAATTGTCGCCCGTCACACCGGCCGTGGCGCCAAGCGTCACATAGCCGTCGAGTTCCATCTTGTTGATCTCGATGACGTCGGAATAGGAGCTGTCGGAGAACACGATCTGCGGCATCACGTGGGCCACGAGGTTCTGGCCGGCGATCTGCTTTTCGAGATCCCATTCATAACGAACGCGCAGATTGCCCTGATAGGCAGGCGCGAAGGCCAGCTCGGATCCTTCGACAACATCGTCGGTCGGCACGAGCACTTCAGTGATCTCGGTGTCGAGCAGCGAGAAGGCACCGGCAATTGTCAGGCCGTCGACACTGTCAGGCGCCCAGGTGAAGTCACCCTCGATGCCCTGCAGTTCTGCATTCGCGGCATTGTCCGAGAAGAACAGGTTCACGATCGACGGATCGAAGATCGTCGTCTGCAGGCCTTCGATCTCGACGAAGAACGCTGCGCCGTTGAAGCGGAGCGAATTGTCGAACAGCTCGGTCTTCCAGCCGATCTCGTAGTTCTTGATGTCGTCAGTGTCGACTTCATACGGGACAGTGTAGCCGCCAGGGCCGCTTGCGCCGCCTGGACGGTTAAGCAGGCCAGCCCGGAAGCCTTCCGAGTAGGTGGCGTAGAACAGCGTGTCGTCTGTCGGCGTCCACTCACCCGTGACCTTGTAGATCATGCCGTCGGTTGCCGCCTTGTCGGGGGCGTCCGCCGGGCCATCGGGGCCGTAGATGTAGGAGATGTTGGTACCGAAGACCTGCTGGTCGGTGTCGGCGAACAGGTTGAAGAAGGATGAGTTCGCGCTGCCCTTCAGGTCGACTTCGACATCGTACCAGCGTGCGCCCAGCGTCAGGGCGAACTGGTCGGTGAGGTCGAAGGTCGTTTCACCGAACAGGCCAAGCTGTTCGTCGGTCCGCAGGACGTCGTTGCGGAAGATCACGCCTTCCGGGAACGGTCCTGCTTCACTGAAATAGCCAGGATAGGCGTCACCGATCGGGCCGGTCACATCCGTATTGGTCAGCGGATAGTTCGGGGCAAAGCCGACCGAGCCATCGGTGTACTGGACCATGGTCGAGCCGGGATAGACGAAGTCATTCCGCTCAGCCAATTCGAGGTCGCTGTAGAACGCACCGAACGTGGCGCGCCAGCGGTTCTCGGATGGCGTGTTGAACCGGATTTCGTGGGTCTGCACTTCGGTTTCCGAGTGCGAGTTCACGAACAGGTTCGGCGCGTAACACGTGCCAGCCGGCGCAGCGCCGGTCGGATAGGTCACGTCATAGTCACAGATATAGTAGGGCAAGTACTGGCCGACGAAGAGATAGTCGGAATAGTCGACGATCTGGTCGGTGGTCCGCTCGGTATAGGCGCCGGTATAGATCGCCTCGAGCATGCCGATGCGGCCTTCCAGCGTCCACGAGGTATTGTGGAACTTGTCCTCGATCTCTTCCGGCGTGAACCGGACGATATCATAGTCGTCGAGCTCCGGATCGGCGGAGAAGACCCCATCGGCTTCAATCGACTGTTGCGAGTGCTGGATCAGCAGGTCCCAGTCATCATTGAAGCGATACATGCCGCTGAGGCGGAAGCCTTGATAGGTGACATCGTTGATGTCGTCTTCGGCGATGGTGCCGTTGTCGGCAGCAATGAAGTTCACGCCCGACAGGTCGGCGCCTGCCTGGAAGCCGGCGCGGTTGGAATTGACCGGGACGCCATTGGCGCGAACCGTGCCTTCTGGACGGAAGCGGGCCGATTCCTCAGCCGTGAGCGTGCCGCCGACATTGTCGATGTAGCCGCCCTGCGTGTCATTGTAGACAACGCCGCGAAGCGCGAAGTTGTCCGTGACCGGCAGGTTGATCATGGCTTCGGCGCTGTTGCTCATCTCGCCGCCGTCGGTGAAGGCGGTCGATGCCTTGAAGCCAGCGTCAAAGCCGGAGAAGTCCGGCTTGTTGGTGATCAGGCGGACCGTGCCGGCCTGCGAGCTGGAGCCGAACAGCGTACCCTGCGGGCCTGAGAGAACCTCCACGCGCTCCATGTCGGCAGCGTAGACGTCGAGGTTACGGCCGGGCTGGGCCAGCGGCTGTTCGTCGAGATAGAAGCTGACATTCGGGGCCAGACCAGCAACACCGGCAACCGTGAGGTTTGGTGTCGTCGATGCGAGGCCGCGAATGTAGATGGTGTTCTGGCCGGGGCCCGAACCGCCGGCGGTGACGCCCGGCAGCTGGACGAGATAGTCGGTAAAGTTCTTGACGCCGAGCTGATCGAGTTCGACTTCGCCAAGAGCGTTCACTGTGACCGGAATGTCCTGAGCGGTTTCGGTCCGCTTCGTGGCCGTCACCGTGACCGCTTTCAGACGGCGCTTCTTGGCGGCCGGCTTGGCCGGCTGAGCGGCGCTGGCTTCCGGTTGATCAGCCTGTTGGGCAACGGCGATGGCCGGAGCGGCCGTCATAAGGGCGCCTATGGCGAGCAATGATGCTCCACCGCGAAGAGTGTTCATTTGTTTACCCCATCATTGGTTTCAACGAGCGCTCGCGACCCGGACGGACTCCGAGGCGAGCGGTGGCGCGACAACGGCCGAAAGGCCAGGCGCCGAACAGTTGTCCAACTAAGGTGATAGTTCGATTCGTAAAAGGTTTTTCGCAGTGCAGCATACGTAATCTGTGAGAGCTGACATTTTGATATGTATGAAAAGTCATTAAAAACAGTATATTAAGGGCGCGTGACACTTATGTCACATGCGAAGGGAATGTTTTGTTGGTTGGAGGGATCGCCGAAATGTGGTCGATAACGCTCAAAGGAATAGTTCGATGAACAAACCATCCGATCCGAGTGATAGTGACGAAGTAATGAGCGATACCGATCTTGAAAGTGACTTAGAGTATCAGTCCGAATACGAGACCGATTACGAAGTCGGCCAGGACAATGTCGAAATGCTCGGCCTCGATATCCACAATCCGGTTTTCTTCCTGAGTGCCGGGCTCGTCATCCTGTTCGCGCTGGTTTCACTGATTTTCCCGGGCGCAACTGCAGTCGGGCTGGAGACCGCGCGCGAATGGACGCTGCAGACCTTCGACTGGCTATTTGCGATGACGCCGGTCCTGCTCACGATCTTCTGCCTGGCGCTAGCGATATCGCCGCTTGGCAAGATCCGGCTGGGCGGCGTCGATGCCCGGCCGGAATTCGCAATTCACTCCTGGATTGCCATGCTGTTTGCGGCCGGTGTTGGCATCGGCTTCATGTTCTACGGGGCCGCGGAGCCGCTGGCTTACTATTCAGACTGGTTCGGAACGCCGTTCAATGTCGAGCCGGGAACGCCGGAAGCACGCCGGCTTGCCTTCAGCGCGACGATCTTCCACTGGGGGATCTCCCCCTGGGCCATCTACGCGATCGTCGGCCTCGCGCTCGGCTTCTTTACTTACAATAAGGGCCTGCCGCTGACGATCCGGTCGGCCTTCTACCCCATCCTCGGGGAACGGGTATGGGGTTTCTGGGGCCATGTCATCGACACGCTAGCGGTCATCTCGACTGTCTTCGGGCTCGCGACAACGATCGGTATCGGTGCGACACAGGCGAGCAGCGGCGTGGCCTACCTGCTCGACCAGCCCGTTACCCTCGGCATGCAGATCCTGCTGGTGCTCAGTATCACCGGCCTCGCCGTCATCTCGGTGCTTCGCGGCATGGATGGCGGGGTGAAGCTCCTTTCCAACATCAATATGAGCATCGCGCTCATCCTGATGATCTTTGTCTTCATTCTCGGTCCGACGCTCGCCATTGTCAGCGGCTTCGGTCAAAACCTTTTCACCTACCTGATCGACGCGCCGGCCTTGTCGAACTGGTTCGGGCGGGAGGATACCGCCTGGTTCCATGACTGGACGATCTTCTACTGGGCCTGGTGGATTTCATGGTCGCCCTTTGTTGGCATGTTCATCGCGCGGATATCAAAGGGCCGGACGGTGCGCGAATACCTGACGGTCGTGATCCTGGCGCCGGTTGTGATTGGCGTGATCTGGTTCACCACATTTGGCGAGACAGCCATCCAGCAGTTCGAAGCCGGGCAGGGCGATCTCGCGGACGGTATGTCCACCGCGTCGCTGACCCTGTTCGAGATGCTGAACAGCCTGCCCATCGCCGCTATCACGTCAACGGCGGCGATCTTCCTGCTGGTCGTCTTCATCGTGACGTCTGCAGACTCCGGCGCGCTGGTCGTCGATGCGATCACGTCGGGCGGCAAGACGGATGCGCCGGTAACGCAGCGTGTCTTCTGGGCCTGCATGCTGGGCGTGACCGCGTCCATGCTACTCTATGGTGGCGGGAGAGCCACGCTCCAGTCGCTTCAGGCAGGCACGATCACTGCGGCGTTGCCGTTCACTTCCATCGTCCTGGTCAGTTGCGTCAGCCTATTGCTCGGCATGCGCGATGAGCTGCGTGTGATGAAGGCCGCAGAAGAAAGCGAGCTGTCGGCCTCTGCCTCGGCGGGCGAATAGCCGCCTTGCCTGTTCGGAGGTTAGACTGACGGGACGAGGAGCGGACCGGCGAGCCAGGAAATCCAGCCGGCAAGCGCCAGCCATGGTCCAAAGGCGACCGGCGTGCTCGCCGACAGTTCCTTTTTGAGAAGGCGGTTTGCGGTCAGGGCGGCGAGCAAGCCTGTGAGGGAGGCGAGCAGCAGGACATCCGGAAGGCGTGTCCAGCCGACCCACAGCCCGATCGCACCCAGCAGTTTCGCGTCGCCCCGCCCGAGCCCATCGCGCCCGCGCAGCCGCAGATAGACCGTCTCGACAAGAAACAGGACAAGGTAGCCGGCAACCCCGCCGATCAAATGCTCCAGCCAGTCATTGGGCCGCGTCGTTGCAACCATCAGCGCGCCGAGCAGGGCTGCGGCGAGGGTGAGCGGGTCTGGCAGGAGAAGGCTGCGAAAGTCGATTACGGCCAGTGCCAGCAGCACCCAGCCAAACAGGCATGACAGGATGACGGTGTCCACGGGCGCAAACAACCAGGCGCTGATCGGGATGATGATGGCGCATACGGCCAGGAGAAATCTGCTCAGAAGCACCAGGTTCAGCCTCATAAGGAGTGAGCGCTGCATGCCTTTACCGGCATGACCGGCCCAAGTCCAAGTCCCGTCTGTAGCAGATTGAGACACAGCGAGCCCATCAGCCCAGCGAATAGGGAAGGCGAATGCCGTAACATTCTCCGGATTGGCCGGCAGGCGCACAGCGCCGCAATCGTAGATAGAGCGGGCAAAGCCGCCATGGCGCCGTGTCGTGCAGCATGCTTGCACAGCTCTGTGCGCAGTTAGAACAATTTCATGCAAATTTGCATGAAATTACCCTGTGCAGAACTGGGTCAATCTGAGAGGAGAACGAAATTATTAACGTTCGCCTCACAGGATTGTTGCAGCGCCGAAGAAAAAATAAAGTAATAAAAACAGTGAATTAAAAAGACAAAAAAAATTATTCATTAACCATACTTCTTAATTGACGAATGTTTAATGAGCTGTAACCTTTGGCATCAAACGTGCACCGGTGTGGGGACACTGCAGTCTAGATGGTCTGGACGCGCACGTTGAAAACGGGGACACCTAATGAAGGGACGCACCGCAGCCTGTGCGCTGCTAGCCGCCGCATTCTTGCCGGCCGGGCTCGCAGCAACCGCGCAGGAACTCGTATACAAGCCAGTCAATCCATCCTTCGGTGGCGACAGCTTCAACTCATCTCACCTGCTCGGCATTGCGAATGCGCAGAACGACTACAAGGACCCGGACGCCAATAACGGCCTGGACTCCCAGTCGGAACAATTCATTCGCCAATTGCAGAGCCGGCTTCTTTCGTCCCTCGCCGGTGAAGTGAACGAGGCCATCTTCGGGGAGAACCCGCAAGACTCCGGTACGATCACCTTTGGCGACCAGGTCATTGAATTCGTTCGCGGCATCGACTCGGTGCAGCTGACAATCACCGACCTGACGACGGGCACCGTCACCGAAATCGAAATTCCGCTTCTCAACGTTTCCGAATCGGCCAGCGCGGCTGGCGTGTCCGGGTTCAGCTCGCCGATGAGCACCACTCAGAGCCAGGGCGCCATTCCGGTGACACCGAACGGTTCAGGCGATCTTACCGGATCCTCTCTCTACGAGGATTTCGGCCCGACCGGGGAGATCTACTGAGATGTTGAACGTTCTTAAGCTTCCAGCAGCCATTGCCGCTGCCACCGCATTCGCCTCGGCCTGCACCACGACGTCCGGCGCCATGCTGGACCTCGCTGACAAGCCGGCCGTTTCCGAGACCGTGACCGAGACGCAGTCTTCACTGCGCTCACTGCCGCCGCCACGCGAGCGGGCCGCAGTAGCAGTCTATGATTTCCAGGACCAGACCGGCCAGTTCAAGCCGTCATCGGCTGGCGTGCAGACGCTGTCCAAGGCCGTGACGCAAGGCTCGACTTCGGTCCTGCTGAAAGCGCTGCAGGATGCCGGAAACCGCTCCTGGTTCACGGTCATCGAGCGCGAAAACCTCGATAACCTTCTCAAGGAACGCCAGATCATCCGCGAGATGCGCCGCCAGTATCTCGGCGAGGAAGATGTCAATGAAGCTGCCCTTCCGCCGCTTCTGTTCGCTGGCATCATCCTTGAGGGTGGTATAATTGGCTATGACACCAACACGATCACGGGTGGCGCCGGCGCGCGCTTCCTCGGCATCGGTGCCAAGACCGACTATCGTGAGGACAAGGTCACCGTCTATCTGCGCGCTGTCAGCGTGAAGACGGGCGAAGTGATCACCACGGTGGTTGCTTCCAAGAAGATCGCGTCCGTGGGCGTTGCCTCCAACGTGTTCCGCTTCGTCAGCTTCAAGGAGCTTCTCGAAGTCGACACCGGCATCACCACGAACGAGCCCGACCTGCTGGCGCTTCGCCAGGCCACCGAAAAGGCCGTCGAGCTGCTGATCATGGAAGGCGCAGACCTCGGGGTCTGGAGCTTCCGCGACCAGGTGGCCGGTGCCGAGCTTCTCGAACGCTACCGCGCTGAGCGCAACGGTGTGTACAACGATGTGGGCTCTGCCTATGCCGCTGCCGAGCGTCCTGTCCAGGAAGCCCGTCTGGCACAGCCGGAGATCACCGAAAACAAGCCGGAAAGCGCGCCTGCAAAGGATGAGCGCCCGGCTGAGGTCTCAATGAATTCAGTGCCTTCGGCCGACGGCAAGATGCAGCCGGCCAAGGTTTCCTACAATGCCGAGGCGGACGCTCATGCGGTCGCCAAGGCGCCAGAACATGTCGCGCAGACCATCTCCGCGGCATCAGCGGCCGTCCAGCCCGTAGCGCAAGGGGACGGCGAACTCGGGCTGACGGCCGCTGACACTTACACATCCGCGATTGGCGGCCTTCAGGCGCTGCGCGGACATAAGAATTCGATCGCCACACTGGACATGCAACGGGTGTCGCAAGACGCCCCGCGCACGGCCGGCATGGCGACGAACATGGAGGGCGCATAACGCGTCGTTCAGACCCGCCCTGGGGACATCGAGCAATCGATATGGGCGGTTGGTGAAGGGGGCTCGTCTTGAGGACGGGCTGAGCGAAGTCAAAGGAGTAAAAACTTATGCGCAAACACCTTCTAGTCGGGGCGGCTGTAGCCCTGGTTTTTGCGGCGCCAGCATACGCCAGTGAAAACGAAATCGAACAGTCCGGCGAGAACAACCTCGCTGTGATCACCCAGGAGGACGGTGCCGACGGTTACTCGTTCCTCGACCAGTCCGGCAGCGACAATGCCACCTTTGTCTACCAGGCAGACGGTTCGGTTGCTCCGACCGGTGTGCTGAACGACAGTAACATTGACCAGGACGGCTCGAACAACGTTGCCACCGTCACCCAGCTCAGCTCGGGTGGACCTGGCGACGATGCCAACACCTCGTCGATCGTTCAGTCGAACACCACCGACGTGGCATTCGTGTTCCAGGCTGGCACGGGCAACGACTCCGAAATCGTCCAGCACGATTCCGGCCTCGGCTTTGCCTCCGTGAACCAGTTTGGTAGTGCCAACAGCTCGGCAATCCTTCAGGATGGCGCCAATGCAGTGGCCACTGTCCTGCAGGATGGTGCCGGCAACGTGTCCGGCATCGAGCAGTCCGGTCTCGGCACCTTTGCTGCTGTTGGTCAACTCGGCCACAACAACACCTCTGCGATCACGCAGCATGGCGTTGGCGACTCGGTGTTCCTCGGCCAGACGGGCGACATGAACGAAGCCCTGATCGAGCAGAACTCGGTTGGCAGCATCATCACGGTCTCCCAGCTGTCTGCACCGGGTGGCCCGGGCAACTACGTCAACCTGCTTCAGGACTCGGCCACGGCTGCTGCCCTGGAAATCCTGCAGATTGGCGAAGGCAACTCCGTCGGTTCGACTGATGCACCGTTCGTGCAGTCGTCCACGCAGTGGTTCGTCGACGTCGACCAGTTCGGCAAGAACAACAGCGTCGATGGCTTCCAGAAGGGTGAAAAGGTCAAGCTGACCTCGCTTCAGGACGGTGCCTGGAACAGCCTGGTGGTTGAGCAGGATGCCGAAGCTTCGCAAATCCGGTCCACGCAAGAAGGCACCGGCAACAATGCGATGATCTATCAGACCTCCTTCGAAGGAGCGATGAAGCTGAAGCAGATCGGTGACTACAACACCACGCTGATGATGCAGTCTGGTGACCAGCAGGTCATGAACCTGCACCAGCTGAGCGACCGCAACACTGCAAACCTCGACCAGTCGGGCGAAGGCAACCTGATGGAAGCCACGCAGAAAGGCGGCAACCTGAACTTCGCATCCCTGACGCAAACGGGCGTCGGCCACGACCTGCTCCTGCTGCAGGATGGTGGGGCGAACTTCACCTATGTTGATCAGCGCGGCAGCCACAACTCGACCGATGTCGAGCAGACCGGCGATCATGGCCGTACCTACATCTACCAGGATGGCAGCAACAACGAGATCGACGTCCTTCAGACGGCCGATAACACCGATGCGACCCTGGTTCAGATCGGTGGTCCGGGTAACGTCATCGACGTTTACCAGACGATGTCCGGTGCTGACTCCGATATCCATCAGAGCGGCTCGTACAACACCGCCCTGGTCTATCAGTAAGGCCTAACGCAGGCCCGGCGCCCCATGGCGCCGGGCCTCTTCGCCGACAGGGGCAGGTCTCCAGCCGGACGTCCGGCCCCTGTTGGTCCTTTTTTCCGGTCCGCACGCTCGCGGTCATGTTGATCCCGTCCAGCCATCTGGACGTCGGGATGCCACGCCGGATCCGGTTTTATTTGGTGGAGCTTGAAAGTCATGAAGACAGACCTGCAATCGCTTATTCGCGTCGCCTCCTATGCGGCAGCCGCCTGGGCCCTCACGGGGGCCGCAGCTTTCGCGCAAGGATCGGAATTCGACTCGCTGAACAGCGATCCGCTGGAAGCCATGTTTGGTGATGACGAGGACGTCAACGCCAACGAGCTGACCATCGGCGATCACAACACGGCGATCATCCGGCAGAAGGGCGACACCGGCAATGCCATCGAAGTCAACCAGTCGGGCGACGGCAATCTGGTGATTGCGTCCCAGACCTCGATTGGCGGCCAGAACCTGGCTGAAATCGTCCAGTCGGGAAACGACAATGGCGCCTTCATTCGCCAGTATGGTGACAATAATGAATACGAGCTAATGCAGACCGGCGACAATAATCTCTCCGCCGCCAAGCAGTTTGGCAGCAACAATGTTTTCGAGCATGTTCAGACCGGCAACAATCTCGGTTTCGCGGTGACGCAGTACGGCAACTCGACCGTCATCGTCACGCAAACCGGTAACTGAGGAGCTTGGTCGGAATGCGGGTTATCCTGTTTGCTTCCGCGCTTGCGGCGTTGCTGGCGCTCGCGGCCTATGCCGACCGTAGCGCGTCCATTGGCCAGCTCGGCAACAATTCGGACGACACCGGCAAACGCAGCAATGCGAGCTTCGACCAGATCGGCTCCTCGGCCGTCGAGGCCGGCGGCTTGGCCGACCAGATCGATCCGGACACGGTCGCCGACCGCTTCGACATCGATGAAAGCAAGGTCGGAGACGTCCTGCCGGCAAAGCTGAGCGGCGACTGCCCGCTAAGCCCGCCGCAGGAAGCCATTCTCGACTATCTGAAAGAAGAGGGGCGCGTCTTCGAGGACAATTGCGCCGTACTGGCCTGGCTGGAAGACAATCCGCTCGACAAGCCGAGCCAGCGTGACCTCTTCAATGTCCTGTTCGGGCCGGAAGCCGAGCGCAGGAAGAAGGCCGAACTCGACCGTCAGGCCGCCGAGCGCGCCAAGGCAGAAGAGCAGGCCCGCCTGATCGAGGAAGCCATACGCGAGGAGATGGGTCAGTAGGCCAGGCGATGGCCTTTGCCCCGGAGTAAAGATGGACTTCCAGCGTCCGTCTCGCCTAAATCGCGCCTGTCAGTTGGCAGCAGCGCAAAGGCGATCATGAGTCTCCCGGAAACGATGAGGGCCCTGAGGGTCGAAACGCTTGCCGAAGATTTCGAAGGCTGCGCACTGCGCGACATTCCCGTTCCCAAACCTGACAGCGGCGGCATCCTGCTGAAGATCCGGGCTGGCAGTCTCGGCTTTCCTGACCTGTTGATGACGCGCGGCGGCTACCAGCACAAGCCGGACCTTCCATTCACGCCAGGCGGCGATGTTTCCGGCGAGGTCGCTGCCATCGGGCCTGATGTAACCGGCCTGTCTGTCGGCGACCGGGTGGTGACCGGCGGACTTGGCGGCGCTTTTGCCGAGTACGGGGTCTACAAGGCGTCGGCCGTCCGGCCCATTCCCGATCATCTTGATTTTGCGAGCGCAGCTGCTGTCGGTTCGGCCTATCTGACGGCGTATGTCGCACTCGTCCGGCGCGCCAACCTCCAGCCAGGCGAGTGGCTGCTCGTTCATGGGGCCGCCGGGGGAGTCGGTCTCGCGGCAGTCGATCTCGGCAAGCATCTCGGCGCGCGCGTCATCGCAACGGCATCGAGCGAGGAGAAGCTGGAGAAGATCCGGCAGGCCTACGATCCGGAGGTGCTGATCAACGTCAATGACGGCTTCCGCGAGAAGGTGAAAGAGGTGACCGGCGGCGGCGCTGATGTCATCTATGATCCGGTAGGCGGCGACGTTTTCGACGAGAGCGTGCGCTGCATCGGCTTCGATGGCCGGCTTCTCGTCATCGGCTTTGCCTCGGGGCGGATCCCGCAGATCGGGGTGAACATGCCGCTGATCAAAGGCTTTTCTGTCGTTGGTGTTCGCGCCGGCGAATATGGCCGCCGCTTTCCGGAACGGGGCCGCGAAAACATGGAAGCGGTCTGGGATCTTGTCGCACGCAAGGCGGTCCGCCCGCATGTTCACGCGGTTTACGGCCTCGATGACTGGCGCAAGGCCTTTGCCGACATGGAAGAACGCCGCGTTGTCGGACGCGTGATCATCGATCCCTCGCAGTGACATCCTCGCCATAGATCCAGTCCTGACGTGACTGGACGAAGCCGGGGACGGCCCGGTTGGCAAGCCACATCGGCCCATATGTCGCCAGCCGCATGGCCGGCGAGCGCCGATGGAATGTCTTCATATTGGCGCGCGAGGCGGCCTGCACGCGCGAAGCGCGCGGCTTGCGCCGGGTTTCATAGAGGGCGAGGCCCCGCTCGACCGATTGTGACGCCTCCAGCGCCTGCGCCATGACCCACGCATCCTCGATCGCCATGGCCGCGCCCTGCGCCATGAAGGGGAGCATCGGATGGCACGCGTCGCCGAGCAGCGCGACAGCACCGTCATGCCAGCCCGAGAGGGGCGCGCGGTCGAACAAGGCCCAGCGAAACAGCGAGTCCGCCTTTTCAATGATTTCGGTCACCTGCGGCACCCATCCGCTGAAATCGGACAGCGCGTCGTCCCGCGTGCCGGATTCGGTCCAGCTTTCGCCTGTCCAGTCCGAGCGTTCGACGATGCCGACAAGGTTTGCCAGCGCGCCACCGCGCAGGCGGTATGTCACGGCATGGCGTCCGCGCCCGGCCCAGACGCAGGCGGTCGGCGGCGGCGGCGTTTTCAGCCGGTCCAGAGGAACCGTCATCCGCCAGGCAAGATTCCCCGTGAAGCGGGGCTGATCAGGGCCGAGCATCTGGTCTCTGAGGGCTGAGCGTATGCCGTCGGCGCCGATGACGAGATCACCGGCCAGCGGCTCGCCCGAGGCCAGGTTCAGCTGTGCGCCATCCCCGGCGAGACTGTACGAGACGGCCTTCGCGCCAAGGCGGATGGCGGCATGCCGATGCTGCCGGACCGCCTGTTCGAGGACATCGAGCAGATCGGCGCGGTGGATATGGAGATAGGGCGCACCCCAGCGCTTGCGCGCGGCTTTGCCTGCCGCAATCTGGAACACCTGCTGGCCGGACCGGCCGAGCCTGAGCTCAAGCGCTTCAGGTTCGAAGGCCCGCGCCTCGACCGCCTGCGCCAGACCGAGTGCGTCCAGCACTTTCATTGCATTCGGGCTCAGTTGCAGCCCGGCGCCAACTTCCTCGATGGCTGGCGCAGCTTCAAGCACCTGAACACCCCAGCCGCGCTGCAACAGCGCGAGGGCCGCTGTCAGCCCGCCAATGCCGCCGCCGGCAATGAGTGCGATCCGCCTATCCATGCTTGCGCTCTAGCAAGCGGCGGGCAGGCTGTCTTGCGGACGAATGCGCGCGGCTTGCAGACGGGGCCAAGTCAGGACATGCTCAGGAAAGTTTGGGAGGGCTGATCATGACATACTTACTGGCCGGGCTTGTCCTGTTCTTCGGACCGCACCTGTTCTCGGCGTTCCGCTCGCGCGCGCCGGGCAGCGATCTGCGCACGAAGATGGGCTACGGCCCCTATATGGGCCTCTACAGCCTGCTCACGATCGCGGGTTTCGTGCTGATCATCTATGGCTATGGCGCCATGCGGCCATCGGCTGTGATCTGGGTGCCGCCGGTCTGGTTGAAGCATGTGAACATGCTGTTCCAGCTGCTCGCTTTGCCCATCCTCGTCGCCGCTTACATGCCGGCGGGCCATATCAAGAAGACGCTGAAGCATCCGATGCTGGTTGCGGTGAAGCTCTGGGCGCTTGGACACCTGCTAGCCAATGGCGAACTGAACTCGATCATCTTGTTCGGCAGCTTCCTGGCCTATGGCGTCATCGACCGGATCGCCGTCAAGAAGCGCGGCGACAACGGTCCGCCGGCAGACCTCAAGCCGAACGTCATGGGCGATGTGCTGTCGGTTGTGGTCGGGCTTGGTGTCTATGCTGCCATTGCCTTCTGGCTGCATCCGATCCTGTTCGGTGTCCCGGCAATGCCGGCCTAGCGGCTGAGGCGCGCTGCAACCCACGGCGCCAGTCCCATCAGGACGAGGCCGTAGGGAAAAAGGGCGCCTTCAATGATGTTGAAGTTCGACAGAAACGCCTCGACGCTCATGCCCATGAGGCCGAGGGCGAAGACGCTTTCGATCGCCAGCAGCGCGATCACCCCGCCGAAGCCGGTCAGCAGGGCCGTCGTTTCGCCAAGGCCTCGTCTGCGCGAGAGCCAGATGCCGAACGCCATGATGCTGGCGGTGACGAGAGGGAATTCGGCCCAATGCCCGGCCCGCTCGCCCAGCCAGGGGATGAGAACAAGCTGGCGGAGCGCGCCGAACACGAAGCCGATGGCAAAGGCGACCACGCTGTAGAGCGCTGCAGCAGCCAGAACAGTTCGTGTCGAATCGGTCATCTTGCCCGACTGATTACATGCTTTCTTGAGGTTGCGAAGGGGGCGCGCTAAGGCACATCGCATGTCAAAGCAAACCCAGATTCGCCGCAAGACCGTTCGCGACATCGCCTCCGCCAAGGGCGGCGATCCGCTGGTCGTCCTGACGGCCTATGACGCGCCGACGGCCGAAATCCTCGATCCGCATTGCGACGTGCTGCTGGTCGGCGATTCCGTCGGCATGGTCGTGCACGGTCTCGATACGCCCGTGGCCGTCACGATGGATATGATGATCCTGCACGGGCAGGCCGTCATGCGCGGCTCCAGCCAGGCCTTCGTCGTCGTCGACATGCCGTTCGGGTCCTATGAGACGAATGCCGACCAGGCCTTCCTCAACGCGGCCCGGATCATGAAGGAAACCGGCTGCCAGGCGGTGAAACTGGAAAGCGGGGCCTATGCAGCCCACCAGATATCCCACCTTGTCGAGCGCGGGGTGCCCGTCATGGGGCATGTCGGCCTTAGACCGCAGGCGGTCAATGTGACGGGCGGCTTCCGTGCGCAAGGCCGCAATGAGGATGAGCGCGCCCGCGTCATGAAGGAGGCCAAGGCCGCCGAAGAGGCCGGCGCATTCGCCATCGTGGTCGAAGGGGTCGCGGAAGATCTCGCCGAAGAGATCACGAAAGCGGTGTCCTGCCCGACGATCGGCATCGGGGCCTCGGCCGCCTGCGACGGTCAGGTGCTGGTGACGCAGGACATGCTGGGCGTGTTCGACTGGGTGCCGAAATTCGTTCGTAAATATGCCGATTTCAGAACGGATATCGGAAAAGCCGTAGAGGCCTATGCCGCCGACGTGCGGGCGCGGCGCTTTCCGGGCGCGGCAGAAACCTACAAGCTGATGAAACAATAGGCCGAACCGCTTTCGCGCGTTGCCGGGGACCAGCCCCGGGGTTAGGGTGCGCGAACGAATAGACTGGCCAGTAATTGGAGTGTCCCAAGTGGCTGATATCTTTGAGGAAGTCGAGGAAGGCCTCCGCCAGGACAGGGCCGAAAGGCTGTGGAAGAAGTACGGTGTCTTCGCCTATATCGCGGCGGCCCTGCTGATCGGCGGCGTGGCCGCGAACGAGTATCTCCAGCACCGGACGACCCAGAGCGCCGAGCAGAATGCGCAGGCCTTCGAGACCGCGCGCAACGCTCTGGCTGATCAGGAGTTTCAGTCTGCGGCTGAGGGGTTCGAGGCGCTGGCGGATAGCGACGCACGCATCGCGCCACTTGCCGCGAACTTCCTGGCCGAAGCGCGCCTGCAGGGAAATGCCGACAGGGCGGCTGCCATCGCTGCACTCGAGCAGGCCGCGGCTCAGGATACGCCCATCGGCAAGCTGTCACGTCTCAAGGCGGCCTATCTGAAATCCGAAACGGCGTCGCGCCAGGACGTCGAGGCCTATCTCGGCTCGCTGGCCAATGAAGATACGCAATTCGGCGCACTCGCACTGGAACTTCTCGCGTCGATGGCGGTGGCCGAAGGCGATTTTGACTATGCCAGGGAGCAGTTCGGTTTCCTGAGACTGGACAGTCCTTATGTGCCGCAAGGTGTCCGCCAGCGTGCGATTCGCGCGCTTGCTGCCTTGCCCGCAGCTGCGCCTGCGACGCAGCCGGCAGAAGGGCAGCCCGAAACAACGGCTGACGGGGGCGAAGGCCAGGCGCCCGCAACCGATGGAGATCAACAGGAATGAACAAGACCCAGTACGCGCGCCTCGCCATTGGCGGCATCCTTGTGCTTGCCCTTGGCGGCTGTTCGGTTTTCGGCAACCGCAAGGCTGAAAAGGAACGCCTTTCCGCAGAGGAAAAGGCCGGACGGATCGAGATGGTGCTCGGCGACGAGGTCATTGAGGCCAGCTCAGACCTGAGCGGTGCCGAGATCACCCTGCCGGCCGCCCAGCCGCTCGACAGCTGGCCGCAGGCCGGAGCCGGGCCCAGCAAGACCGCCGGCCATGTTGCCGCCGCGCAGGCATTGCAGATCGCATGGAGCGTCGATGCCGGACGGGGGTCGACCCGCAAATCGGCCCTGACAACGCCGCCCGTTGCCAGCAATTCGGCCATTTTCGTGATCGATTCCCGCCAGACGGTCCGTGCATTCGACCTGGATACGGGTGACCGGCTCTGGACGCGCGAGCTCGACTCCGGCAACCGCCGCGACGATATCGGTGTTGGCTCAGGCCTCGCGCTGTCCGGCGACACACTGATCGTTGCCAGCGGCTTCGGTTTCGTCAGTGCGCTTAGTGCCTCGAACGGCTCGGAAATCTGGCGCACCGACATGGAAGCGCCGATGACCGGCTCTCCGACGATCAAGGACGGCCGCGCCTATGTTTCGTCCAACAACAATGAAGTCTTCGCGCTCGACGTGAAGTCCGGCCGCATTCTCTGGTCCGACCAGGCGATTGCCGAATCTGCGCGCGTGCTCGGGTCGCCAAGTTCAGCGGCTGTCGAAGACATCGTGATCACGCCCTATTCGTCCGGGGAGATTATCGCCTATCTCGCCGCCAATGGTCGCCGGCTGTGGACCGAGGCCCTGTCGCGGCCGGGCCGTTTCACGCCGATCTCCTCGATCAACGACATTGCCTCGCGCCCCGTCATCGGCGGTGGCCTGGTCTTCGCGGCCAACCAGTCTGGCGTGATGGCGGCAATTGACGGTCGTACGGGCAACCGGGTCTGGGTTCAGCCGGTTGGTTCGACGTCTGCGCCTGCGCTTGCCGGAAATTACATTTTCATCAGCGGAACCGATGGCCGCGTCGCGGCGATCCAGGCCAATAGCGGTGAAGTCTACTGGGTGACCCAGCTGCGCCAGTACGAGAAACAGAAGAAGAAGAAGGGCCGCATCGCCTATGCCGGGCCGATCGTCGCGTCTAACCAGGTGATCGTCGTGAATTCGCTCGGCGGACTGATCGCGCTGTCCCCGCAGACCGGCGAACGGATCGGCTCGTTGGAGCTCAAGGACCCGGTCTATCTCGAACCGATTTCAGTTGGCGACAAGATTTTTGTGCTGACAGATGATGCGCGCCTGATCGCGATCCGTTAAACGGTCGCGCTTTGCCCCGCTTGGGTCGGGGCGTGCACTGGGAAGGGTCGGCTTATGCCGCTGAAGATCGCAATTGTCGGCCGGCCGAATGTCGGGAAGTCGACGCTGTTCAACCGTCTGGCGGGCAAGCAGCTTGCGCTTGTCGACAACCAGCCGGGCGTGACGCGCGACCGCAAGGAAGCGCCCGGCCGGCTTGCAGACCTTCCACTTATCCTGATCGACACGGCCGGGTTCGAGGACGTCCACGATGACAGCCTGGAATCCCGTATGCGCCATCAGACGGAGGTCGCGATCCGGGAGGCGGAACTCGCCCTGTTCCTGATCGATGCGCGCGATGGCGTCACGCCGACGGATGAGAGCTTCGCCGAAGTCCTTCGCAAGGCCGACATTCCGGTGGTGCTGGCGGCCAACAAGGCTGAGGGCAATCGCGGCGATATTGGTATCGCGGAAGCCTGGGGCCTCGGCTTCGGCGAGCCGGTCGGCCTGTCGGGCGCGCACGGCGAGGGCATGGGAGAGCTTTATGGTGCGATCCGCGCCGCGCTGGGCGAGGAAGCTTTCGAGGCCGCTTTCGTCGAGGACGACGCCGCCGAAGGCGAGGGCTTCAATGATGAGATCCTCGACCAGCTCGCCGAAATCGACGTAGACGATCCGAACCTGTCCGAGGAAGAGCTGACCGCCCGGCTAGAAGCGGCCGGCATCGATGATGCTGCCGAGGCCGAAGCCCAGCTTGCCGCGCGCGAGGAAGCCCGCAAGAAACCGATCCGGCTGGCCATTGTCGGGCGCCCGAATGCAGGCAAATCGACGCTGATCAATCAGCTGCTTGGCGAGCAACGCGTCCTCACCGGCCCGGAAGCCGGCATCACGCGCGATTCCATCTCTGTCGACTGGATGTATGAAGGCCGCAAGGTCAAGCTGGTCGACACGGCGGGCCTGCGCCGCAAGTCGAAGGTGCAGGAAAAGCTCGAGCGCATGTCGACGGGCGAAACGGTCCGCTCTCTGAAATATGCCGACATCATCGCCCTGGTCATGGATCCGGACGATGCCTTCGAGAAGCAGGACCTGCAGATCGCCGATCTCGCTATCCGCGAAGGCCGCGGCCTCGTCTTCGTCATTTCCAAATGGGATACGGTCGAGAACCACGCCCAGAAGATGCGCGAGCTCACCGAGCTTGCCAAACGCCTGCTGCCCAACGCAAAGGGCGCGCCGCTGGTGACGCTGTCGGGCCTGACCGGCAAGCGAGTCGAGCGGTTCATGCCAGCGGTGGCAAAGGTCTATGACGACTGGTGTGCACGCGTGAAGACGGGCGATCTAAATCGCTGGCTGCGCTACACGATCGAGCGCCATCCGCCGCCAGCCGTCCACGGCAAGCGGATCAAGCCGCGTTACATGGCGCAGATGAAGTCCCGCCCGCCGACCTTCGTACTGATCGCCTCGCGCGGCGAGCACATGCCTGAGCAGTACAAGCGCTTCCTGGTCAATGGGATTCGCGAAGCCTTCGACATGCAGGGCGTGCCGATCCGCCTCTTTGTGCGCCAGGGCGCCAACCCTTATGCCGACAAGGCGCAAGGGCGGCGGCGCACGAAGAAGAAGTAGGCCTGGTCATGCGACGAGTTCCACCAGCAACAGGTGGAGCTTACTTTGCGAATACGATCCGCTCGCCCGTGCGGGTCTCGCTTTCTTCCAGAAGCGGTACCAGCTGCTGCACGACCTCTTCAGGTGCAGGCAGACTCATCGGGTCTTCGCTCGGCATGGCTTCGGCGCGCATGCCGGTGCGCGTGGCACCCGGGTCGAAGATGTTGACGCGAAGCGGCAGGTTTTCGTTTTCATCCGCCCAGGCAAAGGCGAGACCTTCCAGCCCCATCTTGGACGCCTGATAAGGCCCCCAGAAAGCGCGGGGCCGAGGCACGACGCCTGAAGAGATGAACACCGCGCGCGGGGCTTCCGAGCGCTGCAGCAGCGGGGCCATGGCGCGGATCAGGCGCCAGTTCGCCGTCAGGTTCACCTCGATCGTTTCCTCGAAGCTGCGCGGGCCAATCGCCTGTAGCGGCCCCAGCGTGCCGAGAACACCGGCATTGCCGAGCAGGCCGTCCAGCCGGCCGAACTTGGTTGCGAGCGCCTGGCCGAGCGTTTCGAAGGCGGTCTTGTCCTTGAGGTCCATCGGCACCAGCGTGGCTGTGCCGCCGAGTGCCTTGATCTCATCGTCGAGTTTCTCCAGCGCCAGCTTCGAGCGGGCGGTGGCAACGACATGATGGCCGCGCCGCGCGAGTTCGAGGGCGGCGGCCTGGCCGATGCCGCGTGAGGCGCCGGTAACGAGGGTGATGCGTTTGTCCATGCGGGCGGCGTAGCCGGGCCGGCGCGCCTAGTCCAGAAGGGAAAGCTGTCTTTCCTTCGAGCTTTCGTCGCGCATGTGATCGACCAGCCGTGTCGGGTAGCAACCGGTGAAGCAATGGTCGGAGAATTGCGGCATCTCGACATTCCGTTCGACGCCAATGGCCGCGTAAAGGCCTGGAACGGACAGGAAGCCGAGCGATTCCACGCCGAGGAAATCCCGCATCTCTTCCAGCGAGTGATTGGCTGCGATCAGTTCCGATTGGGCGGCCATGTCGATGCCATAGAAGTCCGGATGGACGATGGGCGGGCTGGCCGAGCGCAAGTGCACCTCGCGCGCGCCCGCATCGCGGACCATCTTGACGATCCGCTTGGACGTGTTGCCGCGAACGATGGAGTCGTCGACCAGCAGCACGCGCTTGCCTTCAAGCACGGCCTTGTTCGGCGAATGCTTGCGCGAGATCGATGTCTGACGGCCGGACTGGGTCGGCTGGATGAAGGTCCGCCCGACATAGTGGCTGCGGATGATGCCTAGCTGGAAGGGCACGCCGCTGGCTTCCGAAAAGCCGATGGCGGCCGGCACGCCGGAGTCGGGAACCGGGACAATCACATCAACATCGGCAGGGTTCTCGCGGGCCAGCTGGTTGCCCATGCGCCGGCGCACTTCATAGACGCTGCGGCCCTGAACGACGCTGTCGGGGCGGGCAAAGTAGACATACTCAAAAAGACAAGGCGCCTCTGGGCGCCTCGGGAAGGGGAAATAGCTTTCGACACCGTCCTTGCTGATAATGACGACTTCGCCATTCTCGATCTCGCGAACGAATTCTGCGCCGATGATGTCCAGGGCGCAGGTTTCCGAGGCGAGGACCCAGCCCTCACCGATCTTGCCAAGGACGAGCGGGCGCAGGCCGATCGGGTCGCGTGCGCCGATGAGCTTCTTGTTCGTCAGGCCAACCAGCGCATAACCGCCCTCGATATAGGTCAGCGCCTCCTGGAAGCGGTCGCGCATCAGCGGTTTGGGGCTGCGCGCGACAAGCTGCAGGACGACCTCGGTGTCCATCGTCGATTGGAAGATTGCGCCTTTCTCGATCAGGTCACGGCGCAGCGCCCGGGCATTGGTGATGTTGCCATTGTGGGCGACCGCGAAACCGGACGAGGCGAGGTCGGCAAAGATCGGCTGGATATTGCGCAGCGCCGGCTTGCCCTGGGTCGAGTAGCGATTGTGGCCGATGGCCGAGTGGCCGGGAAGGCGAGCATGCAGGTCGCCTCCGAAATTCTCGCCAACGAGGCCCATATGGCGTTCATTGTGGAACTTCTCGCCGTCGAATGTGGCGATACCACAGGCTTCCTGTCCGCGATGCTGAAGGGCGTGAAGGCCGAGGGCTGTCAGAAGCGATGCTTCGGGGTGTCCGTAGACGCCTATGACGCCACACTCTTCGCGAGGCTTGTCGTCATCATGATCCCAGAACATCGCGACTCCGCTGTCATGAAAATATGACTGCGAGTTATTGGGCGACAGGTGACTCGTCAAGTGGAAGGCGCTGTTGGACCCGCTCACCGACCTGCGGCGCGACATCTTTGACATACTCGGCGCCGCGCTCGAGGAGGGGGTAGGTCTGGGCGTCCCGGATCCATTCAGGAATGCGGTCCTGGTCGAGCGCCATGCGCATCAGGAAGACGAAAAAGACCAGCACGACCGCACCCCGCGCAAAGCCGAAAGCGGCCCCCGCGATCCGGTCGAAGGCGCTGACGCCCTCTGCCCCCTGAATCGATTTCGACAGGCTCGCGCCGAGCCAGGCGACGACCACATAGACCAGCAGGAAGAAGCCGATGAACAGGATGAGGTCTGGCAACCAGTCCGGTGAATCTTCCGGCATCACGCTGTTCAGCACGCCGCGCAGGAAGAGGCGGGCATAATAGGCGGCGGCCAGGGCAGCGATGAAAGCGCCGAGCGTCGCCAGTTCCCGCATGAAGCCGCGGGCCAGGGCCATGAGCGTCGATATGATCAGAAGGACGATCACAATCGCGTCAAAGGCTGTGAGGGCGTCCATCATGCGTCTGTTTCCGGACCGAGTAACTCTACGAGTTCAGATAGCCGTGCGAGGCCCGTCACGGTCAACCCTTCAATTGCCGAGAAGCTGCCTTCCGGGACGAATGCATGGCGAAAGCCCAGCCTCTGGGCCTCCTTAAGCCTTTGTTCCATACGGGCGACGGGCCGGATTGTGCCCGACAACGCGATTTCGCCAAAGAAGACAGATTTTTCTGGCGCAGGCCGGTCTGCAAGCGATGTGAGCAAGGCTGCAGCGGCGGCAAGGTCACCGGCCGGCTCGCTGATTCGGTAGCCGCCAGCCACTGAGAGATAGACGTCGCGCCCGCCGAGTGAGATGCCGCAGCGGGCCTCGAGCACCGCCAGCACCATCGCCAGCCGGTTCGAGTCCCAGCCCACGATGCTGCGCCTTGGCGTGCCATAGGCTGACGCCGAGACCAGCGCCTGCACTTCGGCGAGGACGGGACGCGATCCCTCCATGGCCGCATAGACCGCCGCGCCGCCGGATGTCTCACTGTCGCTGGACAGGAAGAGCGCGGAGGGCTCGCGCGCCGGGGCAAGGCCGTAAGTGTGCATTTCGAAAATGCCGATCTCGTCGGTCGGCCCGAACCGGTTCTTGACGGCCCGCAGGATGCGGAACTGGTGGCCGCGCTCACCTTCGAAGTAGAAGACTGTGTCGACCATGTGTTCGACCACGCGCGGACCGGCGATCTGGCCTTCCTTGGTGACATGGCCGACAAGGATAAGCGCAACGCCGGACTTCTTGGCCCAGCGTGTCAGCTCCTGTGCGCAGGCGCGAACCTGCGCGACCGAGCCGGGCGCCGCTTCCAGGCTGTCGGACCACATGGTCTGGATCGAGTCGATGACCACGAAATCGGGTTGCGCGGCCTTCAGCGTCGCCATGACTTTCCGGAGATCTGTTTCCGTGGCGAGGTCGACGGGGCTTTCGGCGACCTTCAGCCGGCGGGCCCGCTCCTGGATCTGCGCGGCGGCTTCCTCGCCCGAGACGTAGACTGTCTTCAGCCCATTGCGGGCGAGACGGGCGGCAACTTGCAGGAGCAGCGTCGACTTGCCGATGCCGGGGTCGCCGCCGATCAGTGTGGCAGAGGAGGGGACAAGCCCGCCGCCGAAGACGCGGTCGAGCTCCTCGACGCCGATCGTGTGTCTTTCCGGCGCTTCGCTCGTCGCGCTGAGGCTTGTCAGCTCAACCTTGCCCGCTTTCCGGGACAGCGTCTTGGGCGCCGCCAGACCGCCCGGCGCGGCCGATACCGCTTCCTCTTCGACGAGTGTGTTCCACGCACCGCATGACTCGCAGCGCCCACCCCATTTGGGGTGAACGGCGCCGCAGGACTGGCAGACGAAGGTCGTTGTAGAGCGGGCCATGGCTCTTCGGGCTAATGTGATGCGCGCCAGAGGGGAAGAGACCAGTGTATAATTACAATTGTAACATTACAAGGAATTAATTATTGAAAAACGATAAGGTCTGCTAGGAAGGTGGGGCTCGGGAAAATCAGGGTCGATAAAAATGAGAGAGAGGAATTACCCATGTCCCGTTCTGTTCTTGCTGGCCTTATCACCGCAACCCTGATGACCGTCACGGCGGCTCCAGCGCTTGCCGACCAGATCCAAACCCAACACCAGACCACTGTCGACTATTCCGGTATCGATGTCGAATCCCGCGCCGGCGCGAAGCTCGTGCTGAGCCGGATCGAGAGCGCCGCGGAAAAAGTCTGCGGTGTCCGCAATGGCATGAAGTCGCTCGAGGAAATCCGCATGGAGCGCCGTTGTGTCGATGATGCCGTCGAAAAGGCAATAGAATCAGTGGGCACGACCCAAGAGCGTCGCGCCGCACTTGATGCGGCCCGCGGTTGAACAAAGCCGCTCTGATCACCAGGCAGGCCGCCCGGCTCGAACCGAGTCCGGGCGGCGACTGCACGTCCGCATGCTAGACACGATCCCGCGCGGTGACGGCGGGCAGGGTGGGGCCGGGTTCCGACCAGGCGCGGTCTTCGTTGCGTTGAGCCGTTGTAAGTGGTTCGAACATCGCCAATAGGGCGGCAGGCTGAACCCGCCGACAGGCGGTAGTGGGCTTGGAGCCGGTGCGTGTCATGGCGCCTTCCGATCTTCAATTTGCGCGAGTTACATGCGTAATATAATGGAAATCCGGGCTTGCAGTTCAGTCGTGGAGAAATCCCGATTTCAGATGGGGCCGCACAGTCAGGAAACCGGGTGACGGCCAGACGGCAGCCGTGGAATAGCGCCCAGCAACCGTGGAAGGCGCGGACATTTGCGGTTTGCGCGCTGGACGACGCCCATTAAACGCTTGAGGCATGAGCCTGTCTCCACGCGCCCGTATCCACCTCGATCATATCACCGCCAACTGGCGGACTATCGCGGCCTGTAAGCCGGGCAGTGAACCGGGCGCTGTCGTGAAGGCGAACGCCTATGGCCATGGCGCCGGCCGGGTTGCACGGGCCCTGCGCGATGCGGGCTGCCGGACATTCTTTGTCGCCTATGTCGAAGAAGGCCTCGCCCTGCGCGAGGCAGTCGGCGCAGATCCTGACATTTTCGTTTTCAATGGCGCCGGCCGCGATGACAGGGCTGCGGTCGGCGCAGCGCGTCTGGTCCCGGTCATCAACTCGCTGCCCGCGCTGTCCGAATGGCTCGCAGGGGAGGAGCAAGCGCCCTATGCTGTCCATATCGATACGGGGATGAACCGTCTCGGCATCCGGCCGGACGACGTGCCGGCCCTTGTGGAAGCGGCAAGGCGAGCCCCGCCAGTCCACGTCATGTCGCACCTGGTCGACAGTGACCAGCCGGACCATCCGCTCAATGCCCGCCAGTGCGAGCAGTTCGCCGGGCTCAGCGCGCCATTCGAAGGCGCAAGGAAAAGTCTTGCAAATACCGGAGGCTGCTACCTTGGCGGGGCGTTCGGCATGGATGTGACGCGACCTGGCATTGGTCTCTATGGCGGCGGCCCGGTCCCGCCTGCGCATGTCACGCTCCTGCCGGGCATGACGCTCGAGGCGCCCATCCTGACGGTGCAGCACGTGCAGGCCGGTGAAGCGGCAGGCTATGGGGCGGAGTGGACATTCGACACGCCGCGCCGTCTGGCGACGGTCGCGCTGGGCTATGGCGACGGCTTTCCGCGCTCGGCATCGAACCGGGGCTATGCAAGCCTTGGCGGTCATCGCTGCCCGATTGTCGGGCGGGTCTCGATGGACCTCATTACAATTGACGTCACAACAGCTGGGCCACTTGCCAAACCGGGCGCATTCGCCCAATTCATCGGGCCTGAGGTTCCGCTTGAGGACCAGGCCAAACGCGCCGGCACCGTCGGCTATGAACTTGTAACGGGACTGGGACATCGTGTCAGACGCATCTACGAGTAAATCCGGCGGCATCCCCAATCCGCTGGCCTGGATCGGCCGCGCCGCGCTCAGCCTGTTCGCAGAGGTGGGCCGGCTTGGCATCTATGCGGGGCAGGTGATCGGCGCGGCGCTGACGCCGCCCTGGAACCTGGCGCAGCTGTGGAAGCAGATGATCGCCATCGGCTTCTATTCGCTTCCCGTCGTGGGCCTTTCGGCGGTGTTCATCGGCGCGGCGCTGGCCCTCAACATCTATACGGGCGGCAACCGGTTTGGGGCCGAGCAGTTCGTGCCGAACATTGTCGTCCTCGGGATAACGCGCGAGCTCGGCGCAACGATTACCGGCCTGATGCTGGCCGGCCGCGTCACCGCAGGCATCGCGGCCGAAATCGGCGCCATGAAGGTGACCGAGCAGATCGACGCGCTGAAGACACTCTCGGCCAATCCGTTCCGCTATCTTTATGCGCCGCGCTTCCTGGCGGCCTGCCTGACCTTGCCGATGCTGGTCCTGGTGGCTGACATTATCGGCGTGATGGGCGGCTGGCTGGTCAGCGTCTTCGCCCTCGACTTCGACTCCACAACCTATATCCGCAACACGATGGACTTCCTGACCATGGATGATGTCCTGGTCGGCCTGATCAAGGCGGTCGTCTTCGGCGCGGTGATTGCCATCATGGGATGCTATCAGGGCTCGAAGTCAAAGGCTGGCGCGACCGGTGTCGGCCGCGCGGCGACGCTTTCGATGGTTGGCGCGGCCGTCCTTGTCCTGGCGGCGAACTACATGATGTCGACGCTGTTTGTGAATATTGGACTGTAGAGCCTCATGACCCAGCCCATCCTCGAACTGAAAGACGTGAAGAAGAGCTTCGGCTCGAACCATGTCCTGCGCGGCGTGAACATCGATGTGTCGCCCGGCCAGTCGCTTGTCATCCTGGGCGGGTCGGGCTCGGGCAAGTCGGTCATGCTGAAGAACGCGCTCGGCCTGATGACCCCGGATTCTGGCAAGATCTTTTTCGATGGCGACGATGTCACCCATGAGCAGGGCAAGGAGCGCGAAGCGATGCGCGCGCGCATGGGCATGCTGTTCCAGTCCGGGGCGCTGTTCGACTCGCTGCCGGTCTGGGAGAATGTCGCCTTCCGTTTGCTCAATGCCGAGAAGATGAAGCGGGCCGAGGCGAAGGAGCGTGCCATCGACACGCTGAAGAAGGTCCGCCTTGGCGCCTCCATCGCTGATCTCTATCCGGCAGAACTGTCAGGCGGCATGCAAAAGCGCGTCGCGCTCGCCCGCGCAATTATTACCAAGCCGGAACTCATTTTCTTCGATGAGCCGACGACGGGCCTCGACCCGATCACGGCGGATGCCATCAACGATCTCATCATCGAGCAGGTCAAGGCGCTGGGGGCCGCCTCGATCTCCATCACCCATGATATGGCGTCCGCCCGCAAGATCGCCGACGAAATCGCCATGCTGTTTGAGGGTGAGATCATCTGGCGTGGACCGGCCGACATCATCGACAATTCCGGCAACGATTACGTTGACCAGTTCGTCCATGGCCGCGCCGAAGGCCCGATCCAGCCGGCGATTTAGCTATTTACTTCAGATGTGCCGCGCACGCCCGTGGTGCGTCGACCCCTACTCGTCGAAATCCCCTTCGGGCACGGCGCGTTCGAGGTTGCCAAACCGGGTCGTGTTCGCATCAAACGCCAGAACAACGCGGCCGATCGGGCCGTGGCGCTGCTTGCCGATGATGACCTCGGCCGTGCCATAGACTTCGTCCATGCGCTGACGCCACTTGGCCCATTTCTCCCCGGCATTCGGATCGTCCGGAGAGGCCTGCGGCTCTGTCCGTTCGAGATAGTAGGACTCGCGGTAGACGAACATGACGACGTCGGCATCCTGCTCAATCGAGCCGGACTCGCGAAGGTCGGAGAGCTGCGGGCGCTTGTCGTCGCGCTGCTCGACCTGGCGGGAGAGCTGCGACAGGGCGATCACCGGGACATTCAGGTCCTTGGCCAGCGCCTTGAGCGACATGGTGATCTGCGTGATTTCCTGCACCCGGTTCTCGTTGCTCTTGCCGCTAGAGCCGGTGAGAAGTTGCAGGTAGTCGATCACGATCATGTCGAGGCCGACCGTGCGTTTCAGGCGGCGGGCGCGGGCGGATAGCTGGCTGACCGAGATACCGCCCTGGTCATCGATGTAGAGCGGCAGGTTCTGCAGCTCTTCGGTCGCTTCACGGATCTTCTCGAAATCATGCTTGTCGAGGTCGCCCTGCCGGATGCGGTGCGCGTTGATGCCGGTCCGTTCGGCGATAATCCGCGTGGCCAGCTGTTCGCATGACATTTCGAGCGAGAAGAAGGCCACGACCGCACCCTCGACCGTTTTCTTTGAGCCGTCATCCTGCGTCTCGCGCCGGCAGGCATGGGCGGCGTTGAAGGCGATATTGGTCGCCAGCGTCGTCTTCCCCATGGACGGGCGCCCGGCGAGGATAATGAGGTCGGAGCTGTGGAAGCCGCCAAGCTTCTGGTCGAGATCATCGAGGTGCGAGGCGATGCCCGCAATCTTGCCGTCCCGCTGATAGGCCGCTTCGGCCATCTGCAGCGACTCTTTCAGGGCCGACGCAAAGGTATGGAAGCCTCGGCCCGAAGAGCCCCGGTCGGCAAGGTCGAAAAGCGAACGTTCGGCCAGCTCCAGCTGGCGGTCGCCATTCTCGTCCGGCGCTGGCTTCAGGGCGCGCTGCTGCACGCTGGCGCCGATATCGATCAGCTCGCGGCGCATCGCGAAATCGCGGATCATGTGGGCGTAGTCGGAAATTTCCGGCCCGAACGCGGCGGATTTCAGCAGCTCGGCCAGATAGGCCGCCCCGCCAATATCCTGCAGCTTGTCACCCTTTTCGAAATGCTCGCGCAGCGTGATGCCGTCGGCCACACGGCCGGACTGGATCATGTTCGCGCAGACCTCGAAAATCTCCTGGTGCGGAAGCGAGTAGAAGTCGCCCGGCCGCAAGACGTCCGCAACGCGCTGGAACGCATTATTGTCATAGAGGATCGCGCCGATAACGGCGGCCTCTGCCGACAAATTGTGCGGCGCCTCCATCGTGGAGGGCGGGTTTGACATGTCATTCATGAGCAATATTCCAGCCTAGCCTGATTCTGTCTTAACCAAGCCATGAACGAGATTGCAGGCTTGACTCGCAGATACCCGTGCACCTTTTCCACTCCGTCCACAGATCAATCATAGCTGTGGGATTCGCGTGACAGGCGAGTGGCTGGACAGGGCCAAAAAAAAGAAAGGCCGCATTCTTTCGAACGCGGCCTTTCCGGTAGCTTTCGAGCGCTTAAGGACTAGTCCTCTTCGTGCTCGCGGGTTTCTTCATCGCGCTCGGCGCTGGCTTCAGCCAGTTCGGCAGCCTGCTCGGCAGATGCGCCTTGCTGTTCGGCCTGCAGCGTCTCGATGATGTTCTCGCCAGCGGCCTGACGTTCGGCTTCTTCCGTCGAGCGGGCGACGTTGACCGAAATGTCGACGATCACTTCGCCGTGCAGGCGAATGCCCATCTCGTAGATGCCAATTGTCTTGATCGGCTGGTCCAGCTTGATCTGGCCGCGCGTCACCTTGAAGCCTTTTTCAGCAAGGCCTTCGGAGATGTCACGGGTTGAGACCGAACCGTAGAGATTGCCGGTGTCGGACGACTGGCGGATGAGAACCAGATCGGTGCCCTCGAGGGCGTCACCGGTCTTCTGGGCTTCGGCCCGGGCGTCGGCATTGCGCTTTTCAATCGCGTCGCGTTCGGCCTGGAAGCGGGCGCGGTTACGATCATTCGCGATCAGGGCCTTGCCGCGGGGAAGCAGGAAGTTACGGGCAAAGCCGTTCTTCACGCTGACTTCTTCACCGAGTTCGCCAAGGTTCTCGACGCGTTCAAGAAGGATGATGTCCATGTCGGTCGTCCCCTTACTTCACGGTGAATGGCAGGAGCGCGAGCATGCGGGCGCGCTTGATGGCGCGGGCGAGCTTGCGCTGGTTCTTGACGTTCACTGCAGTGATCCGCGAGGGGACAATCTTGCCCTTCTCGGAAATGTAGCGTTGCAGCAGTTTCACATCCTTGTAGTCGATCTCCGGGGCGCCTTCGCCCGAGAACGGATCGACCTTGCGGCGGCGGTTGAACGTGCGCCGGGCCGGGATGTTGGTGATGTTGATATCACCGGCGTTGTTTTCTGAAGACATGTGTTCGCTCCCTTAGTCCTTGCGGCCCTTGCGGCCCATCATGGCGGACGGCTCGTCGTCGAGCACATCGACCTTGACGGTCATGTAGCGGATGACGTCGTCGGAAATACGCTGACGGCGCTCCAGCTCTGCGATGGCCTCGGCCGGCCCGTCAATGTTCAGCAGGGAATAGTGGCCCTTGCGCTGCTTGTTGATCGGGTAGGAGAGGTTGCGAAGGCCCCAATATTCGGTCTTGCCGACCTTGGCGCCGTTCTTCTGTAGGAATTCTGTGAGTTCCTCGGTCAGGCTCTCGACCTGTGCAGGCGAGATGTCCGGCCGGGAAATCAGCACGTGTTCGTAATATGCCATTTCTGGTTCCCTGAGGTTCTGGGCAGCGGCGCCGGAAACGCGGGAAACGCTTCGACGATGGCCCCTGTCTGGTACGGCTCATTCCGCACCGCAGGACCGCAACCCGTTGTGAAGAGCGCGCTTAAACCTCAACTGGGCGAAAGAATCAACCGCTCTTGCGCGCTCGTGCGCAGCCGGATAGGCCCTGCGCCAGACCAAAACTTGATTCCGAACGTCAGAGGGCAGGACGCCATGACCAAATTCGCTTTCATCTTTCCCGGCCAGGGCAGCCAGTTCATCGGTATGGGAAAGGATCTCGCCGAGGCATTTCCGGAGGCGAGGGCCGTCTTCGTCGAAGTCGATGACGCGCTTGGACAGAAGCTGTCGGAGCTGATCTGGGCCGGTGACGAGGACGAGCTGAAGCTGACATCGAACACCCAGCCAGCGCTGATGGCCGTCAGCGTCGCGGCGATGCGCGCGCTGGAAACGAAGGGGCTTTCGGCAGCGGACGCGGCCTTTGTGGCCGGCCACTCGCTCGGGGAGTATTCCGCCCTCGCGGCCGCCGGTTCGATCGCCGTCGGCGATGCGGCGCGCGTGCTGCGGATCCGGGGCAATGCCATGCAGGCCGCCGTTCCCGCGGGCAAGGGCGCCATGGCCGCCCTGCTGGGCGCCGATCCGGAACAGGCAAAATCACTCTGCGCGATCGGATCGTCCGAAGGCGGGGTCTGCGAGATCGCGAATGACAATGCGCCCGGACAGATTGTGATTTCCGGCGACAAGGCGGCGATCGAACTTGCGGCTTCGAAAGTCAGCGACGTCGGTGTAAAAAAGGCGATGCTGCTTCCGGTCAGCGCGCCGTTTCACTGCTCGATGATGCAGCCCGCCGCCGACCAGATGCTCAAGGCGCTGGCCGAAATCGAGATCAAGGCGCCATCGGCCCCGCTCGTCGCGAATGTCACCGCCGATGTGACGACGGATCCTGATGCGATCCGCCGACAGCTGGTCGAGCAGGTCACCGGGCAGGTCCGCTGGCGCGAGAGCGTTACGTTCATGGCGTCCCAGGGCGTCGAGCTGACGGTCGAGGCGGGCGCAGGCAAGGTGCTGACCGTCATGAACCGCCGCACGGTCAAGGAACTCGAAGGGCTGACATTAGGCACGCCTGAAGAGGTCGAATCGGTTGCAGAACGTCTCCGCTGAGGCGACAACAGTCGCCAGCGAAAGAACAAATTCTCCGGGAGAAGGGTTTCAATCATGTTTGATCTGACCGGGCGCACGGCGCTCGTTACCGGCGCATCGGGCGGTATAGGCAGTGCGATTGCCAAGGCATTGTCGGAATCGGGCGCCAAGGTTGCCCTGTCGGGAACCCGTGAAGGTGTGCTCGAAGAGGTGAAGGCAACGCTGCCCGGCGAGTCTGCCATTGTGACGGCGAACCTGTCGGACGCGGAATCTGTCGATGGGCTGGTCGGCCGCGCAGAAGAGGCGATTGGCCCGCTCGACATCCTGGTGGCCAATGCCGGGATCACGCGCGACGGCCTGCTGATGCGCATGAAAGATGAGGACTGGGACGCCGTCCTGAATGTCAACCTCGGTTCCTATTTTCGGCTGGCCAAGTCCTGCATGCGGGGCATGATGAAGCGCCGCCACGGGCGAATCATCGGCATCACCTCGATCGTGGGCGTCACCGGAAATCCGGGCCAGGCCAATTATTGCGCGTCGAAGGCGGGTATGATCGGCTTTACGAAGTCACTCGCCCAGGAAGTCGCCAGCCGCGGTATTACAGCCAACTGCGTTGCGCCCGGTTTCATCCAGTCGCCGATGACGGACGTGCTGCCGGACGCACAGAAAGAGGCGCTGCTAGGCCAGATTCCAGCAGGAAAACTGGGTCAGGGTGGAGACATTGCCGGCGCAGTCGTCTACTTGTCTTCAGATGAAGCAGCATACGTCACGGGCCAGACCCTGCACGTCAATGGCGGCATGGCGATGATATAGAAGGATCGTCGCCAAACAGTCACAGCCCTTGGCGACGGATTAATCTTCGTGCTAACGGGCTTCCCAAGACCGGATAGGTCTTCCTATCAGACATTATGAGAGAGGTTTCCATGTCTGACGTTTTCGAGCGTGTTAAAAAGATCGTTGTCGAGAATCTCGATGTTGAAGCAGACAAGGTCGCTGAATCTGCGAGCTTTATCGATGACCTGGGCGCCGACTCGCTTGACCTGGTCGAGCTGGTCATGGCTTTCGAGGAAGAGTTCAACATCGAAATTCCCGACGATGTGCAGGAAAACATCCGCACCGTCGGTGACGCTGTCACCCACATCAAGGCTCACGTCTCCTAAGGAGGTCAGCTGATGCGTCGCGTCGTCATTACAGGGATCGGTCTCGTTTCTCCGCTTGCAAGCGGGACGGAGGCTACGTGGGAACGGCTTATTGCCGGCAAATCCGGAGCAGGTCCGATTGACCTGTTCGATACAAAGGACGTGCCCTGCAAAATTGCTTTCCAGGTCCCGTGGAATGATGGCCGCGGCGGCGGCAGCCCGGATGATCCCCACTCGTTTGATCCCGACAAGGCGGCCAGCGCGAAAGAGCGCCGCCGGATCGACGAGTTCATCCTCTATGCCCTGGCGGCGGCAGATGAATGTGTCGCCGACTCCGGCTGGACGCCTGAGACCGACCACGACAAGGAACGCACCGGCGTCCTGATCGGGTCGGGCATTGGCGGCCTGCAATCCATCTACGATACGGCGATCACGCTGCACACGCAGGGTGCGCGCCGTGTGAGCCCCTTCTTCATTCCATCGGCGCTGATCAACCTGGCTTCGGGCCAGGTCTCTATCCGTCATGGATTCAAGGGGCCCAACCATTCCGTCGTCACGGCTTGCGCGACCGGCGCCCATGCCATTGGCGACTCCGCCCGCCTCATCAAGTATGGCGACGCGGATGTTATGCTGGCAGGCGGGGCCGAAGCGGTGATCTGCGAGATCGGCATTGCCGGTTTCTGTGCCGCCAAGGCGATGTCGACCAATTTCAATGATACGCCTGAGAAGGCATCCCGGCCTTATGACAGGGACCGCGACGGTTTCGTCATGGGCGAGGGCGCAGCCACGGTGATGCTCGAAGAGTATGAGCACGCCAAGGCGCGCGGCGCGAAGATATATGCCGAAGTGGTGGGCTATGGCCTGACGGGCGACGCGTATCATATCACGGCGCCCGCCGAAGGCTCGGAAGGTGGCTACCGCGCGATGAAAATGGCGCTTGGACATTCCGGGCTCGACGTGTCCGAAATCGATTACGTCAACACACACGGCACCTCGACGCCGAAGGGCGATGAGGGAGAAATCGGAGCGGTTGAACGGTTGTTTGGCGATCATGCCAAGAACCTGTCGCTGTCATCGACAAAATCGGCTGTTGGCCACCTGCTCGGGGCAGCCGGCGCCATCGAGTCCGCGTTTTGCGCCCTGGCGATCCGCGACCAGATCATGCCGCCGACGCTCAACCTCGACAATCCGAGCGTGGACACACCGATCGACCTCATCCCTCACAAGGCGAAGAAGGGTCAGGTGCGCGCTGCGATGTCGAACAGTTTCGGTTTCGGCGGCACGAATGCCTGCCTGATCATGAAGCAGGTCGACTAGTTTCCATACCGTCATTGCTGGGGCACAGTGGGGCGAGCCACAACGTCGAGTCGGACCCATGCGTCTCTTCAAATTCCTGTTTGCCCTCGTCTTTGTGGCTGCCGTTCTCGGCGTCGCTGCCATCGCTGGCGGCTGGCTCTGGCTGCAAAGCGAAGTCGCCAAGCCCGGCCCGTCACTCGAGGAAGCCGTTTTCGAGGTCGAGCCGGGAGAGCACCTTGGCAGCGTCGCCCAGCGGCTCGAAGAGCAGGGGCTCATATCGGATGAAAGAACGCTGCGGCTCCACGCCCGCCTTGAGGGCCAGCAGACGGCCATCAAGGTGGGTGAGTATGCCGTCCCGCCGCGGGCGAGCGTGGCGACGATCCTCAGCCTGCTGGTGGCCGGCGACGTCATCCAGTACCGCATCACCATTCCCGAAGGCCTGACAACGGCCCAGATCCTTCGCCTGGTGGAAGGTAACAGCGATCTTGAAGGCGACATGCCCGACCGGGAAATCGGCGAAGGCACTCTTCTGCCGGACACCTATATCTTCTCGGCTGACACCACACGGGTCCAGATGATCGAGCGCATGGAAAAGGCGCAGGACGACCTTCTCGCCGAGCTTTGGCCAGACCGCCAGGAAGACATACCGATCGACACGCCTGAGGAAGCCCTGATCCTGGCATCGGTCGTGGAAAAGGAAACCGGCATCGCGAGCGAGCGCGGCCTTGTCGCCGGCCTTTTTACCGAGCGGCTCCGGCGCGGCATGCGGCTCGAGAGCGATCCGACGGTGATATATGGTGTCTCGAAAGGCGAGCCGCTCTTCAACAATGCGGGTCAGCGCCGGACGTTGTATCGCTCCGAACTCAATCGGAAGACCGACTGGAACACCTACCAGATCGACGGCCTGCCGAAGACGCCGATCTGCAATCCGGGCCGGGACGCCATCGCGGCCGTGCTGAACCCGCCCGAGACGAATTACATTTTCTTCGTCGCCGACGGCAAAGGGGGGCACCTGTTTGCCGAGACGCTGGCTGAGCACAATCGCAATGTCGCGGCGTACAGGGCCTATGAGCGCGAAGAGATCGCTCGGGAGCGGAACAATTGACGTCAAACGTATCTTCAATGACCGGCTTTGCCCGCGTGGCGGGCGAAGCAGGCTGGGGCAGCTGGGCATGGGAAGCCAAGAGCGTGAATGGCCGCTCGCTGGATGTGCGGGTCAATACGCCGTCTGGCTTTGAAGCGCTCGAACAGGCGGTCAAGCAGGCGGCCAAGGCGCGTTTTGCGCGAGGCAACCTGCAGGTTGGCCTGCGGATAGACCTCAGCAGCGGGCCCGAAACGCTGAGCGTCAATTCCGAAGCGCTCAACCTGCTGGTGCGCGCGTATGAGAATATTTCATCGAAGCCAATCGGTGATGGCGATGCGCTTGCGACACTGATGACCGTCAAGGGTGTGATCGAAACCGGCTCGTCCTCCACGCGGGATCTTGCAACCGACGAAGACGCGGTTGCGCTGCTGCAATCTGCCGGTGAGCAGGCATTGGATGAGCTGGCAAGTGCCCGCAAGGCTGAAGGTGAAGCCCTGTATGCGCTGATCCGTCAGCACCTCGATGAGATTGAGGCGGCTGTGGCGCGTGCGACAGACTATGCGGCGAGCCAGCCAGGACTGCTGAAGGCGCGGCTGGAAAAGCAGCTTGCCGAACTTGGGGCCGACAAATCCGTCGATGCGGACCGAATGGCGGCCGAGATTGCGCTTTCGGCGGCCAAGGCGGACGTCCGCGAAGAGCTGGACCGGCTGACGGCGCATATCGCGTCGGCCCGGCAGCTGCTGGAAAATGGCGGCGCTATCGGCCGAAAGCTCGATTTCCTCGCCCAGGAATTCAACCGCGAAGCCAATACGCTCTGCTCGAAATCGGCGAGCCTCGATTTGACGAATGAGGGACTCGCGCTCAAAGGGCTCGTGGACCAGGTCAAGGAGCAAGCCGCCAATGTCGAATAGCGGACACCCCAAGGATCGCGGCGAACGCCGTGGGCTGATGCTCGTCATCTCTTCGCCGTCAGGTGCAGGCAAGACGACGCTCGCCCGCAAGCTGATGGAAGAGTTCTCCGACATCCGGCTGTCTGTCTCGGCTACGACACGGCCGCCGCGTCCGGGTGAAAAGGATGGGATCGACTACCATTTCAAGACGGTCGAAGAGTTCCGCACCATGATCCGTAATCGGGAATTTCTCGAATGGGCGCTTGTCTTCGACAATCTGTACGGTACGCCGCGTGCCGATACCGAAGCGCTTCTCTCGGACGGACATGACGTCCTTTTTGACGTTGACTGGCAGGGCGCCGACGCGCTGCACGACCAGATGCCGCGCGACGTGGTTTCGGTGTTCATCCTGCCGCCGAGCATAGACGCCCTGCAGGCCCGGCTGGCGGCCCGCCCGGGATCCACCGATGAGGTTGTCGACCGGCGCATGCGCGACGCCAAGGCGGAGATGCGCCACTGGCGGCGCTACGACTATGCGATCGTGAATGATGACCTGGAAGTCGCCTATCAGCGCCTCAAGCGGATACTGCTGGTCGAACGGCTGAAGCGGCTGCGCCAGCTCAGCCTGGAAGACCATGTCCGCAAGCTGATGGGCGAGGCGTGATCAGGCCGCTGCGAAGGCCCCGGCCAGTTTTCGGAACTCCGCTTGTGTGAGCGTTTCGGCCCGCGCTGTCGGGTCAATGTCACAGCTTTCAAGCCACTGCGTCGCATCGAGACCTTTCGTCTTCGCGAGCGCTTTCAGCGAGGCCCGCAACATCTTTCGCCGCTGACCAAACGCCGCCGCGGCGACCTTTTCCAGCGCGTCCAGATCCTCGAACTGCTTTTCGGCTGGCAGCGGCCTCAGAACGGCAACCGCGCTGTCGACTTTGGGCGGCGGGCGGAACGCGCCGGGCGGCAGCGTGAAGGCTATGTGCACGTCACAGACGGCATGGGCGAGCACGGCCAGCCTGCCATAATGATTGCTGCCGGGCTCCGCCGCCAGGCGCTCCGCCACTTCCTTCTGGAACATCAGTGCCATCTCGCCGCGCCAATCGCCGGCTTTCAGCCAGTCCACAGCCAGCGGCGTGCCGACATTGTAGGGCAGGTTGGCAATGATCATGGCGGGCGCTTCGCCGCCCGCGGTCGCGATAAGTGATGGCCAGTCTACTTTGCGCGCATCCCCCAGATGAACGTGCAGGCGGCCTTGCGCCGCTTCCGGCCACGCTTCCAGCCCCTCTGCAAAGCGCGGATCGGCTTCGACGGCAATAAGCTTCCCGGCGCCTTCCTTGAGCAGTGCCCGGGTCAGACCACCTGGTCCCGGCCCAACTTCGATCACGGTGCGGCCCTCGACGGGACCGGCTGCAAGTGCGGTTCGCCGGAGAATATCCGGGTCGAACAGGAAGTGCTGGCCCAGTGCCTTGCGGGCCCGGCCTTGCGTCAGTTCAGGATCATTGGCCGTCTCAGACATGAGCAAGCCGGTTGGATGCCATCTTGCGGGCGAGCCTGATAGCGCTGATCAGGCTGTCCGGTCGAGCCTCATTGTCGCGGGCGGCGTCATAGGCGGTGCCGTGGTCCGGGCTGGTGCGGACAATCGGGAGGCCGAGCGTTGTGTTCACGCCGCCCCAGAAATCCAGCGTCTTCACCGGAATAAGGCCCTGGTCATGTGTCATGGCAATGATGCCATCGAAGCGCCCGTCCAGCATTTCGGCAAACACCGTGTCGCCGGGACGCGCATCGCTGATGTCGATGCCCTCGGCGCGCAGGCGCGCAGCGAGCGGGTTGATGATGTCGCGCTCCTCGGTGCCGATCGTTCCGCTTTCGCCTGCGTGCGGATTGAGCCCTGTGAAAGCAAGGCGCGGTGAGGCGATGCCGAAGTCACGGTGAAGGGCTTCCGCGGTAATCCGCGCCGTCTCCGAGAGGTGTTCGGGCGTCAGGTGAAGCGGGACGCTGATCAGGGGAATGTGGATCGTGGCAAGCGCAACCCGCAAGCCGCCGCCGACAAGCATCATCACCGGCTTGCAGGGCTTGGTTGTAGCCTCTTCGCAGATGGCAGCGAGGTACTCGGTGTGGCCGGGATGCGCAAAGCCGGCCGAATACAGCACCGCTTTCGAGATCGGATTCGTCACGACGCCGCCGGCAAGTCCGTTCAGCGCGTGTTGCGTGGCGGTTTCGATACTCTCCAGAATGCCTTTCGCCGACGCGCTGTTTGGTCTGCCGGTCTCTACCGGTGGCAGGTCTGCCTTGAGCGGCAGGACAGGCAGGGCTGTCGGAAAGACGGAAGCCGCGTCTGCAGGATTTGAAATGTCACGCGTTGCGCAGTCGAAAAGGTCCGCTTCCGCGATGACATAGAAGGGTGCCCCAGCATCCTCCCGCAGGGCCTGCCAGGCGCGTGCGGTGATTTGCGGGCCGCAGCCCGCTGGGTCTCCCATGGTCACAGCCAGAGGAAGGGAAGAAGAATGCGACGTCATGCGTGGTCCATGTGCGCCATGAAGACGGCGCTGGCAACACCGCGGCGATGGTCAGCCGACCTTGGCTCCTAGCTGCCGCGCTGGATGATTGTGGCTTCCCGGCGCAGGTTCCGCAGCTCGCGTTGCGAGATCATGTTGAGCTGGCGGCCATAGAGCTGATCCTCGATCTGGTCGCGGGTTGGAAGGGTATCCCCCGACTGCTCCCGATTGCACAGATACATCACGCCGAGCGAACCACCCATTGCCATGATATCGGTATGACCGCCGATCTCGACGGCGTCGATCATCGCCTGCGCTTCAGGGCCCAGGTCACTCAGCCTCACATCCGAAAGGTCGCTGGCTTCGAGGTTCGGGTCGTTACTGGCCACTTCTCTTGCGGTTTCGCAGTCAGAGGCCGCGGCGGTTGCGGCGAGCAGGTCTTCCTCGGAATTGTTGCCCACCGCGAGGCGGACCATATCAACCACGGTGAACGTCTCGGAAGGATCGCGTTTGCCGCGGTATTCAATGATGTACACGCCGTTCTCGACAGCGATAGGCGCACTGAGTCCAGCCTCGTCCATTGAGCGGACAACCTCGGCGACAGCCGGATCAACATCCTCAAGCGAAACAAAGCCCATATCGCCGCCCGTCGCCGCCGTGGGCGCTGAAGAAAAGCGCTCGGCAGCCACTTCAAACGGGGCACCGTTCTGCAATTGCTCGATAATCGTGCTGGCACCTTGCAGGGCCTGCTGCTTCTCTGTCTCATTGGCGGTGTAGAGGAAAATCTCGCCAAGTCGGTACTGGGTCTCTTGCGAGGCAGCCTCCAGGCGCTTCAGCCGCTCATCGATCTGGTTGGACGAAATCCGGATGCGCGAGCCGTAAAGGCCGCCCATGATCCGCCGCCAGGCGATCTCCGCCCTCATCTGTGCTTCAAGGCTTTGCGGGTCGACATTGGCCTGGCGCAAGACGCCAATCAGCGTCTCCCGGTCGAGGCCCGACTGGCGCGCCATGTCCTCGATCGAGCGGTTGATGTCTTCCTGCGATATTTCCACTTCGTATTCGGCCGCTTCCTGAAGCTGGAGCTTCTCGTCGATCAACTCGTCCAGGGCTTGCGCTGCAATCTGTTGCTGCTGCTCCGGCGTTGGACGCTGCGCGCCGAGTGTCAGAAGCAGCAGGCTCGCGCGCTGGCGTACGTCGCTATAGGAAATGGGCTGATCGTTCACGATCGCGACAATGCCCTCGATTGTCTGGGCTTCCTGAGCGTGACTGGGCGCCATCGCGGCCGGTGCGGTCAGGGCCAGTGCGATGGCCGTGGCAGCTAATCTAATCATACGAACCTCCGCTTGCCGGTGTCGCACGGCAAGACGCTGAAATTATGGCGAACCATACCGTCACAGTTGCGAGAGGCAATGCAGCGATTCCAGTACGGTCTCATTCGTGCACGCATCAGTCGAAATTGGACGAGCCGACATTCCCGAGCGATTTCAGGGCGAACCTGAACAGGACGGAATCCGACGGTCCGAGCTGCCGGTCGATCTGTTCGGATCGCTCAAAAACCAGTTCGAATCGCGAACAGTCATCCTCGTATCCAACACCCAGCGAGTGGCGGATGTCGCGATTGCCTTCGATGTCGCGCTGCAGCCCGTAGAGCAGGAAGTAATTGTCCGTAACGGAGACCTCTGACGTCAGGAGTACACCCTCCTGGCGCTGGCCGGACTGGGACACATCCTGCTTGATTTGGTAATAGAGGGCGTTCGCCTTGACCCGGTCGAGCGAAAGGTTGAGGCCGGTATCGATCCGGTTCATTTCGAGGGTTTCGTCGTCAAGGCGGACTTTCGCCTGGATACTCAGCGGATTGCCGAGTTCGAGTGCGAAGGCGCCGACCCAGTCGCTCGACGTACCGTCCAGGCCGCTGGGCTCGTCGAAGGCCGGGTCGTTGCGGTTGCGCCAGCGTTTGCCGGCAAGCGCCGAGAACTCGACCCCGGATTTCCACCGCGCCACGGTAGAGATCCCCGCAGAAATCTTGCTGTCGCCCTCATAAAGGTCATAGCCCACCTGGGCGTTGCCTTCGAAAAGGGAGGACGTGTCGAGCTCGAAATAGTTGCCGTCCTCGATCGGGATGGCGTCTTCATTCGCGCCGCTCGTGCCGACCGCGCCCATCACGATCGGTTCGATGGTGATATCGACGGATTTGCCTGGCCGGAAGAAAGGGTAGGACACTTCCAGACCCGCGGTCCCGAAGGCGCGCTCGACGGAGCTGCTGTCGCCAGCGGCAGGAAAATCATCGATCTGGTAATGGTCGAAGCGCGCTTCGGCGAAGGGCTCGGCGAGGATGCCGCCGGGCAGGACCTTGCGAACCGACCATTCCGATCCGACAGACGTTCGCAGGCTGTCGGCGCCTGCGTCGCGCGTGAGGTAGGCGGTCGACATGTTCACGCTGGCATAGCCGTACTTGTCCAGGTCGAAGACGCGCTCGGCATAGCCAAGCGGCAGGACGTCGGCGATGGCGTCTTCGCGGGCATCGTCGAATCGCAAACTGTCGAAGGTGAGCAACGATGCGTCGGCATACCAGTTGCTCGACTGGCCCTGCGCAAAGACCTGCGAAAGCAGCAGGCGAGGCTGGTTGGTATAGAGACCGCGTTGCTCGTTTTCGCCGTCGATGTCGTAGCGCCTTGTATAAAGGTCGTCGCTCGCCTTTTCGACACCGAAGCCCCACAGCCAGTTGTCCGTGATCTGGAACTTGCCGTTGCCGAAGATGTGGCCGCGCCACTCCTTCTCGCCGAATTTTTCGCCGTCACTGTCGAAGTTCTGCTCGTAGGTGAAGCTGCCATTGAAGTTCACCTGGCCGGACCAGAACCGCTTGCGGTAATCCAGCTCGATCAGCGGATTCACCTTCGTGTTCAGCATCGGCGAAACGGTCAGGTCCTGATAGGGCGAAATGGCCCAGAAGTAAGGTTGCTGGTAGACGATCCCGCGCTTGGACGAGCTCCCGACCGTCGGAAACAGGAAACCTGAGCGGCGTTCAGCTTCCGGGTCGGGGTGCGCGAAATAGGGAAGGTAGATAACCGGTATGCCGGCCACTTCCAGTACCGCATCGCGATAGCTGTACATGCCCGACTCTTCGTTGAAGACCGCCTTGCGGGCGCGGATCGCCCATGTCGGTGTCGAGTCGCCTTCGCAAAGTGCGCATGCGGTGAAGATGGCGCGGTCGAGCGTGTTATAGGTCTCGTTCTCACGCGTGGCCAGATTGGCGGACGCCGTTGCGCCTTCTGGTGTGCGCATCGCGAAGTTTGCGGCGTAGCCATTGGCAAGATCCGCATCCGTCTCGATCTCGTCCGCGAAGCGCTGCGTGCCGTCGGGTTCGAGGACGACGACATTGCCCTGCGCGCGCACCTTTGCGGTCAGCCGGTTGTAGGTCAGCTTGTCGGCCGTCATCACCCGGCCTTCATATTCGGCCTGGACGTTGCCTTCAGCGACAACGAGGTTCTCTTCCTCGAGCACGTAGACATTGTCTGCGGTCAGCGAGACGCGGGATGCCTCGGCCGGGGCCTCCGGAGCCACGGCTTGCGCGAAAGCCACCGGGCCCAGCGAGCCAAGCAGACAGGCTGCAGACGCAGTTTTCCAGACGCCCATGGGGCCTCCCGATTTACTCTATTCCAACCAAACCGCATAAGCGGCACCGGCAACTGCGTCCAGCCATTGAGGCTCAAGCTTGCCGGGAATTCACCAAACCTGTTGCGTTCCGGTCAGGCCCTGGAGGCCAGACCACCCGCATGGGTCAGCGCTTTGCCCTCGATTTCAAGTTCCATCAACAGGGCGGCGCACTGGCGGGCTGAACATTGGCTGGCGCGTGCAATCTCGGAAATCGGCATCGGGGTGGGTGACAGGGCCTCGAGGATACGTGCTGCGAGATCGCCGCCGGGCGGCTCGTCTTCGAATGACGGATCGAGTGGCATCGGCGGGGAAAAGGAGAACGCATGCTGCTCGCCAATCTGTCCGGACACAGCTTCGAGTACGTCAGCACCGTGACGAACCAGCGTTGCGCCGTTGCGGATCAGTCGGTTTGTCCCGGCGGCGCGCGGATCGAGCGGCGAGCCGGGCACGGCCATCACTTCGCGGCCCTGTTCGCCAGCCATGCGGGCTGAAATCAGCGATCCGGACCGCTCGGCCGCCTCGACCACGACTGTTCCAACAGCAAGGCCTGTTACAATCCGGTTCCGGCGCGGAAAATCGCGCGCGGTTGCGCGGTGGCCGAAGGCGCGTTCGGAGACCACAGCGCCCTGTTGGCAAATGGCCTCATAAAGGTCGCGGTGCTGCGGCGGGTAGACTTGGTCAGCCCCACCTGCAAGCACCGCGACGGTTCCCGTGTCGAGGCTTGCGGCGTGGACTTCGCCGTCGATACCGCGCGCCATGCCGGAGATGGTCACGAGACCGGCCTGACCGATGGCCGTGCTGAGCTGGCGCGCAATCTTCCGGCCGGCAGCTGACGCATCCCTTGCGCCCACAAGCGCTATTGCGGGCCGGTTGAGCAGGTCGAGCTTGCCAATCGCCGTGATCAGGGGCGGTGGGGGCGACAGGTGCGACAGCGCTTTCGGAAAACGCGGGTCAGCGGCTGTCAGGATCGTTGCACCGGCCTGCCGGACGTCATCGATTTCACGGCGCGCCGCATCCATGTCGGCATTTATGGAGGCCATGCCAGCGAGCGCGTCGCCCGGTGTGCCGAACCGGTCCAGAAGCTGGAAGAATGTCACTGGCCCGATGCGGGGTGCCCGGGCGAGGGCGACCCATTCAGCCAGGTCTGCCTCGCTCGCCGGCGGTGTCATCCGGCATCCTTTTTCTTCTGGCCGAATTTCGGTTCCGTACCTTTGACCAGCCGGGCGAGGTTGGCCCGGTGTGTCCAGAAGACGAGTACACTCAGGGCGGCAAGTACAGCGACAGCAAAATGCGTCTCACCCAGCAGGAAGGCGCCGACCGGAACAAGGGCGGCTGCTGTCAGGGCGGCCAGCGAAGAGATCCGGAAGACGAGGAACATGATCAGCCAGGCAGGGCCGCCAATCATCAATCCCTTCAGGGAGGCGAAGACCAGGAGGCCGGCATAGGTAGCGACACCTTTGCCACCCTTGAAGCCGAGCCACGCCGGATAGCAGTGTCCGAGGAAGGCGGCCGCGCCCGCGATCAATCCCGTATTCCTGTCCGAGAAGACGAGCGTGAAGATCAGGACCGCGAGACCGGCCTTGAAACTGTCGAGCAGCAGGGTCGCCAGGGCCAGATCCTTGCGGCCGGTTCGAAGGACATTCGTTGCCCCGATATTCCCGGAGCCGATCGTGCGGATGTCTCCGAGACCTGCGGCCCGGGTGATGAGCAAACCGAACGGAATGGAGCCGAGCAGGTAGCCGCCGAGGGCGGCGAGCACGAATGGGAGATAGGTCATGGGCAGCCCTGTTTCGGTCGCCGGTCGAGGATGCGGCGGTTCATCTGTCTTGTCTGTCTGAAGCCGGAACCCGTCAAGCCGTGCTCAAGGGGTGAAGTGGCTTGACCAGCCATCAGGGTCGCCGGGGAAATTATCGTGCAATCGTACGATTGAGGTTGATTTCAAGCATGCCTGTACGAGCTGTCAAACCCGAAAACATTACAGGATGCGGAAGGCACTCTCCTGATAGGAGAATCTCAAGGCCGATTTTCGCCTGTGCCATTACCGCTTCATTTTTCGGCCTGGCCTGCGAGCGGGATTAGATGTGAAAAGCGCGAAATTGGAATTTTCGTGTTTTTGTACGATTGTGGTTCTGGGCTCCCTCTCTGCCTATTTCCGGCCTGACAGGATGGAGATTCATGTGCGGCGGTTGGTACTCGAAATGCGTCGTTCAAAAGTACGAGGCAGTCATCCATTGGGTCTGGAAATCCCGGAAGAGATCCTTCCGGTGCGTAGAGCTTAAAGTCAGCGATCTAGCCGACCAAACACAATGGCCGTGCATCGCGTATGGGGCTTGCAAGTGGCTGGAAGTTCGTCGTAGGAATGTACGATAATGGCTCGAAAACGAAATCAGCCCGGTGCGCCAAACATCCGAGAGCGCATCCTGAGAGAGGTGATCGGCCTCATCGCAAGACACGGAGCAGACCGGGTCACCCATCGCCTTCTGGCATCGGCAATGAAGATGTCGCCGGGCACGCTGACCTATCATTTCAAGGGCCGTGAGTCGCTGATCGAGGGCGCATTCGATCTCTACATGTCCGACTATTCGCGAGGTCTGGACGAGGCCCTGGCCGCCCGCCCTTTGACGTCGTTCGAGGAGATCGCACGCTTCCTGGCAACGATGACGAGCCTTGGACCTGAACAGGCTGAGCTTGCCACCTTCGAGTGCGAGATGATCGCCAATGCGCAGCGTGATCCGAAGCTGAAGGATGCCGTCATGGCCTGGTCAGCGCAGCTGCCGCGCGCCATCGGATCGGCGCTCGAAGCGCTTGGTCACCCCGATGCCCACCGGACGGCCAACCTTCTAACCGCGATCTGCCGTGGGGCTGAACTCGATGTTCTCACCCGGGGAATTCGCATCGATGAGACGGCTTTCCGCGAACGCCTGATCAGCGTGTTGCGGGCCGGGATCTAGTCTTTCCGTTCGAATACCGTCTCGCCGGCGATGATGGTCCGCATGACACGCCCGACCATGCGCCGGCCGTCAAAGGGCGAATTGAGCGATCGTGAGCGAAGCTGTTCGCGCACGCACAGCCACGGTTTTTCCGGATCGAACAGGACCAGGTCGGCGGGAGCCCCTTCGACCAGCTGGCCCTGCGGGAGCCCGATGATGCTGGCGGGGCTGGCCGTTACCGGCATCAGAGCGTCGAGCATGGACAACCGCTCGTCCTGCACCAGCGCCAGGAGTGCCGAGAGGACCGTCTCCAGTCCGGCCGCCCCGAAGCTGGCTTCGGCGAAGGGCAGGCGCTTTTCCTCCGGCGGCTGGGGGTCGTGGGCGGACACAACCGCATCGATTTCCCCGGCGGCCAGCGCTTCGATCAGGGCCTGGCGGTCGTCCTCGGAGCGGAAAGGCGGGTTCACCTTGCAATAGGTGAGATAGTCGCCGACATCGAGGTCATTGAAGAACAGATGGTGGGCCGCAACGCTGACCCACGCCTTCAAGCCGCGCGCCCGGGCCTCCTTGACGATGTCGATGCTACGCGCGGTCGAAACCTGGTCTATGAGCAGCGCGCATTTCGTTGCCTCGGCGAGCAGCAGGTCGCGTGAAAGCCCGAGCCACTCTGCCTCACGCGGCAGGCCCGAAAGGCCCATGCGGGCTGCGAGCGCGCCGGAATTCATCACGCCGCCTTTGGCAAGCGCATGATCGTCGGCCCGGCTTGAGACGAGAGCGCCGCAGCTGGCCGCATAGGCCATGGTCCGGCGCAGAACGGACGTATCGGCAATCGGGCGGTCGCCATTGGTAAACAGGACGGCGCCAGAGTCTGCCATCAACCCGATCTCGGCCATGGCTTCGCCATTGAGGCCCTTGGTCAGGGCGCCGGCAGGATAGATACGGACCTGCGAGGTCTCCTTGCCACGGTTCGTGATGAACTGGACGAGCGCCACATCGTCGATCACCGGATTGGTGTCGGGCATGACGACCATGCTGGTAACCCCGCCAGCAACGGCTGCGCGAGAGGCTGTGGCAAGCGTTTCCTTCTGTTCGGCGCCGGGCTCACCGGTCTTGACCCGCAGGTCGATCAGGCCGGGAGCCAAGCAGAGCCCGCCGGCATCAATGGTCTCGTCAGCGGTGCCTGATACTTTGCCGATGGCGGCGATCTGGCCGTCTTCGATCAGCAGGGAGCCGGTCTCGTCCCAGCCATTGGCGGGACAGAGCAGGCGGGCATTCTTGATATGGGTAATCATGCACGCCTCCCGGAAAGGAGTTTGAGGACGGCCTCGCGCACTGCGACGCCCATCTCGACCTGTTCGGTGATCACCGAGCGCTCGCCGTCGGCAATCGCGCTTTCGATCTCAATCCCGCGATTCATCGGGCCGGGGTGCATGACGGTGGCGTCAGGGGCAGCCAGTTTCAGCCGGTCCGCCGTCAGGCCGAAATTGCGGAAGTATTCGCGCTGGCTCGGCAGGTAGGCGCCATTCATCCGCTCCAGCTGCAGGCGCAGCATCATCACCACGTCGGCATCCTTGATCGCGGCGTCGAAATCGTTGAGCGCGCGGGCCGCGCCCCAGCTGTCTGCGCCGGATGGCATCAGCGTGGCCGGGCCACAGAGCGTGACCTCGGCGCCGAGCAGGTGCAGCGCCATGGTCGTCGAGCGGGCGACCCTTGAATGCAGTATGTCGCCGCAGATCGTGACCTTAAGCCCCTCGATCCGGCCCTTGGCGCGACGGATGGTCAGCGTGTCGAGCAGGCCTTGCGTCGGATGCTGGTGGGTGCCGTCACCGGCGTTGATCACGGCACAATCGACTTTTCGGGACAGGAGCTTCACCCCGCCGGACGCCGAATGGCGGATCACGATGGCATCGGGTGCCATCGCATTCAGCGTCATGGCCGTGTCGATCAGCGTTTCGCCTTTCTTCACCGATGATTGGGCTACCGGCATTGCGATCACGTCGGCGCCGAGGCGCTTGGCGGCGATCTCGAAGCTGGACATGGTCCGCGTCGAATTCTCGAAGAACAGGTTGATCACCGTCATGTTCTTCAGGTGCGGTTCGGGCCGTTTGCCCGCACGGGTTGCCTCGGCAAACTCTTCAGCGAGATCGAGGATGTGGTCTATGTCGAGACGGGAAAGGTCTTCAATGCTCAGCAGGTGAGTGTGATTGAATTCGTAGCTGTAGCCCGGAATGGCCATGCCTTACCTTTCGATTTTCGGCGGTTTATTCGCGATTCCGGTATGGGGCAAGAGGCTAGAACAATCCTGCGCGCAGGCAGCCGAACCAGATGATGGGCATGGTGATCATCGAGAGCACCGTCTGCATGGCAATCAGATTGGCCGCGAGCGGTGCGTCACCGCCGAGCTGGCGGGCCAGGATATAGGATGAGGTCGCGGTCGGAACCGATGCACTGATCACAGCTATGGCCAGCGCCAGGCCGGAGAGACCGAACACTAGCGCAAAGCCTATTGCCAGGATGGGCAGGCCGAAGAGCCGGACAAGCGACCAGGCTAGCGTCTTGAAACCGGCCCGCCCGAGGGCGGCCATATCGACGCCAGCGCCGGCCGCCAGCAGGCCAAGCGCGATGGCGCCGCGGCCGAGCAGGTCTATCGACAGGTCAAGTTGCTCGGGTATTTCCACGCTGAATGCCGCGAGCAGCCCGCCAATGGCGCAGGCGATCAAAAGCGGATTGCGAACCAGCTCCATCACGGGGTTTCGTTTCGCAACAGACTTGCGCTCCGCATGCGCGGTCAGGGCTGCAACGCTGAGGACATTGGCGGTCGGTATCATTGCTGCCGCCGAGATGGAAACCAGCGCAAGGCCCTCATCACCGAACAGGGCACTGCCGATGGACAGGGCGACAAATGTATTCCAGCGAACATTGGACTGGATGATCGAACCGACTTCCGGCCGTTCGATACCCGGCCAGAGACGCGCGAGCAGGCCGAAGGCGCCAAGGGCGAATTGTGCGGCGATGAGCACGAGGGCGAGCTTCCACGGCGCGCTGTCAAAGGGCGCATTCGCAAGCGCCCTGATGATAAGGGCAGGTAGCAGCACGACATAGGCGAGCCGCTCAATCCCGCGCCAGCCTTCATCGGCGATGACGTTTCGCCATCCGAGGAACCGGCCAAGCGCGACCAGCAGGATCACGGGTATGAGAGCGGAAAGAAACGCACTCATGACGCGTTGGCGAGCCGGTCGATGGCCGTCTGCAGGATGATGGCCGCGGCCGACGCGTCGATGAGTTCGGCACGCCGCGCGCGCGACAGGTCTCCGGCGATCATGGCGCGTTCCGCTTCGGCGCTGGAGAGACGTTCATCCTGGAAGGCGACCGGGATGTCGCGGCGGGCAATGATGTTGCGGGCCAGCGCTCGGGCGGACTGCGTCCGGGGACCTTCGCTGCCATCCATGTTCAGCGGCAGTCCGATCACGAGCCCCACAGTCTTGCGTTCGTCCATGATGGCAAACAGCCGATCGAGAGCCGGAGCGAGCTTTCGGCCTTTCTGGATCGTCTCAACAGGCGAGGCGATCAGGCGCCCTGCGTCGCAGGCAGCTATGCCGAGCGTCTTCGACCCCGGATCAATGCCGATCAGCGGCCCGGCTGCGGGCAGGTCGAAAAGGTTGGTAACTGGCATGGTTGTGGCGCGGCGGTGGGCTACTCTCTTGAATTCGGCCTGACTAGCGCGTATCCGGGCGGCTTGTCGATTGGAGAAAGCCGATGAGCGTTACCAAGGACGATGTCCGCAAGGTCGCCCGCCTCACGCGCATTGCCGTTCCGGAGGAGCGTATCGAACCGCTCGCCAACGAACTGTCAGCCATTCTCGGCTGGATCGAACAGCTGAACGAGGTCGACGTCGACGGCATCGAACCCATGACATCCGTCGTGGATGCCACGCTTCCGATGCGCGACGACGTCGTTACCGACGGGAATATCCAGGACCAGGTCCTCGCCAACGCGCCGAAGAGCGAGGATGGTTTCTTCGTGGTCCCGAAGTCCGTCGAATAGGATCAGGAACCGTCAGACGCGGCGTCTTCCGAGTCTTCCTCGGCTTCTGCGGCGTCTTCGTTCCATTCATAGATCGCCTTGATCGGACAGCGGACGGGGCCGATATCGGTCTTGTCCGGTCCAAAGACACTGTCATAGGCGAAGATCGCATCACCCTTGCTCAGGCAGCTTGATCCGCCAAAAGTGTCGAGGCTGAGCGCTTGGGCATTCCGCAGATTGTAGCAGTTGCCGAAGGTCTGGATCAGGTATTCGTCGTTCACCCCTTTTTCGACGATGACAGTATCGCGCGACGGGGCGCGGAAATTGTCGATGCTGCTGCTGAAGCAGATGCGGTCGACCTGCTCGCCAAGGCGGGCGTCTGTCATCCAGTCTGCGTCGGCGGCCTGCTCGTCAGGCGCTGATGTGCAGGCGGCGACCATTGCAGTAACTGCGCCGCAGGCAAGGGCTGTGCGAATGAGATGTTTCATGGGGCTCCTCCTGGTGTTGGCGGTTCGGTTGCGAGCCGCTTCGCTGCTTTAGCACGTTCAACGATTTGGGAATGATGGAGTTTCAATCGGATGTCTTCAGTCATCGGGACTTGAACTTTTGCGTGCTGACTGCATACGAAGGCTCAAGTTTACTTCCGGACATCTGAACGCAACATGACCGAACTGACCAAGCTGACCCTCGCCTCCGCGCTTGACGGGCTGAAAACCAAGGCTTTTTCCGCGACCGAGATCACGCAGGCCTTCGTCGACTCCATTGAAGCCTCGAACGACACGCTGAATGCCTATGTCGTGAAGACGCCGGAGAAGGCGCTGGAGATGGCGGCCGCATCGGACAAGCGGATCGCAGCAGGCGAGGCCGGTCTGCTGGAAGGGGCGCCGATCGGCGTGAAGGATCTCTACTGCACCAAGGGCGTACGCACGACGGCCTGTTCCAACATTCTCGGTGAATTCACCCCGACCTATGAGTCGACCGTCACCCAGCAGCTCTGGGATGCGGGCGCTGTGATGCTCGGCAAGCTCAACATGGATGAGTTCGCCATGGGCTCGTCGAACGAGACCTCGCGTTTTGGTCCGCCGGCCAATCCGTGGCGCCGCAACGGTTCCAACCAGAACCTGACCCCGGGGGGCTCGTCCGGTGGTTCGGCGGCAGCGGTTTCGGCTGACCTCTGTCTGGCTGCGACAGCTTCCGACACCGGCGGTTCGATTCGTCAGCCCGCCAGCTTTACCGGCACGGTCGGCATCAAGCCGACCTATGGGCGCGCAAGCCGCTACGGCATGGTCGCCTTCGCCTCCTCGCTGGACCAGGCCGGGCCGATTGCGAAGACGGTCGAAGATAGCGCCATCCTGCTTGAAGCGATGTGCGGGCATGACGCAAAGGACTCGACCTCGCTGCCAGAGCCCGTTCCGGAATGGCGCAATGCCGTGCACCGGGGTGTGCAAGGCATGAAGATCGGCATCCCGAAAGAGTATCGCGTCGACAACATGCCCGAGGATATCGAGGCGCTCTGGAGCCAGGGCATCGACTGGCTGAAGGAGCAGGGGGCCGAGATTGTCGATGTGTCCCTGCCGCATACCAAGTACGCCCTGCCAGCCTATTATATCGTGGCGCCCGCAGAAGCGTCTTCGAACCTCGCGCGCTATGATGGCATGCGCTACGGCACGCGCGTCTCCGGCGACAATCTGATCAGCACCTATGAGGGTACGCGCTCTGAAGGTTTCGGGGCCGAGGTCCAGCGGCGCCTGATGATCGGCACCTATGTGCTCTCGTCTGGTTATTACGACGCCTACTATCTTCGCGCTCAGAAAGTCCGGAAGAAGATTCTCAACGATTTTGTCGAGGCATTCGGAAGCTGCGATGCGCTGCTGACACCGACCTGTCCGTCAGCCGCCTTTGCCTATGGTGAAAAAGCTGATCCGGTGCAGATGTACCTCAATGACATTTTCACCGTGACCGCGAACCTCGCCGGCCTTCCCGGTATCTCGGTTCCGGCCGCACTCGACAAGCAGGGTCTGCCGCTCGGCCTCCAGGTGATCGGCAAGGCGCTCGACGAGACGACCTGCTTCCGGGTCGCCGGCGCGCTGGAAGAGGCCGCCGGCTTCGTGGCAAAGCCGGAGAAGTGGTGGTAGGCTGACGGCCCATGTCCAGAAGAGCCAGAACAGCCCTTTACGCTGGCGGCGCCTTTGCCGTCATGATCCTCATGATCTTTCTCATGGCCTGGCAGCAGGGGATCAACCCGCTGCATCCGCGCACGCGCATGTATTGGCTCGCGGCTGTCCTGGCCGCGCTCTACATCTCGATCCGGGGCGCCGTCTTCATCGAGCGCATCCAGTATCGCCGTGAACGCAAGCAGGCGGACGATGCCCCGCCGAGCCGCCTGAGCAACAACATCAATGACCGCATGGCGGCCCGAAAGGCCCGCGTTGAAGCCGCCCGAAAAAAGGCAGAGCAGCGGGGCGAGCGCTGAACGCTGCACCGGCCGCCATCTGGCCTATGGCGTGCCCGGAAGAGCTATGCTTAAACCCGCAACGAATGAACTGAATGCTGGATGATTCCGAATGACTGAGCGCCCGACCTATACGCTGAAAGGCGAAACCGGAGACTGGGAACTGGTGATGGGGCTCGAAGTCCATGCCCAGGTCGCCTCCGAAGCCAAGCTGTTCTCCGGCGCCTCCACGAAGTTTGGGGCCGATCCGAACTGCAATGTCTCCCTCGTGGACGCGGCGATGCCCGGCATGCTGCCAGTCATCAACCGCAAATGCGTCGAGCAGGCGGTACGCACCGGTCTCGGCCTGAAGGCCAAGATCAACAAATGGTCACGCTTTGATCGCAAGAATTATTTCTATCCGGACCTGCCGCAGGGCTACCAGATCTCGCAGTTCGACCATCCGATTGTGGGCGAAGGCGAAATCGAGGTCGATGTCGAGCCGGCCCATGGCGATCCGGCCTACAGCTTTCCTGTGCGCATCGAGCGCCTGCACCTGGAGCAGGATGCCGGCAAGTCGATCCACGACATGGACCCGACGGCGACCTATGTGGACCTCAACCGGTCCGGCGTCGCGCTAATGGAGATCGTCTCCAAGCCGGATGTCAGAACACCTCTGGAAGCAGCTGCTTACGTCAAGAAGTTGAAGTCGATTGTCGTGGCGCTGGGCACTTGCGATGGCGATATGGAGAAGGGCAACCTGCGCGCCGATGTGAACGTGTCCGTCTGCAAGCCGGGCGCCTATGAGAAGTTCCGCGAGACGGGCGACTTCTCCCATCTGGGCACGCGCTGCGAAATCAAGAACATGAACTCCTTCCGCTTCATCCAGGCGGCGATCGAGTATGAAGCGCGCCGGCAGATCGAGATTCTCGAATCCGGCGGCAAGGTCGACCAAGAAACGCGCCTCTTCGATCCGAACAAGGGCGAGACGCGGTCGATGCGGTCCAAGGAAGACGCGCACGACTATCGCTACTTCCCGGATCCGGACCTTCTGCCGCTGGAGATCGACGATCTCTTCATCGACAATATTCGCGAGAGCCTGCCGGAACTGCCGGACGAGAAGCGCCAGCGCTTCCAGGACGAGTATGGCTTGTCGCGTTACGATGCTGGTGTGCTGACAGCCGACAGTGAGCGGGCGGAGTTCTTCGAGGCCGTTGCGCATGGCCGCGATGCCAAGCTTGCTGCCAACTGGGTCAGTCAGGAACTGTTCGGCTATCTGAACCGTGAAGACCTGGAACTCGCCGACAGCCCGGTTTCGTCCGTGCAGCTTGGCGAGCTGATCGACCTCATCTCCAATGACACGATTTCGGGCAAGATCGCCAAGGATGTCTTCGCGCGTATGATCGACGGCGAGGGCGACCCTGTGGCCATTGTGGAGAAGCACGGCCTGAAACAGGTCACCGATACCGGTGCGATCGAGGCGATTGTCGACGAGATCATCGCGGCCAATCCCGAGCAGGCTGAATCGGTCAAGGAAAAGCCGAAGGCGATGGGCTGGTTTGTCGGCCAGGTGATGAAGGCATCGGGTGGCAAGGCAAACCCGCAGGCCGTCAACCAGATCCTGCGACAGAAGCTCGGCCTGTAAGGGCGGGCCTACCCCGCCTTTTGCCGTTCGTCCGAAAATCGCTCGATCTTGATGTCGAGCCGCTCGATGTCCGCCCTGATGATCTGGCAAATGCCAGTGCACACGGTTTCGTCGTCGCACAGCGGGATAATTTGCTGCAGGACATAAACTTTTGCTCCGACGTCGGCAGGCTGGACCGACTGCAGCCGCGTGAGCTCACGGCCGAGCCGAATCACCGTTTGGGCGACATCCGACGCGCGGTCTTCAAGCAAGCGGCTGAGGATCTGATCATCCAGAGTGCTGCGGATATGGACCGCCTGTTGCTTGAGCTGCGCGTGTTCGTCTTCCAGGTCCAGCCAGCGGCGTAACGCGTCCAGCACGCGGGAATTCTCTGACTTTTCAAGCATGGCCTCAACCTCAGGTCGAGACCGCGGCGCGCCGCTTCTTGCGGCTTTGTCCCGAAGGGACCTACCATTCTGGTGTTGCATGTGCCGCTCCTCTTGGAGTGAAGCAGCGGTAGTCCAATTGTTACGACGCGTCTGTCACGCGGATGCGCTTCAAACTGCTAAAACCGCTGCAATCCAATCAGCGTCAACGCAGGAGCTACGCGGGTGTTCCACCAATCACAGGTAGGCCGATATCCTGTCTGCGAGCCCCTGAAGCGTTTCCTGGTCTGCGGGCGCGCCGCCGCCATGGCGGCCAAGCGGCTCACCCTCCCTTCGCGGGATGATGTGGAAATGGAGGTGGTAGACGGTCTGTCCGGCAGGCGCGCCATTGAACTGCGTCACCACAATCCCGTCAGGTTTGAGGGCCTTCTCGACGGCCTTCGTGACTTTCTGCACGCGTTTCATATAGGGGCCGAGCTTGTCCTTCGGCATTTCCAGCAGGTTGCGCGCCTCGACATCCTTCGGAATGACCAATGTGTGGCCTTCGGCCTGGGGAAAGATGTCCATGAAGGCGAGCGCAACGTCATCTTCGAAGACTTTCACGCAGGGCACTTCGCCGCGAAGCATCTTGGCGAAGATATTGTCGGGATCGTAGTCAGCATGCAGGGTCATGAAGGCTCCTTCGCTTACTCCTTCTTAAACGGCGTGCGGTCACGAAGAAAAGTGCTTTCCCGCTCTACAGCTGCGCGTTCACGCTCAAGATAGTCGTCGATAGCGAGCGCGAGGCCTTCATGCGCAATCCAGTGCGCCGAATAGGTGGTAACCGGCACATAGCCGCGCGCCAGCTTGTGACCGCCCTGCGCGCCTGCCTCGACCGTGCCAAGGCCGTGCGCAATCGCGAAATCGATGGCCTGGTAATAGCAGGTCTCGAAATGCAGCATCGGGCGCGGGTCGATCGTGCCCCAGTAGCGGCCAAGCAACCGGTCGCCGCCGATCACGTTGAGAGCGCCGGCAATCGGCGTGTCGTTGTCTTCTGCAAATACCAGAAGCAGCTTGTCGGCCATCCGCTCGCCGAGCAGGGAAAACGTTTCGCGATTGAGGTAGGGCGAGCCCCATTTTCGCGATCCGGTATCCATGTAAAACTCGAAGAAGGCGTCCCAGTCGGCTTCGGTGATGTCGTCGCCTGTAATATGCCGGAAAACCAGTCCCTCCTGCGCCTTGCGCCGTTCCTTTCGCAAATTCTTGCGCTTGGCTGACGACAGTTCGCCGAGGAAATCGTCGAATGTCTCATAGCCGTGATTGATCCAGTGGAATTGCTGGTCCGTGCGGATCATGAGGCCCGCATTTTCCATCGAGAAAGCTTCTGCTTCGCTGATGAAGTTCACATGCAATGAGGACAGGTCATTCGATTCTGCAATCTGCACGGCGCCCGCGAGCAGCGCATTGGCGATCCTTGTCTCGTCCGGGCCGGGCCTGACCAGCCGCCGGCGGCCTGTCACCGGCGTGAAGGGGACCGCGGAAAGCAGTTTCGGGTAATACCGCCCGCCCGCCCGTTCATACGCGTCGGCCCAGCTATGATCGAAGACGAATTCGCCCTGCGAATGGCCTTTCAGATAAAGCGGCATGGCGCCGATCAGCCCGCGGCCGGGCGCTTCCAGAAGGATGTGATGAGGTGCCCAACCGCGTTCGGGAACGGCGCAGCCGGTGGCCTCCAGGGCTTCAAGGAATTCCCAGCTGAGAAACGGGTCGTCCGGCAGGCCCGCCGGGTTGGCTACCGCATTCCAGTCTTCTGCGGATACGCTGGACAGGCCGTGGATCAGTCGGATCTGGAAGCTGGTTTCATCCATGCAGCTAAAGCTAGTGCGAGATCATGGCCGCGCAAAGGCCGGATCAAAGCCTTCGAAAATCGGAGCGACCCGCAGGTGGCTGATTGTCCGTTTCATCTCGAGGCTGGAGATCGTCCATATGGCCAGCGGCAGGTCGAGCCGGGCCGCAAGGGCGGAGGCATGTCCGGCATCAAGGATGTTGCAGGCGAGGTAATCGGGCCGGTTCGCCATGGCCTTGGCGACTGCGGCCTCGAGTGTTGTTCCCGGCGCGAGGACACTTGGCATGATCAGCGCGCCTTTCATGATTTCCACCGGCACGGCACGGACGGCTGTCCGGCTGAAGCTCATCATGGCGGCGGGCCCGTGATGTTGCTGGACAAGGCTCGCAACGGTCCTGGTAAAGGCTTCGGCGTCGGTGTCACCGTCGATTTTCAGCTCTATGAGAAGGGGGGCCTTGCCAGGCCAGGCCTCAAGGACCTCTTCGAGTGTCGGCAGCGTGCCGCCGCCATTCAGCGTGATCGCTGTAAGAGCCTCGGCCGGGTGCGCCGCGACTGACCCGGCGGCGCCTGTCATCCGGTCGAGGAGCGGGTCGTGAAAGACGACTGGCGTGCCACACGCGGCCGGGCGGACATCCAGTTCGCAGCCGAGCCCCGCTTCAGCCGCTGCCAGGATCGCTTCGAGGCTGTTTTCGGGAAGCGTTTCGGCAGACCAGAGCCCCCGATGAGCGTAAGCAAAATCGAGGATCTGGAACCGTTCTGCCATCCGTCTCTGTCAGACCTCGATCTCGAAGATACCGTCGATTTCGACGGCGACCCCAAGGGGCAGGGTCGGGCAGGCGACGGCTGAACGGGCGTGGCGGCCCTTCTCACCAAACACTTCGACCATCAGGTCGGAGCAGCCATTGATGACTTGGGGAATATCCGTGAAGAGCGGGTGGGAATTCACGAAGCCGCCCAGCTTCACCACGCGCTTGACCCGCGACAGCTCGCCAAGCGCGGCCTTGCACTGGGCGATCAGGTTGATGCCGCACTGGCGCGCGGCGTTCTGGCCAGCCGGCAGGTCCATCGTTTCGCCGAGCCGGCCGGATATCCGGCCTTCGGCCGTGGCGCTGACCTGGCCGGATACGAAAAGCTGGTTTCCGCTGATCACGAAAGGGACGTAGTTCGCGACGGCTTTCATCGGTTCGGGTAGCGTGATGCCAAGTTCCGAGAGGCGTGTTTCCGGCGTGCTCATGCGGGTCTGGGCCTTCCTGATCCGTTTGTATTCAATGAGAGTCTCTTAGACGCAGCTGGCGTCCGGCTGCAAGGCAGCGATCAGTTCCGTGAGCGCTTTTCGGCATCGGCGCGCACACCGCGGCCGGTCTGGACCGCGCCCAGCCCGAACTTCTCGCGGGCCCTGTCGGCTGCCCGCTCTGCGGCGGCGCGCTTGGCGACAGATGGGTCAACGAGATCGGACTGGTCGACGCCGGCCGGGCAAAGGTCGGAGATGCCAACGCCGATCAGCCTGTAGGGGGTGCCGCCCCGCGTTTCCTTGTGCAGCAACGGGCGCGTTGTCCGAAAGAGCGTTTGCGCCAGTTGCGTCGGCTCATGCAGGGTGACGCTCCTGGTCAGGGTCCGGAAATCCTTTCGCTTCAGCTTCAGCGTCACGACATAACCTGCCAGGCCATGTTTCTTGGCGCGATTGGCTGTCTCCTCGCAAACGGCCCAGAGCCGGTCCTCAAGTGTGGCGTGATCGGCGATGTCCTCGCTGAACGTGCGCTCGGCGGAGACGGACTTGCGCTCATGATCTGGCGAAACGGTGCGGTGATCGATGCCATGCGCCCGCTCCCACAGATGCTGGCCGCTTTCGCCATAGCGGAGCAGCAGCGACTTCCGGTCTGCCCTTCGGACATCGTTGATGATGCGGTATCCGTCCGCTGCCAAGCGCCGTGCGAAGGCCGGGCCGACGCCGTGAATCGCAGTGACCGGCATCGGACCGAGAACGGCTTCAACCTCGTCAGGCGGCAGGATGGCAAAGCCCCGTGGCTTGTCCAGTTCGCTCGCCATCTTGGCGAGGAAGCGGTTGGACGAAAGGCCAATGGAAATGGTGATCCTGATTTCGGTTTCGATCTCACGGGCGAGATTTGCGAGCAGGGCGGCTGGCAGGCGGGCGTGCAGTCGGCTCGTGCCTGAGAGATCGACATAGCCTTCATCGATGGAAACCATCTGCACACGCGGCGTCAGGGCCTCAAGTTTTGATCTGATCTGGCGTGACACCTCGGAGTATTTCCTGAAATCAGGCCGAATCACCACAGCATTCGGGCAAGCTTTCAGCGCCTTGAACATGGGCATGGCCGAGCGAACACCATCCAGGCGTGCAATGTAGCAACAGGTTGCGACGACGCCGCGGGTCCCGCCGCCCACGATGACTGGTTTGTTGCGCAGTTCGGGATTGTCGCGCTTCTCGATCGCAGCGTAGAATGCGTCACAATCGATGTGAGCGATGCCAAGGTCCGGGAGCTGAGCATGGGAGATGAGGCGATCGCCCCCGCAGTCCGGGCATCTGGAATGCTGCCCGGCGCTTGTATGCGAGCAATCTCGGCAGAGCGTATGCATGGATGTTCTTCCCATGTTCTTGTTCCGGGGGCAAGTTCACAGGCGGGGTTCAAACAAAGATTAAGACTCTTGGTGATAGTCTTCGCGAGGCTGAGGGTTTGAGGGTGCAAACGAGACATCGGTAATGGCAGCAGGCGAAAAGAAAACCGTGCTTGTCGTCGAGGACAATGAGCTGAACATGCGACTGTTCTGCGATCTCCTCGATGCTTTCGGATTCCAGACGCTGCAATGCCGTGACGGCGCCAAGGCCGTCGAGCTGGCGCGCCAGCACAAGCCCGACCTCATCATCATGGACATCCAGCTGCCGGAGGTCTCCGGCCTGGATATCACGCGGTGGATCAAGGATGACGAATCGATTCGCGCCATCCCTGTCCTGGCGGTGACGGCGTTTGCCATGCGCGCGGACGAACAGCGTGTTCGCGAGGCAGGCTGTGAGGGCTATCTTTCGAAACCGATTCAGATGAAGTCTTTCCTGTCGACCGTTCAGGAACTCGTGGACGACAGGAAGGCAGCATGAGCGCAAGACTTCTGGTCGTCGATGATATCCTTGCCAACAGGCGCCTCATGCAGGCGAAGCTGGAGGCCAAGTACTATTCGGTGCTGCTGGCGGAAAACGGTGTCGAGGCGCTCAAGATCGCTGCTGAAGACCAGCCGGACATCATCCTGCTCGACGTCATGATGCCGGGCATGGATGGTTATGAGGTCTGCCGGCGTCTGAAAGCCGATCCGCAGACAGCCCACATCCCTGTGGTGATGCTGACCGCCCTCAATGAAACAGCCGATCGCGTTCGCGGGCTCGAGGCCGGCGCAGACGATTTCCTGACGAAGCCGGTCGATGATTTCTCGCTCATGGCGCGCATCGGTGCGCTCAATCGCTATAACGCCGTTGCCATGGAGCTTCGCAAGCGCGAAGCCAATGGCATGCGGGCAGGGGCGCTTGCAGAGGAAGAAATGCAGGGCCTCGAGCGCGGCGCCAACATCCTGCTGATCGATTCCTCGTCATCCTCCATGCAGTCGATCCGAGATCCGCTTCAGGATGCCGGACACCGCGTGCTGACGCTGGATGAGGCTGACAAGGCAGCCGACGGGCGCAACAGCAATCTCGATATCGTCCTGCTCGGCCTCAGCCATCAGGCCTTTGATCCATTGAGGCTGTGCGCGCATTTCCGCACGACCGATGCCACGCGGGCGCTTTCCATTATCGTGATGGCGACCAGTGCAGACCGGGAGCTGGCGGCCCAGGCACTGGAACTCGGTGCGAGCGACATCATCCAGACGCCTGTCGTTGCCGAGGAATTGCTGGCGCGTGTTGCGACCCAGACGAAACGACGGCGATATGTCGATATCCTGCGTCGCCGTGTCGACCGCGGGCTGGAACTGTCTGTCGTCGATCAGCTGACGGGGCTCTACAATCGCCGCTACATGACTAACCAGCTTGCACTCTGGATGAAGCGCGCCTCGCTCGGCAGCCAGCCGCTGTCAGTCATTTCGGTTGATATCGACCACTTCAAGCAGGTGAACGACAAATATGGTCACGATGCGGGCGACAGGGTCCTTGTCCAGTTCGCAGACCGCATCAGGACCAATGTGCGCCCGAAGGATATTGTCTGCCGTCCCGGCGGCGAGGAGTTCCTGGTGATCATGCCCGAGACGACCGGCGACCTTGCTGGCCGCGCGGCGGAACGGATCCGCAAGTCGGTTGCCGCAGAGCCTTTCGAGCTGGACGATCTTGGTCAGCAGAAGCTGGGCGTGACCGTGAGCGCTGGCGTTGCCGCCTATGCAGGCGAGGACGACACGGTGGCCGACATGCTCAGACGGGCCGATCTGGCCCTGTACGAAGCCAAGACGGCAGGCCGCAATCGCGTAACGAATATCGCCGCCTGAACAGGCGTTGCAGACATCAGGCCCGCTAGCCGCTGACCTTTTTCTTGTGCGCGGTTGTCACCACAAAGACGGCACACGGTGCCTCCCGGATCATGTCAGCGCTTTCGGAACCCTCGAGAAGGCGTTTTAGCCAGCCTTTCTGGTGTGACCCGATGACGATCAGATCGGCGTCGTTCTTCTTGGCGTAGCTCGCTGCGTCGCGCGATGGATTGCCTTCGAGAACCGCAAGTTTGGTAGCGCCGCCATGAGCTGCAGCGAGGTCATCCAGCATTTTCGTGCGCCGTTCAGCATCGGCGCGGTGAGCCTCTGCATCGGCTTCAAGAGCGCCGCTCGCATAGGGTGACTCGAAGGTGGTGATGAAAGGGTTGGAGTCGATGGCATGCAGTTCACCATCACTCGCCGTAATTCCCTTGGCGGTTTCGAAAACCAGATCTGCGAGGTCGTCATCGACATCCACGACCGCGACGACCTTTTTGAATTCAAGTGCCATGTGCCACCTCCTGTGGCTAAGACAATAACATACACAGCGGCAGAAGGCTCCATACGTGTCTTTACGGAGATCAAAAAAAACCGGGCACTAAGCCCGGTTCTTGATATTCTCTATGAAGTGAAGCGGTCTCGCTTACTTGATCTTGGCTTCCTTGAACTCGACATGCTTTTTCGCAATCGGGTCGTATTTGCGCATCACCATTTTCTCGGTGATGTTGCGCGGGTTTTTCTTCGTCACATAGAAGAAGCCCGTCCCGGCGGTCGAGTTCAGGCGAATCTTGATGGTTGTCGGCTTGGCCATGACAGGTGCTCGTTTCGGGTGTTTCTGAAATTCGAAGGGCGCTTAATGGAGGGGCAGGCCCTCAAAGTCAAGCGGCTGTGCGCACAGGCCCGGCAATTCAGATCCTGTCGCGGGAATGGCCGCTTGGCGTCCACCGCAGGAATGGCGGACGCACCGCTTCCGGATCCCTCTGCTTCAGCCGCTCGCCGATCTCGCCGATCATGAAACGCGTCACATTGGGCAGGTCCAGCGCCATCGCATCTGCCAGTGTCACCCATTGCAGGTCATGCAGTTCAGCGCCGTCGACAGGTGGGCGTTCATCAATCAGGACGTCCTCGGCTTCAGCCATGAAGAAGCGGGCATCGAAGCGCTTGGGTCGATAGGGCGGTGTGATGGCGCGGCCGATGAAGGTGAAGCCCTTCAGACACGGTGCAGCCCCCTGAGCGGCATACTTCTCCCAGTCGGCCGCCGGCGAACCTGGAAAGTCGGAAGGCCGGCCGACGATCAGCCCGGTTTCCTCGAAAGTCTCCCGGATGGCCGTCAGCCCGAAGGCGCGCGGCTTACGGCGGGTCTTGTGCGCGAGCTTGCTTTCCACAGACCGCCGAAGTTCCGACACGCTAGGCACACGGCCGTCGGCAGTGTCCACGCGCCCGCCTGGAAAGACATACTTGTCTGGCATGAAATCGTGGCCGCCGGACCGCTTGCCCATCAGCAGGCGCGGTTGGGCCTGGTCACGGCGGACCAGTATCAGCGTGGCAGCATCACGCGGCCTTGGCGTGGGACGGTCCGTCTGGATGACGTCGCCATCGCCTTCCTTGTCATAAGCGCTGCCCAGTTTGACGGTCATCAGCGCTTTCCTCCCTTTTTACGCCCCTTGTGGCGGGGCTTCCGGGAGACTTTGCCACGCCCGCGTCCAGGCGGACCAGACCTGCCGCCACGCGAGGCGGGAATTTTCTGGCCCGGCTTTTTGGGTTTGGGCGGCGAGAGGACCTCAAGCAAGAGGCCACCCTGAAGTGGCGTAACTTCCTCAAGGCGCACTTTCACGGTCTGACCCAGTTCGAATCTTTTGCCCGATCCGCGTGCGATGAGCGCCATGCTGGGTTCGTCATAGACCCAGTAATCGTCTGAAAGGCGCGAGATCGGAGAAAAACCATCGGCGCCTGTGCCACCCATGCGGATAAACAGGCCGGCGGGCGTTACGCCTGTGATCCGGCCCTCGAACTCGGCGCCGACCTTGTCCTGCAGGTAGAGCGCCAGATAACGGTCGGTCGCCTCGCGCTCGGCAGCCATGGAGCGGCGTTCGGTGTCAACGAGGTGGCTGGCAATATCGTGCAGCGAGGCGGCCATTTCCTGCGTAAGCCCGTCATCGCCCAGTTTGAGTGAACTGATCAGGGCCCGGTGGACGATGAGGTCGCTGTAGCGTCGGATTGGTGACGTGAAGTGTGCATAGCGTGCCAGGTTCAGGCCGAAATGGCCGACATTGTCCGGATCGTATATCGCCTGGGCCTGTGAGCGCAGGACGATTTCGGACACGGCTTCGGAATTGTCGGTGTTGCGCGTATCGGCGAGCAGCCGATTGAAACGATGGGTCTGCGGCCGCTCGCCCAAGGACCAGTTGATATCCAGCGTCTGCAGGAAATCAGCCAAAGCGGCGATCTTTGCATCTGTCGGCTGGTCGTGAACCCGGTAGAGCAGGGGCGCACCCAGCTTTTCCAGCGTCTCGGCGGCCGCCACGTTCGCCTGGATCATGAACTCCTCGATCAGACGGTGCGCGTCGAAACGCTCCTTTTCGGTGATGCCGGTCACTTTGCCGTCCTCGCCGATCTCGACGCGCTTCTCCGGCATGTCGAGTTCCAGAGGGCCACGCTTGGCGCGCGCCTTGCCGAGCGCCTCAAAGGCCCCCCAGAGCGGCTTCAGCACCGGTTCGAGCCATTTTTCACCTGGCCCGCCTGTCTTTCCGTCGATCGCAGCCTGCGCTTCCTCATAAGCCAGCTTGGCCTTTGAGCGCATGGTGCCGCGGATAAACCGATGAGAGCGCTTGGTGCCGGACTGATCGAAGATCATTTCGACGGCCATGCAGGGCCGGTCTTCATTCTCGACAAGCGAACAGGCATCTGCCGACAGTTCGAACGGCAGCATCGGGACGACGCGGTCGGGGAAGTAGGTGGAGTTGCCACGCTTCTGCGCCTCGCGGTCGAGGGCAGTGCCCGGGCGGACATAGGCCGCGACATCGGCAATGGCCACGATGACCTTCCAGCCATCATCCAGTTTTTCGGCATAGACGGCGTCGTCATGGTCGCGCGCATCGGCCGGGTCGATGGTAATGAGGTCGAGACCGGTCAGGTCCTCGCGCGGGCTGTCGAGTGGCTTGATCGACTTCGCCTCGTTCAGCACATCCTTGGGAAACTCGACCGGGATATCGTGAGCGTGGATCGCCAGCAGCGAGGCGGCGCGCGGATCGTCAATGCGGCCAAGGACGTCGGTCACGACACCGAAGGCCGGCCCGTTCGGCTTGCCGGGCTTGGGGATGGCACGCACGAGATCGCCATCCTCTGCGCCCTTGCGATCGCTTTCCGCGATGAGCAGCGTGCGCTTGTCCTTGCGGCTCGCCGGAACGATCCGGCCGCCGCGCGGCGTGCGCTCGAACCGCCCGGTCATGGGCGAATCTTCATCGCGTTTTTCGAATAGTTTCAGGAGCTTGGCGTGGTATTCGCCATTCGATTCATTGACCCGCGCGAGGCCCTTGTCGCCAACCCCAGGCGCCGGCCCGCGGGACTTGCCGCTATAACCGGCATAGCGGATTGGCGGACCGAATGTGCCGTCACGCCCGACGGCGCGGGCAATCAGCTCACCGTCACTATCGATCTCCTCAAAGGAGATGACACCGGTGGGAGGCGGCTGGTCAGCCTTGGCCCAGGCGCGCTTGCCGGTGCGTTCCAGCGTTCCGTCCGCCTCAAGCTCCTTGAGGATGGCCCGCAAATGCTGGCGCTCGCGACCTTTGACTTTAAGGCCGCGCGCAATCTCCTGCTTGGTCGTCAGCGAGGGATTTTTGTTGATGAAGTCGAGAACAGTCTCGCGATCAGGAAAACTCATACTCGCGATATAAGGGATTCTGGGCTGATATGCTCGGATTCATTCAGGCCTGCTTCGATCGGGTCAGATCATTGTCCCAACCAGAATCCCCATGGCGAAGATTGCCGCGATCGAGGAAATGATCAGGATCCAGCGCACGCCAAATCCGGTTTCGCCCTGACGGGCTTCATTGGTATCAAGTTGTGGTTCTGTCATGTCGTGTCCTTGTGTCGTCATTTGAAAAAGCCTTGTTTTAATTCAACAAAGCTATTCAACGTCTCCCCAGTGAACTGGTTCACTATAGCATGAAAACAAGGACAGTGCTGGGATCAGTCTTCCAGGCCGAGCCGCATCTCGGTGAGGTAGTTCTCAAAGCCTGCTTTCTCGTAGGCGCGGATGGCGGGCTCATTGTCGGGGTATACGGTGAGGCGGACTTCCGTGAGCCCGCGCTGGCGCGACCAGTCGAGCAGGGCATCCAGCAGGATCCGGTTGATGCCCTGGCCGCGATGGCTTTCCCGGACGAACATGAAGCCCAGAAAGGCGTGCCAGTCCGGTGAGGTGTAATGGCGCGAACGCTTGACCTTGGCATAGCCGGAGGCGACGAGCTCGCCGCCCACTTCGACGACCATGACTTCGGCATCCTCGGCCTCGATCATCTCGCCAATATCGTAATAGCTGATCGGGTCTGGCTTCAGGAGATGGTCATAGGGACGCTCGGCCTTGATGATCCCCTGCTCGAAGTCGAGCAGGGTCGGCAGGTCGTCCAGTGAAGCGGGTCTGACTTTTATCGTCATCGTTCCCGTTTTCCCGGGTCAGCTCAGTCTTTCGCCTTGGCGGCCGACTTTTTCTTCGCCGGTGCCTTCTTTTTCGCGGCCGGCTTTTTCTTTGCCGGTTTCTTCTTGGCCTTGGCGTTAATGAGTTCGATAGCCTGTTCCAGCGTCACCGTTTCCGGAGTCGTCTCCTTCGGCAGGGTCGCATTGGTCTTGCCGTGTTTGACGTATGGACCGTAGCGGCCCTCATAGACATGGATCGGCTCGTCATCGCCCGGGTGCTTGCCAAGCTCCTTCAGCGGTTTCACAGCCGCACGGCCACCGCCGCGGCTCGCTTTCTTGTCGGCGATTAGCGTTGTGGCGCGGTTGAGGCCGATATCGAAAAGCTCCTCGATATTCGGAACGTTTGCAAAGGTGCGCTGGTGCTGCACATAAGGGCCATAGCGGCCAAGATTGGCGATGATCGGTTCGCCATCCTCAGGATGTTTGCCGACTTCGCGAGGAAGCGATAGCAGTTTCAGCGCGCGTTCGAGGTTGATTGATTGCGGTTCCCAGCCCTTTGGCAGGCTGGTGCGCCGCGGTTTCTCGTCTTCGCCTTGCGAGGTTTCCACAAACGGTCCGAAACGGCCGGTCTTGAGCAGTACCGGTTCACCCGTATCCGGATGGAGGCCAAGTTCCTCGCCTTCCGGATTGATCGCGCCGTCCTTTTCATTGTCGGCCGAGAAGGGGCGTGTGAACTTGCAGTCCGGGTAGCGCGAGCAGCCGACAAAAGCGCCATGGCGCCCGAGTTTAAGCGACAGTTCGCCCTCATTGCAGAGCGGGCAGAGGCGCGGGTTTTCCTTGACGTTTCCGTTCTCGTCGACCTTCGGAAAGACGTACGGGCCGAGCGCTTCATTCAGCGCATCCAGCACGTCGGAAACCCGCAGCTCCTTTGTATCGGCAATGGCCGCCTGGAACTGCACCCAGAAATCCCGCAGGAACGCTTTCCAGTCGAGCTTTCCGTCGGAGATCACATCGAGCTTCTCTTCCAGCTCCGCCGTGAAGTCATATTCGACATAGCGGGCGAAGAAGTTTTCCAGGAAGGCCGTAACCAGCCGGCCCTTGTCCTCCGGGATCAGCTTCTTCTGGTCGAGACGGACATATTCACGGTCTTCCAGCGTCGACAGCGTCGACGCATAGGTCGATGGTCGGCCGATACCGAGCTCCTCGAGGCGCTTGACCAGCGAGGCCTCGGTATAACGTGGCGGTGGCTGGGTGAAGTGCTGCTCGGACTTGGCGTCCTTGAGGTCGGCATGCTCGCCTTCCTTCATCTTGGGCAGGCGGCCTTCGGAATCCTCGTCATCGTCGCCATCATCCCGGCCTTCGGTGTAGAGCTTGATGAAACCGTCGAAGACGATGACCTGACCGGTTGCGCGCAGCTGGGCGCGCTTGTCCTTCGACAGGAAGTCGAGCGTGGTGCGCTCGAACTCGGCCGGTTCCATCTGCGAGGCAACGGCGCGGCGCCAGACGAGCGTGTAGAGCTTTTTCAGGTCGCCATCGCCGCGATAGGCTTCCGGGCGCAGGCTGAAATCGGTCGGGCGGATCGCTTCGTGCGCTTCCTGGGCGTTCTTGGCCTTTGATGAGTAGCGCCGCGGCTTTTCAGGCAGGTAGCGCGCGCCATAATCACCTTCGATCTGCTTGCGCGCGGCGTGATAGGCCTCCTCGGCCATGTTGACGCCGTCGGTCCGCATATAGGTGATGCGGCCTTCCTCATAGAGCTTCTGCGCGGCCTGCATCGTTCGCTTGGCGGTGAAGCCGAGCTTGCGGGAGGCTTCCTGCTGCAAGGTCGAGGTGATGAAGGGGGGTGGCGGATTGCGCCTGACCGGCTTGGATTCGACGGAGCTGACGGAGTAACCGCCGACTTTTACCGCTTCAAGCGCGGCGGTCGCGGCCTTTTCATCCGGCAGGTCGAATTTCTTGAGGGTCTTGCCATCGAGCGCATGGAGCCGGGCCTTGAAGTCGGTGCCATCCGTGGCGCGCAGGTCGGCCTCAATCGACCAGTATTCCTGCGCAACGAAGGTCTCGATTTCCAGCTCGCGCTGGCAGATCAGGCGCAGGGCAACAGACTGGACGCGGCCGGCAGAGCGTGAGCCCGGCAGCTTGCGCCAGAGCACCGGCGACAGGTTGAAGCCGACCAGATAGTCCAGCGCCCGGCGGGCCAGGTAGGCATCGACAAGCTCCTGGTCGATCTCGCGCGGATGGTCCATCGCATTGGTGACGGCATTCTTGGTGATCGCGTTGAACACGACACGCTCGACCGGAATGCCCTTTAGCGCCCGGCGCTTCTCCAGCGCTTCCAGCAGGTGCCAGGAAATCGCCTCGCCCTCGCGGTCGGGGTCGGTCGCAAGGATCAGCTTGTCGGCAGACTTGGTCGCCTCGGCAATCTCGCGGATACGGCTCGCCGACTTCGAATCGGCCTGCCAGACCATTTCGAAGTCATTGTCGGGATCGACCGATCCGTCCTTCGAGGGCAGATCGCGGACGTGGCCATACGAGGCCAGCACCTTGTAGTCTTTTCCGAGATACTTGTTGATCGTCTTGGCCTTGGCAGGCGATTCAACAACAACAACTTTCATATGGGGCATCCTCCGGACAGCGGCGGAACTTGGGATTCGTCGGCGTGGCTGTCAACCCGGCCTGAGCGTCAGCCATCCTCGCGATAGGCCAGAACGGTCAGGCTGGCGAACAGGGCGAACAGGGCAGGCGACCAGGCGGCGATGATCGGCGGCAGGGCGCCGGATGCGCCAAGGCTGGACGAAAACTGCATGATGAAAAAGACGCCGATGGCCGAGACGGAGCCGGTCGCGACCAGCCGGCTGGTGCCGCCCAGGCGCGACAGACGCAGGCAAACGATCGCGCCGATAAGACCCATGGCGGTGTAGAAGACCGGTATGGCCGTCAGCCCGTAAAGGCGAACGGCGAAACGGGAAGAATCGAGGCCGGCCTGACGCGTCTGTTCAACAAAATGAGGCAGCGTCCAGAAGCCGATCGTATTTGGCGATGTGAACCGGTTGAGCAGCGTGTCGGGATCGAGGTCCGTCGGGATGGCGAGGCTTGGCATGGTCCGAGGAGGCTGGCCGGGTTCGTTTTCGATGAGATTATCGATCTGCCAGAAGCCGCCAACGATACGCGCGCGCTCGGCATCGATCCGGCGGACGAACTCGAAGCGTTGCGTCGGCTGGCCGTTGACGTAGACGCGGCCTTCCTCGAGCATCTTCACGCCTTCGAAGACCTGGCCCGTTTCATCGACGCTGTCTGCATGAATGACGATCTGGGAGTTTCCGTCGCCCTGACGCAGCCAGACGTCATTCTTGCTGGAGTCGATGCGCACGCCGCCGCTTACGAGCAGTTGGTTGCGCAGCGATTCAAACTGGTCTGACAGGCGCGCGCCGAGCGGGTTCAGCACCATCATCGAAAACAGGCCGAGACTGACGCACATCACCACAAGCGGTGTCAGGAATTGCCAGGCCGACACACCGGACGCTCGGATCACGGAGAGTTCCGAGCGCACATTGAGGCGGCTGTAAGCCATCATCGCGGCAACGAGGATGCCGAAGGGCAGGGTCTGTTCGATCAGGCCGGGCAGCTTCATCAGCGAAAGCTGCACAGCGATGAGAGGAGGCAGTTCGATATCGCCGCCAACCGTCCGCAACTGTTCGACGACGTCCACCAGCAGGATCGTCACGACGAATACCGTCATGACGAGCAGGAGGCCCATGATGCACTGCATCAGGATGTAGCGCTGGATGCGGTTCAGGAACATCAGCGATACGCCCCCTGCACGCGGGTGATCTTCGGCAGGCGCCACTTGAAGAAGATCAGCGAGATGAAGGCGATGGTCCCGATCGGTACCAGCCACTGCCCAATATTGGCCAGCACAGCGTCGGCGCTGGCCGATTGCACGGTCAGTTGCACCATGATGAGGAACAGCGCGCCAGCGGTGGCCAATGCGATCCGCCGGGAATAGCCCCGCCGGCTGAAATCACCGCCCAGCACCGCCATGATGGCGATCAGGGCCATGGCGATACTGACCAGGGGCGTTGTCAGGCGTGTGTGGGCTTCAGCCAGGAATTTCTGCTCATCCTGCAATTCCTGGTAATTCGTCCGGTCGATGGAGAAGAGTTCGTGCAGGTAGCGGTCCGAGGCCTTCAGGACGACGGCATCGGAATCATTGATGAAAGGCGAGAGGTCGAAGGTCGACTGGTCGAAATCGAGGATGGAGAGTGCGCCATTCGAGTCGGTCTGGTGAATTTGCCCTTCCCACATGACGATGCTGGGCACGCCGTCGACTTCCACAAAGCGGCCTCGCTGGGCGAGGTAGTCACGCGACTCGGCGCGGTTGTCAGAGATCAGCACACCGATCAGGTCCCCGCCGCGCGACTCGCGGGCGAAGACAGTGAGGTTTTCGCCAGCCGATGTGAACTGGCCGGGGCGAACCAGCGATGAGGCAAGGTCCGCACGCGCTGCGCTGACCGTTTCACGCAGCGTCCGCTGCGCCGTGGGCTGAACCCAGAGGTTCACCGCCAGGTGCGCCAGCCCAGCCAGCACGGCAAGCCGGATAATGGGCGAGGAAATCTGCCACCGGGTCATCCCCGCAGCGCCTGCGACCACGATCTCATTGTCGCGGTGCAGCTTGTTGAGTGACCAGACCGTTGCGACGAATATGGCAAGTGGCGTCAGCAGTGCGATGACTTGCGGAGCGCCCAGTGCAACGACATAGAAGAAGATAAGCGCCGACTGGCGATTCTCGACGATCAGGTCCGTCTGCGAAAGGCCTTGTGCCAGGATGGCAAGCAGGGTCAGCCCGCCGACAATGACCACGACAGAGCGGAAAACCTGTTTGAAGAGATAGCTCTGTATGCGTTTCATCACTGCTTCGGCTGAAGTTTTTGCCTGGCGCCACTGCCTAGCGAGTTGATTGGCGCGCGTCGATGCTTAGTTTCGGCCCCAAATGGAGTTTATTCATGAAAATCACTTTTGCTGAACAGGCGGACGCAGACATCGCTGCATTCGTCGTCGATGAAAATGGCAAACTTCCGGCAGCCGCCAAGGCGCTGGACGAAGCGTCGGGCGGTTTGCTTGCCGAAGCGCTCGAACAGGACCGCTTTACCGGCAAGCATGGCCAGCAGGCCTATGTCGTGCTTCCGAAGGGTGCACCATCCCGCCGGGCCGTCCTGATTGGCGGCGGCAAGCCGAAAGAGCGCGATGCGCGTGCGCAGGAAAAGATCGGGGCGCTTCTCGTCAAAGGCCAGGCCAGTAGCGGCTTCAAGACGCTGGCCCTGCATGTCGACGACGCCGAGTTTGCGGCCCGTGCGGCGATTGGCGCCGATCTCGCCGCTTACCGCTTCGACGACTACTTCACCAAGCTCAAGGCTGACCAGAAGCCGAGCCTCAAGACCTTCACACTCGTCTGCCCGGATGAGCGCGCGGCCAAGGCGGCCTGGAAGCCGCTGGGTGCGGCCGCTGAAGGTACGCGCCTGGCCCGCGACCTGATGAACCTTCCGCCGAACGATCTCTATCCGGCGACCTTTGCCGAACGGATCAAGGAACTCGAAAAGCATGGCATCGAGGTCGAGATTCTGGGCGAGAAGGAAATGGAAAAGCTCGGCATGGGCTCACTCCTTGGCGTCGGGCAGGGCTCGGTCAAGGAATCCAAGCTCGGCATCATGAAGTGGATGGGCGGCAAGAAGGGTGACGATCCGGTCGCCCTCTGCGGCAAGGGCGTCTGCTTCGACACAGGCGGCATTTCGCTGAAACCCGGACCGGGCATGGAAGACATGCGCGGCGACATGGGCGGCGCGGCTGCCGTGACCGGTGCGATGCTGGCCCTGGCCAAGCGCAAGGCGAAGGCGAACGTCATCGGACTTGTCGGCCTCGTCGAGAACATGCCGGACGGAAACGCCATTCGCCCGGGCGATATCCTGAAGTCAGCCTCTGGCCAGACGATCGAGGTCCAGAATACCGATGCCGAAGGCCGCCTCGTGCTGGCCGACGTGCTTTGGTATGCGCAAGAGCATTTCAAGCCGAAATCCATTGTCGACCTGGCCACGCTGACGGGGGCGATCGTGATTTCGCTCGGCCACCATCATGCTGGCCTCTTTACCAATGATGACGACATGGCGGACGGCCTGACCAAGGCGGGCCTGGCCGAAGGCGAGCGGGTCTGGCGCCTGCCCATGGGCGAGGAATACGACTCGCTCCTGAAGTCGAAATTTGCCGACATGCGCAATATTGGCGGACGGGCGGCCGGATCGATCACGGCGGCGCAGTTCCTCAAGCGCTTCGTCAAGGACGGCCAGAAATGGGCGCACCTCGACATTGCCGGCGTGGCCTGGGTCGATGGCAAGAAGTCGCCACTCGATCCGAGCTGGGCCTCCGGCTTCGGACCGCGCCTGCTGGATCGCTGGATCGCGGATAATTACGAGGGCTGATCTTGAGCGAGGCCGGCAAACCTGAATGGTGGTTCTACCACTTGAAGCGCACGACGCTGGAACAGGCTGCCGGTCCTCTGCTTGAAAAATGCCTGGAACGGGGCTGGCGCGTGCTCGCAGTCAGCCCCGATGTCCGCCGCCGGGGTGCGCTCGATGCCGCGCTCTGGACCTATGACGACCAGAGCTTCCTGCCGCATGGCCAGGCCGAGGCGGCCGGGCTTGATCCCTCCCGCCAGCCCATCCTGATTGCGGAGAAGGGCGACAACCTCAATTCTGCGGCCGTTGCGCTCCTGATGGACGGAGCGGAGCTGCCCGTGGATGCACCCTACGAACGGTGCATGGTGATGTTCGACGATGGCGATGCGCCGGTCCGCAGCAAGGCGCGCAGCCTGTTCAAGGCTGCCTCAGATGCCGGCCTGACGACACGATACTTCCAGCAGACCGAGCAGGGCGGCTGGAAGGAGGCTGGCTAGCTGTTCTTCGATCCGCTGGCCGGTTTCGACAGCACCATGATGGCGAGCGACAGCACCGTCACGATGGCGACAGTGGCGAGCACTTTCAGCCCATGTTCCGGCAGGACACCGGTCCAGAGATAGATCACGCCGTAAACGGCGGCGATGATAAGGCTGAAGGCGATCATGAGCCTGAGGATTCCGAGCATCTCGTGCCTGCTTTCGCTTCCTGTTTGGGTCTCGCAATCATAACATGCCGTTCGCCCATGTCAGCAGCGGTTGCCCCGCGCTGCGTGCCCGGCTATAGGCGCGCCAGAACAATCCACACAAGACGTCTATCAAGGAGCCTTGCATGGCGACCCAACGTACCTTTTCGATCATCAAGCCGGACGCAACCGAGCGTAACCTGACCGGCGCCATTAATGCCGTCATCGAGAAGGCCGGCCTGCGGATCATCGGCCAGCGCCGCATCAAGATGACCCAGGAGCAGGCCGAGCGTTTCTACGCTGTCCACAAGGAGCGCCCGTTCTTTGGTGAACTCGTGGAATTCATGACCTCTGGTCCGGTCGTCGTTCAGGTGCTTGAAGGTGAGAACGCCGTGAAGGCCTATCGCGATGTCATGGGCGCGACCAATCCGGCAGACGCCGCAGACGGCACAATCCGGAAGCTCTACGCCAAGTCGATCGGCGAAAACTCCGTCCACGGCTCCGACAGCGAAGAGAATGCCGACCTGGAAATCCGCCAGTTCTTCTCCGAAGCCGACATTGCCGGCTAGAACGCTGCAAACCAGGCAAGCTTGAAACCCCGGCCGGTGCCTACCGCCGGGGTTTTTTCATGATCTCTTCGCAGGCGAGCGCCAGGGCACGCGGATAGAGCTTGTGCTCCTCGAAGAGGACCCGGTCGGCCAGCGTGTCCGGTGTATCGCCGGCCAGTACCGGTACCCGGGCCTGCGCGATCACGCCGCCTTCATCGACGCCTTCGCTGACCCAGTGGACCGAGCAGCCGGCTTCTGAGTCGCCTGCATCGATGGCGCGCTTGTGGGTATCCAGTCCCGGGTATTTCGGCAGCAGGGACGGATGGATGTTGATCATTCGGCCCGCCCAGCGAGAGACGAACCATGGCGTGAGCACCCGCATGAAACCCGCCAGGGCGATCACCTCGACGCGGTTGTCCCGCAGCACGTCATCCATGGCGCGCTCGAAGGCCTCGCGGTCTGCAAAGTTACTGTGCGGAATGGCCTGCCCGGGAACGCCGAACGCTGCGGCTGTCTCAAGGCCGGGGGCATTGGCCCGGTTTGACAGGACGAGAACGGCCTCGGCAGGATAGTCGGCGTCCTGCGCCGCCTTGAGAAGTTGCTCCATGTTCGAGCCGCGGCCCGAGATCAGGATGCCGAGGCGGAGCTTGCTCATTCGGGAACGATATCGCCGATCACGACCGGGTTTTCGCCCACCGCACGCAATTCGGCCATGGCGGTCTCGGCCTGGTCAGGCGCGACGGCGAAGACGAGGCCGATCCCCATATTGAAGGTCCGGTGCATTTCGTCTTCGGCAACACTGCCTTCAGCCTGCAGCCAGCGGAAGACCTCCGGCAGCGGCCAGCTGGCGCGGTCGAAACGGGGCGCAAGCCCGTCCGGCAGCATGCGCGGCACGTTCTCCGTGAGCCCGCCACCGGTGATGTGTGCAAGCCCCTTGATGCGGCCTGACCGGATGAGCGGCAGGGCGGCTTTCGAATAGAGCCGCGTCGGCGTCAGCAGGGCCTCGCCGAGCGTCGTATTGGCGAAGGGCGCAGGTGATTCCCAGTTCAGGCCTGAGCGTTCGACGACCTTCCGGATCAACGAGTAGCCATTCGAATGCGGACCGGACGAGGCGATGCCGATGAGCAGGTCGCCCGCCTTCATGTCATCCATGCGTGGGAGGATCTGCTCGCGCTCGACGGCGCCGACCACAAAACCGGCAAGGTCGTAATGGCCGGGCGGATACATGCCGGGCATTTCGGCCGTTTCGCCGCCGACCAGTGCGCAACCCGCCTGCTTGCAGCCTTCCGCGATCCCGGCAATCACGCTCTCGGCGATGCCTTCCTCAAGTTTCCCGCAGGCAAAATAGTCCAGGAAAAACAATGGCTCCGCGCCCTGGGCGAGGACATCGTTCGCGCACATGGCAACAAGATCGATCCCGACCGTATTGTGGATGCCTGTTTCGAAGGCGAGCATCAGCTTTGTGCCAACGCCATCGGTGCCCGACACGAGGACCGGGTCCTTCCAGCCTTCCTTCTTGAGGTCGAACAAGGCGCCGAAGCCGCCAAGGCCGCCCATGACGCCGGCACGCCGGGTCGCCTTGGCCATCGGCGAAATCGCATCGACCAGGCGTTCGCCTGCCTCAATATCGACACCAGCGTCCTTATAGGAAAGGGGAGTTTGATCTTTGGCACTCATGGATCAGCGCGTTAGCATGCCCAAACTGCTTCGACCAGCCGGTGAAGCGGTTCCAGATGACGCAAAGGCCTGATAGGAAGTGCGGCATGAAAGAGAGAAGGGTACGCCCATGATTCGATTCGTGATTGTCGCTGCGGCGATCTGGCTGGGATTCGCGGCACAGGCCGTCGGCCAGACCCGTGATATCTACACTATTCGCGACATTACGGTCGAAGAGGAAGCGGACTCCGTCATCGAAGCCCAGCAGCAGGCGTTCATGAGTGCGCGGATCGAAGGCGCCTACCAGATCATAGACCGGCTGACCCTGCCGGAAGACCGGGCCGGCAAGCTGGAGCCGGGTGCCATCACGCCGGAGGTCGCTTCGCAGCTGGCGGCAGCGGTTGATGTCGAGCAGGAAACGCGCGGCGGCAATCGCTATGTGGGCAAGCTCGCTGTCGTCTATAATCCGGTCAATGTGCGCGATTTCCTGAAAGCGCGTGGCATTCCCTATATTGACCAGCCCGCGCCGAAGGCGGTGGTTTTCCCGGTCTCGGACCGGTTTCCTGCATCCGTCTGGGCGGAAGCATGGCCCGATCAGTCGGTTGGTCAGCTCGCCCCTTATGCTGTTTCCCGTTCGCCGCTCGCATCAGCCTTTTCAGGCTGGCCGGAACTGGAAGCCGATGTCCAGGCGGCAGACGCCCGGCGCGCCATCAAGGCGGTGCTCGACGGATCGCGCGGCGCTTTCCGCGTCGATCTCTATTCGGTCACGGCGGCCGGTGAAACCCGCCTCGGATCGACGGGTTCCATGCCGACGCTCGAAGCGGCCGTCGACGCGGCATCCGGCGTGCTCGATTATGTCTGGAAGAGCCAGTCCATCATCCGCACGCAGGAGCGCACGCCTGCGCGCTCGACAGTGTTCTTCACCTCGCTGGTGGAGTGGAATTCCCTCCGGTCCGCCATGGCGCGCTCACCGCTGGTCGAGGATTTCGTCATCGAGGGCCTGTCGAGAACCGGCGCGGTGGTCGCTTTCGTTCATGCGGGCGACACCAACCGCCTCATCTCCAATCTGCGCGAAAGAGGCATCATGCTCGATCCCGATCCGAGTGGATGGGTGATGACGACAGCTGTTTCGCGAGGAGCTGACCTGGGTGTCGAGTGAGTGAAGACGTCGGAAAAACAGGTAGACAGCGCCAGCTCGCGCTAGATTTTCCCGCGCCCGGCCCCACGCTGGATGGACTGGCAGTGTCAGCGTCCAATCGCACCGCCATTTCGGTGCTGCGCCGGTGGCCCGACTGGCGCACACATACGCTGGCCATTGTCGGGCAGGCGAAGTCCGGTCTGACTGTAGTCGCGCGGGCCTGGGCCGCGCATGCCGAAGGCCAGGTCATCGACGTGAAGGCTTTTGACAAGCTGTCTCACAAGAAGGTGGACGCGCTGTCGTCGCAGCCTGTGGCGGTCGACGATGCCGACCTGATCCGGAACGAGGATAACCTGCTATCGCTCATCAACCTGTCGGCCCGGAACGGCGGATATGTGTTGCTCACCGCTCGAAAGGCGCCAGCTCTCTGGCGCGTGCGGCAGCCGGATCTTGCCTCGCGTCTCAAATCCATGACGCTGGTCGAACTTGGCCCGCCAGATGATGACATGGTAGTTGCGCGGCTGCGGGCCGCCATGCGCCGCCGCTTCCTGAAGCTGCCAAAGGATGTCGAGGCCTATCTGCTGCTCCGGATCGAACGGAACTATGAGGCGCTTGAGTCTTTTGTCGAAAGCCTGCACGAACAGGTTGAGGGGCGCGAGGTCACGGTTCCACTGGCGCGCGATGTATTGGACGGACAAAGCGGCACGCGCCCTTTGTTCGATGATGGGGAAGACTGATGCCGCCAGAGGAACCAGAGTCGAAATCAGCGACCAGACAGAAGCCTGTTTCGGAGACGAAGCTGGATGCGGCGCTGATCAGGAGCCCAGACCGTTTCCTGAACCGTGAACTGTCCTGGCTGCGCTTCAATGAGCGGGTTCTTGAAGAGGCACATAATCTGAAGCATCCGCTGCTCGAACGGCTACGTTTCCTGTCGATCTCGGCCAGCAATCTCGATGAATTTTTCATGGTCCGCTATGCTGGCTTGCGCGAGCAGTTCCGGGCCGGTGTCACCCGGATCAGCCAGGAGGGCATGACCCCCGGCCAACAGGTTGAGGCCATTGAGGCGCAATCGGCCAAGCTCATGGAAGCCCAGCAGGCTTGCTGGAAGGAATTGCGCGATCTCCTGTCCGAACAGAAGCTTGAAGTGCTTCGCATGCAGGATCTCGGCAAGGCGGATGTGGCCTGGCTTCGCGAACACTTCGAGTCGAACGTTTTTCCGATCCTGACCCCGCAGGCCGTCGATCCAGCGCATCCGTTCCCCTTCATTCCCAATCTCGGTTTTGCGGTTGCCTTCCAGCTCGTGCCGGAAAAGGCCGGCGGAGAAGCCATGGTTGGCCTCGTTCCCATGCCGGCCTTTTCACCGCGTTTCATCCGGCTGCCTGACCGCTCGAAAAAGGGGATTCGCTTCGTCCGTCTGGAAAGCGTCATCGCCCAATTCATGGACATGCTGTTTCCGGGCTTCAGCTCGTCCGGCCACTGCGTTTTCCGGATCGTGCGCGACAGCGATATCGAGATCGAGGAAGAGGCCGAGGACCTGATCCATGAGTTCGAGATCCTGCTGAAGCAGCGCCGCCGGGGCCGCATCGTTCGCATCCACATCGACGGCGACGCCCCGCAGCCGCTACAGGATTTCATCACCCGCGAGATCGGCGCCGAGCCGCGCGATATCATGGTGCTGCATGGCCTGCTTGGCATGAAGAGTCTGTCGGAGTTGATCGTGGAAGACCGCGCCGACCTGCAGTTCAAGCCTTATGAGCCGCGTTATCCCGAACGCATCCGGGAGATGGGTGGTGACGCTTTCACTGCAATCCGGGCGAAAGACTTCATTGTCCATCACCCTTACGAATCCTTCGATGTCGTCGTGCAGTTCATCCGGCAGGCCGCCATCGATCCGGATGTCATTGCGATCAAGCAGACGCTTTACCGGACGACGCTGAATTCACCGATCGTGTCTGCGCTGATGGAAGCAGCGGAGATGGGCAAGAACGTCACCGCGCTGGTCGAAATCAAGGCCCGCTTCGATGAGGAGACGAACCTGCGGCTGGCCCGCGACCTGGAACGCGCTGGCGTGCAGGTTGTCTATGGCTTCATTGACTACAAGACCCACGCCAAGGTCTCGCTCGTGGTGCGCCGGGAAGGTCAGAAGCTGCAGTCCTATACGCACTTCGGCACAGGCAATTACCACCCCGTGACCGCGCGAATCTACACTGACCTGTCACTCTTCACAGCGGACCCGGCACTGGGCCGCGATGCGAACAAGCTGTTCAACTACATCACCGCTTATCGCGAACCGCCCGACCTTGCGCCGGACTTCGAGAAGATTGCGATGTCGCCCCGCACGCTGGAGCCGCGCCTGATCGAGCTGATCGAGGCAGAGGCGAAGGCCGCCCGGGCGGGCAAGCCCTGCGGGATCTGGGCGAAAATGAATTCGCTTGTCGATGGTGACGTGATCGATGCGCTCTACAGGGCAAGCCAGGCGGGCGTTCCGATCATCCTGGTCGTGCGCGGCATTTGCTGTCTGCGTCCGGGCGTTGAAGGGCTTTCGGAGAATATCCAGGTCAAGAGCCTGATTGGCCGCTTTCTCGAACATTCGCGTATCGTCTGCTTTGCCAATGGCGAGACGCTCCCGTCGCCCAAGGCGAAGGTCTTCATTTCGTCCGCAGACTGGATGCAGCGCAATCTGAAACGCCGTGTCGAGGCCCTGGTGCCGATCGAGAATCCAACGGTTCACAGGCAGGTGCTCAACCAGATCATGATCGCCAACCTCAATGATGACGAACAAAGTTGGGAGATGGACGGCGATGGCGGGTTTCACAGGTTGCGTCCGCCAGACCGGGGAGAGGGCTTCAGCGCGCACCGTTACTTCATGGAAAACCCAAGTCTTTCCGGACGGGGAAATGCCCTCGTCGTGAGCCTGCCGCCACGCCTGGCGCCAAGGAAGCGGGGCAAGTCCTGATATGCAGCCTGCGCTCGAGCCGCAAAAATCCGCTGTCGTCGATATTGGTTCGAACTCGGTCCGCCTGGTGATCTACGAAGTGACGGGTGCGGCCGCGCTGCCTTACTTTAATGAAAAAGTACTCGCCGGCCTGGGACGTGGGCTGCCGGAGACGGGTAAACTCTCCCCGGAGGGTGTCACCCAGGCGCTGGCAGCGCTTCGCCGGTATCGGGCGATCCTCAAAGGGCTGGATGTCACCGAAGTCATCGCGGTTGCCACAGCGGCCGTTCGTGAGGCGGAGGACGGCCAGGACTTTGCCCGTCTCGCGGCCGCCGAACTTGGCTCGCCCTTGCGCATCCTGTCGGGCGCGGACGAGGGGCGCCTGTCATCGCTCGGGGTCCAGGTCGGATTTGACCAGGCCGATGGCATTGTCGGTGACCTCGGCGGATCGAGCCTGGAATTCCATTCCATTTCGCCTGGTGGGTCTCACAGCGAAGGCGAAACCCATCCGCTCGGCCCGTTCTCCCTGTCCTTTACGTCGGATCAGAAACCGGCAGACCGCCGCAAGGCCATCCGGAAAGTGCTGAAATCCTCGGCCCTGCTGCAGGCGGGAGCGCGACGGCTTTACGCAGTGGGAGGATCGTGGCGCGCCATCGCTAGCGTGCATATCGAGCTGACGGCATATCCGCTCGGCGTGCTGCACGGCTACCGGATGAACGGGCAGGCTGTCCGTTATGTCGTGCGCGAGATCCTGTCGACGCTGCGCGACAAGGATATGGCCCAGCGCATCTCATCGATTGTCGGCCGGCGCTATGACACGCTGGTGCACGCTGCGCTTGTGCTCGACGAGGCGTTCGACATGGGCGGCTTCAAGGAAGTCGTCATTTCGGCTAACGGCCTGCGGGACGGCGTACTGTTCGATCAGCAGGGCGAGTCGCTGTTCGGGGCCATGGAGAAGCCGACGGGTGATCCCATGCGCGACGGTCTGGTTGCCTATCTCAGGCTGGATCAGGGGCAGTTCGACTTCAGTCAGGCTTTGTATCGTTTCATAAGGCCAATCCTGCCGAAGACGGCAGCGCGTGAGCGCATTTTCAGGGCCGCCTGTCTCGCCGCCGATTGTGGCGGGCGCTATCATCCCGACCACCGTGCCGACATGGCCTACTTCCTGCTGCTGCGGGCACCCGTGCCCTGTCTCAGCCATGAGGACCGGGTCCTCCTCGCCCACGCCACAGGGCTTCGCTACACACATAAATTCCAGCGCCCGAAGCAGTTTGCGCGTCTCGGCCGGGAGTCTGACGAGCAGGTTGCCCGCGTCCTCGGCGCGGCAATGCGGCTTGGCGCGGTCTATTCCGGCCGTTCAGCAGTACTGCTCTCCAAGGCGAGCCTGAAGACGACGAAATCGAAGCTCGTCATGGAAATTGCGTCCGATTGTGCGGATATGGTCTCGGCGACGGTGCAGAAGCGGTTCTCGCAGCTGGCGACCTTCATGGATCTCGACGGGCAGATCATCATCGGCGAGGCATAGACCCCGCCGCCAAGTGAGCCATCAGGTCTTTGGCTCGAACAGGCGGACCTGGCCACTCTCGAAGGACAGGGCGAGTTTCCCGGTCAGAAGCGCGCGTGCCTTCCTGCCGAAAACATCGTGTCGCCATCCAGTCAGCGCCGGAATGTCATCCGAAGTCTCGCCACGCGCGATCCGCTCGATGTCGGCAGCATTCGCGATCAGCCGCGGGACGACATTCACCTCGTCGCTGACAGCCTTTAGCAGGACCTTCAGCATTTCCGGTGCGCCGGCCGGCGTCTGCGGGTTCTGCTGGCGCTTGGGCAGCCTGGGCGCATGCGCATCCGGATCGGCGAGGGCCGCCGCAACGGTTTCGATCAGCCCCTCTGCAGTGCGTGAGCGGATGAAGCCATTTGGGACAGCGCGCAGCCGGTCGAACTGGTCCGGTGCTGTCGGCTTCTGGTCGGCAATCTCCTGGATCGCCTCATCCTTCAGGATTCGGCGGCGCGGCCGGTCGATTGTCTGGGCCTGGCGCTCGCGCCACTCGGCGACAGCAGCAAAGACCGCCAGGTAATCCTTGTGCGTCTTGCGGAATTTAAGGCGCTGCCAGGCATTCCTGGGGTCGGTATCATAGACTGCCGGATTGGAAATTTCGGCCAGTTCGGCAGCGATCCAGCCCATCCGGTCCAGTTTTTCCAGTTCGTCCCGCATCCACAGATAGGCATCGCGCAGATGGGTCACGTCGCCGAGTGCGTAGTTGAGCTGTTTTTCGGAAAGCGGACGGCGCTTCCAGTCGGTAAACTGGCTCGACTTGTCGATATGGCGGCGCAGGACACGCTGGATCAGATTGTCATAGGAAATCGAATCACCCAGCCCCAGCGCCATGGATGCGACCTGGGTGTCGAAGACCGGGGCGGGCGGCGTTCCGATCAGCCGGTTGAAGATTTCCATGTCCTGCCGGGCGGCATGCATGACCTTGACCCGGCTAGTGTCGGCCATGAGGTCAAGGAAGGGCGCAAGGTCGATTCCCTTGGCCATCGGGTCGATGACGCCCTCAACGCCAGGCGCTGAGGCCTGGATCAGGCAGAGCTCCGGCCAGAAGGTGGTTTCCCGGTGAAATTCCGTGTCCACGCAAATAAAGTCGCCCGAAGTCAGGTTTTCGCAGAACTTTTGCAGTTCTTCCTGCTGTGTAATCGGCGTCAACGTCTTGTCAGTCATGGCGCGCACGCGTATCGCATCCGCACAACAAAGGCGAGAGGCGGCTTGCTAAAAGCTGGTCTGTCGTCAAACAATCCTCGGAGCGAGAGAATGCACGCATACCGCTCGCATACTTGCGGCGAACTTACGAAGGCACAGGTTGGCGAAACCGTCAAACTGTCGGGCTGGCTGCACAGGCGCCGCGACCATGGCGGGGTCATGTTCATCGACCTGCGCGATCACTATGGCCTGACCCAGTGCGTTTTCAATCCCGGCGCGCCCGGCTTTGAAACGGTGGAATACCTGCGGGCCGAAAGCGTCCTCACGATTGAGGGCAAGGTGGTTGCGCGCGATGATTCGCTGGTCAATCCGAACCTGTCGACCGGCGAGATCGAAGTCGTCGTGAGCGCAGTCGAAGTGCAGTCACGGGCGGCTGAGCTGCCGCTGCCGGTTTTCGGCGAGCCCGACTATCCCGAAGATATCCGCCTGAAGCACCGTTATCTCGATCTTCGCCGTGAGACGCTGCATGCGAACATGGTCCTGCGCAGTCAGGTCATCACCTCTCTGCGCCGCCGCATGGTCGAACAGGGCTTTACAGAATACCAGACGCCGATCCTGACGGCCTCATCGCCGGAAGGGGCACGCGACTTCCTCGTGCCGTCGCGTCTGCACCCCGGGGAATTCTACGCCCTGCCGCAGGCCCCGCAGCAGTTCAAGCAGCTGCTCATGGTGTCGGGCTTCGACCGCTACTTCCAGATCGCCCCGTGTTTCCGCGACGAGGATGCCCGCGCTGACCGGAGCCCCGGTGAGTTCTACCAGCTCGATATCGAGATGAGCTTCGTCACCCAGGACGATGTGTTTGGCGCGATCGAGCCGGTGATGCGCGGCGTGTTCGAAGAATTCGCCGACTGGAAGGGCAAGGGCCGCACCATGCCCGAAGGCCCGTTCCCGCAGATCCCTTATGCTGAAGCCATGGCGAAATATGGCTCGGACAAGCCCGACCTGCGCAACCCGATCGAACTGGCTGACGTCACTGAATTCTTTGCCGATGAGGGCAAGACCGGTTTCTCGATCTTTGCCAAGATCATCGGCGGCGGTGGCAAGGTGATCGCCATTCCGGCGCCAAAGGCGGCGGCCGAGAAGTCCCGCAAGTTCTTCGACGACATGGACAAGTGGGCGAAGAAGGAAATGCAGGCGCCTGGCCTAGGCTATGCCCGCCTGAAGGAAGCCGATGGCGGCGGTGTCGACAGCCAGGATCCGGTGCTGAAGAATTTCGAACCGGCCCATCTCAAGGCGCTGCTGGATAAGCTGGGTCTTGGTGCCGGCGATGGCATCTTCTTTTCGGCTGGAAAGCACGAAGCGGCCTACAAGCTTGCCGGCGCTGCCCGTACCAAGGTCGGTGAGGAGCTGGACCTGATCGAGCAGGGCGTCTTCCGCTTCTGCTGGATTGTCGACTTCCCGATGTATGAGTGGGATGAGGACAACAAGAAGATCGACTTCTCGCACAACCCCTTCTCGATGCCTCAAGGTGGGCTCGAGGCGCTGGAAGCGGCCGACACGGTCGAGAAGCAGCTGGAGCTCAAGGCTTTCCAGTATGACATCGTCTGCAACGGTATCGAACTGTCGTCCGGTGCGATCCGGAACCACCGCCCCGATATCATGCTCAAGGCCTTCGAGTTGGCCGGCTACGGCGCAGATGTCGTCGAGGCCGAATTCGGCGGCATGCTGAATGCTTTCCGCTTTGGCGCCCCGCCGCATGGCGGTATTGCGCCGGGTGTGGACCGCATCGTGATGCTGCTTGCAGAAGTCGACAATCTTCGCGACGTGACGCTGTTCCCGATGAACCAGCAGGCGCGTGACCTGATGATGCAGGCACCTTCCCCGGTTGAGGAAAAGCAGCTGCGCGAGCTTCACATCCGGCTCGCGCCTCAGGTCAAGAAAGACTAGCCGGATTGAAAAAGGGCGCCTCCAGGGCGCCCTTTCTACATTCTTGAACGGGATTGCGCCGGTTATTGTAGCTCGACGACCATCGCGCCTTCCAGAGGCGCGCAGGGCTCAATCTCAAGGCCTTCAGGCAACCGGCTGAGCGGATCGGTGCATGCGCCGCTGAAATCGATCGAATCCGTTCCGGTTGCGCCGGTGAAATCGACGTCCAGCAGGCGGACATTCGCGAAACTGGCCTGGTCCAGCGCGGTGTCCTTGAAGGATGTGCCGATCATGATCGTGTTGTTGAACTGTGCGCCAGCAAGCCGCGCACTGTCGAATATCGCGCCGGAGACGTTGGCGCCTGAAAAGTCAGCGCCCTCGGCAAAACTGTTGCTCAGGTCTGTGCGGCGCAGGTTGGCCCCGTTGAGCTTGCTCTTGCGCAGCTTCGCGCCGTTCAGCATGGCGTCGGCGAGATTCGTGTTGAGCAGGCTGGCATTGTCGAAGCGGGCCTGGAGAAGCTCGGCGTCGTTGAAGCTTGCGCCATCCAGGACAGCTTGCCGGAAGTCGGTGCGCTCGGCCACGGCGCCGGCGAAATTCACATTCATGGCGCGCGTTGCCCGTAGCAGGGCGCCGGACAGGTCAGCGCGTGGATAGTGAGCGTTCGAAATGTCCCAGCCGGACAGGTTGCGTTCGCGAAGGTCGCAGTCGGCACAGGCACCGCCATAGGAAGGCGCCCACGCCACGCGCGTGGAGTTCTCCTGCGCGGCCATTTGGCCTGCTGGAAACATCAATGCGCCGATCAAAGCCGCCAGTGTGAGTTTATGCCGTCTATCGAACATGTTCCAACATTATTACCCTGAACCGGTTGGCTTAACTGAATTCCGTGTAATCACTGTACTGCACAACAAGGTGTGGCGGTTTCGCCTCACCCGTCTTCCGCTATCGGCATGCCCGGACAGACAGCCCGGCCGGCAGGCGGGTTGATGGATCCCCGCAGGCGGTATCCAGCTGCTGCTGGGTCAGGCCCTTCGCGATCGACAGGTCTGCACCTGAAAGGTTTGCACCCGAGAGATTTGCCTTCGTGAAGGTCGAGCTGCCGAAATAGGCGCCGACCAGGGTCGCGCGTTCGAGACTGGCGCTTGTGAAATCGGCGCGGTTGAAACGGGCGCCGAAGAGGTTGGCGACAGAGATGTTGGCCCCGGACAGGTTCCAGTCATCGAAGGTCGACAGTTGCATGTCGGACTGGCGCAGGCGCGCGCCGGAGACATCGATATCGCTGAGATCCATATAGGCCAGGTCCGCCTGGAACAGGTTGCAGCGCGGGCACGAGTCGCCTGACTGAACCCGCGCGATCTCTGACGCATCCTGGGCAAAAGCAGGGCCCGCTGCGGCCGCAAGGGCGATGGTGGCGATAATCTGTTTCAGCATGGCACAATCCCGTGGCGAGAAAACTCTCCTGCGACGGGAACTCGCAATCGGCTTGCCATCCTGAGAGGCTAGTTGAGCACGCTTCCGCTGCTGGTTTCCTCGCCGCAGGTTTCACAATGCAGCGTGTCCTCGCCCGGTAACGCGATCAGCGTAAAGCTCGAACAGCCCGGGCAGGGTTGCGGCAGGTATTCGGGATCGCCATCACCGGCCGCATCGGCTTCGATATGCGCAGCTTCGTCGCGTTCGGCGCGCTTGCGATCGAGGATAACGATATTGTCGGGCAGCTGCCCGCGCGAAAAACCGCGGGAGATGAACTGCACGGCCTCTTCGGGAAGGGGCTGCGGCTCCTGGCGCGTACCGTCCTTGAGGCCGCGGCCGAGCCCATCATGGCTGACATCGTCGCCTAGCTCGGCAAGGTCCTCGCGCGCGAGATATGAGATGGCCAGTTCGCGGAAGATATAGTCGAGGATGGATGTCGCCTTCGTAATCCGGTCGTTGCCGGTCACTTCGCCCGCAGGCTCGAAGCGTGTGAACACGAAGGCGTCGACATATTCGTCGAGTGGAACGCCGTATTGCAGGCCGAGCGAAACAGCGATGGCGAAATTGTTCATCAGCGAGCGGAAGGCGGCACCTTCCTTGTGCATGTCGAGAAAGATCTCGCCCAGCGAGCCGTCGTCGAATTCGCCAGTGTGCAGGTAGACCTTGTGGCCGCCGACCGTGGCTTTCTGGATGTAGCCCTTGCGCCGGTCCGGCAGGCGCGTGCGATGGGCGCCGAAACTGGGCGCCGGGGCGTTGCCGCTGTCAGAGGAAACGGGCTGTTCGGCTTCCGCGCTCAGATCTTCAGCCAGCGAGTGGATCGACGCCATCCGCCGCGCGACAAGATCATCGATCTCGGCAGCTTCACCCGTGATCAGGACCGACAGGCCGGCGTCGAGGCCGGTCGATATGTCCATCGGGCTCCAGTCGCTTGCGTCGGCCAGCAGGCCGGTCGTCATTTTTCGGGCACCGCGCGCCACGTCGATGGCGAAAGCGGCGCCTTCCGGCAGGGCGATGCCAAGGTCTTGAAGGGCTGAGCGGGCGGCGTTTTCCGCAAGGCCCGTCAGCGCCGTGTCGAGCGAGGCAACAGCGTCGGCCGAAAAGCCAATCGCCCGCAGGAGGGACAGCCCATCGGTATCGAAAGCTTCGGGGGCAAGCTGCAGGTCCTTGATGATGACATCATCGCCGAGGACCCAGCGCGAGAAAGCCGCTGACAGTGGCAGGCCCTCGCGCAACGCATTCTTCACCCGCAGGAGCGCTTCGTCGGAAAAGCCGCGGCTGCGCAGCACATCGCTGCCGAGGCCGGGAACGGCGTCGATTTCACTGGTCTGATCAATGGCTTCTTCAACGTTGGACAGGTCGTCCGGCCGGTCGGACAGCATGGCCTGGATCTGCGGGTTGAGACGAACGGCACCATCGTCTTCGGTGACCGTCACACTCCGGAGGCCCGAAACCCCCTCGCTGGAGGGTGAGAAAGGCAGGGAGGCATCTGCGCGCAGGGGCGCGATCATGAGGTCAATCCCACTCAAGGGCTCGATTTGCGTATCCGCCGGCAGGCCAAGCCGTCCGGCATCGGCTTTGGTCAGCGCCTTTCCGCCCGCCATTGCCGAGACGGCTGAGACAATCGCTGTTCCCCGCTTTACCAGGTCCGCCTCGCCTTGTGCTGTAAGCGCCAGTGCGCCAGCGGCGATGCCATGAAGCAGCAGCGTCAGCGGTCCCTCGCCATCGAGCTGGGCCAGCGCGGCTTCGGCCGTTTCTCGCAGAAGGTCGAGCTCCAGCCCTTTTTCAGAAACGAAGGCGGCCAGGTCGATCGCCATGGCCGGGCTGCGCGCGTCCGCGGCGAAGTCGCCGATGCTGAGCGAAACGCCGAGCGCGCGGGCCGCTTTGACCTGGCTGCTGGCGCTGGCATAGGCCTCTGTCGAAAGCGCGACCGGTGCGGGTGCCGATAGCGACATCGCATTCTGGCGCAACTGGCGTTCCAGGCCGGGAAAACCGTCAGGATGGCGCAGACCCGCCTCGATAAGCGGTTCGGGCAGGCCGGAAACCAGCGCCTCGGCGAGATCGGCATTACGCGGGGCTTCTCCCAACTGCTCGACGAGATCGGCAAGGCCGAGGCTTGTGCGTTGGGCGAGGTCCAGGCTGCGTTTCATCTCGATGGCCAGGGCCAGCTTGTCTGCGCCGTCGCCCGAGCCGTCTTCTCCGGGAACCGGGGCAAGGCGTCCGAGCGGGAGCAGGGGGCTGATACGGCCGGCCTCAATGGCGGCGGAGAGAAGGTCTGAGGTTTTTGTCTGACGGCTCATTGGCCCATCCTTCGCAGCTTGGCATTCTTTTGTGCCGGACCGGGCAAGCGCCTGACTTAATTGGTGTCGCGCAGACTTGACGGGCCGGTTCAGATATTGTGAGCCGTAGCCTAACTGGATTCGCGGCGCAGCCTGCCCCATATTCCAGTCCACAGGAAGGTTCAGGATTCGGCCATGCTCAAGCTATTTACCTGGTGGAATGGTGCCACGCTCGGTGCCCTGTTCGACATCAAGCGGCGCAGCACGCTCGTTGGGACGGACGAATATGGGAACAAGTATTATGAAGACCGCAAGAAGTCGGTCGAACACCGCAATCGCCGTTATGTCGTGTATCGCGGACTCGCCGAACCGTCGAAAGTCCCGGCCGACTGGTTTGGCTGGCTGCACTACACGCTGGAAAAGCCGCCGACCGAAGCACCGCTTAATCGCCGCGCCTGGGAAACAGATCACAAGCCGAACATGACCGGTACGCTGTTTGCCTATCGCCCGGACGGCTCCCTGAAGGAGTCTGGCAAGCGCCAGAAGTCCGACGCTGACTACGAGGCCTGGACACCCGATGCGTGAATCGATTTTTGAAACCCTGATCGGCGCAGCGGTCGTCGTTGTGGCTGGCGTCTTTCTCTGGTTTGCGCTGGCGCGCGGCGGAGAGGCTGCGTCTGCCCCGTCCGGCAGCGTCGAGATTGGCGCGCGCTTCAGCAGCGTCAGCGGTGTCGACCGCGGAACGGACGTCCGCATGGCCGGCGTGAAGGTCGGTACGGTGCGGGCGATCAAGCTTGATGTCGACCGGGCCGAAGCCCTGGTCACCATGGCGTTGTCGAAAGATCTCTTCCCGCTGGAAGATGGTGCCTCGGCCCGCATTCAGGCCGAGGGCCTCTTGGGTGGCAATTATATCAGCCTCGAGCCGGGCCCTGGCTTCGGCGAAATTGAGCCGTGCGGGGAAAACCAGAAGCTTTTCGGCGACTCCGGCTGCGGTGAAATCCTTTACACGCAAGGCAGTGTCGACTTGCTCACCCTGTTTGCGTCCTTCGCCAATGGCAGCGGTTCTGGTTCGGGTGGTGCAGCCAGCGACACAGAATCGTCCGATTCATCGGGTTCAGATGAGGGTGCTTATCCCGACCCGGCTGAATAGGGAGTCGTCTTTTGAAACTTGTCCCGATTGTCTGCGCGACAGCTGCCCTGGCCCTGTCGGTCGGCCTCAGCGCGGCGCAACAAGGCCCCGATGAACCTGCTGCAGAGGAGCAGGGCGCTGAGTCAGACGGCCTGCTCGAAGAAGCGGAAGACGATCAGCGCGCTGTGCGCCAGCCCAGCTACGTCAAGCTCCAGACAGCCACGCTGCGGGCGTTGGACAAGATTACGGGCCGTTCCACAGACTTCGAGATAAAGGTCGGCGAACCGGTGATCTACGGATCGCTGAAGATTGATCTGTCGGTCTGCTATCAGACCCCGCCGGAGGAGCCGCCGGAAAGCGTGGCGTTCCTGAAGATCGAAACAACGCAGGCCATCCGAATGCGGTCCATGGCCGTGCCGCGCCTTGCCAGCGAGGTTGAAGGTGTCGACGATAGCGAAATCGACGCCGAGGCGATCGCGCAGAACGACGAGGCAGAACCGCGCGGCGATGATGAGCAGGAGGCGGCGGATGAAGAGCTGCTGTTTTCCGGCTGGATGTTCGCGTCCTCACCCGGCCTCAGTGCGCTGGAACACCCCGTCTACGATGTCTGGGTGATCAGGTGTACCGACCGCTCACCGGTCAGCCCGTCCGGCCCGGGTAATCCGGCCGAGTAGAAATCCGCATCGACAGAGAGCGCATGCTGCAGGCGGCGCATGAACTCTGCCTTCGGAACTTCTTCAAGGCCGAACTGCTCAAGATGCGGATTGTGGAATTGGGCGTCCAGCAATTCAAAACCCCCAGCAATCAGTCTCGCAACGAGGTGGACCAGCGCCACCTTCGATGCGTCGGTCTTGCGGGAAAACATGCTCTCGCCAAAGAACGCCCCGCCAAGCGCAACGCCATAGAGGCCGCCCACGAGCCAGCCATCCTCATCCCAGCACTCGACCGAATGGGCATAACCCTGCCGGTGCAGTGCGCTGTAGAGGTTGAGGATAGGGGTGTTGATCCATGTGGTGGGGCGATTGGGAACTTCCGCCGCACACGCTTCCATGACCCGGTTAAAGGCAAGGTCGACCGTCACGCGGAACGGCGCCCGGCGAACGGTCTTCTTCAGGCGCTTGGGAATGTGGAATCCCTTGAGCGGCAGGACCCCGCGAATTTCCGGAGCAATCAGGAACAGATTCATGTCATGGCGCGAATCCGCCATGGGAAACACGCCCTGCCGGTAGCAGTCGAGCAATCTTTCCGTATCGAACCGGTCTGACATGGCGGCCTCCGCCCGGCCAGTCTAGCTGTTGGCGAGGAAACGCTCCAGCCAGTGGATGTCGTAATTGCCATCGACGACATCCTTGGCTTCGACCAGACGCTGGTGCAGCGGTAGCGTCGTCTGGATGCCGCCGATCACCATTTCGTCGAGCGCGCGGCGCAGGCGCATGACGCACTCATTGCGGGTCCGGCCATGGACGATGAGCTTGCCGATCATGCTGTCATAGTGCGGCGGGATCTTGTAGCCGGCATAGGCGGCGCTGTCGACGCGGACATCGGGGCCGCCCGGCGCATGGAATTCAGTGATCGTGCCGGGTGAGGGCATGAAGGTTTCCGGATGCTCGGCATTGATCCGGCACTCGATGGCGTGGCCGACGAGGATCACGTCTTCCTGGCTGAAAGACAGCTTCTTTCCGTCGGCTATGCGGATCTGTTCACGCACAAGATCAATACCGGTGATCATCTCGGTGACCGGGTGTTCGACCTGGATGCGGGTATTCATCTCGATGAAATAGAAGTTGCCATCCTCATAGAGGAATTCCATCGTGCCGGCCCCGCGATAGCCGATCTTCGCAACCGCCTTGGCGACGATCGCGCCGATTTCTTCGCGCTGGGCCTGATTGAGGGCCGGCGAAGGGGCTTCCTCGAACACCTTCTGGTGGCGGCGCTGCAGCGAGCAGTCGCGTTCCCAGAGATGGGCGGTGTTGCCATGCGTGTCGGCGATCACCTGGACTTCGATATGCCGCGGCTTTCCGAGATATTTCTCGAGATAGACCGCATCGTCGCCGAAAGCGGCCTTGGCCTCGGTCTTGGCCGTCTTGATCGCGTTTTCCAGTTCCTTTTCGGTCTTTGCGACCTTCATGCCCCGGCCACCGCCGCCGGCAGCCGCCTTGACCAGGACCGGATAACCGATCTTCTTCGCGATCTTCTTGGCTTCACCCGTGCTCGTCACGCCGCCATCGGAACCGGGGACAACGGGCACGCCCGCGTCGATCATTGCCTGTTTCGCGGCGATCTTGTCGCCCATGACCCGAATATGCTCAGCCGTCGGGCCGATAAACTTGATGCCGTGCGCTTCGACCATTTCGGCGAACTGCGCATTCTCCGACAGGAAGCCGTAGCCAGGATGGATGGCATCGGCGTTGGTGATCTCGGCGGCAGCCAGGATGCGGGATTTCTTCAGATAGCTCTCCGAAGACGGCGCCGGTCCGATGCAGACGCTCTCATCGGCCAGCCGGACCGCCATGGCGTCCCGGTCGGCCTCGGAGTGCACGACCACGGTTGATATGCCCATTTCCTTGCAGGCGCGGTGGATGCGCAGGGCAATCTCGCCGCGATTGGCGATGAGGACTTTTTCAATCATGTGATCGGCCTCACTCGATGACGATCAGGGGTTCGCCGAACTCTACGGGCTGTCCATCCTCGACGATGATTTCCTTCACTGTACCGGCAGTGGGCGATTCGACGGGGTTGAAGGTCTTCATGGCCTCGACCAGCATCAGCGTGTCGCCTTTCTTGACCTTGTCGCCAACGCTCACGAATGGCTTTGCGCCCGGTTCGGGGGAAAGATAGACGGTGCCGACCATCGGACTGGTGATGGCGTTCTTGGCCGCAGCGGCTGGTGCCGCGTCTGCGGCCGCAGGGGCGGCGGCTGGCGCTGCAGCTGGCGCGGGCGCTGCAGCCGCAGGTGGTGCAGCATACTGGATCGGCGCCGGGGCATTCGCGCCGGCCTTGCTGACCCGTATGCGCAGGCCTTCGTGTTCGACTTCGACCTCGCCCAGATCGGCATCCCTGAGGATGGAAGCGAGTTCCCTGACGAGACCTGTATCTAGGCCGTTCTTTGCCGTGCTCATGAAATCGGTGTCCTCAAGCTGTCATTTTTATCGCGGCTTCAAGAGCGAAGTGATAACCGCGTGCCCCTAGTCCTGCAATCGTTGCTGTAGCAGTTGGGGCTACATAGTTAGTCAGGCGGAAGGCTTCCCTCGCCGCCGGATTAGACAGGTGAACCTCAATGATCGGCACGGTGCAAGCGCGCAGTGCATCGTGCAGTGCAACCGAGGTGTGCGTATATGCACCGGCATTGATAATCAGCGCGGATGCGCTGCGCGAGGCTTCCTGGACCCAGGTCACCAGTTCACCTTCGCCGTTCGTCTGACGGAACTCAATCGCGCGCCCATTCGCTGCTTCAACGAGCGAGTCGCGAATGTCGTCCAGCGTCTGCGAGCCGTAGATCTCCGGTTCGCGTGTGCCAAGGAGGTTGAGATTGGGTCCGTTCAGGACGTACACCGGCTTTGTCATGGTGAGGGTTCTTGCGCTGCTTCTTCTGGCAAGGCAAGCCATTCGCGAACAAGGGAGCGAGATGAAATGCAGGTTTTCGTCAATGGCGACCCGTTTGAAATCGATACTGGCGCCAGCGTGAGCGACCTGGTCGCGAAACTGACCGACGACCCGCGCGGCATCGCCATCGAGCTCAACCGGGAGATCATCCCCAAATCGAAACACGCCGAGACATCGCTCAAGGATGGCGACCGGCTCGAAGTCGTGCAGTTCGTCGGCGGCGGCTGAGGCAGTAGCGTCTGGCTTCCGTTACGGTCTGTCTTTTGCGCTGCCGCGCATGGTGTTAGGCCGGTGACACCTTTGGGCAACGGGAGCGGGAAGATGGCAAAAGAACCGAAGAAGCTTGATGAGGTGGGCGAAGCCTACCTGGCGGACGATGCCAAGGTGCAGTCCGTATCGCATGAGTTTTCCCTGCCGCCGCAGGTGGTCTGGAATGCGCTGCTGGATGGCGAGACTTGGACGAAATGGCTTCCGATCACAAAAGTTGAATGGACATCACCGAAACCGTTCGGTGTCGGCACCACACGCACGGTCTGGATTGGAAAGCAGGTGGTGGAAGAAGTCTTCTTCGCCTGGGACGAAGGCCGGCGCATGGCCTTCCGCTTTGATCGCACCACGCTGCCGCTGAAAGCCGGAGTCGAGGATTACCAGGTTCACCCCACCGCTGACGGGTGCAGGATGGACTGGTATTTCCGCGCGAAGGCGCCGCTCTTTCTCGGTCCTCTAATCTCGGGCCAGATGAAGTCGGGACTTCGCAAAGGCCTGCCGAAGCTTGAGGCCTACATCCGGGAGAATCCGGAAAAGTTCGGCCTGGCCTGATCTGCATGTCAGTTCTGACGTCCCGGGGCCTAGCCTTGGCAGGCATTGTTTTCTAACTAGCCCTGATGACAGACGATACGCTCAAGATTGCCGGACGCGAGTACACCTCGCGTCTCATCATCGGGACTGGAAAGTACAAGTCCTACGCGCAGAATGCCGAAGCCGCCCGCGCGGCCGGTGCTGAAATGGTGACGGTAGCGCTGCGCCGTGTGAACTGGAGCAATCCGGACGAGGAACGTCTGCAGGATCATGTGAAGCCCGACGAATTCACATACCTCCCAAACACCGCCGGTTGCTTTACCGCTGACGATGCGGTGCGCACGCTGCGCCTGGCGCGGGAAGCGGGCGGCTGGGATCTCGTCAAGCTCGAAGTCCTGTCGGACCAGAAGACGCTTTACCCGGACATGGAAGAGACGCTGTCAGCGGCCAAGGCGCTGATCGCCGACGGCTTCCAGGTCATGGTCTACTGCTCCGACGATCCGGTCTATGCCAAGAAACTGGAAGATGTGGGCTGCTGCGCCATCATGCCGCTCGGCAGCCTGATCGGCTCAGGCCTTGGTATCCAGAACCCGCTCAACATCCGGCTCATCGTGGAGAATGCGCGTGTGCCGGTCATCGTCGATGCCGGCGTTGGAACGGCCTCCGATGCAGCCATCGCCATGGAACTCGGCTGCGACGGGGTGTTGATGAACACGGCCATCGCCGAAGCGAAAGACCCTGTCCGCATGGCGCGCGCGATGAAGCATGCCGTCCTTGCCGGCCGTGAGGCCTATCTGGCTGGCCGCATGGGCCGCAAGCGCTATGCAGACCCAAGTTCGCCCCTGGCCGGGCTGATCTAGACCTCAGCTGTCCTTCGACAGCTCGTCGCGGATCAGATTGTTGACCATCTCGCGATTCGCGCCCGGGACGACGGCTTCGCCGATGAAGAAGGCCGGTGTGCCATCCACGTTCAGCTTGCGCGCCAGGCTCTTATTGTCCGCGATGATCTTCTTCAGCCGAACCGAATCCATGTCCTCGCGCATCTGAGCGACATCGACACCTGCGCGCTCTGCGGCGGCATCGATGTCTTCCGGGTCAAAGCCGGTGGAATTGTCCAGTTCCATGAGCTCGAGGTGCATCTCGGTATACTTGCCCTGCTGGCCGGCTGCGAGCGCGGCGAGGGCGGCCTTTTCACTTTCGGGGCTGAGAATCGGCAAGTCCTTGAACACCACTCGGACCTTGCCCTCATAGTCTTCAGGCAGAGCCATCGTCCAGTCGAGCGAACGCTTGCAGAAGCTGCAGCGATAATCGAAGAATTCGACGACCGTCACCGGTGCATCCTCCGGCCCGATCGCGTAGTCGTCATCGCTATTGTAGATGGCGTCGTAATTGGCGCGGATGTTTTCACGGACAGCTTCGGCCTCGCGGGCATCGGCTTGTTGCGAAAGACGGATCAGGGCTTCCTCGATTATTTCGGGATTCTCCAGAATGTATTCGTGTACGATCTCTTCGATCTCGGCCCGGTTCAATGAGGTTTCGCCGCCCCCTTGTGCGCAGGCAGATGCTGCAAATACGGCAGTGGCGAGAAGGCCGGATTTCATTCTGGTAGCCATGATTACTCCTGAGCTGGGGCGGAACAGCCCGCGTCTCCTAGACAACAAAACTTTCAATTACATCAATGCGGTCTGCAATGCAGGTTCACAATGGGGTGAAGTACCCAAAGGCCTGAGGATACGGTCTAGCCCCGGCGGCGCCAGTAGCCCTCATTCTCGGGAAGGGCCGGGTCTGTGACATTGCGGATGTCATTGGCGCGGCGGGCATCTGGCGTGTTCGGCTCGAGATCCTGCGCAGCGCGCCCGGCAAAGATATAAGCCCGCTGGTAGTCCCCGATATTGTAAGCCGACTCAGCCGTCGCGAGTTCGGCCTCGGCCCGGCGGCCCTGCTTTTCGAGCGCAATGGCGAGCTGCGACCAGGCGAAGGAGTTCTGCGGCTCCTTGATCAGCGCGTCGCGCAGCGCATTCTCGCCGGCTTTCACATCGCCTTCCTCACCGCGCGCAATGAGCGAGCGGGCATAGTTGATCAGCAGCAGCGGATGACCGGGAAGGTATTCCAGCGACTTCGCATGCGGCGCGACCGATTCGGCGGGCTTGCCCATTTCGAACAGGGCCTGGCCCTTCAGCTCCCAATAGTACGGGTTCTCGGGAAACTCCTCGAGAAGGGAATCGACTTCAGACAAGGTTCCCGCCAGATCCGACGACTGCATCGACGCAATGGCCCGGGCATAGCGGGCCGCTTCGCTTTTGTCCGAGCGCGGATACTTTTGATAAACGCGCGCCAGCGGTTCCAGGAAGCCGATCAGCTTGGCTTGCATCAGGTCGAACTCGCGTTGCGTCTTCGGGTCCGGCGGCACATCCATGAGGCCGGTTTCCTGGGCCAGCTGCCGGGTTGTACGGATCCGGTCGGAGGCCAGCGGGTGGGAGCGGAAATACGGGTAACGGCGCGCTTCGGACAGCACTTCCTGGTAACGATAATTCTCGAAGAATTCGACCATGCCGCGCGGCGACTGGCCGAGTGCGGCGAGATAGGAAACCGCAGCCGCATCGGCGGTCGCTTCCTCCGCGCGCGTGTGCACGAAGAAGTTCAGGGCGGCGAATTGCTGGGAGCTGGCAATCAGGGCCGCGCCAGCATCACCGGCGCCCGCCGCAATGGCCAGCACGCCGAGCCCGATCGAGACCAGGGCCGGGCGCGAGGCGACCTGCGCAGCCCGGGTCCGGGAAATCGAGTGCCCGCACGCAATATGGCAGGTCTCATGCGCAATGACGCCCTTTACCTGTCCCGGTGTCTCCGCCGCGATCAGCAGGCCGGTATGAAGGTGGATCTTCTGGCCGTTGGCGACGAAGGCATTCAGGCTGGGGTCATTGATGATGTAGAGGTCGACATCCGACGGGTTGAGGCCGGCGACCTCGAGGATCGGGTCTGTCCATTCGCGCAGTGTCGTCTCGATTTCCGCATCGCGGATCAGGCTCTGCGCCGATGCTGTTGCGACGAAGGCGAGCGCCCCGACAGCGGCGATGATGGGTCTCAGGAAGGAGAATTTCATGATCTGCCTGATTGGTTGCTGGCTTCGAACCTAGTGAAAGAATACGGCGAAGGCGAGACATCGCTGCATGCCTTCAACGAATTGTCAGGCCGATTCCGGCGGCAGGCAGAACACGAATTCGGGCGATAGCGTCACCTTGACCATTTCGCCGGGCGACGGCCGGCGCGCCCCGATACCAATCCCGCGAAGCGTGTCGTGGCCGTTGTATTTCAGTTTGAGTTCCATCAGGGCGGAGGTGCGCTGCGCGGAGACAACCTCCATCGGAACCCCGCTCTCATCGCCTGACAGCCGGATCGCTTCAGGACGGAGGCAATAGGAATCAGCCTCGGGAAGCTTCGTCGCCCACGCTTCCGGCAGGTCTGCCCGGGCGACAGGGAACAGGGGGCCAAGTGCCCGCGCCACAGGCAGGGATGTCGGATTGAGGTAGAGCGCTTCGGGTGTGTCTTCCTGCAAGATGACGCCCTTGCGCATGACCGCGATCCGGTCCGCATCCCGCATGGCTTCGGCGGCATCGTGACTGACGAGAAGGGCGGGAATGCCGGCCTCGGAAACCGCGGCAAGGGCAATGCGCCGGACTTCGGATTTCAGCGTCACATCGAGACCGGAGAATGGTTCATCCATCAGGATGGCGACGGGCTTGGCAGCCAGCGCCCGCGCAATCGAGACGCGCTGCTGTTCGCCGCCGGAAAGCTGGTGCGGATAGGCTTTCGCCCGGTGAGACAGGCCGAGGCGCTCCAGCCACTCGCCCGATTCCCTGCGCCGGGCCTCTTTCGTCATTCCCTTCAGGCCAAAACCGACATTGTCGAGCGCATTGAGGTGCGGAAAGAGCGCAAAGTCCTGGAAGATCAGGCCGATCGAGCGGCTCTCTGCCGGGACGTGGGTCGATGTCGAGGACAGGACCTTGTCGCCCAGCAGGATTTCGCCGGCATCGACCGGCTCCAGCCCGGCAAAGAGCCGAAGCAAAGTCGATTTGCCCGCGCCGGACTGGCCGAGCAGGGCGGTGATCTTGCCCGGCTCCAGCGTCAGTGAGGCTTCATTGACGACCGGCGTGCCTTCATAGAAACGGCTGACGCCAACCGCCTTCAATGGGAGAAGTTCATTCATCCAGCTGCCCTCGACTCACCAGCTTTGGTGAGCTGCACTGACAGCAGGATGACAGGCCCGAGTCCAGCCAGCGTAATGAGAAGGGATGGCAGGGTTGCCGCCGCGAGCCGCTCATCGCTCGCATAGGCGTGGGCCTGGACGGCCAGCGTGTCCCAGTTGAAGGGACGCAGCATCAGCGTCGCCGGCAGTTCCTTCAGCATCTCGACAAAGAGGATGATGGACGCGGCCGCTGCGCCGGACATCGCGACCGGTAGGTCAACCCGGACAAGGCGCTGGAAACGGTTGGCGCCGAGGCTGCGGGCGGCATTGCCGAGGCTGGCCGGGGCGCGGGAGAAGGCCGCACTCAGGGGTTCGGCCCCAGCTGCCGTGAAACGGCTGGCATAGATCCAGACCAGGAAGACCAGCGCAGCCGGGCCGGCCACCGAAAAGCCCGTCCAGGACAGGATGAACAGCGCGCCCAGCGCCAGAACGATACCGGGGGCGGCGTATCCCGCGCCGGCAGCGATCCGCCCGATCAGTTGGCTGAACCGGTTCTGGCGCGCGCCGACAACCACGGTGACGGCCAGCACGAAGGCAAGCGCGGAGCCCGCAGCGGCCAGGACCAACGAATTGAGGAAAGGCCGCAGGATGGCTTTCTGGCCGATACCTGTCTCGACGCTGACCCAGACGAGGCGCGTGACCGGCAGGATGAAGGCCATGAGCAGGATCGCGAAGCAGCCGGCTGCAACCATAAGACCCGCCTGGCGGCTGAGCTTGCGCCGTTTCGGTGTGCGCCAGCGTGTTGCCGTCTGCTGCACGCTGCCGCGCCCGCGTGAGCGCCGTTCGATCAGCTGCAGGCCGAAAGCGATAAGGATAAGAAGGAAGGCGAGGCGCGCGGCGACGGCTGGTTCGCTGAAGCTGTGCCAGGCCCGGAAGATGCCGACGCTCAGCGTCTGTACGCCGAGATAGCTCGCCGCGCCATAGTCTGCGGCGGTTTCCATCAGCGCGAGCGCCAGTCCTGCGAAGATGGCGGGGCGGGCAGACGGGAGGACGACATTGATGAAGATACGCGCCGGAGACGCGCCGAGGCTCCTGGCGGCTTCTATTGTACACAGAGACAGGTTGGAGAAAGCAGCCCGCGCGGTGAGATAGACATAGGGGAAAAGCGCGCACGCCATGACGAAGGACAGGCCGGGGGCGCTGTAGAGATTTGGAAACCAGTAATCGCGGGCCGAAAGGCCCGTCACATCGCGCAGGACAGACTGCAGCGGGCCGCCCACCTCCATGATATCGGCCCAGGCATAGGCGAGGACATAACCGGGCGCCGCCAGCGGGAGGATGAGCGCCCACTCGAAGATGCCGCGGCCCGGAAAGTCAAACAGGCTGACGAACCATGCCGCCGGCACGGCCAGCAGTAGGATGAACACGGTTGTCAGCAGCAGCACGCCAAGCGTCGTGAAAGTGTAGCCGAAGAGCTGGGTCGAGACGATATGCGACCAGGCCTCACCGCCGCCGCCGAAAAGACCGGTCAGCAGCGCAGCGATGACCGGTGCGCCGATCAGCAGCGCCGCCACCAGCGTCGTCAGCGCCGAGGCGCTGAGCCGGATGGCTGGGAGGTGGCGGGCTGTCGGTTGCATCAATGGTGGTGCTCTAGTTCCACCCTGCTTCGTCGAAAATGCGCTGGGCTTCGGCCTGGTGCTCGCCAAACGCGCTGAGGCGCATGTCACTCTCGCCGACCTGCGGAATGCGCTCGAGCCCGGCCGGGCGCTCGGCCTCATCGATTACCGGGATTTCCTTGGTCTCGGTGGTCAGGCGAGCCTGGCCGTCGGGGGTAAGCAGGAACTCGATGAACTGCACGGCGAGCGCCTGCTGCTTACTCGTCGCCGACAGCGCCGCGCCGGTGATGTTGATGTGGTGGCTGGTGCCTTCCCCGAATGTCGGGAAGGTCAGCTGGGTCGACAGGGCGGCGTCGCGTGTCGAATCAGACCGGCTTTCGGTCATGCGGACCCAGTAATAGTGGTTGGTGATCGCAACGCCGCAAAGCCCGGCAGCGACCGCCTCGATCTGGTCGGTGTCGCCACCCTGCGGGGCGCGCGCCATGTTCGCCACGACACCTTCCGCCCAGGCCTGCGCCTCATCGGCGCCCCATCGTTCGATCATCTCGCCCATCAGGGACAGGTTGTAGATGTTCGTGGACGAGCGCACGCAGATCTCGCCCTCAAGCGACGGGTCGGCAAGATCCTGCCACTCATCGACCTGATCCGGGGAAATGCGCTCAGGGTCGTAGGCGACGCCCCGGACGCGGCGGGCAAGGCCAACCCATTGGCGCTTGTCGTCCAGCAGGCGCGCCGGAATGCGGCTTTCAAACTCGCCTTCGGGCAGGGCCTGGGTCAGGCCGGCATCCTCGAACCGCCAGAGCGCACCGGCGTCCGAAGCAATGATGAGATCGGCGGGGCTGTTGGCGCCCTCGGCCTTCATCGTCTCCAGCAACTGGTTGGCGCCCGCCTCGCGATACAGGACCCGAATGCCGGTCTGGTTCTCGAACGCTTCATACATCAGCCGGTCGGAATCATAGTGCCGCGCCGAATAGATGCGCAGCGTCCCGTTCGAGCCGGGCTCCACGGCCGCGGTTTCGGCGGACTCTCCGCTTTCGGGGGATGCTGGTGCATCTGGGCTGGACGGGGAACAGGCCGCGATCAGGCTGGCGGCTGCGAAACAGGTCAGAGACTGGATGAAATTCGACATAGGCAGGCTAAATCACAAATGAGAAGCAATCGCAACTAGGGCGAGGCAGAGTGTCTCAGCCTGCTCCACCGCGCCAGTTTTGCCGTCGTGAAAACTGTTCAAGGCTGGAGGCTTCCCCTAACTAGCCTTCATGAGTGGAACAGAGGCATCAGCAAAGACCAGCCGTGCCCGTATCGCCGTTGTCGGTGGCGGCATCATTGGTCTGTCGGTCGCCAGGGAATTGTCTCGCCGTGGGCACATGGTCACCGTGTTCGACCCGGCCAGCCCGGACCGTTCCACCAGTTGGGCGGCGGCGGGCATGATCGCGCCGGCCTATGAAGTCATGATCCATGGCGGCGGCGCCGGTACGCCGCTTGCGCGCCTTTGTTACGAGTCCGCCGCCCTTTGGACTGGGTTCGCACGCGACCTGGCTTGCGAAAGCGGGATGCCGGTCGGTTATCGTGCGGCGCCGACCTTCGCGCTGGCGCGAACGATAGACGAAAATGATCGTCTGGCAGGCCTGGCCGCCACGCTTGCAGATGCCGGGCACCGTTTCGCCTGGCACGGCACAGCCGAGGTGAGAGACCGGCTAGGTGTTTCGGCCAAAGTGCAGTCGGTGCTCGAGTTGCCGGATGACCACCAGGTCGACAATCGGCGGGTGCTCCAGGCGTTTCGGCGGTATGGCGAACAGGGCGGGTTCCGGATGGAGCGGCGTGCTGTTTCGTCGAGAGACGATCTCGGGGACCGTTTCGATGCGATCGTCTGGTCGCGCGGCACCCGGGAGACAGGCGTCGAGGCACTGGTGAAAGGGCAGGCGCTGGCGCTGCAGCCCGTGCCGGGTTTGCCAGCTGAGGTCTTGCGATTCGGATCAGGCTACATCGTGCCGAAGGCGGACCGGGTCGTGATTGGTGCGACCAGCGAGGAAACATTTGCCCATTCCGGTGTCAGGGCGGACACCACACAGGCGCTGCGGGATGCTGCCATAGCCGTGCTGCCCGAGCTCAGGCATGCACCGGTCCTGGAGACATGGGCAGGCCTGCGACCGAAACGGGCCGGCGGGCTGCCGGTCATCGGTGAATTGGCGCCCGGTGAATTTGTCGCCGCCGCGCATCATCGCAATGGCATCCTGCTTGCGCCGGCAACGGCTTCGCGCATCGCCGACATGGTCGAAGGCGATGCAGAAGCTGAGGGCGCTTTTTCGCCGCACCGCCTGCAGGCGAGCTATAACTGACTGGATTTGACAGGCAGCTGCACATAGTTGTCTGCGCAACGGAGGATTTTTGACATGCATTCAATCGGTCAGATGACAGAAGACCAACTTGCCATTCAGAGCGCCGTCGAGCGGACATGCTCCCAGTTTGGCGAAGACTACTGGGCGAAGACTGATGAAACGGGCGATTGGCCGGAAGCCTTTTGCGACGCCATGGCGGAAGGCGGCTGGCTGGGCGTTGCTTTCCCGGAAGAGTATGGCGGTGCCGGGCTCGGGCTGACGGAAGCCGCGCTTGTCATGCAGACCGTCACGCGTTCGGGGGCTGGCTATTCCGGTGCATCGGCAATCCACCTCAACATCTTCGGGCCCAAGCCGCTCGAGAAATTCGGTAATGCCGAACAGAAACAGGAAAACCTGCCGAAGATCATCTCGGGCGAGGAAAAGATGTGCTTTGCCGTGACCGAGCCGAATTCCGGCCTCGACACGTCCAGCCTTGAGACGCGCGCCGAGCGCACCAATGCAGGCTACACGATCAATGGCCGGAAAATCTGGACGACCGGCGCCCAGCGGGCCGACAAGATCCTCATCATCGCGCGCACGACGCCGAAAGAGGATTGTTCCAAGCCCTATCTCGGCCTGTCGCTCTTCTACACCGATTTCAATCGGGACAAGATCGACGCCAAGCCGATCCCGAAAATGGGCCGCAAGGCGGTCGAATGTAACATGCTCTATATCGACGGCCTCGAAGTGCCGAAGGAGCACCTGATCGGTGAAGAGGGCGCTGGCTTCAAATACCTGCTGCAGGGGCTGAACCCGGAACGCGTCCTGTTCGCTGTGGAATCGGTGGGTCTCGGCTTTGCCGCGCTAGAGCGTGCAGCCCAGTATGCGCGCGAGCGCGTCGTCTTTGGCCGGCCCATCGGCCAGAACCAGGGCATCCAGCACCCGCTTGCGAAAAGCTGGGCAGAGCTCAAGGCGGCCGAACTTCTCGCCTACAAGGCAGCTGGTCTTTACGATGCCGGCCAGGAATGCGGAGCCGAGGCCAACGCTGCTAAATATCTCGGGACCGAGGCCGGCTTCAAGGCGTGCGAGAATGCCGTGCTGACCCATGGCGGCATGGGCTACGCCAAGGAGTACCATGTCGAGCGCTACATGCGCGAAGCCATGCTCGCCCGGATCGCGCCCGTCAGCCGTGAGATGATCCTGAACTTCATCGCCGAGCGCGTGCTGGACTTGCCGAAGAGCTACTAGAGCGAACGCTCCGGCTTACATGTCGTCGGCGCCCTTCATCAGCTCGAAGAACTCTTCGCGGTTGTTCGTGCGGGGGTAGGGCGTTTCCGGCACCGGGACGCCGAGGTGTTCGCACAGCGGTGCCCAGCCGTCCTTTGCCGAGTGGACCAGCAGGCGCTCTTTCGGGAAGGCCGCCTTCACCGCCGCTTCATGGGCATTGAACACCGCGATCAGGCTCTCGCGGTCCCATGCCTCGCCAAGGCTGCGCTTCAGGATTTTCATCACCATGGTCATCCATGGCACGGCGGGCGGCGGCCATTTCTCGGGCGCCTGCGCCACGGCAAGGATGGTCTGGGAGATGCTGTCATACCAGCTCTCTGCGGAGCGTGATGACAGGATCATCTTTGCGTCGGGATAATAGTCGGCGAGTTCCTTCCAATAGGCCGCGGTCGGCCAGTCCACGGCCGAATGGTAGCCTGCATAGACTGTCTCCCAGTCCGGCTTGCCGTCTACCACATCATTCCAGAGCGGCACGAAGGCCTGTCCGTTCTTCAGGACTTCATCCATATGGTAGCACGGCCCGAAGCCGAGCTGATCGAGCGCCAGCTTGAGCGACATCGTCCCTGTCCGGCCAAAGCCTGCGCTGATGACTTTCAGTGCCATGTGTCCATTCCCCCTTCAGATAAACTCCCAGCTTGAAACTGGCCTAGCATGGGCGCGGGGCCTTCAACAGCATTTTCGAAACAGGGGGCTGGCGGAGCGGTGGTCCGTCCGTTGTCCTATCGCCTGGAATGGAAGCGGCCTGCTTCTATGCTGGCTGCTAGCGTTTGGGACGCCGCATGATCGTGCCGGAGAAATTCAGCGACGGCTTGCCGTCGCCTGTAATGATGCCCCGAACGAAGGTCAGGTTCTTGCCTGAACGCAGCACTTCGCCGCGCGCCTCGATATAGGCGCCCTCTGCGGGGCCCGACAGGAATTCGGAGGTGAAGGCGACCGTCACGCCATACTCGCCTTCGATCTGCTCATGCGCGATCGCGAAGAGCGAGAAGTCGGCAAACGCCATCAGGCAGCCGCCATGCACGCTGCCGCCGGCATTCATGTGTTTGCGTTCGGCGCGGAAAGCGGCAACCGGGCCCTGCTCATCCACGCGGAAGTAGAACGGCCCGGCCGATTCGTACTCGAACGGCTCTTCCGGCCAAGTGTACCAGCCTTCGAACTCTCCACTCTCCACGCGATTTGCCGGTACCATGATGCCTCCCTTTTGCAGTCTTCGGCCCCGTCTAACGCGGCGAGAAGGATGGCGCTACCTCCTCGCAGCCTTGCGCTTGGCGTTCGATGCGATCAAAGCATATTGTGAAAAGAGAATTCGACAGGAGGATTGCATGGCTTTCGATGCTGAAATTCGTCAGGCGCTGATAGAGCAGGTGCGCCGGTTCGTGACGGAGCGGTGCATCCCGATAGAGGCCAAGGTCGGCGAAGAGGATGAAGTGCCTCAGGATGTCGTCGACGAGATGAAGTCGCTCGGCCTGTTCGGCCTGGCCGTCCCGGAAGAGTATGGCGGGCTTGGTCTGGACATGGAGACCGAATGCCTTGTCGCTCTGGAGCTGGGACGCACATCGCCAGCCTTCCGCTCGGTTGCCGGCACGAATATCGGCATTGGCAGCCAGGCGCTGGTCCTGTTCGGCACCGAAGCGCAAAAAGAGAAATGGCTGCCGGGTATCGCCTCCGGTGACCTGATCGCCTCCTTTGCGCTGACCGAACCGGGCGCCGGGTCCGATGCTGGCGGCCTCAAAACAAAGGCCGTGCGCGACGGTGACCACTACGTCCTGAACGGTACGAAGCGTTACATCACCAATGCCAACAAGGCGAACCTCTTCACGGTCATGGCGCGGACCGATCAGGACGAACCGGGCGCCAAGGGCGTCTCTTCCTTCGTCGTCGAGCGCGACACGCCGGGCGTCAGTGTCGGCGTTCCGGAAAAGAAGATGGGCCAGCAGGGCGCCCATGTCTGTGATGTGATCTTCGACGATGCCCGCGTGCCAGCGAAGAACATGATCGGCAAGGAAGGCGAGGGCTTCAAGGTCGCAATGAGCGTGCTCGACAAGGGCCGCCTGCATATCTCCGCGGTCGCGACGGGCGCGTCGGAACGGCTGATCAAGGAAATGGTCGGCTACGCCATGGAGCGCGAGCAGTTCGGCAAGCCGATCGCCCAGCATCAGATGATCCAGGCGATGATGGCCGACAGCCAGGCCGAGGCCTATGCCGCCCGCTGCATGATCCTCGACGCCGCCCGTAGGCGCGATGCTGGCGAGAACATCACCATGCTCGCCTCATCGACGAAGCTCTTCGCGACCGAAGCGTGTGGCCGCATCGCCGACCGGGCCGTGCAGGTCTTCGGCGGGGCCGGCTATATTACCGATTACGGCATCGAGCGTTTCTACCGCGATGTCCGCCTCTTCCGCCTGTACGAAGGCACGTCGCAAATTCAGCAAATCGTGATCGCGCGGGAATTGATGAAAGCGGCAAATGCTGGTGAGCTGTAGCTAGAAATCGATCCGGGGCAGGGACATGACAATTCAGGATGAGATTAGCGCTGGCGATGTCGGCATGAACGAGGAGCGGCTGGCCGCGATTCCAACCTATTTCGGCAAGGCCTATCTCGACAGCGGCAAGCTGCCCTGCATGGCGACCATGGTGTCGCGCAACGGTCAGGTCATCCATGAAGCCTATCGCGGCCGGACCCGTCTGGATGGCGGGCAGCCGATCAATCCGGAAACGATTTTCCGCATCTATTCGATGACCAAGCCGATCACCTCGGTCGCGGCGATGATGCTGTTCGAGGAAGCGAAGATCCGCCTCGATCATGAGGTCGCCCGCTACATCCCGGAATTCGAGCACACGCAGGTCTGGGTGAAGGGCACGATCGACGATTATGAAACGCGCAAGCCGAACCGGCCGATGCAGGTGCGCGACCTCTTCACGCATACGTCGGGGCTAACCTATGGCTTCCTGATGCAGCATGAGGTCGACGCGATCTATCGCCGCGAAAAGATCGCCCGGCCAGACGAAACGCTTGAGGAAATGTGCGCACGGCTCGCGGGCATTCCGCTGCTCTTTTCACCCGGCACGCGCTGGAACTACAGCCATTCGACGGATGTGCTCGGCCGCGTGGTCGAGGTTGCGTCCGGACAGACGCTCGACGCGTTCTTCAAGGAGCGCATTTTCGAGCCGCTGGGCATGGAAGACACCGATTTCTACGTGCCGGAAGACAAGCTGCACCGCCTCATGGCCTGCTATTCGCGCGACCCTGTCAGCGGCAAGGTCACGCTTAGCGACGGCGATGGAGAAGAGTCAAAGCTCTACCGCTCCAAGCCGCCGCTGCTGAATGCTGGCGGCGGGCTGGTCTCGACCCTGCGCGACTATCACAAGTTCTGCCTGATGCTGCTGCATGGCGGGCGGCTTGGCGGGACGCAGCTGCTCAGCCCCAAGACGGTCGAGTTCATGCGCAAGAACCACCTGCCCGAGGGCAAGACGATCAAGCAAATGGGCGACAAGACCTTTTCCGAAGCCCGGATGGAGGGCAATGGGTTTGGCCTTGGCGGTTCGGTCGTCGTCGATGTTGCCGAGACCATGCAGCCCGGTTCGCTCGGCACGTTCAGCTGGGGCGGCCTCGCCAACACCTTCTTCTGGATCGACTATGAGGAAGAACTCATCGCCATCCAGGCGACCCAGATGATCCCGTCGGGCTGCTACCCGATCCGCCCGCAACTCCAGCAGCTGGTCTATGCGGCGATTGACTGGTGAGTGAAACGGGCCGTCATCCCGGACCTTGATGTGTCGGGGACGACGGCCAGCAGCATTGATCAGGCTTTCTTGAAGTTCGCCGGCCGCTTCTCGAGGAAGGCCTTCACACCTTCGGCAAAGTCCGGCGAGCGGCCGGCGGTGCGCTGGGCGAAGCGTTCGGCCTGCAGCTGGCTGTCGAGGTCATTGTCCTCGGCCTGCCAGACAAGGTCGCGGATAATGGACAGGGCCGTTGTCGGGCCGCTGGCAAGCTGCTGGGCATAGCTCTTGGCTTCGTCCATGAGCTTGTCGTCGGCGACCACGCGATTGACCAGCCCCCAGTCGAGCGCCTGAGCCGCCGGGATCTTTTCGCCGAAGAGGGTCATCTCCATGGCACGGGCCCGGCCGATCGTCCGGGTCAGCAGGAAGGTGGAGCCGCCATCCGGCACCAGGCCGATGCGACGGAACGCCTGGAGGAAGTAGGCGCTTTCAGCCGCCACGATGAAGTCGCCCATCAGCGCGATGGAGCAGCCAACGCCCGCCGCCGCGCCATTCACAGCCGTGATGACGGGGTGAGGATGGGTACGGATCGCCTTGATGAAGGGGTTGTAGAGCCGGTCCAGCTCGCGCCCCGCATCCGGCTTGCGGTTGGATTCGCCGCCGCCCATGTTTCCGGAAAGATTCGCGCCTGAGCAGAAGCCACGCCCATTGCCGGTAATGATGGTGCAGCGCGCCTCATCGCCGGCCCGCTCCAGGGCAAGGCTCATCTCGTCGACTGTGTCGACACCGGCAGCATTCATCGTTTTCGGATCGTTGAATGCGATGATGGCGATGTCGTCTTCTACCTTGTATTCGATTTTTTCGAAGCTCATGGGGCGTTTCCTCGTTGCAATTTCTCGGTGAATGTACCCGCTTCTCGTGGGCAGAAAACCGTGACGTGGCGACAATCTTTGGATTGGAGGGTATATCCGGTAGATTGGAACCCGTTACAAATTTTTGGGAGGACCCGCATGGCCCTGGATACTTCAAGCCCCGATCAGATGAGTTCTGTTCTCGCCCGGCAGAAAGCGGCGCATATCCGTGACGGAATTCCCTCTGCCGAACGGCGCGAGGAATGGCTGGACAAGGCGATCGACCTCCTGGTGACGCACCGCAAGGCGCTCAGCGAGGCGATGAGTGCCGATTTCGGCCACCGCTCCATGGACCAGTCCGACTTCACCGACATTGCCGGATCCATCGGCGCGCTGAAGCATGCGAAGAAGCATCTGCGCAAATGGATGAAGCCGGAAAAGCGTTCGACAGACTTTCCGCTCGGCCTGATGGGCGCCAAGGCGCGGATTCAGTACCAGCCCAAGGGCGTCGTGGGCGTTATCAGCCCATGGAACTTTCCGGTGAACCTCACCTTCACGCCGCTGGCCGGTGTTTTCGCGGCTGGCAACCGGACGATGATCAAGCCGTCGGAATTTACCGAGCAGACATCCGAGCTGATGAAGAAGCTGTTCGCCGAATACTATACCGAGGAAGAGGTTGCCGTGGTCACCGGCGGGCCGGACGTAGGCGCGGCCTTCTCCAAGCTGCCCTTCGACCACATGATCTTCACTGGCGCGACGTCGATCGCCCATCACGTGATGCGGGCCGCAGCGGATAATCTTGTCCCGCTGACACTCGAACTCGGTGGCAAGTCACCGGTGATCCTCGGCGAATCCGCCGACCTCGAAAAGGCCGCCAAGCGTATCATGGCAGGCAAGACGCTGAATGCGGGTCAGATCTGCCTCGCACCGGATTACGCGTTCGTGCCGAAAGAGAAGACGAAAGATTTCGTTCAGGCGGCGACCAGCGCCGTTGAAACCATGTATCCGTCCGGCCTCAAGGATAATGTCGACTACACGTCAGTGGTAAACCAGCGCCACTATGACCGGCTGCAGTCCTATCTTGAGGATGCAAAGTCGAAGGGCGCGGAGATCGTCGAGATCAATCCGGCTGGCGAGAACTTCTCGCAACAGCCCTTCCACAAGATGCCACCGCATATCATCATCGATCCGACGGACGACATGAAGGTCATGCAGGACGAGATTTTCGGCCCGATCCTGCCGATAAAGTCCTATTCCGGCGCGCAGGAAGCGGTGGCCTATGTCAACGCCCACCCGCGCCCGCTCGGCCTCTACTACTTCGGTGAGGATGCCGACGAGCGTGACTATGTCCTCAACAATACGACCTCTGGCGGGGTGACGGTGAACGATGTCATCTTCCATGTCGCCCAGGAGGACCTGCCTTTTGGCGGCATTGGTCCGTCCGGCATGGGCTCGTATCATGGGGTCGACGGTTTCCGGGAATTCAGCCACCGCAAGTCGGTCTACACGCAGATCGGTTCGGAGCTGCTTGCCATGGTTCGTCCGCCCTATGGCGACAAATACCGCAAGCAGGTCGAAAGCCGCATCAAGAAGTAGGCGCGCCTATGGCGTCGGCGCGGCGGCCGGGTTCGAACCGGCCGCCGGCGCCAGGTGTTCCGATACGAAGGCATCCAGCGCCTGCAGCGTGGCCAGGCGTGTTTCGCTATCGCTGAGCCAGTGGTCGCCGCCTTTCAGCTTGACGAGGTCCACATCCTTTCCGGCGCGATCGAGCGCCCGCTTCATTATGCGGCTCTGGTCATATTCGACGACGGTGTCGTCGATGCCATGGATGAGCAGGACAGGCGCCTTGAAACTGTCGGCAAATTCGCTGGGCGAGATTGAGCGGAGCTTTTCGCGGCGCGCATCGCCATCTGCCATGATCCGTTCCCAATATGTAACGCTCCAGCTGTCGCGGCCGTGATCGCGGCTTTCAGTGCGGAGCATCTTTTCGAGATCGGCCACCGGTGCAATCGCGGCCACGCATCTGTAAAGGTCGGGCGTAAACGCTCCACCAGCGAGAGCGGCATAGCCGCCATAGCTCGCACCGATAATGCAGACCCTGTCAGGATCCGCATATCCGCTGCTGGTCATGGCATTGACGCCATCCGTGATATCGTCCTGCATCTTGCCCGCCCATTCGCCCTGTCCAGCATCCTCGAACGCCTGCCCGAAACCGGTCGAGCCCCGAAAATTCGGCTGCAGGACGAAATAGCCGCGATTGGCGAAGAACTGGGCGAGCCAATCGAAATCATAGGTGTCGTGAGCCGCAGGGCCGCCATGCGGCATGACAATCATCGGCAGCTTCATTCCGGCCTCCAGGTTTGTGCCGGGCGGAATTGTGAGGATGGCGGGGATGTCGAGCCCATCCCGGGCAGGATACTTCGCAGCAAAGACCTGGCCCACGGCTTCTGGCGGAATGTCTGTCCGCGAATAGGCAAGGATGGTCAGTTTGTCCGGATTTCGCTGGTGCAGCAGCCAGAAATCGACCTTGAACCCGTCAAAGACGCGATAGAGCATGCTGGACCGGTCGTCGGCCCATGAGTCGAGCTCGATCATGGTGTTAGGGAAGGTTGAGGAGACAAACGTATAGCTCTCCTGCAGGACTTCATCGGCAAAATCGTAGGCTGGCAGCGTGCCGGTGTATTTCACGCCTACAAAGCGCCTGTTGATATCGGTCAGGACAGCGCCGATGTCGGCACCCTCCCGCGCATAGGTCGACTCTTGCGTGCTGCCATCAAAATTGATCCGCGACAGCGCGCTGAAGCCCTCTTCATCGTCACGAACACTGACGAAGAAGGCACCCTTTTCGTCATTGGTGAGGGCAACGATACTGACCGGAAGTTCTGCGCTGTCTATGTCCAGAAGCGCGTTCCAGTTTTTGCCATCATGATATTCGGCAACGTATTTGTCTTTGTCGTCGTCGTAGGACTCGCGCACCAACGCCTCGCCTTCGGTTGAGACGAACCAGTCGATCGTGTCATGAAAACCGCGCGTGTGCTTGCGGCCATGGCCGTTGTCGGGATCAGCCTTCAGAATGTCGTAGTGTGGCTGAGACCTGGAAGACCCTACCCACGCCGGCATCAGCAGGTCACCTGATGCCAGCCGACCGATGACCCTCCCGATGCCACTTTGGGCTGGATACAGGCTTCCTTCGCGAGAGAGCATCTGTTTCGACTTGCCGTTCTCCAGGTTGATCGAAATGGCGGCGGAATACTCGTACTTTCCTCGAAATCCCCAGGTCTGGGTGGTCTCCGAGGCCTGCAGGATCACATGCTTGTCGTCACTGAAGAAAAGGCCCCGGACCTTCATCGGTTCGACGCCGAACTGATGCGTGATCGCTCTCTCCTTCGCGTCATAGATACGCAGGACGAAACTGGCGTTCTTCTGCACAAGAAGCGCAATCCTGTGGCCACTGGGAGAGACTTCAGCTTCGACGAGGGAGGGCAACTCGCCATACGCTTCGATTGGCGGCTGTGGTGCCTGGGCTGAAGCGGCAAGAGACATACAAATGGCCGCCATCGCATTGATGACGATACTGAAAAGCTTCAAGAATGACCTCTCACGCCCTGATGCAAAGCATCACGCTAAGGTGTCATGAGGTCGTGTCAATTAAAGCTGCGTGACAATTGCATGGCAGTCCACGGCCAGGCGGTCCGCTAGCGCTTCAGGAAATCCGGGACGTTGTTGCCGAAACCACGAACGGCGTCGCTGGCGGGTTCGAGTTCGTCCTTACCGCGCTTGCGTTCCTTGCCGCCATCCTTCTTGCCGCCGCCGCGTGAGCGTTTTGGCTTTTCGGCTTTGGCCGCCGGTTTGTCGTCAGCGGATTTCTCGGGCTTTGAAGCCGGCTTGCTTTCGGACTTGGCCTTGGCTTCTTTCGCTTCCGCGGGCGCCTGGCTGTCGGCCTTTGCCTCGTCCTTCGGCTTGCTGCGGCTACGGCCGCCGCGGGAACGTCCGCCCGAGCTTCTGTCGTCCCGCCCGCCGCGGCTCCGGCCCTTGCCGCGCCGGCCGCCAGTGTCTTCAGGCAGGTTCTCGATCTCCTCAAGAAGGCCTTCCGGCATCAGCTCCTCGACATCGGTCTGGATCATCTTCATGACCCCGGCCCAGGACTTCTCGTCGAACGGCCCGACGATTGTCACGCTCTCGCCCTTGCGGCCTGCGCGGCCAGTCCGGCCGATGCGGTGGACATAGTCCTCGTCCTTGGGTGGCGGCGCGTAGTTGAAGACGTGGCTGACATCCGGAACATCGAGACCGCGCGCGGCCACGTCTGAGGCAACCAGAAGCTTGAGGTCCCCATCACGGAAGCGGTCCAGCGTCTGCGTACGGTAGGCCTGTGGGAGATCGCCATGGATCGCGGCGGCATCAAAACCGTGCTTGTTCAGCGACTTGGTCACGACATCGACTTCGCGCTTGCGGTTGCAGAAGACGATGCCGTTCTTGACTTGCCGGTTCTCGATCACGCGGCGCAGCGCCGTGCGCTTGGCCTTGTCGTCATCGCGCGGGATTTTCACCACGAACTGCTTGATCGTCTCGGCCGTCTGCGCCTGGCGGGCGACCTCGATCTTTTTTGGATCCTTCTGGAAGCGCTGGGCGAGTTTGTTGATCTCCGGCGGCATGGTCGCGGAGAAGAGCAGCGTCTGGCGGCGCGGCGGCAGCAGGGCGCAGATCTTCTCGATGTCCGGGATGAAGCCCATGTCGAGCATGCGGTCGGCTTCATCGATGACGAGGATTTCGACACCCGTCAGCAGGATCTTGCCGCGCTCGAACTGGTCGATCAGGCGGCCGGGCGTCGCGATGAGGACGTCGACGCCGCGCATCAGCTTGTCTTCCTGCTCCTTGAAGGAGACCCCGCCAATCAGCAGCGCCATGTTGAGCTTCAGGTGCTTTCCATATTTCTCGAAGTTCTCGGCCACCTGGGCAGCAAGCTCACGGGTCGGCGCGAGGATCAGCGTGCGCGGCATGCGGGCGCGGGCGCGGCCCTGTTCGAGGCGATGGATCATCGGCAGCACGAAGGCCGCCGTCTTGCCGGTGCCCGTCTGGGCGATGCCTGTCACGTCACCGCCGAGCAGAATATGCGGAACGGCCTGCGCCTGGATCGGTGTCGGCGAATCGTAGCCGGCCTCTTCGATGGCTTGCAGGATTTTCGGTCCGAGCCCCAGCGCAGCAAACGTGGTTTTCGGTTGTTCGTCTTGTTTTTCGGTCAAAAAAGTCTCTTTCGGGTTATGGATTCTGTATCGCTCGGAGAACTGCCCGGATGGCAGCAGGCCCGGGCGCTTCCATGCCCGGAAAGAACATACTGGCGTCGCCATACCTGAATTGTTGCGGTTGCGAAAGGGGGCGCGGCAGTCTGCCAGCGCGCTGTGGCGGCACAACAACACTGAAAAAGGCCCGCTTCCATAACCGGAAACGGGCCTCGTTCATTCAGTCGCCTGGCAAGGCGTTAGGTGACCTAGCTCGCGTCAGACAGATTCTGGTTCGCGAAGTCCCAGTTCACCAGGTCTTCGAGGAAGGCCTGCATGTAGTTCGGGCGCGAATTCTGGTAGTCGAGATAATAGGCATGCTCCCAGACATCCATGGTCAGGAGGGGTGTTGCGCCGTCCTCCGTCAGCGGGGTCTCGGCATTCGGCGTCTTGCGGATGGCAAGCTTGCCGTCCTTCAGCACGAGCCAGGCCCAGCCCGACCCGAACTGGCCGCCGCCGGCTGCCTTGAACTCTTCAGCGAACTTTTCGTAGGACCCGAAATCCGCGTCGATCTTGGCCGCAATCGCGCCCGTCGGCTTGCCGCCGCCGCCCGGCTTCATCGAATGCCAGTAGAAGGTGTGGTTCCAGACCTGGGCGGCATTGTTGAACAGGCCAGCCTTTGAGCTGTCCTTTGCCGCGTCGGCAATGATCGTCTCGAGAGCGGCACCTTCATGCGCCGTGCCCTCGATCAGCTTGTTGAGATTGTTCACATAGGCCTGATGGTGCTTTCCATAGTGGAAATTCAGCGTCTCTTCTGAGATGGCTGGTGCCAGCGCATCGCGGGAGTAGGGCAGAGGGGGAAGTTCGAAAGCCATTAAAGGTCGCTCCTTGCGTTGAAGTGATTTAAATTTTTTGGCGCGTCGCACGTCATATGGGGTCCATGCCACACTCTTCTACCCTCACAAGCCCTGAAATTTGGGCAAGCCTCGATGAAAAGGTCCGCGCCGGCGACGAGGATCGCTGGCTGTCATCGCGTTATGCGTCGAAACCTGAGCGCCGCGCGCTGACTGCACTTTATGCATTTGCCTATGAACTTGCGCGTGTCCGGCTCGTCGTGACCGAGCCGGGGCTGGGCGCCATCCGCTTCCAGTGGTGGCGTGAGGCGCTGGAGGAAATCGAACAGGGAAAGACGCCCCGCGCCCACGATGTTGTCGGCGCGCTGGCCGGCATGCTGGCCGAGAACCGCTATGACATCGGCGCGCTGAAGCGGCTGGTCGACCAGTTCGAGGACGCCTTTGAGGATTCAGACCGAGCGCTTCAGCCAGAAGCCTTGCTGACGGCAACGGCGGCTCGTGTCCTGGCGAACGCGCATGGTTGGGGAACGCACATCACCTCGCTTGCGCCGCATGTCGCCGCCCTGCGCCGGGGTGAGCGCGTTGGATACGGCCCTGTCGTTGCGCGGGTGCCCAAGTCGATCCGTCCGGCAATCGCCCATCTGCGGTTGCGCCGGCTTTATGGCCGCCAGACGCCGCCCGGCAAACTGTCGCGGCGGATGTGCGTGCTGCGCGGAATCATGACCGGCCAGGTCTAGCCACGACAAGGGCCGGGACGCGCGCCCTGGCCGTCTACGGCACTGGCTGGCGCGCGCTGTCCCACCAGCTCGCCCAGCGCCTTGCCATGTCGTCTGGCGGTTCGGCGAGCAGTTTCTTGCCGCGCTTGATACAGGTTTTCTCAAGCTCGTGCTGGCGCCCGATGGCCAGGCCTTCGACCAGCTCTGTCGTGTCGGAGGATGCGCCGAGCAGCGTCTTTGCTGTCGCCCGCAAGACGGCAAGGTCGTGATGCTCGCCAAGATCGCTACAGAGCTGTTCGGCCTGTTCGCCATAGCCGCTCATTACGGGCGGCCAGACCTTCTTCATCAGGCGGATCTGGTACCAGTGATACTTCATCGGCTTGCGCCACTCATGGAAGTCTTCCGCGATCCGGCTTTTGCGGGCCTTCTGCATCGCCTTGCGGGCGCGCTTGTAGGTTTTCCGTGCGCCGGGCGTGAAGGCGTCGGCGCCATTGGCATTGAGTGACCAGTCCGGCACGCGGTCGAGGGCTTCACGGAAGACCAGCCTGAGATCGGACAGCCGCTCTTCAATCTCCGCCTCATCGAGGCCTTCGCGCTGCGCTTCCAGGGCCTGCCTCAATGGCGCCAGGGCAGCTTTCTTCAGCTGCGCTGAAAAATGGTGTTCGAGGGCGTCGACGGACTCCAGCACGGCAGACGCATCGCGCAAGGGTGACAGGGTCCGTGCTGCGTCACGGAAGGCCGCATTCTCGGTCTCGAAACCGGGAAAGACGGGGCGGACCAGGCGGACGAGGCCGCGCATCTTCTTGCAGCGCTTGCGGGCCTGACGCACACGCTGGTGCTGGCTCAGCGTTTCATCGCGCAGCTCCGACAGTCCCGTTTCGAGCTGGCTGATGGCGATGCGGCGTATGCCGGCATCCACACTCTCGTCGCTCATGCGCAGCGAATAGGCCAAAATCAGTCCCTCAACTCGTCCCCGATACCTCCGCCGGTGTAGATGCGGGCGGCGGCGATTGTCCCTCAAGCCTTGGTTTGGGCATCAGGCCGAGGGCAAAGAATACAAATACAAACCAGAGCGCAGCAACAAGAAAGCAGTCCCTGAAGGCCAGGACGCTGGCTTCGGCTGAAATCTGGCGCCCAAACTCGCTGAAGGCCGTCTGGAAAGCCTGCAATTGCGGCATGCCGGCGGCCTGGTTTTCGAGCGCTTGCATGGCATGGCTGTAGGTCATCTGCGGATTTGCCTCGGTTAGCCCGGCTGACAGATGGTCGCCATGGAAGAGAAGGCGGCGCTGCAGCAGGATCGCCAAGAGGTTGACCCCGAAGGCGCCGCCGATCTGCATCAGGAAGGACGCCCCGCCCGTTGCCGACGCAAGCAGGTCCGGCGGCACAGCGCGAACGGCTGTCGTATTGGCGGGAGGCATGCAGAAACTAATCCCGACCCGGCTCAGCACGACCCAGAACACAAGGGTCCAGTAAGGTGTCAGCGCGCTGACATGGGAGAGCAGGTAGGCCGAAATGGCGAAGACGACGATCCCGAAGGCGAGCAGGAAGCGGACATCCACCTGGTCGGTCAGCCGCCCGGCCAGCGGAAAGCAGACCACCATGGCAAGACCAGCCGGGATCATCATGATGCCGGCGGCCGTGGGCGAGTAGTGCTGCACGAGCTGTACAAAGAGCGGGATGAGATAGGTTGATCCGTAAATCGCCACGCCCGTGGCCGCGATGATCAGGCCGGCGGACCAGAACTGGCGGTAGGCGAAGATTGCAGGATTGAGGGCCGGGAAAGGGTGTCGCTTTTCCCAGAAATAGAAGGCCGCCGCCGCCGAAAGGCCGATCGTGATTTTCAGGAGTGTGATGTCGGAATCCCAGCCATCCCGGTTGCCGCCCGCGAAGGCCGACAGGAGTGAAATGATGGCGATAGTCAGCAGGCCGAGCCCGCACCAGTCCAGAGGCCGGCGGCCGGCTCCCCTGTCCGGGTCGACATCCGGCATCAGGAAGGAGGCAGCCGCCAGCGCAGCAATCGCCAGCGGAACGGTCGCCACGAAGACCAGCCGCCAGCTGGCGAGATCGACGGCGATACCGCCCAGTGCCGGCCCGAAAGCTGGCGCCAGCACTACGCCAATCGAGAAGATGCCGATGGCCGTTCCGCGTTGCTTGTCTGGAAAGGTCTGGAAGATCAGGAACATGGACATGGGCTGGATCAGCCCGGCGGCGACACCCTGCATCGCCCGCGCCACGATGAGCAGGCCAAGGGAACTGCTGACGGCGCCCAGAAGCGATCCTGCCACGAACATCGCCATGGCAATGAAATAGGTCGCGCGCGGCCCGTAATTCGTCATCGCCCAGGCATTGGCGAGCATGGCGATCGTCGAGGAGGCGAGGAAGGCGGTGGACATCCATTGTGCCTGGTCCTGTCCAAGGCCAAAGGCCCCGATGATGGCTGGCAGGGCAACGTTGATGGTGGTCGCGGCGAGCAGCGTCCCCATCGATCCTGTCAGCATCGCAAAGAGAAGCAGCCACCTGTAGGCCGGTCCAAACTGGGCGAACCGGTCGCGCACCGCCTTGTTGGCCATAGGTGGAATGTCATCCGGCAGCGGCTTCGGCTGTCTCGCCCGTGACGTCTGGCTGTTTGCGCGGCTGGCCGTCATCGCATCGCCGTCAGCCCTGCGCGCTGTTGTCCGATGCCTTGCGGATACGCACCCGCACCATCGTCCCCGGACGCAGCTGGACGTTAGCCGGCTCGACATCGATCCGGACGGCTATGCGCTGCGTGATCTTGGTGAAAACGCCGCTTGCATTCGGGTTGGGCATCAGTGCGGCCTCGCCAATCGTCGCATCGTGAATGCTCGACACATGGCCTTTCAGTTCGACACCGGGATAGGCATCGGCCTTGATGATGACGTCGGCGCCCGGGCGCACGTGCCGGATATTGGTTTCCTTGATGTTGGCCGAAACCCATACGGTGTCAGGGTCATGCAGCAGGGCCATGCGGAATCCGTGCAGTGAATGTTCGCCTGCATCGAAGAAGACTTCATCGACAACTCCATCGATGGGGCTGCGGATCGTATGCTGGTCGACGACGACCTTCTGGGCGTCGAGGCGCGCCTCCGCCTTCTGGAGGGCCGCTTTCAGGACGGCCAGTTCGTAGTCGATAAGGCGGACTTCCTCACCGGATATACTCGCTGTGCGTTGTTCGGCGGCGGCTCTTTCCCGTTCAGCCTCGGCCCGGTGAACCGCTTGTTCCGCTGTGTCCAGGACATTGCGGGCCTGGTCGAGCGCGGCCTGTGAGACGCGGCCCTTGTCGAACAGGTCCTGCGTGCGGTCGAAGTCGCGTTGGGCGGTTTCATAGTCGGAGCGGGCCGCGACCAGGGCTGCAGCGGCCGACTGCGTACCAGCGGTTCGCGCGGCAACTTCGCTGCCGGCCTTGGACGAAGCCAGCAAGACACGCATTTCCTCTCTGGCGATCTCTGCGCGAAGCCGTTCGGCTTCTGCCTCAAGTTCGGCCAGCGCATAGACCGCTTCGCGATCATCGATCGTAAACAGGACATCGCCAGCCGACACGCGATCGCCTTCGCCGACGGCGACATTGGTGATGCGTCCGGAAACATCAGCCGAAACGGCAATCATGTCAGAGGCGATCCGTGCATCGGCGGTCGAGACGTAGGCCGCGCGGTCGATCAGGAACTGAACCGCCAAACCGATCAGGACGAGAGCAGCAAGCAGGCCGCCCGCCAGCCGGGCATGCTTGACCCGGAGCAGGGCGCCGGCCCTGCCGAAACGGCTTGGAGCTGTCGTTTCGGCCTCCATCGAGGCCTGTGGAATGTTCCCGTCCATTTTGTCAGGCCAGCGCATGGCGCGCGTAAGCCGTCCTCCCTTGGGATCTTTTCTTTGGGGTCACTCTGACAAAGTTAGAATGATTGTTCGAGCCCTGACGTAAAGGCAGGGGCCAGAGCGGCGGTTATCGGGTACGGGCGGACGGGCTGCCGGTGGCGGATTCAGGCCCTGAGCGCTTCCTTGTCGCCTTGCCGTCCATAACGGGCCCAAACTTCCTGGGCAGGCAGGGCGTGGCCGAAATAGTAGCCCTGCAAATTGCTGCAGCCCAAAGCCTTCAGCACGGTGAACTGCGCCTCGTTCTCCACGCCTTCAGCCACAAGCCCGATATTCACCGCGCGCGCCCATTGGGTAACGGCGCTGACAAGCATTGTGACGCGGTCATTCGATTCCAGTTCGGCAATCAGCGAACGGTCGAGTTTGATCTTGCTGAAGGGCAGGGCGATCATCGAGCGCAGGTTCGAATAGCCCGTACCGAAATCGTCGAGCGCGATGCGCACGCCTCTTGCCTTGATCGCTTCGAGCTTTTCACGGGCCGCTTCAAGATCCTCGATGAAGACAGCCTCGGTAATTTCCATGACGATGCGGTCATTGGGAAGCGGCGATTCCTCGAGCAGGGCGTCGAGATCACTGAGAAAGCTTGGCAGGAAGAGGTCGGACGGTGGAACGTTGAAGCTCAGATCCTTCAGCCAGCCTTCTTCGATCCAGGGCGCGGCCAGCTCACTCGCTTTCAGGAAGAGGTCGGCGTCCAGCCGGCGGCGGAAGCCGAGTTTCGTGGCCAGGGGGATGAATGTTCCGGGGGAGATCATGCCGTCCGGGCGGCTCCAGCGGGCAAGCACTTCAAAGGACACCTGACTTGGTGTTGATGCATCGACGATAGGCTGGAACCATGGCTCAATCTGCTTGTCACGAATGGCCTGGCGCAACCGGACTTCCAGGTCGAGTTTCTCGACGACTTCGTCCTGCATCGAAGCATCGAACAGGCACACGCGGCGACCGTTTGACGTGCGGCATTTCAGCAGGGCGAAGTCGGCGGCGCCGCGCAGGGACTCAACGGTTGCCTCTGCTATATTGGTGCCCGCGGCGCCGATGTTCACATCCATGATGACCCGGCGGCCAAGAATGTTCATGGACGCTTCGAGGATCGAACGCAGGAAGTCTGAGAAATTGGCGGCATCGCGGGTACTGAGCACGGTCGATATGGCAAATTCATTGCCGCCCAGCCGCGCTGCGAGACTATTGCTCGCAAAGGCCGCTTCCTGAAGGCGCCGGCCGACCTCCTTCAGCACAAGATCGCCGCCATGCTGGCCAACCAGGCTGTTGATCTTCTTGAACCCGCGCAGGTCGATCAGGAATAGCCAGTGATAATAGCCGTCATGCGGATTGGTTTTGAGGACCTCTTCCAGGTGACTGACAAAGGTCGCGCGATTGATCAGGCGGGTGAGCAGGTCGAGCCGCGAGAGTGTAAGGACCCGGTCGCGCTCGGAGCGGAGGGTCTCCATCTGCTGGTCCAGCTCGTACTTTGTTTCTTCGAGCTGGCGGCTGGCCTCGAGAAGTTCGCGCGATTTATCCTCCAGCGCTCGCTCGGCACTGAGACGGGCATTTCGTTCTTGCTCGATCTTTTTCAGGAGCAGGCGAGCGTCATCTGAATTGTCTTTGGAGATGTCAGCTTTCATGCACACTCCATTGCAGACAGGACGGGTCGGGGTGCGCCATAGGGTGGGGACGTCATGCCGGGGCAGGAACAGGTTTCAAAGCTTGAGCAGGCTCGTGCCGACCGAAGCGCGTGCGAAACCGGCATGCCTTCGATTTCAAGCCATCGGAGCCCGATTATCTCGTGGTTGAGAAACTTATTGAAACCATTCCCATTCATCTTGCCCCCCTCGGACAGTCTGCTTTCCCGTCAATATTCGGCCATCCGCTTTCAGACTGCTGAATCCGATCGATGAAAATTTGCTGCTTTTTGCATCAATGCGCCCTACGGTTGAGGGGGCGCCTTGCAAAACTGTAATAAAATATACGAAAGAGCGTATTTCTGGCCTGCGCCGTCCGTCCTCAGCAGGATGGCCGGTTTTTGCAGTAAGCCGGCCTGCTGCGTCGCCGTAGCACATTGGATGGACTGCCCAGCCGGGCAACAAGCGTGCCGATGGAGACGACAACCCTGTCCGAGCCGACCTTGTTCCAGGCGCTTTTGCGTGGGCTGTCGCTACGCTGTCCGCGCTGCGGCGAGGGCCACCTCCTGTCAGGCTATCTGCGCCAGTATGATGCCTGTTCGCATTGCGGACTGGAAACCGGCGCCATCCGCGCTGACGACGGCCCGCCCTGGCTGACGCTTCTGGTTGTCGGGCACCTGCTCGCGCCATTCATGGTGATAACGCTGATGAATGATGCGCTGCCGAGCTGGCTGTCGACGCTGATCATGGCCGTTGTCGCGGCGGCGCTGTGCCTTGGCCTGCTGCCGCGGGCCAAGGGGCTGTTCATTGCTGCCATCTGGAAGCTCGGTGCGCAGTCTCCGACCGACCCTTCCGATCAGGCCTAGTCGTCGAACCCGACAAAGGTCGCAGCCTCGTCGACCGATTTGCGCTTCGAGACCACGGCATTTGCCGGGAAACTGTCATCCGGCCAGCCCATGGCGACGCAGGTCTGGATGACCTGGTCATCCGGTATCTTCGCATGTTCGCGCACGACGGGGCTCTGCATGATGCCCTGCGAGTTGATCACGCAGCCGAGGCCCCGGTTCCATGCGGTATTGACCAGGCAGTTGACCACCCCGCCACAGTCGAACGGTGCGATGTCGCTGCCCTGGATCGACTTGTCATAGGTGATGACGATGGAGACGGGCGCATCGAACTGACGAAAGCCGCGCAACACCCAGTCCATGCGCGCCTCCTTGTCATGGCGCTCGATACCCATGACGGCGAAGAGCTGCTTGGCGATCTCGATCTGGCGTTCGCGATGGACGCCCTCATAGCCCGGTCCCATGCGGAATTCGCGCGAGTCCGGCACGCCGGCGAGGTTGCGCTCGACATTGCCTTCCCGGATGCGGTCGAGGACCTCGCCGGTCACGACGTAGAAGTTCCAGGGCTGCGTATTGAGCGACGTCGGCGCACGCATGGCGATTTCGAGGATTTCGCGGATCAGCGCCTTGGGCACCGGCTTGTCCAGATAGCCGCGGATGCTGCGGCGGCCCTTGATGACCTCGTCGAATTCCATGCGCTCTTCCTCCCGAGTCTGTGTCTGGGGATGAAACTAGGGCGATGCCGCAAGGGCAGCCAAGAGGCTTGCGCCAGTCAATCGAACCCGCCGCCTTCGGAATGGATCAGGACGAGGATGGCGCCCCAGCCGAATCCCGTCAGCGCCGTTATGCCGCCGGCCCAGAGCAGGAAATTCACCTCCAGTTCCAGGCCAAGCCAGACAAGCCCGGCGCCGGCTGCGACGAGGATGAACGGCGCGAAGGTCCAGAAAAGCCAGCGAAAGAACTTTGCCATGGGATGCCTCCAGAGAGCGACACCGAGCATGGCCCTTACTCTTTTGACGGCTTGCTAATGAAAAGCGCGAAAATTGACGGCCGCGTCGCCAGCGATGCTCTGGTATCCGGGTGATATTCCGGCCCCATGCGCCCACCCGCCGCACTTCAATGCGCAAAGGTACGTCCCCATCTGCCCGGCATGTTTGAAGATCCGATTCGCCGGGGGCTGAAGCTCCGCTGCGCCCGCTGTGGCGAGGGCAAGCTGTTTCGCAGCTATCTCAAATTCAAGGATGAATGCGCGGTTTGCGGGCAGGATTTCAGCGTTGCCGACACCGCCGACGGGCCAGCCTTCTTTGTCGGCTTCCTGGTGATGATCCTGTTTGCACCCTTCTACTTCATCCTGCCGATGCTGCCCTTGCCTTTGCCTTTGATGATTGGGGCTTGGGTAGTGCTTCTGTCGATGATGATCGGCCTGGCGCTTCTCCTGCTGCCGCCTTTCAAGGCGGTCCTGTTCAATCTTCAGGTCCGCAACCGGGCCGAGGAAGCAAAATGGGAAAGCACCGGCAAGCATGGCACCCCGCCGAAGAACTGGAAGCCATAGTCCGCCCACCGGTTGAGACTGAAGGGGATATCTACCAGCGCCGCTTGGGGCCCATCATGTCCTTGAAGGCTTCAAAAGTCCCGCGCGCGATCTGCGTGATTGTGGGCGAGCGGCCATGGGCGTGGCGAACGAAGTGGACGCAGTTGGAACCGGTCAGGTGATAGTCATGACCGACGCGGCGATGGGCCCGCGATGCCGCGAGATAGTCGCCGCTGCTTTCGCCGGGACCGTGATTGGTGATCTCGCGCCCGCGTGCGAACGCTGACAGTGACTGGGTGACGACGCCGCCGTAACGCCCATTGTTGGACACGATACGGCCGTCCCAGGTGACCACGCCATAATGGCGCAGTACGCCGCCAAACCGCACTGAGACCACGTCGCCGGGCCGGTAATCGTATTTATCGTTCATCGATAAACGATAGGCCGGATTCCGGCGCGGGTCAAGCTTGTTCGCGGGATGTCGCGCTCGCCTCGGTTTTGTCTTCTGCGTCTTCACGTTCGCCAAAGCCCTGGTCGAACGTGACCTGCGCCAGCTTCTGCAGCCGGGTGATCAGCTCCGACGAGCGTTCGCGCCGGTAGATCACCGCTTCAAGCGACAGGTCCCGGTCCCGGATTTCCTGGGCAAGGTCCGCCTCGAGCGCCGCGCGCGCCGCGCCGGTCAGCGTCTCGTCGGCGAGCTGGCGTTCTGCGGCTTCGATCGCGTCGGTCTGCTCGAGTACGGCCGTGATCGGTACTGTCTCTCGCAGGAAGTGGGCATGGACGTCGAAGCGCAGCTGCATGTCCCGGATTTCGAACAAACGCTCGCGGTTGCGCTCATAGATCGCTGCTTCGCGCAGGGCCGTCTGAAAAAAGCGCTGCGTGACGCGTCCCCAGGGCTTGCCGATTTTCTGGGAGGAGAGCGCAAGGTCGACCAGCGCGTCGATTGAAGTCAGCACCTCTCCGAAAAAGCGTGCCGCATCGCGTTCCTTGCGCTTGCGCCAGAGCCGTTCCTGGATGATTTCGGCGAGCAGGGCGCCGCCTGTCGCCAGCACCGCACCCAGGATGACGGCCAGCAGCGTGTCCAGATTGCCCATGAAGTCGAAGGATGATGCGCGCATTCATGAGCCCTCCCCGCCAGCCCCGCGGCGAGGATTGCATAAAGTCGGTCGGGCGCAAATCAGGCGGGATAGAATCGGAAGCGGCGCTCCTGGTCGAAGCGGCCGATCAGACGCTCCTCCCGCGTGCCGAGCCCGATATTGTGGAGCACCAGCGGTTCGCCCCAGGCGGTCTTCTTGTCCGAAATGATGGCGATGTGCGGCAGGCTCGCATCGACGCGGCAGGTCAGGAGGTCGCCCGGCTGCCAGTTTTCCGCCGGCAGTTCTTCTGCATGGCGCGTCAGCCAGGTTTCAAGATTGGGCACGCGGCGATGGTCGATATTGCGGTCCGGTCGCGAGAGGCCCCATGTCCGCGGATAGGCCGAGAAGTTCGCACGCATGTCCTCGTGGATGGCTTTCTGGAAGTCGAACTCGAATGCATCGCGATAGGCGCGCACGACGACGTCTATGCACACGCCGGTCTCACGCGCGACGTCGCCGCCCGGATAGGCAAGGCGGACATAGGCCGGATCATAGTCAATGGTGACGCCGACCTGCCGGCGGGCCGCCGAGATGAGCTGGGTCGCCTCCGGGAAGACCTGCCAGCCGGTATTGGTCGCTGCGAGCGGAAGCGCGGTCAGGCCTGCCATCATCTCTCTCCGGTTCATGGAGATGAGACTGAGTGGCACCTGGGGCGTGATTGTGGCGGCTCCGCGGCCTTTAGAAGCCTTTCAGCTCGGCGATCTCATCGACACTGGCGCGTTCGGCGCGAAGCTGGTTGACCGGATGGTCGGGGTCCGGCCAGCCGACGGCCATGCCGCAATAGAGCATTTCGGTCTCGCCGAGTTGGAAGTGGTCGTGCAGCGTGTCGCGCAGGATCCCCCAGCACTCCTGGAAGCAACTGCCCCAGCCGCGCTCCTCAGCAAGCAGGGCGAGCGTCTGCATGTACATGCCCGTATGGGCCCACTGGCCATGGCCCATGCGCTTGTCGATGACGAAGAATACAGCGATGGGGGCGTCGAAGAAGCGGAAGTTGCGTGAGAACCACTGGATGCGCCCGGCCTTGTCCTCACGCGGGATGCCGAGTTGCTCATACATCATCTCGCCAACCCTGCGACGGCGTGATTCGTGCGGCTCCCAAAGGTCCGGCGGATAGATCGGGCGGTCTGTGGGCTCGCCGCGCGGATTTCCGGCGAGTTTCTTCTGCGCAAGATCGATAACGGCCTGCTTTTCATCGCCCGTCACGACAATCGTCCGCCAGGGCTGAAGATTGCCGCCTGAGGGGGCGCGCTGCGCCGTCTCGAGCCAGTCGCGGACCTCGGCTTCGCTGATCGGCTTGTCCAGAAAGGCGCGCGTTGAGATGCGTTGATTGACGGCCTGTTTGACGTCCATTTTGCTCACTCCCTGACTGTTGGAGCGAATTAGGACAGCGACGCAAGGGAAGGGCAAGCCCTCTGCGGCGCCTGGCCAGGGCCGTCATGAGTGGTCAAGTCGCAGTGCGCGAAGCATGGCATGGTGATAAAGACCGGTCGCCATGCGCAAGCCCAAAATCCTGACGACGATCCGGGACTATTCGGCCCGGCTGTTCCTGTCCGACCTGATGGCCGGGATCACCGTCGCCATGGTGGCCATGCCGCTCAGCCTTGCCATCGCGATCGCCTCTGGCGCGGACCCGGCGGCGGGCCTTGTGACCGCCATCGTGGCGGGCTTCATGATCTCCCTTCTGGGTGGCTCGCGTGTGCAGATTGGCGGGCCCACCGGCGCCTTTATCGTGGTCGTCTTCGGGGTGATTGCCGATCATGGCTATGACGGCCTGGTGCTGGCGACCTTCATGGCAGGTTTCATCCTGCTGGTCGCGGGCTATTTCCGGGCCGGGCGGTTGATTGCCTTCATCCCCGAGGCGGTCGTCAACGGCTTCACAATCGGTATCGCCATCATCATCGCAACGAGCCAGATCAGCGACTTCTTCGGTCTGACGGCGGGTTCCGTTCCGGCCGATTTCGTCGAGAAACTGCCAGCACTCTGGGACGCGCGTGAGACGGCCAACCTGCAGGCGCTGGCGATTGCGCTGGTGACGCTGGTGCTGATTATCGGCCTGCGCAAGGCGGCGCCGAAATATCCGGGCCTGATCGTTGCGGTTGGGATCGGGTCGGCGGCTGTCGCTCTTTTGAACCTGCCGGTGGATACGCTCTATTCGCGCTTCGGCGCGCTTCCGAACCATTTGCCCATGCCGCACCTGCCGGAGATCAGCTGGGCGCGGTTTGTCGAGCTTATTCCGTCGGCCATCACGATTGCCTTCCTGGCGGGGGTCGAGTCGTTGCTCTCGGCCATGGTCGCCGACCGGATGATCGGCGGCCAACACCGCCCGAATGCCGAACTGACGGCGCAGGGGGCGGCGAACATCGCATCTTCTCTCTTTGGAGGCCTGCCAGCCACAGGGGCGATTGCCCGCACGGCGACCAATGTCCGCGCTGGCGGCAAGACGCCCGTGGCGGGGCTGGTCCATGCGCTGGTGATCCTGCTGATCATGCTGGTTGCGGCGCCGCTGGCTGGCTATCTCGCCATGCCGGCGCTGGCCGCCCTGCTGGTGATGACCGCCTGGAATATGAGCGAGCCGCATAAATGGGGCGAGTATGCGCGCGCCCGCCCGAGTGACCGGGCCTTGCTGGTTCTGACGATGGTGCTGACGGTTCTTGTCGACCTGACCGTTGCCATCGGCGTCGGCGTTGCCATCGGCCTCGCTCTGCGCCTCGGCCGTCGCGATACCGAAACCGACTGGAAGACGCCGAAGCGCTGACTGCCCGATCTAGAGCGAGAAACTCGTGCCGCAGCCGCAGGCGGCCGTGGCGTTCGGATTGTTGATCTTGAAGGCGGCGCCGATCAGTTCGGTGGAGAAATCGATCTCCGAACCGCGCATGAATTCCAGGCTCATCTCGTCGATCAGGACCCGGGCGCCGTCGCGCTCGACCACGATATCGTCATCATTCTTCGTATCGTCGAGATCGAACTTGTAGGAAAAGCCCGAGCAGCCGCCGCCTTCGACGGACACTCTAAGGAAGTCCTTGCCGGACTGCTTTGCCAGAATCGCATTAATGCGCTTGGCAGCCGAAGGAGAAAGGGTGACATCGCTCATGTCCACCAAGATAGGAAAGCCTGCGCTTCCAGAAAAGCCCGCCGTGTACACGACGCGCTGGCAGGAGAGCCGCGGGCGGTTTCACGAAGAGCATGAATCGGCGACACGCACGCCGTTCCAGCGCGACCGCGACCGGATCATTCACTCGTCCGGATTTCGCCGCCTGAAGCAGAAGACGCAAGTTTTCGTCGCCCATGAAGGCGATCATTACCGCACACGCCTGACCCATTCGCTGGAAGTCTCGCAGATCGCCCGCTCGGTCGCGCGGCGCCTGGGCGTGGACGAGGATCTCGCCGAAGCGATGGCGCTGGCGCACGATCTCGGCCATCCGCCTTTCGGGCATGCCGGGGAAGACCAGCTCGACGCCTGCATGGAAGCCTATGAGGGCTTCGATCACAACGCGCAGACGCTTCGGGTCGTGACCCGGCTGGAACAGCGCTATCCGACCTTTGACGGCCTGAACCTCACCTGGGAAATGCTCGAAGGCCTGGTCAAGCATAACGGCCCGCTCGTTACCGCCGATACGCCCATGCCCGCGCTTCCGGCGGCATTCCGCGACTTCCCGCACCTCGAAAAGCTGGAGCTCGACCAGTTCGCCGGCCCGGAAGCCCAGATTGCCGCGCTCGCCGACGATATCGCCTACAACAATCATGACATTGATGACGGAATCGCGGCCGGGCTGTTCTCCATCGATGACATGCTGCACCTGCCGGTCGTTGGCGATGTCTTCCGCTCGGTGCGGCTGGAATACCCTATGCTCGACCAGCAGCGCACGGTCTATGAGGCGGTGCGCCGGCTGATCGGCCTGTGGATCGACGATCTCGTGCAGGAAACCGAGCGCCGCGTGCAGCAATACCAGCCCGGCTCAGCCGCGGATGTGCGCGCCATGCCCGAGCCGCTGGTGGCGTTTTCCGAGGATTTCGACCTGCAGCAGCGCGCGCTGAGGGCGTTTCTCTATGAGCGCATGTACAAGCACTACAAGGTTAACCGCATGCGCAGCCAGGCCAAGCGCGTCCTGAAGGAGCTGTTCGACTTGTTCCTCGAGGAGCCGGACATCCTGCCGCCGCCGCTTCGCCAGGACGCCGAACAGGCGCCGCTGGACCGCCGGGCGCGGCTGGTCTGCGACTACATTGCCGGGATGACCGACAATTACGCGATCGACCTTCACCGCAAGGTGTTCAATCTCGAAAGCATGATCTGACGGCAGCGCGGTACTGAATCCCGCCGGATTCAACGATCGTTAACGAACCAGCCCCTAATTTTAACCAGTAAACACCTCCATCACGGGCAGATGACTTAATGACCTATCGTAACCATGACGCTGACTTCGGACCGTATGAGGAAGAATACCGCGGTTTCGAAATCCGGGATGACGAGACGGCGCGGGGTCCGCTCATCCTGACACTCGCCATTGGCGTTCTGATCGTGTTCGCCGCCGTGGTCTGGAATACTTACCGGCAGGGCGTTCGCCCGCAGGACGGGGCGCTGCCCATGGTTGTTGCAGAAGCGCAGCCATACAAGCGCGTGCCCGACGACCGGGGCGGGGTGCAGATCGATGATCTCGACCGGATGCTGTACGATGTGATCGACGGCTCCAGCCGTGAAACCGCGACAACCGCGCAGCAGGTCGCAAGCCGTACCGATGGCTATCTGAAGGGCGGCCCACCGCTCGACCTGCGGCCTTCCTCAGACGAAACCGAAAAAAACGTCAGCAACGCGTCCAGCCAGCTCCCCGAGCAGGAGCCGGCTGCTGATACCAGGCCTGCGGATGTAAAGAGCGAGTCGCTGGCTCCGATCTCGACGCCGGAACCCGAGCGTCCGGCGCGTGCGGAACCGCTGCCTCAGCCGCAGGTCCAGCCGTCGACGCCTGCATCGCGTTTTGCATTTGCCGCAGGCGGGGAGTATCTTGTCCAGATATCGGCGCTGCGCAGCGAAGCGGCTGCCACAGATGCCTGGCAGCGTGCCCGCCGGTCCCACCCCGACATCTTTTCAGGAGCAAGCATGTCCATCGAGCGGGCCGATCTGGGAGCAAGGGGCGTCTTCTACCGCCTGCGCGCCGGTGCGTTCGGCTCACGTGAGGGCGCATCGGACTTCTGCGACGCCTACAAGTCCGCCGGGGGTGACTGTATCGTGGTGCGCGAGACGGCATGACGAACAAGGCCTGCATCCTCAGCGTGGCAGGGCCGAACCTGCTACGCGACGAGGCGGCCCTGTTCGCCGAGCGCAAGCCTTGGGGCGTGATTCTCATGGGCCGCTCCTGCATCTCGAAAATGCAGGTCAGCCAGCTGGTCGAAGACATCTGGAATGCGGTTGGGCGTGAAATCCTGATCTTTATCGACCAGGAAGGCGGGCGTGTCGCCCGGCTGAAAGCGCCCGAATGGCCGCTGTTTCCAAAGGGGATCGTCTATGGCGATCTCTACGATGCCGATCCTGACAAAGGCCTTGAAGCCGTCTGGCTCGGCCACCGGTTGATCGCGCATGAGCTGGCCGCGATGGGCATCCATGCCGACTGTGCGCCCGTCTGCGACCTGCCTCAGCCCGGCGCCCATGACGTGATCGGCGACCGTGCCTTTGGCACCGATCCGGACAAGGTCGGGGCGCTGGCAAAGGCCGCGCTGAAAGGGCTGGAAGACGGCGGCGTTGCCGGTGTCATCAAGCATATACCGGGGCACGGCCGGTCCATGGCTGACAGCCACCTGGAGCTGCCCCGCGTCACGGCGGGCAGCAATGAACTGGCCTCCGACTTTGCGGCGTTCATCCATGTGAAGGACGCGCCAATGGCGATGACGGCCCACATTGCCTATGACCATTTCGATGCCGGCAAGGCCGCAACAGTTTCCCACAAGATGATTCAGGAAGTCATCCGGGGCCGAATCGGGTTTGATGGCCTTCTGATGACGGATGATCTCGGCATGAAGGCCCTGGGGGGCTCCCTGACAGATCGCGCCAATGCTTCCATCGAAGCGGGCTGCGATGTGCTGCTGCATTGCTCGGGTTTCCTGAAGGAAGCCGATGCGATCCTCGCTGAGATGACGGAAGTCGCCGAAGCGGCGCCGGTTCTCGAAGGCAAGGCCCTTGAGCGTGCAAAGAATGCCGAGGCCGCCTCAATGCGCGCATCCGCCTTCGACGCCGAGGCCGGATGGGAGCAGTTCAAGGCGCTCATCCCCGATATCGGAGTGACGCACGCATGAGCCTCGAACTCGTCTCCAACGACCTCATCGAGCGCGAGGATATCGAAGCCGAAGACATGTTCGCCGTCGATATCGATGGCTATGAGGGCCCGCTGCACCTGTTGCTGGACCTTGCCCGCAAGCAGAAGGTGGACCTGCTCAAGGTCTCCATGCTGGAACTGGCGACGCAGTACCTCACCTTCATCGAGGATGCCCGCAAGAAACGGATCGATCTTGCCGCCGATTATCTGCTGATGGCGGCCTGGCTGACCTTCCTGAAGTCGCGCCTCCTGCTGCCAAAGCCCGAAAAGGCCGCCAATGACGAGATCGACGGCGAGGAGATGGCCGCCCGGCTCGCCTTCCGCCTCAAGCGCCTCGATGCCATGCGCGAGGCCGGTGACCAGCTGATGGAGCTGGCGCAGCTTGGCCAGGACGTGTTTGTCCGCGGGGCGCCGGAAAAGCCGCGCGTCATCAAGCAGACCGAATACGACACGACGCTCTGGCACCTGATGCAGGCCTTCGGGTCGATCCGCCAGCGCCGCGAGGAAGCCGCGCCGCACCGCGTCGAGCACCAGTTCGTCCTGCCGCTCGAACATGCGCGCGACTCGCTGAAGAGCCTGTCGAAACTCATCGATGACTGGGCGAGCCTCGACGACCTGCGCGCCCGGATGAAGGATATTGCCGGCGATGTGCCGCCGCGCTCCGTAACTGCCAGCGTATTTTCCGCCGCGCTCGAACTCGCCCGCGATGGCGATGTCGAACTGCGCCAGGACCAGCATTTTTCGCCGCTCTATCTGCGCGGCAACAGGGAAGACAGGGGAGGGCTGACCGCATGAACGCGATACCCCAGATGAAAGACCAGACTGTGGACGACGAACCGGATGATATCCGCAAGGCCGTACGCCAGCTCTCCTTTGCCTATCGCCGCTCCGCAGAAGCCCTGTCGGAATCGGGCGGTGCGGATGTTGACGAAAGCGCCGAGGCATTGCGCCGGGCCGAGGCGGTGCTGTTTGCCGCGGGCGAGCCGCTTTCGGCCGAGCAGGTCGCAGAAACGCTGCCGCAAGGCGCCGATGCGGCTCAGGTTTTGATGTCGCTGAAGGCGGCTTATGCCCATCGCGGCGTGAACCTCGTCGAGGTGGCTGGTAAGTGGCGGTTCCAGACGGCCGAGGACCTGTCCTACCTCTTCGTGGAGGAGCGCCATGAGCAGAAGAAGCTGTCGCAGGCTGCGCTGGAGACGCTCGCCATCATCGCCTATGGCCAGCCGGTCACGCGCGCCGAGATCGAGGCTGTGCGCGGTGTAGCGGTCTCCAAGGGCACGATCGACCAGCTGATGGAAGCGGGCTGGGTGCGCATCAAGGGCCGCCGCAAGACGCCGGGCCGGCCGGTCACCTATGGCACGACCGATGACTTCCTGGAGCATTTCGGGCTGGAAAGCCTCGAGCTGCTGCCCGGGCGGTCTGAGCTGGAAGCCGGCGGGCTGCTCTCGGATGTCGTCCCCGATGACTTTGATGCCAGCCAGGTCGAGCTTCCATTCCGTGATCTGGACGACTCTCCGGCAGGCGGAGACAGCGGTGAAGACGCCGCATTCGTGACAGATTTCATGGACTCCGAGGCCGAGGAAGACTAGGGCAAACTCAGACGCGCCCATTGAGCCGGGACCGGCTCAGCGCTATCTGTGCTAGTATAAACGCGGAGTACGGCCATGGCCCCCAGCTGGATGCAGCTTCTCATTGTCCTGATCGTCGCCCTGTTGCTGTTCGGCGGGCGCGGACGGATTTCCTCGATCATGGGTGACATGGCCAAGGGCATGCGGTCCTTCCGCAAGGGCCTGAATGACGATGATGACGAGGAGGAAAAGACCTCGTCTGCGTCTGGCAAGTCGCTCAAAGACGACAAGATGGTCAACGTCACCCCTGAAAAGGACAAGACGAAGTCGTCCAGCTGACGCCCGGGGAAGGCTGATCCATGCTTCCTCAATTTGGAATGACAGAATTCCTGCTGATTGCGGTCATCGCCCTGATCGTTGTCGGCCCCAAGGACTTGCCCATGATGATGCGCAAGCTCGGCCAGTTTGTGTCCAAGGGCCGCTCCATGGCGCGCGAGTTCCAGTCGGCCTTCGATGATATTGCCCGTCAGGCCGAGCTTGATGAGCTGCGCAAGGAAATCGAGGATCTGCGCCGCGACAACCAGCTCACCCAGGCCGTCGATGACCTGAAGAAGACCGAGGCGGACATCAACCGCAAGGTCATGATGGAAAACCCGCTGCCGGATTCCGACGCCGACAGCCGGGGACCAGGCGCCATGCCGGAGACGGAAGAGACCGAACAGGCCGCATCGCCGGACGAGGCCGAGGCGCCCGCCAGCCCCGCTGAAACCGAAAAAGCCGGGGATGCCGCGCCTGACGATACCGGCAAGAAAGCCTCCTCTACATGAGCCAGGACATGCGCGAGGACGAACGCCCCGACATCACTGATGATGACGAGATGGAAGCTTCGCGCGCGCCTCTGCTCGATCACCTGATCGAGCTTCGCTCGCGGCTAATCTGGTCAATCGTTGCGCTGGCGCTGGGGACGATTGGCTGCTTTTTCATCGCACGCCCGCTCTACAACATCCTGCTCGGGCCCCTGGTCGCCGTCGCGGAACTCACCCGCCAGGATGCCAATTTCGAGCTGATCTATACCGCGCCGCTGGAAGTCTTCTTCGTGCAGCTCAAGCTCGCGCTCTTTGCCGGCGTCTTCGTCGCCTTTCCGATCATTGGCTGGCAGATGTACAGCTTCGTCGCGCCGGGGCTTTACCGCAAGGAAAAGGGGGCGGTGCTGCCCTTCCTGATTGCTGCGCCGGTCCTGTTCGTGATCGGGGCGGTGTTCGTCTATTTCGTGATGCTGCCGCTGATCTCCCGCTTTGCGCTGTCCTTCGAGCAGCTGGGCGGGGATGGCATCGCTGCCATCACGCCGCAGATCAAGGTGTCGGAATACCTCTCGCTGGTCATGGCGCTGATGCTTGCTTTCGGCCTGTCCTTCCAGCTGCCGGTTGTGCTCAGCCTCATGGGGCGCGCCGGCATTATCGGGTCGGACACGCTGCGGTCCGGGCGCAAGTATGCGGTCGTGGCCATTCTGGTCGCCGCCGCCTTCTTCACCCCGCCCGACCTCATCTCGCAGGTCATGCTCGCCGTGCCGGTCTACGGCCTCTACGAAATCTCGATCTGGTGCGTGCGCATGATGGAGAAGAAGGCCGAAGAGGAAGAGGCCGCGCGGGAGGCTGAAGAGTAGCCCGCCCCACCCTGACCCTCCCCAGAGGGGAGGGAACGCGAGGGAGACATCGCACGGGGCCCTCTCCCTCCCCGCTTACGGGGAGGGTCGGGGTGGGGCAAATCTCCCTCATCTCCCCGGTTCCGCTTTGCGCCCAATTCCTCTACAGGGGGCCGGTCTTCAAGTTTAGCAGTGAGTCTCGCACCATGTTCGACATCCGCGCGATCCGCGAAAATCCCGAGGCCTTCCGCGCCGCCTGGAACCGCCGCAAGCCGGGACTCGGCGATGCTGTGGACGATATCCTCGCCCATGATGGCGCCCTGCGGAAGGCTGTTACCGACAAGCAGGAAGCCGAGAGTGCGCGCAATGCCAACTCCAAGCTGATCGGCCAGGCCAAGGCCAAGGGCGACGAGGCCGAGTTCGAGCGCCTGCGCGCGGTCGTGGCCGAAGCGAAAGACACGATCGAGGCAGCCGGCGAGCAGGAAGCCGCCGCCCGTGAGGCGCTGGACGAGATCCTGCTCGGCCTGCCGAACCTGCCGCTGGACGATGTGCCGGTCGGCGAGGACGAGGACGGCAATGTCGAGCAGAAAAAGGTCGGCACGCCGACCGCGTTCAGCTTCGCGCCAAAGGATCATGCCGACCTTGGCGAGGCGCTCGGCATGATGGATTTCGAGACGGCGGCCAGGATGTCCGGCTCCCGCTTCGTGCTGCTGCGCGGGCAGCTGTCGCGGCTTGAGCGCGCGCTGGCGAACTTCATGCTGGATGTCCAGACCGGCGAGCATGGGTACACTGAGACCACGCCGCCCGTCCTGGTTCGAGATGAGGCGCTGGTCGGCACCGGACAGCTGCCGAAATTCGGCGAGGACTCCTTCCAGACAACGGATGGTCTTTGGCTGATCGCGACGTCTGAAATATCGCTGACCAACAGCGTCCGCGAATCCATCCTCGACGCTGACGTCCTGCCCAAACGCATGACCGCGCACACGCCATGCTTCCGCTCCGAAGCAGGCAGTGCGGGGCGCGACACAAAGGGCATGATCCGGCTGCACCAGTTCAACAAGGTCGAGCTCGTCTCCATCGTCCGCGACGAGGAAGAGGGCCTCGAGGAGCTGGAGCGGATGACGCGCTGCGCCGAGACCATCCTCGAGCGCCTTGAGCTGCCTTACCGCCGCATGCTGCTTTGCACCGGCGACATGGGCGCGGGCGCGCGGAAAACCTATGACCTCGAAGTCTGGCTGCCGAGCCAGGACACCTATCGCGAGATCAGCTCCTGCTCCTATTGCGGGGACTTCCAGGCCCGGCGCATGGATGCGCGCTGGCGCCCGAAGCCGACCGAGGACAACCCGAAACCGAAGCCCGAATTCGTTCACACGCTGAACGGCTCCGGCCTCGCGGTCGGGCGCACGCTGGTCGCCGTTCTGGAGAACTATCAGCGCGAGGACGGCACCATCGCCGTGCCGGACGCCCTGAAGCCGTATATGGGCAGGCTGGAAGTGATCGGGGCGTAAGCTCTTCCGCCCTTCGGGCACCTCCCCCGCAAGCGGGGGAGGATCAAGCAAAAGCGAGCATTTGGAATGAAAATCCTCCTCACCAATGATGACGGTATCCACGCGCCGGGGCTTTCCATTCTCGAAAGCATTGCGCGCGAGCTGTCCGACGATATCTGGATCGCCGCCCCCGAGGTCGAGCAGTCCGGCCAGTCGCGCTCCATCACGCTGACCCAGCCGGTGCGCACACGGAAGGTGCGCGAACAGTGCTGGGCGGTGATGGGCACGCCGTCCGACTGCGTGCTGATCGCCTTGCAGGACCTGATGGACGACAAGCCGGACCTGATCCTGTCAGGCGTCAATCGTGGCCAGAACATCGCCGAGGATACAAGTTTCTCCGGCACGGTGGCGGCTGCCATGTTCGGCATGCAGCAGGGCATTCCTTCCGTCGCGCTGAGCCAGGCGCAGAGCTTCCGTGAACGCGGCTCGCTGCCCTGGGAAACGTCGAAGAAATGGGGCGCCACAGTCCTGCGCCCGCTCATCGAAAAAGGCTGGCCGGATGATGTCGTGATGAACGTCAATTTTCCCGACCGCGAGCCCGATGAGGTCGACGGGATCGAGATCACCCGTCAGGGCTTTCGCGACGAATCGATTATCCACACCGAAAAGCGCGAGGATCTGCGCGGCAACGATTATTACTGGATCGGCTTCAAGGGGCGTCTGTCGAAGCCCGACGAAGGCACCGACCTGCGGGCCATTTATGAAGGCCGCATCTCTGTCACGCCGCTGCATGTCGACCTGACGCACAATCGCTATCTCGAGGAGCTGAAAGCCTCATGGCGGACCTGATCGCCGATCCGTTTCGCGCAGCCCGCCTCGTGCTGCTGCTGCGCCGCCAGGGCATTCGCGACGACGCTGTCCTGTCGGCGATGGAAACGATCGACCGGTCCGTCTTTGTCGAGCCGGCGCTGGCCGAGCTTGCCTATGAGGACACGGCCCTGCCGATCCCGTGCGGCCAGATGATCCCGAAGCCGGTGGTCGTGGCGCAGCTGCTCGGAGCGCTGCAGGCAACGCCGGGCAAGGAAGATCGCATCCTCCTCATTGGGGCGGGCAGCGGTTACATGCTCTCCCTGCTGGCACAGATCGGACGGCATGTCTGGGCGCTCGACCGCTACCAGAAGCTTGTCACCGACGCGCGCGCCCGGATGCTTGAGCTGAAAGTCGACAATGTCACGCTGAAGCATGCCGACGGTCTCAATGGCTGGCCGGAGCACAAGCCTTATGACCGCATCCTGCTGACCGGCGCGGTCAGCGGCATTCCCGATGCGCTCCTGTCACAGCTTTCGCGCAGCGGCGCGCTGGTCACGCCGTTCAATCAGACAGGCAAGGACCAGGTGATCCGGCGGGTGACCGCGACCGGCGAGGAAACCGATTTCCCGATTCTCGAACCGCTCCCGCTCCTGAGAGCCGGGAAATCAGCCGCGCTTTAGGCGTTCGGCTCGTCTGGGCTATTCGATGTCCGCGCCGGCGCATTCGCCTTCGGCCGCAACGCTTGCGCCAGCAGCAGCCGCTTCGCAGGCATTGCCATAGGTCTGGCCGTCACAGCCGCAGACCGGCATGTATTCCTGCGTGCAGACCTCCGGAATGGGCTGGCACGTGCCGCTTCCATCCATGATTTCAAGGCACTGGCCGTCGGGCTGCTGGCAGTAAAGGCCGGCCGGGCAGGAAATGCCGGCAACGCCGCCACACATGGCGCCTTCAGCATCGGGGGCCGGGGCAGGGGCCGCAGGCGTTGCGTCGGCTGGCGTGGTGTCCTCGACGGGCGCCGGATCGGCAGCATCGACCGGCTCGGCCGGCGTCTCGCCCGGCTGGCAGGCAGCGGCCAGAAGAGCCGCGAATGATACGATCAGCAAGCGCATGGTCAGACCCCCGTCTGTGATTCCAGACCGCAATACGCGCATGGCCGGGCCGGAAAGGCAATACGCTGCCTCGCCCGCCCGGCCATGTTGTTACAGGATTGACCGGTCTTTAGCCCTTCTTGCCCGCCGCCAGCAGGGCGAAGATGTTCTGGCCGTGCTCACCGCCCGCATTGAAATGGGTCTGAACGGAGGTGTCGGTGATCTTGTCCCAGGCCGCTTCGACGGCCTCGGCCGTCAGCGCGTCGCCCTGGCCGACATAGGCGCCCCTGGTTTCGACGATTTCGGCCATGGAGAAGGCACCGGCGCCGGCCGACAGGATCATGCCCGTCGGGGCATCCTGCTTGACGAGGTTCATCACGCCCGGCGTGACATATTCCGGCTTCAGCTGGGCCAGCACCTCTTCCGGCATCAGGCCTTCGGTCATGCGGGTCGCGGCGACCGGGCAGACAGCGTTGATCTTGATGTTGTTCTTGGCGCCTTCGATCTTCAGCGTGTTCATCATGCCAACGAGGCCGAGCTTGGCCGCGCCATAGTTTGCCTGGCCAAAGTTGCCATAAAGACCGGTCGACGAGGTCGTCACGACGATGCGGCCGAAATTCTGCTCCTTCATGATGTCCCAGGCGGCCTTGATCGGCTTGAACGAGCCCATCAGGTGAACGTCAACGACGAGCTGGATGTCTTCCATCGTCATCTTGGAGAAGGACTTGTCGCGCAGGATGCCGGCATTGGCGATGAGGATGTCGATGCGCCCCCACTTGTCCATGGCGTCGGCGATCATCTTCTTGACGCCGGCATCATCGGTCACCGACGAGCCATTCGCGATGGCCTCGCCGCCGAGCGCCTCGATTTCCTTGACGACATTGTTGGCTGCTTCCGAGCTGCCGCCCGAGCCGTCCATGGAGGCGCCGAGATCGTTGACCACGACCTTGGCCCCGCGGCGGGCCAGTTCCAGCGCGTGACAGCGGCCAAGGCCGCCACCGGCGCCCGTGACAATCGCGACCTGGCCATCAAAACGGATGTTCGACATGAAAAGACTCCTCAGAACAGTATGAAATTCGAATGGCGAGCCTTGCAGCACCCGCTCACGTAAACGTCAAGCATTGGCGCAGGGTTAGCGCTTGCGGGCGCGGTTGCTGCGTGATGAAACTCGCCCACCAGAAAACAGGAGGAACGACATGCTGGCTTATGTGACGCTCGGATCGAACAATATCGAGAAGGCACTGGCCTTCTATGATGCGCTGATGCCGGAGCTTGGCGCCCAGCGCTTCTTCGACAACGACCGGCTCTATTTCTACGGCACGGGCCCTGGCCAGCCGATGCTGGCGATTGGCGGCACCTATGACGGCGAGCCGGCCACGGTCGGCAATGGCGTGATGCCGGCCTTGGCGTGCAAGGACAACGAAACCGTCGACCGCGCCTACAAGAAGGCCATCGAACTCGGCGCCAAGGATGAAGGCGAGCCGGGCAATCGCATGCCGACCTTCTACGGCGCCTATTTCCGCGATCCGGACGGCAACAAGATCTGCGTCTGCAAGCTCGGCTAGGCCTGCGCTTCAGACCAGGAAACAAAAAAAGACCGCTGGCTTTCTGCCGGCGGTCTTTTCTTATCATCAGACGGGCAGCGCTTACGCGGCTTCGACCTCGCTGAGGTCGCCTTGGCGCAGCAGGCGCAGCATGCCGTCGTCGATATAGCGCATCAGTGGACGGCCGTCGGTTTCTGGCTGGCGATTGACCCAGTCGGCATGTTTCTGGCGCAGGTCGCGTAGCTTCTCCATGCGCTCATCAAGGGCGCCGGAAGCGTTCAGGACCGCGTCGACCTGGTCTGTCGTGACCGGGCGCGGCTCCATATTGACCGTCTGTTCGCGCAGGGGGACGAAAGTCTTGCGTTTCATATCTCACTCCTTTCAGTCATTGCTCACAGTGTGATCAACGCGCGGGCCCCGGACGTGTTCCAGCATCAATCCTGAAGAAGAGGGGTAGAGCGCGACCCGCTCGCAGGCTAAGGCTGAATCATCCGGGTCAGGAGGAGATCGGTATGGAATGGGGCTGGGACAATGCGCGCGCGCTGATTGGCATCGCGCTGATTTTCGGAATCGGCTGGATCCTGTCAGAACGGCGCAAGGCATTTCCCTGGCGGATCGTGCTAGGCGCCGTGGCCATCCAGTTCGCCTTCGCGCTCGTCCTGTTCGGCCTGCCGCCCGTGCGCAACATCCTGTTCAAGGCCAATGTGATCGTCGATGGCCTGCAGGAAGCGACCCGCAACGGCACAAGCTTCGTGTTCGGCTATGTCGGTGACAATGTCGCGGCCAGCAACATCATGGCGGGCGATGCACCGCCGCTCTTCTTCTTCCAGATCCTCCCCGTCGTGATCGTTGTCGCGGCCCTGTCAGCAATCCTCTGGCACTGGCATATCCTGCGCTGGATCACCAAGGGGTTTGCCTTCGTCTTCCGCAAGGCCATGGGCCTTGGCGGGGCCACATCGCTCGCTGTGTCAGCCAACGTCTTCATGGGCATGACCGAGGCGCCGGTCCTCGTCAAACCGTACATCAAGGGCATGACGCGTTCGGAAATCTTCATCCTGATGACGGCCGGTTTCGCGACCATCGCCGGCTCCGTGCTCGTCATCTATACGACCTTCCTCGACGGGGTGATGTCAAACCCGCTGGCCCAGCTTCTCACGGCCTCGATCATTGCGGCGCCGGCTGCCGTGGCCATGGCCCTGACCATGGTGCCGGAAACGGCTGAGGAAACCGAACGCGCCCACGAGCCGGATTTCGAATACAACTCGACCATGGACGCCTTCGCGACCGGCGCGGCCGATGGCCTGCAGATCGTGCTCAACATCGCAACCATGCTGATCGCGGCGCTGGCACTGCTCTGGCTGGTCAATGCCGGGCTTGGCGTTTTCCCGGATGTGGCGGGAGAGCCGCTCTCGATCCAGCGCATCCTCGGCTGGATCTTCGCGCCGCTGATGTACATGATCGGCGTGCCCTGGCAGGAAGCTTCGCTGTCCGGCTCCCTGATGGGCATCAAGACGGTGCTGACCGAATTCGTCGCCTTCATCGAACTTGGCAATATCCCGGAAGACGGCATGGACCCGCGCACGCGGATCATCACGGCCCACGCCATTTGCGGCTTTGCCAATTTCGGCTCCATCGGCATCCTGATCGGCGGGCTCAACATCATTTCGCCTGAGAGGCGAGCAACCTTCCTCGAACTCGCCTGGAAGACGCTGATCGCCGGTACTCTGGCGACCTGCCTGTCGGGCGCAGTTGTCGGCGCGCTGCCGGTGCAACTGTTTACCGGTGGGGCAGGCTAACGCAGCGGTGGGGCTCGTCAGGGCGGGGTGAGCGACCTAGTACTCTTGGTGACAGTGTTCCCAATGAATGAGTTCTCCCCATGCCGCTCCGCCACCTGCTCGCGACATCTGCCAGCTTTGCCGTTGTATCCGCCTTTGCGGCGCATTCGCAGCAGGTTCAGACCGGTGAGCGCTTGCAGCCGGTAACGGTCTATGGCGACCGTTCACCTGAGCAGCCCGGCAGCGTGGCAACCCTCGATACCGAAACCATCGCCACCATCGATGCAGACCACCCGGCTGAAATCCTGAACCAGCTGCCCGGCGTGAACATCCAGATGAACTCCGGCCAGGAGCACCTCATCGCGCTGCGCTCGCCCGTGCTGACCGGCGGGGCGGGGCAGGGGAGTTTCCTCATCCTGCAAAATGGTGTGCCGACCCGCTCGCCTGCCTTCGGTAATGTGAACTCGCTGTTCGAGATCCACCACGAAACGGCAGAGGCCATCGAGATCGTGCGCGGGCCGGGCTCGGCCAAGTATGGCTCGAATGCGGTGCACGGGCTGATCAATATCTTCCAGGGTGAGCCGACCTTCGGCGATTCCCTCGATACGCGAATTTCGGGCTCAACGCTGGGCCGCTACAAGGCAGACCTCACGGGCAATCTGTCCTCCGGGCTGCGCGCCTCATTGTCCCTGCAGGACGATACCGGCTGGCGGGACAATACTGGTGTCGAGCAGCAGAAGCTGTCGGTAGCCTATGCCTTCGACGCCGCGGGCTGGGACGGGCTCGTCTGGGTCAGCGCGTCGAACCTCAATCAGGAGACCGCCGGTTTCATCGAGGGCTACAAGGCCTATCGCGATGATGACATTGCCAGCTCCAATCCGAACCCCGAAGCCTATCGCGATGCGCAGTGGGCAATGGGCGCTGTTCGCCTCTCACGCGAAATCGGTCCGGGCGAGCTGACGCTGACGCCCTTCTATCGCTGGCAGGAGATGGCGTTCGCCCAGCACTTCCTGCCGAATGGCGGTGTGGAGGAGAACGGTCACGACGCGTTTGGCCTGCAATCGAAATACGAGGTCGAGGCCTCTGACGCGCTCACCCTCCGCATTGGCGCCGATGCCGACATCGCTTCGGGCTGGCTCAAGGAAACCCAGCTTGAGCCGTTCGGCTTCTTTCCCGGCGATACGCGTTTTCCGGTGGGTGTCCACTATGACTATGAGGTCGACACCACCGTGCTGGCGCTCTGGAGCGAGCTGGAATGGGCGGTCTCGGACACGGTGACCGTGCTTGCAGGCCTGCGCGGTGAAACGCATGATTATGACTACTCGACCGCCGCCCCGCCGGGGCCGAACGGTCGCTTCCTCGTGCCCGATGACCGTGAGGACAGTTTCGACCTGCTGACACCGAAGCTTGGCGCAATCTGGACGCCCGAGGGCAGCGCGGTCAGCTACTACGCGAACTATGCCCGCGGCGAACGCGCCCCGCAGGCCTCAGACCTTTACCGCCTGCAGTCGCAGCAAGGCATTGCCGAGGCCGACGTAGAGACCATGGACAGTTTCGAGATCGGCGCGCGCGGGACGGCCTTGGGTGACCGGCTTGCATTTGATGTCGCCGCCTATCATGCCGAGAAGGAGAATTTCTTCTTCCGCGACTCCGATGGCCTGAACGTCACCGACGGCTCGACCCGCCATCAGGGCATCGAGGCGCAGGCGAGCTGGGACGTGCTGGGCGACGGGGTCTTCACCGTGTCGGGCACAGCGACCTATGGCGACCATACCTACACGTTTGACCGCATCGTCGCCTCGGGTTCGGAAGTCATCCGTTCCGGCAATGAAGTTGATACCGCGCCGGACTGGCTGGGCGACCTGCGCCTGACCTGGCGGCCCACGGAAGCCTTCGAGGCGAGCCTGTCGGCGGAGTATATCGGTGAGTATTTTACCGATCCCGGCAACACGCGGACCTATCCCGGCCACACGGTCACATCGGCGCGGGCCTCATATGCGTTCACCGACGATCTCGAAGCCTTCGTCATCGTGCGCAACCTGTTCGACCTCAACTATGCCGACCGGGCCGACTTTGCCTTCGGCGGCAACCGCTATTTCCCGGGCGAGCCGCTGAATGCGACCTTCGGTGTGCGCAAGCGGTTCGATTGAGCGGGGCCTCCCCAACGTCAGTCTTCGCTCATATTGCCGAATGGGTTAAACCTCCCGCCAAACAGGAGGATCCCATGAAGCTCTATCACAGCCCGCAGGCGCCGAACCCCGAGCGCGTCACGAAATTCCTGAAGGCGAAGGGCAAGCTTGATGCGGTCGAGATCGAGGAGATCTCGATCATGAAGCAGGAGCACAAGTCCGAGGCCTACCGCGAAGTCTCGCCCTTCTCGCAGGTCCCGGCGCTTGTCCTCGACGACGGCACGAAGATCACAGAGAGCCGCGCGATCTGTACCTATTTCGAGGGCGTCTTTCCCGAGCCGAACCTGATGGGGATCGACCCGAAGGAGAAGGCGCTCATCGAGATGTGGGACCGGCGCATCGAGCTGATGCTGTTCATCCAGTTCGCGACCTGGTTCCGCAATGCCCATCCGATGATGGCGCCGCTGGAAAACCCGCAGGTTCCCGAGGCTGCCGCCAAGGCCGAGAAAAGTGCCCGCGCCATGGCCAAGCGCGTTGATGCGCATCTCGCCGAAAACGATTTCCTCGCCTGCGGCCGCTTCTCGATTGCCGACATTACGCTCTACTGCTTCACCGGCTTTGCTGGCGTCATGAAATGGAAGCCGCATGAAGAGTTCGAGAATATCGGCAAATGGATGCCGCGCGTGATGGAGAAGATCGGTTAGAGGCGCGAACGGGCAGAGAAGGTCACGAGCAAGATTGTCAGACCAAGGCCGGTGAGCGTCAGGCCGAACAGCGCGTTGCTGAGAACCGACGTCCAGAAGATGCCCGGTTCCTCTGCCCTCTTAATGAGGCCAACCCGTTCTTCCGTCATGCCGCTCGCGAGCGAGAGACCGACTTTCTCGTAGAGCAGGTATCCGCCGAAGACGGCCAGAAACAGCCCGCCCATTGCGCCGGCGAGTCTTGTCCATGTTTTCCGAGGTCTCATCGCCGCGCTCCGGTGCAGGGTGTTCTGAGTTTACAGGCGCGGCGGATGGGCAAACCGGGTCAGATCGTTCGCACTAACCTGTATCCACAATCGAGCGTTTCGCGCTCCATCAGGTGCCCATACTTCCGCTCCCAGGTGCCATCCTTCAGGTCGCGTTCCAGCCGGGCAAGCGGCTCCGATATGTCACCGATCTTCCAGAAAGATGAGCTGCCCCTACGGATACGTGCGTCGAGATAAGCGGCGGGCCGCTTCCAGTAGGCGGCGAGGAAGCCGTCGGTGCAGTCCTGCGGAATGGGAATGGGCGAAATCTCGACGGGGCCGAGCCATTCGGCATATTTTTCAATCGGCGGCATGATCGCTTCATCCAGCCGGATCAGGCCGGGCAGATAGTCGGTCAGCCAGAAGGCAGGGGCGGCTGCGTCAAAGGTCATGAAGACAATCGGCCCGCGTGTGACGCGCCGCATCTCCGCGCAGCCCTTGGCCGGGTCGGACCAGTGATGGATGGTGAGGCTCGCCATGGCGGCATCGAAAGACCTGTCCGGGAAGGGCAGGGCCTCGGCGACCGCCTGAACGACCTTGGCCATGCCCGGCTTGCGCTGCGCGCTCATTTCCGCAGACGGCTCGACCGCTATGACCTCGCGGTCATCAGGCTCATACGACCCGGTGCCTGCCCCCACATTCAGGACGCTTCTCGCATCGCCCAGTGCGGCATGGATCTGACGCGCAATCCGCGCATCCGGCTTGCGAAGCTCAGCGTATTTCAGACCGATTGTGTCATAGAGCGCGTTCATCAGCTGGCTGATAGCACCGTATCGCCAGTCAGTCGCGTCGATTGTCCGGCCAGATCAGACCGGCGCCCGCTACGCTGGGCGAGGGATAGCCGGCGTCATGCGCAAAGGGCAGGTCACCACCGGACCGGAGCGCGTCCAGGATCACGGAAAAATCCGTCTGAAAGCTGAAGCCGAGATCACGCTGAAAGGCAGACGCATCGTACACACGCCCGATACTTGCCGGAAGGGCCCAGCCGCGCTTCGCATACAGCTCTGGCGCGTCCGGGAAATAGCGGGCAATGACGCTGGCAGCGTCTGTCATGAGGGTGGCGCAATCTTCTTGCTGGAAGGGAGTCGGCGCAGAGACGAGATAGACGCCAAAGCCGAGCGCTGGCGCCTTGTCCAGCGCTGCAATATGGGCGCGGGCCGCATCTTCAACCGTCATTCGCCGGTTCAGGAATTCGTTGGCCTTGAGGTGTTCGGGCGGCGGGTCGGTTAGCGTGTCATCGTCTTCGGGAAAGAAGCGCGAAGTCCGCAGGACGAGACAGGAAAGGCCTGTCTGCTGGTGCACCTCGCGGCAGAGATTTTCAGCAGCGAGCTTGGAGACGCCATAGATGTTGCGCGGCGCGAGTGGTGCATGCCCCTCGTCCAGCCAGGTGGCTTCGTCGCTGTCTTCAGCCCGGATTGCTTGCGAGATCATCAGCGATGTCGTCGAGGTGAAGACAAACCGGTTGTGACCGGCGGCAACCGCCGCTTCGAGAAGGTTCAGCGTGCCGGTCACATTGACGTCGATGAAGGCTTGCCTTGGGAACCGGGCTATGTCCGGCTTGTGCAGCGCACCCGCGTGGATAATTGCCTCGATCCCATGGTGCGCAACCACACGGTCGACAAAGGACCGGTCGGCAATTGTGCCGATCTCCTGTGTGAAAGGCCCGGGAGCCACATCGACGCCGGTGACCGAATGGCCCAGAGATTCAAGCATGGGAGCGAGATGGCGCCCGAGCCAACCAGTCGAGCCTGTCAGAAGAACATGCATCAGACCTGTCTATTCCGCCGCAACGGCCTCGCGCTGTGCCGCCAGCCAGGCATCAATGTCCACCAGCGCCCGTTTCGCCTGAACGCCTTTCTTCGCGCGCCCCTTGGCCTTGCCGCGCAGGCGCCGGCCCTCTTCATCCTTGTTGGGGATGGTGCCGGGCTCGGGATCCGGGAATAGGCCGAAATTGATGTTCATCGGCTGGAAGCTCTGCTTGCCTTCCAGGTGACCGCCCGTGATGTGGCCGATCAGGGCACCGAGCGCTGTGGTCGGCGGTGGCGGTGTGAGGTCCCGGCCCAGCCGCTCAGCCGCTGCAAAGCGCCCGGCGAGCAGGCCCATGGCTGCGCTTTCGACATAGCCTTCCACACCTGTCACCTGGCCTGCAAAACGCAGCCGCGGCATGGATTTCATGCGCAGCTGATTGTCGAGCAGCTTCGGCGAGTTCAGGAAGGTGTTGCGGTGAATGCCGCCGAGCCGGGCGAACTGCGCATTCTCCAGCCCCGGGATCATCCGGAAGATGTCCGCCTGCGCGCCATATTTCAGCTTGGTCTGGAAGCCGACCATGTTCCACAGCGTGCCGAGTGCATTGTCCTGCCTCAGCTGTACGACCGCATGCGGCTTCACATCCGGCTGATGAGGATTGGTCAGGCCCACCGGCTTCATCGGCCCGAAACGCAGCGTCTCGCGCCCGCGCTCGGCCATGACCTCGATGGGCAGGCAGCCCTCGAAATAAGGCGTGTCCTTTTCCCAGTCCTTGAACTCGGTCTTCTCGCCGGCAATCAGCGCATCGATGAAGGCGTTGTACTGGGCCTCGCTCATGCCGCAATTGATGTAGGCCGCTGTGTCGCCGCCGGGGCCTGGCTTGTCATAGCGGCTCTGTTTCCACGCCTTGTCCATGTCAATGCTGTCGAAATAGACGATCGGCGCGATGGCATCGAAGAAGGCGAGGTCCTCTTCGCCGGTATGGGCGCGGATGGCGTCTGCCAGCTTCATCGAGGTGAGCGGCCCGGTCGCGATGATGACGCTGTCCCAGTCTTCCGGCGGGATACCCTCGATTTCCTCGCGCACAATGGTGACGTTCGGATGGGCTTCCAGCGTCGCGGTGATGTCCTCGGAAAAGCCTTCCCGGTCGACCGCCAGCGCGCTGCCGGCGGGCACCTGGTGCTTGCCGCCCTTCGTGATGATCAACCCGTTGGCGCGCCGCATCTCCTCATGCAGGACGCCCACGGCATTCGATGTGTGGTCGTCGGAGCGGAAGGAGTTCGAGCAGACCAGCTCGGCCAGCTTGTCGGTCTGGTGGGCCTCGGTGCCGCGCACGCCGCGCATTTCATGTATAATGACGGGCACGCCCATTTCAGCGGCCTGCCAAGCCGCTTCGGACCCGGCCATGCCGCCGCCAATGATGTGGATCGGTTTGATGCTCATGACCCGCGATGTGCGCTCTCAGGCGCTCGCGGTCAAGGAAGCCCGGCACCCGGCGCTGGACGCGCGCAGTGCTCGACCTAGCTCCGCTTCCGGTCAGCATGGTCGGCCAGGGAGTGTCTCAGCGTGCAACTGACAGAAGGTCCAGTCCGTCAAAGTTTCTCGAAAGTCTGGATTCCGATGATCAGTGGCGTGCTCGCTGTAAAGGCGATCGGCGTTTCGGATGCGTATTTTGTAGGGCAGCTTGGTGAGGCCAAGCTTGCGGCGATTTCCTACACGTTTCCGGTCGTCATGACGCTGATCAGCCTTGCGATCGGGCTAAGTGCAGGGGCCTCATCGGTTCTTTCACGCGCGATTGGCGCAGACGCTTCGGCAGAAAAACAAGCAGAAATCGTGACGGGTGCGGCCGGCATGGCGGTTCTTGTCTCCATCGCGATGTCTGTTCTCGGCTTCCTTTTCATCGGACCGGTCCTCTCGCTGATGGGCGCTGAAGGCGATATCCTCAAGGATGCGACCTGGTTCATGCAGATCTGGTTTGGCGGCGTGATCTTTCTCGTCCTGCCAGTGGCAACGAACGGAATGCTCCGGGCGACCGGAGATGGTGTCAGCCCGGCAATCCTGATGAGCGGGACCGCCATATTGAACATCGCGATCAATCCGGTGTTTATCTTCGGTCTGGGCCCCATCCCGGAACTCGGCATGCAGGGGGCTGCCGTCGCAACCATTACGGCGCGCGCCGTAGCCACTGTCGGGGCCTTCTACCTGCTGTGGCGAAAGAACCTGCTTGCACTGAGCACCGCATCGCTCGTCCACGGGCTTCGCAGGTGGCAGGAAGTCGCGCGAATTGGCCTGCCTGCATCGCTGTCCACGTCCGTCAATCCTATTGCGCTGAGCATCGCCACGGCGGCGGTTTCGACGCTCGGTTCAGCGGAGGTTGCCGCTTTTGGCCTTGTGACCAAAATCCAGTCCTTTGCCGTCGTTCCCCTGCTTGCCCTGTCAGCGGCGTCAGCGCCGTTCGTCGGGCAGAATAGCGGGGCCGGGAATACGGGCCGCTCGCGTGACAGTTTGTGGTTCTGCGCGCGGGTCTCCCTTGTCTGGGCTCTTGTTCTGGCTGTGGCTTTCTATTTCGGGGGCCGGTGGCTCGTATCCTTCTTCACCGAGTCCGCCCGGACGCAGGAAATCGCTGCCCTGTACCTCGCCATCGTCCCTGCGTCTTACGCTGGATATGGCCTGATCGTATCGCTGACCGCAGCCATGAACGGTCTCGGCCGGTCCGTTTCGGGGCTGATGATCGGTGCCGGCCGGGCGATCGGCCTGCTCGCGCCCGGTGCGTGGATCGGCGTGCTGACTGGCGGCTTCCTCGGTCTGGCCATTGCGACGTTTCTCGCAAACACGGTTTCGGGTGTGATCGCTGCCCTGATCGTCATGCGGCACAGCCTGAAGGACATTGATCAGAAAAGTGCCTATCAGCCCGACTGTTACGACAGTGAATAGCTGCCCGCTTTGATTTCGTGACAACAGTCTGTACGACGCGCGCATGACGATTTCCGACGACTCATTTCTCGATCCCGATGACTGGGATGCCTTCCGCAAGCGCGCGCACGACATGCTCGATCACGCGATCGACAAGATGGCGAGCGCGCGGGACGGGCGGGTCTGGACGCCGGTCCCCGAAGCGTTGAAGGCGCAGTTCAAAGCGCCGCTGCCGGACGATGGCACACCAGCCGAACATGTGGATGAGGCCATCCTCGCGTTGTTGCCGTACGGTCCCGGCAATACGCATCCGCGCTTTTTCGGCTGGGTGCATGGGTCGGGCACGCCCTCGGGAATCCTGGCCGACATGGCCGCTGCCGCCATGAATGTGAACGCCGGTGGGCGGGACCATATTGCCCTGCATGTCGAGCGCCAGCTGGCCGACTGGATACGTGGCCTGTTTGGCTTCCCGCCGGAAGCCAGCGGCCTGACCGTCTCCGGGACATCCATGGCCACCATTATCGCGATGAAGACGGCGCGCGATGCCGCGCTCGACTTCAGGTCACGGGAGGCAGGGATCGATGGCGCGCAACTTGTCGCCTATACCTCGTCGCAGGCCCATTCCTGTGTCGCGCGCGCCTTCGACATGCTGGGCCTCGGAAGCGACGCGCTCCGCATCATTCCATCCGATGAGACCTTCCACTTCGCGACCGCTGCGCTGGATGATGCCATCGAAGAAGACCGCGCAGCGGGCCGGCAGCCCTTTGCCCTCATCGGCACGGCCGGCACCGTGAATACGGGAGCCATCGACCCGCTGAACGAGCTCGCCGACATCGCCGCCCGGCATGGTCTATGGTTCCATGTCGATGCCGCCTTCGGCGCGAGCGGCATGCTGTCTTATGCCCTGCGGGACAAGCTCAGGGGGATCGAGCGCGCCCAGTCTTTGGCGTTCGATTTCCACAAATGGATGCATGTCAATTACGATGCCGGCTACGTGCTGGTGCGCGATGAAGCGCTGCAGCGCCGGGCCTTCTCCAATCGTCCGGATTATCTACAGCACAATGAAAAGGGCCTCGCCGCTGGTTTCCCGTGGCCGGTGGATTATGGCCCCGAACTGTCGCGCAGTTTCCGGGCGCTGAAGGTCTGGGCCCACCTGATGGAGCACGGGCCCGCAAGGATCGGGGCGGCTGTGGCCCGCAATTGCGAACAGGTTCGCTATCTGGCCGGCCGGATCGATGATGCAGCCGAGCTTGAGAGGCTGGCGCCGGTCGAGACAAGCATATGCTGCTTCCGCTACCGGCCGCATGACGTGGTGGCCGAAGAGGTGCTGGACCGGCTCAATCAGGCCATCGTCGTCGATCTTCAGGAATCGGGCGTTGCCGCGCCGTCGACGACCCGTCTGAACGGCAAGCTGGCCATTCGCGTGAACATCACGAATCATCGCACCCGCTTTGAGGACATCGACTGTCTTGTCTCGTCGATTCTGGAAGCGGGAGCGCGTATCCGGAATATTGCCGAATAGAATCAGAGACTAGCGTGTTCACCCTCGCTTCATCATCAATTTGGATGATTGCGACGTGTTAGGGTTAACCTAAAACGACCCTCGGGCGCGCTGACAGACTGGTGGGTGGAAATGGCGACCGGGACTGACAATTCTCGCTATGAGCAACTCTTGATGCTTGCCCGGTCACTGTCCGGGCAGGTCCAGGATGCGCGCAAGGTATACTTGCTGGAGGTGCGCCTGAAGCCGGTCATGGACATGCTTGGCGTTTCCAGCCTCGAGCATTTGCTGCGGGAAGTTGGCCGCCAGGTGCCGTCCAATCTCGCCAGCTATTTCGCGGACGCGCTTGTCGATGACGAGACCTGGTTCTTCCGTGAGCGCCACCGCCTCCAGATTGTCGCAGAGGACATTGCCCGGCGGGCCAGCCAGTCGAGCGAGGCCGCGCCCGTCCGCGTCTGGTGCGCGGGCGGTTCGACAGGGCAGGAGGCCTATTCGCTGGCCATCCTGCTTGACGAGCTGATACCCGGCGGGCGCGCGCAGCAACGCGTCAGCATCGTCACGAGCGATATCGGTTACCGCGCGACAAACCGGGCGCGGGCCGGCACCTTCTCCCACTTCGAGATCCAGCACGGCCTGTCGACGCCTCGCATGCTCAGGCACTTCTCGCGGACAGGCGAACGCGACTGGCTGGCACGCGCGGCCCTGCGCGAGCAGGTACAGGCCTGTCATCACAACCTTCTGGATGGTCCGCTTGGCCCGGCGAGTTTCGATGCGGTCATCTGCCGGAATGTCCTTAGCGGTATGGAAGCGCCGGAACTGGGGGCCGCGATTGGCAATCTCGTGGCCTCGATCAAGCCGGGCGGCTGCCTGTCGATTGGACGCGAAGACACCATTGAATCGCCTCAGGACGTCCGCCTCATGGCCGATACCGAGGTTGGCAGCGGCATGTACCGGCTCCTCAGCTGAAACTGTTTTCACCATTCGCTGCTGAAGCTGATACCAGGGCCGTTGCCGGTTCGACCGGCAGGGGTTACCTCCTGCTGCATGACAAGAACATTCAAGACACCTCCAGCCGAGATTCTGGAGACACTCATCGACCGCTGCCTGAAGGAAGGCGCGACGGCCGCAGATTGCAGTCTGGGCATCTCTGAAGGCGTCAGCGTCGATGTGCGGGACGGCAAGCTCGAGAATGTCGAGCGCTCTGAATCGCAGGGCATTGCCCTTCGCGTCCTGTTCGGCCAGCGCCAGGCGCATGTGTCGGGCTCCGACCTTTCCGACGACGCGATCACGGCGATGGCGGAACGCTGCGTGGCCATGGCGAAGGCCGTCCCCGAGGACAAGTTTGCCGGGCTGGCGCCGGAAGAGCTGCTCGCCAAGGATCCGCCTGTGCTGGACCTTGAAGGCGACGGCGAAATCCCGATCGACCGGCTGGAATCCGATGCCATCGCAGCCGAAGCGGCCGCGCTCGCGGTTGATGGCGTGAAGACGGTGTCCGGCTGCGGCAATGGCTGGAGCCGGACCGAGCGCTGGGTGGCCGCATCGAACGGCTTCTCGTCTTACCTGTCCGGTGGCTCGACCGGGCTTGGCCTGGCCGCCGTCGCCGAACGCGATGGCGCGATGGAGCGTGACTATGACAGCTGGAGCGTGCGCAAGATGGCGCACCGGCCGTCACCCGAAGAGATCGGCCGCACTGCCGGTGAGCGGGCCGTCGCCCGGCTCGGCCCGAAGAAGGTGAAGACGCAGAAGGGCGTGGTCATTTACGACAAGCGCGTCGCGCCGAGCCTGATCGGTGCCTTCCTCGGCGCGATCTCCGGCCCGTCCGTGGCGCGCGGTGTCAGCTTCCTGAAGGACCGGCTGGGCGAGAAAGTGTTCGCCGGCGGCGTGAACGTCGTAGACGACCCCTTCCTCGAAAAGGCGCTTGGCTGCCGCAACCATGATGGCGAAGGCCTGCCGGTCGAGCGCAAGCTGCTGATCGAGGACGGCGTGCTGACCCGCTGGCTGCTGAACATGTCGTCGGCCCGTCAGCTTGGCCTGGAGCCGAACGGCTTCGCCAGCGGCGGCTTTGGCAGCATTCCGGGCGTCGGCACCTCCAATGTCCACATCGAGGCCGGGGAGAAGTCGCCGGAGATGCTCATGAAGGAGGCAGGCAAGGGCCTTCTTGTCACCGACATGTTCGGCCCGTCCATCAATCCCAATACGGGCGACTATTCGGTTGGCGTGGCTGGTTTCTGGTTCGAGGATGGGGCTGTGCGGTACCCGGTGTCGGAAGTCACCATCGCCGGCGACCTGCCATCCATGTTTGCCCGGCTCGTCCCGGCGTCGGACCTCGAATTCCGCGGTCGCCGCAACGCACCGAGCGTGATGATCGAGGACATGTCGATTGCAGGCAACTGAACGCCGCTTTTCCGACCGGACACAGCTGCTGCGAGAGGTGGCGTTAGAGGCTGGCAGCCTGGCGCTGGCCTATTTCGAAAAGGGCACGGTGCCGTCCTGGGAGAAATATCCCGGCCATCCGGTGACCGAGGCCGACATTGCCGTCAACAAGCTTGTTCACGACCGGCTGATGGGGGCCTATGGCGACTATGGCTGGCTGTCGGAGGAAACGGCCCTGTCGCGCCATACGCAGCGGCTGGAGACCGTCTGGTGCGTCGACCCGATCGACGGCACGCGCGCCTTCATGAGCGGGCAGGCCTATTGGTGCATCGGCCTCAGCGTGATCGAGCACGGCCAGCCGGTTGCCGGTGTGGTGCATGCCCCGGTTCTCGGCGAGACCTATTGCGCCGAGCGGGGCAAGGGCGCGACCCTGAATGGCGACCCCATCCAGACCAGCACGCGCGAGCAGGAAGACGGCTGCCGCATGATCGCGGCCGAATCCATGCTTAACCATCCGGCCTGGAAAGTTCCCTGGCCGGACATGCATCTCGCCAATCCCAAGCCGAATGCCACCCTGCTGCGGATGTGCTGGGTCGCCAGCGGCACCTGGGACGCGACCCTGGTGCTGTGGCGCAAGTCCGACTGGGACCTTGCTGCCGGCACGGTGATCGTCAATGAGGCAGGCGGCATAGCCTCGACGCATCTGGGTGAACCCTTTATCTTCAATCGCAGCGAACCTGCACAGAGAAGCCTGATTGCAGCTGGAAAGGCTCTGCATCCTCTGTTAGTGGAGCGCGTCAAAGGGGTGCGGCTTCCCGATCCGAACTGGACGGTGCGGCCCTATGACAAGACTGAGACTACGGAGCAAAAGCCCATGGCCGACATGCCGGAAGCCAAACAATTGCTGCATATCGTCATCGGCGGCGAATTGAAGGACGTCAAAGGCGTCGAGTTCGAGGATCTCTCGAAGATCGATTTCGTCGGCGCCTTCCCGAGCTACAAGGCGGCTTATGACGCCTGGAAGTCGGCAGCCCAGCGGACGGTCGACAATGCCGAGATGAGATATTTCATCCTGCATGCGCACCGGCTGCTCGATCCGGAAACGGGGTCGCACCATCACGTCTGATAAAGCTGGCGGGCGCGGGGGCGCACGCAGCCTCTGGCGGCTGATCCGGGAGCGGTACCTGCCGCACTGGAAGTGGTTCGCGCTGGGTACGGCCTGCGCCGCCATCACTTCGGTGGCCGCCGCGTCCTACGGCTATCTCCTGAAACTCGTCGTCGAGGGGCTGGAAGACCTTGCGGGCCCCGAGACAACGGGCGTGCCCGCCTATCTCTGGTGGCTGGTCGGTATCATCGGTGCGGCGGCGGCTATCCGCTCCCTCTCGCTTTATGGCATGACCCTGGCCAACAATACCGGCGTCCAGCGCGCCATTGTCGATATCCAGGCCGACCAGTTCGATTCGCTGACCGATGGCGACTTCGCGCGCCTCTCAGCAGACCGCACAGGTGGTTTCGTCTCGCGTTTCATCAATGATGTGAACGCCCTTCGCGAAGCGGGACTGAGGCTCGCCAACAATCTGACCAAGGGCGTCCTGACGGTGATTGGCGTGCTCATCACCATGCTGATCATGGACTGGAAGCTGACGCTCGTTCTGCTGGTGATCTATCCGATTGCCTTTGCGCCGGTGATCGCGCTCGGCAACAGCGTGCGCAAGCGGTCCAAGAAAGCGCAGAACCAGATCGGGGAGGTGACCTCGCTCCTGTCAGAGAGCTTTCAGTCGGCCCGCGTGGTCAAGGCCTACGGGCTGGAGGACTATCAGAAGGCGCGCGCCCGCAAGGGCTTCGTCGAACGCTCGCGTCTGTTCCTGAAAGTCCTGACGGACAAGGCGGCGGTCGATCCGATCCTCGAGATTACGGGCGGCCTGGCGCTGGTGGGTATTCTCGGCCTCACCGCCTGGCGGATTGCCGAGGGCGACACATCGCTCGGCAATTTTGTCGGCGTGATTGGGGCCGTTGCTGTCGCGGCGCCGGAGCTGCGCGCGCTCGGTACGCTGAATGCGGTCGCCCAGGAGGGCGGGGCGGCGGCAGACCGGGTTTTCGAAATCCTCGACGCCGATCCGGCCATCAAGGACCGGGATGATGCCATCGCCCTCACAGCGCCCAAGGGCGGGATCGAGTTTCGCGATGTGCACTTCGTCTATCCGGATGGGTCCATCGCCCTGAAGGGGCTGAATTTCTCGGCCAATCCGGGTGAGACTGTCGCGCTGGTCGGGCCGTCGGGCTCGGGAAAATCCACGATATTCAACCTGTTGCTGCGCTTATATGATCCGCTTTCAGGGTCGGTCTGTGTCGATGGCAACGATATTCGCGGCTTTACAGGTGCGAGTCTTCGCCGGGCGACCGCACTGGTGGCCCAGGAAGCGCTGCTCTTCGACGATACGATAGCCGCCAATATTGCGCTCGGCCGGATGGGCGCGAGCCGGGACGAGATCAAGCAGGCCGCCAAGGCGGCCAATGCGCATGACTTCATCCTCTCCCTGCCGGGCGGCTATGACGCCATGGCTGGTGAAATGGGCCGCAACCTCTCAGGCGGCCAGCGCCAGCGTATCGCGCTTGCCCGGGCCATCCTGCGCAATGCGCCGATCTTGATGCTGGACGAGGCGACCTCCGCGCTCGATGCCGAGAGTGAGGCCAAGGTGCAGGCGGCGCTGAACGCGTTCTCGAAGGACCGCACGACGCTGGTCATCGCCCACCGCCTTTCCACAGTCCGTTCGGCCGACCGGATTGTCGTGATCGAGGATGGCAAGGCGGTTGAAGAGGGCACCCACCTTGAGCTCATGTCCGTGGCGGGCGCCTATAAGCGGCTTGTGGAGCTGCAGCTGAGCTGAAGGCGCGATCCTTTCCAAGCCAGTCCCCCTCATCCCCGTGCTCCGGCGCATCGACATGCGATGCTTCTCCCTGCGCCCTCTCCCGAGGGAGCAGGGGGAGAGACCAATCCATCCCACCCCTCTGAAACCCATGCTCCAATTCGGGCCATGCTGACCCGCGCCTGGATTCTTGAAACGCTGGCCCTGCTGCCGCTCTATTATTGGCCGGTCTTCTTCCTCGAAGTCTGGCGGTTCGAGCGGTATTACCGCGCCTACCGGGCC
>NZ_QWFZ01000039.1:336712-336916 GCF_003576315.1 Henriciella mobilis | reverse complement strand
CGGGCCGCGAACCCGGTCGGGATGCTGGGTGTTGCCGTGCTGCCAAACGGGCGGCTGGTGATCACGCTGCAAGTGGCGGGCGACCGGCCGGACCCCGATGACTGGACGAATTTCGCGCCGCGATCGCCCTGGCTGCGGCTCGCGCCGGGCGGGTTTCTGGCGGCTTTGGGCGCCAGACTGGAATCATACCGGAATTGGACTGTT
>NZ_QWFZ01000039.1:0-336662 GCF_003576315.1 Henriciella mobilis | reverse complement strand
CCGTCCGCGTGGTTCGACTTCGCTCACCATGCGGACTGATGTTTCAAACAGCCCTGAGCCGGATCCATCGCGAAGCGGGGATCAAACCAAAGACTCCCTGAGCCCGATCCATCGCGGCACGAAGTGGAGCGGGGATCAAAACCAGCACGCCGCACGTCCCAACGGACGCTGCGGGCGCTGGTGCTGGCTCAGCCGTAACTGCGCTGCTGGGGGAGCTGGTCGGCGGAGGCCTTGATGAATTTCGCAAGCTTTTCAGCGCTTTCGGCGCCCTGAACGGCGATCCGGCGCATCGCAATATAGGTTGGCACGCCGCCAATACCCATCTGCCGGAAGAGCTCTTCTTCCTTGCGGACCGCTTCCACGTCGGCATCCGAAAGCAGCAGCTTCTCGACGATATCCCGCTCCAGCCCGATCTCTTCGGCAATGTCGCAGAGCACGTCATGATCGCCAATATCGCGGGCGTGTTCGAAATAAGCGGAAAAGAGCGCTTCCTTGGCCTCCGCGCCCTTGCCTTGTCCCTGCGCCCAGCGAACGAGGCGATGGGCATCGAAACTGTTGGGGCGGTGGCGCAATTCGCTGAAATTATAAGGGATATCCTCTTCCTGTCCGTACTGGACGAGGGCTTCGCGCATTGCCACCCAGCGGCTGTCTTCGGTTTCCGGGCCGAACTTGCTGGCCATGTAGTCGCGATAGTTCACCCCGCCTTCGGGAATGGTCGGATCGAGTTCGAAGGGCCGGAAGAGAAGTTCGACCTCTATCTCCGGCACCAGCGCAATCGCGCTCTGTATCCGGCGAAGGCCAAGCCAGCACCAGGGGCAGACAAGGTCGGACACCATTTCGATGGTCAGTTTGGTCATGAGGCTGGCTCCTGGCTGGTTGGCCAGCATTCCCGGCTGGCAGGTTCAGACGGCCACGGCGGGCCTTGCTGGCTTGGAAGAGGCTTCCTTGAGGACGCCCCAATAGCCTTGCTTGACTTCCATCTGGGCGGTCACGCCCTTCTTCGCAAGCAGCTTGTGAGCGCGCGGAAGCCGGTAGCAGGGCAGGTGCATGAACATGTGATGCTCGCAGTGATAGTTCACCCAGTAAGGCGCGATCAGCAGCTTCTCCCACCAGCTGGCAAGCGTCGTGCGGGCATGGCGCATCGGGTCTTCATGATCCGGCACGACGGCATGCTCGGCAATATTCCGCAGCCGGGTCACAAGCTGGTTCCACGTCGCCATGGGGAGCAGCCAGAGCACGAAGTAAGCCCACCAGTATCCGGCAATTGTCAGGCCTGCGAGCAGGATCAGATTGGTCGCAAGGAAAGGAATCACGGCCTCGCGCGCCGATTGAGCCCTGTTGGTCTGGCCTTTCGACTTGCGGATGCCGAGACCCATCGCATTGGCGAACTGGTTGCGGCGCTGCTTGAAGAAAGTCTGGCCCGTGAGGTCCCGGATGATCTTGCGGTGAAGGGACTGGCGGGTCACGGGGAAGGGCGCCGAGAGGCCGAGATCGGGGTCTTCAGGCTGCTGGGCGTATTTGTGATGGGTGAGGTGGTAATTGCGGTAATTGCCGAGGTGCGCGCCCACCGGCGCGGCGCAGATCCACTGGCCGAGAAAGTCGTTGATCCTGCGGTTGGAATGAAGCCCCCCATGGGCCGCTTCATGCATCAGGATCGCAAGGCCGAGCTGGCGCGCGCCAATCACGGGAATGGCTATGATCGCAAGCCAAGGCTGCCAGATCGCTGCGGCCATGGCGAGCGCAATGACAGCCCAGGCATGAACAACTGTGCCCGTTCCCAGAAGGTTGGACCGCTGGCTCACATGCGCCCACTCCTCGCGGGTGAACAGGTCCAGAGGGCGGATGCGTTTTGCAGCAGGCATATGATCAATCTACCCGATTGGCGCAGCGTCAGCCAAGAGGTTGTTGCGGCTTACAGCGCGGCGGCAACTGTGAAGCCCGCCACCAGGATGAGCCCCGCCCAGGCATTCGACCTGAAAACCTTCAGGGCCGTGCCCTTGTCTCGGTCGAGCGTGTGCACCTGCCAGATCGCGTGGACGAGGAAGGCAATCACGGTCAGCGCACCGATCCGGGTTGCGCCTGTGCCGGCTGCCGCCACAGCGAAGCAGGCGGCTGCGATGAGGAAAAACGAGAAAGCGCCGAGGATGACCCGCTCGCCCATCAGCCGGGCTGTGGATTTCACGCCGATCAGCGCATCGTCTTCTTCATCCTGGATGGCGTAGATCGTGTCATAGGCGATGGTCCAGGCCGCAAAGCCGAAGAACAGGATAAGCGTCCCGAACGAGACATGCACGGCGGTGGCGGCGGCCACCAGCGCGCCCCAGTTAATGGTCGCCCCGAGCCAGGCCTGCGGCCACCAGGTGATCCGCTTCATGAAAGGATAGGCCCCGATCAGAGGGATAGCGAGTAGCGCGACAATCTTGGCGTCCAGCGGCAGGCAAAGCCAAGCGAGAAAACCGACTAATAGCTGAACGCCGAGGAAGATGTATGCGTCCCGAAGGCTGACCTGGCCCGATGGCAATGGCCGGCTGGCTGTGCGCTCGACCTTCGCATCAAAATCCCGGTCGGTGATGTCGTTCCAGGTGCAGGCAGCCCCACGCATGACAATAGCGCCGATGGCGAACAGCAACTGCCACCAGATGTCGGTCCAGTAGAAGCCGGTCGAGATGCGCGTATAAGCGAACGACGCGAGCGTCGGGAGTATCACGAGCCATGTGCCGATCGGGCGATCGAGCCGGGCCAGCGCCGCAAAAGGAACCAGCTTTTCCGGCAGGGAAACGAGCCATTCCGGGAGGGCGCTGTCAGCTGGCGCCTGCGGCTTTTTCTCGATGTCCGCATCGACCGGATCAGTATCCCGGGAATCGTCTTTCGTTTCAGTCATGCCGCCCCTATAGCGAATTTTGCCCCTCAAGCGATAGAGATTGTCTTGCGATTCACAAACGCCAGAATGCCGTCGCGCGAGAGTTCCCTGCCAAAGCCGGACTGCTTGATGCCGCCAAAGGGCAGGCGCGGATCGCTGGCGACCTTCGCGTTTACAAAGGTCGATCCGGCCTCCAGGTCGCGAATGGCGATGTCGATGTCCGCTTCGTCCTGCGTGAAGATCGCCGAGCCCAAGCCGAAATCGCTGCGATTGGCACGTTCGATGGCTTGGGTCAGCGAGGTAACCTTCCACAGCCCGGCCACTGGCCCGAACATTTCCTCATGGGCTGCAGGCGCCATGTCGGGAATGTCTTCCAGAATCTGCGGCGCCAACCACCAGCCCTTCTCGGGCAGCGACTGAGGTTCAAGAAGAGGCTTCGCGCCGGCCTCTATGGATGCTCTGGTTTGCTTCTGCAGATCATCGCGAATGGCTTTCATGGCAAGCGGCCCGAGCTTTACGCCGTCTTCCAGCGGGTTGCCAATTGTTATCGCTTGCATGCCGGCGATGAACTTGTCGCGGAACTCGTCGTATATGTCCGCGTGAACCAGGAAGCGCTTGGCGGCGATGCAGGACTGACCGGAGTTCTGAATCCGGCCGTCTATGGCCGTTTCAACGGCGGAATCGAGATCGGCTGAGGGCATGACGATGAAGGCATCGGTGCCGCCCAGCTCCAGGACAGACGGTTTGATCTCGCCCCCAGCGGTTGACGCAACAGCACCGCCGGCTGGTCCGGATCCAGTCAGGGTGGTGGCTTTCACGCGTTTGTCCCTGAGAATACCTTCGACCTTCTCGGAACCGACCAGCAGTGTCTGGAAACAGCCTTCCGGGAAGCCTGCCTTGAGGAATATCTCCTCGATATCGATCGCGCACCGCCAGACATTTGAAGCATGCTTCAGCAGTCCGACATTACCAGCCATCAGGGCAGGCGCTGCGAATCGGAAAACCTGCCAGAACGGAAAATTCCATGGCATCACGGCGAGAACCGGCCCGATCGGGAGATGCCTGACATAGGCTTTGCTCGCATCGGTCTTGATGCGCTCATCGGCGAGGTAAGCTTCGCCATGTTCGGCATAGTGCCGGCAGACCCAGGCGCACTTGTCGATCTCGCCGAGCGCCTGGGACAGCGGTTTGCCCATTTCGAGCGTCATGTGGCGAGCAAGGCGCTCGCGGTCTTCTTCCATGATGCTGGCGGCCGCTTCGAACAATTCGGCTCTTTTTTCGAGGCTGGTCAGGCGCCAGTGCGTGAAGGTCTCAGCGGCAGCGGCAAGCCTGTGCTCGATCTCGACATCGTTGTGGGCTTCGAAAGTCTCGATGATCTCTTCGCTGGCGGGATTGATCGACTGGACGCTCATGGAAATTGCCTCGTTTGATGGCTTAACTCTTATCCGACACAAGACTATATGGGCGCGATGAGTTCCCCGCCCCGGATATACATTGATGCGCCTCTCGATGAGAGACAGGCTGTTTCTCTGGACGAGAAGCAGTCGAAGTACCTTACTCGTGTCATGCGTCTTGAGGATGGCGCGGATCTGCGCGTCTTCAATGGCCGGAACGGTGAATGGCGTGCCCGTCTGGTCCAGGAGAGTGCCAAGAAGGTCCAGGTGGAGCCGGTGGCCTGCACGCGCGAGCAGTATGCGGCGCCTGACCTTACGCTTCTGTTTGCGCCGCTAAAGAAGGCCCGCACCGATTTCGTCGTCGAAAAGGCCTGCGAGCTTGGAGTTCGGCGCATTCAGCCCGTGATGACAGAGTTTACGCAGTCCAGCCGGGTAAGAAGCGACCGGCTGCAGGCGGTCGTTATTGAAGCGGCAGAGCAGACCGAGCGAATGGATATTCCGACCGTTGAGGATGATGTTTCGCTATGGAAAGCGCTCGATCACTGGAACCCGACCGTCCCCCTCTACTATTGCGATGAGGCCGGCGAGGCTTTGCCCATGGCCGAGGCCTTAAGCCATGCGAAGGAGACGGCGGCCGGCCTGTTGATCGGTCCGGAAGGCGGTTTCTCCGCGGCTGAGCGCGAACGGCTGAGGTCGCTATCCTTTGTCAGGCCGGTGACGCTTGGTCCGCGAATCCTTCGTGCCGAGACGGCGGTCGTGTCGGCGCTCACACTTTGGCAGTCGCTGGTTGGCGACTGGCGCAATGATCCCTATCTGCCAAAAACATCCAACGGCTAGAGGGCAGCCTGCGCAATGACAACGCCGACTTCCGACATCGACGAATCCGCCCCGCGTATCGAGTCCAAGGCCGAAATGGTCGAATGGATGGAGGCAGGCTGCACGCCCAAGGCGGACTGGAAGATCGGGACCGAACACGAGAAATTCGGGTTTATCCGCGACGGGCTTCGTCCGCTTCCCTATGAAGGCGACGTTTCTGTGCGCGCGATGCTGGAAGGGCTCCGGGACCAGTTTGGCTGGGAGCCGATCATCGAAGGCGGACATCTGATCGGATTGAAAAAGGACGGCGCCAGCGTCAGCCTCGAGCCGGGCGGCCAGTTCGAACTGTCCGGCGCGCCGCTGGAGCATATCCATCAGACCTGCAATGAGGTCGGTGATCACCTGCGGGAGGTTCGCGAGATCGCAGACCCGCTGGGAATTGGCTTCCTGGGTATGGGCTCTTCGCCGCTCTGGTCGATGGACGAAACACCGATGATGCCCAAGGGCCGCTACAAGATCATGCGGGACTACATGCTCAAGGTCGGCCGGCTGGGCCGCGAGATGATGTTCCGGACCTGTACCGTGCAGGCGAACATGGATTTCTCCTCCGAAGCCGACATGGTGAAGAAACTTCGGGTCTCGCTCGCGCTGCAGCCGCTCGGGACCGCCCTTTTTGCCAATTCGCCATTCACCGAGGGACGGACGAATGGCTACCTGTCCTATCGCTCACACATCTGGACAGACACAGACCCGGACCGGTCCGGCATGCTACCCTTCATGTTCGAGGATGGGGCCGGGTTCGAGCGCTATGTCGACTACGCCCTTGATGTACCGATGTATTTTGTTCGCCGCGGCGGCAAGTACCTTGATGCGTCTGGCAAAAGCTTCCGTGACTTCATGGACGGAAAACTCGACATCCTTCCGGGAGAGAAACCGGCGATTGATGATTTTGTCGATCACCTGTCGACCATTTTCCCGGAAGTGCGCCTGAAACGCTTCCTTGAAATGCGCGGGTCTGATTCAGGCCCGTGGAGCCGGCTCTGTGCCTTTTCCGCCTTCTGGACCGGCGTTCTCTATGATCAGGATTCGCTTGATGCGGCCTGGGACCTTGTCAAAGACTGGAGCGCGCCGGAGCGCGAAGCCGTGCGCCTGTCGGTTGGAACGCTCGGCCTGAAGACGCCGGTACCGGGTGGACGGTCGATGCGGGACCTGGCTCTCGACGTCCTCGCTATCAGCCGGAACGGGCTGAAGGCGCGCAAGAAATACAATACGGCAGGCGACGACGAATCCGGCTTCCTGTCTGAGCTGGATGAAATCGCATCCTCGGGCCTCACGCCAGCCGACCGCTTGCTGGAACTCTATTACGGTGAGTGGGGCAGGCGGGTCGAACCAGCCTTCGATACACTGGCCTACTAGGGCGCATCTTGCGCCCTTCCCGGAACAAATGGCACATCCTTGCTTGAGCCGCGCGGGAACGCGTGGTGTTAGTAGCGTCACTTAGGGCAGATTTTGAGTCTCTGTAGAGAGGCTTGGGGAGTGAAAATGAGTGACGCAACCGCCGATGGCGTCTCGGTAGAGTCGGACCGTCCAACCATTCTTGGCCATCCTCGCGGCCTAGTAATCCTGTTTTTTGCGGAGATGTGGGAGCGCTTTTCCTATTACGGGATGCGCGGCCTGCTCATTCTCTATCTCACTTGGCATTTCCTGTTCGAAAGCGACTTCTCGCTGACGCTTTACGGCGCCTATGTGGCGCTTGTGTATCTGGGGCCGCTCCTCGGTGGCTATCTGGCGGACAAATACATCGGCTTTCGGAAGGCAGTGACTTTCGGCGCGATCTTGCTCGTGATTGGCCACGGTCTGATGGGCTTTCATGGCCCGAAAGCGAGCGAGGCCATCGTCATTGACGGGACGAGCTATGAGCTCACCCGCATGGAGTACGACGAGTCCCAGAGCCGGAACATTGTTGTCGATGGCGCAGAGGTGCCAATCCTGACGTTCGAGCAGCCTGAGAAGGGCTCCGATATTCGTAATATTTCCTACGAAACAGACGGCGGGACTGTTACGGCGACCGGTACGATCGAACGCGTTCAAAGCCCGCTTTACAGCACGATCCTTTTTCTCGCACTCGCCTTTATCGTGGCGGGTGTCGGCTTCCTGAAGCCGAACATCTCGACATGCGTTGGCGCGCTTTACGAAGAAGGTGACCGGCGCCGCGATGCGGGTTTCACCATCTACTACATGGGTATCAATCTGGGCTCTTTCCTGGCCGGTATCTTCTGCGCGATTGCGGCTGCGACGCTCGGCTGGTGGGCGGGCTTCGGTCTCGCCGCGGTCGGCATGCTGGCCGGCCTCATCGTTTTTGTGATTGGCCAGGACTGGCTGGAAGGACGTGCAGAGCCGCCCGCAGACGTCGATCTGAAAACGCCGGTCGTTGCCGGCATCAACCGTGAATGGCTAGTCTATCTTTCTGGATTTGCCTTCGTCATCGTCGCCTTTTTCCTGCTTCAGATCGCCGGGATCATGTCGCTGGCCATGCATGGGGTGTTCGCTGTCGTCACGACAGGCATTGTCATCTACATGCTTGCCAAGCTGGAGCCGGTCGCGCGCGACAAGATGATCGGCCTGCTAATCCTGATCGTTTCGTCGGTTCTGTTCTGGGCGCTGTTCGACCAGGGGCCGAGTTCGCTGAATCTATTTGCGGCCGCACACGTCACCAATGAAATTGGCGGCTGGGAGTTCCCGGCGCCGGTGCTGCAATCGGCCAATCCGCTGTTCATTATTATCTTCGCACCGATCATCGCGGCGCTGTGGACGTTCCTCGGCAAGCGCGGGAAGGAACCGAACGCCTTCTTCAAGTTTGGCTTGGCCATGGTTCAGATCGGGGCCGGCTTCTATGTGCTGAATCTCGGTATTGCCGGGGCGTCTGAAGGGGCAGATGGCACGATCAAGATCAGTGTCATCTTCATCGTCCTCATGTATCTCCTGCACACGACTGGTGAAGTCTTCCTGTCCCCGGTCGGCCTGTCGGCTGTTACCAAACTGTCCGTGAAGACGATTGTCGGCTTCATGATGGGCTTCTGGTTCCTGGCGTCGTCTTACGCCAACGTTATCGCAGCCCAGGTGGCCCGCGCGACGCAGGTGCCGGAAGGGGCGCCGGCGCAGCAGAGCATTGATGCATACAGTGCTGTTTATGCCCAGCTCGGTACGGCTGCCGTGGCGCTTGGCATCGTCCTGCTTGTGGCGAGCCCGTGGCTACGCAAGCTGACCCACGGCGCTGACGGCAGCGGCCCGAAAGAACGTCGCGGTGAGGTGGATGCGGCTGGCGTGACCCTGGATCGGAGCCCGGACTAGCGGAACGGCCGCACCGGCAGGTCGGCGTCGATCCAGCCGTCGGGGCCCATGACCCCGCCGGCAACGCTGGTGACGTTCTGATAGCCGGCAGCCAACAATTTGTCGCGCGCCTCAGTAGAACGGTTTCCCGAACGGCAGATGAGCGCGATACGCTGGCTCTTGTTGCCGCCGGTCACCCGGTCAACCTGGCTGATGAAATTGTCATCCGCGACAGAAACGGTATGCGCCGTGACCGGGACACCGGTCTGGGCCCACTCATCCGGGCGCCGTACATCAATCAGGATGCCGCCAGCCTTGCGGACCATGAGGTCAGCCCGGTTGACCGGCATTTCTGGTGGCAGGCCCTGAGCGAGGGCGGATGAGGCTAGCGGTCCGGCGGCCAGGACCGCGACAAAAACGGAAGCGATCAGTCGTTTCATCATATGAGTTTAGCACATTTCGATGGGAAGCGTCGTCACTCATCGGCACCGGCTTGCGTGGCACAGTGCGTTTACGTAAAGGTTGAGAAGGAAAACCGTGAGGGGGATGAATGCGGTTACTTCTGTGCGGCGTTTTGAGCCTCTGCGTGCCGGTCCTGTCAGGCTACGCGCAGGAAGTCGATTCCGACAGGGACGCCCGGCCGGTCGTCCCGCCGGTCCCGCGTTATCCGACCATGGCAGCGATCCTGGGTCTGCAAGGCACCTGTTCGGTGCACTTCTCCGTCGATGAGCAGGGACACCCATTCGGCCTGGTCACTTTCTGCACCGAGCCGATATTCTGCTACGAATCTAAACGCGCGGTCTCCCGGGTTAGGTTCGAACCAAAATATGAGAGTGGCGTCCCGGTGATGCGCACCGATGTCGTTTATCCACTCGAATACACGTTGTCGGACTACGATCCGGCGACCGGCGAACACGTCGCCAAACCGTTCCGGACCGACAAATCGCAGCGGCCCTGCCGGGAAGTGCCCGTCTCCTAACCGGCGCCGCCGACGGTCAACGAATCGACCTTGAGCGTAGGTTGGCCGACGCCGACCGGCACGGATTGGCCTGCCTTGCCACAGGTGCCGATACCGTCATCCATGGCGAAGTCATTGCCGATCATCGACACCTTGTTGAGTGCGGTCGGGCCGTGGCCAATCAGCGTCGCATTCTTCACCGGCGCGACGATCTTGCCGTTCTCGACCAGGTAAGCCTCGGTGCATTGGAAGACGAAATTGCCGGATGTGATATCGACCTGGCCGCCACCGAAATCGACGGCCCAGATGCCGCGCTTGATCGACTTCACGATTTCGTCCGGATCGTCCTGGCCGCCGAGCATAACCGTATTTGTCATGCGCGGCATGATGCCGGCGTCATAGGATTCGCGGCGGCCATTGCCCGTCGGCGCCATACCCATGAGGCGGGCATTCTGGCGATCCTGCATATAGCCCTTCAGGATGCCGTCCTCGATCAGCACCGTCCGCTGTGTCGGTGTGCCCTCATCATCGAAGGACAGCGAGCCCCGGCGCGCATCAATCGTGCCGTCATCGATCACGGTAACGCCCTTGGCGGCGACCTGCTCACCAATCCGGCCTGAATAGACAGAGGTCTGCTTGCGGTTGAAGTCACCCTCGAGGCCGTGGCCAACCGCTTCGTGAAGCAGGACGGCGGGCCAGCCCGGGCCCAGCACCACTTCCATTTCACCGGCGGGGGCAGGGATGGACTCGAGGTTGATCTCCGCCTTGCGAATCGCGCGCTCGGCGAGCGCTTTCCAGCGCGAGGGGGCGATCCATTCATCATAGGCGGCCCGGCCACCCGCGCCTGCGCTCGCCGATTCGCGGCGCCCGTCCTTTTCGAGGGTCACGGACACATTCAGCCGGACCAGCGGGCGCACATCGTGGAAGGCGTCGCCGCCCGGGCGCAGAACATCGATTTCCTCGCGGCTGCCGGCGAGCGACACCGACACCTGGACGACTCTCGGATCCTTGGCGCGGACCCATGCGTCGATCTCGGCCATCAGGTCGGTCTTGACCCCGAAGCCCGGGGCTTCAGTGGGGTCAATCGGTGCGTAGAGCCGCCGATTGGTGGGTTGAGGACTGACATCGAGCGAGCCCTTGTAGCCGCGTTTCGCGGCGGATGCGGTCTCTGCGGCGCGGCGGATCGCTTCGATTGTCAATTCGCCGGCATGTGCGTTGCCGCTGGCCTCTCCTGCAATCACCCGAAGGCCGAAGCCCTGACTGGTGTCGTATGAGGCCGACTTCAGCCGGCCGTCATCGAACAGGAAATGCTCCGAGCGCGCACGCTGGACAAAGATATCGCCATCGTCGGCGCCATCGCAGGCGTCCGCCAGAATGCTGGTTGCGGCCTGGCGGTCAAAGGGAAGGTCATTTTCTAGCATGCGCCGAGAATGGGGCCTTGCGCGCCGGGGTGCAAGAAGGCTTTCGCTGTTGTGCCTATTGGCGGACGGTGAAGCGGTCGAGTTGCTTCTCAGCCAGCTCCCAGCCCGGTTTCAGTTCCAGCGCTTTCTGGAAATCATTATAGGCACCGGGAAGGTCACCGGTATTTTCCCGCGCGATCGCCCGATTGTAATAGGCTGCGAAGATATCGATGGTTTCCAGTTCGATTGCCTTGTTGAGCGGTTCCAGCGCGAGGTCGAAATCCTTCTGGTAAATATGCGCGGCTCCCATATTCAGATAGGCCGCGCCGAGCTCCGGTTGCAGCTCTATCGCCTTTGCATAATCGTCCAGAGCATCCTCATGATCGCCTTCGCGCATGCGGATGACGCCGCGATTGACATAGGTCGCTGCGCGATTGGGGCGTGTCATGGTTTCTTCCTGCAAGGCCCGCGTACAGGTCTGATCGGCTGAGCGGAAAAGATAGTTGCCGCTCTTGGCGAGGTCGAAGCACTCCCTGGCCAGTCCGCCACCAACAACAAACACCTGCGCAGACGCGGTGGATACCGCAACAGACAACACAGCGCCCAGCATCAAAGCACGGTTCATGTTCTTTCTCCCGAGTTCACAACCAATACAATATAGCGCCTTTTGTTGAGCCCGGCGAACTGGCTGCGACAAATTTGAAAACACTGAGCGCTTGGGTGGACGCCTCGAAAGAGTGTAGTTATGGCAATGCTCGAACAAATCCTAGGGAGTCGGGTCTGTGCGTTTCCTTGTCACTCTTCTGAGCTTTTTCGGCTTCAGCGCGGCTGCGTTTGCCGCCGAACCTGTAAATGGTGCTCTGAATTTCCAGCCTGCTGCGACGCGTATCATGGAGCGTCTGCACGGCTTTCATACCTATCTTCTCGTGATCATCACCCTGATTACGATTTTCGTCCTTGCGCTGCTCATCGTCGTGATGGTGCGCTATAACAAGCGGGCCAACCCGGTTCCGCGCAAGTTCAGCCACAATACGGCGATCGAGATCATCTGGACGGTCGTTCCGGTCCTGATTCTCGTCGCGATTGCCGGCCCGTCCTTCTCGAACCTGTTCTATCAGGAAAATGAGCCGGACCTGGAAGTGATCGCCCAATCAAGTGACGATAATCCGAACATCTATCCTGACGCCGCGGCCGAAGGCTGGGTGACCGTGAAGGCGCAAGGCAACCAGTGGAACTGGACCTATTCCTTCCCGGACGAGCTGGACGATGGCGGTTACCCCGTTGAATTCGTGTCCAACCCGCTCCAGCGCGGTCTCAGCAGCGACCAGGACCTGGAAGGCGCACGCGGCCCGCGTAATCTCACGGTCGACTATCCGCTCGTGCTGCCGGTAAATCGCTATATTCGCTACCAGACGGCGGCGTCTGACGTCATTCACTCCTTCGCCATGCCGGCCTTCGGTATCAAAACCGATGCCGTGCCGGGCCGCCTGAACGAAGGCTGGTTTCTGGTTGAGGAGGAGGGCACCTATTATGGCCAGTGCTCCGAGCTTTGCGGCAAGGACCACGCCTTCATGCCAATCGAGATTCGCGTTGTCAGCGCAGATGTTTATGACGCCTGGATCTCGTCGCTCAAGGCGGGCGAATTCGATGCGGCTTTCGAAGCCCTTCCGGCCCGCCAGCAAACCGTTTCAACCGATGTGCCGACGGACGCTTCCATGCGCCTCGCCCAGGCCCAGTAGTTTCAGAGGAATTTTCTGACATGGCTATGGATCAAGTCTCGACAGCCCACGACGATCACGCACACGATCACAAGCCGGGCTTTTTTACACGCTGGTTCCTTTCAACGAACCACAAGGACATCGGTACGCTGTACTTGGTGTTCGCGCTGGTCGCGGGGATCGTCGGCTACACGCTGTCAGGCCTCATCCGGCTTGAGCTTGCGCAGCCGGGCATCGGGCCGCTTACCGGCCTGATGGAGTTCTTCGGTTACTCGGGCGATCAGGCGATCGAACACGCCAAGCACTTCTACAACGTCGTGATCACCTATCACGGCCTGATCATGATCTTTTTCATGGTTATGCCCGCCCTGATCGGTGGTTTCGGCAACTGGTTCGTCCCGCTGATGATCGGTGCACCCGACATGGCGTTCCCGCGGATGAACAATATTTCGTTCTGGCTGACGGTTGCCGCCTTCATCATGGCGTGCATCTCGATGCTCATCCCGGGCACCGGTCAGTTCCTCGGTTTCGGCGGCGGCTGGGTGCTCTATCCGCCTCTGTCGAGTGCAACTGGTCACCCTGGACCGTCCATGGACCTGTTGATCCTGTCGCTGCACACGGCCGGTATCGCTTCTATCCTTGGCGCCATCAACTTCATCGTGACGATCCTCAACATGCGTGCGCCGGGCATGACGCTGCACAAGATGCCGCTGTTTGCCTGGTCGGTGCTCGTGACGGCTGTCCTGCTGCTGCTCGCGCTTCCGGTCCTCGCCGGTGCCCTGACCATGCTGCTGACAGACCGGAACTTCGGATCTCAGTTCTTTGATCCATCCGGCGGCGGTGACCCGATCATGTTCCAGCACCTGTTCTGGTTCTTTGGTCACCCGGAAGTCTACATCATGATCCTGCCGGCCTTCGGCATCATCTCGCACATTGTGTCGACCTTCTCGAAGAAGCCGGTCTTCGGCTATCTCGGCATGGCTTACGCCATGGTGTCCATTGGCGCGATCGGCTTCATCGTCTGGGCTCACCATATGTACACCGTCGGCATGCCGTCCGACATGAAGGCCTATTTCGTTGCGGCGACCATGGTCATCGCGGTGCCGACCGGCATCAAGATATTCTCGTGGATCGCGACCATGTGGGGCGGTTCGATCGACTTCGAAGTGCCTATGGTCTGGGCGATCGGGTTCATCTTCCTGTTCACCGTTGGCGGTGTGACGGGCGTCGTTCTGGCCAATGCCGGTATCGACCATGCCCTGCACGACACCTACTACGTCGTCGCGCACTTCCACTACGTGCTCTCTCTCGGCGCGGTGTTCGGCCTGTTTGCGGGCTGGTACTACTGGTTCGAGAAAATGTTCGGCGTGAAGTACAACAAGGCGATCGGCTATGCCCACTTCTGGACGATGTTCATCGGCTCCAACCTGCTGTTCTTCCCACAGCATTTCCTCGGGCTTAACGGCATGCCGCGCCGCTACATCGACTATGCGGACGGGTTCACCACCTGGCACTTCTGGTCATCGATCGGCTATGCCGTGACGATGGTTGCCACCGCCATCTTCTTCATTGGCCTGATCGAGGCGGCTATCCGTCGCCGCAAGGGTGCAGCCAATCCGTGGGGCGAAGGTGCTACGACGCTTGAGTGGACGCTGCCTTCGCCGCCGCCATTCCACCAGTTCAACGAGCTTCCGGAAGTGAAGCCCGACAGCCATCACTAATGGCGTGAACGCGGGTACAATTCGAGGGGCGGCCCTTTGCGACTGATGCGCGAAGGGCCGTTTCCACTCCAGACGACAGGACCTGAAACCATGTCTTCGACCGACGCATCCGACCTGCAACTGCCGCGCACCCGGCCGGCCACCGCGGTTGACTATGTGCAGCTGATGAAGCCGCGCATCATGATGCTTGTGGTCTTTACGGCGCTGGCCGGTCTTGTCGCTGCGCAGAGCGTGACCGGTGTTTCGATCAATCCTGTCATGGCTGGCATTGCGACCCTGGCAGTCGCGCTAGGCTCCGGGGCCGCCGGGGCCATAAACATGTGGTATGACGCCGACATCGACAGCGTCATGAAGCGCACGTCGACGCGGCCAATTCCATCTGGCGCCGTGCCGCGTGACGAAGCCCTTGCCATGGGGCTGATCATGTCGGGCGTCTCGGTCCTGTTGATGTGGCTGGCCTCGAATGCGCTGGCCGCGGGCCTGCTTGCCCTGTCGATTGCCTATTATGGCTGGTTCTACACCATGCTCCTAAAACGCCGCACGCCACAGAACATCGTTGTTGGAGGCGCTGCAGGGGCTTTCCCGCCAGTCATCGGGTGGGCGGCGGTGACAGGGTCGACGACACTCGACGCCTGGCTGCTGTTTGCCATCATTTTCTTCTGGACCCCGCCGCACTTCTGGGCGCTGTCGCTTCTCGCCCACAAGGAATACGAGAAGGCGGGCGTGCCCATGCTGCCGGTGACGCACGGCGCCGCGGCCACGCGAAACCAGATCCTCGCCTACACCATCTTTCTGGCACCGCTTGGCGCGCTGCCGGTGTTTACCGGATTGGGCGGTGTCGTTTACGCCGTCGTCTCAGTCATTCTGGGCGCAGCGTTCCTGTATCTCGCCGCGCGCGTTTGGCGTAGCGATGCCGGAGATGCCGGTGCAGCGCCTGCAAGCCTGAAAAAGGCGAAGGGACTGTTCGGCTTCTCGATCCTATATCTCTTCCTGCTGTTTGCCGCACTCATCGCAGAGCATGGGTTCGGCGCCTATATCGCCGTCCCGGGGCTGGCATGAGCGACGATCGCCCAACCCCTCCTGATCTGGATGACGAAGCGCGCAAGGCGCAGAAACGGCGCAATTTGTGGCTGGCCTTGGCCCTTGTCGCATTTGTCGTGCTCGTGATCGTTACCACGATGGTGCGGCTTGGCGGGGGCGTACCGGAGCGGATGTGATGACCAACTCGACCAAGACTCTTCTTATCACCGTGGTTGCCGCGCTTGGCATGCTTGGCCTCGCCTTCGCGTCCAAGCCGCTTTACGACACGTTTTGCCGCGTGACCGGTTTTGGTGGAACGACACAAATTGCCGAGGCCGCGCCGGAAGACATCCTGGATCGTCACCTCAATATCCGGTTCGACGCGAACGTCATCGATGCGCCGGTCCTGTTCCGGCCGCTCCAGACCAGCATGGACATCAAGGTCGGCGAACACGGCCTTGCGTTTTACGAAGTTTCCAACACGTCGAAGAATGATGTTAGCCTGATGGCTTCCTACAATGTGACGCCTCACAAGGCTGGGCTCTATTTCAATAAACTGGAGTGTTTCTGCTTCACAGAGCGGATTGTGAAGGCGGGGGAGACGAAAAAACTGCCCGTGGTTTTCTTCATCTCGCCGGACCTGGACAGGGAGCGTAACATGGATGATGTCCGCACCATCACGCTCTCCTATACCTTCTATCAGACGGACAGTTTCGAGGGTGCGGCGAATTCGGCTGCACTCAACTGAGGTGTTGCGACTCTTTGGCGGCGCACGCTAAAAGGCGCCAGAATTATTGGGACTATGCGAGGGATGCCGGCCGATGGCTCATGATGAAGTAAAACACGACTACCACCTGGTAAATCCGTCGCCCTGGCCGCTGTTCGGCTCGATGGGCATGATCGTTCTGGCGCTTGGCGCCGTGACCTACATGAAGGGCCTGTTCGGCATGCCGGAAGGCACCTGGTGGTTGTTGGCGGTCGGTTTTGCCAGCATTATCTGGGTCATGGTCGGCTGGTGGCGCGAAGTCATCAAGGAAGGCCGCCAAGGCGATCATACACCCGTCGTGCAGATCGGCCTGCGCTACGGCATGATCCTGTTTATCGCTTCGGAAGTCATGTTCTTCGTGGCCTGGTTCTGGAGCTTCTTCGAGTTTGCGATCTTCCATGGCGCCCGCGTCGGCGAGACGTTCGATGTCTCAAACCCGATCTACCAGGAAGGCCTGAGCCGCTTCGCAGAATGGCCGCCGGCCGGTGTCGAGGTGTTCGACCCGTTCCACCTGCCGCTGATGAACACGCTGGTCCTGCTGCTCTCGGGCACGACCGTGACCGCAGCCCACCACGCCCTGCAGCATGATAACCGCAAGACCGCGATCCTGATGCTCTTCATCACGATCGTGCTCGGTGTCAGCTTCACCGGCCTGCAGGTGCTCGAATACACCCATGCTGGCTTCACCTATGACGGCACGCTCTATGGCTCCGCCTTCTTCATGGCGACTGGCTTCCACGGCGCGCACGTGGTGATCGGCACGATCTTCCTGATCGTCTGCCTGATCCGCCTGATGAGCGGCGGCATGTCTGCCAAGAAGCATCTCGGTTTCGAATTCGCCGCCTGGTACTGGCACTTCGTGGACGTCGTCTGGCTGTTCCTGTTCGCCTTCGTCTACGTCATCCCGTACCTGGTGATGGGCCACTAGTTTACCGTGGCACGCGAGGTCTCTCCCATTTCGGCCGGGCTGCGCTGTCGCTGCCCGGCCTGCGGGGAAGGCCCGGTATTCAGATCATATCTGGAGTTTGCTCCGTCCTGCACGGCTTGCGGGGCAGACTTCTCGAAAGCCGACTCGGGTGACGGGCCGGCTTTTTTCGTCATGTTCCTGCTCGGCATCCTGATCATGCCGCCTGTGCTGCTGGTGCAGGCGTTGTTCTCGCCGCCCTTCTGGGTGCACCTCATCCTCTGGACGCCGGTCATCGTGGTCCTTGCCGTTATGCTTCTGCGGCCGTTCAAGTCGCTGATGTTCGCCCTGCAATGGAAGAACAAGGCAGAAGAAGCGCAATGGTCTGACGGGGGCCCTGGCGGAGACGCACAATGAGCTTCCGTCCCCTTCCGCTGATGAGCGTCCTGACCATTGTCAGCCTCGCCATCCTGATCTGGCTGGGAAACTGGCAATACGGCCGATACTCGGAAAAAGTAGGCAAGGCGCCAGAAGAGGCGGCCCAGTTCGGGCCTGTGCTGGTCGACGTCGACACGGCCAATCCCGGCAATACGCAACAGGTCTACGGCATTGTCGACGGCGAAGCGGTTTGGCGGCGTTACCTGCCGGGCCGGATCGACGGACAGGGCGAGCTGGTGCTCGTGCTCTGGGACGCAACGTCTGGCACAATGCCGGTGCCGATGGCCATCTCGGATGCCGGTCCGGTTGCCTATGAAGCGAACGTCTTCATCCGTGAACCCGGCAAGCAGGGCTTCGGCGGCAAGAACGATCCCGCCAACGATTCCTGGTATCATTTTGATGGCCGCGCGATGCTCTCCAATCTCGGATACGAGATGGACACGCAGCCCCGCGTGGTCGAACCGGATATCCTGACGGTTCGGCTGGCTGATGAGCCTTCGCGCTCGCGCCAGACCGAGAATCCCTATGCGACCCCTGTCGTCCGCGACCCGCTGCCGCCAGAGCGCCATTTCGGATACGCGCTGACATGGTGGGGGCTGGCCATCGCGCTCATTGGCGTGTACGCCGCCTTCCATCATTCCAGAGGGCGGCTGCGCTTCAAGAAGCAGGACTAGAGCTAGAGCCATGAAATTCATCTCGACCCGCGGCCAGGCCAGCCCGGCCAGTTTTGTCGATGCGTGCCTGTCAGGGCTGGCCCCGGACGGCGGCCTTTTCGTTCCCGAGACATGGCCCCGGATTGAACCGGCGGAACCGAACGAAAACTATGTCGACGTAGCCGTTCGCGTACTCGCGGCCTTCGCCGAGGATGAACTCGATGAGGCGACCCTGCGGGGCATCTGCGAGCGGGCCTATGCGAGTTTCGCGCACCAGTCCGTCGCGCCACTCGTTCAGTGGGGGCCGAATGCCTTCCTGATGGAGCTGCATCACGGGCCGACACTGGCGTTCAAGGATGTGGCGATGCAACTCATCGCGCAATTCTTCGATACGGTTCTTTCCCGCCGGGGTGAGCGGATGAGCGTAACCTGCGCGACCTCCGGCGATACGGGCGGCGCAGCCGCGGCGGCTTTCGCCGGGGCGAGCAATGTCGACCTCTTCATCCTGCATCCATTTGAGCGTATTTCGCCCGTCCAGCGCCGCTTCATGACGACGACGGGAGCGAGCAACGTCCACAATATTGCGATCGACGAGGACTTCGATGCCTGCCAGGCCATCGTGAAAGCCCTCTTTGCCGACCGCGACTTTGTCGTGCGGTCGGGCCTGTCGGGCGTGAACTCGATCAACTGGGCCCGGATCGCCGCGCAGGCCGTATACTATGCCACAGCGCAGGCAGCGCTTGGCACGGACCGTCCGCTGCGCTTCGTCGTGCCGAGCGGCAATATGGGCGATGCTTTGGCCGGCTATGTTGCGGCCCGCTGTGGCCTGCTGCATGGATTCGAAGCCGTCTGCGCCGTGAATGAGAACGATGCGCTGCGCGTCCTCCTCGGGGAAGGGCGCATGGCGCGGGCGAGTGCCGTCTCGACGCCGAGTCCAGCCATGGATATCTCCATCCCGAGCAATTTCGAGAGGATCGCATTCGAAGCATCTGGCCGCGATGCGGACCTGATCCGTCAGATCTACAACCAGTTCGCACAAGGTGGCGACGTGGGCCTGCCGGAAAAAATCAAGGGCCCGCTGGCTTGCACGGGCCTCAGCGCGAAGCGCGTCTCGAACACCAATACGCTGGAAGAAATGAAGCGCGTGCATGACGAGACAGGCTGGCTCATCTGCCCGCATACCGCTGTCGGCACCTCGGTCGCGCGCAGCCTGCCCGAGAGTGACGCCATGACCGTTGTCCTGGCCACGGCACATGCGGCGAAGTTTCCCGAAACCGTCGAAAAGGCGACGGGTCTGACACCGGACCTGCCGCACCGGGTACAGGACGTGATTGCGCGCGACGAAGAATTCGACCGCGTCGCAAACGATCTAGCTGTGGTCAGGACCTTTATTCGCGACCATCAGCGCCTCTAGACCTCTCGCCAGCGAAGCTGGAAAGAACTAGGCTGACATCATGCAAAACGAAACCGCCACCACTGTTGGCCATTGGTCCTGGGATCCGGACCTGAAACGTTTGCGCATCGATCCGGACCGGAGTGCGGCGCTCGACGATATCAGTGGTTCCTGGTCACTGAACGCGCTCGGCGTCCTGCTGGATGGGTTCAGCCGGAGCCGGCTTGAGCGCGCGCTCGACCCAGCCTCCGGAGCCCGCAGGGACATCGCATGTGCGGTCGGCCTGTCGAGCGGGGGCGCCATTCGTCTGGTCGGCCGGTTTGATGCGCGTGGCGGCGCCTCTGGCGACCTCGTCCGCGATGATACGTCTCTTGATGGCGGCATCATCCCTGCGCCCGGGCCGGGGCTGGATGCCGCGTTTCAGCCGATCGTGTCTTTGACGACAGGCCGCATTGCCGGTTTTGAAGCACTGGCGCGCTGGGACGGTGCACCGCCCTCGCACCAGGCTGGCGGACAGGCGCTGAGCGATGATGCCCTGGCGCCAAACATGCTGATCCGGGCCAGCGAGGCGCTGGCATCATGGCAGAAAGCTGGGCACCACGGCCTGTTCGTGAATGTCAATCTGACGGGGCGCGATCTTGCCAGTGAGGATCTGCCCAGCCTTGTTGAAGCGCTGGTATCAGGTCATGGTTTTTCGCGGGGCCAGCTTCGTATCGAGCTGACCGAGCAGGCGGCCCTGCGCGATGACGTTGAAGCCGTCCGTGTTGCAACGGCCCTTAAAGAGGTGGGCGCCGGCGTCATCCTTGATGATTTTGGATCGGGGCATTCGTCGTTTTCCTGGCTCGCCTCTCTGCCTGCCGATGGCCTGAAGATCGATCCCGATCTCATTCGCCAGACCGGTTCGGAAAAGGTTCGCGTAATCCTCGAAACGATCACGTTGCTCGCCTCGCGCCTGAAGATGAGCACGACGGCGGAGGGTATCGAGAATCTGGAACAGATCGGCCTGCTACGCACGCTTGGCTTCCAGTATGCGCAGGGCTTTGCCTTTTCCCATCCGGTTTCTGCGACCGAGGCAGCGAGGCTCCTGGTCTCGGCCGGGGAGCAGGGCGGCTAGGCAGTCCCGCCGCCGAAATGGAGCCGCGAGGCGTCTATGCCGATCAGCTCCAGTGCGCGGGCCCACTTGTCTTCATGGCGGGTGCCATAGACGAGGTCGGGGTCGACAGTGCCGATCAGCCAGGCATTTTCAGCAATCTCGCTTTCGAGCTGTCCAGGCCCCCAACCGGAATAGCCCAGCGCCATCATCGATTCGCGGGGCGCTTCGCCGGTTGCGATGGCCACAAGGATGTCGCGCGTGGCGGTCAGGCAGCAATTATCGCCGATATCCATGGTCGCGCCGTCAGAGTAAAAATCGTCTGTATGGACAACGAAGCCGCGGTCTGTGCCAACCGGTCCGCCGCTCAAAACGGCCGTGTCGGGAACGCGGATATCCTGCTCGATGCCCAATTGGGTCAACAGTTGTGGCAGGGTGAGGTCATCGATCGGCTTGTTGAGGGTGATGCCCATGGCGTAATCGGGCTCATGCGCGCAGACCATCACGAGGGATCGGGAAAAGCGGCTGTCACCAATCCCGGGCATGGCGATAAGGAGTTTGCCGGTCAGGTCCTCAATCATGGCCTGTGCCCTTTCTTCACCAGACAGGCTGACTCAGGGGCCATGGATTGGCAAGCGTTCATTGATCATCTCGCCGGTCGTGCCTAAGTAGCGATCAGCTGAAGAGGAGCTTTCAATGACGATCAAGACTGGCGACAAACTGCCCGAAGCCGTGTTCATGGAAATGACCGCCAACGGTCCCGAACCGCGCAAGACCGACGATATCTTCGCCGGCAAGACAGTGGCCCTGTTTGCCGTGCCCGGCGCGTTCACGCCGACCTGTTCGGCCAAGCACCTTCCTGGTTTCATCGAGAAAGCCGAGGCGCTGCACGGCAAGGGCGTGGACGATATCGTCTGCACCTCGGTGAATGATGTCTTCGTCATGAATGCATGGGGCGAGCAGGCGGAGACCGGCGGCAAGGTTCGCATGCTGGCCGATGGCAACGGCGCCTTCGCCAAGGCGTGTGGCCTGGAGATGGATGCCAGTGGCTTCGGCATGGGCGACCGCTCCAAGCGCTACTCGATGCTCGTCAAGGACGGCGTCGTCGAGCAGCTGAACGTCGAGGATGGCGGCGAGTTCAAGGTATCCAGCGCCGACTATCTTCTCGGCCAGATTTAAGCCTCCCGGAATCATCCGATACGGGCTAGAACGGCGCATACCGATATCGGTGTGCGCCGTTTTTGAGTCCGATTTTATTGAAAAACGGCAAATCGCACCCGATCTTAGGTACAGGTCATAAGGAGGGAACCTGTATGGAGCCATCATTTGTCGTCGCCATTATCCTGGCGGTTGCGGGTCTTGTGCTGCTGACATCTGCGGTCACTGTGGTGCCGCAGGGCTACAATTACACCGTCGAGAATTTCGGGCGATACACGAAGACGCTGAACCCCGGGCTTCATTTCATCGTGCCGTTCTACCAGCGCGTCGGGCGCAAGATGAACATGATGGAGAGTGTTCTGGACATCCCGACGCAGGAAGTGATCACCAAGGACAATGCCATGGTGTCCTGCGATGCGGTTGTTTTCATTCAGGTTATCGACCCAGTGTCGGCCGCCTATGAGGTCAACAACCTCCAGAATGCCATCCAGAACCTGTCGCTGACCAATATCCGGACGGTGGTCGGCTCGATGGATCTCGATGAAGTGCTCTCCAATCGTGACGAGATCAATGCGCGCCTTCTCAACGTCGTGGATGCGGCGACCAATCCCTGGGGCGTGAAGGTCACCCGGATCGAGATCGCCGACCTTACCCCGCCTGCGGATATTACAGAAGCCATGGCGCGCCAGATGAAGGCCGAGCGCCTGAAGCGGGCGGAGATCCTGACGGCGGAAGGCGACAAGCAGTCGGCCATTCTGAAAGCCGAAGGCGCCAAGCAGTCCCAGATCCTCGAGGCAGAGGGCCGCCGCGAAGCCGCGTTCCGTGACGCCGAAGCCCGCGAACGCGAGGCAGAAGCCGAAGCAAAGGCAACGGCCATGGTGTCGGAAGCCATCGCGAAGGGCGATGTCAACGCGATCAATTACTTCCTGGGCCAGCAATATGTGACGGCCTTCGAGAAGCTTGCGACCGCGCAGAACCAGAAGACGGTGATCATTCCGGCCGAGTTCAGTTCTATTCTTGGCACGATTGAAGGCATTCGCGGTCTCGCGGAGTCGGCGACCTCAAACCGCAATGGTGGCGGGGCCGTTCCCTCGTCGCGCCGTCGGGAGGACACGTGATGGAGTGGGCGAATGAGCTGATGTGGCCGCTGACCGCCTGGCACTGGCTGGCCCTTGGCCTGATCCTGCTGTCGATCGAGATGGCCGTTGGCACGTTCGACCTGCTATGGATTGCAATAGCGGCGGGCGTGACGGCGATCTTTGCCGCCATCGCGCCGGCTGGCCTTTCTGACTGGCAGGGCCAGCTCATCTTCTTCGCCGCCGCTGCGACGGGCCTTCTGATCCTCGGGCGGACGGTGTTTGCTGGCATGCGGCGCCTGGTGAGTGATCACCCGACGCTGAACCAGCGGATGAACCGTACTATCGGCCAGCGAGCCCTTGTTGTTTCAGGGTTTTCCGGCGGCATGGGCCGGGTGAAGCTGGGCGACACCGAATGGTCTGCCGAGACGATGGATGGCAGCAATCCGGGCGAGGGCACATCGGTCGTCGTGGAGGAGACCAACGGAAACATCCTCCGGATCCGCATCGCGGGCTGAGGAGAAACTTGCGGGAAAGACCGTCGGTCGGCCACGCCGGGAGCGAGTCTGATTTCCATACAATTCCAGTATGATTCCAGTACGAAAACAGTCTGAGTCCGGGCTGGCCGGATGGCAGGCGCGTCCCGGCCTAGAAGAGTGACCCTTGGGGCGGCGCATCCGGGTCTTTCGAGGTCTTCGGGCTGGCAACCGGCTTGTCCGGTTCTGAGCTCTCCGGTTTTGGCGTCTCCGGTTTTGACTTGGCCGGTTTCGGCGCCTTGCCGCCCGCTCCGGCGCCGGTCACGTCTGCCGCGATGCGTCCATCGGCCAGAGCTATATCGAGCGAGTCGCCTGCCTTCACCGCGCCGGCACTTTTCACGACCCGGCCGCTTGCATCTTTCACAATGGCGAAGCCGCGGTCGAGAGTCGCCTGATAGGAGAGTGTCTCGAGCAGTTTCGCCTGAGAGGCGAGCGCTGTACGATTTTCGCCTATGACGCGAGTCACGGCCGGACGGGCGCGGACCGCGACATCGATCAGCTGCTGGCGTTTGCGCCGGGCATCCATTTGCAGCGGCTCAGGGCGGAGCCGCGCCTCGGTGCGAGTCAGCTCGATCCGCTTCGACTTGATCGCGCCGGACAGGCCCGAACGCAGGCCCGCCTCAAGATAGTCGACCGTCTGGCGCTTCTGGGCGATCAGCGTTTCGAGCTTCGGCAGGCGCGCGGCCCGCAGCCGGTCGCGGTCATGCCGCACGAGCCGCGAAAGCGCATGGGTGAGGCTCTGGCCATATTCGCTGATCGTGATCATCAGGTCCTGACGAACCGGAACCGCAATCTCGGCGGCGCCGGTCGGCGTCGGGGCCCGCGCATCGGAAACATAGTCGATCAGCGTCGTATCGGTTTCGTGGCCAACCGCCGAGATGAGCGGGATCTGGCTTTCAAAAGCGGCGCGGACGACATTCTCCTCGTTGAACGGCCAGAGGTCTTCGATCGAGCCGCCGCCGCGCCCGACGATCAGCACGTCCGGTCGGTCCTCGCCGGTCATCGCGTTGAAGCCGCGAATACCGGCTTCGATCTGCGCGGCGGCCGCATCGCCCTGGACCAGGGCCGGCCACACGATCACGCGGACCGGAAAGCGTTCCCGGATGCGATGCAGGATATCGCGGATGACGGCGCCCGTCGGGCTGGTCACGACCCCGACTGTGCGCGGCAGGTAGGGCAGGGCTTTCTTGTGCCGCTCGTCGAACAGACCTTCGGCGGCAAACTTCTTCTTGCGCTCTTCCAGCAGCGCCATCAGCGCACCCGCACCGGCCGGACGCATGAAGTCGGCGATCATCTGGTAATTGGAGCGGCCGGCATAGATGGACAGCTTGCCCTCAGCGACGACTTCGAGCCCTTCTTCAGGCTTGAAAGGCAGGCGCTGGACCGAGCCTTTCCACATCACCGTGTTGAGAACGGCCTTCTCATCCTTGATGTCGGCATACATGTGGCCGGAGCGCGCAATCGTCACGCGGCCGAGCTCGCCGCGCACGCGCACATGATCGTAATTGGTCTCGATGGTCCGCTTCAGGCTCGCGGCGAGTTCGGAAACCGAGAGTTCGGCAATGTTGGAGGCGCTTTCCTCTGACACGGCCAGCCTTACCCTTCGTCCGATCCGTCTTTGTCAGACTGCGAAGCGCCAACCGTCACGCGGGCCTTCATGTCGCCGGAGATGCGGGTCATCATGAAGGTGCCCGTCCAGTCGGATGGGTCGTCGAAGAACCAGACCCCCGAGATCAGGCAGCAGTCGGCATCGGTGTCGCCATGATAGCGCAGCATGATGGGATCGCCGGTTTCGTCATCGATGACGATCTTGGTGAAACGGACATCCAGCCCGTGCCGGAAGCCGTGAATGGTCGACTCATATTCATCGTCCATCGCTTCGGGACTGAAGTTTTCTTCAAGGACCGTGCCGGTGATCTTGCCGCCGTCTTCCTTGATCCAGGCGGTGAACATGATGGCGTCGTCTGTCAGGTCGTAAGCGTAGTAGCCTGTCCACAACCCGCTGAGGTCTCGGGAGAAGCGGCGTCTCTGGGAATTGTCTGCCATTGGCTCACTCTGCCTTCTCTGCATCTGTATCTTCAAGTGAATTTGCCAGCCATGTCTACCGGTCGATTCTCAGACCAACCCGTTCACAAGGCATGAACAAGGCAGGAATGGTGCTTCATTCGGGGCTTGATTGCGGCGGCTAGCAGGGCCATCACCCGCTCCATGAAAATTCTCATCCTTGGTTCCGGTGGGCGCGAGCATGCGCTGGCCTGGAAAATCGCGCAGTCCCCGCTTGTCGACGAAGTCTTCTCGGCGCCCGGCAATCCCGGCATGGACAAGATCGGGCCGTGCTTCGATCTCGATATCACCGACCTGAAGGCGGTGCAGGAGCTGGCGCTGCAGCTCAATCCCGACCTGATCATCATCGGGCCGGAAGCGCCGCTGGCGGCTGGGGCTTCCGATGCGTTGCGCGCGCGCGGCTTCGATGTCTTCGGGCCGAGCCAGCAGGCCGCCAGGCTCGAGTCGTCCAAGGGCTTCGCCAAGGATCTGATGCAGAAATACGGCGTGCCGACGGCTCGCTATGGCCGCTTCGATGACCTGACCGAGGCGCTCGACTTCCTTGAGACGATGGAGGCGCCCTATGTCATCAAGGCCGATGGGCTGGCTGCTGGCAAGGGCGTGGTGATCGCTGAAACGCTGGAAGACGCCGAGAATACGGTCGAGGAATTCATGACTGGCAAGTTCGGCGAAGCCTCCTCCGAAATCGTCATCGAGGAGTTCATGAAGGGCGAGGAAGCCTCCGTCTTCGTGATGACTGATGGCGAGGGCGCGATCTACCTGCCGGTCGCCCAGGACCATAAGCGGGTCGGTGATGGCGATACCGGGCCGAATACCGGCGGCATGGGCGCCTATGCGCCGGCCCCGGTCGTCGATGCGCGGACGCTGGAACTGGTGCAGACGATGATTGTCGAGCCGATGCTCTCAGGCATGGCTGAAGACGGCATGCCGTATCAGGGCGTGCTTTATGTCGGCATCATGGTCACCGAGGCCGGGCCGAAAGTGGTCGAGTTCAATGCCCGCTTCGGGGACCCGGAATGCCAGGTGCTGATGGCGGGCCTGCCGGGCGATATCGTCCCGGCGCTGCTTGTCTGCGCAACAGGCGGCCTTGCCGGGGCGCATGCCCAGCTCTGCGAGATGATGGGCCTCTCGGACTTCCGGCCGAGCGCAGTCGTCGTCATGGCGGCGAACGGCTATCCTGGCACGGTCGAGAAGGGCTCGGTGATCGAGGGCGTGGAGGCTGCCGATGCGATTGACGGCGTGACCGTCTTCCATGCCGGCACCGATGTGAACGCCGACAAAAAGCTCATCGCCGCCGGCGGACGCGTCCTTGGCGTCACAGCGACGGCTGAAGACCTCAGGACGGCGATTGCGAAAGCCTATGAAGGCGTTGACGCGATCGACTGGCCGGGCGGTTTCTGCCGGCGGGATATCGGCCGCCGGGTGCTCTGAGCCAGCGATTTTGAGCGCCATTTAACCCTGCGATATGCTTGTCCGTCTGCGTGTCCGCGCTAGGGTGCGCGGCAACCAGATCAAACAGGGAGAAGACCCATGGCGGAAGCCGCTGCACAGGAAATGTTCTCCGGAACCAAGGACGTTACCGAGTCGCACAAGTTCAACGAGCAGAACCTCGCCGACTGGATGGAAAAGAACGTCGAGGGCTATGAAGGCCCGCTGACGGTCAAGCAGTTCAAGGGCGGCCAGTCCAATCCGACCTACAAGCTTTTCACGCCGAACAAGAAATACGTCATGCGCCGCAAGCCGCCGGGCAAGCTGCTGCCTTCGGCGCATGCCGTGGACCGCGAGTTCAAGGTGATCAACGCGCTCTACCCGACGGGCTTTCCGGTCGCGCGGCCCTATGGCCTGTGCATGGACGAGGATGTCATCGGCACGATCTTCTACGTCATGGACAATGTCGATGGCCGAATCCTGTGGGACCAGACGCTGCCGGACTATGAGCCCGCCGAGCGCCGCAAGATCTACGAGGCCAAGGTGAAGACCTTCGCCGACCTGCACAATACGGACTACAAGGCCGTCGGCCTGCAGGACTTCGGCAAGGAGGGCGACTATTGCGCCCGCCAGATTCACCGCTGGACCAAGCAGTACAAGGCATCGGAGACGATGCATATTCCGGAGATGGAACAGCTCATCGACTGGCTGCCGAAAAACCTTCCGGCCAAGGAAGATGTGACCATCGTGCACGGCGATTATCGCCTCGACAATATGGTCCTGCACCCGACTGAGCCGAAAGTCATTGCCGTGCTTGACTGGGAGCTGTCGACGCTGGGTGATCCGCTTGCGGACTTTTCCTACCACCTGATGAACTGGGTGATGCCGGGCAATGACGAGTCGCGCGGCTCGATCGCCAACATCAAGGACCTGAAGGCCTGGGGCATCCCGACGCTGGAGGAATATGTCGACCTCTACTGCCAGCATACCGGCCGCGATGGCATGCCGGACCTCAACTATTATTTCGCCTACAACGCGTTCCGCCTCGCCGGCATCCTGCAGGGTATTGTCGGGCGCGTGCGCGACGGGACGGCGTCCAATGCCAACGCGGCTGCGAATGCCGAGCGCGTCGTGCCGCTGGCGAAGTTCGCCGCCGATCGTGCCCGCATGGCCGGTATGGAAGGCTAGGGCGATGGCCGAGGTGATCGAAGGCCCGCTGCGCAAGCCGGCGCAGATGCTCGCCGACCAGTCCTATGACGGTCACAGCTCAATCCATGATGACAGCGAGGCCGAAAAGCTGGGCATCAAGGCCGGGCCGATCGAGGGGCCGACCCATTTCAGCCAGTTCTCGCCCTACCTTGTCGACCTGTTCGGCAAGGCATGGTTTGAGAGAGGGTGTTTCTCGGCGCACTTCCAGAACATGGTGGTGGAAGGCGAGGCGGTTCGCGTCTTCATCGAGCCGAAATCGGATACCTACGCCTTTTGCCGGGCCGAGAAGGAAGACGGCACGCCCGTGCTGGAAGCGAGTGCGACGCTCGGGCCCGACCATGGCGAGATCTTGCTTGAGGCCCGTATGGCGAAGCTGCGCCCGGCGGGCGAGCTGGTCATCCTGGCCGACATGAAGGTTGGCATGAAAGGCAAGCAGGAAGAAATCATCCGTATGGATCCCGATCAGCATATGGGCAATCTCTATCCCTTCTCGCTGAACGAAAAGCTCGCCAAGATCACCGAACCGATGGACTGGTACAGCGACGCAGCCGACTCGCCCTGGGGGCGGGCGATCGTGCCGACCGAAATGGTCTCGGTGCTCGGCAACTATACTGGCGGAATGATTGGCTGGCCGGTCAAGCGTCCTTCGATCGGCCTCTTTGCCGACCTCCAGATCAAGATGGTCGACGGTCCGCTATTCGTCGGTGAGACCTACCGGCTGGACCGTGAGATTGTGGCCCTGTCACAGTCCCGGCGTGTCGAGAATTACTGGGTGCTGACGAAGTTTCTCGACCCGGAGAGCGGTGACGTCAAAGCTGAGATGCTGCTGAACCACGGCGTGATGAAAGCGAGCTATCCGGACTATCCGAAAGAACTTCTGCCCGCCTGATTTATCAGTCTGAGGCGCAATCGGCGTCTTCGTAGTCCTCTGAGAAGATGTAGGTCTGTTCCGCAATCGGCACCGTGATGTCGCGGTAGAGCGTGCGGCCGGGCTCGTCCCAAGACTGATCGAAGTCCTCCATATGGACGATACGGCCGCCGAGAAAGCGTTGCAGGTGCTCCGCGTCGATCATGCCCCAATAGTTGTTCGGGTCGACCCGGCAGGAGTGCGCCTCCGCTTCGGTCTCCATCCGCTCACTGATGAGGTCGATATAGGCCTGGTCGACATGCTGGCCAGCGAGGTGGCCCTGCATGTGGTCCTGCCCGCTCTTGTGCGTGGTATAGCCGAGATTGTAGCCAAGGCTTGCCATCATGAAGTCTGTCTGGGTTGGCGCAGCCCCCTGCTTCAGCCAGCCAAACCAGCTCTTGAAGCCCATCATCGCTATTCCGTGTACGGCAATATGTGCGGAGCGGTGGATATACAGTTGGTCCGCCCCGGGAAGAATGACCATGGCGCAGGCGGACATGCATGGGCCGGCAATCACGACGGGCTCGCTTCGCTGGTCTATAATGCGGCTCATCATCCGTGCCGTCGCGACATTGCCGCCAGGGCTGGTGATGATGATGCGGCGCGTCTCCGGCAGGTTGGCCAGCTTCAGGAACTGCTCTGGATAGATGGCTGAATTGTAGCAGATTGAATCATGCTCGCTAAGAACGGTCACGCCTTCTGTTTCGAGGCACGCCTCGACAGCGGCGTCGAGCGCCGGGTCAGGTTCGTCGTAGCGGGAAGGGCTCTCCTGTGCCTGTGCGGCGGCCGTGGCAGGAAGGAGAAGCCCGGCGAGAAAAACAAGTGTGCGGTGAAACATGTTGCGCATCGGCAAGTTTAGTGGCGTTGCTGGTCACGGATATGGTTGGGAAAATTTACGATTGCCCAAAGACAGGCTAAGAACAAGTACAGAATGTCTGGAGTGGAGTACATGAAAGGGACAATGCGGATGGCCGGCTGGGGGCTGGTCCCGCTTCTGGTTGCCGGCCTGCAGGCCTGCGGCAATGGCGGCGCGACACCTCAGGATACGTCGGGTCCGGTCCAGTGTGTCGAAATTCCGGACGGATACTATCTGTTCGCCAACGGTAAGTTCACGCCGACGACGGAGGATATGGCCATTGAGCTCCCCGCGGAAGTCACGCAACGGGACGTCGTCTGGATCAACGAGTTCGAGGACCTCTTGCGCCAGACCGGGCCGGAATGGATCCGCCTGAAAGCCGTCGATGAGGTGCTGTTCGTAAGTGGCGAAGCCGACTCCGAGGAGGCCCGCGAGGATGCGCTGAGCGCGGTCCGCGCCGCGATTGTCGCCGACCGTCAGTTGCTTCAGCGCAACCTCTTTATGGTGGATGCCGTTTCAACGCCAGACGAGCCGCGGCCGCCTGGCGCGCTGTTCATGTCGATGCCGCACAATCCGCCGCTCGAGGCCTGCCGCACCCGCGGTGACCAGCTCGCGCGCAGCGAACAGATCACCTATGAGGAAGAAGATACGGTTGTCAGCGAGGACAATCACAGGCTGCTGGACGCGCTGGCCGGTCTCACCATGATCTGCCGCGACTACCGTCTCGAAATCGGTGTTCACACGGATGCCCGCGGGGCGGAGTCCTTTAACCGGGTCCGCTCGCAGGCCCGCGCCGATGCCATCGCGGCCTATCTCCAGCAACAGGGCATTCCGGCCAGCCAGCTCGTGCCGTTCGGCTATGGGGAGACCCGGCCGATTGACCCGGCACAGACCAGTGAAGCCTATGCGCTCAACCGCCGGGTCGAGTTCCATTTTCTCGACAAGGGCGAGTAGATCCAGCCCTAGAACTTGTACCGTACAGGGACCGATTTTGGTCCGCCCACGAAGTTGGCGCGGATGAAGGTCGGATCGCCCGCGAGTTCGATCGATTTGAGGCGCGAGAACAGCTCCTCGTAGATCGCCTGCATTTCCAGCCGCGCGAGGTGCATGCCGAGACACATATGCCCGCCATGACCGAATGAGATGAGCTTGTTCGGGCTGCGGTCGACGCGGAAGTCGAACGGGTCGTCGAACACCTCTTCATCGCGGTTGCCCGACGGGTAGCAGAGCAGCAGGCTCTCGCCCTTGAGGATCTTCTGTCCCCGCAGCTCATAATCGTCCTGGGCAGTGCGCATGAAGTGCTTCACCGGCGTCGTCCAGCGGATCGCCTCATCGACGGCAGTCCGGGACATGCCGGCCGGATCGTCCATCATCTTCTTCAGCTGCTCGGGATGGCGCAGCATGCCAAGCACGCCGCCGCCGGTTGATGCGCTGGTCGTGTCGTGGCCGGCCGCGGCGACGATGATGTAATAGCTCATCGCTTCCAGCTGGCCGATCGGCTCACCGTCCACCTCGCCATTCGCGATCACCGTCGAGACATCGTCCTTCGGGTGGGCCCGCCGGTCGGCCGTGATGTTCGTGAAGTACATGAAGAACTGGGCGAGCGTCTCCTGGATGGAGGCGAGACCCTTTTCGGAATCGCCGCCCTCTGCGAGTTCCTTGTTGCGCATCAGGTCCGGGTCCTGCGCACCGAAGATCTCCTGGGTGAGCTTCAGCATCATCGGCTCGTCTGCCTCGGGCACGCCAAGAATCTGCATGATGACGCGCAGCGGATAGTAGAGCGCGATATCCTGCTGGAAGTCGCACTCGCCGCCCATATCCTCCATCCGGTCGACGAATTCCTTCGCGATCTTGCGGATGGCCTCCTCGCGGGTCTTCACCTTGTGCGGCATGAACCAGTCCTGGGTCAGGTGGCGCAGCTTGTAGTGCATCGGGTCGTCGAGCTGGACCAGCGTCTTGAGGAGGTGCGGGCCGCCCGTCTGGGCGTAGACGCGTTCCTCGGCTTCGGCATAGCTCAGCATCTCGCGCTCGCCATTAGTGAACAGCTTGTTCTGGCGGCTGATTTCCATGATGTCGGCATGCTTGGTGACCGCCCAGAAGGGACGGAAGTTTTCCGGCTCGCACCAGGCGACGGGGTCTTCGGCGCGAAGGCGCGCAAAGGCGGCATCGAGCGCCTCGGGCTGGGCATAGATGTCGGGGCTGACGATCTTGTCAGCCGTGGCGGCAGCGGCCGCACTCATCTGGCGCGAGGGGTCTTTCTTGGTGCTGGGCGGGGTAGCAAGCGCGGCGTCGGACATTGGAACCTCCGGAAAATGACGTCAGTCTCATTTTTTCCGGATGGTACGATTCCGCTTCGGTTTGTGAAGTCCTGTCTCGACGTCAGGGCGCGGCGGCTTCGGCTTGCGTGCGCCTCTGGACGGCCTGGCGCTCGATGGTTTGATCATGCTGCCCAGCTTTGCCTTCAGTTCGGAGGCCAGCACTTCCTCGACGGCGCCGGGATGCAGGTCATCAAGCGTGAACGGACCATAAGCGACGCGGATCAGCCGATTCACGTCGAGGCCGACGGATTCCAGCGCGCGGCGCACTTCGCGTTTCTTGCCTTCCGACAGTTCGACCCGGATCCAGTTATTGGTGCCCGTCTCGCGTTCCAGTTCGGCCTTGATCGGCGCATAGCGCACGCCGTCGACTTCGATGCCATCGGCGAGCGCCTGAAGCTTTTCGGGCGTGACCTTGCCATGCGCGCGGGCGCGATAGATGCGGGGGAATTCGTTCGAGGGCAGCTCGAGCGCGCGGGCCAGTTCGCCATCATTGGTCAGCAGCAGCAGGCCCTCGGTAGTCAGGTCGAGCCGGCCAACCGTGACAACGCGCGGCAGATGCTTCGGCATCTCATCGAAGATGGTACGTCGGCCGGCCGGGTCGTTGGTGGTCGTGATCAGGCCGGAGGGCTTGTGATAGCGCCACAGGCGTGTGGCTTCGGGCGCACTGACGCGCTTGCCTTTCACCGTGATTGTCTCGCTGCCGGTGACCTTGAAGGCCGGTGAGGTGAGCTTGCGGCCGTTCACCGCGATCTCGCCATTCTCGATCATTGTCTCGCAGGCCCGGCGTGAGGCCACGCCGGCACGGGCGAGCCATTTGGCGATGCGCTCACCATCGCTCCAGTCCTTGGGAGGCTTCTCGCCCTGGGGTTTGGGTTTGCTGGTCCGTCTTGCGGGCCGGGGCGTCTCTCGACGATCCGTCATAGGGCTATCCTCTAGGGGTTCGCCCCTATCTGCAGAACGGGTGAGGCAATTGCAAGGCCGAGGACGAGTTCCAGCGGGATCCAGACCGGGATCATGCCGGGTGCCCGGTTCTCCTTGGTGTCGAGCAGGAAAGAGAGCGCGCGTCCGAATCCTGCGCCGAGCCAGCCAGCCGCGATCGGCAGGATGGCGAGCATCGCGATCGGTCCGCCGACCCGCAGGAGGATCACCAGCGCCGTCATGTGCAGGAGGAATAGAAGGCCGCCATAGGTCGCCCGGAACTCGGAGAAGCCGCCCGGCTTGGCAGGATCGGGATCGGGCACAAGCCGCACGACGCCCGCCGCCCATTTCGGCGCGATAAGCGCGCCAAGGCCGATCAGGGCGCAGAAGGTGAGGGCGATGGCGCAGATGATGGTGAAGACAGACATGGAGCCTCCTGAAGTCTCGACTGAACAAGATGGCGCGTTTGGCGCCGGCGGCCAGCGTCAGACGCCGGCATTCTTCCAGGCCGGTTTCGGCCAGCGCCTGTGCTGCCAGAACCACTGGCCGGGATGGGCGCGCACTTCGGTTTCTATAAAGGCGGTGATCTTCCGGACGCAGTCAAGCACGGCCTCGTCGCCGGTCAGCCCTTCAGCGGGATAGATTGCCTCGTGAATGGTAACGCGGAACCGGGCTGGCCCTGTGCGCACGGTCGAGACCGGCACGATGGGCACGCCATACTTTACCGCCAGCCGCGACGGGCCGGGCGCTGTCATCGCGTCGTGGCCGAAGAAGGGGACGGGAACGCCCTGGTTGAACTTCTGGTCGTTCATCAGCGCCACCGAGCGGCCTGCCGACAGGGCCCGCATCAGCTCACGCGTGCCAAGGCCCTTGGGGGCGAGCACGCCGATGCCATACTCATGTCGCACGTCATTGATGCGCCGGTCGATGTGCGGATTGTTGAGCGCGCGATAGGTCACGAGGCAGTCGACCGGGCGCCGGCAGATCACGGCCGCCATGACTTCCCAGTTTGCGAAATGCCCGGAGATGAAGACCGCGCCCTTGCCGGAGGCTTCGACCGCGTCCAGGCGTTCGGCATTCACGACCTCGACCCGGTCGCCGTCATAAGGGTCGATCTTCGGCAGGTGCGGCAGCTCGCCCGCCGTGCGTCCGACGCTTTCCCAGGCTTCCTGCGCGACGCGGTCGACGGTTTCTTCATCCCAGTCCGGAAACGCCATGCGCAGATTGCGTTTGACCGTCCGGTTCTGGCTGAGGAGCGGCGCGATGCGCTTGATGATCCAGCCCGCCGTGTCGGACGCCCGGTCCGGTCCGAGCGCCTTCATCGGCCCCCAATAGACAAGGTCCCAGGCAATGGCTTCCAGCCGCCAAACGACGCGCTGCCAGAAGGTCGAGCGGTCGTCGATGTCCTTCGGGCGGATGTATTGCGGCGCTTCTGTCTTGGTCTTGGTCATCGAGCCATGCGGTCTGCCACAGGTGCGAGCACCCGGTCCAGCGCGCTCCTATCCCCGAATTCCGCCCGGATGGGAAGGGTCACGATGCCACTGCGCTGATCCTCGCGCAGGCGGACAAAGTCCTTTTCCGTGGTGATCAGCTGCGCATCATACTGTTTCGCCAGCTCGTTCAGGTAGCGCACATCACTGTCGGAATAGGTGTGGTGGTCGGGGAAGGGCACAGCGTCGAGGGGCTTTGATCCGCAAGCCTCCAGCGTGTCGAAGAACTTCTCCGGCCGGCCAATCCCGGCAAAGGCGACATAAGCCTGCTTCTGCAAAGGTGCTGTCGGCTGGATCGTGGCCCGGATCACCGGCAAGGCCGTTCCAGAAAGCTCTTCCGGAATGTCGCCTGGCCCCGTCACGATAACAGCGTCGGCCCGCGCGAGGCCTGCGGCCACGGGCTCCCGCAGCGGCCCCTTCGGGATCACGTATCCGTTCCCGAAACCGGCCTCGCTGTCGATGACGATGAGCGAGACGTCCTTATTAAGCGACGGGTTCTGATGGCCGTCATCCATGATGATGAGGTCAACCCCATCGGCCTCCATCGCCTGTCCGGCGGCTGCGCGGTCGGCGCCGATCCAGGCTTCGCCGCTGCAGGCCAGCATCAGCGGTTCGTCGCCGACATCCGAAGCCGTGTGCGTGGAGACGTCCACCTTGAGCGGGCCCTTCAGCGCGCCGCCATAGCCGCGCGACAGCGTTGCGATGCGTGTTCCCGGATAGCGTGCCTTCAGCATGTCACGAAGACCTGCGGCGACGGGGCTCTTGCCGGTGCCGCCAGCGGTGAGGTTGCCGACACAGATCACCGGGATCGACAGGCGCAGCGGTTGCGTCTTCGCGATCCGGCGTTCCGTCACGCCAGCATAGAGCATGGCGAGCGGCGTCAGCAGCAGGCGGGTGAGCGGCGCGGCCTCGCGTGAGCGCGGATCGACATCCCGGTCCCAGAAACGTGGTGGCCTCATTAGCGGGGCTCCTCGGGCAGCAGGGGCAGCAGGGCCTCTATCGTGGCATCCATGGGGGCGCGCGCCGTGCTTTCCATTCTGGCGATGAGCTCGGTCTCAGGCGCGGGAAAGGGGAAGCCGCCGGCAAGGTCGGCCGGTGTCTCGACAATATTATAGCCGGGCTGGCCCAGCAGGTCGCGCTTGGCATCGTCAAAATTGAAGACGTCAGGCCCTGTCGCCAGCGCCCGGCCGAGCCTGATGATCTCGATAGGATTGTGACCGCCCACACCGGGCGCATGCCCGCCGCCCAGATAGACCGTGTCCGCAAGCCGCGCGAACAGGCCGACCTCGCCCAGCGTGTCAGCCAGCAGGACGTCTGTCATGGCAGTGGCGGTGTCCCCGGCCGAGCGGCGGGCGTGGCTCATCCCCCGCGACTCAATCAGCCTTATAATGTCCGGTGCGCGTTCAGGATGGCGGGGTACGATAATGCAGGCGGGCCTCGGGCTCATCAGCGCCAGCGCGTCGAGGACGAAGGCTTCTTCGCCGTCATGCGTGGACACCGCGACAAGGCATGGCCCGCCGCCGACAAAGTCCTTGCGGAGGGCCGCTTCCTCGTCCGCATCATGTCCGGGCGGGGGCAGGGCGGCTTTGAGATTGCCCGGCGATGTAACCGTCCGCCCGGCAAGCGCGCTGAGCCCGTCCGCCGTGCGCCGGTCGGCGGCCAGGATCACATCGAAACCGCCGAACAGGTCACGGCTGAGTCCGGACCAGCGGGACCAACCCTGCAGGCTCTTTTCCGTCATCCGTGCATTAACCAGCGCGGTCGGCGTATCTGTCCGCCGCAGCGTCTTGAGGAGGTTCGGCCAGATCTCGCCTTCCGCGAAAATGGCCGCGTCCGGTTTCCAGTAGTGTATGAAGCGACGGGCGATGGCGGGCGAATCCAGCGGGGCAAACTGGTGCAAGGCCCGGCCTTTCAGCGCCGGATCCTGCGCGATCGCCCGGTCGAGAAGCTCGGCAGCCGTCACGGTCTGGCTGGTCAGGAGGAAGTGCAGGCCCGGCCGGTGGGCGTGGAGGGTCCGGGCGAGTTCCAGCAACAGGCGGGTTTCGCCGATACTTGCGCCGTGCAGCCAGACCAAAGGGCCAGCCGGGCGCGAGACGTTCGGGCGCGCGAAGCGTTCGCCGACGCGCCCTTCAACTTCCTTGCCGCGGCGCAGCCGCCGGCGCATCACCAGCCCGAACAGGGGCTCTGCGGCGCTTGTTGCGACTTCGTAGGCGGTTCGGGCCAGACTCATGAGCGTTCCTTAGCCGGACTGGCCGGTTACGTCATGTCCTCGCGGCCAGTTGCGCCGGCCAGCGTCTGCGCGCGCTCATAGGTGGCATCCATGGCTGCCTGCGTGGCCGCGCGGCCGGCGTCCGCATCGCCGCCCTTTTCGATCAGCACTGGATCGCCGATGACCATCGCCCCCTTGGAGAAGGGGATCGGGATCATGAACCGGTCCCATGTGTCGAGACGCCAGACGGGTTTGACCGCCAGCGCATAGGGAATGATCGCCGCGCCTGTGCGCTGGGCCAGCAGCACCGGGCCGGGCTGGACCTGTTCGGCGGGGCCACGGGGGCCATCGGGCGTGATGCAGACAACGCTCGCGCTTCGCAGGCGCCGGCTGGTTTCGGCAATGGCGGCGACACCACCCTTGTCCTTGCGCTTGCGCTTGTGCGTGGATGAACCGCGCACCGAGTCGAGGCCGAGATGCTCAATGGCCTTGGCAACCGCTTCGCCGTCTCGCGATAGCGAGATCAGCATGGATGTCGGATAGGCTTTTTCCGGCAGCTTGCGGGCCACCCGGCTCCAGATGGTCGGCAGCAGCAGGACGCGTGAATGCCAGGCGGCGACGATCAGGCCGTGATCGGCTTTCCAGGCGTCGCGGAATCCGGCCTCGCCCTCCACGGTCCAGCGGATCGTGCGCGCGCAGAGCACCATGTAGCTCCAGATGACGTAGCCGAGCAGGGAAGATACGATGGGATGGCGAAGGAGCGATTTCATGAAGGGGCGGGTTTAGGCTGCGCGCGGCTAATTCGCAAAGGGCTATTGCCAGTGAGGGGCGCAAGCCAGCAGCAGCAGCTTTTGCAAAAACGTGCAAGTCTGGTAGGAAAGCGCATGGTGGGCGATACTGGGATCGAACCAGTGACCCCTGCCGTGTGAAGGCAGTGCTCTACCGCTGAGCTAATCGCCCATGCGCGAATCGAAGCGTCTTAGATCGCCGTCGAGGGCAGGTCAATTGCGTGGGATCAGGTGGCGGTTCAAGTCCGAAACTGCTTGCTAAAACGCATAGCTCAAAATCTTAAATGCATGCCAAAACTTTGTGGGACGCCGCCCTCCACGGTTTTGCGTCAATCTGTCGCCCGTTCGCGCGACACGTCCTGATTATCGCCACAATTGGATTATTTCATATGAAACCAATGGCGTAAACGGTCCCGAACAGTGTTAGGCGCGAAGCCGTCTGTAAATTGTCTCGAAGATGAATGGATATTCAGAATGAACAGCTGTTCATCTAAAAGCATTACTCGAATTTCATCGAGAATAATCCTTGAGGTTTGGACCGAGAAGCGTCATTTAACCTTCACGAACGGCGGCGGGCTCGCCTGCCTCGTACAAAAAACAGCAAATAGAAGGACAGGCTCAAACTGGAGGCCAAACCTCCCAGTGGACCCCAATTGCCTGGAGAGATTGAAATGAAAGACTGGTGTAATGCTGAAGGCGCCAAACGCCTTCGTGAAAAAATTCGTGAGTACTGGGCCGAGCGCGGCTACGAGGTCGATGTCGATCTCGTCGACGCCGGCTTCGTACCCGCCATGCGCAGCGCTCGCACTGACCTGCGTTCGAACATGGTAAACGGTATGCCGCGTCGGCGCATCGCAAAAACGCAGGAAGAACTGCGCACGAGCTATCGCCCGAACGACGCAACGGCTGAGGTAGCCTAGGCTGCCAGGCTGTTGATGGCTGACCTGACGTCGCAATAAGACGACGCAGCAGCGTTTCCCGGGTCCGTTTCAGGATCCGGCCCATAGCCAAACGTTACGAATACGAAGGGCAGTCCGGCATCCCGGGCTGCCCTTTCGTCTGTCTGGCTGTCACCAATCATGATCGACCGTCCTGCCGCTCCGCCCGCAGCCTGGATGGTGCGAAGGATATGGTCGCCATCGGGCTTCTTCGATGGAACGCTGTCGGCGCCGACGATGGCCGCGAACCGGCCGGAAAGATTCAGCCCGTCCAGCACAGCTTCCGCAAGGATCTGGGTCTTGTTGGTGCAGACCGCGCAGGTCGCGCCATCGCCGATCAGCCCGTCCAGAACTGACACCGCATCCGGGAACGGACGGCTGAGGCGGCAGATGTTCTGCCGGTAGTGGGTGAGGAATGTCTCCCACAGCACATCGATATCATGCGCTTCGTGCGGCGCATCGTTCCATGACAGGCCCTTGCGGATCATCGCCTTGGCGCCTTCACCGATCATGCCGCGCACCGCATCGAAAGGAACCGGCGTGAGCCCGGCCGTCTCAAGGCAGTGATTGAGCGAGGCATGCAGGTCGGGCGCCGTGTCCACCAGCGTGCCATCGAGGTCGAAAACGACGGTCCATCCGGTCAGATCCGTTGCAGGCATGGCATTTCCCTTTAAGCACTCGCATCGACTCGGCAGATAGTTTAGGCGAGTTTGCATCAGATAACGAGACTTGGATTCATGACCGAAAGAGCCGCAATCATCCTGGCTGCCGGCCAGGGCACCCGGATGAAGTCCTCCCTGCCGAAAGTGCTGCACAGGATCGGCGGACGGGCCATGCTGGACTGGTCGATCGACCTTGCCCGCAAAGTCGGCTGTTCCAGGATCATCACGGTCATCTCGCCATCGCAGCCAGACCTGCGTGCCCATGTCGAGGCCGAACTCGGCGCCGATGCCATCGCGATACAGGATCCGCCGCTGGGGACAGGTCATGCCGTTCGATCGGCGGAGGCCGCCCTGAAGGGTTTTGTCGGAGATGTCATTGTCCTCTACGGCGACACGCCGCTCATCCCGGCGAGCGCTGTGCAGTCGCTGTTCGAAGCGCTGGAAGAAGGCGGTGCAGTTGGCGTGCTCGGTTTCCGCGCGGCCAATCCAGGCGCCTATGGACGCCTCGTCACGAGCGCTGGCGGCGATCTGGAAGCGATTGTCGAAGCCAAGGATGCGAGCCCTGAACAGCTCGCCATCGACCTCTGCAATTCCGGCGTCATGGCAGTGCGGGCCGAGCGGCTGTTCCGCCTCCTGTCGAAAGTGAACAACAACAACCAGAAAGGTGAGTACTATCTCACCGACATTGTCGCACTGGCGCGCAAGGAAGGCTCGACCTGCAAGACGGTCACCTGCGAGGAGCGGGACGTTCAGGGCGTCAATTCCCGGCTCGAACTGGCCAAGGCGGAAGCCGACTTCCAGGACCGGCGGCGCGAGGAGCTGATGACGGACGGGGTGACCCTCGTCGCGCCGCAGACCGTCTTTCTGTCATACGACACCATTATAGAGCCGGATGTGACCGTCGAGCCGAACGTCGTCTTCGGACCGGGGGTCCATATTCGCACGGGTGCCATGATCCGGGCCTTTTCGCACCTGGAAGGCGCGAATGTGGAAGAGGGCGCCGAAATCGGCCCCTATGCCCGCCTGCGGCCCGGTGCCTTCATCGGCAAGAAAGCGAAGATCGGTAATTTCGTGGAAGTGAAGAAGACCCGCGTCGGGCCCGGCGCCAAGGCCAATCACCTGTCCTATCTTGGCGACGGCGATATCGGCGCAAATGCGAATATCGGCGCCGGCACGATTTTCTGCAATTATGATGGCTTCCTCAAATACCAGACGAAGATCGGCGAGAACGCCTTCATCGGATCGAACAGCGCTCTCGTCGCGCCGGTGCGGATCGGCAATGGGGCCATTGTCGGCTCGGGGTCTGTGATCGTGGAGAATGTCTCCGACGATGCGCTTGCGCTGGGACGGGGCCGCCAGGTCGAGAAGCCCGGGCAGGCGAAGGCATTCAGGGAGAAAAAGGCGGCCGAAAAGGCTGCCCGGAAATAGGAGCGGCCAGCCATGGCAAACGAGCGGGAAAAGGAAAACGCGGCCATTGCGGCGATCGAGTTCGTCGAGGATGGCATGACCATCGGCCTCGGGACCGGGTCCACGGCGAAGTACTTCGTCGAGAACCTGGCTGAAGAGATCGCTGACGGCCTGATGGTTCGCGGCGTTCCGACCAGCGAGGAAACGCGCCGGCTGGCGGAATCGCTTGGCGTGCCGCTTGTGCCGATCGAGCATGTCGACCGCATTCACCTCACCGTCGATGGCGCTGACGAAGTCGATGGTCACGCACAACTCATCAAGGGTGGCGGTGCGGCGCTGCTGCGGGAAAAGATCATCGCCAATGCGAGCGACTTGATGATCGTCATCGCGGACCCCTCAAAGCAGGTCGAGATGCTCGGCCAGTTCCCGCTGCCGGTCGAGGTGACGCCCTTTGGCTACACGATCACCGCCAAGAAGGTCTATGACGCTCTCAAGGCCGCTAGTGTCGCCAAGCCGCGTATCGATGTGCGCAATGGCCCGGGCAACAAGCCGATCATTACCGATGGCGGAAATTACATACTCGATTGTCACTGTTCCGTGATCCCGGATGCCCCGCGTGCTGCCTTCGAACTGGCGTCTGTCCCCGGTGTTGTTGAGCATGGCCTGTTCATCGGGCTGGCCCGTACCGTCATCATTGGACAGGATGATGGTGCATCGGTGTTTGAATACTAGGCAAGCCTTCTCCATATCCCGCCGGGAACGCGAAACCGGAAGGATTTTTTCATGGCTGACCTCGGATACGACTACGACCTCTTTGTCATCGGAGCTGGCTCCGGCGGCGTGCGGGCCGCCCGCATCGCGGCCCAGTCCGGGGCAAAGGTCGCCATTGCCGAGGAGTACCGGATCGGGGGCACCTGCGTGATCCGCGGCTGCGTCCCCAAGAAGTTCATGGTCTATGCGAGCGACTATGGCCGCAAGGTCGAGGAAGCGCGCAATTATGGCTGGGATGTCGAGATGAAAGGGTTCGATTTCCCGAAATTCATGTCGAACCTGCACGCCGAGGTAGACCGGCTCTCGGGAATTTACCTTCGCAACCTCGCCAATGCCGGCGTTGATGTCTTCGAAGAGCGTGCCGAGATGAAGGACGCCAATACGGTGGTCCTTAAGGAGAGCGGCAAGACCTTCACCGTCGACAAGATCCTGATCGCGACGGGCGGGGCACCCTGGCGCCCGTCACCGGAAGACCTGCCAGGTGTCGAACACACCATCACCTCGAACGAGATCTTCCACCTGGAAAAACTCCCCAGGCACATCGTCATCGCCGGGGGTGGATACATCGCCTGCGAGTTTGCGCATGTCTTCGCCGGCCTCGGTGTCGAGACGTGCTTGGTCTATCGCGGGGACACGGTGCTCAACGGTTTTGACTGGGATGTGCGCACCGCGGTGCATGAAGGGCTGAAAGAAGCTGGCGTCCGGGTCATCACCCAGACGGTCTTCGACAGGATCGAGAAGACCGACGGGGAATGCCCCTACGAGGTGCATCTTACCAATGATACCCGGCTCAAGGCTGATGTCGTGATGATGGCGGTCGGGCGCCGGGCGGCGACGGACGGTCTCGGCTGTGATGCGGCCGGTGTGAAGCTCGACGAGAAGGGATCTGTGATCGTCGATGATGCCTCGCGCACCAGCGTGCCGAACATCTTCGCAGTCGGCGACGTCACCGACCGCATTCAGCTGACGCCGGTTGCGATCCGCGAAGGTCATGCCTTTGCTGACACCGTCTTTGGCGACAAGGACTGGTCCTTCGAACATGACAATGTCGCGTCAGGCGTCTTTACCCAGCCCGAGGTCGGCACGGTCGGCATGACCGAAGCCGAAGCCCGCAAGGCGTTCAAGCACGTCGATATCTACAAGACGCAATTTCGCCCGATGAAGGTCGCCATGCTCGAGCGCAAGGAGCGGGTGCTGATGAAACTCGTTGTGAAAGCCGACGACCAGCGCGTGGTCGGTGTCCACATCGTCAGCCCGGAAGCGGCCGAGATGATCCAGATGATCGCCATCGCCGTGAAGATGGGCGTCACCAAGCAGCAATTCGATGCGACCTGCGCGGTGCATCCGACCATCGCCGAAGAGATCGTCACCATGCGCCAGAAATGGGTACCTGAGACCGAACCGGCCTGATGGGGCGGGCGCGGGTGGCTCAGGCCGCCTGCAGGCGCTCGCGGATTTCGGAGGCGGCAGAGGTCAGCGACTCGCGGATCTTCTTCAGCCCGCCGCCGCGGCCATTATGAATGACCAGCGATTTCCACGGTGCCTGGTCCGGCTCTGGTGAGCGCACATCGAGGTGGCCGCTGCGGGGAAGGGCCGTCTGCAGCAGGGCGCCCGCGAGATCAAACCCGGCACGCTGGTCGTGGGCACCGTTGCGGGCATCGGCCTCGAAGGTCGACTGCTCGTTGCGCGAGACCTTGTTGAACAGCACCGACAGCTCGGGCCGGTTATCGGGCCGGATATGCTCGTTCAGCACCTGGTTGAGCAGCTTCACGCCGCGCAGCGAGTACATGTCCGGATGCATCGGCGCGATGACCCGGTCGGAGGCTTCCAGCGCGCAGCGCGTCAGGAAAGTCGCATTCGGATTGGTGTCGAAGACGATCAGGTCATAGCTGCTGCGCAGGTGATCGATCGTGCGCTGGAAGTTCGTGTCGATGGCGGACAGGGCCGCCGAGTCCGTCGCAAAGGCGTATTTCGAGATTTCGAACTGCCCGGAAATCAGGTCGAGCACGCCGCCCGGGCCGTCGCCGCCGAGCAGTGGATGAACGATGTCCTCCGCCGCTGGCGTCGGGAAGGGATCGGCCGACAGGTGGTTCCAGCGTTCAGCCGGCGAGGGCGCATCGACGGCATGCAGCCGGCTCTTCTCGAACAGGGAGATGACGGACTTGTCCTTCGCCGCGCTCTGGTCGGCCGCTTCCATGTCGAAGAAAGTCTGCGTGAGGTTGTATTGCGGGTCGAGATCGATCAGCAGGACGCGTCCGCCGAGCGCGGCCTGCCAGGCGCCGAAGACCTGGGCGGCGATCGTCGTCTTGCCGACACCGCCCTTGAGGTTCATGACCGACAGGACCGGGCATTTGCGCCGGTAGCGGCCGCGCACTTCGGCCACCAGCTTTTCAAGACCGCCTTCATCCATCATCGCCAGGCGGAGGTTCTCCGCCAGCTGCTTCTTGAACGTGCCCGAAAGGCGGGCATTGTCGATCCGGAAGGGAATGATGGTCATGCCGCGGGCGATACCGCGCTCGATCTGCGCCTGGGCCTCGCGGGAGCGGATGCTGCTGGCGGATACCAGGACGATCATCGCGAAGGACTTGTCGATAGCCTCGGCTGTCGATGCCTGGCTCTCGCGCGTATCGGCGCCCGGCGGCTCGTACCATGTGGCGATACCGGCCTGTCGCAGCGCTTCATGCACCTTCAAGAGGCTGTCGACATCTTTTGGACCGTGGACAATGAACGCGTGTGACATGAGGGAGGCTCGCTTCGTCTTTTATACCGCTGCGTAAGGCAAGCGCAGTGATTCCGCCACCAACTGTGCCTCAAAATGTGGTAAAACTTGTGTCGGCAAGCCCGATGTGATTGATACGCGCGCTTGGAAGGAAAGTAGAGATGACCTGGACACCGAACAGCTGGAGAAGCAAGCCGGCAAAGCACATTCCGGAGGACTATCCGGACGCCGCCGCCCTCGCCGAAGTCGAAACCCGACTGAAGGGATTTCCACCGCTGGTGTTTGCAGGTGAAGTGCGCCATCTGAAGAAGGATCTCGGCAAGGTTGCCGCGGGCGAAGCCTTCCTGCTGCAGGGCGGCGATTGCGCCGAAAGCTTCAAGGAATTCAGCGCCGACAACATCCGCGACACGCTGCGCGTCATGCTGCAGATGGCAGTCGTGCTGACCTTCGCCGCGTCGAAGCCCGTGGTGAAAGTCGGCCGTCTGGCAGGCCAGTTTGGCAAGCCGCGCTCCTCTCCGACGGAAACGGTGGATGGCGAAACGCTGCCCTCCTATCGCGGCGACAATATCAACGGCATGGATTTCACGCCGGAAGCGCGTGTTCCCAATCCGGAGCGTCTCATCCAGGGCTATTCCCAGGCTGCATCGACGCTGAACCTTGTGCGCGCCTTCACCCAGGGCGGCTATGCGGACCTCGCCAATGTGCACCAGTGGATGCTGGGCTTCGTCGACCGCTCGCCGCAGGGCCAGCGTTATGAGGCCCTGGCCGATCGCATCAGCGACGCGCTGTCCTTCATGAATGCATGCGGGGTCAATTCGCAGAGCGTGCCGCAGATGGCGAAGGTCGATGTCTACACCTCGCATGAAGCGCTGCTGCTCGGCTTCGAGGAAGCAATGACACGCATCGATTCCACGTCGGGCGACTGGTACGACACCTCGGCTCACATGCTTTGGATCGGTCACCGGACCCGGCAGATCGACCATGCGCATGTCGAGTTCTGCAAGGGCGTCCGCAATCCGATCGGCATCAAATGCGGACCGGGCATGGAAACCGACGAGCTGGTTCGCCTGATCGACACGCTGAACCCGAATGATGAGCCGGGCCGGATCACGCTGATCTCCCGTTTCGGATCGGACGGTGTGAAGAAGGGCCTGCCGCCGCTTGTCCGCGCCGTGAAGAAGAGCGGGCGTAGCGTGGTCTGGTCCTGCGATCCGATGCATGGCAACACGCTGAAGACGGAAAGCGGCTTCAAGACCCGTCCGGTCGACCGCATCCTGTCCGAGGTCAGCCAGTTCATCGACATCGTGTCGTCTGAAGGCTGCTACCCGGGCGGGGTCCACTTCGAGATGACCGGCCAGGATGTCACCGAATGCATCGGCGGCGCCCAGGCGATTTCCGAAGCTGACCTGTCATCGCGATACCACACTCATTGCGATCCTCGTCTGAATGGCGAACAAGCCCTTGAACTGGCCTTCCTGATCGCAGAGAAGCTCCAGCTCATGAAAGAAGCCGTCAACGCAGAAACTCGCGCTGCGAGCTAAGACGTAGGGAGACAGCGCCATGCACCGCAGGCGGGTCTGGCCCGCCTGGGCGCGGCCGTCCGACATTGCAGATCTGTTGCGGCTGTCAGGGCCGATCGCCGTCTCGCGTGCTGCGATGATGCTGATGGGCCTGACCGACGTGATCGTGCTCGGCCAGAATGCGCCGGGTGAGCTGCCCTTTGTTCTGAACTCCTGGCTGCCCATCGGCGTCTCGCTCGGGCTGACCATTGGCCTGCTCATGGGTGTCTCGGTGCTTACCGCTGAGCTTGCCGGCGTCGGCAAGGCCGAAGAGAGCGGGCGCATCTTCCGGCGCGGCATACGGTTTTCGTTGTGGTTCGGCGGCGTCCTGACCCTCGCCATCTTCTTCCTCGTCGGGCCGATGTTCCGCGGGCTCGGCTTTGAGGAAAGCGTCGCGAGCGGCACAGCGTCGGTATCGAAAATCCTCGGCTTCGGCCTGATCGGGCACATGCTCACCCATGTTGCCGGCTCTTACCTTGAGGCGCTACGCCGTCCGCTGGTCGTGACCGCCATCATGTATGCTGGCGTGCTGATCAATCTCGTCATCGACCTTGCCGTCGTGGCGGGCTGGTGGGGCATGCCGAAGCTTGGTGCGGACGGCGTCGCGATTGCGACGACTGGAACGCGCTGGTTCCTGGTCCTCCTCTTCCTGCCCGCCGTCTGGTGGTTCACGCCCGGCTTCAAGCCTTCGCCGGAAGGCCCGCCGGAGGAAAACCGGCGGCAGTTCTCGGTCGGCTACGGCATGGCTGTGTCGAACATCGCCGAATGGGGCGGGTTCAATTTCACCTTTGTGATCGCGACCTGGATCAGCACGGCCGCAACGACGGTCTACGGCATGTCGATCCACGTCATCGGCTTCTGCTTCATGGCCTTTCTTGGCCTTGGCACCGCAACGAGCGTGCGGGTGGCTGAAGCCTATGGCCGCAAGAATGCCGACGAGGTGCGTGAAGCTTCGCGCCTCGGCATCGTGGCCGGGGTCATCATTGGCGTGGTGTTGGGTATCCTTGTCTACACCTTCCAGGCACCGCTCGCCGGCTTGCTGGTGAAGTCCGAAGCGGAGGTGGCGGGCGTCTCGATCCGGCCGGAGCTCATTCCGCTGGTCGGCTTCACCGCCTTCGTCATTGTTTTCGACGGGTTGCAGAACGTCGCCTCGATGGCGCTGCGGGCGCAGAACGTCATCTGGACGCCGACCTTTATCCATCTTGGCTCGTACTTCCTCATCATGATTCCGGCGACCTGGTATTTTGGGCTCTATCAGGGCGGCGGCGCGATGGGCATGATGCAGGGCGTGCTGATCGCCTCGATGATTGCCGGGCTGCTGCAAACCGGCCTGCTTGAAATGAAAGCGGCGCGCCGGTTGAGACCAGCGCGCCGCCAAACAGTCTAAAGTCCCCTCACGGGAGAGTTTAGTTTAGATGTCCTTCAGGGCCGATGCCGGCTTGAAGGCGCCTGAGGTCTTCTCAGGAATCTGAATGGTTTCACCCGTTGCCGGGTTACGGCCTTCACGAGCACCACGGGTCTTGGCGTGGAAGGTGCCGAAGCCAGCGATGGCCACCTGCTTGCGGCTTTTCACGGCGCCAGAGATGGTGTCGAAAACAGCGTCGACCGCCTTGCCGGCGTCTGCTTGAGACATGCCAGCCGATTCTGCGACGGCCTTGGTAAGTTCACCCTTGTTCATTGGGCTCTCCTTTTAGCTTACGGCGATATCTTGCCGCGCTCGTCTTCTACACGATTCGGAGGGGGTAAATAGCCCGAAAACCCAATAACCACGGGCTATTTCAGCAGAATCCAGCCTTCTTCCCCGACAATTTTGGGGATAAGTGTGCTGTCAAGCCCTTCCGGAGGCCCGAAAAGCGCACCGAGTTTTCCGGATTCGTCCAATCCGTAATAGTGGTGGGCGAGTGCGCGGACCTGCGCCTGATCGGCGACTTCGCCGGTTTCGGGCTTCGCGGAAACAAGCGACGGATAAACTTCCGCAAAGACGATGTCGGTGTCCGTGAGCGCCTCCGCATCGAAGGCCTCGAAGCCGGTCTCGAACGGCCAGATGGCCGATTTCGGCAGCGTCTTTCTGAGCGCCTGGACGGTCGGAATGCCGAGCAGCGCCTGGCTGCCGACGGAGCCCGCGCCGTAAAGCTGCCAGCTCGATTTCGGCTTCGATCGTTGAGTTTTTCTGACCCATTCCTCGCAGATCCGGTACTCGGCAACGGGTGATTTCGCAAAGTCGCCCTTGGTGCCGGAAAGCGTCTGGATCTGATCACGGGCAGGCGCGCCCCAGAAGGGAAGCGGCCCCTTGGTCATGGCATAGTTCAGGCCCGCGGCGATGGCGAACCGGGTGTTCGAATTGTCGGCCTTTTCCTTCACCTTGGACGACAGATGCTCGTGCATGGCCTGCCAGGCCGGCGTGCCGTCGGTTTTAAGGCCGATCGCCTCGGCGGTCCCGGCCGGATAGCCGAGGCTGAAGTCGAAACCGATCAGCACCTTGTCGCCGCGCGAGGTAAAGCGTTCGGCGAGGCCGGCGATCATGTCGCGGGCGGCAAGGCGCGTGGATGGATTGGCGGCCTGAAACTGGAATTTCAGGCGCGCATCCCGGGCGAGGGCGCCAATCCAGACGGAATTGGCTCCCTGCGCCGGTTTGCTCGCCGCGCTCCAGTCAACAATGATATAGGCGTCGAACAGGCGCGCCATGGCTAGGCTCCATCAGGGTACTGGACGGTCAGGTGAGCTTGACGAGCATCTTGCCCTTGTTGCGCCCCTGGAACAGGCCGAGGAACGCCTCGGGCGCCGCCTCGATCCCTTCCATGACCGTCTCTTCGAACTTCATCTTGCCGGACTGAATCCAGCCGGCCATGTCCTGAAGGAATTGCGGCTGCAGATCAACATGCGACGACACGATGAAGCCGCGCAGGGTGAGCTGCTTGCCGACGACCTGGATGATGTTGTTCGGGCCGGGCCGGGGTTCGGTGTCATTGTACTGGCTGATCATGCCGCAGATCGCGAACCGGCCCATCGGGCGGGCGCATTCGATCGCCGCCTGCAGGTGATCGCCGCCGACATTGTCGAAGTAGACATCGATGCCTTTCGGGGCGGCGGCCCTGAGCGCGCCCAGCAGGGAGTCGTAGGTGTCATGCTGCTTGTAGTCGATCACATGATCGGCGCCCAACTCCTTGACGAGTTTGCATTTTTCAGCACCGCCCGCGGACCCGATCACGGTGCAGCCCTTGATCTTGGCGATCTGGACCACCGTCGAGCCGACCGCGCCGGCGGCGCCCGATACGAAGACCGTGTCGCCTTCCTTCAGTTCAGCAACGCGGAGAATGCCGGCATAGGCTGTCAGGCCCGGCATGCCGGCCACGCCGAGCAGGGCGGAATCGGGCAGACCTGTCTTTGGAACCTTGTTCGCCATCACGCTCTCGGGCGCTGCCGTCCAGGCTTCGCGCCAGCCTGCCATCGAGACGACAAGGTCGCCCTCGGCATAGTCGGGATGTTTAGACGCGACGACGGTGCCGACCGCGCCGCCCTGGAGGGTTTCGCCGATCTGGAAGGGCGGGACGTAGCTTTCGCGGTCATACATCCGGCCGCGCATGTATGGGTCGACAGACATCCAGGAATTGCGCACCTGTATCTCGTCATTGCCGGGTTCGGGGGCGTCTGTTTCCCGCATCCCGAAATCGGAGAGCTTCGGCATTCCGACGGGGCGGTTTGCGAGCGACCATTCCTTCGATTTGATTGACGGCATCATTGTTCCTCCTGCTTATGTTTGACAACACAGATGGAGGAGAGGGCGGTCCCTGTGAAGGCGAACCGGTAAGATTTCGCAAGACTCTTTGATGAACGCGGCTGAAGACGCCAGTTGCGTGCACTGCCAAAGCGGTGTGATGGGGAGCCAAACTGGAGTGTAGAATGGCGTATCTGAAAGTCGGGCTGGTCGGGGCAGGTGTATTTGGCGGTTATCACGCCAACAAGATTGCCGCGTCGGCGAAAACCCGGTTCACCGGTATTTTCGATCCCGACCAGGCGCGGGCAGAAGCCCTGGCTGAAAAACACGGGACATCCACCTTCAAGAGCGAGGCCGACCTGCACGCAAGCTGCGATGCCGTACTGGTTGCCTGTCCGGCGACCTATCATGAAGCGGTTGTCGAAGGCGCACTCCAGGCCGGGCTTCACGTGCTCGTGGAAAAGCCGCTGGCCCTGCACGGCGCCAGTGCCAAGGCGCTTGCTGCACTGGCCGACAGCAACCGCCTCGTCCTCCAGGTGGGCCATCAGGAGCGCCTCGTGCTCGAGGCGATGGGGTTCTACGAGATCGATGAATCGCCGATTGCGATCGAGTCCGTTCGCGAAGGGCCGCCATCGCCGGAAGGCCGGGCTGGTGACGTCTCCGTCATCTGGGACCTGATGATCCACGACATCGATATTGCGGTCACGCTGGCGGGCACGGATGCGAAGGCACGCGGCGAAGGGCGGCGCCACCATACCCCGCATATCGATGAAGCGGTGGCCGATCTCGAATTTCCCTCCGGCGCCAGCGCCGTGATCAAGGCGAGCCGCGCGGCACCCGAGCGCCGGCGCGCGATGACAGTGACCTATCCCTCGGGCACGATTTCGGTCGATTTCCTGACCCGCAAGGTCGAGAACTCCACGCCCTATACGATCCGGGCCGATGTCTCCGAGGTGCTGCCCGATTCGCTTGGCGCTGCCGACGAAGCCTTCTTTGCCGCCTGCCTCGGCGAGCGGCCAACCCCCATTCCCGGCCGGGAAGCTGCCGAAGCGGTGCGGCTTGCCGAGCTCATTGAACAGACCGCTCTTCAGACGATTGGAGCCTGAGCCATGGCCGCTGCCGAAAAGATGATCGACCTTCCCGCCGATGCGCCGATCCAGTTCTTTGACCTGAAGGCCCAGCAGGCGACGATCCGGCCTGCGCTTGAGCAGCGCTGGACGACGATCCTCGACCACGGCCGCTATATTGGCGGACCGGAAGTCGATGAATGCGAGGCCAAGCTCTGCGAATTCACCGGCGCGGCCGATGCCGTTGCCGTTGGTTCCGGTACGCAGGCGCTTGTCATGCCGCTGATCGCGCTCGGCTATGGCCATGGCGATGCTGTGTTCATTCCGGGCTTTACCTACAATGCGACGGCAAACGCTGTGCTCCTCGCCGGGGCGACGCCAGTCCTGGTCGACATCGATCCGGGCACCTTCAACATGGATCCCGAAGACCTGGAGCGGAAGATCCAGCGCGTCAAAGGAACCCGCAATCTCAGGGCGCGAGCGGTCATCCCGGTCGACCTTTACGGTCTTCCCGCCAACTACACCGCAATCCAGGAGGTTGCCGACGCGCATGGCCTGAGGATCGTCGCTGACGCTGCGCAGTCGTTTGGCGGCAAGCAGGAGGGCAAGTGGATCGGCACGCTGGCAGAGATTTCGGCCACCAGCTTCTATCCGACAAAGACGCTCGGCGGCTATGGCGATGGCGGCGCGATCCTGGTGCGCGACAAAGAGATGGGCGAGCTGCTGCGCTCCATCCGCTGGCATGGGACGGGCGACAATCGCAAGGAATCGATCCGCGTCGGCATCAATGGCCGTTGCGATTCGATCCAGTGCGCCGTGGTGTCGGAAAAGCTCGACATTTTCGAAGCCGAGCGCCAGCGCCGGATCGTGGCTGCGAGTGTCTACGAGCAGCGCCTTGCCGGGAAAGTCGAAACGCAGAGCGTCAAGCAGGGCGACGAGCCGGCCTATGGCCTCTACACGGTGCGCGTACCGGACCGCGATGCGGTTCGTGCCAAGCTCTCCGAAGCAGGCATTCCGACGGCGATCTATTACGACACGCCGATCCACCAGATGCCGGCCTTCGAGCAGTTCGCGCCGGCCCGCGGCCTGCCCGAATGTGAGCGTGCGTCGCGCGAAGTTCTCAGCCTGCCAATGCACCCCTATCTCTCCGAAGATCAGGTGCATCGTGTCTGTGACACCCTTCTAGGGGCTTTGCAGCGCTGACAACGCTCTTTAAGTGAGCGGAATGACGAAGACGCTGAAGATTCTAACCGCCCAGCTAAACCCGATTGTCGGCGACATTGACGGCAATCTCGAACTGGCACGTGCGGCCCTGAAGGAAGGCGCTGAAAAAGGCGCTGACCTTGTCGTATTCGCGGAAATGCTGATCCTCGGCTATCCGCCGGAAGATCTTGTCCTGAAGCCAAGCGCCGTCGAAGACTGCATGGAAGCGGTCCGCAAGCTGGCCAGCGAAACCGCAGAGCGGCCCGCCTGTATCATCGGGTCGCCCTGGCAGGATGATGGCCTGTTCAACTCCATTATCTATTGCGAAGACGGTCGGATCTCTGCGCGCTATGACAAGCAGGAACTGCCCAATTATGGCGTATTCGACGAGCAGCGCCTGTTCGAGAAGGGCCGCTCGCCGGCCTGCGTCGTCGAGCTGAAAGGCGTGAAGATCGGTCTCGCCATCTGCGAGGATGTCTGGTTCGAACGCGTACCGAAAGCGGCGAAAGAGGCGGGCGCGGACCTTCTGATCGTTCCGAACGGCTCGCCATGGCGGCGCAGCATCCATGCGGAACGCGCTGAAGCCTTCGACCGCTGGAGCGGGCTCGACCTGCCATACCTCTTCGTCAACCAGGTCGGCGGACAGGATGAGCTGGTTTTCGACGGCGGTTCCTATGCCACCAACTCCACCCATGGCGAGCGCTGCGGCCTCATAGGCCAGTTCGAGGCCGGGACGGAGCTGACCGAGTTCGATATCGAGGCCAAACGCTTCATCCTGAAGGATCGCGGCTGCCGGCTCGATCATGATGGCTGGCACATGGAATACCGCGCAGCGACGCTGGCGCTTGGAGACTACGTCAACAAGAACCGGTTTCCGGGCGTTGTGATCGGCTTGTCAGGCGGCATCGACAGCGCGCTGACGGCGGCCATCGCCGTCGATGCGCTCGGCCCTGAGCGGGTCTGGTGCGTGATGATGCCGTCGAAATACACCTCGTCCGAAAGTTTGGAGGACGCCAAGCTCTGCGCGGGAATGCTGGGTGTGCGCTATGACATCATCAATATTGCCCCGGGCGTCAGCGCGATGGATGAGATGCTGGGCGATGCCTTTGCCGAAACCCAGCCGGACACGACGGAGGAAAACATCCAGTCGCGCCTGCGCGGCGTGACGCTTATGGCGCTGTCGAACAAGTTCGGCCACATGGTGGTCACCACCGGCAACAAGTCCGAAATGGCGGTCGGCTATGCGACGCTCTATGGCGACATGTGCGGCGGCTACAACCCGCTGAAGGACTTCTACAAGACGGAAGTCTTCGCCCTGTCGCGCTGGCGCAACGAGCATCATCCGAAAGGCGCGCTCGGTCCGGCCGGCGAGGTCATCCCTGAGCGCATCATCACCAAGCCGCCATCCGCCGAATTGCGAGCGGACCAGAAGGACGAGGATTCGCTGCCGCCTTACGACACGCTCGACGACATCCTGCGCGGTCTTGTCGATAATGAAGAGGACATTCGCGACATCATGGCCCGCGGTCATGACGAGGCGACTGTCAAACGGATCGAGCATCTCTTGTATCTTGCCGAATACAAGCGTAGGCAGGCGCCGCCCGGCGCGAAGGTCGGCGGCAAGAATTTCGGCCGCGACCGCCGCTATCCGATCACGAACCGTTTCAGGGACGATTGATGTCTTCACCCATAGTCCGTTTCGCGCCGTCTCCGACCGGCAAGCTCCATGTCGGCAATGTCCGCACCGCACTGATCAACTGGCTGTTCGCCAAGGGGCAGGGCGGGACGTTCATCCTGCGGATCGACGACACTGATACCGAACGCTCGACGCAAGCCTATGAAGACGGGCTGAAGGCGGACCTGACCTGGCTCGGCCTCGTCTGGGACGACACGTTCAACCAGTCTAAGCGCTTCGGCATGTATGACGCCGCAGCCGACAAGCTGCGCGACATTGGCCTGCTCTATGCCTGCTACGAGACCGCAGACGAGCTCGACCGCAAGCGCAAGATTGCGCTCTCGCGCGGGCGCCCGCCGGTCTATGACCGCGCGGCGCTGAATCTCACCGATGAGGACAAGGCGAAATACGAAGCCGAAGGCCGCAAGCCGCACTGGCGTTTCAAATTGTCTGGCGAGCGCGTCGAATGGAACGACCTGGTGCGCGGCCCGCAAAGCATTGATACAGCCAGCGTGTCGGACCCGGTTCTGATCCGCGAGGACGGCTCCTATCTCTATACGCTGCCGTCGGTGGTCGATGATATCGATGCGAAGATCACGCATGTCGTGCGCGGCGAGGACCACGTCACCAATTCCGGCGCCCAGATTGAAATCTTCAAGGCGCTTGGCGGAACGGCCCCGGATATGGCGCACACGCCGCTCCTGGTCGATGCCGAGGGCGGGGCGTTTTCCAAGCGGCTCGGTTCACTCAGCATGGACACGCTCGAAGCGCGCGGCATCTTCCCGATGGCGATCCTCTCGCATCTCGCCAAGCTCGGCACGAGCGACAATATCGAGGCGCGCGACTCGCTTGACGTGCTCGCATCGGAGTTTGCCTTCTCGAAGATCGGCCGGGCGCCGGCAAAGTTCGACGAGCGGGACCTGCTGGCGCTGAACGCGACGCTTGTTCACGCCATGCCATTCGAAGCGGTGAAGGCGCAGCTGGAGGCGATCTCGCCGGAAGCGGCCAATGAGCGCTTCTGGCTTGCCGTGCGTGAGAACTGCCAGACGGTGAACGATGCGAAGGATTTCGCGGATATCGCCTATGGCCAGATCGAGCCCATCGTCGATGCCGAGGACGAGGACTTCATCCGGCAGGCATCCGAACTGCTGCCGGAGGGCGAGATCAATTCCGAGACCTGGAAAAACTGGACGGGCGCGCTGAAAGAGGCCTCGGGCCGCAAGGGGCGCGGCCTGTTCATGCCGCTGCGCAAGGCGCTCACCGGCCAGGAGCATGGCCCGGACATGGGCGTCATCCTGCCCCTGATCGGGCGTGAGGCCGTGGTTCGGCGTCTGTCGAAAGCCTGAAGGCCTAGCTGTCCATCACGATAACGCGGTCCCGAAGGGCTGAGAGCGCGCCTTCGGGCGTTTTCTCGTGGACGAGACAGGCCCGGAACTCTTCCGGTGTGAACTTGCCGTCGATGATGTGATCCATCAGTTCGAAGAAGGGCGACCAGAAGCCGTCCTCGTCGAGAAAAGCCATTGGCTTGGCATGCAGGCCGAGGCGCGCCCAGCTCAGCATTTCAACAGCTTCCTCAAGCGTGCCGATGCCGCCGGGCAGGACAATGAAGGCATCGCTCTCATCGAACATCATCTGCTTGCGGGTGTGCATGTCGTCGACGATTCGGTGCTCGACATCCTCGAAGATGCGTTCCTTCTGGAGCAGGAATTTCGGCATGATTCCAAGGACTTCGCCGCCAGCCTCGTGAACGGCCCGGGCGCACGCCCCCATGAGGCCGACGCCGCCGCCGCCATAGACGAGCTTGAGATCCTGCTGCGCGAGGCTGCGTCCAAGCGCCCGCGCCAGTTCGATATAGGCCGGCTTCACCTCGTTCGAGGAACCGCAATAGACACAGATGGATTTCAGCTTCGGCATTCTGTCTTCCTCAAGATCGACGGCAGGGCATGTATCGTGATGCAGGGATTCGTGCCAGTAATCCTCTGTTCCTAAGCTGCATTTGGCCCCATATGGCGCCCATGAAGACGATGGCTGGTGAACCCGATAATGACAAGATCGACAGCGCGGATGGCGGCCTGGGGAAGTCCATAGCGCGCATTCTGAAGCTGCTCTGGCGGCCGGAACTGTCGAAATGGCGCCCCGTCATGGGGATTGCCATCGTGCTGACGCTGGCCGCCGCTGTGCTGGAAGTCATCTCGCCCATCATACTTGGCGATGCGATCAACAAGGTGGCCGGACGGGAAGGCGCCGAGGCGCAGCCGCTCATGGTGGCGCTGGCCTGGATCGCATTGGCTATCGGCCTTCGCTTTCTCGCCGCCGCCTTGCCGCAGGCGCGCGACGCTCTTTTCAGCCCGGTCAGCCAGGATGCGCAGCGGATCGCCTGCGTCGATGCGTTCGGCCATGCCCAGTCCCTGTCGCTGGCCTTTCACCAGACGCGGCGGTCCGGCGCGCTGAACCGTGTCATCGAGCGGGCGGCCTCGGCGGTGGACTATCTGATCCGCTTCCTCGCCTTCAATATCGGTCCGACCTTCGTGCGGCTGACGCTGGCCGCCATCGCCCTCGGTGTCGCCTATGATATCCGTCTCTCCCTGATCGCCGTCGGTACCGTGGCCATCTATATCGTTGCCACGGTGATCATCACCGAATGGCGCGTGCGCCAGCGCCGGCGCATGAACCGGGCCGACACGGAGTTGCGGGCGGTCTCCATCGACACGCTGACCAATTTCGAAACCGTCAAGGCTTTCGCCGCCGAAGAGCGCGAGACCAGCCGTTATGACGATGCGATGCGGCGCTACAATGAGCGCTATGTCGAGGCGATGCGCAGCATGTACCTGCTGAACGGGGTCCAGGCTTTCATCATGAATGCCGGCCTGCTGGCCGTGCTCGCGCTGTCAGCCTGGAACTACAAGCAGGGCACAATGGAGGTCGGGGACCTGACGGCAGTCATGCTGGTCCTGTTGAGCCTTTATGCGCCGCTGAACATTCTCGGGTTTGCCTGGCGCGAGATCAAGCAAGGCGCGGTTGACCTTGAAAAACTGCACGGGCTGCTCGGCATGGTGCCGGAAGTCGCCGACAAGCCGGACGCCCATGCGCTCACCGATCCGGAGGGCCGTGTCGAGTTCCGCAATGTGGCTTTCACCCATGATGCGAGAGCGGTCGGCGTCCGCGACATCTCCTTCGAGGTCGAGCCAGGCAAGAAGGTCGCCTTTGTCGGCACGTCCGGGGCTGGCAAGTCCACGCTGCTGAAGCTTTTGTTCCGGTTCTACGATGTGGATGACGGCGCGGTGCTGGTCGACGGACAGGATGTGCGGGACCTGACCCAGGCTTCCCTGCGCGGCGCGCTCGGCCTGGTGCCGCAGGATGTCGTCCTGTTCAATGACACGATCCGCGCGAACATTGCGTATGCGCGTCCCGATGCGAGCCTTGAGAATCTCGAGAATGCCGCCCGGCGCGCCCAGCTGCTTCCGTTTATTCAGTCCCTGCCGGATGGCTGGGAAACGCGTGTCGGCGAGCGTGGTCTGAAGCTGTCGGGTGGCGAGAAGCAGCGTGTCGGAATTGCGCGCGTCATCCTGGCCGATCCGGCGGTCCTCGTCCTTGATGAAGCGACATCAGCGCTCGACAGCGCAACTGAGGCGGCCGTGCAGGACGCGCTCGACGAGGCCGCGAAGGGGCGGACGACGCTGACGGTCGCGCACCGCCTCTCAACCGTGCAGAACTCGGACGAAATTATCGTTCTTGAAGAAGGCCGTATCGTGGAACGCGGGTCTCATGCTAGGCTTTTAGCTCAAGATGGCACCTATGCCCGCATGTGGGAGCGCCAGGCCGCGAGGGACAAACTCGCTGCTGTCGCCGAATAGGATTACGGAAGGACAAGATGGCCAAGAAGAGCAAGTCAGTCGCAGACAGGACATTTCCCTGGTTCCAGAGCGGGTTCGACCTGGAAGGCATTGTCGGCTTTCTCGCGGCGTGGTTGCTCGGCATTCTGCTCGGCATGCTGTGGGGCCCGCTTTTCTGGCTGGCCTTCATTCCTGGCCTTGTCCTGCTTTTCGCAACCCGCACAGCCGAACGCGTCAGCCCTGACGAGCCCGGCCTCGTGATCGCACCCTGCGATGGGGTCGTCGTCTCGATCGAGGAAGCCGATCCGCCAGAGGAGCTTCGCATGAGCGAGCCGGCCATGCGGGTGCGGATTTCATCCTCGCCCTTTTCCTCCAACAACATCCACGCCCCGGTCGAGGGCACCATCGATCACCTCGTTCGTGAGGAAGGCGCCGCCGAAGCCTTCGCAGCGATGCAGCCAGATTCCGCCGGCCTGGAAGTGCTGTACTTCGCGATAGAAGGCGATTCCGTTCCGGTCGGCCTGCGTGTCGCGACAGGCGGTCTCGGGCCGCGGCTTGAAACGCGCGCGGACGCGGGAGACCGGGTTACCGCCGGCAAGACCATCGGCACGCGCCGGCTGGGTGGCTGGTGTGATGTCTTTGTGCCGCTGGAAGGCAAGATCCTGGTTGAGCCGGGACGGACGTTGATTGGCGGCGAGACGGCGCTGATCGACCTGACTGGCGTAACTGCCGATGGGTTCAGGCCGCCTGCGCCGGAATATGAAGATGAGGAACCAGTCGCCGATACGCTTCCGCCTGAAGTGGCTGAAGCCTTCAAGGGGGACGAGGATAAGGACGACGCGGAACCAGGCGGCAGCGAGACTGAAGCTGAGGCGACAGGCGAGGCTGACGACGAAACCGGTACCGATGATCTCGACCCGGACGATCCGCGCCGCAATGACCCGGCCGAGATGTTTGCGCGTCTCAGGCGGAAGGCGAGCAGCCTGTCCGACGATCCCGACAAGCCCAAGGACAGCTGATCAGGACGGGCGCGAATTCATCCAGCGCATCAGCGGGCGCAGCGGGATGACCCAGGCGACCCCGGCAATGACATAGAAGACCAGCTGCAGCCAATCCGGCGCGCCTGTGATGCGCGTGCCGATGGTGGCCGCGAGGAATATCCACAGTGCGATGAAGGCAAGCAGGGTGATTCCGGCGACGATCTTGCGCAATGTCTTCTCCTTGAACTGCAACAAACTGCGGGATGCGACGCCTTGGCCGCTTGCAGATGCGGTGGTTCACGTCAGATAGGGGCGCATGAGGCAAGCTGCAAAAAGTGATATCGCCGCACTCTGGATTCGCCGCTGGCTGATCCTGATTGCCGTCATGGTCTACGCCATGATCCTGATTGGCGGGATGACACGCCTGACCGATTCCGGCCTGTCGATTACCGAGTGGGACCCGATCAGCGGCGCCCTGCCACCCATCGGCGCGGACGCCTGGGCGAGCGAATTTGCGAAGTACCAGCAGACCACCGAATTCCAGCAACAGAATTTCAACATGACGATGGCCGAGTTCCAGTACATCTACTGGTGGGAATGGGGCCATCGCCTGTTCGGCCGGCTGATCGGCCTCGTCGCCATTGGTGGCTTTGCCTGGTTCTGGCTGAAAGGCTGGCTGACGAAGCCGCTCGCGGGCCACCTTCTGGGCCTGATCGCACTGGGTGGCCTGCAAGGTGCGATTGGCTGGTGGATGGTGTCCAGCGGGATCGGGGAGACCGAGCGGCTGGATGTCGCGCCCTACAGGCTGGCGACCCATTTCGTCCTCGCGCTGGTGATCATCGGGTATACGGTCTGGCTGTGGCTTGACCTTGGCAGACGGGAAGGGCTCGCCGTCTCATCGCGGCTGAAGCTGGTGTCGGTGCTGATGCTCGGCCTGATCTTCCTGCAGATGGCGAGCGGCGCGCTGGTCGCCGGGCTCGATGCCGGGCGGACCTATACCGACTGGCCGCTCATGGCTGGCGAACTTGTACCGTCTCACTATTTCCATGCCGAGCTTGGTCTGCGCAGCCTGTTCGAAGGGCGCGAAGCGACGCAATTCAATCACCGCCTTCTGGCTTATGTCATATGGGGCCTGTCACTGGCCGTCCTGGTCATGCGGTATGGCAAGCCGGGCGCACGGGAGTTCGCGACGCTTGCAACGCTGGTCACGCTGCAAGCGGCATGGGGAATCATTACGCTGGTGAACGGCGCGCCGCTGAAACTCGCCATCCTGCACCAGGCGCTTGGCGTCGCCGTGTTCGTGGCGTCCGTAAGGCTGGTCTGGCTTACTGCCCGACAGCAGCCTCAGTCAGCGGCGTCAGCGTAACCTTGCTCGGGTCGACCATGACGACCCGGTGGTCGCCCGGCTCAATATCGCCGCCCAGCACGATCAGCCCGCCGGGATAGCCTCCGCTGCGGGCATCGCCGGTCGCGGCAATGGCTTTTGGCTGGTCGGGTACCACGACGGTGATCCCGTCGATGACGTCATAGCGGGTCACATCGCCGCCATCGACGCTGACATCGAGCCGGCCATCGGCGCCGAGTGTCACGAGCGTCTCACGGCCGAGGCGTTTGAGCCCCGAAGCCCCGGCCACCGGCGCGGCGAAGGTCTGCGGCTGGTCTGCAATAAAGGTGCAGGCTTCGATGGGTTCGCTGACTGAGACATCACTGCTCTTCTGCCACTCAAGCTCGCCACCGCTTTCGACGAGATCACCAATTTCGAGCACCGCCGGGGATGCCTCGGTCCAGTAGGCGATGCGCAGCAGGGCTGAGTCGCGGTCGGCTGGCTCGGCGGCGCAGATGCCGGCGAGCGAAGAGCCTTCGGCGCCGCGAAGGTCATACTCTATGGCCGGTTGGATGCCCCCGCCATGCAGCCAGACTTTCAGCTCGCCCTCGGCATCGATGCCGGGATAGAGCGTGACTGGAGTGCCGGACAGCAACATGTAGCGGCCCTGGGCGAGCGCGGCGACGTCATGGTCGGATACTTCGGAAATGCGCTCGCCGTCGAAGTTGAAGACCTGGAGGCCGGCGCCATCATAAGCGACGGCGAATGTCGAGCCGGCGCCGCCGGCAAGGCCAATGCTTCTGACCGGGAAGTCGAGCTCCCGCGTCATCCAGACGGCGGGCAGCGTATCGGGTTCTGTGGCGGCCTGATCTGTCGTTTCAGCTGTGCCGGGCGCTTCTGTAACGCCAGACTCCGGCGCCGGTTGTTCGGGCTCTTGCGGACCTGAGCAAGACGCGGCATAGAAAAGCAGGAAACCGGCGATCCCTGCGTTGACAGGGAAGGTCTGCGCGCTTAAACGCGGGCGCTTGAACATATTCCAACACTCCGAATGAGAGGCTCCCGAGGAGCAATGAAGACTTATAACGCACCAGCTGACGTGGAGAACAAGTGGATCGTCATCGATGCGACAGATGTCGTTGTCGGTCGTCTTGCTTCATATGTCGCCAAGCGGCTGCGGGGCAAGCATCGCGCTGACTTTACGCCGCACATCGATACCGGCGATCACATCGTCATCATCAATGCGGAGAAGGCCCGTTTCACCGGCAACAAGCTTCGCGACAAAACCTATTACCGCCACACCGGATATCCGGGTGGAATCAAGGAAACGACGGCCGGCAAGATCCTGTCTGGCCGTTTCCCGGAGCGGGCCATCGAGCTCGCCGTCAAGCGGATGATGCCGGGTGAAAGCCCGCTGGCCCGCCAGCAGCTGTCGAAGCTGCGCGTCTATGCCGGCGCCGAGCATCCGCACGAAGCCCAGAAACCAGAATCCGTCGACTTCGCGTCGATGAATGAAAAGAATCAGAGAGTCGACTGATCACCATGTCCGATACAGCCAATTCGCTTGAAGACCTGAAATCCGTCACCGGTGGTGAAGCTGCGGCCGAAGAGGCTGTGGTTGTTGAGCCGAAGATCGACGAGCTTGGCCGCGCCTATGGCACCGGCCGCCGCAAGTCGGCCACCGCCCGCGTCTGGATCAAGCCGGGCACCGGCAAGATCACCGTCAACGGCAAGGACCAGGAGCAGTATTTCGCTCGCCCGGTGCTGCGCATGGTGATCGAACAGCCGCTGGTCGAAGCGGACCGCCGCACCCAGTTCGACGTCATCTGCACGGTGAAGGGCTCGGGCCTTTCGGGGCAGGCTGGCGCCGTTCGTCACGGGATTGCCCGCGCTCTGGTCAATTATGAGCCGGGCCTGCGTGCCGTCCTGAAGCCGTTCGGCTTCATGACCCGCGACCCGCGGACGGTCGAGCGCAAGAAGTATGGCCGTGCGAAAGCACGCCGCAGCTTCCAGTTCTCGAAGCGCTAGGCCGTACGGGCAACCAGATTGTTCGAAAGGGCGCTTCTTTCCGGGAGCGCCCTTTTTCTTTGCCTGAAAGCATGAGAGGGGAGGGCCATGACTCAATCCGTTCTGAAAGCCGCCATACTCGGCGCATCCGGATACACTGGCGCAGAGACTGTGCGCCTGCTCCGGAACCATCCGAAGGTCGAAGCCGTCGCGGCCACTGGCAACGCGCTGGCGGGCAAGCGCCTGTCGGAAATTTTTCCACATCTTTCAGGGGCCTATGACCTCGATGTTGTAACGTCGGATGATGTTCGCTGGGACGAGGTGGACGTGGCGTTCGGCTGTCTGCCGCATGGCACCAGCCAGGAGCTGATTGAAACGCTTCCATCGCATGTGAAAGTGGTCGACCTGTCTGCTGACTACCGTTTCCGTGATGCGAAGGCCTATTCGGCTGCCTATGGCCGCGAGCACCTTGCGCCAGAGCGGACTGCCAATGCCGTCTATGGGCTCAGTGAGCTTTATGCCGACAAGATCGCCGGGGCCGACCTCGTGGCGTGTCCGGGCTGCTACCCGACCGCGGTCCTGCTCGTCCTTCTGCCGCTGATGAACCCGCTCGTCATCGATACGGACACGATCGTCATCGACGCCAAGTCCGGGGCATCCGGGGCTGGCCGTGGCCTGAAGGAAGGAAACCTGTTCTGCGAGGTGACCGAAGGCGTCCATGCCTATGGGGTGGGCACCCACCGGCATACGCCGGAGATCGAGCAGGAACTGCGGCTGATGTCCGGTGACAATTCGGTCGAGGTGACGTTCACCCCGCACCTAATCCCGATGGCGCGCGGCGAAATGGTGACCTGCCATGTGCGCGGCGATGCAGACGCCATCCATGCGGCCCTTGTACAGACCTACAAGAGCCAGCCCTTCGTGACCGTCCTTCCGCTCGGCTCACCGCCGCCGGATACGCGCCATGTGCGTGGCACGAATGAGTGCCGGATCGGCGTCTTTCCGGACCGGGCATCCGGCCGGGTAATCGTGTTCGGTGTGATCGACAATCTCGTCAAAGGCTCAAGCGGCCAGGCAATCCAGAACCTCAACCTGATGATGGGCTGGGATCAGGCGCTCGGGTTGGACGTGCTTCTGCCGCTCTTCCCCTGACCGGACTTGCCCGCCTTGCTCTTCGAGGCGGGTGCCTTCTTCTTCGCAGGCGCGGCCTTTGCGCCGGTTGAGGCTTTCTTGGCCGCCGATGCCTTCTTGGCAGCGGGTTTTGTGGACTTCGGCTTGCTGTTCGAAGCTGCAGTCTTCTTCCTTGCGGGCGCGGCTGTCTTGCTCGTGGTTTTCTTCGAAGCGGCTGCGGTCTTCGGACGGCTGGCAGCCGCTGGCTTTGACGCGGCTGTCGATTTCCGGCTGGCCGCAGGTTTCTTGGCCGGAGCGGGTTTTGGGGCCTCGAACGGATCGCAATAAGTCGTATCCGGCTTCGCTCCTGCCGAGATGGCGCTGAGGCGCATCTTCACATAGGTGCCGGGCGCCGCGCCCAGCTTGCGGTCGGGCACGGGGTTTGCCGGGACCATCTCACCCGATTTGGGCTCCAGCCATTCAAGCCAGCTCGGCCACCAGGAGCCTTTGGTCTCTTCGGCGCCCGTGAGCCAGGCTTCCGGCGTTGCGGGCAGGTCCGGATTGGTCCAGTGCTGATATTTCTCCGCGCGCGGATGGTTTACCACGCCGGCAATGTGGCCTGATCCGGCCAGCACGAAATTGACGTCGCCGCCGAACTTGCGGGCCGCGCGATAGATGGAGTGCCACGGGCAGATATGGTCTTCGCGGCTCGCCTGGATCGTCACGGGGATCTTGATATCCCCCATGTTCACCGTCTCGCCGAACACCTTGAACTTGCCCTCTGCCAGTTCATTGCGGCCGTAGAGAGCGTTCAGATAGGTCTGGTGGATATGGCCCGGAATATTCGTCTGGTCGGAGTTCCAGTAGAGCAGGTCGAAGGGGCGGGGCTTCTTGCCCAGCATGTAATTGTCGACCACGTAGCGCCAGACGAGATCGACCGGCCGCAGCCAGTTGAACGTCTCGGCCATGACCGAGCCCGGCATGATGCCGTCATTGTCCTCGATTATCGCGTCGATCTGGGCGCGCGCATTCTCGTCAGTGAAGACCATGAGGTCGCCGGCATCGGTGAAGTCCGATTGAGAGGCGAAATAAGTGGCTGAATTGATCCGCTTGTCGCCGGTCTTTCCCATATAGGCCAGCGCGCTGGTCAGCAGCGTGCCGCCGATACAGTAACCGACGGCATTGACGGAGTCCGAACCGGTCTGGGTCGTTGCTTCATGAAGTGCGGCGAGCACGCCATTCTTCACATAGTCGTCCCAGGTATAGTCCTTGGTCTCCTCATCTGCCGAGCGCCAGGACACGACGAAGACGGTGATGCCCTGCTCGGTGAGCCACCGGATCATCGAGTTTTCCTCGCGCAGGTCGAGGATGTAGTACTTGTTGATCCAGGGCGGGAAGATCAGCAGCGGCCGGGCGTGAACAGACTTCGTCGACGGCTCGAACTGCAGCAGCTCGATCAGCGGATTGCGGTAAACAACCTTGCCCGGCGAGGTCGCGAGGTTCTTGCCGACTTCGAACGGGGTTTCGTCCGACTGGCTGATCGACAGCTTGCCGCCGCCCCTCTGCAGGTCCTTGCGCGCATTGCGAAGTCCCTCGACGAGGCTCTGGCCGCCCGTTTCAAGCATCGCCTTCAGGGCCGCCGGGTTGGTCGCGAAGAAATTGGTCGGCGAAAGCGCATCAACCGTCTGGCGGGTATAGAACTGCGCCTTGCGCTTGTCGGCTACCGACAGGTCGTCGGCCGAGTTCATGATCGACATCATCCAGTCGGCATTCAGCTCATAGGCCCGGCGCATGAATTCGAAGGCCGGATTGGCTGACCATTCGGGATCGGAAAAGCGCTTGTCCTGGGGCGCGCTGATTTCCCCGGTGGCGAACTCCTTCCAGAGGTTCACCCAGCCCATCCAGAGATCGAGATTGGCATTGAGCATGGCGCTCGGATTGGTCGCCAGGGACCGGCCGAGCTTGCCATAGGTGTCCATCAGGCCATGCGGGTCGGCCTGGCCATTCATCGCGCCGCTCATGGGGCGCCCTTGCGTCATCACTTCCGTCAGGATCGCCTGCGACTCAACAGCTGCTTCGGCGAGGGCCATGCCGATCGCCTGCAGCTGTTCAGGAGACTGCTCTGACAGGATGGCGTTTAATGTGCTGTTTTCCCTGTCCTGCATATCTTCTGAACTTCCATCACCTTATTATCGCCAATCTACATCATCACATATAGAGATGAAACGTTTTAGGAATCACCAACGAGACGGGAAAAACCGCCAGATGCGCCTAACTGCCGTGCTGATATGTGCCCTGCTTGCCGGATGTGCAGGCTCCATGGACAGGATTTCGGAGCTGCGCGAAGCGGCGCCGGACTGGTATGAGGCACGCAAGCAGGAGTTTCAGGGCAGGGGCTATCCCAAGCTGAATACTGTGCCATCTGACGGATCCTACCAGGTGCGCCAGACCGGGCTGGTCAAGAGCGCGGCAGAACAGAAGGCCATTCGCGAGGCCTTCTACGCCAACCCGCGATCCGAGCCGTCATACCTCACACCAGCGATGATGATGCAGTGGGCTGCGGAAATCCGCCAGCGCGTCGATGCGCGCGATACTCCAGCTGATTTCTTGACGGATCAGCAGATTGCTCTGCTAAAAGCGCGTTTTGATCGCCCTCGCGCGCGCCGCTAGACTATAAGAACTGAATTACTGCCCCAAACCGACCACTCAGGAGACCGCCCATGCCGGGTGAATTTTACAAGATCAGGCGCCTGCCGCCTTACGTCTTCGAACAGGTGAACCGCCGCAAGGCGGCGCTGCGGGCAGAGGGCGCGGACATTATCGACCTCGGCATGGGCAATCCGGACCTGCCGACCCCCAAGCATATCGTGGACAAGCTTTGCGAGACGGCCCGCAAGCCGGACGTGAATGGCTATTCGGCCTCGCGCGGCATTGCCGGCCTGCGCCGCTCGCTCGTGAAATACTATGAGCGCCGGTTCGGCGTAACGCTGGACAAGGACCGCGAAGTGGTCGTGACGCTTGGCTCAAAGGAAGGGTTTGCCAACCTCGCCCAGGCGATTTCGGCCCCGGGGGACGTGATCCTTGCGCCGGACCCGTCCTACCCGCTGCACTCTTTCGGCTTCATCATTGCCGGCGCGTCGATCCGCGGCGTGCCCGCGCAGACGCCTGAGCAGTATCTCGCCAATATCGAACATGCGATCCGCTACAGCGTGCCGCCGCCGACCGCGATGGTGCTGTGCTATCCATCCAATCCGACCGCCGCTGTCGCAGACCTGGACTTCTACAAGGAAGCGGTCCGGATCGCGAAGAAGCACGACATCTGGATCCTGTCGGACCTGGCCTATAACGAGATTTATTTCGACGACCCGCCACCTTCGATCCTGCAGGTCGACGGCGCCAGGGATATCGCCGTCGAGACCACGACCATGTCGAAGACCTATTCGATGGCCGGCTGGCGGATCGGGTTCGCCGCCGGAAACGAGCGGCTGATCGCCGCACTCGCCCGGGTCAAATCCTATCTCGACTATGGCGCCTACACGCCGATCCAGGTCGCCGCCTGCGCGGCCCTCGACGGTCCGCAGGACTGTGTCGAGGAGACCCGCCAGATTTACCGCGCACGGCGCGATACGCTGGTCGAGAGTTTCGGCCGGGCCGGCTGGGACGTTCCCGTGCCATCGGCGTCGATGTTCTGCTGGGCGCCGCTGCCTGAAGCATGCAAGCATATGAGCAGCGTCGACTTCGCACTCAAGCTGATCAATGAGGCGAGCGTCGCTGTCGCCCCCGGCGCCGGTTTTGGCGAACGTGGGGACGGCTATGTGCGGATCGCGCTTGTTGAGAATGAACAGCGCATCCGGCAGGCCGCGCGCAACATCAAGCGGTTCCTTCAGGCGCAGGAAACTGATAGCAGGGGCGCCGTTCATGAGTTGCGGGCCGGAGGGCAAGGAGTTTGAAGACACTGAAACTGGGGATCGCCGGACTTGGCCATGTCGGGTGCGGGCTGATCGATCTCGTCCAGAAACAGGAGACGCTGCGGCTGCCGGGCAAGGTTGAGATTGCTGGCGTCACGGCGCGCAATCGCAATCGCAACCGTCCGGTTTCGACCGATGGGTACGCCTGGTTCGACGATGCCTCGAAGCTCGCCGCCGATGACAGCATCAATGTCTTCGTCGAGCTGATCGGCGGATCGGATGGACCGGCCAAGGTGGCCGTCGAGACGGCGCTGAAATCCGGCAAGGCGGTGATCACGGCCAACAAGGCGCTGATCGCCATGCATGGCCAGGAGCTGGCCGAGCTTGCGCGCGAGAACGATGTCGATCTGCTGTTCGAAGCGGCTGTGGCGGGCGGTGTGCCGGTGGTGCGCGTCCTGCGCGACTCGCTGGCTGGCGTCGATGTAAAGCGCGTGACAGGCATCCTGAACGGAACCTGCAACTTCCTGCTCAGCGAAATGCTGACCACACGGCGTCCTTACGAGGTCGTACTGGCCGAGGCGCAGCGGCTCGGCTTTGCCGAAGCCGATCCGACGCTGGACGTGTCGGGCATGGACGCCGCCCACAAGGCAGCGATCCTGGCCGCGATCGCCTTTTCTGCCGATCTCGATTTCTCGAAAGTCTCCGTGCGCGGCGTCGATGAGCTGGAGCTGCTCGATCTCGACCTTGCCGACAGGCTGGGCCTGCGCATCAAGCTGATCGCCGAAGGCAAGATTACTGATGCCGGCGTTGTCTGCCGGGTCGAGCCGCTGGCCATGCCGACCAGCCATCCGCTGGCGCGGGTCAATGGCAGCCTGAACACGGTCCGCATCGAGGGTGAGCCGCTTGGCGCAGTGACGCTGACTGGTCCGGGTGCCGGGCCGGGGCCGACGGCGAGCGCGGTGATGGGCGATGTGGCAAAGCTGTTCAATCCGATTGCCCGTCCGGCCTTTGGCCGGGCCGAACATCACGACGTCAGGAAATTCGTCTTTGCCAAGCCTGATGAGAAATCCGCCTATTTCCTGCGCGTTCGTTTGGCAGACCGTGCAGGCGCCCTTGCCGAATTGACCGAAGCGCTTGCCGAGAGCGGCGTATCAGTCGACAAGCTGCTCCAGGATTCGGCCGACGAGAATGGCGCTGCGCCGATCGCGATCGTGACGCATGTCTGTTCGCGCGGTGAAATGGAGGATGCCAGAGAGCGCGTTCGCGGGCTCGAATCGAATGTAGGTTCGCCGCAAGTCATGGCGATCGAAGCGTCAACGGATTAAGAAGGAGCCGGGTTGGAAAATCCGGCGGGTCAGGGAAAGAAATGACAGAAAGTGTTCTGGTGCCGCATCTCTCCGATGCGATGGTTCGGGTTACCGAAGTGGCTGCTATTGCGGCGGCCAAGCTGGCGGGCAAGGGCGATGAAAAGGCAGCCGACCAGGCTGCCGTCGATGCCATGCGGACCGCCTTCAACTCGGTCAACTTCCAAGGCCGTATCGTGATTGGTGAAGGCGAGCGCGACGAAGCCCCGATGCTGTATATCGGCGAGGAAGTCGGCACCGGTAACGGTCCGGCGATCGACATTGCGCTGGATCCGCTTGAAGGCACGACGCTGACTGCAAAAGCGATGGCAAATGCGCTGGCCGTGCTGGCGATCGCGCCACGCGGCGGCCTGCTGCATGCGCCCGATACCTACATGGACAAGATTGCGATTGGCCCCGGCTTTCCGGAGGGCATCGTCGATCTCGACGAGTCGCCGGCCGACAATATCAAGGCGCTGGCGAAACTCCTCGACCGTCCGGTCGAGGCGATGACCGCCTGTGTGCTCGACCGTCCGCGTCATGCCGAGATCATCGAAAGCCTGCGCAGCGTTGGAGCGCGCATCTGCCTGATCTCTGATGGCGACGTCGCTGGCGTGATCAACACAACCAATTCCGACACCGGGATCGACCTCTATGTCGGGCAGGGCGGTGCGCCTGAGGGCGTGCTGGCCGCAGCGGCGCTGAAATGTGTCGGCGGTCAGATGCAGGGCCGGCTGGTCTTCCGCAATGAGGACGAGAAGAACCGGGCACGCCGGGTCGGTGTCGAGGAATTCGACCGCAAATACGACCTCAACGAGCTTGCGAGCGGCGAAACGGTATTCTGCGCCACGGGCGTCACCAAGGGCGGCCTGGTGGATGGCGTCGTCTCGCGCCCGGGTGTCACGATCACGGACACGCTCGTCATGAGCTCGGCCGACGGCATGGTCCGCAAGATTACCACGCGCCACCGCACAGCCTAGGCGATGCCGGACGTCGGTCGGCTTTTCGGAGTAGAGCGTTCGCTGACGGGACGTTTCTGGTCCCTGTCGGCAACCGATGAAGACGCGCTGCGGAAATTTGCCCTGCAGACCGGTCTGCCTGACCTTGTCTGCCGGCTGCTGATGTTGCGCGGCGTGACAGCAGACAGCGCTGCGTCCTATCTCGCGCCCCGTCTGAAGGACACGTTTCCCGACCCCTCGACCTTCCAGGACATGGAGAAGGCCGCCGGCCTTCTGCTGGACGCCATCGCTGAAAACCGGCGCGTTGTTGTCTTTGCTGACTATGACGTCGATGGTGGCACCTCCTCCGCCTTGTTGGCGCGCTATTTCCGGCACTGGGGGCGGGAGATGGGCCTCTACGTTCCCGACCGCCTCCTTGAAGGCTACGGCCCATCACCTGAAGCCTTTCGCCATCTGAAAGAGCAGGGCGCCGACCTCGTCGTCACTGTCGATTGCGGGGCGGCAGCGACGGCTGCGCTTGAAGAGGCCCGCCGTATCGCGCTCCCGGTCATCGTCGTCGACCACCACCTGATGGGCACGGCCCTGCCGGAGACGACTGCACTGGTCAATCCGAACCGGGCGGACGATACATCCGGATATGGGCATCTGGCCGCCGCGGGTGTCGTATTCGTCTTACTGGCCGCCATGAACAAGGTGGCGCGCGAGCGGGGAATCGCGCCCGAAGGCGGGTTGCCCGACATTCTGCAATGGCTGGACCTCTGCGCGCTGGGCACGCTTTGCGACATGTCGCCCCTGCAGGATGCCAACCGGGCCTTTGTCCGCCAGGGGCTCAAGATCATGGCGCGCGGCCAGAATCCGGGCCTGCGGGCCCTTGCTGACATAGCAGGGATCGGGACGGTGGAAAGCGTCTATCATGCGACTTTCATGCTGGGGCCGCGGCTCAATGCCGGCGGGCGCGTCGGCGACCCGTGGCTCGCGGCAAAATTACTGGCCACGGACGACCGGGCCGAAGCGATTGCACTCGCCGAGCAGCTCGATGGCCTCAATCAGGAGCGAAAGGCCGTCGAGGCCATGATTCTCGAACAGGCGACGGCACAGGCCGAACGGCAGATCGAGCAGCAGCCCGGCCGCAATGTGATTGTCGCCTCGGGCGAGGGCTGGCATCCCGGCATCATCGGGATTGTTGCTGGACGCCTGAAGGACCGCTTCCACCTGCCGACCATCGTGATCGGGCATGGCGAGGGGCTTGGCCCAGTCGCGAAAGGCTCGGCCCGTTCGGTGAAGGGCGTCAATATCGGCGACGCGATCAGCCAGGCGGCCCGGGAAGGCGTGATCCTGACAGGCGGTGGGCATGCCATGGCCGGCGGCCTGAGCGTAGAGCCTGAAAGAATCGAAGCCTTCAGCGACTGGATGGCCACCCACATGGGCGCATTCGCCGAGGCGCGGGCGGAAGCGCTTCGCCTAGAGGTCGATGGCGTGCTGGCTCCGGCTGCGGCCACGCTCGAGCTTTGTGAGCAGATCGACTCCCTCGGACCCTTCGGTCAGGGCGCGCCGCAGCCTGTTTTCGCCATCAGGGATGTCCGCCCGCTATCGCCGCGCATCGTGGGCCAGAACCATGTCCGGTTCATCGCCGATGACGGCTCGGCCCGCCTGGAATGCATTTACTGGCGCGCGGCCGATACTGAAGCCGGTCAGGCCATCAATGCCGGGCGCAATGTGCACCTTGTGGGCCGTCTGAAGGAAAATGAGTGGAACGGGCGCAGACGCGTCCAGTTTGAAGTGGTTGATGCAGCCGACGCGGCATCGAACTGATAAAAACTGGAGCGGATGCTGAAACTCGACTTGAACCGCGGAAAAAGCCTCGCTATACGCACGCCTTCCAACCGAGCGCTCCCTTCGTCTATCGGTTAGGACGCCAGGTTTTCAACCTGGAAAGAGGGGTTCGATTCCCCTAGGGAGTGCCACTTTCATCACAGTTTTCGTGCAATTGGTGAATCTACGGTCATCCCAGGGATGACTTTCGCCATTTCCGTTCATATCATCGATCAATTGGGACTGATGGTAGATGACTGCATTGACTTCGAAAAGCGAACGGCCTGAACCTGAGCCCGTGGTACGGGTTATCGGGCATATCAAATGGTTTGACGTCGCCAAGGGTTATGGCTTCGTCATTCCTGACTCCACGGTCGATGACGAAGTCCGTTCGGACGTCATGCTGCACATCTCCTGTCTTCGGAAATTTGGCGAAGCCTATGCCGATGAGGGCGCCCGCATCGTCTGCGACGCTATTCGCAGCGGCAAGGGCTGGCAGGTCGATAACATCCTCGAGATGGACCGACCCAAGGCGGTCCTCGCCCGCGAAATGGGCGAGGTGGCTGAGCCTGAAACGGTCATAGTCAAATGGTTCAACGCCACAAAGGGCTTCGGCTTCGTGAACCGGCCCAATAGCGATGTTGATATTTTCGTCCATATTTCCGTCCTGCGCCGGGGCGGGATCAGCGGCGTCGAATCAGGGACGCTGCTTGTGGCGACGATCGAGACAGGCCCGAAGGGCGAGCATATCGCATCCGCAACGCTGAAAGAGGACGACAACGGATAGTTGCCGCCCCGATGCGATGGCGCTACACGAAGCTCCATGAAGCTGATCACATCTACGATGACCGCGCTGGTCCTTTTCGCACTGTCCTCTTTCGCTGCGGCGATGGCCCAGGGGCTGGAGACCGGCACGCTGACCATTGAAACCGAGGCAGGCGAGCAGGTCTTCGAAATCGAGATCGCCGACGAGCCTGAGGAAATTTCCTATGGCCTCATGAACCGCGAGTCGCTTGCCGAGAATGCCGGCATGCTCTTCGACTTCGGCAATCCTCGAGAGCCGGCCATGTGGATGAAGAACACGCTGATTCCGCTCGACATGCTGTTCATCTCCTCCGATGGCACGATCCAGATGATTGCCCGCAATACGGTTCCCGGGTCGCTGCGCACGATTTCGCCGGGAATGCCGGTGAAAGGTGTCCTCGAGATCAACGGTGGCCGCGCCGCTGCGCTTGGCATCGAGCCGGGCGATACAGTTAATCACGCGATTTTCGCCACTGATGTCGGATAAGGAGGGCGAGGCCAAGCCGCCGCCGCCCGGATTCGAGATCTCGAAATCTCGCGGGCCTTTCACAACGCGCAACGGCCCCGTTTACCGGGCGATCGAGACCGGCGACATCAGGAGCGGCCTCTGGGTGCTCGACCGGCACTGCAACAGCATGGGCTTCATGCATGGCGGCATGGTCAGCGCCTTTGCCGACGGCGCGCTTGCCTGGGCGGTCTGGCATGCGACGCATCGCATGTCGGTGACACTCAAGCTGACAACGAGCTATTACGATACGATTCGCCCCGGCGACTGGCTGGAGGCGCATCCGAGAGTGGTTTCGGTCGACGATGGTGTCGTTCATGTCGAGGCCGAGATGCTCGTCGGCGGCGAGAAACTGGCAGCGCGCGCGGACGCAACCTTTCGCGCACTGCGCAGGACCAGCAAATAGGACTTGCCCGCCCGACAGTGTCTTCATAGAAGGGGCGTCCGATGTCGGAGCGTGGCGCAGCCTGGTAGCGCACCTGATTTGGGATCAGGGGGTCGGAGGTTCGAATCCTCTCGCTCCGACCATCGATTGACGGCTCGTTCGGAGGTTCGGCATGGACGCACGTATCTACAAGCCCCGTAAGTCAGCCATGCAGTCAGGCCGCGGCAAGACGCATGAATGGGTTCTGGAGTTCCGTTCGGGGGCTGAACGCTCGGCCGATCCGGTCATGGGCTGGACGAGCATCAACGATACGACCGGCCAGGTCCGTCTTCACTTTGAAACGCGCGAGCAGGCAATCGACTATGCCAAGCGCGAGAAGCTGACCTTCACGGTCGACGAGCCGAGGGAGCCGAAACGGCTGGTGAAGTCCTATTCAGAGAACTTCTCTGCCTATCGCAAGCAACCCTGGACGCACTGAGCGCCCGATCCGGCCCCTTAGCTCAACTGGATAGAGCACCGGACTTCTAATCCGACGGTTGCAGGTTCAAGTCCTGCAGGGGTCGCCATTGCGCGCAACCCGGCTATGCTGTGGGCGGGAGGTGCGAGCTATGAAACTACCAGAAAAGGGCCAGGACTGGCCGGCGATCAAGGCGAAGCTGGAATCGCGAGGCGCGGGCGATGCCAAATGGCGGGATGGCAAGACGGCTGTCTATGTCTTCAATGCCGGCGAGGATGTCGAGCGCGTTCAGAAGGAAGCCTATACGGCCTTCATGTCGGAGAACGGTCTCGGACCGCTGGCCTTTCCGTCGCTCGCGCAGATGGAGAAGGACGTGATCTCCATGGCGCTCGGCCTGCTCCACGGCCCGGAGGGGGCGACCGGGGCGATGACCTCCGGCGGGACCGATTCGATTACCATGGCGGTGAAGACAGCGCGCGACTACGCCCGCAGCCAGGGCAGGGCGAGAGAGCAAGCGAACATCATCCTTCCGCAGTCGGCCCATCTGGCCTTCGACAAGGCTGCCCACCTCATGGACATTGAGGTTCGCCGTATCCCTTTGAAGACGTATGGCAGTTTCGAGGCAGACCCGGCCGCGATGGGTGAGGCCGTGGACCAGGATACGATCATGATGGTCGGCTCCGCGCCGAACTTTCCGCACGGGATCATCGATCCCATAGAAGAGCTGGGCCGCCTCGCGCAGGAGAAAGGCGTCTGGTTGCACGTCGATGCGTGCGTTGGCGGTTATTTCGCGCCATTCGCGCGAATGAATGGCGAGCCGGTTCCGCCGTTTGATTTCGAGGTGCCGGGCGTGATGTCGATGAGCGCCGACCTTCACAAGTACGGCTATGCCGCCAAGGGTGCCTCTACTGTGCTGTTCCGGTCGGAGGATCTTTACAGCTTCATGCCGTTTGACTTTGCCGGCTGGTCCGGTGCGCCGATGAAAACGCCGACACTGGCCGGCACACGTCCAGGCGGAGCGATTTCGGCGGCATGGGCGGTGATGAACTATCTGGGCGTCGAAGGTTATCGCCGTTTGCAGGGCAAGGTCTGTGAGACGCGCAAGCGCCTGGAGACCGGGCTGGACCGGCTCGGTTTCCAGGTCGTCGGCAAGCCCGTCCTTGGCCTGATCGCCTTTCATCATCCCGACCTGCATTCCTTCGCGCTCTATGGCGAGATTTACCGGCGCGGCTGGTTCACATCCGTGACGAAGCAGCCGCCCAGCCTGCATCTCATGCTGTCGCCCAAGCATGCCGATGTAGTGGACGCTTATCTGGCCGATCTCGAAGCCGCCTGCGAGGCTGTGCGGTCGGGCGAAGCGGGCAGCAAGCCGAAGGTCGAAGCCCGCTACAGCTGAGCCCTCTGCAGGGGTGCTGCAAAAACTTGATAAAGGGGATTGGACAAGGCGGGTCAGCAGAGCTATGACGCGCGTTCCCCAAGCGGCCAGCCCGGGTAGCTCAGGGGTAGAGCAGCGGATTGAAAATCCGCGTGTCGGTGGTTCAAATCCGCCCCCGGGCACCATTCATTCTTCATCTGCCGCGAAAAGAAATCGATCCAGTGAATTGATTTTCGTGTGAAAACGCGCCGGCAGGTGTCCAATGAAGAAGCCTTGGCCTTTCGATGTACGCCACGCATGAGTCGCGCTCTTGGTCGCTATTTCGGGGCAGCGCGGCCTGTTTGCAGCGCGTGCCAGATGCCCGATCCAGCACCGTGTCACCAGGCCGCATGCCCAAGGGGCGGATTCTGCAGCTCAATGCCCTATGATTGATGAGGTGACGTGTTGCCAATCTGCCGAAAGCGTCCTAACCCGGCGCTTTCGACGGCAAGCGATCAGGAGTCGCCCTCATGACAGAGATCGAACAGTTTGCGCTCGACTATCTCCCGGTCATCCTTTTCCTCGGGTTGGGCGTCATCATTTCCCTGCTGTTCATTCTAGGATCGGCCATTCTCGCGCCGTCCGCACCCGACCCGGCCAAGAATTCGGCCTATGAATGTGGCTTCAATGCCTTTGACGATGCGCGGATGAAATTCGATGTCCGCTTCTATCTCGTCTCGATCCTGTTCATCATCTTTGACCTCGAAGTGGCCTTTCTGTTTCCCTGGGCTGTGAGCCTCGGAACGATCGGTGTCTTCGGGTTCTGGTCCATGGTCCTCTTCCTCACCGTGCTGACCGTGGGCTTTATCTACGAATGGCGCCGCGGAGCGCTGGAGTGGGAATAATATGGCCGACGATTTCAAACCATATGCACTCGGAGCCGGCCGCGCCGGTGTCGAAGGCGGACACGATGTCCGGGCCGACGACCCGTTCTTTGCTGGCCTGTCCGACCACCTTGCCGACAAGGGCTTCTTCACAGCCCGCGCCGACGATCTGATCGCCTGGGCCCGGACGGGCTCGCTGATGTGGATGACGTTTGGTCTGGCGTGCTGCGCAGTCGAAATGATGCAGGCCGGCAATCCCCGCTATGACCTTGAGCGGTTCGGCATGGCGCCGCGCGGTTCCCCACGCCAGTCGGACGTGATGATCGTCGCGGGCACGCTGACCAACAAGATGGCCCCGGCGCTGCGCCGCGTCTATGACCAGATGCCTGAGCCGCGTTATGTGGTCTCCATGGGCTCGTGCGCGAATGGCGGCGGCTATTACCACTATTCCTATTCCGTTGTACGCGGCTGCGACCGGATCGTGCCGGTCGACATCTACATTCCGGGCTGCCCGCCGACCGCGGAGGCGCTGGTTTACGGCATGCTGCAGCTGCAGAAGAAAATCCGCCGCGAAGGCTCGATCGAACGCTAATGGCCGGACCGACAGACATGACAGACGCTCTAAACGATCTTGGCGACCATATCCGTTCCAGTGAAGCCGTGGCGGATCTGGTCAAGCGCTATGAGGTCAAGCATGGCGAATTGACGGTCTATGCCGAACGCGACGGGATCGTGAAGCTCGCCAAGTTCCTCAAGGACGACAATCAGTGCGTCTTCGAGACGCTGATCGATATTTGCGGGGTCGACTGGCCGGAACGCAGCCAGCGCTTTGACGTAGTCTATCACTTCCTCTCCATGCGGCTGAACCAGCGCATTCGAATCAAGATCAAGACCGACGAAGCGACGCCGGTGCCGAGCCTTGTTGACCTGCACCCGAGTGCCAACTGGTTCGAGCGCGAAGCGTTCGACATGTACGGCATCCGCTTTGCCGGCCACCCGGACATGCGCCGTATTCTTACGGATTACGGTTTCGAGGGCTATCCGCTGCGCAAGGACTTCCCGCTCACCGGCTTTACCCAGGTGCGCTATGACGACCTTGAAAAGCGCGTGGTCAACGAGCCGGTCGAACTTGTCCAGGAATACCGGAATTTCGATTTCCTTTCGCCATGGGAAGGCATGACCAAGGAGCTGCCCGGCGACGAGAAAGCAGGGGAGGAGCCAAGCAATGGCTGATGACGCAACCCCGATCGACGAGCGTAAATTCACGCTGAACTTTGGTCCGCAGCACCCGGCCGCGCACGGCGTGCTTCGCATGATCATGGATCTCGATGGCGAGGTGATTGAAAGGATCGACAGCCATGTCGGCCTATTGCACCGCGGCACCGAGAAACTTCTCGAATACAAGACCTATCTCCAGGGCCTGCCTTATTTCGACCGGCTCGACTATGTCGCGCCGATGAACCAGGAGCATGCCTGGTGCCTCGCAATCGAGCGCCTGCTCGGCATTGAGGTGCCGCGCCGCGCGAAGTTCATCCGGGTACTTTACTCGGAGATGGGCCGCATCCTGTCGCATATGCTCAATATCACGACGCAGGCGATGGATGTCGGAGCACTTGCGCCGATTACCTGGGGCTTTGAAGAGCGCGAGAAGCTGATGGGCTTTTATGAGCGGGCCTCCGGCTCGCGCATGCACTCGGCCTATTTCCGGCCGGGCGGTGTCCACCAGGACCTGCCGCAGGCGCTGATCGATGACATCATGGTCTTCTGCGAGGAATTCCCCGAGAAGCTCGCTCATATCGAAGGGCTGATCTCGGAAAACCGCATCTTCAAGCAGCGCAATGTCGATATCGGCGTCGTTGACGAGAAGACCATCATGGAATGGGGCTTTTCTGGCGTCATGGTCCGCGGCTCCGGCCTGCCATGGGACCTTCGCCGTTCGCAGCCCTATGAAATCTATGACGAAATTCCGGGCGAGGTCTTCGAAGTGGTCGTCGGCAACAATGGCGACAATTACGATCGCTACGTGGTCCGCATGGAAGAGATGCTGATCGCCAACGACATCATGAAGTGGTGCATCGAGAACATGCCGGCGGGTGAAGTTCTGCTGGCTGGAACCAAAGTCTCGCCGCCGCGCCGGGGAGACATGAAGCGGTCGATGGAAGCGCTGATCCACCACTTCAAGCTTTACACCGAAGGTTTCCACGTGCCTGAGGGCGAAGTCTACGCCGCTGTTGAGGCGCCAAAGGGCGAGTTTGGTGTCTATCTGGTGTCGGATGGCTCGAACCGTCCCTATCGCGCGAAAATCCGCGCGCCGGGTTATCCGCACCTCGCGGCGATGGATCATCTCTGCAAGGGGCACATGCTGGCCGACGTGTCGGCCATTCTCGGCTCGCTCGATATCGTGTTCGGGGAGATCGACCGGTGAGCGTTCTGATTGTTGCTAATTTTTCCGGAGGGGCCGAATAATGGCACTTCGTCGTTTTGACATGGAAGCTGGCGGCGACAGCTTCGCCTTCAAGCCGGAGACCGAGCCGACCATCGCGTTCTGGCTCGGCAAGTATCCGGAAGGCAAGCAGCGTTCGGCTGTGATTCCGCTGCTCTGGCTTGCCCAGAAAGACAATAATGGCTGGCTGTCCGAGCCGGCCATGCGTGCCGTCGCGGACAGGCTGGAGATGCCATATATTCGCGTCTACGAAGTCGCGACCTTCTATACGATGTTCCGCCTTCAGCCGGTCGGCAAGCATCACGTCCAGCTTTGTGGCACGACGCCGTGCATGCTGCGCGGTGCCAATGATCTCAAAAAGGTCTGCGAGAAGAAGATCGGCAAGAAAATGGCCGTCACCGACGACCAGCGTCTCTCCTGGGAAGAGGTCGAGTGCCTCGGCGCATGCGTGAATGCGCCAATGGTCCAGATCAATGACTACTATTACGAGGACCTCACGCCGGAATCGCTCGGCGAGATCCTGGACAAGCTCAAGAATGGCGTGGATGTGGCGCCAGGTACCTTCGTGGACCGTCAGAAAAGCGCGCCGGAAGGTGGGGCCACCACGCTGAAGGACGCAGGGCTCTATGACGGCAGCCGCAACGGTGTCAGCACGCTTCCGAACCTGCCGGAAGCGGCCCCTGCCAGCGACCCGAAGCCGGAGGCCAAGGCTGAGCCCGACAAGGCACCGCCAACGAACACTGATCGCGAAGAGCCGAAAGTCGATGAGGCCGAGATTGAAGGCGACAAGCCCGAAGCGCTGCAGGGTGACAAGCCGGCAGACGATCTCAAGCGGATCAGCGGAATCGGTCCCAAGAATGAGGACCAGCTGAACGCGCTTGGTATCTATACGTTCGAGCAGATCGCAGCCTGGACGCCGGACAATGTGAAATGGGTCGAGGGCTATCTGTCCTTCCGCGGCCGGATTGGCCGTGAGGACTGGGTCGGGCAAGCTAAAAAGCTGGCCAGCGGCGCCGAGACGGAATTCTCCAAACGGGTCGATGCCGGCGAAGTCGAATCGAGCCGGGAAGAAGGTGACGAGTAATGCTGCAGGATAAGGACCGCATCTTTACCAATCTCTATGGTACGCATTCGCCCGATCTCGAAGAGGCGAAGAAGCGCGGCGCGTGGCACCTGGTTCCGGAAATGCTGAAGCAGACCCCGGAATGGATCTGCGACCAGATCAAGGCGTCAGGCCTTCGCGGGCGCGGCGGGGCGGGTTTCCCGACCGGCCTGAAATGGACCTTCATGCCGAAGGAAGTCCGGGACCGCCCGCACTATCTCGTCGTGAACGCTGACGAATCCGAGCCTGGCACCTGCAAGGACCGGGAAATCATGCGTCATGATCCGCATCTGCTGATCGAAGGCTGCATGGTCGCGTCCTACGCCATGCGCGCGCATGCCTGTTACGTCTATCTGCGCGGCGAGTACATTGCCGAACGCGAGGCGCTCGAGAAGGCGGTCAAGGAAGCCTATGAGGCCAAGCTGATTGGCAAGGATAATATCAATGGCTGGGATTTCGATCTCTACGTCCACCACGGCGCCGGCGCCTATATCTGCGGCGAGGAAACCGCGCTGCTGGAAAGCCTTGAGGGCAAGAAGGGCCAGCCGCGCCTGAAGCCGCCATTCCCGGCGAATGCGGGCCTCTATGGCTGCCCAACAACCGTCAACAACGTTGAATCCATTGCCGTTGCGCCGACCATCCTGCGCCGCGGCGCAGACTGGTTCGCTGGCTTCGGCCGCCCGAACAATACCGGCACCAAACTCTTCTGCATTTCCGGCCATGTGAACAAGCCGTGCAATGTCGAGGAAGAGATGTCGATCCGGTTCAAGGACCTGATCGAGACCCATTGCGGCGGCATCAAGGGCGGCTGGGACAATCTCAAGGCCGTCATTCCGGGTGGCTCGTCGGTGCCGATGGTGCCGGCCGAGCAGATCATGGACGCCCATATGGATTTCGACACGCTGCGTGACCTTCGCTCAGGCCTCGGTACAGCGGCGGTCATCGTGATGGACAAGTCGACCGACCTGATCAAGGCGATCGCGCGCATCTCCTATTTCTACAAGCATGAAAGCTGTGGCCAGTGTACGCCATGCCGCGAAGGCACCGGCTGGATGTGGCGCGTGCTTGAGCGGATGGCGAAGGGTGAAGCCGATCACAAGGAAATCGACATGCTGCTGGACGTCTCGCAGCAGATCGAGGGCCACACGATCTGTGCGCTTGGCGACGCGGCGGCCTGGCCGGTCCAGGGGCTGATCCGTCATTTCCGGCACGAGATCGAAGACCGCATCACCCAGTACCGGGCGCCGCGCGCGCTCGTGCAGGGCAGCACCGTCGCTGCGGAATAGGGGAAGACGAGGGGCATGGACCTGCTGCGCAACATCATCACCGCCATCTGGTGCGCTATTGTCATCGGGACGAACGTATTCGGCCTGATGCTGCTCGCGCGCCTGCTGGGGCCGGATATGTTGCAGGCACCAGGCGTGTTCCTTCCCGTCATCAAGATGGGGCTGCTGGCCGGCCTCGGCCTGCTGGCGCTAGTCTCGACCAAATTCCTCTGGGCGATCCTTGCTGTGGCGACGCTGGCGCTTCTCCTGGGCGTCACCTACGACCTGTTCGTGGAGCGGATCTGGCGGCCATCCAGCATGATGAGCGGCCTGTTCGTGATCATCCCGACCTATCTTCTTGCGCGCTGGAATACGGCGGCGCGGAAATCCGACTTCAATCCCGTGAAAGAGTTCTGATTCATGGCTGACGATCTTTTCAAGCTGAATATTGACGGCAAGGACATCGAAGTGCCGAAGTCCTACACGCTGATGCAGGCGTGTGAGGAAGCGGGCGCCGAGATTCCGCGCTTCTGTTATCATGAGCGCCTGTCGGTGGCCGGCAATTGCCGCATGTGCCTGGTTCAGTGGAAAGGCGCGCCGAAGCCGATTGCCAGCTGCGCGCAGACCGTCGGCGAAATGCGCATGAATCCGGATGGCACGCCGCCGAACATTCTCACCAAGGGTGATTATGTCGAAAAGGCGCGCAATGGCGTCATGGAATTCCTGCTGATCAACCACCCGCTCGACTGTCCGATCTGCGACCAGGGCGGTGAATGCGACCTGCAGGACCAGGCGATGGCCTATGGTCGGGCCGGCTCGCGCTATGCGCTGAACAAGCGCGCGGTTGAGAACAAGAATATGGGCCCGCTGGTCAAAACGATCATGACCCGCTGTATCCAGTGCACGCGCTGTGTCCGCTTTGCCGCTGAAGTGGCTGGCGTCGAGGAGATCGGCATGATCTCGCGCGGCGAGGATGCGGAGATCACGACCTATCTCGAAAAATCGCTGACCTCTGAGCTATCCGGTAATGTCATTGATCTTTGCCCGGTGGGTGCGTTGACCTCCAAGCCATATGCTTACAATGCGCGGCCCTGGGAGCTGCGCAAGACCGAGTCGATCGACGTCATGGATGCCATGGGATCCGCCATCCGTGTCGATGCCAAGGGCTCGGCGGTGATGCGGATCATGCCGGTTCTCAATGAAGAGGTGAATGAGGAGTGGCTGTCGGACAAGTCGCGCTTCATCTGGGACGGGCTTGCCCGCCAGCGCCTCGACAAGCCGTATGTGCGTGAGAATGGCAAGCTGCGTCCGGCCAGCTGGAAGGAAGCGCTGGCGCGTACGGCAGAGCTCCTGGGTGGACCGGCGGACAAGATCGGCTTCCTCTCGGGCGACCTGACAGAGGTCGAACAGCTGAAGGCGGCGAAGGACCTGGCAGAAAAGATCGGGACCAAGTCGCTAGACTGCCGGCCCGCCGGCGCGGGCTACGGCGCGGACGGTGTTCGCGAGAAATACGTTCTGAATCCGACCCTTATGGGAATCGAAGACGCCGATGCGCTGCTGCTGATCGGCACCAATCCACGCGTCGAGGCGGCTGTCTGGAATGCCCGGATCCGCAAGGCCTGGTTGTGGAACGATCTCAAGGTGGGCGTCGTCGGTGAGCCGGTCGACCTGACCTATGATTATGAGCATCTCGGAACGGGGCCGGGCGATCTTCCGGGCCTTCTGTCGGGTAGCAGCGAATTCGTGAAAACGTTCAAGGATGCCAAGCGGCCGATGGTCGTCATCGGCGAGCATGCGCTGGTTGGCGAGAACGGCATCGACGTTCTGAACGCAGCGCACAAGATCGCGTTGGATGCAGGCGCTATCAGCGAAGACTGGGCCGGGTTCGGCGTGCTGCACAATGCCGCCGGCCGCGTCGGTGCACTTGATGTCGGTTTCGTGCCGGGTGAGGGCGGCAGCGACACGGCGGCGATGCTGTCGGGCGGTCTCGATACGCTCGTACTGCTTGGCGGTGACGAGCATGACCTCAGCAATCTCGGCGACACGAAGGTCGTCTATGTCGGCCACCATGGTGAGGCCGGTGCGTCGAAGGCGGATGTCATCCTGCCTTGCGCGGCCTATACCGAGATGGACGCGACCTATGTGAACACCGAAGGCCGGGTCCAGATGACCTCAAAGGCTGTCCAGCCAAAGGGCGAGGCGCGCGAGGGCTGGGCGATTTTCCGGGCGCTGTCCGATGTCGTGGACAAGACACTGCCTTATGATTCGGCGGACGAATTGCGGGAAGTGCTGCGTGAAGAAAACAAGGTCTTCGCGGGGCTCGGTTTCGCACCGGGGACGGCCGGGTACGAAGCCTTGCGGGAGGCGCCAGCCGCCGCCCAAGGGCTTGAAAAGGCGCGTCCTTTTGGCGCGGCGTTCGAGGATTTCTATCTCACCAACCCGATTGCCCGGGCTTCTAAGACGATGGCGGAGTGCTCGCTCATGAAGCGCGGCCTTGAAACGCCTGTAGCAGCGGAGTAGGCGAGCGCCATGAGTGCATTCATCCAGGAACATGGACTGCTGTTCGGCTGGCTGACCGTGATTGGTCAGATCATGCTGTTCACCATTGTCCTGCTGCTGTCGCTGGCCTTCCTCCTGCTGATGGACCGGAAGGTCTGGGCAGCGGTCATGATGCGCAAGGGCCCGAACGTAGTCGGCCCGTTCGGGCTGCTGCAGAGCTTTGCCGATTTCGGGAAATTCCTGCTCAAGGAAATCATCATCCCGGCGGGCGCCAACAAGACGGTGTTCCTGCTGGCACCGATCCTTTCGCTGACGCTCGCCTTCGCGGCCTGGGCCGTGATCCCGGTCGCGCCGGGCTGGGTCGTTTCCGATCTCAATGTCGGCATACTCTACCTGTTTGCGGTGTCCTCGCTCGGTGTCTACGGCATCATCATGGGCGGCTGGGCATCAAACTCGAAATACCCTTTCCTCGGCTCGCTGCGGTCGGCGGCGCAGATGGTTTCCTACGAAGTCTCGATTGGCTTCATCATCATCACGGTGATCCTGCTCGTCGGATCGATGAACCTGTCGGACATCGTTTCGAACCAGTCGAGCGGGTTCTGGTCCTGGCATGTGTTCAGCTTCAACCACGTCTTGCTGTTCCCGGTCATGCTGGTCATGTTCGTCATGTTCTTTGTGTCCGCGCTGGCCGAAACGAACCGCCCGCCTTTCGACCTTCCTGAAGCCGAATCCGAGCTCGTTGCCGGTTACCAGGTCGAGTATTCCTCGACCCCGTACCTGCTTTTCATGATCGGGGAGTATCTCAACATCGTGCTGATGTGCGCGATGATGACGATCCTTTTCCTCGGCGGATGGCACGGTCCGATCCCGCTGGGCGAGGATTTCGTGGCGAACTTCCCGCTATGGGTGGTCAACCTCGGCCATCTTGCCTGGTTCATGGCGAAGGTCGTGTTCTTCTTCTTCCTGTTCGCCCTGGTGAAGGCTGTTGTGCCCCGTTATCGCTATGACCAGCTGATGCGGCTTGGCTGGAAGATATTTCTGCCGACATCTCTGGCCGCCGTCCTCATCGTTTCCGGTTACGTCGTTTATATGGGAGTTCAGGCATGAGCCTCGTCCAGACCATTCGCGGTGCGCTGCTGACCGACTTCCTGAGTGCCTTCGGCCTCGGGCTTCGGGAAATGTTCACGCGCAAGGCGACCAACAACTACCCCTTCGAAAAGAACCCGCTCAGTCCGCGCTTTCGCGGTGAGCACGCGCTGCGCCGTTACCCGAATGGCGAAGAGCGCTGCATTGCCTGCAAACTCTGCGAGGCGATCTGCCCGGCGCAGGCCATCACGATCGAGGCTGAGCCTCGCGAGGACGGCTCTCGCCGCACGACACGCTACGACATCGACATGGTGAAGTGCATCTATTGCGGCTTTTGCCAGGAGGCCTGCCCGGTCGATGCGATTGTCGAGGGGCCGAACTTCGAATTCGCGACGGAAACGCGCGAGGAACTGTACTACGACAAGGAACGACTGCTTGCGAATGGCGACCGCTGGGAACGGCTGATCGCCCGCAATCTTGAACTCGACGCGCCGTACCGCTAGGCGGCGCACTTTACTTTTCACGGGGCGGGCGACCGCCTCTCAATTTTTGGGGCTGAACCGGTGGAACTGATCGCCTTCTACATTCTGGCCGCGATTGTCACGGTGTCGGCAGTCTGTGTGATCGCCGCGAAGAACCCGGTGCACTCTGTGCTCTGGCTGATCCTGACCTTCTTTACCTCGGCAGGCCTGATGGTGCTGATCGGCGCTGAATTTCTCGCCATGCTGCTGGTCGTCGTCTATGTCGGTGCCGTCGCCGTGCTCTTCCTCTTCGTGGTCATGATGCTCGACGTCGATTTCGTCGAGTTGAAACAGGGCTTTCTGAGCTATCTGCCCTTTGGAGCGCTGGTTGGCCTTGCCTTCATTGCAGAGATCGCGCTCGCCACCTTCGCGCGCGGCGCCGATGCCGACAGCTTCAATCCCTATCCGGGCGCCGAGAACAATGCCGAGGCGATCGGCCAGGTGATGTACACCGACTACCTGCTGCTGTTCCAGCTGTCCGGCCTGATCCTGCTGGTCGCCATGATTGGTGCGATCGTGCTGACGCTGCGCCACAAGCCGCATGTGAAGCGCCAGAATATCGCACATCAGACCGCGCGGCGGCGCAAGGATGCCATCCGCCGGATTGACGTCAAATCGGGCGAGGGGCTGTAAGCCATGGATATTACGATCAACCATTTCCTCGCCGTTTCGGCGGTGCTTTTCACGGTCGGCGTTGTCGGCATCTTCGTGAACCGCAAGAACATTATCGTCATCCTGATGGCGCTGGAGCTGATCCTGCTGTCGGTGAACATCAACCTGGTCGCCTTCTCCGTTTTCTCGGGGACGATCACCGGGCAGATCTTCGCCATGCTGGTGCTGACGGTGGCGGCCGCTGAAGCGGCGGTCGGGCTCGCCATTCTCGTAGTTTACTTCCGCAATCGCGGCGACATCGCCGTCGAGAGCGTCGATCTGATGAAGGGGTAGGGGCCAGATGCTACCGGATTTCGCACTCCTCTTTATTGTTCTGGCGCCGGGCCTTGCCGCGCTGATCGCTGGCGTTTTCCAGAAATTCGTCACCGATCGCGGCGCGATGATCATCACGACGGCGACGGTCGGCCTTGCTGGCATCCTGTCGGTCATCCAGCTGTTCATGTTCGCATTCGGCGGCGGGGTGACGGAAGCCGTTCACACCGCCGGGGCTGAAGGCGGCCATGGCGGTGGGCACGCGGTCGCAGCCGTCCAGCATGTCATCACGCTGATGACCTGGATGGATGTCGGCCAGTTCCAGGCCAACTGGGCGATCCGGGTCGATGCCCTGTCCATTGTGATGATGGCTGTAATCACGGGCGTGTCCGGTCTCGTGCACCTCTATTCCTGGGGCTACATGTCGGAAGATCCGCACCGGGCGCGCTTCTTCTCTTACTTGTCGCTCTTCACCTTCGCGATGCTGATGCTCGTGACTGCCGACAATTTCATCCAGCTCTTCTTCGGCTGGGAAGGCGTGGGACTCGCCTCCTACCTGCTGATTGGCTTCTGGTATCACAACAAGGCGCCGAATGACGCAGCCATCAAGGCGTTCGTGACCAATCGGGTCGGCGACTTCGGCCTCGCACTCGGCATCATGGCTGTCTTCCTGGTCTTCGGTTCGGTCGAGTTCGAACCGGTACTCTCAGCCATCAAGGAAAATGCGACGGTGACGCCGCTGGCGCTCGCCAGCGCCGCGCCAGTACAGGAACTCGTGATGCCGTTCCTTGCATGGGACGTGCCCGCGCTCGAAGTGATCGGCATCCTTCTTTTCATCGGCGCGATGGGCAAGTCGGCCCAATTCTTCCTGCATGTCTGGCTGCCGGACGCCATGGAAGGCCCGACGCCAGTCTCCGCGCTCATCCACGCCGCGACCATGGTGACCGCGGGCGTTTACCTCGTCTGCCTCGTATCGCCGATCTACGAATACGCGCCGGTTGCCGCCGGTATGGTGACGCTCATAGGTGCGGTAACCGCGCTCTACGCAGCTACGGTCGGCATGGCGCAGAACGACATCAAGCGCGTCATCGCCTATTCGACCTGTTCGCAGCTTGGTTACATGTTCTTCGCGGCCGGTATTGGCGCCTATCAGGCCGCCATGTTCCACCTGTTCACGCACGCCTTCTTCAAGGCGCTGCTCTTCCTCGGTGCAGGTTCGGTCATCCACGGCATGCACCATGAGCAGGACATGCGCCGGATGGGCGGCGTCGCGAAGTACATGCCGCTGACCTACGCCGCGATGATGATCGGCACGATCGCCATTATCGGCCTCGGCGTGCCGCACACGCAGCTCGGCTTTGCCGGCTTCTTCTCCAAGGATGCGATCATCGAGACGGCGTTTGCGGCCGGCGAGAACGGAATCACCTTCGCTCAGCTCGCCTTCTGGTTCGGCATCATCGCCGCGCTGCTGACGAGCTTCTACTCCTGGCGCCTCATCTACATGACCTTCCACGGTCCGCGCGAAGACAGCATGCCGGCTGACACGCATGAGGCTGACAGCCACGCCGACGACCATCTCGCGCATGATGACCATGCGCACGACGATCACGGACACGGCCATCATGGCGATCCGCATGAATCGCCCTGGGTCATGCTGGTGCCGCTCGGCCTTCTGTCGCTCGGCGCGATCTTCGCCGGCTTCATCTTCTATGGCTCATTTGTCGGCCACCATCAGGCAGAGTTCTGGGCAGGGTCCATCTACACCACGCCGGACAATCACCTGCTGGAAGAGAAATACGAGGTTCCGGGCTGGGTCTTCTGGGCGCCGCTCGTGGTCACCGTGACCGGCTTCCTGATCGCGACCTTCACCTACCTCTTCAATCGCGGTTTCGGCGCAAAGATCGCCAAGTCCGGCGGTCCGCTGCACAGCCTGTTCGCGAACAAGTGGTATTTCGACGAAATCTACAATGCCACGATCATCGCCGGTGCGCGCTGGCTTGGCGGCTTCTTCTGGAAGACTGGCGACAAGCGCATCATCGACGGGTTCGGCCCTGATGGCGTGACAGCCCTGGCGCAATGGACTTCGCGCCGCCTGTCGGCAATGCACACCGGCTATCTCTATCACTATGCATTCGTAATCATCGGCGCGGCCCTCGTGTTCGGCGCGGTGATCTTCTGGCGCGTCGGAGGCGCGGGCTGATGGGCGATTTCCCGATTCTCACAGCGGTCACCTTCCTGCCGCTTGCTGGCGCCGTGCTGATCATGCTCGTGCGCGCCATGACAGGCAGCCAGGAGACCGACGTTGCAACCGGCAACAAGGCCCTGACGGCCGGCCTGATCTTCTCGGTCGCAACCTTCCTGGCCTCGCTCGTCATGCTCGCCAGCTTCGACATGGAGGCCGAGGGCTACCAGCTGGTCGAGGAAATCGGCTGGTTCGCCAATATCCAGTACAAGCTCGGCATCGACGGCATGTCGCTGCTTCTGATCCTGCTGACGACACTGCTGACCCCGCTCAGCCTGATCGCGTCCTACGGCTCGGTGAAGACGCGCCTGACGGAGTATACGATCGCCTTCCTGGTGCTCGAGACCTTCATGATCGGCGTGTTCTGCGCGATGGACCTGGTGCTGTTCTACGTCTTCTTCGAGGCGGGCCTTATCCCGATGTTCATCATCATCGGTGTCTGGGGCGGGGCGGACCGGATCTACGCGTCGTTCAAATTCTTCCTCTACACGCTGCTTGGCTCGCTCTTCATGCTGGCCGCCGTGGTCTTCATGTACCTGCAGGCCGGCACGTCCGACATCATGCAGCTTGAGACCTTCGCCTTTGCGCCCGAGGTGCAGACCTGGCTATGGCTGGCCTTCTTCGCCTCCTTTGCGGTGAAGTTGCCCATGTGGCCGGTCCACACCTGGCTGCCTGACGCGCACGTCCAGGCGCCGACGGCCGGCTCGGTCATCCTGGCAGGGGTGCTGCTTAAGATGGGCGGCTACGGCTTCCTTCGTTTCTCGCTGCCGATGTTCCCGGATGCGAGCCAGTTCTTCCAGCCAATGATGTTCGCGCTGTCCGTGATTGCCATCGTCTACGCCTCGCTGGTGGCCTGGCGTCAGACCGACATGAAGAAGCTGATCGCCTATTCGTCCGTGGCACATATGGGCTTTGTGACGCTTGGCATCTTCTCCTTTACCGAGGTCGGCGTGCAGGGCGCGATCTTCCAGATGATCTCGCACGGCCTGATCTCCGGCGCACTCTTCCTGATCGTCGGCGTCGTCTATGATCGCATGCACACGCGTGAGATCGCAGCCTACGGCGGCCTTGTGCACAAGATGCCGATCTATGCGGCCATCTTCATGCTGTTCTCCATGGCCAATGTCGGCCTGCCGGGCACTAGTGGCTTTGTCGGCGAAATCCTGACGATGACCGGCGCCTTCCTGGCCTCCAGCTGGGCTGCCGCCGGCGCCGCACTCGGTGTGATCTTCTCGGCCGTCTACATGCTGACGCTCTACCGCCGCACGGTGTTCGGCCAGATCACAAACCCTGCGCTGGAAGGCATTCAGGACATTTCGGTCAAGGAACTTATCACTTTGATCCCGCTCGTAATCGGCACGCTGCTGCTCGGCGTTGCACCGAATTTGGTTTTTGACGTGACGCGCGAGTCGAGCCTGCGCGCGCTGCAGATGATCACCGGAGGATAATCGCCCATGCTTGACTTCGAGGCGATGATCGCGGCCATCGGCCCGGAAATGCTACTCGCATTGGCCGGTCTGGTTGGCGTATTGCTCGGCGCCGTCTTCGGCGACCGTTTCAACAGCATATCCTTCAAGTTCGGCGCGCTGTCGCTCATCGCGGCGCTGGTGATCGTCCTGATGAACTGGTCGGGCGGGGAAGCGTTCGACGGCCTCGTGAAGTCGTCGCCCTTCGTGAACTTCGCCAAGGTCGTCAGCTTCGGCGCAGGCGCGGTGACGCTGCTCATGGGCGAGAACTTCCTCAAGCGCCATGAGACGATCCGCTATGAATACCCGCTTCTGGTGATCTTTGCCTCGATGGGCATTGGCATCATCCTGTCAGCCTCGAATTTCATGACGCTGTACATGGGCATCGAGACGCTCAGCCTGTCATCCTACGTGCTGGCGTCCTTCCACCGCGACTCGATGCGTTCGGCCGAAGCCGGCCTGAAATACTTCGTGCTCGGTGCGCTGGCGTCGGGCATCCTGCTCTACGGCATTTCGCTTGTTTACGGCTTCACCGGCTCGACGAGCTACGAAATGGTCGCCGAGGCCGAAGGCGGAATTGGCCTTCTCTTCGGCATGGTCCTCATGATTTCGGGCATGGCGTTCAAAGTATCCGCCGCGCCCATGCACGTCTGGACGCCGGACGTTTATGAAGGTGCCCCCAGCCCGGTTGTCGCCTTCTTCGCGACCGCGCCCAAGATGGCCAGCATGGTGGTCTTTGCGAACCTGATGTTCACCGCCTTCCCGACAGCCTTCGAAGACTGGCAGATGATCATTGCCATCATCGCGACCCTGTCGATGCTGATCGGCGCGTTTGGTGCGCTCATCCAGACTAACCTCAAGCGTCTGCTTGGCTATTCCTCCATCGCCAATATGGGCTATGCGCTCATTGCCGTGGCGGCGGGCGCTGAATACGGCGCGGCGGCGCTGCTGGTCTTCATGACCTCCTATGTCATCGCATCAATCGGCCTGTTCGGCGGTGTCCTGGCCATGCGCCGTGAAGGCGGCATGGTCGAGAGCATTGACGAGCTTGCGGGTCTCGTCCGCCGGCGCACCGGTCTGGCCATTGCGCTGACCGTCCTGGTCATTTCAGTAGCGGGCTTCCCGCTGGCCGTTGGCTTCCTCGGCAAACTGCTCGTGTTTGAAGCCGGCTGGAATGCCGGGCTGCTGCCGCTTCTTATCGTGCTCGTGATCAGCTCGGTGCTGGCCTTCGGCTACTATCTCCGCATCATCCTCATCATGTGGGTGCGCGAACCTGCCGAACGCTTCCAGCCGGTGGATGCGATGGTGACGACGGCCATCTATGCATCCGCGATAGCCTGTATCGCCTTGTTCATCTTCGTCGGCCCATTCGCTGACTGGGCATCAAGCGCGGCTGCCGGGCTCTATCGGTGACGCCAGACGCGCCCGCCCAGTGGCATGACGTCATCGACAGCACGAACGAGGAGGCTCGCCGGCTGGCCACCAGCGGGACCTACGGGCCACTCTGGATCGCGGCACGCCAGCAGACCGCGGGCAGGGGGCGTCTTGGGCGCAGCTGGGTCTCTCCCGCCGGGAACCTGTTCTGCACAGCGCTTTTCCGCGAGCCTGCGGGCGTCGGTGTGGCGACGCGTTTTCCGTTCGCCGCCGGACTCACTGTTACGGATATATGTTCGATGCTCGTGCCGGGCGCCGATGTCCGGTTGAAATGGCCGAACGATGTCCGGGTGTCCGGTGCGAAACTGTGCGGCATTCTCGTCGAAGCCGGGCAGGTCAGGACTGGTGGAAGCTGGGTTGCCACCGGTATGGGGATCAATGTTCGCAACGCGCCAGAAAGAGCCGGACAGGCAGCAACCAGCCTGGCAGATCTCGGCGCCGCCGATCTCGTTACCGCTGATGTCGTTCTTGACGCCCTCCGGCCTGCCTTCGCAAACCGGATCCGTCAGGCGCGCGAGGATTTCCCCTCGCTTCTGCAGGACTGGGAAGCCAAAGCCGAGGCGCTCGGTCAGCAGGTGACCACTGGCAAGGGCGCAGAGGCGGTCAGCGGCACATTTGTCGGCCTGGCGGCGGATGGTGGACTCAAACTGCAATTGTCCGACGGCTCGCAGCGCATCATAAGAGCCGGGGATGTGGAACTGGTGAAGGAGGTCGGCGGCCATGCTGCTCGCGATTGATATCGGGAACACGAATACGGTTTTTGCGCTGCACGACGGCGAGGACTGGGTGGCCATGTGGCGCAGCGCGACCGATCCGCGCCGCACGGCCGACGACTATGTCGTCTGGCTCGGACCGCTGATGGATATGCGCAAGCTGTCGATCTACGACATCGACGCGTGCGTGATCTCGTGTGTTGTGCCACAGGCTCTGTTCAATTTCCGGAACCTGTCGCGCCGCTATTTCGGTGTTGAACCGCTTGTCGTTGGCGAGCCGGGCGTGCAGCTCGGTGTTCCGATCCGGATCGCACGGCCTGAGCAGGTCGGTGCCGACCGCCTTGTCGCGGCCATCGGGGCGCATATCGCCTATCCGGGCGCGCTGATCGTGATCGACAGCGGCACGGCCACAACCCTCGACATTGTCGGCCCAGACGGTGGATTTGAGGGCGGCATCATCAGCCCCGGTATCAACCTTTCCATGCGCGCGCTGCACGATGCGGCGGCCCAGCTGCCTCGGATTGCGATCCAGCGGCCCGAGAAGATCATCGGGGATTCGACGGTTGCCGCCATGCAGACGGGTGTCTTCTGGGGCTATATCGATCTCATCGACGGTCTTGTCCGGCGCGTGAAGGCAGAGTACGGCCAGCCGATGACCGTTATCGCGACCGGTGGCGTTGCCTCACTCTTTGAGGGGGCGAGCGCCACGATCGACCATTATGACCAGACCCTGATGGAGTCCGGCCTCCTGGAAATCTACAGACGCAACAGTAAAGGCTGACATGCCAAATCTGGATACACCCGAACTCGTCTTCCTGCCGCTTGGCGGTTGTGGCGAGATCGGCATGAATTTGAACGCCTATGGCTATGGTCCGGCGCACGATCGCAAATGGATCCTGGTCGACCTCGGCGTCACATTCGGTGACGACTCGACGCCGGGCATCGACCTCATCTGCGCAGATCCCGAGTTTCTCGAAGACCAGGCCGACAATATCGAAGCGATCTTCCTGACCCACGCGCATGAAGACCACATCGGCGCGGTTGGCCTGCTCTGGCCGCGCCTGCGCGCGCCGCTCTATGCGACGCCGTTCACCGCGCATCTTGTCGCCGGCAAGCTGGCCGAGCGCGGGTTGAGCCATGTCGACGTGAATGTCGTTCCACTGGAAGGCGAGGTCGAGGCCGGGCCGTTCACCGTGACCTATATCACGCTGACCCACTCCATCCCGGAACCCAACGCGCTGGCTATCAAGACACCGTCCGGCACCATCCTCCATACGGGAGACTGGAAGATCGATCCTGACCCGCTGATCGGGGAGGGCGTCGATGTCGAAGGACTGAAAAAGCTTGGCGATGAGGGTGTTCTGGCCATGGTCTGCGACAGCACGAACGTCTTCGTGAATGGCGAGAGCGGGTCGGAAGCGACTGTGCGCGGCAACCTGATCGAGCTGATCGGCTCGCTCAAGGGGCGCGTTGCTGTGGCGACGTTTGCGTCGAATGTCGCCCGCGTGGCGACGGTGATCGAGGCGGCCCGGAAAGCCGGGCGCAGTGTCTGCCTGGCCGGACGCAGCATGCACAAGATCGTCGACGCGGCCGTTCAGACCGGTGTGCTGAAAGACCTTCCCGACCTCGTCGACGAGGCGGATGCAGGCTCGTTCCCGGCGAGCAATATTCTTTACCTGTGTACCGGCAGCCAGGGCGAGGAACGCGCGGCGCTTGGCCGGATCGCCAATGGCACGCATCGCCACTTGACGCTCGGCGAGGGCGATACGGCGATCTTCTCCTCGCGGGTCATTCCCGGCAATGAGAAGGGCATTTTCGACATGCAGAATGCGCTCGCCGAGCGGGGGGTGCGTATCATTACCGACCGGATGACGCCCGATCCGATCCATGTCTCCGGCCATCCGGCACGCGACGAGCTTGAGCGGATGTACCAATGGGTGCGTCCGCGTATCGCCGTCCCTGTACACGGAGAGCGCCGGCATATTGTCGAACATGCCGCCTTCGCGCGCAGCATGCAGGTTGCCGAAGCTGTCACGCCGCGTAACGGTGACATGATCCGCCTCTGGCCGGGCAAGGCGGAGGCGATTGATGTGGTGCCGAATGGTCGCTTGTATCTGGATGGTTCCAGGCTGGTGCCGGCCGGTGCCGAAGGCCTTGGCGAACGCATCGCGATTTCGAAGTACGGCTATGTTACAGCCAGTGTGGCCCTGGATGAGGATGGCTCGATTGCGGACGGCCCCTATCTGACATCCCGAGGGCTGAGCGAAGAAGATGGCAGTCTCGCCGATGAGTCCCTGGATGAGGTGGAGGCGGCCTGCGACGAGGCGCTGGACGGTTTGTCACGCCGCAAGCGGCTTGACGATGATACGGTTGAGGCCGTTCTGGTAAGAGCCATAAGGCGGTCGTGCGAACGCGTGTTCGGTCGAAAGCCGCTCGTCGATGTGACGATCATGAGAGTGTGAGGAAAAAATGATGTCGAAGGAATTCAAACTCGGGCCGCTCAATCATGTCGGCGTTGCCGTGCCGTCCCTGCCGGAGGCGATCGAGACCTATCGCATGCTTTATGGCGCGACGGACATTACCGAGCCGTTCGACATGCCGGCACAGGGGGTGAAGGTCTGCTTCGTCAACCTGCCGAACAGCCAGATCGAGCTGATCGAGCCGTTGAATGAAGAGAGCCCGATCCATAATTTCATCCAGAAGAATCCCAAGGGTGGCCAGCACCATGTCTGCTTCGAGGTGGACGATATTCACGAGGCCGTGACAGTCATGAAGGAGCGCGGTGCCACGGTGCTGGGCGAACCTCGGATAGGCGCGCATGGCACATTGATCATCTTCGTGCATCCGAAGAACACAAACGGCGTCCTGGTCGAACTCATGGAGAGCCCGAAAGGCGATCACTGATGAATCTGGTCGGCGGAGTTGTCATCTTTCTCATTTCCTGGTGGATGTGCCTGTTCGTGGTCCTGCCAATCGGCGTGCGTGGGCAGTTCGAGGATGGCGAGATCGAGGACGGTACCGAAGAGGGCGCGCCCGTCCGGCACATGATGCCGAAAAAGATCATCTGGGCGACGATCGGCGCGATCATCTGTACTGTTATCGCCGGCCTCGTCGTCGTGCCGCTGCTCCAGTATTATGGCGGCTAATGGTGGCTGACCGGTCGCAGGCCGGCTTGCTTGCATGCGCCCTCTAGCCAATCGGCCAAACTGCCAATAACACCAGCCTGACCTTTCCACCGCTATCGAGTCCAAGAAGACCATGCGACTGACGCGCTATTTCCTGCCTGTTTCCAAGGATGTGCCTGCTGATGCGGCCATCATTTCCCACCAATTGATGCTGCGAACCGGCATGGTTCGCCAGAACGGTGCGGGGATTTACACGTGGCTGCCGCTCGGCTTTCGGGTGCTCCAGAAGATCGAGCAGATCGTCCGCGAGGAGATGGACCGTGCTGGCGCCATAGAGCTTCTCATGCCTACCATCCAGCAGGCGGAGCTGTGGCAGGAGAGCGGGCGCTACGATGACTATGGCAAGGAAATGCTTCGCATTACCGACCGCCATGAACGTGAGATGCTGTTCGGCCCCACCAATGAAGAGCTGATCACCGACGTTTTCCGCTCCTATGTGAAGAGCTACAAGGCGCTGCCGCTCAACCTCTATCATACGCAGTGGAAATTCCGTGACGAGATCCGTCCGCGTTTTGGCGTGATGCGTGGACGGGAGTTCCTGATGAAGGACGCATACTCCTTCGACCTCACCGAGGAGGCTGCCCGCGCGAGCTACAACAAGATGTTCTGCGCCTATCTAAACGCCTTTGACCGGATGGGGCTGACGGCGATCCCGATGCAGGCCGATACGGGCCCGATTGGCGGTGATCTCAGCCATGAATTCATCATCCTAGCCGATACGGGCGAGAGCGCGGTTTTCTGCGACAAGGCGATGCTCGACCTTCCCGCGCCGGGCCTCGACCTCGATTTCGATGCGGACCTGTCGGATGAGGTTGCCAAGCGGACCGATTTCTATGCGGCCACTGAGGAAAAACATGACGAGGCCGAATTCGGGAAAATCCCGGCCGAGCGGCAGGTTTCTGCGCGGGGGATCGAAGTCGGCCATATTTTCTTCTTCGGCACCAAGTATTCCAAGCCCATGAACGCGACAGTACAGACAGCGGATGGCGCAAACGTCCCGGTCCAGATGGGCAGCTATGGCATTGGCGTATCGCGCCTCGTCGGCGGGATCATCGAAGCTTGCCATGACGAGAACGGCATTGTCTGGCCACAATCGGTCGCGCCATTCGAGGTCGGCCTGATCTCCATGCGTCCCAAGGATGAGGCGGTCGCGACGGTCGCCGACGAGGCCTATGACGCCTTGCAGGCAGCCGGACTGGATGTGCTTTACGACGACACCGACGAGCGTCCCGGTTCGAAGTTCAACCGGATGGATTTGATCGGCCTGCCCTGGCAGATCGTGATCGGTCCGCGCGGCATTGAGAATGGTGTTGTGGAACTCAAGAACCGCAAGAGCGGTGAAAAATCCGAGCTGCCTCTCACTGAGGCCATCGAGAAGGTGAAAGCGGGCTAATGGCGAAGTCGGCGCCCTTCAGCGGTGTCGAGCGCGCGCTCGCCTGGCGATACCTTCGCGCCCGGCGCCAGCATGGCGGTGTTTCGCTGATTTCCATCATTTCCTTCTTCGGCATCATGCTCGCCGTGATGGCGCTGATCGTCATCATGTCGGTCATGGCCGGGTTCCGGTCGACCCTGCTGAATGCGCTTCTAGGCGGTTCGGGGCAGGTTTTCGTCCAGGTGCAGGACTATCCGGCCGATGAGGTAGAGGACCTCGTCAATCGCATCGTCGAGCTGCCCGGCGTCGAGAGCGCTTCACCGATCATCGAACAACAGGTCCTGGCGACCACCGACTATGGACGCACAGGCGCTTTGGTGAGGGGCATTCGTCCTCAGGACATAGATAATTTGCCCTATCTTGAAGGCGGCCGATCGCAGGCAGATGCTGCTGGCTGGGGTGAGGGCAAGAATGGCGGCGACGTCGTTCTGATCGGCGCTTTCCTCGCGTCGGATCTCCGCGTACGGCCCGGCGAGGAAATCAGGCTGATCGCTCCGGAGGGCGTGGCTGGGCCGTTTGGCGTTACACCGCGCAGCAAGACCTACACAGTTGGCGACACCTTCACCACCGGCAGTGTCGAACTCGACAAGCTCTACGTTCTCATGCCGATGGATCAGGCGCAGCTCTTCTTCAATCGGAAGGGGGAGTACCAGCTCATCGACATCCGCCTGGTCGATCCGATGAAGACAGAGCAGGCCATGCGCCAGATCAATGAGATGACCGGGTTCCAGTATGTCGTCTTCGACTGGAAGCAGCAGCGCGCATCCTATTTCAATGCGCTGAATGTCGAACGGGGCATGATGCGGATCATCATGCTGATCCTGATCACGATCACGGCGCTCAATATCATCACCGGTGTCGTCATGCTGGTGAAGAACAAGACACGTGACATCGCCATTCTGCGGACGATCGGCACGACACGCGGGGCGATCATGCGGATTTTCATCATGATCGGCGCCATTCTCGGGCTGACCGGCGCGCTAATCGGCCTCGGCCTCGGTGTGCTTATCGTGCTGAATATCGACGCGGTGGAAACCGCGCTCAGCTTCGTCATGGGGCGCGAGATCTTCGCAGCCGATGTTTACGGACTGGACGGCCTTCCAGCCGAACTCGACTGGGGCGAGGCCCTCTTCACGACGCTCTGGGCGATGAGCATGTCCATCCTGGTCACGATCTGGCCCGCCTGGAATGCGGCGCGGCTGGATCCCGTCGATGCCCTGAGGTTCGAGTGATGAGCGAGCCTGTCCTCGAACTGCGTGGTATCGTCCGCGAATACCGCTCAGGCCCGAACGTGCTGAAGGTGCTGGAGGGCGCCGACCTGGTGCTCAACAAGGGCGAACTGGTCGGGCTGGTTGGTCCGTCCGGCTCAGGTAAGTCGACGCTGCTTCACACAGCCGGCCTGCTCGAGCGCGCCGAGGGCGGCGAAGTGCTGCTTGATGGTGAATCGGTGCTCAAACTGCCGGACGGCGTACGCACGCGTCTTCGCCGGGAAAAGCTCGGCTTCGTCTATCAGTTCCACCACCTGCTCCCCGAGTTCAATGCACGAGACAATGTCGCCATGCCTCTCATGGTGAACGGCGTAAAGCGGCGGATCGCCCGGCAGAAGGCGGATGTCCTGCTCGCCGAGATGGGCCTTGAGAGCCGGGCCGATCACCAGCCGGGCCAGCTGTCGGGCGGGGAACAGCAGCGCGTTGCAATTGCCCGGGCGCTGGTCAATGACCCGAAACTGGTCATTGCGGACGAGCCGACCGGCAACCTCGATCCAACCACAACCGACCGGGTGTTTGCGAGCCTGATCCGGATTGCCCGGAGCGAAGGGGCCGCCGTCCTCGTCGCGACTCACAACATGGCGTTGACCCGGCATATGGACCGGGTGCTGACGCTGCAGGACGGAAAACTCACAACCTTTACCGGCTGACCCCTTCGACTCAGTGCATCAAAGGGGCATACTCTGTTTGTTCCGTTTGGAGGAGTGCCCCTTCCTGTGACCCAACCGACCTTTATCCACTTGGCCGTGCGGACGAGCTATTCTCTGCTCGAAAGCATGATCACACCGAAACAGCTGGTCGGCTGGGCGGAAAAGAACGCGGCCCCGGCTGTCGCCGTGACCGACCGCAACAATCTGTTTGGCGCGCTGGAGATTTCCGAGCTCCTGTCCGGAGCCGGCATCCAGCCGATCATGGCGTGCCGGTTCGATGTCACCGATGGCGGCCACCAGGAATGGCTGACCCAGGTTTCGATCTATGCTCAGGACGAGCCGGGCTACAAGCGCCTGATGGAGCTGTCCTCGGCGGCCTACCTGGAAGCGGAGGATGGTGTTCCCCGGCTGAAGCGCGAACATCTCTTTGAGAAAACAGACGGTCTCATTCTTCTGACCGGCGGCTCGCAAGGCGAGGCGGCCCAGTACATCCTCAAGGGCAAGCAGGCCGAGGCGGAAGCATCGTTGTCCGAGTTTGCAGCGGCCTATCCGGGGCGTTGCTATGTCGAACTCACCCGGCATGGCATCGCGGATGAAGCCAATAGCGAACCCGGCCTGATCGATGCGGCCTACAAGCTTGGCCTGCCCGTCGTCGCGACGCATGATTGCCGCTTCATGAAGCCGGAAGATGCCAAGGCTCACGATGCGATGATGTGCATCGCGAACGGTGAGTATCTCGGCCAGGATGACCGCCAGCGCGTATCGCCCGAGCAATATCTCAAGACAGCCGAGGAAATGGCGGCCCTGTTCGAGGACATTCCGGAAGCGCTCGCCAATACGGTCGAGATTGCGAAACGCTGCGGTGTCCGGGCGCGCAAGCATGCGCCGATCCTTCCGCGTTTCGGCGATGGCTCGCGCTCGGAGATCGACGAGCTGAGGGCACAGGCGGAAGAGGGGCTCGCTGCCCGGCTCGCCGAAGTGCCGAAGCTCTATGCCGAGCGGTCGGCTTACGAGGACAGGCTTGCATACGAACTCGGCATCATCGAGAAGATGGGGTTCCCGGGCTACTTCCTGATCGTTTCGGACTTCATCAAATGGGCGAAGGAACAGGATATTCCCGTCGGACCGGGCCGTGGTTCGGGTGCTGGTTCGGTTGTGGCCTGGGCCCTGACGATCACCGACCTCGACCCGCTTCGGTTCGACCTCCTCTTCGAGCGCTTCCTGAACCCGGAACGGGTCTCGATGCCGGACTTTGACGTCGATTTCTGTCAGGAGCGGCGCGGCGAGGTCATCCGCTATGTGCGCGACAAGTATGGCGCCGCCAGCGTGGCGGCCATCATCACGTTCGGTACGCTGCAGGCAAAGGCTGTCGTGCGCGATGTGGGCCGGGTGATGCAGATGCCCTATGGCCAGGTTGACCGGCTGGCCAAGCTTATCCCGTTCAATCCTGCCAATCCGCCGAAGCTGCAGGAGGCCATCGACGAGGAGCCCAAATTCGACGACGAGATCGCGCAGGATCCGCGCGTCGGCGAATTGCTCGAAACGGCGCTGGCGCTGGAGGGGCTTTACCGGAATGCCGGTACGCACGCAGCTGGCGTCGTCATCGGCGACCGGCCGCTGACCGAGCTCGTCCCGCTTTACAACGACCCCCGTTCGGACCTGCCAGCCACGCAGTTCAACATGAAGTGGGCGGAGTCCGCCGGCCTTGTGAAGTTCGACTTCCTCGGCCTGAAAACGCTGACAGTCATTGATCGTGCGCTGAAATTCATCCGCCGGGATGGCCGCGATGTCGGTCCCGAATGGGCGGCGATGAATGATGAGGCGACTTACGACCTGATGGCGAGCGGCCAGACCCTTGGCGTCTTCCAGCTCGAAGGTCAGGGTATGCGCGACACGCTGCGCAAGGTCCGTCCGCACAATATTGAAGATGTGATTGCCATCATTTCGCTCTATCGTCCGGGTCCGATGGACAACATCCCGGTCTATGTGCAGGGCAAGGACGACCCTTCCAGCATCCGCTACCAGCATCCCGATCTCGAGCCCATTCTCGAAGCGACCTACGGCGTGCCTGTCTACCAGGAGCAGGTCATGCGGATGGCGCAGGAGATTGCGGGCTACTCCCTCGGCGAAGCTGACCTGCTGCGCCGGGCGATGGGTAAGAAGAAGGTCGAGGAAATGGTCGCCCAGCGCGAACGCTTCCTGAAAGGCGCCAAGGAGTTGAAGGGCATCGAGGCGCCGCTTGCGAACGATATCTTCGATACGATGGAGAAGTTTGCCGGTTACGGCTTCAACAAGTCGCACGCCGCAGCCTACGCCCTCATCGGCTACCAGACGGCTTATCTGAAGCGCCATTTCCCGGTCGAATTCCTGGCCGCGTCCATGAGCCTCGACATTCACAATACCGACAAGCTGGCCGCCTTCGTGCAGGAGGCCAAGCGCCTGAAGATCGATCTCATCCAGCCGGATATCAATCTTTCCACGGCGGACTTCGATGTCCAGGACGGGGCGCTGGTCTATGCGCTCGGCGCACTCAAGGGCGTCGGCCTTGAGGCAATGAAGCATGTTGAAGCCGAGCGCCGCGCCAATGGCCCCTTCGAGTCGCTGCACGACTTTGCCGAGCGCGTCGACCCGAAGTCAGTGAACAAGAAATGTATCGAGCAGCTGGCCCGTGCCGGCGCCTTCGATGGCATGGAGCTTAATCGCGCGAGCGCGCTGGCGGCTGCGCCATTGCTGGCGGCGGCCGCCGTGTCTGCCGCAGAAGACAGGGCAGGCGGGCAGGGCGGCCTTTTCGGAGACGCCGAGCCGGCTGTCAGGACAGCGCTGCCCCAGGCATCGGCCTGGAATGGCCAGCAGAAGCTGGATGAGGAATTCGCAGCGGTCGGCTTCTTCCTGAGCGGTCACCCACTGGATGATGTGCTCGACAGCCTTGAGGATGGCCGCATCACCCTTTCTGCCCAGATAGGCGATGTGGCAGTCGATGGTAGGCCGCTCGAGCTGATCGGTGTTGTGCGCCGGCGAGTGGAGAAGCTGTCGCGCTCTGGTGGCAAGTTCGCCTTCCTAACCCTGTCGGATCCGACAGGCGAGGTCGAGCTCATGGTCATGCCTGAAGCACTGGATATGTACCGGCCCATGCTGGAGACCGGAAACAGTGTCTGCGTGACGGTGAATGTCCGGCGCCAGGATGAGGAAATCCGGCTCAGCGCCAAGCAGGTCACGCCGATCGACAAGGCGCGGATCGGCAAGAAGGCGAAGGCGCTTATCGTGAAATTGTCGCGTGGGGCGAACTATGAAGAGATCGCGGCCGTCGCGGACCGGCTGGTCAGCGCACCCGGCGCCGACCGCGGTGCAATCTATCTGGATCTTCCGCTCGAAGACGGCCGGACGGTGACAATGAAGCTGCCGCATGTCTACGCGACCGGGCTGGAGGCGCTCCGGGCGCTCAAGATGGCTTCGGGCGTTGCGCGTGTGGATACCCGCGCAGCCTGAACATGGGCGGTTGCGCCAACGCGCAAAGTTTGTATAAGCCAGCCCCATCAACCCCGATGCGCGGGCTATCCGGTGTCTGTCTCAGCCGTTTGAGACCGATAGCGCCCGTGCCGGTCAACCGGAAGAGGAAAACTAGTCATGGCTCTGCCTGAATTCTCCATGCGTCAGCTGCTCGAGGCTGGCGTCCACTTTGGTCACCAAACCCACCGCTGGAACCCGAAGATGAAGCCGTATATCTACGGCGACCGTTCGGGCATCCACATCATGGACCTGTCGAAGACCGTTCCGCTGCTGCACCAGGCACTCGTCCAGGTGCGCGACACGGTTGCCCAGGGTGGCCGCGTGCTGTTCGTCGGCACGAAGCGCCAGGCCGCCCAGCCGATTGCTGAGGCCGCGGAGCGCTGCGCCCAGTATTACATGAACCATCGCTGGCTCGGCGGCACGCTGACCAACTGGTCTACCGTTTCCAAGTCGATCAAGCGCCTGCGCGAACTCGACGAGACGCTGTCAGATCGCGATGCGTCCGGCCTGACCAAGAAAGAGCTGCTCAATGTCGAGCGCGAACGCGACAAGCTTGATCGCGCTCTGGGCGGTATTGCCAATATGGGCGGCCTGCCGAGCCTGATGTTCGTGATCGACACGAACAAGGAGCAGATCGCCATCAAGGAAGCCAAGAAGCTTGGCATTCCGGTCGTGGCCGTGATCGATACCAATTGCGATCCCGATGATGTCGACTTCCCGTTCCCGGGCAATGACGACGCCGCGCGTTCGATATCGATGTACTGCAACCTTGTCGCTGATGCCGTTCTCGACGGCCTTGCGGAATCTTCTGCTGGCCTCGGCATCGACCTCGGCGAGTCGGAAGACATTGAAGGCCTGACCGATGCCGATGTTGCGGCCGCCGACGAAGCTGCTGCAGACACCGATGGCAAAGAGACGGAAGTCAAAGCCGAAGGCTGAAACCAAACCTCACTCTAAAAGGATCTTTGAGATGGCAAATATCACAGCCGCTCTGGTCAAGGACCTGCGCGACCGTACTGGCGCGGGAATGATGGATGCGAAGAAGGCGCTCGTCGAGAATGACGGCGATATGGAAGCCGCAATCGACTGGCTGCGCGCCAAGGGCTTGTCAAAGGCTGCCAAGAAGTCCGGCCGCACGGCCGCAGACGGCCTTGTCGCCGCTGTCCTGTCTGACGATGGCAAGACGGGCGCACTGGTCGAGCTGAACGCCGAAACCGACTTCGTTGCGCGCAACGAAAAGTTCCAGTCGGCCCTCAGCCAGATCGCCAACAAGGCGCTCGAAACCGACGGTACGCTTGAAGCGCTTCAGGGCGCTGCGTCGCCGGCTGGCAGTGGCACGATCACGGACATGATCACCGGCCTCGTTGCGACGATCGGTGAAAACATGACGCTGCGTCGCACCGCAAAGCTCGAATCGCCGAATGGCCAGGTTGCCGCTTATGTGCACAGTGCCGAAGCTCCAAACATGGGCAAGATCGGCGTGCTGGTTGCGCTTGAAGGCGCCGATGCCGACAAGGTCTCCGAAGCAGGCCGTAAGGTAGCGATGCACGTTGCTGCCACCAGCCCGGCATCTGCGACGACGGATGATCTCGACCCGGCGCTGATCGAACGCGAGCGTCAGGTCCTCACGGATCAGGCCAAGGAAAGCGGAAAGCCTGACAATGTCATCGAGAAGATGATCGAAGGCCGCCTGAAGAAGTTCTACAAGGAAGTTGTCCTTGTCGAGCAGCCTTTCGTCATGAACCCCGACCAGACGGTCGGCCAGTTCATCGAAGATCAGGGCGCCAAGCTGGTCGGCTTCGTCCGCTTCACGCTCGGCGAAGGCATTGAGAAGGAAGAAGACGACTTCGCCGCAGAAGTTGCTTCGATGACTTCCGGCTCCTAGGCCACAGTTAATGCACTGAAAGATCCCGGTTGCCCATGACAGGCAGCCGGGAATCCTTTAGGAGCAACTCGGTCTCTGGAGTTAAAGTATGCCTGATGGTTCAGAGAGTTCTGACGAACTCGTTTATAAACGTGTCCTTCTGAAATTGTCGGGTGAGGCCCTCATGGGGCCCTCCGAGTTTGGCATTCACATGCCAACCTGTCTGAGTTTCGCCGAAGAGATTGCTTCGGCTCTCAAGAATACCGGCGTCGAATTGTGCCTCGTCATTGGCGGCGGAAATATTTTCCGCGGGCTTCAGGGCGCAGCGAACGGCATGGAGCGGGCACAGGCTGACTCCATGGGCATGCTTGCGACGGTCATGAATGCGCTCGCCATGCAGAGTGCTCTTGAACAGATTGGCGTGCCAACCCGTGTACAGTCGGCCATTCCGATGAACACTGTCTGCGAGCCTTATATTCGCCGCAGGGCGATCCGACACATGGAAAAGGGTCGTGTGGTCATATTCGCGGCGGGGACCGGCAATCCCTATTTCACGACCGATACGGGCGCGGCTCTGCGGGCCGCTGAAATGAACTGCCACGCCATGTTCAAGGGGACGCAGGTAGATGGTGTCTATTCGGCCGACCCGAAGCTGGACGCATCGGCCGAGCGCTATGACCAGCTTGGCTACCAGGAAGTCCTTGCCCGCGACCTGCGCGTGATGGATGCCAGCGCTGTCAGCTTGATGCGCGACACGAATATTCCGATTGTGGTATTTTCCCTTCACAACAAGGGGGCTTTGCAGGAAGTCCTTCTGGGCAAGGGAACATCGACGGTCATTTCCTAGAATGTGAGATTGCACGCATGAGTATAGACAAGAAAGATCTCGAACGCCGGATGGATGGTGCGATCACGTCGCTGCAGTCCGATCTGGGCGGTCTTCGGACGGGCCGGGCTTCGGTCAACCTTCTGGATTCCGTCATGGTCCCGGCATACGGCTCAACGATGCCGCTCAACCAAGTTGGTTCGGTATCCGTGCTGGACGCCAGGACCCTTGCTGTGAACATCTGGGACAAGTCGGTCGTCGGTGCGGCCGACAAGGCTGTGCGCGAATCCGGTCTCGGCCTGAATCCTGTTGTCGATGGTAACAACCTGCGTATTCCGATCCCTGTCCTCAATGAGGAGCGGCGGACCGAGCTGACAAAGGTTGCCGGCAAGTATGCCGAACAGGCGCGGGTCGCCGTCCGCAATGTTCGCCGCGACGGCATGGACCAGCTGAAAAAAGCCGAGAAAGATGGCGAAATCAGTGAGGACAAGGCACGTGGTCTGTCCGAAGACGTCCAGAAGATGACCGATGCTCACATTGCGCGCATCGACGAAATTCTGAAGAACAAAGAAGCGGAGATCATGCAGGTTTGACGGCACGACCGGCCCCCTCTGAACAGCCCCGGCCCGAAGCGGACGGCGGCAGAGGTGTGCCTGCACATGTCGGCATCATCATGGATGGAAACGGGCGTTGGGCATCCCGCCACGGCCTGCCGCGCGCCATTGGACATGAAAGAGGTGTCGAGGCGCTGCGCCGGACCGTGAAAGCCGCGCCCAAGCTCGGCCTGCAATACCTCACCGTCTATTCCTTCTCGACGGAGAATTGGCGCCGACCGGTTGCCGAGGTCAGTGCGCTCTTTGCGCTGTTGAAGACCTTTATAAACCGGGATCTGGACCAGCTGATCAAGGAAGGCGTGAAGGTCAGCGTCTTTGGGACCCGCAAGGGCCTGCCCGAGGAGATCAACACGCTTCTTGAGCGGGCAGAGCGAGAAACAAGGCACAACACCGCATTCAATCTCGGTATCGCCTTCAACTATGGTGGCCGCGAGGAGATTACCCGCGCGACACGGGCTATCGCACAGGACGTAAAAGCCGGCCGTCTCGACCCCGAAGACATAGATGAAGCTGCGATTGCCGCACGGCTTGATACTGCGGCATTTCCTGATCCGGACCTGATCATCCGCACCGGTGAAGAGTCGCGCCTGAGTAACTTCCTGATCTGGCAGAGCGCCTATGCTGAGCTGGTCTTCATGGATGTCCTCTGGCCGGAGTTTGGCGAGGCTGGCCTGGAACAGGCCCTGTCAGTCTTTGCGTCGAGAGAGCGACGGTTTGGCGGGCTGAAGTCCGGGGCTGGCTGACATGGCCAGTGCAAAATCAAAAAGCGACCGAAACCGCGAGCTGGTCCTTCGGGTCCTGTCTGCGGCTGTTCTGATCCCGTTCGCGCTCATCGTCGTGTCTGCGGGCGGTGCGGCACTCGCCATCTCCTGCGGCCTCTTCGGCGCTGTTATGGGCTATGAGTGGGCAAGGATGACCGCATCTCCGGTCATGCCGCTGATGGCCTTTTTCTGTGCCCTGCCATCCTTGTCGATCGTCGTGACAGATTGGCAGGTCGCCCTTGGCCTGCTGGCCGCTTGCGCATTCCTCCTCGTCCTGATCCATCCGGCTCGTATGGGGGATCGACTGATTGGCGCCTTGGGAATTGTCTATGGCTCAGCGTTGCCGCTGGGGCTCCTGCTTTTGCGTGAAGGCGACTGGAATGGCCAGGCAGCGGCGCTCATCCTCATGGGCACCGTGTGGGCTTCGGATTCGGGTGCTTACTTCGCCGGGCAAGGATTCGGCGGCCCCCCGCTTTCGCCCAAGGACTCGCCATCAAAGACTTGGAGCGGCGCCTTCGGAGCGCTGCTGTGCAGCGGCTTGTGCGGCCTGATCGCTGCGGGCTTGATGGACGCGCCCAGGCTGCCCTGGCTCATTGCCGGGCTGCTGATTTCAATCGTCGCGCAATGGGGCGACCTGTTTGAATCCTCCCTCAAGCGCCGGTTTGGCGTCAAGGATACCAGCGGACTCGTCCCGGGGCATGGCGGCGTCATGGACCGTGTCGACGGTCTTGGTATGGCCTGCGTCTGCTCGGTTGTCATATTGTCGATCTTTGGCACCGTGCCGGAGCTGCTCGGACTGGAGGCCGGCTGATGACGATGCGCGTATCAATCATGGGGTCGACTGGCTCGGTTGGCCGCTCGGCGCTTTCAGTCATGGCGCATGCGGGCAGTGTGAGCGAGGACCCCGTCTTTTCGATCGATACGCTGACCGCGAATTCGGACGTCGACACGCTGGCCAGGCAGTCGATCACCTACAATGCCAGGTTGGCTGTTGTTGCGGACGATCGCGCCTACAAGGAATTGAAGTCTCAGCTGGCAGGTACAGGCATCGAAGTCGCAGCGGGAGCAGATGCAATTGCCGAAGCTGCAGCGAGGCCGGTGGACAGGCTGCTCGCGGCGATTGTCGGCATTGCCGGATTGCGCTCCACCTACAGCGCGCTCAAGGCTGGAAACAGTGTCGCGCTGGCCAACAAGGAAAGCATGGTTTGCGCGGGCCCCTTGCTCAAACGGGTCGCGCAGAAGACGGGCGCTCACATTATCCCGACCGATTCCGAGCACAATGCGATGTTCCAGGTGCTGGAGCGCCAGGAAGATGTTGAAAAACTGGTGCTGACGGCGTCCGGCGGTCCATTCCTGAAAACACCCCTCGCGAACCTTCGCAATGTCACCCCGGAGCAGGCTTGTGCGCACCCGCGTTGGTCGATGGGACGGAAGATTTCCGTCGATAGCGCAACCTTCATGAACAAGGCGCTTGAGCTCATCGAGGCGGCCTACCTGTTCGAGATGCCGCAGCAGCGGATTGACGTGCTTGTTCATCCCCAGTCCATCATCCATTCGCTAGTGGCCTATCGGGATGGTTCTGTCCTTGCGCAGCTCGGTTCGCCCGACATGAAGACCCCGATTGCACACGCCCTTTCCTGGCCGGAGCGCCGGTTGCCGACTGATGTCGAGCGCCTGAATCTTGTCGATCTTGCACAACTGGATTTCCTCGCCGTCGACGACGCCCGGTTTCCGGCCATTCGTCTGGCACGTCAGGCTCTCGATGAGGGGGGCGGAGCGCCAACGGTCATGAATGCCGCCAATGAGTGTGCAGTTGAGGCATTCCTGAATGGCCGGTGCCGGTTTACCGATATCAGCGATGTCGTGGAAGCGGCCCTTGGCGATCGTTCGCTATCTGGCGTGTCCGCCGGTGACGCAGCCTCGCTTGACGACATCATTGCCCTGGATGCCGAAGTTCGTCAGCGTTCCGGCAGGCTTATTGCAGAGGCGTCTCTACGGACCGGGAGTGAAGTAGAATGATTGAATTTGTAAGTCAGGCGCCGATTTTCATCCTCAGCCTTGTTTTCCTATTGGGTATCGTGGTCGTGATCCACGAGCTCGGGCATTACTTTGCCGGGCGCTTTTTCGGCGCGGCGGTCGAGTCGTTTTCTGTAGGGTTCGGCAAGCCGATCTTCGAGCGGACCGACAAGAAGGGGACCCGCTGGCGCGTAAACTGGATTCCGCTTGGCGGGTTCGTGAAATTCGTGGGCGAGCACCAGCTTCCGAGTGATATCGGCAAGGTCGAATCTGGGCCGCAAGGCAAGCCTTACAATGAGATCGGCGTAGGCGGCCGCACCATCATCGCGGCGGCAGGGCCCGCTGCGAACTTCATTCTTGCAGCGCTACTCTTTTCGACGATTTTCCTTGTAAAAGGCAGCTATGAAAGCCGCCTGGCCGTCGAAGGGGTGGTCGAAGGCGGCGCAGCCTACGAGGCCGGGCTGGAGCCTGGGGACATCCTCGTTTCCATGAATGGCAAGGAAATCAAGAGCGCCGGCCAGGTCCAGCTCATCGTCTCGACTTCAAGCAACAGTGCGGTTGATACGGTGGTTGAGCGGGACGGGACCATGGTTGACCTAACGCTGGTGCCCGAGGCCCAACTGCGCGAGAATGCGGTGGGTCAGATGCAGAAGCTCGGCACGATTGGCGTCGTCATGGCGACCATCCCCGACACCGCCCGCCACATTCGCTACAATCCTGTCGAAGCGCTGGCGAAGGGGACGGGCCAAACCTGGTCGACGCTGGTCATGACGACCGACATGATCAAGCGCATGGTTACCGGCAAGGAGGAGCTCAGCTCGCTCAGTGGGCCGGTCGCCATCGGCGATGTCAGCCGTCGCATCGTCAATCGAACCATGTCGGTTGAGGAGGCGTCGATCTGGCAGAAGGTCGATTCGCTTTTCTGGAACATGATCGGCATCTGCGCAGCGGTGTCTGTAGGAATCGGTTTCTTTAATTTACTTCCATTTCCTGTACTCGACGGTGGTCACATCGTTTTCAATTGCTATGAAGCCATAGTCGGCAAACCGATGCCGGCACGAATTCAAGAAGGTGCGCTCATGGCGGGAATGGTTTTGTTGCTGGGAATGTTTGTCTTCATCACATGGGGCGACGTACTGGAAACAGGACTGTTCAACTCCGCCCGGGGCTGATAGCCCGGCTTCACGGTAAATTGAGAGTAAACATATGCGATCTGCTTTCGCTGCGTCCCTTATGAGCGTTGCTGCAAGTGTTGCCCTGGCGACGGCGCCAGGGTTAACGACACAGGCTCAAGCACAGCCAGCGAATTACGGTGAAACGATCCGGACGATCGTGGTTGAGGGAAATCAGCGGATCGAGGATCGCACGATTCAGTCCTATCTGCTGGTCGAGCCGGGTGACCCGTTTGATCCGGACCGGATTGACCTGTCGCTCAAGACCCTCTTTGCAACAGGTCTGTTCGCAGACGCTTCGTTCGAAAAATCCGGCTCTGACCTGATCGTCCGCGTGGTCGAGAACCCGATCATCAACCGCGTCATTTTCGAGGGCAACAATGCCATCGACGACGACAAGATGCGCGAAGAGATAGAGGTCGCGCCGCGGGGTATCTTTACTGCTGCCCGTGTGCAGGCGGACGTCCAGCGTATCCTTGAGCTGTATCGCCAGTCCGGCCGCTTCGCTGCGAGCGTGGAACCGCAGTACAAACCGCTCGAACAGAACCGTGTCGACCTGGTCTTTGTCATCAATGAAGGCCCCGTGACGGGCGTGCGTTCCATCAATTTCATCGGCAACGACGCCTATTCCGACGGGCGCCTCCGGAGTGAGATTGTCACGCGCCAGTCGCGCTGGTGGCGGTTCTTCAGTTCGAATGACAACTATGACCCGGGCCGTCTTGAATACGACCGCGAGCTGCTGCGCCAGTTCTATCAGAACAATGGCTATTACGACTTCCGTGTCGTCTCTGCCGTCGCTGACCTCACACCGGACCAGGAAGACTTCTACATCACCTACACGGTGGAAGAGGGCGACCAGTATTATTACGGCGACATCCAGGTCGAGACAGAGCTGGACAAGCTGAACTCCACCGCTTTGCGTAATGCGCTGTCCATTCAGGAAGGCAGTCTGTTTCGCGGCAACCAGATCGAAAACGCGATCGACACGCTGACCTACGCGGCCGGCATCGCAGGCTATGCGTTTGTCGACATCACGCCACAGCTCGAGCCCGATCCGGAAACCAATCGCGTCAATGTCACCTTCGCAATCGATGAAGGCCCGCGCGTCTATGTCGAGCGGATCGATATCGTCGGGAACACAGCGACCCTCGACCGTGTCATCCGGCGGGAGCTGAGAGTTTCGGAAGGCGACGCATTCAACCGGGTCCTGCTGGACCGGTCCAGAAACCGTGTCCGCGCCCTTGGTTACTTCAAGAATGTGGAGATCACCGAGGGACCCGGCTCACGTCCTGACCGGACGGTTGTCGAAGTCGCCGTGGAAGAGCAGCCGACAGGCGAGCTGTCCTTCGCGGCCGGTTATTCTTCGGTCGATGCGTTCCTTTTTGACGTCAGCGTTTCGCAGCGCAACCTTCGCGGCCGCGGCCAGACCGTTGTCGCGCGCGTTTCCGCTTCGCAGCGTCAGCAATATGTCGACCTGCGCTTCCGCGAGCCGCGTTTCCTCGACCGCAACCTTGCAGCGGGTATCGATATCTTTTCGACGCGGTCGGACTTCTCTGAGTTTCTCGATGGCGGCTTCAAGACCGACACGGTCGGTGCTGGCGTGAACTTCGGTTTCCCATTGAGCGAGAACACAAATCTCGGCCTGCGCTATCGGTTGCAGTCGGATGAACTCGACTTCAATGATCGGCCCATTGTCATCAATACCGATGGTACGGCGGCGACTGAAACGGTCGTATTTGATAATGGAACGCCGGACGATCCTTCCGATGACTTCGAGCGCGAAGTGCTGGTGTCGCCGGACGCCGATCCGTTGCCGGATGGAACGCAGATTGTCGATGTCTGCTCGCCTGATTTCATCAATCGAAATCGCAGCTGCCGTAGTGAGCGCGCCGAAATTTCGTCGATCCTCGGCTATTCGTTCAATTGGGATCGCCGCAACGACCCCATCGAGCCGACCGGCGGTTTTGACTTTTCGCTCAGCCAGGACTTCGCGGGTGTCGGCGGGGATGTGAACTATCTGCGGACAGAAATCTCCGGTGCGACCTACAAGGGGATCTTCAAGGGTGTCCGTGCCAGTGTCCGGTTGTCAGGCGGCATTATCGAGCCGATTGGTGACGACGAAGGCATCCGCATCAACAACCGCTTCTTCCGTGGCGGTTCAAGCTTTCGGGGTTTCGATGTGGCCGGTCTCGGTCCGCGCGTGATCCGCAGGGAAGTCGACAACGAAACAGGCGAAACGGTCAATGTTCGCCGTCTGAATGCGCTCGGTGGCAAGGCTTACTATCAAGGTACGCTCGAATTGACCGTGCCGAACTTCCTGCCGGACGAGTACGGCATCGATACCGCCCTGTTTGTTGAAGCTGGCTCGGTCGGTTTGCTGGACGACTTCGATATCGATCCGGCGCGGATCGTAGGGACGAGCTCCGGTAACAATACGACCACCGTGGAACTGACAAAGGACGCCATGGGCCTTCGCGCATCGGCGGGGCTGTCTGTGGGCTGGGACTCACCTTTCGGACCGATCCGGTTCGATTTCTCACAAATCCTGCGCAAGGAAGAGTACGACCGGACAGAGACGTTCCGGTTCAGTACCTCCACGCGCTTCTGAGACCTTCTGAGGAGGAAAGAATGCAATTCCTTAAAGCCGCTCTGGCATCCTTTGCGATGCTTTTCACGAGCGCGGCGATTGTCGCTCCTGTTGCCCAGGCACAAGGCGCGAATGTTGTCGTGATCGATCAATCCCGCATCATGCGCGAAAGCGCTGGGGGCAAGGACATCATCGCCAAGGTCAACCAGATCGAGCAGAACATGACCGCGGAGCTTAAGCCAACTGGCGATGCTCTGGCATCCGAGGGCGAAACGCTCGAAGCCAAGACCGCCAACATGTCGATGGAAGCCATCGCCGCGGACGAGGCGCTGAGCCAGGAAGTGCGCGACTATGCGCGCAAGGCACAGGCATTCAACCGCCAGCGCCAGATCGCGGCAGCCGAGCTGCAGGCGACCGAGCGCAAGGCGTGGAGTGACTTCTTTACGGCCATGCAGGGCGTGCTTCAGGAAGTCGTCAATGAAAAAAATGCGGATGTGATGATAGACCGCTCCGACGCCATTTATGTCTCCGAATCTGTCGACGCCACCAACCTCGTCATCAGCAAGATGGATGCGAAAATGCCGACGGTGACAGTGGTTCGCCAGAAGATCCAGGCGCAGGCACCGCAGCAGTAGCGACATGCCAATCGACGACCGGTTCTACGAATCGCTCGGCCCCGTTCCGGTAGCAGAGCTTGCGCGTCTAGCGGAAGCCGAGCTGCACGGCGACGGGGCCGTTCTCGTCACGGGTGTGGCGCCATCGGCATCCGCGGGACCGGGCGACCTCTGCTACTTTGATGGCAAGCGTCCGCCAGGGCCGGCCGACGTGAATCCGCAGGCCGCCGCGTGCTTTGTGACACCTGAGCATACAGACGCCCTGCCGGATTCGGTCAGTGCGCTGTGTACGCCTTTTCCGCGATACAGTCACACACTTGCAGCCCGCGCCGTGCTTCGTCCGCGCGGCTGGCACGTTGCAGAGAGTGGCTCGAAACCCAGCAATGTTCATCAGACCGCACAGGTCGCTCCGTCGGCCTTTATCGGCGCAGGCGCGGCGATCGGGGACCGGACTGTCATCGGACCCAACGCGGTGATCGGCCCCGGCGTGCAGATCGGCCGCGATTGCGAGATTGGTGCGAACGCCTCGATACAGTGCGCACTGATCGGTAACGGCGTGAAAATCTATTCGGGCGCCAGGATCGGTGAAAGCGGTTTTGGCGTCATGGGCGGGCCATATGGCGCAGAAGATGCGCCCCAATATGGGCGCGTCATCATCCAGGACTATGTGACGATCGGCGCCAATACCTGTATCGACAGGGGCGCTTTTGACGACACGATTATCGGCGAACGGACAAAGATCGATAATCTTTGCCAGATCGCGCATAATGTCGTGATCGGACGGAATGTGGCGCTCGCTTCCTTTGCCGGTATATCGGGGTCGGTCACGATTGAGGATGGAGCAATGCTGGGCGGTCGGGCCGGTATTGCCGATCATGTCCACATCGGTGCCGGCGCGCAGATTGCGGCTGCGGCCGGCGTGTTCCGCGAAATTCCTGCGGGCGAGACATGGGGCGGCGTGCCTGCGCGTCCCATTCGCCAGTGGATGCGGGAGGTCGCCTGGCTGCAGAAACAGATATCAGGGGAAAAGAAAACAAAGTGACGGCACAGATACACCAGACAGCCATCGTTGAAGACGGCGCCCAGCTGGGCGCTGATGTTACCGTCGGCGCTTTTGCCTATGTCGGTCCGGGTGTTGTGCTGGGAGATGGCTGCATAATTCACCAGCATGCGACCGTCACAGGCCGCACGGAGCTCGGCAAGGGCGTGGAGGTGTTTCCTGGTGCCGTTATTGGAGGCGCGCCTCAGATTCTCGGCTTTGATGACGATGGTACCTCGCGCCTGACCATCGGCAGCGGCACGATCCTGCGTGAACACGTAACGGTTCACACGGGCTCACCGAAGCATGGCGGCATTACAACCGTCGGCGAAAACTGCCTGCTCATGGTTGGAGTTCATATCGCGCATGACTGCATCGTTGGAGACAAGTGCGTGTTTGCGAACAATGTCGCTGTTGGCGGCCATGTTGTGATCGGTGAACAGGTCTGGATGGGAGGCATGGTTGCAATCCATCAGTTCTGCCGGATTGGGCGCCACGCCTTTGTCGGTGGCGGGGCTATCACTGTCGCCGATGTCATTCCGTATGGGTCAGTGATCGGAAATCATGCGCATCTCGCCGGCCTGAATATCGTCGGCATGAAGCGGCGGGGCTTCAGCCGGAAAACCATCCATGACCTCCGCGCGGCCTATCGCATGTTGTTCGCCAAGGAAGGCACATTCAGCGAACGCGTTGCGGATGCCGAGGAGACCTATGGCGATTGCCCGGAACTGCTGGAAATCATCCAGTTCATACGGGCCAGCAAGAGCCGGGCGCTCTGTCTGCCAGAATAGGGGCATACCGATGTCCAAGCTCGGTATCATTGCGGGTCTGGGGAGTCTTCCGGTGAGCATTGCCCAGGCTGCTCGAGAGAGCGGCCGGCCGGTCTATGTCATGCGGCTAGCGGGCTTCGAGGAGCCAGCGCTTCTGGAATTTCCTGGCGAGACAATCGGCATTGGCCAGCTCGGCCGCATTGCCAAGCGATTGAAGGAAGAAAAGTGCGAGGAGCTGGTTCTGGCCGGAATCGTGAAGCGCCCGAACTTTTCCAGCATCAAGCTGGACCTGCGCGGTGCCAGCCTGTTGCCAAAGGTCGTGTCGGCCGCTCGCAAGGGCGATGATGCGCTGCTGAGGGTAATCCTCGATTATTTCGAGAAACAGGGGTTCCGCGTCGTCGGCGCTGAGGAAGCCGCCAGCGATCTCAAGATGACGATGGGGCTCGTTGCGGGCCCGGCGCCGGACGAGACACAGCTATTGGATATGCGCAAAGCCGCTCATATCGCCTCGGAAATTGGCCGGCTGGACATCGGTCAGGGTTGTGTGGTCGTCGACGGGCTGGTGCTCGCCGTTGAGGCGCAGGAAGGCACGGACGGCATGCTTGCGCGCCTGAACGACCTTGATCCCGCGATAAAAGGTACAGCTGCAAACCGAAAGGGCGTTCTGGTGAAACGCCCGAAGCCCATTCAGGAACGCAGGATTGATCTTCCGACCATTGGCCCGGCTACGATCCGGTCTGTTGCTGCTGCGGGCCTTGCTGGTATTGGCCTTGAGGAATCGGGCGCGCTGCTTGTGGGCAGGGACAAGATCGAGGCGCTTTGCGCCGAACATGGTGTTTTCGTCTACGGCTTCCCAGCCGGTTGGGACTGAGCCATGCCCGGACTCTATCTCGTCGCCGCCGAACCTTCAGGTGATCTCCTCGCATCTGAGATCGTGGAAGTCATCCGGAAGATGGCGCCTGACACGTATATTCATGGCATTGGCGGTGAGCATCTCGCCAGCGTGGGTATCATTTCACCCATCGACACGTCGGAGCTATCGGTCGTAGGGCTTCTGGAAGGCGTGAAGATCTACAAGCGAGTGATAGAACTCGCTGACCAGGCCGCCGAAGACATTATCAAGGCCGCGCCGGATGTCGTCGGACTCGTGGACTCATGGGGCTACACGTTGCGAGTGGCCCAGCGGGTGAGGGAACGGGCCCCGCACATCCGTCTGGTAAAAGTTGTCGGGCCGCAGGTCTGGGCGACGCGGCCGGGGCGCGCCAAGACCCTTGCCCAGACAGTTGATCATCTCGTCTGCATTCACGCTTTCGAAGAACCATTCTATGAGCCGTTCGGCCTGCCGACGACGGTTATGGGCAACCCGGCCCTGTCGAGGGGCCACAAGGGCGACAGGAAAGCGGGCAGGGCGCTTCTTGGCGTATCGGAGACCGATCCCTTGCTCCTGGTCCTGCCTGGCAGCCGCCGAGGCGAGATCGCCCAGGTCGCACCTGTTCTGATGGATGCTGCGCGCCGGCTGAAGGACAGCTTGCCTGAAGCGCAAATTGTGGTGCACCCATCCGCAAATGTACGCGCCCAGTTTCTGGAGGCCTTTCCGGACGTCGAGCAATGGGCGTTGCTCTCCCCCACAAGCGCAGACCGGTTCGATATCATGTCGGCAGCGGACTTTGCGCTGGCGTGTTCCGGAACCGTCACGAGCGAGCTTGCACTCCAGGAAACGCCCTTCCTGGTCGGTTATCATATGGGTTGGGTGACCTGGGCGCTCGCCCGTTTCTTCCTGTTCAAGCCAAAGCATATAACGCTCCTGAATATTGCGGCCGATGACACTGAAATCGTTCCGGAATTTGTCCAGACTCGCTTCAAGGCGGGGCCCATAGCCGACACCGCTCTCGCCATGCTCACGGACAGCAAGGCGCGGTCTGCCCAGATCGATGCGCAAAAAAAAGCTCTCTCCCGGATGGGAGAGAGCCAACTTGATTCTGCGCAGATCGCCGCGCAAACGCTTCTGGACTATGCTCAGCCGCGCTGATTGACGGGAACGAAGCTGCGCTTGGCTTCGCCGGTATAGATCTGGCGCGGACGGCCGATGCGTTGCGTCGGGTCCTCGATCATTTCGTTGAGCTGGGACACCCAGCCGACTGTGCGGGCCAGTGCAAACAGCACTGTGAACATTTCCGTCGGGAAGCCCATGGCATCGAGGATAATGCCTGAATAGAAGTCGACATTGGGGTAGAGTTTCTTCTCAATGAAGTAGTCGTCTTCAAGCGCGATCTTCTCGAGCTCCATCGCAACTTTCAGGATCGGTGTGTCGCGAACGCCAAGTTCGTCGAGGACTTCATGCGCGGTCTGCTGCATGACTTTGGCGCGTGGGTCGTAGTTCTTGTAGACGCGGTGGCCGAAGCCCATCAGGCGGAAGGGGTCGTCCTTGTCCTTCGCGCGCGCGATGAATTCCGGGATGCGGTCCACTGAACCGATTTCCTGCAACATGTTGAGGCAGGCTTCGTTCGCGCCACCGTGTGATGGTCCCCAGAGGCTTGCGACGCCGGCAGCAATGGCCGCGTAGGGGTGGGCGCCCGATGAACCAGCAAGACGCACGGTCGACGTCGAGGCGTTCTGTTCGTGGTCTGCGTGCAGGATGAAGAAGCGATCCATCGCCTTGGCGAGCGTCGGGCTGATCTTGTATTCCTCGGCTGGAACAGAGAAGCACATGCGCAGGAAGTTCTCGGCATATGAGAGGTCGTTGCGCGGATTAACGAAAGGCTGGCCAACGGCATACTTGTAAATGCGCGCGGCGAGCGTCGGCATCTTGGCGATGAGGCGGATGGAGGCCAGACGTCGCTCTTCGGGATCAGAGCTGTCCATCGAGCTTGGATAGAAGGCCGACAGCGCGCCAACGGTTCCGGTGAGCATGGCCATAGGATGGCTGTCACGGCGGAAGCCATCGAAAAAGCGGTCCATCTGCGTGTGAAGCAGCGTATGCTGGGTGACTTCCTTGGCGAAGGACTTGAATTCCGTTTGCGTCGGCAGCTTGCCGTTCAGAAGCAGGTAGCAGACTTCAAGATAACCGGATTGGTCTGCCAGTTCGTCGATCGGGTAACCACGATGTAGGAGAATCCCTTCATCGCCGTCGATGAAGGTGATCTGGGACTCGCAGCTTGCGGTGGACGTGAAACCGGGATCCAGGGTGAAGACGCCAGCCTGGCCGTAGAGTTTCTTGACGTCGATAACATCCGGCCCAAGCGAGCCGCTCAGAATAGGTAGATCGTATGTCGTGCCATTGATTTCGAGTTTCGCCGTGCCGGCAGGTTTGGTCTTGTTGATCATGTCAGCCCTCATAAACGTGTCGTATCCGCTATTCGCTCCCGGCTTCTGCCCGGGCGAGATGAAAATCAATGCGCGCAAGAGTCTCTTCCCGACCGAGCCAGGCCATGACAGGAGCCAGGTCCGGGGCCGGGAGTCCGCCCGTAAGTGCTGCGCGTATAGGTGGTCCGACCTGTCCGAATGACAACTCGTGCGCTGAGCAGAAGGACTCCAATGCTTGCTGCAATGCCGTATCGCCCCAATTCGGAATATTGGCAATGGCTTCGCGTATATTGCCCAGGCGCAGAAGATTGTCTCCGGAGAGCGCCTTTCTGGCTTTCTTGTTCAGGTCGTCCGCATTGGCGGTCCAGAAAAACCTGAAGCTCTCGGCGAGCTCCGGCAGTGTCGATCCGCGATCTTTCATGTGCGGCAAGGCCGCGTGGATGCGATCGAGTACGTCTGCGCCAAGCGAATGTCCGGCTGCCTGGTCGAGCCAGGGGTGCAGCAGGTCGAAAAGTCTGTCCGTATCGGCGTGGCGAATGAAGAAGGCGTTCACATCATTCAGCTTGTTGAGATCGAGCCGGGCAGGGGCCTTGTTAATGGCCTCTAGCGAAAACACGCTGATTGCTTCCTCGCGCGTGAAGATTTCCTGATCGCCATGGCTCCATCCCAGGCGCAGCAGGTAGGCGGCGACCGCTTCTGGCAAGTATCCCATATCGCGATACGCGGTGGTGCTCAGCGCGCCATGGCGTTTGGAAAGCTTGGCGCCATCGTCGCCATGAATCATCGGCACATGGGCGAATTCGGGAACGGTCCACCCCATCGCCTCGTAAATCGGGATTTGGCGGAAGGTGTTGCGCAGGTGATCGTCACCACGCACAACGTGCGTTACGCCCATGTCGTGATCATCGACAACAACTGCGAGCATGTAAGTCGGGCTGCCATCCGCCCGAAGCAGGATGAGATCGTCAATCTCGCTGGCCCGCACGCGAACATCTCCCTGGACCTTGTCGGACACGGCTATATCGCCAGTGTCGGGCGCGCGCAGCCGAATGGTGTAGGGTGCGTTCGCTGCCGGTGGATATCCACCATCGCGATAGGGCGAGCGAAAAGGCGCAAGGAGCGCTTCGGCCTTCTTTTTCAGCGCTGCGCGTTCTTCGTCGGACAGGTCTTCGGCCTTGGCGGCGGCGCGAACCTGCTCGCCTTCATCCCTGCGGGCCTGCAGGTCTTCCGGTGTGACATAGCAGCGGAAAGCGGCGCCTTTTTCCACCAGCGCTTCGGCGACTTCCGCGTGGCGTGGAGCCCGCTCGCTCTGATAGTAGATGTCGCCATCATGCTCGAGACCGAGCCAGGCCATGCCGTCGAGAATCGCGTCGACCGCGGCCTGCGTTGAGCGGGCCTTGTCAGTGTCTTCAATACGAAGCAGGAATTTTCCCTGGTTGTGCCGGGCAAACAGGTAGTTGAAAAGGGCCGTACGGGCGCCGCCAATATGCAGCATGCCAGTTGGGGAGGGGGCAAATCGCGTAATCACAGTCATCGGTCTGACCAGTCCTCGAAACGTCGGGGCCTATTCACTTCTGGACGCCATCAACACGCTCATGCGCCGTCAGGCAAGAGCGCGACTGATGTGGCGCAGGACGTGGACGCAGACAATGTTCGAAATGTAGGGCAAATGCGCCGGCCCTTGTACTTCGCATTAGGCATGTGCGCCGGGGCGAGTGTCTATTTCACTCTTCCGGCCGAGCCTTCGACGTTAAGTTCGATTCTTGTTGCTACCCTGACAGCGTCCTTGATTCTGTTCGTCATGAGCAGGTGGGATACTCCGGCAGGGGTTAGGATCCTGCTTGTCGTCACCCTGGGCGCTGTGACCGGTTTCAGTATTGCGAAGGCTCACACCCGTTTGAGAGCGCCCCCGGTTCTCACCCAGACGCTGGGGCCTGTCATGCTTGAGGGTTGGTTGACTGATGTCGAGCCCGGCAAGAATGGCAACAGGTTGAGATTGACCGTGCACGCCATGGCTGGACTGTCGCCGCAACAGGCGCCGCAGCATGTCCGCCTGACGCATTCCAATCGGTTGGAAGTCGAGCCTGGGCGGTTTGTCAGGTGCTGGGCGGTGTTGCGTCCGCCACCTCAACCAGAATTTCCCGGAGACTACCCATTCAATCGTCAGGCATTTTTTGAAGGGCTGGATGCTGTGGGCTACGTCATGGGCCGGTGCCGCGGGGGCCCCCTTGGCGCGCAGGTGAATGCGACTTCGCGTCTCGAAACCGAAATCGGCGCAATCCGGCGCTCGCTTGCCCGGCGCGTCAATGAGGAAGCGGGGCCACGTGCCGGCGGGTTCGCAGCAGCCCTTACCTCCGGTGATCGTAGCTTCATGTCTCAGGCGGACATGGAAGCCCTTCGAAATTCCGGTCTTGCCCACCTGCTGGCGATTTCCGGACTTCATCTCGGCATAGTGGGGGCTCTCGTCTATTTCGCGGTGAGACGGACCCTTTCGACATGGGAGTGGCTGGCGCTTCGCGTTCCCGCACAGAAACCGGCAGCCGCGGCCGCGCTCATGGCCACAGCGCTTTACCTGGTACTTTCTGGCGCGAGCATATCTACCCAGCGGGCCTTCATCATGGCCGCCATCGTGTTCCTGGCAATTCTGCTGGACCGTTCGCCACTCAGTCTCAGGACGTTCGCGCTTGCGATGATTGCTGTCCTGCTACTTCAGCCGGCAAGCGTCATGACCCCTGGATTCCAGATGTCGTTCGCCGCGACAGGCGCGCTGATCGCCACCTATGAGGCATGGTCGCGCCGGGCGGCGGCCATTGGCGAAACCCGCCGGAGAGGCATGCTTTTTGCCCTGAAGTCGCTGGTTGTGACGTCCGCTGTCGGAGCCGCTGCAACAGCACCCTTTGCCCTATACCATTTCGATCGCGTTGCCCCTCTCGGTCTGCTGGCAAACCTTTTGGCGATGCCAATTTTCAGTTTCATCAGTGCGCCTGCAGCGGGATTGGCGCTCGTCACCTGGCCTGTGGGCCTGTCTGATTTATGCCTTGCGGTGTTCGGCTGGTCGCTTGAGCGCGTGCTTGCGATTGCGCACTGGGCGTCTCTTGCCGGAGATGGAGGACTGGAGCTGGGTGGTCCGATGCCTCCAAGCGTGCTCATCCTGTTGATTCTCGGCCTGATTGGCGCCTGTCTTGGGATTACCGTTCAACAACGCTTCGGCTTGAGTGCGGCGGCGCTGGCCGCAAGTGCGCTTGTGTGGATGCTGTCTCCGCAGGCGGTCGTGCACTGGTCATCGTCTGGCGATGCCTATGTGGTCACGAAAGAGCGTGGCGTGCATCGAGTGCCATTAGCGGATGGAGAGGGCCTGGCGCCCCTTCATTACGCTGATGTTACGGCATCCAGGGACTGTCTGAATGACGGGTGTGACTTCCGGACCGCGGCTGGTCGCATTCTCATAGGAGCGCCAGAGTGGATCGATGAGCGATGCGAGGAAAGTGCGGCAATCATCCTGAGCAAGAAGGCGCTGCCGTCTGACTGCGGCAATGGCGCCATGGTCGTCTTATGGGATGAGATTATCAAAGATGGCGCCGCGACCATCCTGAGCGACGTAGCCGGTACCCTGGATATGTACCGCCCTAAATGCGGCAGGCGCCCCTGGACGCCGTGCCTCAAAAATCCTTGAAGACAACACCAGTCTATCAGTCGTAGCGACGCACGAGCGCTACAAGCCGGCCTTGGACGCGCACACGGTCCGGGCCGAAGATCCGCGTCTCGAAGGCCGGGTTGGCCGCCTCGAGGGCGATGGACGCCCCTTTCTTGCGCAGCCGCTTCAGGGTCGCTTCTTCTTCATCGATCAGGGCAACAACGATATCGCCGGTGTTTGCGTCGTCGGTCCGCTTCAGGATGACAAGGTCACCATCGAGAATGCCCGCTTCGATCATGGAATCGCCCTTGACCTCGAGCGCGAAGTGATCGTCGCCCTCGGGCAGGTCGCCCGGCGGACGGATCCGGTGGGTTTCATTCTGGATGGCTTCGATCGGCACGCCGGCGGCAATTCGGCCAAGAACCGGGATTGTGTGATTGGCAAAAGCCGGAGGGGGTGTCGCCTGATTGCCTACAACGCTCGGGCGGAAGACCTGCCGGCCACGCGGCGGAGCCGCAGGTGTTGCGGAATCGGGGAGCTTAAGCACTTCCAGCGCACGCGCACGGTTAGCGAGGCGCTTTATGAATCCCCGTTCTTCCAGCGCAGTGATCAATCGGTGAATACCGGACTTGGACGCCAGGTTCAGCGCCTCTTTCATCTCATCGAAGGAGGGCGAGACGCCATCCTGTTTGATACGCTCATGGATGAAGAGAAGAAGCTCTCTCTGTTTACTGGTCAGCACGATGTGCCCTCCAAATCAACCGAATCTGTTCACACATGTTCTACATGCGTTCTCGTTTCGGGTCAATCTCAAGATGCTTTGCGTAAATTTTCACACTTAAGTTGACGATCGGATGATTTCATGAGGCTTTCGCCGATCAGGAAGCGCTGGGCGCCTGTCTTGCGAAGTCGAGCAATGTGGCCCGGTTCGGATATACCGCTCTCTGAAATCAGGGATTTTCCTCGCGCGAGCCGGCCGGCCAGTCGTTCCGTCGTCTCCAGCTCGGTTACCATCCGCTTGAGATCTCGATTGTTGATCCCGATCAACGCAGATGGAAGGGCGTTGGCGCGCTCCAGCTCGTCTTCGTCGTGGACCTCGACAATGGCGTCCATGCCGAGATCGGTGGCCGCGCCGATAAGGTCGCGCGCGAGGGCGTCGTCGACAGCCGAGAGGATTACGAGGATAGCGTCCGCACCAAATGCTCGGGCCTCTGCAACCTGTATATCGTCGATCATGAATTCCTTGCGGAGTAGAGGAAGATCGACGGCAGCCCGGACAGCGGCCAGGTCACCCAATGACCCTCCGAAACTCTGGAAATCTGTCAGAATGGACAAGCAGGCCGCCCCGCCATTCTCATAGTCCTTCGCAATCGCGACCGGATCTGCACCCGGCATGATTTCGCCGGCCGAGGGCGATTTACGCTTGAGTTCGCAAATCAGAGCGTTCTCGCCTGAAGATACGATATCGCTCATGCGGCGCGCAAAGCCCCTGGTCGGGGAAGCTGCGGCAGCATCGGCCAGCAGGGATTCCATGGACCGGTTCGCCTTCAACGCAGCGACCTCGTCACGCTTGTACTCGATTATGCGGTCAAGAGCCGTTGCCATTGCTCTAACTCCGTCCGTGGCTAAGGTCTGCCAGCAGCGACAGGGTCTTGATGGCCTTGCCGGAATCGATCGCCTGGCGTGCGCGCTCGACCCCCTCCGGAAGGGTATCTGTCAGGCCGAGAATGTGCAGACCGGCTCCAGCATTCAGAAGGACAACATCGCGGAAGGGGCCGGCCCGGCCTTCCAGTAATTCGCGAATGGCTGCCGAGTTCTGATCCGGCGTGCCGCCCTCAAGCGCCGACAGAGGGCTCGAATCGAGCCCGGCATCAGCGGGCGTCAGCTCAAACTCTGCCAGGGTACCATCCTTGACTTCGATGACGCGGGAAGGACCGGAAATCGACAGCTCATCTATGCCGTCAAGGCCATGCACGACCCAGGCCCGCTTGATGCCAAGTTTCAGCAGCGTCTCTGCCATCGGCTTCAACCAGCGGGCCTCGTAGACACCAAGGATCTGATGACTGGCATTGGCAGGATTGGACAGCGGACCGAGCAGGTTGAAAATGGTTCGTATGCCGAGGCTCGCCCGGATCGGGGCGACATGGCGCATCGCCGAATGGTGGCTGCGGGCAAAAAGGAAGCCGACGCCGGCCTGTTCGACGCAATGCGCGAAAACCCGTGGCGTGATATCGAGTTCGACCCCGAGGGCTTCCAGGACATCGGCGGACCCTGTCTTTGGGGGCACCGAGCGGTTGCCATGCTTGGCAACGCGACCTCCGGCAGCCGCGATGACGATAGCGCTGGCAGTTGAGGTGTTCAGCGACGTCCATGGTAGCCCGCCCGTGCCGCATGTATCTAGGAGTGGGCCTTCAATGCTGATTGTCCTGGCATGCTCACGCATGACTTTTGCGCCAGCCAGAAGTTCGTTCGACGTTTCCCCGCGGACGGCCAGACCCATAAGGAACGCACCGACCTGCTCAGGCTGGGCCTCGCCTGAGAGGAGCGTGTCAAAGGCTGACACAAGCTGTTCCTGGGGAAGTTCCTCGCTGCGGGCGAGGGCCTTGATGGAGGTGGAGAGGGCGGTGTCGGTCATGCGGGGCTGCGTCAATGGCCAAGGAAGTGAGTGATGCTGGAAAGGATTCCGGGATCGAGGGCAAGCTCGCGGTGTCCGAGTTCGTAATCCTCGACGAGATCTGCATTCGGGAGTGACTCTGCAAGGGCGCGGATGTCCTGCAGCGGACAGCCTTCGTCAGCCTCGGAGCCGACAAGCAGGATGCGTCCGGGAAACCGGGCCAGAGCGCCGCGAAAATCCTGGCCTTCCATCTCGACACCGGCTTGCGCCGCGTAGAGCGCCTGCGCCTTTTCGATGATGGCATCGTCGACGCCTTGCTTGCGCTGCCGGCTCGCCCAGCCACGCTCCCGGTTATCTAAAGGCGGAGCGATAAGGATGAGGGTATCGACCTCTGCACCGGTCTCTACGGCGCGCGCAGCGGCTTTGCAGCCGAAGGAATGAGCGATGATCGTCGCGACCGGGCCTTCCGCTTCAATCACTTCGCGCACGGCTGCGCCAGCATAAGGCCATGAGCAGTGTTCGGCTTTCGAGGCAGCGCCGTGACCCGGCAGGTCCATCAGAAGGATCGGACGCCCGGTTTGCAGGAAGTGCATCGCGAATTGCCGCCAGACCCGGTGGCTGTCATCCCAGCCATGGATGAACAGGGTGGTGTCCGGCCCGTCTCCGGCACGCCAGACCGGTATATCGGCGAATTCACCGGGGATGGTGCGGCGGGTTTCGGGCGGAAGGAAATTCTGACCGGGGGCCGCACTTGGCGCGAAGGGGCGCATCTCGGCCAGCAGGGCCTCGGCCTTTTCGGTGATCTCGGCATCGGTCATGTCAGACGAATAAAGTTCTCGATCAGTTCGTGTCCATATTCCGTCTTGATGGATTCCGGATGAAATTGCACGCCGAATACGGGTCGGCTCTTGTGGTGGACGGCCATGATCTCTCCGTCCTCGGTCCAGGCGTCCGCAATCAGAGTGTCAGGCAGCCGCGATGGCGGAATGGCGAGAGAATGATAACGGACGACGTCGAACCGTTCCGGCAGCCCCTCGAAGAGCCCGGCCTGCGTATTCCGGATCCGTGAAATCTTTCCGTGAAGGATCGCTTTTGCATGTACCACCGGCTCGCCCATTGCGTCGCCGATCGACTGGTGCCCGAGGCAGACGCCGAGTATGGGAAGATCGTCAGGCGCCGCCTTGATCAGATCGACGCAGATACCAGCTTCCCGAGGCGTGCACGGGCCCGGGGAAAGGACGACACCATCTGGTTTCAGCGCGAGCGCTTCCTCGACGGTGGCCGCGTCGTTGCGAATGACGTGCGTTCGGCCTCCGGCCTGTTCGATATAGTGTACCAGGTTCCAGGTGAAGCTGTCATAATTGTCGACGACGAGGATCATTGGTCGAACTCATAAAGGCCGGCCATTTCCGCCGCACGCCTTAGGGCGCCGGCCTTATGGACAGTTTCATCGTATTCATATTGCGGCACGCTATCGAGTACGACGCCTCCGCCAGCCTGTATGTGGACCTGACCGTCCTTCAGCACGGCCGTGCGCAAGGCAATGCAGGTATCCATGTCGCCGTTCCAGCCAAAATAACCAACGGCGCCGCCGTAAATACCCCGTCGAGACGTCTCCAGCTCGTCTATGATCTGCATCGCTCGGATCTTGGGGGCGCCGGACACGGTTCCTGCTGGCAGGCCCGCAAGAAGCGCATCAACCGCGTCGAGCCCTTCGCGCAGATTGCCCTCTACGTGACTGACAATGTGCATGACGTGGCTATAGCGCTCGACGACAAACTGTTCGCTGACCTCGACGCTGCCAAATGCGGCAACCCGGCCCACATCATTGCGCCCTAAGTCGAGTAGCATGAGGTGTTCGGCGCATTCCTTCGCGTCGGCGAGAAGGTCTTCTGCTCGCCGGGCATCCTCGACCGGGTCCCCCGAACGGGGCCTGGTGCCCGCAATCGGGCGAATGGCAACCCGGCCGTCCCGCAACCTGACCAGGATTTCAGGGCTGGAACCGACAAGGCGGACCGATCCGAGATTCATATGGAACATGAAGGCCGAGGGGTTCAGTCGCCGTAGCGCGCGGTAGAAGCTGATCGACTGGCGTTTGTAGGGAGCCGAAAAGCGCTGGCTAGGAACGATCTGGAATGTGTCGCCGGCGCGGGCGTATTCGACGGCGCTTTCAACCATCTCGAAATAGCGTTCCTTGCTCGTATTGGATAAGAAATCGAGCTGGTCGGCCTGGCGGTCGCGCGGAGTTGCAGGTGCAAGCTTTTCCAGTTCCTGCTCGACCCGGTCGAGACGAACCTCTGCGTCAGCTGTGTTGTCGCCGTCCGAGCGCCCGACAAGGACAAGTTCCTGATACAAATGATCAAAAATGATGACGACGCCAGGAATCAGTAGCAGGGCCTCAGGCACTTGCAGGTCATCAGGCGCATTGATTTCAACAGGCTCAACATACTGGATCATGTCGTAGCCAATATAGCCGAAAGCGCCGGATGCCATGGGAGGCAGGCCTTCGACGTCGGTCGTGGCGCGTGCCTCGGAAACAAACTGCCTGAGGGCCGAAATTGGGTCGCCTTCCACTGGTTCGGCGTCCGCAAAATCGGCAGAGAGCGCCTGTTCCGCCTTGCCGCCTTTCACGCGAAACCATTTGAGCGGTTCGACGCCCACAAAAGAGTAGCGTCCAAGCCGCTCGCCGCCATGAATTGATTCGAACAGGAAGGAGCCAGGCGTTTCGGGGCCAAGCTTCAGCATTGCCGAAACCGGAGTCTCGATGTCACCGATCCGCCGGCGAACGATGAGGCGGTCCTGGGTCATGTGTCGGGGTTTACGCGGGCCTTGTAGGCTTGGAACGCTTGCGGATTGACCTCGAGATTTACATCCGATTCAATAGCAGCAACGTAGGCCTCAAGCAGATCATTGGCGAGTTGCTGACGGACTTGCGGGGCGGCCGTTGGTGCAAGAGCCTGCAACTCCTCGGCTGAAGGCCGGTCGATCGAGTCGAGCCTGAGAATGGCGACCTCGTCCTGTCTTTCGGTCGGCAAGGCCTGAACATCGCCTTCCTGGCGCAGCGAGAAGACGCCGGGCACGAATGACTGGGGGATCGATGCGCCGCTGGAAGCTCGGCGTGTAACCGCCTGCGTCGTCGAGTTTACGGTGGCGCCATATTCGGCCGCAGCCTGTTCAAGCGTCAGTTCGCCAGTTTCTATTCGCGCCTGAATGTCTTGCGCGGCGTTGCCAAGCGCTTCAGCCTGCCTCTGGCGCTCAAGTACCTTCACCAGGTCGTCCCGAAGGTCTTCCAGCGGCGGCGTGTAGGCCTCAACGATGCGGTCAACGCGCAACATGTAGGCGGACTGGTCTTGGCCGAAACGCGGCGTGCGTCCACCTTCGGTCAGCTCGAACGTGCGCGACAGGATGTCGGGATTCTGGCGCAGGACGGATGGCGCAAACCCTGTTTCTGTTACGCCGCTGCGGTCTACAGGTGCAAAGCTCAACACCGGTGTGCCCATCTGCGCGGCGATCTGTTCGAGATCAGCCCCGGTCCCGATCAGTCCATCAAGCTGGCTGATCGAGTCGTAGTAGAGGCCGATCGCCTGTTCTTCCGAAATCGCGCTGATGATCTCGTCGCGGACCATTTCGAACGGCACGGCCTCACCGGGCTCGATGGCCTCAAGCCGTGCAACGGTGAAAAAGTTCCCGGTCGCGACGGGACCATAAATACCGCCAGGCTGGGCCGTCGGTCCGAACACGCGCTCGGCGAGTGCCTCGCTCGACATGCTGTTCTGCCGGCCGGTGCGTTCGGCAGAGTTGGCGAGACCGGTGAGGGACTCTGGATCGGCTCCGCCCGCGATACGACCCAGCGCATCACGCGCTTCAGCTTCTGTTGCGAACACGAACTCGGTCCAGGTCCTTGTGTCTGGACCAGTATAGTCCTGCGCCTTCACCGCTTCGTAATAGGCGCGCAGATCGTCTTCGGTGTACTCAGCCTGATTGAGGAAATCATCGACGGTAAGATGGATCAGGCTGACAGCCCGCCGTGGCGGATTGGTAAGTGCCTGCTGCTGCTCCTGATAGAAGGTCGCGACATCCTCGTCGCTGATAGGTTCGGGCGCGGGGAGGGCGTCACGTGACAGGATGAACCAGGATGCCTGGCGCAGTTCGCCGGTAAAAGCTGCCTGGAGCGCGTTCAAAGAAGCAGGCGCCTGCAGGCCGGACTGCGCTGATTGCGTAAGCAGATTGATGGTCAATTCCCGGCGAAGGAACCGTTCAAACATCGGAACAGTAAAACCGTTGGCTCGCAAAAGCGACCGGTAGAGGTCCGGATCGAACATGCCGGTATCGTTCTGAAAAGTCGTGTCGTTACGGATGACGTCGAGAATCGTTTCGTCGGTAGCTGTTGCGCCCAGCTTGTCGGCGTAGGCCAGCAGCGACGTGCGGAACAGTTCACGCTGGTAGATCTGATCGACCATGCCTTGCTCAACGGCCTGGGCCTTGCTCAGGGCGCGCCCGCGGTCATCGGTCGCCGTGCGCAGTTCACGTTCGACTTCCTGGTCGAGTTCGGCTTCGGAGAACTTGGTATTGCCAGCCGACGCCAGATTGTTCCCGATGCCACCGGAGAACACGTCCGTCACGCCCCAGGCGCCCATGGCAATGATGATCAGCAGGAACAGGAGGCCTGCGAGCCTCGTGCGGAGCATTTTGCGGATCAGTGTAAGCATTTACTTTGCCTTGCGGATTGTCTTGTAACCGGCCGAACTGCTTGCTAGGCGAGCGCGCTTGGAGTTGCAAGATGGGGAACGCGGCATGATCAGGCCACTGATTGCGGGTAATTGGAAAATGAACGGCACTTCGGCGATGTTGCCGGTGGTGCAGGAGGTTGTCACCGGCTTGTCCGCAAGAGCGGATGGCGCCGACTGTCTGATCTGCCCGCCTGCGACCCTGCTTGAGCGCGCGGCCAAGGTCGCGCAAGCGTCAGCGCTGGCGATCGGGGCACAAGACTGTCACGCAAAAGAAGCCGGTGCTCATACAGGTGATTTGTCGGCTGAGATGATCGCAGATGCAGGAGGACGCTATGTGATTGTCGGTCACTCCGAGCGCCGCGCCGATCATTTCGAATCGAGCGAAATTGTCGCAAACAAGGCCGCGGCGGCCAAGCGAGCCGATATCACACCGATCATCTGCGTCGGCGAAACGCTTGAAGAGCGGGAAGCAGGCCGGACCCTCGAAATTATTTCGGACCAGCTTGCGGAATCGATTCCCGACGCTGTTTCTGACGGTTCATTCGTTGTTGCCTATGAGCCGGTCTGGGCAATTGGTACGGGCAAGGTCGCGACGACCGAGCAAGTCGATGAAGTTCATAATGCCATTCGTGACCAGCTGAACCAGCGCTTCGCCGACGCTGGCGCCAGCGTGCGCATCCTTTATGGAGGCTCAATGAAGCCCGACAATGCGGCCGGCCTCCTGTCACTTCAAAACGTCAATGGTGGTCTGATTGGAGGGGCTAGCTTGAAAGCAGCCGATTTCCTGGCCATCTACGACGCTGGTATCAGCAATTTGTGAGTAACGGGTCTTGGCGCAGCCGTCGTAACGTCCTATCCGGCGCGGTGCGGGCCATTAAGAGACTTCCATGACTGTCATTCTCGTCGTCCATATTCTTGTTAGCATCGTTCTTGTCGGTGTCGTCCTGTTGCAGCGTTCCGAAGGGGGCGCGCTTGGCGTTGGCGGCGGCGGAGGCGGCGGCGGAGGCTTGATGTCCGGACGCGGAGCTGCGGGTGCGCTGGTTCGCACGACAATTATCTTCGGCGGCATATTTTTCGTGACCAGCCTGGTGCTGACAACCATGTCCAGCCGCGAAGCGTCCGATGGACGCACGGCGATCGAGCGCGAGCTTGAAGGCGATACAGGCGGGGCTGCAGGCAATCCGCTGGACGTGCTGAACGATATCGATGCGCCGCTGCTGGCTGATGATCCTGCCGTCGGCGGAAACAGTGAGCCCGAAGCCGATTCCCAGCCCGAAACGGCGCCGGTAGGAGATCCTCTGGCAGCTGATATCGTGCCTGAGGGCCAGAACGACGAAGAAACTGTGGAAGATCCGCAGCCTTAAGCCAATTTCTCTGCGTTCCGGACTTGGGGCGTGGTCACAGAATCGGGCAAACTGATATCCCATGATCCGCTATATTTTCATTACGGGCGGCGTGGTTTCCTCGCTTGGCAAGGGCATAGCATCGGCGGCCATGGGCGCGCTGCTGCAGGCACGCGGTTACAAGGTTCGGCTGCGCAAGCTCGACCCTTATCTGAACGTCGATCCCGGTACGATGTCCCCGCGCCAGCACGGCGAGGTCTTCGTGACCGACGATGGCGCCGAGACCGACCTCGATCTAGGCCACTATGAACGCTTTACCGGCGTTTCGGCGCGCCAGTCCGACAACATCACGACCGGGCGGATCTATCAGTCCATCATTGAGAAAGAGCGGCGCGGCGACTTTCTGGGTGCGACGATCCAGGTCATTCCGCACGTCACCGATGCCATCAAGGAATTCATCCTCACCGACCCGGGGGAAGGCGTCGACTTCGTGTTGTGCGAAATCGGCGGCACTGTAGGCGACATAGAAGGGCTGCCATTCTTCGAGGCGATCCGCCAGCTAGGGCAGGAGCTCGGCCCGGAGCGCGCCTGTTTTATCCATCTGACCCTGTTGCCGTATATTCCGGCGGCAGGCGAAATGAAGACGAAGCCGACCCAGCACTCCGTGAAGGAGCTGCGTTCGATCGGCATTCAGCCGCAAATCCTGCTCTGTCGTTGCGACCGGCCGATTCCGGAGACCGAAAAGGGCAAGATAGCCAGTTTCTGTAATGTGCGTCCATCGAGCGTCATTGAGGCGCGTGACGTCGGTCATATCTATGACGTGCCGGCGGCTTACCATGCAGAAGGTCTCGATACTGAGGTTCTCTGGCACTTCCGATTGGACGATGCACCGAAGCCCGACCTCCGCCGCTGGAATGAAATCGCGCAGACGATTCACAATCCTGATGGCGAAGTGTGCATTGGGCTGGTGGGCAAGTACACAGACGTGCCGGATGCCTACAAATCCGTGTCAGAGGCGCTCGTGCATGGCGGGCTGGCTAACAAGGTGCGGGTGAAGGTCCGCATGATCGACTCCGAGCAGTTTGATGACGAGCATCACCCGCTGGATATCCTTGAGGGTGTGCACGGTGTTTTGTTGCCCGGCGGGTTTGGCGAACGTGGCGCTCACGGCAAGATGCGTGCGGCCCGATTCGCACGCGAACGTGGGATTCCGTGTTTTGGTATCTGCTATGGCATGCAGCTGTCGGTCGTCGAGGCTGCCCGTCACTTGGCCGGAATGAAAGGCGCGTCGACGACCGAGTTTGGCCCGACGGACGTGCCGGTGGTCGGCCTGATCGAGGAATGGACCAAGGGCAATCAGAAGATCACGCGCGACGAAAACACGGACAAGGGTGGTACCATGCGCCTTGGCGCATATCCGGCTATCCTGCGAAAAGGTAGCAAGGTTGCGGAGATTTATGGCTCGACCGAAATCTCCGAACGCCACCGCCACCGGTATGAGGTCAACCGCAACTACATCCAGCAGATTGAAGCAGCGGGCGTTGTCTTTTCCGGAATGTCTCCGGATGGGCTGCTTCCGGAAATCATCGAACTCAAGGATCACCCCTGGTTCATCGGTGTCCAGTTCCATCCTGAGCTGAAGTCACGGCCTTTCGAGCCGCACCCGCTCTTTGCGAGTTTCATAGAGGCCGCGAAAGTGCAGTCTCGCCTCGTCTGACGGGTTGCATTCGCGAAGACGCGCCAGTATACGCGCGGTTTGAATTCACGCGGGGCCTTCGCTCCGCCAGACACTGGAACACGACCATGGCAGTCCCGAAGCGAAAAACGACGCCGTCCAAGCGTGGCATGCGCCGCGCTCATGACAAGCTGAAAGGCAATACCTTCATCGAAGATTCCGAATCCGGTGAGCTTCGCCGTCCGCACCACATCGACCTGAAGACCGGTGTGTATCGCGGCCGCCAGATCCTGGAGCCGAAGGAAGACTTCTAAGGTCTGCGGGGCCTTGCGCCCGGCGACGATACAGATTAGCGACGTGGACGCCCTCGGAGACATCCCGGGGGCGTTCTCACATGAGCCGCCAGAAAAACAGGAATTCGTCATGAGCGAGATCGTCGATATTTACGCCCGCCAGATTCTCGACAGCCGGGGCAACCCCACTGTTGAGGTTGATGTCACGCTGGAAGATGGCGCGACGGGCCGGGCCGCCGTGCCTTCCGGCGCCTCAACCGGCGCTTACGAGGCTCACGAGCTTCGCGACGGCGATGATGCCTATGGCGGCAAAGGGGTCGCGAAGGCCGTCGACGCCGTGAATGGCGAGATCAATGACGAACTGGTCGGGATCGATGCAACCGAGCAGCGCCTGATCGATGGCCTGATGATCGAACTCGACGGAACCGACAACAAGAAGCGTCTTGGCGCCAACTCAATCCTTGGTGTCTCCATGGCCGTTGCGAAAGCCGCCGCCGAAAGCTGCGGGCTGCCGCTCTATCGGTATATCGGTGGCACCAATGCGCGCATTCTTCCGACGCCGATGATGAACATCATCAACGGCGGGGCTCATGCCGACAATCCGATCGACATCCAGGAATTCATGATCATGCCGGTCGCGGCGGACAGCATCGCGGAAGCCGTCCAGGTCGGCGCCGAAGTTTTCCATGCACTCAAGAAGTTGCTTCATGCCGAAGGACACAACACGGCGGTTGGCGATGAGGGCGGGTTCGCCCCGAACCTGTCTTCAACCGACGAAGCCATCGGCTACATCATGAAGGCCATCGAGAAAGCCGGTTATAAGCCGGAAGAGGAAGTTGTCCTCGCGCTTGATGCCGCCTCCACCGAATTCTTCAAGGACGGAAAGTATGTTCTCGCCGGCGAGAACAAGACGCTCGATGCTGATGGCATGGCAAAATATCTCGAAGACCTCGTCAATCGTTATCCAATCGTTTCGATTGAGGATGGCATGGCCGAAGACGACTGGGACGGCTGGAAAACGCTGACCGAGGCGATCGGCGACAAATGCCAGCTGGTTGGCGACGATCTCTTCGTGACCAATCCGGAGCGTCTGGCGCTCGGCCTTGAGCGCGGCGCGGCGAATTCGATCCTCGTCAAGGTCAATCAGATTGGCACGCTGTCTGAAACCCTCGACGCAGTAGAGCTGGCTCAGCGCCATGCCTATACAGCGGTGATGTCACACCGTTCGGGTGAAACCGAGGATTCTACGATCGCAGACCTCGCTGTTGCGGTGAACTGCGGGCAGATCAAGACCGGGTCGCTCTCCAGATCGGATCGTCTCGCCAAGTACAATCAGCTTATTCGTATCGAGGAAGAGCTGGGTGCTGCGGCGCTGTATGCCGGACGGGCCCTGATCAACGCCTAGGTGTTAAGGTCTTTTTAACCAAGTTGGATTCTCTTGCTGATTCGTTTCAGCAGGTGATCCGACATGGCCCCGAAATACGCCGCGGCAGCAATGTGCGCGCTGACAGCTTATTTTGCCTACCATGCCTTTGCGGGTGAGCAGGGGCTGGGCCATTGGAGCGACATGCAGTCGATGTTGTCCGACAAGCGCCAGGAACTTGCCGAGATTCAGGCCGCGAACGACCAGCTTCGCGGCGACATTGCAAGGCTCACACCAGGCACTGTCGATCCCGATCTCGTGGAAGAGCTGGCGCGCGACGACCTCGGCTATGTCTATCCCGACGAAATCGTCGTCATGACAGAGCCCTCGGGGACTGCATTTTGACATAGGTGCTAAAACTGGACGAACCCCCGGTCGAGGATACATAAGGGGAGCTTCAATCAGGGAGGCATCATGGCGAAAGCGCCCGCTAACAAGAGCAAAAGCTCCAAACCGAAGTTCAAAATGAAGCGCGACGAAGCGCTGAAGTTCTACCGGGACATGCTCCTCATACGACGTTTCGAGGAGCGTGCGGGTCAACTTTACGGCATGGGCAAGATTGCCGGCTTCTGTCACCTCTATATCGGTCAGGAGGCCGTGGTGACTGGTATGCAGGCTTGCCTCAAGGATGGCGACCAGATCATCACCGGTTATCGCGACCACGGTCACATGCTCGCTTGCGACATGGATCCAAAAGGTGTGATGGCGGAACTTACGGGGCGTGCCGATGGATATTCCAAAGGCAAGGGCGGTTCGATGCACATGTTCTCCCGCGAGAAGAACTTTTATGGCGGGCACGGAATTGTCGGCGCGCAAGTGCCGCTCGGTACGGGGCTGGCCTTCTCGAACAAGTATAAGGGGACAGACAATGTCTGCCTCACTTACTTCGGAGACGGTGCAGCCAACCAAGGGCAGGTTTACGAGAGCTTCAACATGGCGTCTCTCTGGGATCTGCCAGTCGTATACGTCATAGAAAACAATCAGTATGCGATGGGTACGAGCGTTGCGCGGGCATCCGCGGAGGTTGAGTTGTTCAAGCGCGGCATCTCCTTCGAGATCGAGGGTGAGGAAGTCGACGGCATGGATGTCTATGCCGTCAAGGAGGCAGGCGAGAAGGCTGTCAAATACGCGCGTTCCGGAAAGGGACCCTACATCCTCGAAATGAAGACCTATCGCTATCGCGGTCACTCCATGTCCGACCCAGCAAAGTACCGCAAGCGTGAAGAGGTCGACGACATACGCACGCACCATGATCCGATTGACGGCCTGAAGGAACGGATTCTCGAGGAAGAGTTTGCATCCGAGAATGAGCTCAAGGATCTCGACAAGGAGATCAAGGAGATCGTGAAGGAAGCGGCCGATTTCTCGCTCGACAGTCCTGAGCCAGATCCTGAAGAACTGTGGACCGACGTATTGCGAGAAGTGGAGTCTGCCTGATGTCTATTGATGTTTTGATGCCGGCTCTTTCTCCTACAATGGAAGAGGGAACCCTTTCGAAGTGGCTCAAGAAGGAGGGGGACAAGGTCTCTTCCGGTGACGTGATTGCGGAAATCGAGACCGACAAGGCGACGATGGAGGTGGAAGCCGTCGATGAGGGCACACTCGCAAAAATCATTGTCCCTGAAGGCACCGAAGGTGTGAAGGTCAATTCGGTGATCGCGCGCCTGGCCGAAGAGGGCGAGGACGCGTCCGACGTAGATGATGCACCGGATAAGGCATCCGACGCATCGGGAGTAGGCGAGCCTGGATCGGAAGAAAGTCAGGCCACGGAAGAAAAGGACGAGAGTGGGGCGGATGCGCCGCCAGCGCCATCAACCTCCACGCTGAAGGATCCTGAGGTGCCGGACGGTACGAGTTTTACCGACACCACGGTCCGCGATGCCTTGCGCGACGCGATGGCCGAGGAAATGCGCCGTGATGAAACGGTTTTCGTCATGGGTGAGGAGGTAGCCGAATATCAGGGTGCGTACAAAGTGACGCGGGAGCTCCTTCAGGAGTTTGGCGCCAAGCGCGTCGTTGATACGCCGATCACGGAGCATGGCTTTGCCGGTCTTGGTGTCGGCGCGGCTTTCGGTGGTCTGAAGCCGATTGTCGAATTCATGACATTCAATTTCGCAATGCAGGCGATCGATCAGATCATCAACTCTGCCGCCAAGACGCTTTACATGTCCGGTGGGCAGATGGGATGCTCGATTGTGTTTCGTGGCCCCAACGGTGCCGCCTCGCGGGTAGGCGCCCAGCACAGTCATGACTACTCGGCTTGGTATGCGAATGTGCCCGGCCTCAAGGTTGTCGCACCATATGATGCATCCGATGCCAAGGGTCTTCTGAAAGCCGCCATACGCGATCCCAACCCCGTCATCTTCCTTGAGCATGAGCTTCTGTACGGTGAAAGCTTCCCTGTCCCGGACCTGGAAGACTACACGCTTCCGATTGGAAAGGCGCGAGTGCGCCGGCCGGGTACGGACGTCACGCTAGTCGCGCATTCCCGAATGGTCGGCTTTGCGCTGCAGGCCGCCGAAAAGCTTGCTGAGGATGGCATCGACGCTGAAGTGATCGACCTGCGATCGCTACGTCCGCTTGACACAGACACAGTGATTGAAAGCGTCAAGAAGACCAATCGTATCGTGACGTGCGAAGAAGGTTGGCGGTTCATGGGTGTAGGGGCCGAGATCTGCGCGACAGTCGTCAATGAAGCGTTTGACTACCTCGACGCGCCGCCAACGCGAGTGCACCAGAAAGACGTCCCGCTTCCGTATGCGGCCAATCTTGAGGCGCTTAGCCTTCCGGGTACGGCTGATATCATCAAGGCCGCCAAGGCTGTCTGTGAGGGCATGTAATGGCTATCAACATCACTATGCCAGCCCTGTCCCCGACCATGGAAGAGGGTACGCTCGCCAAATGGCTCGTCAAACCGGGTGACACGATTTCATCCGGTGACGTCATTGCCGAGATTGAAACCGACAAGGCAACGATGGAAGTCGAGGCGGTCGACGAGGGGACGATTGCAAAGATCCTCGTTGATGCGGGCACTGAAGGTGTGAAGGTCAATTCAGTCATCGCGGTGCTTGCTGAGGAAGGTGAAGATCCGGACGAGGTTGAGGCTCCGAAGGATGCCGGAGGCAGCCTGAAAAAAGAAGAATCTTCCAAGAAGGAAGAGGCGGCCCAAACCAAAGCGCCTGAGCAGGAAGACAAGCCCGCCCCGAAATCCGAGAAGCCAGAATCGGATTCAGCGAAAAAGTCAGTGTCCAGCGAACTTGGTTCCACACCGATGAAGCTGGCCGATGTCGGCGATGGCGGCGACAGGATCAAGGCGAGCCCATTGGCGCGCCGTCTGGCCAAACTGCGCGGGATTGATCTTTCGAACCTCAAAGGGTCTGGGCCCAAAGGCCGCATCGTCAAGAAGGACGTCGAAAGTGCCAAGGCCGGGCAGGCCGCTGCGTCAACAGCTGCGGGTGCGCCGGCATCTCCAGACGGGCTCATCCTGCCGCAGGTTCTGGATGATCGCGTATACGCGCCGGACACGTACGAGCTGAAACCGCTGGACGGAATGCGCAAGACGGTCGCCAAGCGCCTCACGCAAAGCTTCATGCAGGTGCCGCACTTCCCGCTGAATGTCGACATCAAGCTCGACAAACTCCTGGCGGCGCGTGCTGGCATCAATGAGGCTGCACCGGAAGGCGTGAAGATTTCCGTCAACGACATGCTGATCAAGGCGTCGGCTCTGGCGTTGATTGCGGAGCCGGACTGCAATGCGAGCTTCACCGACAAGGGGATCGCCTACCACAAGTCGGCGCACATCTCCGTTGCGGTGGCCATCGACGGCGGTCTGATCACGCCGGTGATCTTCAATGCCGAAAAGAAAGGCCTCGCGACAATCGCGGCCGAGATGAAGGACCTTGCCAGCCGGGCCCGTGAGCGCAAGCTGAAGCCGCAGGAGTATTCAGGTGGTACGTTCTCGATCTCGAACCTTGGCATGTTTGGCATCAAGTCGTTCGGTTCGATCATCAATCAGCCAGAAGGCATCATCCTGTCGGTCGGGGCAGGGGAGAAGCGCCCGGTTGTGAACGAAAAGAACGAGATCGTCCCGGCAACAGTCATGACGGTGACGCTGTCATGCGACCACCGCGTCATTGGTGGCGCGGAAGGCGCACGCTGGCTGCAGGCCTTCAAGCGCTACGTCGAGAGCCCAGAAAGCATGCTGCTTTGATTTATGGAGGCCGAATTGGCTGATTTTGACCTGATCGTTATTGGCTCGGGACCGGGCGGCTATGTGGCAGCAATCCGTGCCACACAGCTCGGTATGAAAGTCGCTATCGTGGAGCGAGAAAGTCTCGGCGGCATTTGCCTCAACTGGGGCTGCATTCCGACCAAGGCACTGCTTCGATCCGCTGAAGTGTTGCATCTGGCCAAGAACGCCAAATCCTTTGGTCTGAAAATCGACAAGACAGATTTTGACCTTCAAGCGGTTGTGAAGCGGTCGCGCGATGTCGCCAAACAGCTTTCGGGCGGCGTCGGCCACCTGATGAAGAAGAACAAGATCGAAGTGATCATGGGTGAGGCGAGCCTGAAGAAGGGAAAGCCCGCCCCCGTCGTCACGGTGAAGGACAAGGACGGCAAGACTAAAGACTACCAGGCCAAGCATGTCATGCTGGCCACCGGTGCGCGTGCCCGCGCCATCCCGCAGGCCGGGCTAGAGCCGGATGGCAAGCTGATCTGGACCTATCGCGATGCGATGGTGCCCGAGACCCTGCCTAAAAAACTCCTCGTTATCGGCTCAGGCGCGATCGGGATCGAGTTTGCGAGCTTCTACAATGAGCTTGGCAGCGATGTGACCGTCGTCGAAGCCGTGGATCGCATCCTGCCGGTTGAGGACGAAGAAATCTCGGCTATGGCGCGCAAGCAGTTCGAAAAACAGGGCCTGAAGTTCATGACTGGCGCTCAGGTCAAATCCCTGAAGAAGAACAAGAACAGCGTCACGGCGGAAATCTCGGCCGGCGGCAAGTCGGAGACGATCGAGGCAGATCGGGTCATTCTGGCCATTGGTATTGTCGGCAATGTCGAGAATCTGGGCCTCGAAGAACTTGGCGCGAAAATCGAAAAGACCCACGTCGTCGTCGACGGTTTTGGACGGACGGGCGTGCAAGGGCTTTACGCTATCGGAGACCTGACCGGCCCTCCATGGCTTGCTCACAAGGCCTCCCATGAAGGCGTGATTTGCGTGGAAGGCATTGCAGGCGCCAATGATGCCCATCCGTTTGACGCATCCAACGTGCCTGGTTGTACCTATTCTCATCCTCAGATTGCCAGTGTCGGCCTGACTGAAGCGAAGGCCAAGGAAGCTGGGCACAAGGTCAAGGTCGGCAAGTTTCCTTTCATCGGCAATGGCAAGGCGATTGCGCTTGGGGCCTCGGAGGGGCTGGTGAAAACCGTCTTTGATGCGGAAACCGGCGAACTGCTTGGCGCCCACATGATCGGGGCGGAGGTCACCGAGCTGATCCAGGGCTATGTCATCGCGCGCGAAGGCGAACTGACCGAAGCCGAACTGATGGAGACGGTCTTCCCGCACCCGACCCTGTCGGAAATGATGCACGAGTCCGTCCTGTCCGCTTATGGACGTGTCCTGCACATCTGACACCCAGTGTCGCTTGACGCCGGAGACGGCGCCCAGCAAGTTTCATCCCATGTCTCTAAAGGCTCCGGCCCGATCATCCGATACGTTTCTGTGCGTCGCAGGGGAGATGTTCCTGCCCGTCGCTCAGGGAGCGCTCTGGTGGACCGGTCAGCGCATGCTTGTCGTGTCGGACTTGCATCTGGAAAAAGGATCCAATTTCGCGAGCCGCGGGCAGCTGCTGCCTCCCTATGATACGCAGGCGACACTGACTGCTGTTGAATCGCTCGTGGACGTTTTCAACCCCGAAACAGTAGTATCGTTAGGAGACAGCTTTCATGACCCGCAGGCAGAGTTCAGGCTGGGCGCTGAAGCCGTATCGCGAATTCGGCGGCTAACGTCGCGGGTGGAGTGGTTTTGGGTGGAGGGGAATCATGACCCCGAACCACCAGCGCACCTGGGTGGCATCGGCGCGAACAAGCTGGAGCGCGGAAATATCGTATTCCGCCATGAGCCGACAGGGGCACCTGGAGAAATTGCCGGGCACTTGCACCCCGTTGCCAGAATAGGCGGGCGGGGGCGCGCTTTGAGGCGCAAGTGCTTCGTAACCGATGGTGCTTCGCTGGTGCTTCCGTCGCTGGGTGCGTTCACAGGCGGCCTCAACGTGCTCGATGCAGCGATTGCGACGCTGTTTCGAGACGGCGCCATGGTCTTCGCGACCAATGGCACTAGAGTTCATCACATTGAACGCAAGCGGCTGCGTCCGGACAGGTTCGGCCTTTAAGGCTCAGAACCGCTTCGGGACAAGAAGCCGTTTGCCGACGCAAGAAGGAGTTGGACGACCATGGAAAGCCTGCAGAATATCGACCTGAACCAGATCTGGGCGGAATACTGGCCCATAATAATGTCGGGCGCGATGAAAGTGCTTGGCGCCATCCTCGTGCTTGTTATCGGTTTGCGGATCGCCGGCTGGCTGGCAAACCTTGTTCGCAAACGCACCATGGACCGGCCGGGAGTTGACCAGACACTCGCAGGCTTCTTTGCGTCGCTCGTGCGGTGGTTCGTCACCGCTGCGGTCATCATCGCCACCCTTCAGGTGTTCGGTGTCCAGGCAACGAGTTTTGTCGCTGTTCTCGGTGCGCTGACGCTGGCAATCGGCCTGTCGCTTCAAGGGGCTCTCGGGAACATTGCATCGGGCGTCATGATCATGCTGTTCCGTCCCTATAAAATCGGCGATTTCGTTGAAATCGATGGTGCGACGGGCACTGTGAAAGACATCAACCTGTTCCAGACCAATCTCGCGACGATTGACAATGTCAAAGTCATAATTCCCAACACTCAGGCAATCGACGGGGCGATCAAGAACTACTCCGGCTTCGCAACACGGCGCTGCGATATCACATTCGGCATCGACTATGACGACGACATGGACAAGGCGATCGCCATCATTCGATCGCTTGCCGAAGCGGATGAGCGTGTGCTGAGCGATCCGGAGCCGTTCGTGAAGGTCGTGAATCTCGGTGACAGTTCGGTCGATATCCAGGCCCGGCTCTGGTGCAAGGCCTCCGATCTCTGGGACCTCAAGTTCTTCCTGACCAAGGCCGTCAAGGAGGAGTTCGACAAGCAGGGTATTTCCATTCCGTTTCCGCATCGTACTCTGGTGCAGAAAGCGGCAAACGAATAGCCGCTGGAACCCGGACGGAAAGGTTAGGACATGTCAGGAGCAGCGGCGCCGGAAGAGCCTGTCGTCACGACGGTCGATAGAGGCGCGGCTGCATCCTCCAGACCTGGTAAGCCGCCCAAGCGACCCGTACTGCAGCGCCTTTTCGGGATCAGCTTGTGGGGTGCCTTCAAGCTCGTCGTCACGTGCGTTCTGGTCGGGTTTTTCCTGCTTGCGCTGGAATTCGACCCTGTCGCGGATGATGTAAATGTCGTCGGTGCCCTGGGCGAGCTGCTGCGAAACCTTTTTGGGGCAGCGGTCTGGGCTGCCAAGAATTTCTGGAAGCCGCTTCTGGCGGGGGCAAGTATCGTGCTGCCGCTTTGGGTTTTGTGGCGGCTTGTCAGTCTGCCGTTCCGGAAATAGGCGACAGCCGTTCTCAAGAAGTAATCAAAAAAAAGCAGGAGGAAAGCGTCATGGATACCAGCAAGTTGATGTTTCGGGCTGGCCTTATGGATGGCCAGAGAATTCTCGTTACGGGCGGCGGAACCGGGCTTGGCAAGGAGATGGCAGAGGGGTTTCTGAAACTGGGTGCGGAAGTCCATATTTGCGGTCGGCGCGGCGGCGTCTGCGAAGAGACTGCCGGTGAACTCATGGAGCGCCATGGCGGCAAGGTCGTGCCTCATGCCTGCGATATCCGCGTGGCTGAAGCAATATCAGACATGAATGACAGGATCTGGTCGTCCCACGGCCCGCTCACCGGGCTGGTGAACAATGCCGCCGGCAACTTCATTTCGAGGACAGAGGATCTGTCAATCAGGGGCTTCGATGCCATTTCCAACATCGTCTTTCGCGGATCTTTCTATATGACCCATGATATCGGCAAGCGCTGGATCGCGAAGGGTGACAAGGGGTCTGTCTGCTCCATCCTGACAACATGGGTCTGGAATGGCGGGCCCTTCGTCGTCCCGTCTGCCATGTCGAAAGCAGCCGTAAATACGATGACGCAATCACTCGCCGTTGAATGGGGGCGCTATGGTCTGCGCTTCAATGCCATTGCACCGGGACCGTTTCCGACAGAAGGGATGTCGAAACGCCTCGCGCCAGACGCAGAAGGGGCCAATCGTATGGATTCCGGCGCCGCGAACCCGATGGGCCGCGTGGGCGAGATGCATGAGCTTGTCAATCTTGCCGTTTTCCTGATGGCGCCGGGTGCGGAGTATGTGAATGGCCAGACCATCGCGATCGATGGAGCCATGTATAATGCGTCAGGTGGCAATTTCGCCGCGCTCACCGCCTGGGGGGATGCGGAATGGCAAGCGGCCAGAGAAGCGATTGAAGCCACCAATGCGCAGGACAAGTCCAAGCGGACCGTCTAATCAGACGGTTTCGCCAGGCGCGAAGAAGCGGTCGAGCGGTTCGCCTTTCCAGTTCGCCTTGGCGATTTCGATCCTCGTCTCGACGTCGTCAGGAATGTCCTTCAGTGCGTGAATCGGTAGAAGCAAGGGGCGCAGGCCGCGAAGGTTGGCGGTCTGGATCGCAATACCCGGACGGGCATTCAGCTCGAGCAAAGTCGGCCCCTTGTTTTCGCAGATTACGATGTCGACACCGACATAACCCAATCCGACATGGTGGCCGAGGCGCGACGCAAGCTCCATGATTTCGGGCCAGGCGGGTACCTGGAAGTCCCGGACAGGTGTCTCGAAATCCGGGTGCATGTCGATAGCATCGTTGTGCTGAACCCCGCGCGTCGTTACGCCCGTAATAAGGTCGATCCCGGCGCCGACACCACCCTGGTGGAGGTTCGCCTTGCCATCGGATTCAGCGGTTGGAAGACGCAGCATGGCCATTACGGGGATGCCGCGGAAGACGATTACCCGAACGTCCGGGACACCGCCGAAAGCCAGCTTGGAGAACGCTGAATGCGGCACCAGCCGCTCTTCAATCATGACCCGGTCCGAGCCGTCGCCCATTGAAAACATGCCTGACAGCATGTTGTTCAGGTGATACTTGATATCGGGCCATGGCGTGATCTGGCCATTCATCCGGCGAAGCCCAGTCTTTGCGACACCGTTAAATACCATGATGCCGCCACCGCCCGAGCCTCTGGAAGGTTTCACAACAAAGGACTTGTGAACCTTTGCGATCTCCTCGATCAGATGAACCTCGCCGCCATAGCGGATCACACCGTAAAGTTCGGGAACTGTGACGCCTGCTTCTATGGCGAGCTGCTTGGTAATGATCTTGTCATCGACGAGAGGATAAAGACGCCGCGGATTATAGGCAGCAATAAAGTCGAGGTTCCGGCTGTTCATGCCGAGGACGCCCGCCTTGGCGAGCTTGGTGAATGGTCCGAACTTCATCCGCCTGACGCCTTGCCTTCATTGGCGAGCACCTTGAAGCGGACAAACTCTGTGAGCTTGTAGCCAGTGTAGCGGCCGAGCAGCAGCACAATGGCCAGTACGATCAGCAGCAATTCGGGGAATACGATTGCCACGTGCTCGATGTATTCATTGGTCAGGATCCAGTATCCGGGCACCGCGCCAGCAAGTGAGCCGGCTGCCTTTTTGAGCGCTTCGGCCGGTCCATCCTCCTCCCAGGTCAGAGACATTCGCTCAATCGTCATTGTGATGATGACCAGTGGGAATAGGGAAATCGATAGACCGGTCTGGATGCCAGTGGCTTCGCCGGCGAGCGCGATGAACATCATGAGGAATGTCACGATAATCAGGACTGCCGCCAGCCGAGGAACGAGCAGCAGCTGAAGCTGATTGAAGTAGGCCCGCAAGAGCAGTCCGACGGACACGATGCCCACAAACAGGATCATGCCCGTGAAGAGCGATGTCTCACGAAAGGCGAGGGCGATTAGCACCGGCATGAATGTGCCGAAGGCCGGCATGCCGATGATCTGCTTCAGGAGGACAATGATCAGCGCGCCAAGAGGGATCAGTAGTAGCACCCGGAAGACCAGCTGTAGATCGATAGGAAGGCTCAGCAGGGAGGTCGCATTGACCCAGGGCGCGTACTCCTCGCCCCGTTCCATGGCCCTCAGCAGCTGGCTCTCGAAGTTTCGTGCGACCGACCATGAAACGCCAAGCCTGCGGAATCCGTCCCCATCGACGATGGGGGCGCCGTCATAGACAATCGGCAGAGCGCGGCCAGGATCCAGACGAGCGGCTGTCTGCGCGTCTGCACTGACCCACTCGCCGCCGATCCAGAATTCGACCCAACTTTCCAAGGGCGCTTGACGGGTATCGGTATCGAGGATCACGCCCTGTACCAGTCGCGCCGGCGTGCCTGCTGCGTTAAGCAAGAAAACCAGCCGGTCGGCTGAATTACTGATTCCAGGCGGCCCGCCTTCGATAATCGTTGTAATCCGGTCATCACTGCGATCGGCACTCAAACGCGCCAGTTGAGAGATGAAGCTCCGTTCACCGGCGGATTTCTCAAGCGCTTCGGAAAGCACCGAGTCCATGGCGACGAGGAGTGGCGTGGCATTTTCCTGGATGGCGCGGCGCCGTTCGGAGCGCCGGTAGTCGGAAATGGCCTCGGGTTCCGGGCCGGCATCGGACTGACCCATGCGTCTGTCGATGGCGATCAGTTTGGCCCGGTAGAAGATGACAGCGCTGCCATCTTGAGCTCGCCGTTCGAAAACTGCGCGCCGGCCGGATTCATCGGTGACCGTCTCGATCCCGAAACCGGAGGCGATGAAGGATTCATCAACGACCGAAAACTGACCATTTGATTCCGGTAGGGCGAGACGCAGGGTGACCGGATCTCCATTTCCGCGAAACGAGACTTTCGATTCGATCGTCCAGGTGTCCGAATCAAGGTCGGGAACGACCGGGAATCCAAGTTGCGTCACCTTGTAGAAAAAGACTCCGAGCGCGGAGGCGATCAGGACGCAAACGATAATAAGCAACTGCGTGCGTTTCACTGCGCGTCTCCGCTAACCCGCCCGAACCCAAATGCGCGTGGCAATCACTCGTTGCACCGCGCCTTTTTCGTATAGATGTCGCTGGAGTCCACTATAATGCCTGCACTTTTCAACATATTTCTGCCTATGAGGGTTTCATAGTTGAAGTGTGCGCGGTCTGCGAGAGTAACCTCGTCCTTGATGATCCGGCCGCCGAGACAAAATTCAAGCTCTACGACCGGGCGGTGAACAAGACCGCCCTTCTTTGTCTTGATCGAGGCCCAGCGGACGATCTTGGTGTCGATCGTGCGCTCATCGCCATCTTCGTTGATGACCTTGAAAATGATGTCCCGGCCGTTTCCTTCATCATCAAATTCGTCGCGCTTGGGTTTCTCGAGGATGACGGCGTGGATCGAAGACGTGGTCGCACCCGTGTCGAGTTTCGCGTCCAGCTCTATATCCAGTCCAACAATGCGGACATGCTCGAGCCATCCAAGAGTGAAGCGTTCCTTTTCCGCGGTTTTAGCGGAATCGCCGAAAGCCGGTGATGCCATGAGAATGGCAGCGGATGCGCCGGCAACCAGTTTGTTTAGCATTGGCAGAATCCTTTGAGTCCTTGCTAGCGCGGCCCTTCAATACCCGAATTGTGATCAAGCGATGGCAGTCACTGAAAAGAGCTTACGCCTCGGCCAGATCCTGGACCAGCTTGTTCACCGCGCCATAGTCGATCTTGCCAGTCCCGAGGACAGGTATTTCTTCTACGTGAAAGACTTTTCTAGGCACGGAAAGTTCCGAAACGCCGTGAGATTGTGACCATGCAATGATCGCACTTCTGTCAGCAGTATTGGCAGTTGTGAGCAGGATGATCTGTTCGCCCTTGCGCGGATCGGGGATGGCCGCGGCGGCATGCATATCGTCAGGCCAGATGGCGCTCGCGCAGTTTTCCACAACGGCTAGCGAGACCATTTCACCGCCAATCTTTGCAAAGCGTTTCACGCGGCCACGAATCCAGATGCAGCCATCTTCATCGATGGCAACGATATCGCCGGTATCATGCCATCCGTTTTCCGTCGGCTCGAGGATGCCCGGATTGTCTGGTCGCATATAGCCAAGCATTACGTTTGGCCCCCGAATTCGAAGGCGGCCGCCTTCTTCAATGCCTTCGACTGGTATGAGTTCGCACTCCATGCCTGCCATGAGGGTTCCCACTGTGCCTGGCTTGTTCATTCGAGGGCTGTTTGCAGCCACGACCGGGGAGGCTTCGGTGGCGCCGTAACCTTCGAGGATTTCGATATCGAACTTCCGGCGGACCAGCTGGCGGGTTTCGTCGCGCACCCGCTCGGCGCCGCACACGGCCAGCCGCACGCTGTCCATGTCGCCTTCGCTGCCTGCGCGGGCGTACTGGGAGATGAAGGTATCAGTTGCAAGCAGGATCGTTGCACCCGTGCTGCGGATGCGTTTTGCGATTTCCCTTGGCTGAAGCGGGGTCGGGTGGAAGATTGCCTTAACGCCGGCAATGATTGGCAAAAGCGCACCAACCGTCAGGCCGAAGCAGTGGAAGGTCGGCAACGGATTGAAAACCGAATCCACTTTGGGATCCAGGCCGATATGAGCCCGGACCTGCTCGACATTAGCCATGATGTTTTCATGACTGAGGACGACACCCTTGGGTTCGCCTTCGGTTCCCGACGTGAATAGAAACACGCCGGTTTTTCGGTAGTCAGCGCGCGCGTGGAACAGGCTGGGAAAGACTGGGCCAAGCGCCCCTGCAATCTTGTCGCCGAGCTTGAGTCCCTCGCGGACGTCTTCGAGGTAGATAATGTCTGCGACACTTTCGAGCGATTCAACGAGCGGCTCGAGGCTGCCCAGTTCGACAAAGCGATGGGCAGTCAGCACTTTTGACACCTGTGCCGCCTTCATGGCCGATTTGAGGTTTGCGGCACCGGCGGTGAAATTCAGCATGGCCGGAACGCGGCCAGCGGCCAAAACGCTCAGAAAAGCGATCACAGCGCCTGCGCCGGTCGGCAGCATGATTCCGATCGACTCGCCCTTGCGGGTTCGCTTCTTGATCGCGCTGCCGAGAGCGAAAGCCGCCCGGACAATTTCGTTGTAGCTGAGCTCACGTTCGTCACCATCGACGATCGCAATCTTCGAACCGCCGAACTCCCGGCGTGCCCGCAGAACGGCCGAAAAGATGTCGATTCGCGTTCTCTTGGGCTGGTACGGTATTGGCGGAGGTACTGAGGACATTGGGCTTTTCGTTTTTTTCTGTTGCCGATCACGTCTGATGCAACTTGTCACAGTCTGTGAACATTTCAAATAATCTGTCACATTCTACGAATTGCAGCCATGACGAGATGAGCCTTGCGGCGAGGACCGCATACGTACATTTATAGGCCATGGTTACGATCATAGATGGCAAACCGAAATACAGGCATCCGGAGAAGCGCAACCGGCCTGATACGCCCGTTCTGCGCAAGCCCGACTGGATCCGGGTCAAAGCCCCCACCAGCCGGGGCTTCGCTGAGACGCAGGAAATCGTGAACTCAAAAGGGCTGGTCACGGTATGCCAGGAGGCGGGCTGCCCGAATATCGGCGAGTGCTGGACCAAGAAACACGCGACGATGATGATCCTTGGTGAGGTCTGCACGCGAGCCTGCTCGTTCTGCAACGTGTCCACCGGCAAGCCGTCTCCCGTTGATCCAAGTGAGCCCGAAAGGGTCGCTGAAGCGGTTCGAGAAATGGGGCTGGAGCATGTTGTTATCACCTCGGTCGATCGAGACGACCTAGAGGATGGCGGCGCGATGCATTTCGTCTCCGTTATCGAGGAAATCCGCAAGGCCTCGCCCGGGACCACAATCGAAATTCTGACACCGGATTTCCTGCGCAAGGATGGTTGGGGAAACCGCGTGATCGACGCGCGTCCAGACGTGTTCAACCACAACCTCGAGACGGTTCCACGTCTTTATCTCTCGATCCGCCCGGGCGCGCGCTACTATCATTCCATTCGCCTGCTCGAGCGGGTGAAGCTGCGCGATCCCAATCAGTTCACGAAATCCGGCCTGATGGTCGGTCTTGGTGAGACGAAGGAAGAAGTAATGCAGGTGATGGATGACATGCGCTCTGCCGGCATCGATTTCCTCACAATCGGACAGTACCTCCAGCCAACCCGCAAGCATGCGGCTGTGGAGCGGTTTGTGCATCCGGAAGAGTTCGCGGCCTACGAGGAAATTGCTCGCTCGAAAGGCTTTCTGATGGTGTCAGCATCGCCGCTCACGCGGTCGAGCTATCATGCTGGCGAGGACTTCCAGAAACTGCGAGCCGCACGACTGGCGGCCAACGGCTAGCGATTTGCCCAAACTTTCCAAACAGGTCCGAATTCCGCACAGGGTGGATGACGTCTTTGAGCTTGTCTCGGACATTTCCCGATATCCTGAATTCATCAAGTGGATTCGGTCCATGAAAGTGACCGAGAAGCCGGCTGTCGGTGTCATTAGACGTTTCCGGGGCGAAGCCGATGTCGGCTTCAAGGGATTCTCGGAAGTGTTTTCCACTGATGTCGAAGCCAATCCAGACACTCGAACGATCAATGTTGAACTGGTCCACGGACCGTTTCGTCGCCTCAAGAACCGTTGGAAGCTGGAAGAGGTTTCCGGCGCAGGTACGCGGATTGAGTTCTTTATCGACTACGAATTTCGCAATCCAGTCCTTGCCCTGCTAGCGAGGGCGAACACTGACCTGGCTGTGAACCGCATCATGAAGGCGTTCCAGGATGAAGCCGACAGGCGCTACGGCACGTCCCTCGATTAAGGTATTTGCTCGCGGATCATGATGAGCGCGGTTTCGAGGCTGGCCATTCGGACCTCGTGCCGGCCGATATCACCAAAGTAGCACGCTTCGTGAAGCACTGCCTTGTTCTCGCGGGCGCAAGCGATGTGAACCGTGCCGACGGGTTTCATTGGTGTGCCGCCGCCCGGGCCTGCGATCCCGGTGATCGCGACAGCGAGGTTGGCACGGCTGGCCTCCAGGGCGCCCTCGGCCATGAGGCGGGCGACAACCTCAGACACCGCGCCATGGTCAGCAATCAGGTCACCGGCAATGCCGAGGACCTCTTCCTTGGCGCGATTGGAGTACGTCACGAACCCTCGCTCGAATACGTCTGACGATCCGCTGAATTCGGTGAACAGACCCGCGAGCAGCCCACCCGTGCAGGATTCGGCGGCGGCGATCTTGACGCGGCGTTCGCGTGCTTCGTCGATCGTTAGAAGACACAGATTGCGTAGCTTTTCCGGAAACATCTTGTTGCCCCTATGCGTCGTTCTTCGGGCTTACCATGACAACGGCCTGTGCGGCGATGCCTTCGCGGCGACCCGTAAAGCCCAACCCCTCAGTGGTCGTTGCCTTTATGGACACACCATCAGGGTGAAGCCCGGTGATGGCGGCTGTTTTCTCTCGCATGGCCTGACGGTGTGGCTTTATCTTCGGCGCTTCGCACACGATGGTGAGGTCGCAATTTGTCAGAACCCATCCCCTTTCAGATGCGAGCTTGATGGCGTGTTCCAGAAATACGGCAGAGTCTGCATTCTTCCAGCGCTCATCGCTGGGCGGGAAATGGTCGCCAAGGTCGCCCAGGGCAAGGGCGCCAAAAATCGCATCTGTCAGGGCGTGCCAGCCTACATCGGCATCGGAGTGCCCTTTGAGCGAGCGATCATGGGGAATGCGCACGCCGCAAAGGGTGACGCCGTCTCCCTCCTCAAAGGCGTGAACGTCAAAACCTGATCCGACCCGCATTTTGCCTCCTGTCAGAAGTGTTTCGAGAAGGGCAAAGTCGCCTTCAAACGTGATCTTGTGGAGCTGCGCGCGTCCAGGCGTCAGCGTAACGATTCCACCAGCGGCCTCAATGGCAGACAAGTCATCGACATAGTCTTCAGGCCGTTCCGACAGAGCGGTCCGGATTGCGCCAGCACGGAAAGCCTGAGGGGTCTGGACCCGAAAAAGCTGCTCGCGGTCCACATTGGTTAGCGTCTCGCCGTACTTTCGTTTTAGCGCGTCGTTGACAGGTAGGGCAGGGGCGGCAGCATCGGCGCTCACCATGGCATCAATTAACTCGTCAATTACCGACTGTGTAAGGCCAGGCCGGGCAGCGTCATGGATCAGGACCAGGTCGTCATCTTCCGGGGAAAGTTTCTCGAGACCGTTCAGTACGGAAGCAGACCTCGTTTTGCCGCCTGTCGTGCACATCAAGCCCGAGTTGGCGATGTTTTCTATGCGTTCAGGGGGGCAATCCTGTGGCAGCACAATGATTGTGCGCGAAACGTCGGGGTGGGAGAGAAAGACGTCTGCCGACCAGCGATAGACTGGTCGTCCGGCCAAGGGTTCGAACTGCTTGGGAGTTTGCCTCCCGGTGCGTGATCCGGAGCCAGCCGCGACGATAATGGCGTGAACTTTCATGGCACAAGCCAATAGTCCGGCTGATGCAGGATGGCCACAGCTAACGTTTATCATGAGCAGAAAGCTGGCGCTTGACTATTGTGCAATGCAAAAATCTGATTGAAGAAAAGGTATGGTTAGAGTGCTCAATAATGAGGCAGAACGCGTTTGGCTGGCCCCGATGTCCGGGTCGACTGATGCCGCGTTCCGCCGGCAAGCGGTCAGATTTGGGTGTCCGGCTGTGGTGTCGGAAATGGTTGCCGGTGAAGCGCTCGCCGCAAATCGCAAGGACATGGTTCGCCGAACATGCCGCCATGAGGGGCGAGGGCGCTGGATTGTTCAGCTCGCTGCGCGGCGCCCGGAGGATATGCGCAAGGGCGCTGAACTGCTCGCTGAAGCGGGTGTCGATCAGATTGACATCAATATGGGCTGCCCGTCGCGCCAGGTGACGGGCGGAGCTTCCGGATCGGCGCTAATGCGCGAACCCGATCTGGCGCGCGCCATAATCGATGCGGCCGTTGAAGGCGGGCAGGGCGTTCCCGTGTCACTGAAAATGCGACTCGGTTGGGACGATGGACAGCTCAATGCGCCGGATCTGGCGCGGCACGCCGAGCAGGCCGGCGTCGTGATGCTGACGGTGCATGGTCGGACACGCTGCCAGTTCTATAAGGGGCAGGCCAACTGGGTAGCCATCGCCGATACCGTCAACGCCGTGGGGGTCCCCGTCATTGCAAATGGTGATGTCAGCGACACGCCTTCAGCGCTAAATGCCTTGGATCAGTCCGGCGCATACGGCGTGATGATCGGGCGGGCGGCGATGGGCCAGCCCTGGTTGCCAGCAAAAATTGCCGCCGAACTCGAGGGCGGTTTTTACAGAATGCCATCGAGAGCTGAACAGCTGGACAGCCTTATCAGCCAGATTGAGGACAGCCAGTCCCTCTATGGCAAGTCTCTCGGGCTTCGTATTGTTCGCAAACACGTCGCTGCAGCGATCGACAAGCTAGACGGTCACTGGGATGAGCGCGACCGCCGTGAGACTCGCTCAGCCGCGTGCCAGATCGATTGCGCGAAGGCTCTTTCGTCGATGCTTGCCGATATATTTCTGGAAGAAAGAGGAGTGGCCGCGTGACCCTGGCTGTGAACCTATCGGATGTCGCGCCACTCGCGCTGTTCCAGATCGACGACCGCCGTCGCATCGATGCTGCCAACACAGAGGCGCAGATGCTGCTTGGGCATTCTGAATCTGCCCTTCGAGGTAAGGCGCTCAGTGAATTCATTTATCATGACTCGCCGCTGTTCGATCTTCTCGACCGCGTTTTTTCGCAGGACGGCGATGTAAGCGCACATGGAGTCGCGATTTCCGGCCCCGGAGTTTCGGGCAGCCGGACGTTTGATATCAAGCTGCGCCCCGTTCCGCCGCAGGGCGTCGTCATCGCTGTTACTGAATCTGTTGTCAGTGACCGCTCATCTGGCGCAGTCGGGATTTCCGGATTTGGCCGTATCCTTGGGCATGAAGTGAAGAATCCGCTGGCCGGGATCTCTGGAGCCGCGCAGCTATTGTTGCGAACGGCCGATGAGGAGCAGGCTTCCTTGCTGAATGTCATCAGAAGCGAGGCCAGCCGGATCGAACGTCTTGTCACGCGACTGTCCGCGTTTGAACTTTTCTCCGCTCCGCGACGCGACAAGTTCAACATCCATGAGCTGCTCGACAAGGTCTTGCTCGCCGAAGAGGCCGCGCACGGCGGTAAGATTGCCTTGAAGCGCGCCTACGATCCTTCACTGCCCGAAATCTACGGAGACGAGGATCATCTCCACGAGGCGTTCCAGAACATCGTCCGAAATGCGGCAGAAGCGGCGGCGGAGGTTCCCGGTCAGGGACAGATTACGCTCCAGACCGCGTTCGAAACCGGGTTTGCTTTTTCCAAGACGCGAAACGCCAAGCGGCTGCAACGCGCCATCCGCATTACAGTAGAAGACAATGGCAAGGGCATTCCGCCGCGCGCCAGAGAGCAGATGTTCGACATGTTTTCCTCGACCAAGGCCGGCGGACGAGGGCTTGGCCTGAGCGTTGTATCTGAAGTGATTTCGGCGCATGAAGGTCGGATCAAAGTCGAGAGCAGGCCGGGCCAGACCCGGTTTTCCGTATACCTTCCCATGAAGCGGGACAATTTGGCATGAGTCAGAAGACAATCCTTCTCGCAGAAGACGACGCCAGTATCCGTCTGGTCGTGAACCAGACGCTGGTCACCGCGGGCTATCAGGTGCGCGCAACCAGTTCGGCTGATGCGTTGGAGCGCTGGATCCGCAATGGAGAAGGCGACGTGGTCGTTACGGATGTCTATCTCGGCGACACCGCGATCTTCGAATTATTGCCGTCAATCAAGCTTGCCCGGCCAGAGCTGCCGGTGATCGTCATGAGCGGGCAGAATACCATTTTGACGGCTGCGTCAGCGGCCCGGCATGGTGTCTATGACTATCTCCCAAAGCCTTTCGATATCGATCAGCTGACCAATCTCGTCGGGCGGGCGCTCAAGGGGCCGCCGAAAAAGGATGCGGCCACTCGGGCTGGGAAGGGGGATGCTGAGACAAACCTCCCGCTGATCGGCCGGTCCGATCCGATGCAGGAAGTCTATCGCATCATTTCCCGCGTCATGAATACGGATCTGACGGTCCTTATCGAGGGCGAGTCGGGAACCGGAAAGGAACTTGCCGCGCGGGCGATCCACCAGTTGGGCTCCGGCGAGCGTGGAGTCTTCAAGGCACTCGACCTCGCGGCGATGCCGACGGAACAGATCAGCAAGGACCTGTTCGGCACGCCGGAAGAGCCAGGCCTCGCCTTCCAGGAAGATGCAACGCTTTACCTGGACGAGATCGGCGATCTTCCGGCTGAAGCGCAGACCCAACTCGTCAAGCTGATGCGCGAAGCGGGCGGCGCCCGGATCATAGCGTCGACGCGCCAGCCACTCGCCAAGCTCGTAGACAATGGCGATTTTCGCGAAGACCTGTTTTACCGCATCAACGTCGTGCGGATCTTCATGCCGCCGCTCCGCCAGCGCAAAGAGGATATACCGGAACTCGTGCGTGCATTCCTGCTTCGGGCTCAGCGAAAGGGACTCGCGGCCAAGCAAATCGAGCCCGCGGCGATGGACTTGATGATGGCCTATGACTGGCCCGGCAATGTGCGGGAGCTTGAAAACCTGATCATGCGCCTTGCGGCCCTCAGTCCCGACCCGGTCATTTCGCAGCGCGATATCGAGCGCGAGCTACGCGCAGAGGCGCTGAAAGACATCTCGTCGAATACGTCCTTCGAAAAGGAAGTCGAGACCCTCCTGCACCGCTACATCATGGCCGATCTTCTCCAAGCGTCTCCTGACGATAGCAAAATCCATCAGGAAGTCCTTGAGCAGGTTGAACGGCCTTTGATAAAGCTCGCACTTTCAGTGACTTCGGGCAACAAGCTCAGGACGGCAGCCTTGCTGGGCGTAAACCGAAACACGCTTCGCGCACGAATAAACTCACTTGGTTTGGCAGACGACTGATTGACCTGACGCCTGAGTGTTGCTCTAAATCCTCAGTGTTGCAGCCTGGGCACAGGCTTAGCTGCGAGGGTTTAGTTTGGTCGGGTTCCTGAAATCCAACAACGCCCAGTCGGGATGGACGCTGTTCCAGTGGTTGTTCCTGATTGCCGCGTTTCTCGCTGCGACCGTAACGTTTGTAGCTGTTTCCGATATGGATCCGATCGACCCGGTCAGCCGAGACGTCCAGGTCCTGCTGATCGTCAATACGGTCATTATTGGCATACTCGCCCTGATCATCGCCCAGCGCTACATGGCGACCCGGAACGACAAGCGGGGCGAGGGCGGAGAGCGGCTTGCGCGGCGCTTCCTGCTGCTGTTCGGTTTTTCCGCGGCCATTCCGGCTCTGGTCGTATCGCTGTTCCTCTGGGCTGCCATCACGCGCGGTTTCGATACCTGGTTCGGTGAGCGGATCGTCACGCTGGTTGAGCAGACGGCAGCCGTCGCTCAGGAAAATGTCCAGGAGTTCAGCGACATCCTTGAGCAGGACACCCGCCTGATGGCGACGGACGTGAACAATGCGCTGCAAGGTCTGACAGAAGACCCCGAACGTTTTTCATCCTATCTCGGCATCCAGGCTTATGTGCGGAACATGCCCGCTGCATATGTGATTGATGACAAGGGTATCCCCCTGGCGATTGGGGAGAATGCCGGTGGGAGCGGTTATTTCCGCCGACCTACCAACGAGATGTTCGACGAGGCCGACCAGGGAGAAGTTATCCTTTCACTTCAGGAAGGCGAGGGCTTCGCCAGTTCGCTGGTCAAACTTGACGGCATGGAGGATGCCTATCTCTATCTCGCAAAGCCTCTCGACAGAGACGCCTTTGCTCGCCTTCGCCGGGCCGAGCAAGCATTGGAAGAATATCGGATCGCCGGGCAACTGAGTTCGCGGTCGCAGGCGCTGTTCGTCGTTGCCTACGGGCAGATTGTAGCGCTGGTCCTGCTCCTGGCCGTGCGCCTGGCGCTTGAAGCCGCGAGCCGGATCACCGGCCCGATTGGCCGGCTTGCCAGTGCGGCCCAATCGGTTCGTGACGGCAACCTGGATGTCCGCGTGCCCCTGCCAGGCAGCAAGGATGAGGTTCGCGCGCTCAGCCGCTCTTTCAACGTCATGACGGAACAACTTGGTGCCCAGCGCTCGGCGCTTGAAACAGCCCGGGAAGACGCTGAGCACCGTCGGCTGTTTCTCGAGACGCTCCTGGAGGAGGTCAGCGCCGGCGTCGTGCGGGTCGACGAGTCGTTCAGGATCACACTGGCGAATCCGTCGGCTCACAAGCTCCTGGGCTGGGAAGAGCCACTTGAGGGGCAGCTGCTAGGCGACGTAGCGCCCGCATTCGACCGGTATTCAACCGATGCGGCGTCGACCGGGCATCCTGTAGATGCGTCTATCGATGTCAGTGAGCCGAACGGCCACAGGCACTTCCGCCTGAAGATCGCCCGCGATACGACGGGAGGGCTCGTCCTTACCTTCGATGATGCGACGCGTCTGGTGAATGCGCAGCGTCAGCTGGCCTGGCGTGATGTGGCGCGCCGCATTGCGCACGAGATACGGAACCCGCTCACGCCGATCCAGCTTTCGGCCGAGCGTCTTCGGCGTCGTTACACGAAGTACATCCCGGAAGACGATGTCGTTTTTGAAAGGTGCACGGACACCATACTACGGCAAGTGAACGACATCGGCCGGATGGTCGAGGAGTTTTCGGGCTTCGCGCGGATGCCTAAGCCGACACTGAAGAGCTTTGATCTTGCATCCTTGCTCGACGAGACCGGCTTTGCCCAACATGTGGTCAGCCCGGAGATATCGGTCGAGGCACACCATTCGAGCAATCCGCTCATCGTCTCCGGTGATGAACGGCTTCTCGCGCAGGCGATCGGCAATATCGTCAAGAATGCTGCGGAAGCGATTGATGGCCTGCCACCGGGGGAAGAGACGCAGGGCCTGATCGAAATTTCGACGGATGATCTGGGCGACTCTGTCGAGATTATCATAGAAGATAATGGTCCCGGCTTCCCCGAAGCGGCCCGGGACCGTTTGTTGGAACCCTATGTTACAACGCGTGAAAAAGGCACCGGGCTTGGCCTGGCGATCGTCAACCGGATCATCATGGATCACGGCGGATCGATTGCGCTGGAGGGCCGGTCGGATGGGCTTCAGGGCGCACGCGTGCGGATCGTTCTACCAAAGCAGAGCGATCTTGTTTCCATGGGGGATGTAGAGATTGCGGAGGCCCCACAATGACCAGTGACATTCTAATCATCGACGACGAACCGGATATCCGGGAGCTCATTTCGGGCGTTCTGGAGGATGAGAACTACTCCGTCCGTAGTGCTGCGACCGCCGAAAAGGCGCTCGAAGAGGTCAGGATGCGGGCACCGGGCCTGGTAATCCTCGATGTCTGGCTGCAAGGCAGCGACATGGATGGCCTGTCGCTTCTGAAGTATCTCAAATCGATCGATCCATTGATTCCGGTCATCGTCATCAGTGGTCACGGAAACATTGAAACAGCCGTCGCCGCAATTCGTCGGGGCGCTTATGATTTCATCGAGAAGCCTTTCAAGGCAGACCGACTCCTCCATCTGGTCGAAAGAGCGCTGGAGTCGACGGCTCTCAAGCGTGAAAACGCCTCGCTGAAGACGCTCGTCGTAAGCAGTGACGACTGGATCGGCTCCAGTGCGGCGGCGACGGCGCTACGGTCCTCGATTGGCAAAGTCGGACCGACGAATTCGCGGGTCATGATCCTCGGCCCTGCAGGTGCGGGCAAGGAGCTCACGGCTCGCCTTATTCATGCGCATTCAAACCGGAATGATGGACCGTTCGTTGTCGTCAGCGCCGCCAATATCGCGCCAGACCGCATGGAGCAGGAACTCTTCGGTGAAGAGGACAATGATGGGCGTCCCCGTCGCATTGGACTGTTCGAAAAAGCCCATGACGGGACACTACTGCTCGATGAAGTCGCGGATATGCCGCTTGGCACGCAGAACAAGATCCTGAGGGTGCTGACGGAGCAGCGCTTCCAGCGCGTGGGTGGGAAGTCTGATGTGCGGGTCGACGTCAGGGTGATGTCGGCATCGACCAAGGATCTCAAGGAAGAGATCGAGGCAGGTCGTTTCCGGGAGGACCTGTATTACCGGCTAAGCGTTGTTCCTATCAAAGTGCCATCGCTCGCCGAACGGCGGGACGATATTCCACTGTTGATCGACCATTTCACAGCGCGCATTGCGGATAGTTCGGGGCTAAATCCCCGGCAGTTCTCTCCCGAAGCTATAGCCGTCCTGCAATCGATGGACTGGCCCGGTAACGTTCGTCAGCTGAAGAACCTTGTCGAGCGCATCCTGATCCTTTCGCCAAACGATACACGGCGACCGGTATCCGTTGATGAACTGCCCCAGGATCGCCAGGCCCTAAGTGGCAAAGGGCCGTCAGCCTCCAGTGAGCTCGTTGGCCTGTCCCTACGCGACGCGCGCGAGCAGTTTGAGCGAGAATATCTCACCCTGCAGATCACGCGTTTTGACGGGAACATCTCCCGGACGGCCGAGTTCATCGGCATGGAACGTTCCGCGCTTCATAGAAAATTGAAGGCTCTTGGTGTAAACGCCTCGGCGAACCGTTCGGAAGCCTGATTATATGCATGTCATCATCTGCGGCGCAGGCCGCGTCGGTCAGGGGATTGCCCGCCGGCTGGCGCGCGAAAACCATCATATTATCATGGTCGATCAGGATGAGCGCCTGATTGATCTGGTTCAGACCGAACTCGACGTCCGAGCGCTGCGGGGACATGCTGGACACCCGGAAGTCTTGAAAGCGGCCGGCGCAGATACCTGCGACATGATTATCGCGGTGACATACTCGGATGAAATCAACATGGTGATCTGCCAGGTCGCAGACACGCTGTTTTCGGTTCCGAACAAGATCGCGCGCGTTCGGGCCCAGCAATACCTTCAACCGGGTTGGCGGTCGCTTTTTTCGCGTGAAGGCCTCGGAATAGACCTTGTCATTTCGCCGGAAATCGAAGTTGGCGACGCTATATTGCAGCGCTTCAAGACGCCCGGCGCGGTGATGAGCGTGAATTTCGGTCGCAGCGATGTCCAGCTTGTCGGGCTTGAAGTGCAGGAAGACAGTCCGGTCCTCGATACGGCACTGGACCAGATTCAGGGCCTGTTTCCTAGCCTGAATGCGCGGGTTGTTGGTATCAGCCGCGCCGGCACCGTCTTTGCGCCGCGCGGTAATGATAATCTCCTCGTCGGCGATACGGCCTATGTCGCTGTCCTGAAGTCTCACGCTCACAGGCTGAATAGCATTTTCAACCGGCCGGAAGCTGATATGCGCCGGGTCGTTGTTGTCGGTGGTGGCAATGTGGGCCTGTACGTCGCGGCGGGCTTGGAAAAGCAGTCGGATGTCCGCGTCCGAGTTATAGAATCCAATATTGATCAGGCAGAGGCAGCCGTTTCGAGGCTCAACAGGACAATTGTCATCAACGGCGATGGACTGAGCCGGAACATCCTCGAAGAAGCCGATGCACCGACCGCGGACCTTGTTATCGCGACGACCCATGATGACAAGGCCAACATACTGATCTCGAAACTGGCCAAGCAACTTGGCGCGAAACGGTCCTTGGCCCTGGTTAATGCGCCAGAACTGGCCCGCCTCGCTCGCGAGATGGGGGTGGATGCGGTTCTCGACCCAAAAGCGCTGACGGTGTCACGGATCCTGATGAAAATGCGCAGGGGACGGATATTGGCGCTGCAGTCTCTCGAGGATGGCGCTGCGGAGATTGCAGAGGGCGTGACACTGGAGACCTCGCCGCTGATTGGTAAATCGCTTGGATATGATGCGCTACCCAAGGGTATTACAGCTGCTGCTATTCTGAGAGAGAACGAGGTCATTTTCGCGGGCCCCGATGTGCGGCCTCGGGCGAATGACCATGTCCTGCTATTCTACGAGCAGAGCCTGACCAGTAAGGTTGAGCAGTTTTTCCGGGTCAGCGCTGACTTTTTCTAGTCCGATTAACGTGTCCATTCGGAGATCCCGTGTATGAATTTCTCCGCTCTCATCCGGATGCTTTCATTCAGCACTCTGCTGTTCTCCGGGGGAATGATTGTCTGCGCGCTCGCAGCGTTGATTGCTGGTGAGACGACCCAGTTACTCGTGTTCCTCGTGACGGCAATCCTGATGTCGACACTCGCCGCTGCAGCACTTGTGCTGACAGGCACGCCGCGTCGCCGTGCCCAGCCATCTGACGGCCTGGCATTCATGGTCATCTTCTGGTTCGTCATGGCGCTGGTCAGTGCGCCGCCGTTTCTCATGGGGGTTGCAAATTCCAGCGTGATTACGGCGATACATGAGGCTGTTTCCTGCCTGAGCACGACAGGTCACACCGCATTTGACCCATCAAACGGACCTTGGCCCGCGTCGTTGGTATTGTGGAGAGCGATCCTTAATCTGGCGGGAGCAGTCGCGACAATCACGTTCGCGGCCACTGTACTAGCTGCATTGAACCTGGATGGTCCAGGCATTCACCGCACACATCTCTTCAGCCTTTCAGATGAGAGTTTCTTCGATTCAATGCCGCGCGTTCTGAGAATGACGGTCATGGTTATGGCGACCTGCGTGCTGATCGTTTTCGCGATTGAGGTAATCGGCGGTATCCCGCCACACACCGCTTTTCTGGACGCCGCCAGTGCCTTCAGCACTGGGCTCGCAGATCCGGCAGGGCACCAGGTCGATGTTACCCGGCACGTGCGGGCGTTCGCCCTGTTCCTTGGTCTGCTGATGGGATCGCTGGGGCTATTCTTCCTGCTGCAAGTCGGCTCCGGCAACCTGAGTGCTTGGATCCGCGATCCGGAGCTTGGCACGCTCCTGGTCGCCATAGCGGTCTTTGCCATCCTCGCGGCCTTCTGTGGTCTGTCCTTCTTCAATGCGATCGGTTGGGCCGTATCGGCGATCTCGACGAGTGGTATTGCGCTGGTTTCCCCTTCGTCTACCCATGCATTGCCGCTGGCCTTGCAGCTTGCGCCCCCGCTCATTGGTGGCGCGGCATTGTCGACGACGGGCGGTATCAAGCTTGCCAGGATTTACGTTCTCAGCCGCAGGGTCGGGCAGGAGTTTGTGCGAATGGGATACCGGCAGTCGTTGCTGACATTTGAGTTTCGGCGCCGCATTCAGTCTGACCGCACGATCATGGGAGTCTGGGTGTATCTTGTCGCTTACATTATGGCGTGTGTTGGAGGTCTGCTTCTGTTTTCGTTTTCCGGGTCGGGATTTGAAAACGCTATCTCCAACACGGTAGGAAGTTTGACGAATTCGGCTCATCTGGTCGACGTCCAGGACCTGCCAGGTGATCGGGTGACGCAGGTCTGGCTGATTTTGGGCATGATATTGGGCAGACTCGAAGTACTTGCCTTCATTCCGCTATTTACTGCATCATTTTGGCATCGCTGACGTGTCAGCTATTGCCAAGAATTGGCAATCCAGATAGCGCCAGCGAAAACGTATAGCGAACAGGCAAATAAAATGTCGGCAGATAAAAAACAGAACTTGCAGGACACGTTTCTGAACGCAGTCCGAAAATCCCGGACTCCACTCACCATATTCCTGGTCAACGGTGTCAAACTTCAAGGCGTTGTCACCTGGTTCGACAATTTTTGCGTCTTGCTGCGCGGCGATGGCCGTCCTCCGCAACTTGTTTACAAGCACGCGATATCGACGATCGCGCCGGGCGCGCCCGTGCAGCTGTTCGATGAGACTGCAGATTCGGATTCTGATTGACGTCCGACCTGGTAGACCACACGCCACCGGAAGAACGGGCCGGCGTGGTCATTCCTTGGACGCAACCCTCCGAGCGTCCTGACAGGGACCGCCTGTCTGAAACGGCCGGCCTTGTTGAGGCCCTTGGATGCAACCTGGCATTTCTGCGAAGCGAAAACGTTCGCAATCCGAGTGCGTCCCACCTGCTTTCAGGCGGTATCCTTGCGCGTCTGGCCGAGGATATTGCGTCCGCCGGCTGCACAATGTGTGTTGTCGATGCGGCGCTCACCCCGGTTCAACAGAGAAACCTGGAACGTGCGCTCAATTGTAAGGTCATCGACCGAACAGGCCTGATTCTTGAAATTTTCGGCCTCCGGGCGCGAACCAAGGAAGGCAAGCTCCAGGTCGAGCTTGCCCGCCTTTCCTATGAGCGCTCGCGCCTTGTGCGAACCTGGACGCACCTCGAACGCCAGCGTGGTGGCGGCGGATTTCTGGGTGGCCCAGGCGAAACGCAGCTGGAATCTGACCGGCGCATGTTGGACAGGCAACTGGAGTCCCTGAAGGCTGAACTTGAAGAGGTTCGCCGGACTCGCGGTCTGCAGCGTTCAGGACGGCGCGATGCTGGTTTCCCGGTGATCGCGCTTGTCGGGTACACGAATGCTGGAAAGTCGACCCTGTTCAACAGGCTGACGGGAGCGAACGTTTTCGCGCGTGACATGCCGTTCGCCACATTGGACCCGACCATCCGCCGGTTCGACTTGCCGGGTATGGGCGATGCCGCGCTCGTTGATACGGTCGGGTTTATTTCTGATCTCCCGACCCACCTGATCGACAGTTTCCGGGCCACACTCGAGGAGACGCTTGAAGCAGATCTGCTGGTCCACGTACGGGACCGCTCCAGTGAGGCTGACGAGGAAAGAAAACGCGATGTCCTTCAGGTGCTGACGCATTTGCAGAAGGAGACCGGCGCGCCACTGCCGCCGATCATCGAAGCCTGGAACAAGGTGGATTTGCTGCCCACCGACATTCAGGACACTCTTCGCATGTCGGCGCGGGCGGACCTTGGCGAAACGCCAGCCGTCGTTACGTCCGCCCTGACGGGTGAGGGGCTCGATGAACTGCTGGAGCTGATTGTCCAGTCAATCCGAGAGGAATTGCAGGCCTATGTGGTCCGCCTCGCGCCAAGCGACGGTGCTGCTCGAGCCTGGCTGCATGAACATGGATCCGTTCTCGAGGAAACCTTCCTTGCAGATGGCGACGTGCAGCTGCGTGTCGGTTTGAGCGACAAGTATCGCGGTCGCTTTCAACACAGTTTTGAAGCGATCGAGTTGAGGCCCCAAACTTAGACTGGCTTGATCAGCGCGTGGCGTTTCTTTCCGGCTGAGAGCTTTATGGACCCGTTATCGCTGATATCAGCCGAGGTCAGGACCGCATTCTGGTCGCTAACAACGATATCGTTGACCCTGGCTGCACCTTGCTTGATCAAGCGCCGAGCCTCTCCGTTCGATTGGCTCAAACCAGCCTCGGTGAAAGCCGCCGCTACGAGTATTCCATCGTCGAGTGACGCTCGCGATACTTCGGCGGTGGGCAGCGCCTCATCTGAATTGCCGGCACCAAAAACGGCTTGGGCCGCCCGTTCAGCTTCGGCGGCTGCGTCGGCGCCGTGAAGCAGCGTAGTTGCTGCATTGGCGAGCGCAATCTTTGCCGAGTTGATCTCGGCGCCTTCCAAGCCTTCCAGGCGTTCAATTTCCTCAATCGTCAGGTCAGTGAAAAGGCGCAGGAACCGCCCCACATCAGCGTCTTCCGTGTTCCTCCAGAATTGCCAGTATTCGTACGGTGAACGACGGTCGGCATTCAGCCAGACCGCGCCGTCCGCAGTCTTGCCCATCTTTCCGCCGGATGCTGTCGTAATGAGGTGTGCGGTCAGGCCATACGCCTCACCGCCATCGGCTTTGTGAACGAGGTCAACACCGCCAAGGATGTTTCCCCATTGGTCGGAGCCGCCAAGCTGCAGACGGCAATCATGCCGCCGGAACAGCTCAAGGAAATCGTATGACTGGAGCAGGAGATAATTGAACTCCAGGAAGGTGTAAGGCTGCTCATTGGCAAGGCGGCGCGCTACTGTGTCCTGCTTGACCATCGTATTGATCGTGAAATGCACACCAATTTCGCGAAGCACCTCAATGTAACCGAGCCTGTCCAGCCAGTCGGCATTGTTGACGATAATTGCGTCTGTCGGACCATCGCCAAAGGTGAGAAAAGGCTCGAACGCCTTCCGAATTCCGGCGATGTTTGCATTGATCTGTTCATTGGTGAGAAGCGGCCTGGACTTCTCCTTGTCCGTCGGATCGCCGATCTTGGTCGTGCCGCCCCCCATGAGAACAATCGGCTTGCCGCCGCTTTTCTGCAGGTGCCGAAGCATCATGATCTGGAGCAGCGATCCCACATGAAGGCTGTCGGCAGTCGCATCGAATCCGATGTAAGCTATGGGGGTGCCAGATGCGCAATACTCATCCAGCGCATCCGGATGTGTAATCTGCTTGGTGAATCCGCGTTCCTCGAGTGTTGTAAGAAACTCAGATTTGAACTGGCTCATCGGCGCGACTCCTTGATCGGAGAGGGCTGCTAGCACGGGAGAGACCGAGATTGAACCTGCCGAATGATGAATTCGAACCGGTTTGGGCCGCCGGCTTCATGTCGGGAACCTCGATCGACGCGGTCGATGCAGCGCTCATCCTGACAGATGGCGTGAATGTTCTCGATTTCGGGCCGGTCGCTGAACGCAAATACGCTCCTGACGAACGGGAAGTGCTGAAGATTGCAGTTCAGGCAGCGAGAGACTGGAACTGGGAAGGCCCGCCTCCTGTCGAAGCCTTTGAAGCGGCCAAAAGTGTCCTGACACTGACCCACCATGAGACCTGGGAGCGTCTTCTGACGGATTGGAAAGGGCCCGTGCCAGCCATTGCGGGCGTTCACGGCCAGACGGTTCTGCATCGAGCGCCGCTGCCGGACAGGACTGGCGCGACACTTCAATTGATAGAACCCGCAGCCATGCGCGGCGCGTTAGGCGTACCGCTTGCCTTTGATTTCAGGAGCCATGACGTTCAGCAAGGTGGTCATGGCGCACCGCTCGCGCCGGCCTATCACGCAGCGCTGTTAAAAAGACTGTCAGCGGGAAGTAGCGCCGCCGTCCTGAACCTTGGTGGCGTCGCCAATATTACTTACCGCAAGCGTGATGGGAGCCTTTTTGCGTTCGACACAGGCCCGGCAAACGGTCCGATCGACGAATGGGTAGAGGGCCATGGCGCAGGAACCCATGACGTGGGAGGCGCCCTTGCAGGTGCAGGGCGTGTACATGAGGGAGCGCTGATCCAATGGCTCAGTCACCCTTGGTTCGATGCGCCGCCACCAAAGAGCCTCGACCGGTTCGACTTCAATGCCAGCCTCGCCAGGGGGCTGTCCCTGGAGGATGGGGCCGCCACTTTGACCGCCTTTTCCGCGGCGTCGGTAGCCTACGCGCTTCAAGCGTTTGACGATCCGCCCTCGCACCTGATTGTCTGCGGTGGCGGCAGGCACAATCCCCGGCTCGTTTCAGAACTGAAGAACCGGTGCGCATGCGCGGTTATGACGGCTGAAGATGTTGGCTGGCTTGGCGATTCCATAGAAGCGCAAGCCTTTGCATTTCTGGCCGTCAGAACGCGAAGAAGACTGCCAATCAGTTGGCCGGGAACGACGAATGTCAAAAAGCCACTGGCTGGCGGCCAGTTGCTGGACTGATCTTAATCCTCGTCGTCGCCGTCGTCGTCATCTTCGCCGGCGTCGTCATCAGACTGATCTGTAATTGCGGCTTGTCCGCGGACTTTCTTTGTCTCCGCTTCGGCCCGCAATTTCTGCTCATCCTCGATGAGGCGGCGATCAACGTAAGCGGCACACTTCGCGATGAGCTCGTCCTGTTTGCCCTGGAAGAAGTGGTTTGCACCAGCGATGGAGTCGCGCTCGATCACCTCACCTTTCTGGACGCGGACTTTTGTTAGGGCGCGTTCGACATCTTTCGGCCCCGAAATCTTGTCGTTCTCACCGGAGATGATCAGGCCAGATGCAGGGCAGGGTGCCAGGAATGCCAGGTCGTAGTGATTGCAGGGCGGGGCAATGGCGAGGAAGCCGTCGATCTCTGGTCGGCGCATCAGCAGCTGAAGTGTGATCCACGCGCCGAAGGAATAACCGGCGCACCAGACAAAGCGCGGACTTTCCGTCATGTTTTCCATGTAATCCAGCACATAGGCCGCATCTTCGAGTTCACCTACGCCCTGGTCATAGACGCCTTGGGACCGGCCAACGCCGCGCGTGTTGAAGCGCAGGACGCCAAAACCGCGTTGCTCGAACATCTGATAGAGGCGAATGGCAATCGGGTCCTGCATCGTTCCGCCGGCGCGCGGATGAGGATGGAGTACCAACGCGATTGGCGCGCCCTCCTGTGGCGGTTCGGTGTAGCGAGCTTCGATGCGGCCAGCGGGTCCCGGGATAATGAGTTCTGCCATGGGGAAGTCGCCTCTTTGATTTGCTGCGAGCCTGAAAGTGCGAATTGGGCGCTTTAGAGGAAAGCATCAAGGAAATGCAAGTTTTTGTGTAAGGACGCGGCATGATACCCTAAGTGCCGGATCATGATTTACGCAGATTACAACGCAACGGCGCCTTTACGGCCAGAAGCGCGGGACGCGATGCTCGCAGCGCTTGAAGTCGGAGCGAACCCCTCGAGCGTGCATGGGCCGGGGCGACAGGCGCGCAAACTTATGGAAAAGGCGCGTGGACAGGTTGCATCGGCCATTCGCGCCTTGCCTCAGGACCTGATTTTCACGTCGGGTGGCACCGAAGCTGTTGCCTTGGCGATCCAGGGAACAGTCAGGAAGCTGGACGGTGATTGCACGCTCCTGGTTTCGGCTGTCGAGCACGAGGCGGTGTCGAAAAATGCCGGGCATTCTGGCGTAGCTGTCGAGACTTTGTATGTCGATGAGACCGGCAAGGCTGATCTGGACTGGCTGGCGGATCGGTTGGGTCGCTGGGATCGCTCCAAGTCTGGAACGCCCGTTCTCGTCCTGATGCTAGCGAACAATGAAACGGGCGTGATCCAGCCGGTTCAGGAAGCTGCCGCGATGGTTCGTGATGCAGGCGGGCTGACAATATGCGATGGCGTCCAGGGTCTGGGCAAACTGCCGGTGAATGTGTCCTTGCTGGGCGTGGACTATCTCGCGCTGTCCGCCCACAAGGCAGGCGGCCCTCAAGGTGTTGGGGCGCTTTGGCTTAGCAGCGGTGCGCCTCTGCTGCCGATCCTCTTCGGCGGTGGTCAAGAACGTTCAATTCGTTCCGGCACGGAAAACCTTTCGGGCATCGCTGGTTTCGGCGCCGCAGTGGATGCCGCTGTCGCGGCGCTGTCGAAAATGGAAGCGCTTTCGAGCTATCGTGACGCGATGGAGGAGCGGCTCATTTCCGAAGCAGGTGTAACGGTGTTTGGCAAGCGAGTGCCTCGCCTTCCGAACACATCGAACTTCGCTTATGCAGGATTTCGTGCGGAAACGCAGGTCATGGCGATGGATCTTGCCGGGGTCGCGGTTTCATCGGGCTCTGCATGTTCGAGTGGCAAGGTCAAACGCTCGCTAGTCCTGTCGGCCATGGGCGCATCCGACACCCTTGCGGAATCTGCAATACGCACCAGCTATGGTTGGAGAAGTGAGGTGAGCGATTTTGATCGCACGGCGGATGCCTGGCTCGAAATACTTCATCGCCGAAATCTGAAGGAGACGGCCTGATATGGCTGACGATGTAAAAGTCAAAGAAGGCATAGACAAAGGTACGGTGGCCGCCGCAAAGGCGCTTCAGTCGGAGAACTATTCGGCCGGTTTCAAGACAGACATCGAAACCGAATACGCACCGAAAGGCCTGAACGAAGATGTCATCGCCTTTATCTCCGACAAGAAGGGCGAGCCGCAATGGATGCTGGACTGGAGACTGAAGGCATTTGAGCGCTGGAAAACCATGACGGAACCAGGCTGGGCGAAAGTTCAGTACGAGAAGATCGGTTATCAGGACCTCTACTACTACGCGGCACCCAAGCAGGGCGCGAAGTATGAGTCGATCGACGACGTCCCTCAAGAAATTCTCGACACGTATGAAAAGCTCGGCATCCCGCTACGAGAAGCCGAAGTGCTGCTTGGCGTGGAAGGCGCGTCCGAAACAGCTGCGGAGGCCAGGGGCGGGGCAACGAGTTCGAAGGTTGCCGTGGATGCGGTGTTCGATTCTGTTTCCGTCGCTACGACATTCCGCAAGGAACTCGAAAAGGCTGGCGTGATCTTCATGTCCATCTCGGAAGCTATTCGTGAGCATCCAGAGCTGGTGAAGAAGTATCTCGGCTCAGTTGTGCCGCAGTCCGACAATTTCTTCGCCACGCTTAATAGTGCGGTCTTTTCTGACGGGACATTCGTTTATGTGCCTGAAGGCGTCCGGTGTCCGATGGAGTTGTCGACCTATTTCCGTATGAATGCGGAGAATACGGGCCAGTTCGAGCGGACATTGATCGTCGCGGACAAGGGATCTTACGTCTCGTACCTTGAAGGTTGCACGGCGCCCATGCGCGATGAGAACCAGCTGCACGCTGCAGTCGTAGAACTGGTTGCGCTCGAGGATGCCGAAATCAAGTACTCGACAGTTCAGAACTGGTGGCCAGGCGACGAAAACGGCAAGGGCGGCATCTACAACTTCGTAACCAAGCGCGGCGACTGCCGCGGCGCGCGTTCGAAGATCAGCTGGACCCAGGTCGAAACGGGTTCTGCTGTGACCTGGAAGTATCCGTCCTGCATTCTGCGTGGCGACGACAGTTCCGGTGAATTCTATTCGATCGCGGTAACGAACGGCCGCCAGATGGCCGATACCGGAACGAAAATGATCCACCTGGGAAAGCGAACGCGCTCCCGGATTATTTCAAAAGGGATTTCTGCCGGCCGTTCGGACAACACCTACAGAGGGCTGGTATCGGTCCACAAGAAAGCCGAGAAGGCCCGTAACTTCACGCAGTGCGACTCGCTTTTGATAGGCGGAGATTGCGGTGCCCACACGGTGCCGTACGTAGAAAACAGGCGGGCTGACGCACAGCTTGAGCACGAGGCGACGACGACCAAGCTTTCAGATGATCAGCTCTTCTATGCCCGCCAACGCGGCCTGGACGAAGAGGCGGCCGTGGCGCTGCTTGTGAACGGTTTTGTCCGCGACGTCATGCAGCACCTGCCGATGGAATTTGCGGTCGAAGCTCAGAAGCTTCTTGAGGTCAGTCTGGAAGGCAGTGTTGGCTAAGGAAGAGCAGGCCTTCAGGAACTGGCTCGCCGCTTTCGGAAAGCGCATGGAAAGCGGAGAGTCAAACGCGCTGGCAGCTCTGTTCGCGGCTGATGTGGTTTTTCACCTGTCACCTTTTGACGCGCCTCTCCGGGGGCGCGAAGCCGTTGAGGACCATTTCAGAAAGACGCTCGCCGCGCGCGAAAGCATAAGGTTTACTGCTGAAGTCATAACACCAGCGCACGATGAGGGTTGGGCGCATTGGGCATGCGGCTTTACTCGCACTGGAACAGACGATCCAGTTCGGCAGGAGGGCATCATGAGGGTCGCCCTTGATGGCTCAGGTATTTGCACGCACCTGCAGCAGTGGTGGAATTCCATTGAGCCGGGACAGTCGGATTTGATGAGAGATACTGATGCGTGATCCAAGCCTGTCGTTTCGACTGGCTGGTCAATGGAGGGGCGGTAGGTCATGCTGCGCATCTGTTCGCTGATTCTGACGTGCTTCATGCCCCGCATACTTTTCCTGAGTGGACTTCTGCTGGCCTCGTGTGCCGCAAAGCCGGCAACCGAGCCGCGGTACATACCTTACGATGGCTACGGAGCCGAAATTCCTACGGTATCAGCGTCTTATGAACTGAAGCGTTTGGGTGAATCCGAAACCATAAGTGTATCGCAGATTCCAAATGCGCTGGACGAGTTTTTGGCCCCTTCCGGCAGCAAGCTGATCCTTTTGCCGAACCGTCTCGACCGGTCGAGGCTGGACTTCTCGATTGAGAGCCTTGCTCTGGTTGATGCCTGGCTCAGGGATATCCATACGATCAACAAGCTTCAGGCAGAGCCCGGCCGGGCTGGCGAATCCCTGATAAGCGATGGTCGGGGTGATAATTCTGTAATGTTAGCAGGGCTTTACCTCGGTGAAGTCATTCGGGCGAACTCATCCCTCGACTGGCGATGGGAGCGATTTGACCGTTTCGTTTCCGCCAATCCCTACTTCACCGAACATTATGGTGACGATGCAGGCCTGGATACATTTGTGCTTGTTGGTCCCCAAGGTGTCGCCACACCCATCAATACAGCCCTGAAGCGCATTCTATTGGGAAATGAGGAAAGCTTGCAGTTCGTTGCGGAGCTTCTGGTGACGCCGATCGACCTCGAAGCGGCCATGTCGGGACCGAACTTTTATGGACTGGATCGAATCCGCTGACATTCAAGCTCTGAATAAGCAAGTTCAGGCTTTGAAATTATCGCGCGACTCTCTACATCCGCGACATGTTGAAAATCGAAAATCTGACAGCCCGGATCGGTGAGGGCGACGAAGCCAAGTCCATTATCAATGGCCTGACGCTGGAAGTGCCTGCAGGCGAAGTCCATGCTGTGATGGGGCCGAATGGCGCGGGCAAGTCGACGCTGGCTTACGTTTTGACCGGCCGCGATGGCTACGAAGTGGATGGTGGGTCGGCAACACTGTCGGGCGAAGACCTGCTGAACATGGATCCGGAAGAACGCGCGGCCAAGGGCGTGTTCCTTTCCTTCCAGTACCCGGTCGAAATCCCCGGTGTGCCCGTCATGACCTTTGTGCGCGCCGCGATGAACGCCCAGCGCAAGGCCCGAGGTGAGGAAGAGATTTCAGCGCCAGATTTCATCAAGAAGGCCCGCGAAGTAGGCGAAAAATTGAAGATTGATGCTGAAATGCTCAAGCGTCCGGTCAATGTCGGGTTTTCCGGTGGTGAGAAGAAGCGTCTGGAGATTTTCCAGATGATGATGCTGGAGCCGCGCTTCGCCATCCTCGACGAAACGGATTCAGGGCTCGATATCGATGCACTTAAAACGGTTTCAGACGGCGTGAATGCCTTGCGGAGCCCGGGTCGCGGCATGCTTGTGATCACCCACTATCAGCGACTTCTGGATCATATCAGGCCTGACAAGGTTCATGTGTTCGCCAAGGGCCGGGTTGTGAAGTCCGGTGGACCGGAACTGGCTGAGCAGCTTGAACGGGAAGGATACGATGGCATCCTGGGAGAGCCGGTTTGACAATTGCTGAGCTGCGCACCCGCTTTCAGGATCCGACGCCCGCAGAGCTTCAGCTGATCGCGAGATATGGTGAGCTGCCTGAAGACGGACGGCGCGCGCGGGCATTCGACGCGTTCGCGCAGTCGGGTTTGCCGCACCGGCGGCTTGAGCAATGGAAGTGGAGCGACTTTCGGCAATCTATTCAGTCGATTGAGGCGTCTTCGGCGCAGTCGGGACCGCGCATGGCTCCGCCGGCGAATGCAATAGTGCTAAGGTTTGATGGGCGGTCCTGGGATGTCCCAGACGGTTTGCCCGACGGTTTCCGTGTGTTCGAGAAAGACACTGCGCAGGCGCTTGGAAATGCAGAACAGTTGCCCATGGCGGCCCTGACCGCGAGCCAGACCGGGCAGCCGAAGACCTGTGATATCCTGCAGATTGAAGTGAGTTCTTCGCAGGAGCGGCCCGTCTTTCTTGACTTCGCCGGCGCCGGCCGGGAAATGGCGTTCGCTCGGATCGCATTCGTTGTCCGTCCCGGCGCGCGGGTGGACGTCATCGAGCAGCATTCAGGGGGCGCAGGCCTCAGTGCCATGCTGGTCGAGTTCGGCCTGCAAAAAGGGGCGAGCGCGTCACGTACGCTTTTGCAATCTGGCGGTCATCAGGAAGCCACAGCAATTACAGGGCTGGTCAGTCTCGATGAGGATTCCGAGTTTCAACAGACGGCCCTGGCGTTCGGTGCAAAGGTCGCGCGTATCGAGACGCGAGTTCGGTATTCTGGCCCAAATGCGGCGGCATTCCTTAATGCGGCGTACTTGCCAGCGGATGGCAAGCATGTCGATTTTACGAGTCATGTTTGGCACGGCGCGGAATCCTGCACGACTCGACAGCTGACCAAGGGCGCAGTGCCGGATGGTGGGCGCGGCGTTTTCCAAGGCAAGTTTCACGTTCCACGAAGCGTAGGGCAGCACACTGACGCAGACATGCAGCATCAGGCCCTTCTTCTTGAGAATGGGGCGGAAGTCTTCGCCAAGCCGGAGCTGGAAATCTATGCGGACGACGTTGAATGTGCCCACGGCAACACGTCAGGTCAGCTGGATGAAAGCGCTCTCTTCTACATGCGCCAGCGTGGCATCCCGGTCGCTGAGGCCCGTGCGATGCTAACGGAAGCATTCATTGCCGAGGCGCTCGAAACGGCACATCCGGATGTACTGCAGACATTGCTGGATGCGTCGCGAGACTTTCTGCGCGGATCTGGCGAGTAGGTCCTCATGGCTCTAAACATTGATCAAATACGCCAGCAGTTTCCGATCCTTCGCCGAGAGGTGAATGGACACCCGCTCGTTTACCTCGACAATGCAGCCAGCGCCCAGAAGCCGGAAGCGGTCCTGAAAGCCATGACGGGCCAGGCTAGTCATGCATACGCCAACGTTCACCGTGGCCTCCACACGCTGGCGAATGAAACAACGGAAGCTTTTGAAAACGCACGCGCTGTCGTTCAGCGCTTCATAAATGCTCCGGCACCGGAGAATATCATATTCACAAAGGGTGGCACCGAGGCGATGAACCTCGTCGCTTCCGGCATCGGCCAGCAGATTCAGTCAGGCGATGAGATCGTGCTGTCCGTTATGGAGCACCACTCCAATATCGTCCCCTGGCATTTTCTCAGGGAGCGCTACGGGGCAGTTTTGAAATGGGTGCCGGTACTCGAAGACGGTTCGCTGGACATGCAGGCATACCAGGACGTGCTGAGTGAACGGACAAAATTCGTTTCAGTCACACATATGTCGAACGTCCTTGGTACGGTCACCGATGCGGCACGCATAGTCCGCCTTGCTCACGACGCCGGCGCACAGGTGTTGTTGGATGGCTGTCAGGCGGGTGTCCATCTCGATATCGATGTCGAGGCGCTCGGCTGTGACTTTTACGTGCTGACGGGGCACAAGATTTACGGCCCGACGGGCATAGGCGCCCTATACGGAACCGCCGAAGCCCTGGACAGGCTGGCCCCTTATCAGGGCGGCGGCGAAATGATTGAAATCGTCGAACAGGATCGCGTGACCTATAATGAAGCGCCACACAAATTCGAAGCCGGAACGCCGCCTATCCTGGAAGCCATTGGCCTCGGTGCAGCGATAGATTGGCTTTGCGCGTTCGACTTCGAGGAAATCACCGAACACGAAGACCGCCTGTACCGGAGGGCATTCGACGCGCTGTCGGGCATCAATGGTCTTCGCATGCACGGACAGGCAAGCGGGAAGGGGCCCGTTCTCTCTTTCAGCGCAGACGGAATACACCCGCACGACATCGCGCAGCTGCTGGACCGGTATGGTATAGCGGTACGTGCAGGCCACCATTGCGCTCAGCCTTTGATGACCCATCTAGGAGTCAGTGCCACGGCGCGGGCGAGCTTTGGTATCTACAATACAGTGGAAGAAGTCGACGCCTTCATTGATGCTCTCCACAAAGCGCGCTCCATGCTGTTATAAGGATTGGAATGGCAGACGATATGCGACTCCCTGAATCTGTTGAAGGCTCTGCACAGCCAGAGGCGGAGGCAGATTCGTCCAAAATTCCGCAAGACGAGCTGAATCGGATCACCGACGATCTCATTGCGGCATTTAAGTCGGTCTTCGATCCGGAAATACCCGTCGACATTTATGAACTTGGCCTGATTTACAAGGTCGATATCGATGATGACCGCAAGGTTGACGTCGAAATGACGCTGACAGCGCCGGGTTGTCCTGTCGCTGGTGACATGCCTGGCTGGGTGGAAACGGCCGCGCGGGGCGTTGATGGGGTCAAGGACGTCGAAGTTCGGCTTACCTTTGATCCGCCATGGGATCCTTCGCGAATGTCAGACGAAGCCCGCCTCGCTCTGAACATGCTCTAGTTGACAGGGAAGGTGAGCCTTCTCATCTAACCGGTATGGCCAGACGACCAAGACCCAAACTTGTAACGCTTTCCGACGCCGCTGCTGAGCGCGTGTGTGAAATCATGGAAGAAAAAGGCGCGGGCTACCTTCGTGTAGGCGTCAAGAATGGTGGCTGTGCAGGCATGGAATACGTTATGGACTATGTCGATGCACCTGAAGAGCTGGACGAGATTGTCGAGGACAATGGCGTGAAGATCGTCGTTGACGCCAAGGCGGTTCTCTTTCTGCTTGGCTCAATAGTGGATTTCGAGACAACAATGCTGCACGAGAAATTCGTGTTTCGTAATCCCAATCAGACGGATGCTTGCGGATGTGGCGAGAGCGTTACGATCGCTCCCGCCACACTTTAGGCAAAACTGTCTAGCGCTGAATTACTGAGCGTCGGGGTTCGTCACCGAGCAATCGTTCGCGAAGCTCTTGAACGCGTCATTCAGCTCCGGAAATGACAGTTCGATCTCGGACTTCCGGTCGAGCTTCCAGCTCACGGTGTCCTTGCGGACCGCTGCATTGTAAAACTTCTTGGCCGTTACTTCGTTACGTGCAATCGCGACCTTCATGGAAGGCAGGTAGGTCCAGTCGGATTCGAACGTTTCGCCGTCACCGATCGTGGTCTCGGCCTGGCGGCGGCTCTGGCGATGGGTATCGGTTGCCAGCGTTTCGGCAAGGTCTCCACCTTCCAGGCCGACACCAAATTTCAGCGTGCCGTTGGTGCAGCTGAAAAAGGTTCCCGCCTTCGTGTCGGTTCCCGACACGACCATCAGCACAGTGCCTTCATCCGATGTGGATGCAACGCGCCATGTGTCCATGTCACTTGCACTGGCGAAAGCGAGCGAGCCCATAGAGCCCGCGACGGCTGTAGCAACAACAAACTTTTTCATGTTCACTCTCCTCAATAAGATTATTGATAAACAATAACCGCTTATTGAAAAAAGGCAATAGTTTATTGAAAAGCAGATGTAGCGCCTAAAAAGTTTCGTGTTTTCAACGGCTCACAGACCCTTTGACGGGATCAGGGAGATATCTTGTTGTCGACGGCTCTTGATCTTGAGCCAATGCGATCAGTTCAGCCGATCGCCATTCGATAGCCGCGGTCAGTTCCGAAAGAAATGCATCCTTGGACAGTCCGGGTTTGATGGGTTCCAGGAATTCGATTGTGGCCTTTCCCGGCGTTTTTCGAATCTCTTCCTGCTTCCAGAAACAACCCAGATTTGTCGCGACCGGAACGACAGGGACGTCCATCGACTTTTGCATGTGCCAGACGCCCGGCTTGTACCGGAAGTGGTAACCGGGGGGCGCAAGATGGCCCTCCGGATAGATGAGGATCCGCTTTCCGTCCTGACGCGCACGGGCCATGCCATTGGCCAGCGACTGGGCCTTACGGTCACCTCCGCCGCATGTATCAATCACGATCGCCCCAAGTTTCCGGAGGATGCCTTTCACGAAAGGGAATTTTTCGAGGTGATCGCCGGTGACGAAGGCGAGATTTTTGATCTCCGGATAGATCATGAAACCATCACCCCAGCTCTGATGCTTCGCTGCGACGATAAAGGGGCCGTCCGGCAGGTTTTCCCGACCTTTCACGTTCAGGCCTATTCCACCGACAAACCGCAGGGCGAGTCGAATCGCTCTCGTATAAGAACGGATCACGAAGGTGGTCGCGCCGCGCCCCGGCCATGCGAGTGTCGGCAATGCGGCCAGGACGTAAAAAAAGGACAGCACATAGTAAATGCCTGTGAAGGCCACGCCTCGTATCATGGGACAGTCCGCCTTACTTCTGAAACAGGATTGCGAGTATGGCTCTCGTGAACGCATCCACGTGAGCACTGAACGGGCCGGGTAAACGGTTGTAGATCTTGTTTTGGCCTGCCTGCGTGATCACGCCGAGACACATGGCCGTCACGAGCGCCGGGTCCGACTTTGGAATATCGCCGCTGGACATCATCGCTGCCAGAATCGTCTCTATTCTCGTCAGTGGATCGTCTTCGCGACGCGTGTCATGAGGGAGAAAGCGGTTGAGCGACACAAGATGAAAGGAAAAAAGGAGCCAGTCCTCGTCGGCAAGGCCGCAATAGGAAGACACGGCCCGATGGATTCTCTCTTCGACGCTGCCCGGATGGGAAAGGGCCTCACTAAGCATTTCGCCTAATCGATTGTGGGTTTCCATGAAAAGGGCGAGCGCCAGTTCGTCCTTTCCCTTGTAGTGCCGGTAAAGAGCCCCCTCCGACACGCCGGCTTGATTGGCTATTTGTCGGGTCGTCGCGGCATCGACGCCTTCGTCCACGAAAAGCTTCAATGCGGCGCGTTCAATCTTTGGCTTTGCGCCTCGTCTTGGCGGATTGTTGGCTGGTGGTGGCATCAACGAAATCTCCTTTGCGCCACAATACCAGTTTCTTTGCCGGAAGCAAGTGAGCGTTTACTAACATATTCGTTTTTCGAGTTTGCTGTAATCGCGCATTGAATGGGCTTGTTTGCAATGTATGCCCTCCACAGATATACGCACGGTCCTGAAAATCTGGGGAGAACGAGAATGAAACTCAAAATGGCGGTTTCTGCCGCGGCGATCATCGGCAGTGCGCCAGCCGCACTTGCGCAGGAGCAGGGTGGTGCCACCGGCGGCCTAATTGGTCAGCTGATCTTTTTCGTTCCGCTCATCCTTATTTTCTATTTTTTGCTGATCCGCCCCGCCAATCAGCGCCAGAAAAAACACAAGGCAATGATCGAGGCGGTGGCGCGCGGTGATACGGTCATCACCTCCGGTGGACTTATCGGCAAGGTCGTCAAGGTGAGCGACCAGGAACTCAGCGTAGATCTGGCGGACGGCGTGCGCGTGCGCGTGGTCAAAGGCATGATCGCTGATGTTCGCGGCAAGAACGAACCTGCTCCGGCCAACGACACCAAGTCGAGCTGAGCTAATCAGGGACGAAGTCGATGCTGAATTTTCCGGGCTGGAAAGTCGCACTCATAGCCATCGTATTGCTTTGGGGGGGGCTTCTGGCTCTGCCGAATGCCTTTAGCGACGGCTTTCTTGGTGTACGGCCGGTGGATACCGGTGCGACGGACGCGCAGTCTGTTGCGGAATACCAGGAACAAATGGAAGCGGCTGAAGCGTCATGGTGGCCCGGATTCATGCCATCGGGGAAAGTCAATCTTGGGCTCGACCTTCAAGGCGGTGTCTACCTCCTCACCGAGATCGAACCGGAAGAAGTTGCAGCCAATCGTCTTGAAACGCTGCAGGCCGATATCGTGCAGGCCTTGAACCGCGCGCCCCTGATTGAACGCCCGCAGCCCGAGCAACAGGGCACCCGGCTGCCGATCATGCTCAACAATCCCGAAGACATGGATGAAGCGCTGCGTCGGTTGCGCCGCCTGAATCCGACTGTCGGTGCGGTCGGAAGCCAGAAAATTCTGACCATCGAGCGGCAGAGCGACCGTCTCATCGACATTCGCGTGTCTGACGATGCGATGGCTGCACTGGCGGCTGACGCGCAAGACAAGATGATCGAGATCATTCGCAGGCGTCTCGACCCGGATGGCGTCAGCGAGATCGCGATCACTCCGCAGGGCGATACGCGAATAGTTATCGAAGCCCCGGGTGAGGCCGACCCTCGGCGTATCAAGAACATCCTCAGCCAGGCTGGCCGGATGACCTTCAACATGGCCAATACCGACCCCTCCGCAATCCGTGCCGCGGAAGCCACGCGGCCGCGGCCGGGCTGGGAGCTGCTGGTGGATATGGATGGCCGGCCAATTCTGGTTAATCGGACACCAGTGGTGACGGGCAGCGACATTGCAACAGCCAATCAAGGCTACGATCCAGACGACAACTCTCCGGCCGTGGATTTCCGTCTGTCCGGGGCGGGCGCTGAACGCTTTGGTCGGACGACGGCGAATAACCGCGGCGAGATCTTCGCGATCGTCCTCGACGGAACGGTTATGTCAGCCCCTCGGATCAACGAGCCGATCTGGGGCGGGAATGTCCAGATTACCGGCCAGTTCACCATGCAGGAAGCCCAGGACCTTGCAGCTATCATCGAGGCGGGCGAACTGCCTGCGAAACTGAATTTCATTGAAGAAAGAACGGTTGGCCCGGGTCTGGGCGCGGACTCCATCAAGGCCGGCACACGCGCGAGTATCATTGGCCTGGTGCTGGTCGGCGTTTTCATGATCATCGCTTATGGCTTGATTGGCGGCTTTGCCGTGGGATCGCTGTTTGCGAACATCGTCCTCATTCTGGGCGCACTTTCTGGTCTAGGCGCGACGCTGACCCTTCCCGGTATCGCCGGTATCGTCCTGACGATCGGTATGGCCGTTGATGCCAATGTGATTGTGTTCGAGCGCATCCGGGAGGAACAGCGATCGGGGCGGTCTCCCGCGACCGCGGTTGTTGCCGGGTATGAACGTGCTCTTGCGACGATTCTTGACGCAAACATCACCACGTTCATTGCGGCGGCCATTCTGTACATGCTGGGATCTGGCCCGGTAAAAGGTTTCGCTGTCACGCTCGCCATCGGCATTGTGACCTCTGTCTTTACCGCTTTCGTTGTAACGCGCTGGTTCACGGCAATGTGGCTGAAAACCTTCAAGCCGCGCCGGCTGTCGATCTGAGGAGATAGAGCGATGCTACTTCAATACTGGCCTCAGAGCACGAATGTCAGATTCATGGCGTTGCGCTTTCCGGCCTTCGTCTTTTCTCTTCTATTGATCGCTGCCTCGTTCGGATTGATTTTCACCAAGGGGCTAAACTTCGGGATCGACTTCGCCGGTGGATCGGTCATCGAGATTGAGAGGCCCGCCGACGTAAACGAAGAGGATGTGCGCAGCGTCCTCCAGACGCTGGACCTTGGTGAAGTTGGCGTGAACGCTGCCCGGGGAACTGGCGTCGATGCAGTCGAGGTCATCGTCATTCGGTTCGCGACGCAGCAAGCCGGAGAGGGCGTCGATCAGGAAGAAGCGCAACAGGTGGCCAATAACAGCGTGCGCGCTGCGCTGGAAGAAGCCTTCCCCGGTGTGCAGATCCGGAGCAGTGCCGCTGTGGGACCCAAAGTTTCCAGTGAACTCCTGCGAAGCGGTCTGATCGCGCTCGGCGTCGCCCTGGCGCTGATGATGCTGTACATTTCGGTGCGCTTCCAGTGGAAGTATGCCCTTGGCGCCGTGGCTGCGCTGTTCCACGACGTCCTCATCACGATGGGCATGTTTTCATTGACCCAGTTCGAGTTTAACCTGTCGACCATCGCAGCCTTGCTGACAATTGTCGGTTACTCAATGAACGATACGGTGATCGTCTTTGACCGGGTTCGTGAGGAAGCCCGCAAGTATAAGAAGATGGAGCCGGCCAAGGTTATTGATCTGGCTATCAATCAGACGCTTTCACGGACGCTTCTGACGTCTGGTACGACGCTGCTGGCGCTTTTCAGCATCTACCTGTTCGGCGGGACGGTGCTAAGCGGCATGAGCTTCGCGCTCATCTTTGGCGTTGTCATCGGGACCTATTCGTCGGTCTTTGTTGCGTCTGCCGTCGTGCTTATGCTGGGCCTCGACCAAGGAGAGAAACAGCGCCGCGAAGTGCAGGGCTTTCAGGGCGTCTGATCAGAAGGCAAATTGCTCGCGGAGAATTCGCTCATCGAGCGCGTGGCCTGGATCGAAAAGCATGGTGAGCGGTTTCGATCGATCCTCGAGTACGCTGACATGGGCAATGTCACGCACTTCCTGATTGTCAGCCGAGGCGGCGACAGGACGGCGATTTGGTTCGACAATATCAAACTCGACCTTCGCGTCGTGCCGGAGCAGGGCACCGCGCCAGCGACGTGGCCGAAACGCGCTGACGGGCGTGAGGGCCAGCAGGTTGGCACCGATGGGTAGGATCGGGCCGTGCGCGGATAGGTTGTAGGCCGTAGATCCAGCAGGTGTGGCGACCATGATGCCGTCGCAAGTGAGCTCACTCATTCGCTCACGCCCATCAACACGGATGCTGAGCTTCGCGCTCTGTGCCGTTTCGCGAAACAGGGACACCTCATTGATTGCGAGCCGCTCATAGCGTTCGCCGTGGACATCGGTAGCAATCATCCTCAGCGGCACGAGCGTGGCCTTTGAGGCCTTGTTGATCCGCTCGTAGAGATTGTCTTCCTCGAAGTCGTTCATCAGGAAGCCGACCGTGCCGCGGTTCATGCCGTATACGGGTTTTCGGTCGCTGAAGCGGCGGCGCATGGCTTCAAGCATGGACCCATCGCCGCCCAGCGCAACAATGATTTCAGCCTCATCTTCTGAGCACTGACCGTAGCGCTTTGTCAGTCTTTGCAGCGCTTCCTGGGCTTCGGGCCGGCGTGAGGCCCTGAATGCAATCTGAATCTTCATGGCGGTCATGTCAGCGGCTCAAAAGGTCTCGTCAAGTAAACACTTCTTCTCGCTGGCCATGTTCGCCTATTTTCCTGTAGAGTGTGGGCAGAAAAAGAAGAATCTGGAGGATCAATTGCCCGACGACATGAAACCAATCAGCGTCAAGGATGCAGTCTCGGCCGAAGAATGGAAGGCCCGCGTCGATTGCGCCATGCTGTACCGGCTCGTTGCGATGCACGGGTGGGATGACATGATCTTCACTCATATTTCCCATCGTGTCCCGGGGCCGGAACACCATTTCCTGATCAATCCCTATGGCATGTTCTTTGAGGAAATCACGGCCTCGTCGCTGGTCAAGGTCGATCTCGAAGGCCAGATTGTCATGGACTCACCTTACTTCATCAATCCTGCAGGATTCACGATTCACTCGGCAATCCATGCCAGCCGTGAAGATGCGAATGTCGTGATCCACCTGCACACCGATCAGGGGGTGGCGGTATCGGCCCAAAAGGAAGGGCTGCTTCCGATTTCGCAAACGGCCATGATTGTGCGCGAAGACCTCGCCTACCATGACTACGAAGGTATAGCCCTCGATCTCGATGAGCGTGAGCGTCTCGTCGCGGATCTCGGCCCGGAAAAGTCAACCATGCTTCTCAAGAACCATGGCACGCTGACATGTGGAACGACTGCCGCTATGGCCTTTACGCGGATGTTCTTCCTTGAGCGGGCCTGCAACATGCAGGTCATGGCGCTTTCGGCAGGGCGAGACGGTGTTCTGGAATGCGACCGTGATATTCAGGAGAAAGTGGCGGGGCAAGGCTCTCGCGGCATGGAAACGCTTACAGAACGCCTTGTCTGGCCTGGCCTGAAACGCAAGCTCGATCGCGAGTTGCCAGGCTACGACGCCTAACGGCGATCAACTGCGACAATTGCGGCTTACGCACAATCACCTATGGAGATAAGGCCTGTCGTTTGCCATATAGCCGCAAAAGAAGAGCCGGTGCACAGGAACAGCGATTATGAAACACCTGAAGGCATTTGAAGATGCGTTGACGTCCATCCGCGACGAAGGACGATACCGCGTATTTGTCGATTTGCATCGCCACCGCGGTCGTTTTCCCAAGGCGACCGCGCGATTTGAAGATGGCGAGCGGGAAATCACCGTCTGGTGTTCGAACGACTATCTCGGCATGGGGCAGGACGATGATGTCCTGACCGGTATGCATGAGGCGATCGACAGCTTTGGCGCTGGCTCAGGTGGCACACGGAATATTTCAGGTACCACCAGATTTCACGTCGAGCTGGAAAACGAACTGGCAGACCTGCATGGCAAATCCGGCGCATTGCTGTTTACCTCAGGCTATGTCGCAAACGACGCCACGCTTTCCACGCTCGGCAAGATTCTTCCGGGTCTGATTATCTATTCGGACGAACTTAATCACGCCTCCATGATTGAAGGGATCCGCCGGTCTGGAGCGGATCGGCGGATCTTCCGCCATAATGATGTCGAGCATCTGCGTGCGCTCATTGAGAATGACGATGCGGACCGTCCGAAGCTGATTGCCTTCGAGAGCGTCTATTCGATGGATGGAGACATCGGTCCAATCGAAGCCCTCTGCGATTTGGCGGATGAATTCAACGCGCTAACCTATCTCGATGAAGTGCACGCTGTTGGCATGTATGGCGAGGAAGGCGCAGGCGTCGCGCAGCGCGAAGGCCTGATGGACCGCATCGACATCATTGAAGGAACGCTTGGCAAGGCGTTTGGCGTGATGGGCGGTTACATTGCGGCGCACGAATCCGTGATTGATGCAATCCGCTCAATGGCCTCCGGATTCATCTTCACGACGTCTACATGCCCCGTCATGGCAGCTGGAGCGCTGAACAGCATCCGCAAACTGCGCGGAGAGGAAGGGCGCCGACTGCGTGCCGACCATCAGGCAAAAGCGGCGCTGCTGAAGGAAAAGTTCAGAAAAGCTGGGCTGCCCGTCATGGATAGCGTGACGCACATTGTTCCACTGCTGGTGGGTGACCCGGAAAAGTGCAAGGCGCTTTCTGACACGTTGCTGTTCGACTTCGGAATCTACGTCCAGCCGATCAATTATCCGACGGTCCCGCGTGGAACCGAGCGTCTGCGTTTTACGCCGGGCCCCGTCCACGACGAAGCAATGATGGATGAGCTTGTTTCTGCCATTCTCGCTGTGTGGAAGCAGCTGGGTCTGGAACAGGCCGCCTAGATAGCCGGCTTTTGCTTGCGTCCCAGACCAATCTGCTTTGCGAATTTCGACCGCTCAGCCGCATAGTTCGGCGCGACCATGGGGTAATCCTCCGGAAGCGACCATTTTTCGCGGTACTCTTCAGGTGTTAGCCCGTACCGATTGCGCAGATACCTCTTCAGCATCTTGAGTTTACGGCCATCTTCCAGGCAGATCAGAAATTCCGGTGTGATCGATTTTGCGGGTGATATCGCGGGTGCAGCTTTCGTCGCTCGCCTTGGACGTCCTTCAGCTAGCGAATTCAGGGTCGAATGTACTTCCTGAATAAGAGCGGGCAACTGGTTCTGTTGTATAGGATTCTTCGACACGAATGCAGCAATCACATCCGTTGTGAGTTCCAGCAGTAAATCTTGATCGCCCCCCGGCATGTTTTCTCCCCCATCAGCCAGCGAAGTCGGACACAAACTCCATTTGTTCAACTATATCAAGAGCATGCGCGAGGTTTGGTCGATAAAATTGAAAACTGACTGTACACCGGCGTAATGACCCATGCGGAAATGCGTGATGAGCAATCTTGCTGCGAAGGGCCAACGCACGTAAACCCACTTCGAAGCTGCTAGGAGAAGTCTGCACATGCCTGACACGTCCCCCGCGACACAATTCGATGCCACACGTTTTTTTTCGGCCGGCGTTGAGGATAGCGATCCAGCTGTTGCCGAAGCCATTCAGCATGAACTGGAACGCCAGCAGCATGAGATTGAGCTCATCGCGTCTGAGAACATTGTATCGCGTGCTGTGCTTGAAGTTCAGGGATCGGTTCTCACGAACAAGTACGCCGAAGGTTATCCCGGCAAACGTTATTATGGTGGCTGCCAGTTCGTAGATATCGCTGAAAACCTAGCGATCGATCGTGCCAAGGCGCTGTTTGATTGCGACTTCGCCAATGTGCAGCCGAATTCCGGGAGCCAGGCCAATCAGGCTGTATTTCAGGCTCTAATCAAACCGGGCGACACGATCCTTGGAATGAGCCTGGATGCCGGCGGTCACCTGACGCATGGCGCCAAGCCGAACCAATCGGGCAAATGGTTCAATGCGATCCAGTACGGCGTACGGGAGTCGGATCATCTCATCGATTTTGACCAGGTTCGTTCTCTGGCCAAGGAACATCAGCCAAAGTTGATTATCGCGGGCGGATCGGCCTATCCCCGTCAGATCGACTTCAAGACGTTCCGCGAAATCGCGGACGAAGTCGGGGCATACTTCATGGTAGACATGGCTCACTTTGCGGGCCTCGTCGCCGGAGATGTCCATCCCAATCCGCTCGACTATTGCGACGTTGCTACGACGACGACGCATAAGACCCTGCGAGGGCCACGTGGCGGCATGGTGCTCACCAATGATGAAGCGATCGCCAAGAAGGTGAACTCAGCCGTCTTCCCGGGCATCCAGGGTGGCCCTCTTATGCATGTCATCGCCGCAAAGGCCGTTGCCTTCGGCGAAGCATTGACACCGGCATTCAAAACCTATGCTGCAAGCGTGGTACAGAACGCGCGCGCAATGGCATCAGCAGCAAAAGACTGTGGTCTGGATCTCGTTTCTGGCGGCACAGATACTCACGTTGCGCTGATCGATCTGCGGCCCAAAAATGTTACGGGCCGCGATGCCGAAGCGGCGCTTGGCCGTGCCTTTATTACCTGCAACAAGAACGGCGTGCCCTTTGATCCCGAAAAGCCGATGGTCACAAGTGGCATTCGGGTCGGCTCGCCAGCAGGGACGACGCGAGGATTTGGAGAAGATGAATTCCGTCGAATTGGCCGCTGGATCGGTGAGATCGTCGATGCGGTCGCTCAGGGCGAGTCGGAAGGTGTTGAAGCCCGGGTTCGCGAGGAAGTGAAAGCACTAACTGCCAGATTTCCGATCTACGGCGGTGCGGGGGCTTAAACTTGAAGTGTCCGTTCTGCACCGCTGAGAACACGGCCGTTAAGGATTCCCGGCCTGCAGAAGACAATACGGCCGTTCGCCGGCGTCGCGCATGCGAGGTCTGCGGCGGCCGGTTTACAACATTTGAGCGGGTACAGCTTCGCGAAATCATCGTCGTTAAACGCGATGGCAAGCGCGCCCTGTTTGATCGGGACAAGGTGGCAAAATCCGTCACGATAGCGCTTCGGAAAAGAGCTGTCGGCGACGAGAGTGTCGAACGGCTTGTATCCGGTATTGTGCGCAAGCTGGAAAGCAGTGGTGAGACTGAAGTAACGTCAGCCGAGATTGGGGACCTCGTCATGGAGTCGCTGAAAACGGTCGATCCGGTTGGTTACGTCCGATACGCAAGCGTCTACAAGGATTTCAAGGATCCAAGCGATTTCGCTCGCTTTATCGAGACCTCGGCGCTTGATGACGGAAACGACGAAGAGTGACGGTGAGAGCATCCGTTACGCTGAAGATTGCGACGTCCCTGGATAGCCGGATAGCGCTTTCCAATGGTGTCAGTCAGTGGATAACGGGACCGGAGGCGCGCGCACGTGCACATCAGATGCGCGCGGCGCACGACGCGGTGCTGGTGGGCATAGGGACAGTTCTCGCTGATGATCCACTTCTGACGGCTCGAACGGTTCCACTTCCGCAAAGGCAACCGGTCCGCATCGTCGCGGACAGCCGCTTTCGGGCGCCGTCCTCGGCGCGCTTGCTACAGTCGGCGTCAGCAGGAAAAGTCGTCATAGCCCATGGCAGCGAGTTGGCTTCGAAGCGTGAAGCGGTGCCCGCTGGCGTTGAAACCTGGGCAGTGGGCGGGATGGACGGGCGGGTCGATCCATCGGAATTGCTCAGACGCGCTCGCGGCGAAGGGCTCAACCGGATTTTCCTGGAAGGTGGCGGTCAACTGGCCGCGAGTTTTGTCCTTCTGGGTCTCGTGGACCGTATCGAATGGTTTCGAGCGCCGATCATTCTGGGGGGAGACGGGTTGCCCGCAATTGCTGGGCTTGGCCTGGACGCGATCAGCAAAGCCAGTCACTGGCGGCTGAAGCAGTCTGAGAAGATCGGAAACGATATTTTGGAAAGTTGGGTGAAAGCTGATTAGGCGAGCCTGCGCTTCTTGACTTTACGTGACTGATTGGCGTCGCCGGCTCCGGCTCCTATATCGACGTCCTGGAGGGATGGAATGTTCACTGGACTGGTGACAGATATTGGTAAGGTGATGACGGCTGAAGACCGGAACGGTCTGCGGCGCTTCCGCGTGCTGTCAAACTATCCGGTTAGCGATCTCTCCATGGGCGCTTCCATCATGCATTCAGGCGTTTGCTTGACGGTAGTCGATTTCGGTGCCGAAAAGGATGGAAGTTGGTTCGAGGTAGAGGCCGTTCCGGAAACTCTGAGCAAGACCAATCTTGGCGAGCTATCCCCAGGTGACAGGCTCAATCTCGAATTATCACTGAAACTTGGTTCCGAACTTGGCGGCCACTTCGTTTTTGGTCACGTTGATGGGCTCGGTGAAATCGTGTCGATTCAGGACGAAGGCCAGAGCCACCGGGTGCGAATCCGCCCCCCATCAACGCTGGCACGTTTTTTTGCCACGAAGGGCTCTGTGGCCGTCGATGGTGTCTCCCTTACTGTCGCCGATGCGCTCGACAACGGAGACTTCGAAGTTGCGGTCATCCCGCACACATGGCAGGTGACGACGCTCGGACAAATGCAGGTGGGCCGCAAAGTCAATCTTGAGGTCGACATGCTTGCACGTTACGTGGCCCGGATGGTCGGCGTAGATGCGCCGCGACAGGGGCCTGCTGGATGAGCGACACTATACACGACGCGATCTCCTCAATTGATGAGATTATCGAAGATGCCCGCAATGGACGCATGTTCATTCTTGTCGATGCTGAAGATCGCGAGAATGAAGGCGACCTTGTGATTCCTGCCAGTTTCGCAACGCCTGAAGCGGTTAACTTCATGGCCAAGTTCGGTCGAGGTCTGATCTGCCTGGCAATGACACGAGAGCGTGCAAAGACGCTTAATCTCGACATGATGGCCCGTGATAATCGCGAGAGTATGCAGACGGCCTTTACCGTTTCCATCGAAGCAAAGGATGGCGTGACGACGGGTATATCCGCAGCTGACCGCTCCCGAACCGTCGCTGTGGCGATCGATCCCACCAAGGACTACGACGACATCGTCTCGCCGGGGCATGTGTTCCCGCTCGTGGCGCGCGATGGCGGCACGCTCGTGAGGGCCGGTCATACCGAGGCGGCCGTCGACATCTCCCGTCTGGCGGGCCTCTATCCAGCCGGCGTGATATGCGAGATCATGAATGACGACGGCACCATGGCGAGGTTGCCCGAGCTCGTTTCGTTTGCTCAGCTGCATGGCTTGAAGATCGGTACGATTGCAGATCTGATAGCTTGGCGCCGGAAGAACGACCGATATCTCGAACGCCGCGTAGAGGCGCCGCTCGACAGTGAGTATGGCGATGGGTTCAAGTCCGTCGTCTTCCGCAACGCGCTCGATAATTCAGAACATATCGCCATTGTGCACGGTACGATTTCCTCCGATGAAACGGTGCTGGTCCGGGTACATCGCACGGACGTGCTTGCTGACATTCTTGGAGAGAAAGGACCACGCGCCAATCTCGTGGAGAAGGCGATGAACGCAATCGCCCAATCAGAGAAAGCAGGGGTTGTGGTATTCGTGAACACGATGCGTCCGAACTCCTTAGCGGCGCGTCTTGGTCTAAAGACCAGCGACGGTGATGACTCCCACCAGCCGCTTCGAGAATACGGCGTGGGCGCTCAAATCCTTCGCGAACTGGGTGTACGGCGAATGATATTTTTATCTGACACCCAGCCAACGCGCGTGGCAGGACTCGACGGCTACGGCATCAGCATTGAAGGCTGGCAGCGATTGACACAGGAAGAAGACTAGAATGGCGCACCGTATTCTGATTGCGACCTCACGCTACTATGATCACATTTCTCGGGAGCTCGAAGCAGGCGCGCTGGAAGCACTTTCCGACGAGGATGTGGTCACTGAGGTGATCGAAGTGCCCGGCGCTTTCGAAGTACCCGGTATAATCGCAATGGCTGCCGACAGCGGTCAGTATGATGGTTACATCGCGCTTGGGTGCGTGATCAGAGGCGAAACGTCCCACTATGACTATGTGTGCGGCGAAAGTGCGCGAGGCCTGATGGACCTGGCGGTCAAGCGCCGTCTCGCGATCGGTTATGGTATTCTCACAGTTGAGAACGAAGCCCAGGCGCTGGCGCGAGCGGATCGAAAGCAAAAAAACAAGGGCAAGGACGCGGCTGACGCCTGTCTCGCCATGCTCAAGATGCGGAAGAAATTCGTTAGATGATCGAGAGCCAGAAACTGCCATTTGAGGTGATCCGCGCGCGCAGGGCAGGAGCCCGGCTGGCGGCCGTCCAGGCTCTGTATCAGATGGAACAGACGGGCGAGAGCGCGAAAGCCGTTATCCGCGAGTTCATGGAAGACAGGCTCGGCTTCGGGCCGGACGAAGAACCCGTTGAAGAAGCCGATCCCGATCTCTTCAAGGCAGTCGTCAACGCTGTTGTGAAGAACCAGGCGACCATCGATGCGGCAATATTGGCCCGCTTGTCCTCGGGCTGGAAACTATCGCGTCTGGACTCCACAACACGCGCGATACTTCGTGCTGCTTGTGCCGAGCTGATCGAACATCAGGAATTGTCGAACGCGGTTATCCTGGACGAGTATGTGTCGCTCGCCCACGATTTTTTCGACAAGACGGAAGCCAATTTCGTCAATGCCGTCCTTGAGAATATGGCCAAGGACGTACGAACGCCGCAATAGCGCGGGATGGGCCCGGTGTCCGAATTCGACTGGATTTCAAAGTACCTGAAGCCTATCGCAACGAGCGAAGGCGCAATGTCGCTTGAAAACGATGTGGGCATCCTAGCCTCATTGCCCCCTGATCGGCCGCTGATTGCTACAATGGATACGCTGGTTGAAGGCGTTCACTTCTTCCGTGGCGATCCTCCCGAGACGCTTGGGAAGAAGATCCTGCGTGTGAATGTGTCAGACATCCTCTGCAACGGGGCTGTTCCAAAAGAAGCCTTACTATCCGTCGCGTTGCCAGACTGGTTCGATGAACCTCGATTCGAGCGCTTCTGCGGAGGGCTTGGGCATGACCTGGCGCAGTGGAATGTGAAACTTGTCGGAGGCGATCTCGTTTCAACGCCCGGTCCTCTGGTTCTCACGATGACGGTAACCGGAAGCTGCCTTTCTCCGAATCCTGTCGCCAGATCCGGTGCAATGGTGGGCGACGCTGTGTGTGTGTCCGGAACCATAGGCGCGGGCTACCAGGGCCTGGATGATGCAAAGGCGGGCAGGGACAGTCCGTTCGCCCGGCATTTCAGGGTGCCGGATATACCCGCCCCAGAGATTGCCGAGATTTTATCGGCGCATGCGAACGCCGCCATCGATATCTCTGACGGACTGATCGCCGAAGCCATTCATGTGGGACGAGCAAGCCGCAAGGCTATCTGCTTGGACATGGAAACCGTCCCATGGGCCCGGAACTGCGCTTCCGTGGCTGACATGATAGAGCTTGGGACAGGTGGAGACGACTATCAGGTTTTGATGACGCTACCAGAATCGAAGCTTGATATTGCCATCAAGGACGCCGCATCCGCAGGGATCAGACTGACGCGAATCGGGCATGTGGCGGCAGGTGACGAACTCCAGCTGAAACATCGAGGGAAAATCGTCCCGGTACCTGCGAAACTAGGCTTCGTCCACGGTAATTAGGGCTTCCGGGTCGCTTCGGACGCGATCCAGCTTGCTTAAACGCGCGGCATTTGGCAGTGACGAGTCATAAACAAACTGGCTCGATCCGTAATTATACAAGCGGAATCGGCCGAATGGGAGGAAGGGCACAAATGACCCTATGGTATTGGATTGCATTGGTCGCCGGGTTCGCGGCCGTAATATTTGGCTGGCTTCAGTCGAATTCGATTATGAAAGCAGACTCCGGGTCTGACCGGATGCGCGAAATCGCGGCAGCCATTCAGGAGGGCGCCAATGCCTACCTGAACCGGCAGTATACAACGATTGCCATGGTTGGTGCGGGCGTCATTGTATTGCTTTTCATTGCTTTCAGAAGCTGGGAGGTGCCGCTCGGCTTTTTGATCGGTGCCGTATTGTCAGGTGCGGCTGGTTTCATCGGCATGAAAGTGTCGGTCCAAGCGAACGTCCGCACGACGCAGGCTGCAAGCAAAAGTCTGCAGGGCGGTTTGGATATGGCTTTCAAGTCGGGCGCCGTTACGGGCCTGCTCGTGGTCGGCCTCGCGCTAATCGGCGTCGTTGCCTATTACGGCATCCTGACCGGGCTGGTCGGCTTTGCGCCGAATGACCGTTCGGTCGTGGATGGCCTCGTCGCACTCGGCTTCGGCGCGTCCTTGATATCGATCTTCGCGCGTCTCGGTGGCGGCATCTTTACAAAAGGTGCTGACGTTGGCGGCGACATGGTCGGCAAGGTTGAAGCTGGTATTCCTGAAGATGACCCGCGCAACGCTGCGACGATTGCGGACAATGTTGGCGATAATGTCGGAGACTGTGCCGGCATGGCAGCGGACCTGTTCGAGACCTATGCGGTCACCATCGTTGCTACCATGGTGCTGGGCGCGATCTACTTTGGTGGTCTGGGCTACCTTGGCTCCATTATGTTGCTGCCGCTGGCTATTTGCGCAGTCTGTATCCTGGCGTCGATCGCCGGGACCTGGTTCGTACGCCTTGGTCAGGGGTCAACCAACATCATGGGAGCCCTGTACAAGGGGCTCATAGCGACCGGCGTGTTCTCGCTCGCAGGGCTTGCCGTCGCCATAAACTGGGCACTGCCGAACGGCTTCGGCGTACTGGATGGTGCTGCCAGTGAACTTGGTTTGGTCGGTGATGTTACTGGTCTTGACCTGTTTCTGTGCGGTGTGGCGGGCCTGGGCGTAACAGCTCTGATCGTGGTTATTACGGAGTATTACACCGGAACGGGCTATCGACCGGTCCGCTCTGTGGCCAAATCGTCTGAGTCCGGGCATGGCACCAACGTAATCCAGGGGCTGGCCGTTTCGCTTGAGTCGACCGCGCTGCCCGCCATCACGATCATCGCGGGTATCATTCTGACCTTCAATCTCGCCGGGCTGTACGGCATCGCCATCGCGACGACGACGATGCTCGCGCTTGCTGGAATGATTGTCGCGCTGGATGCCTTTGGCCCCGTGACGGACAATGCAGGCGGCATCGCTGAGATGTCCGATCTACCGAGCGAGGTACGCGACACCACCGATGCGCTCGATGCCGTTGGCAACACGACCAAAGCGGTTACCAAAGGCTATGCAATCGGCTCCGCCGGTCTCGGTGCTCTGGTGCTGTTTGCGGCTTATAATGAAGACCTCAAATACTTTGCGGAAACAGCAGAGCCGGGTAGCTTTTTTGCATCTGTAGGAGAGGTCAGTTTCTCCATTGCCAACCCTTACGTTGTTGTTGGCCTCCTGTTCGGCGGCCTCTTGCCATTCTTGTTTGGCGGGATGTCGATGATGGCTGTTGGGCGCGCGGCCCAATCGGTGGTCGAGGAGGTTCGCAGACAATTCCGTGAAATGCCCGGCATCATGAAGGGCGAGGTCAAGCCGGATTACAGCAAGGCGGTCGACCTGCTGACCAAGGCAGCAATCCGTGAGATGATCGTTCCGTCGATGCTCCCTGTGCTTTCGCCAATTGTCCTGCTCGCCGTCATCTGGCTCATCGCGGGTCCGGCGTCTGCGCTGGCTTCTGTCGGAGCGATGCTGCTTGGCGTGATTGTGACAGGTCTGTTCGTAGCAATTTCCATGACCTCAGGCGGTGGTGCCTGGGATAATGCGAAAAAGTACATTGAAGATGGCAATCACGGCGGCAAGGGCTCGGAGGCCCACAAGGCTGCTGTGACAGGCGATACCGTCGGCGATCCTTACAAGGATACCGCGGGACCGGCGGTCAATCCGATGATCAAGATCACGAACATTGTGGCCTTGCTAATGGTGGCTGTACTCGCCCACTTCTAAGGTCTGGCGGCCGAACAGTAATCGGTCGCTTTCAAAAGCTAAGCCCTCCCGCAGACGAAGCGGGAGGGCTTTCATTTTCGAACAAAAAGAATTCTAAAGCCGTCGTCTCTAGCGGCGTCCCGTCGGATTGCCAGGCGTGGCCTCGTCGGTTGCAGGCAAGGCAACCTGGCCCACTGTGCCAAAGATCTGCTCCCATAGGCCAAGCTCGCGGCCACGTGTTGGGGTTTCTCTGGAGGCGTAGCTAATCACGCGGCCATCGTCCTGATTATATTTGAGAACTTCTTCGACGACGTCTTCTTCGCTGAATCGAATCGCTGTGATGGTTCGCGTGGAAATCTCCGGACGGAAAAAAGCGAAGCGCTCCTGTATCGTCGTGATATACATCCAGGTGTTGTCGTCGAATACGCTTTCCGTGCTCGGAGAGCCAAGCTGTGCCAGAACGCTGGAGCGCGTATCGAGACCTGGCTCCACATCGGCCGGGTTAATCTCGTCTGGTGCGTAGCCATGATAGGCTTTCACAGTTGATATACAGCCTGTGGCTGAGAAGCAGGCGAGGGCCAGACTTGCGGCTATAATCGTTTTGCTCATGCGGCTTTCCTTCCTGTTCCCACTGGATTACAGGCGACATCATCGGATTGGCAAGTTACGGAGCGCATAAGTGAGTTTGTTGCGGCACTTCAAGCGTTCAAATCGTCGAAAGTCGGAAGAGGTCGCCAAACGGCTTCACCATGCAATTGTGGGCAAGGCGCGTGATCCGGTCTTGTTCGGTGAAGATAAAATACCCGACACGTTCGACGGGCGCTTCAATGCAATTTGTCTGTACTCGGCTCTGCTGTTCCCCAGACTTGAGAAAGCAGGGGAGCAGGGACAGGCGATCTCCAGGATCTTGAACGATAGGGTCTTCAGCGACATTGACGGCGCGCTCCGGGAAACTGGTGTGGGTGATGCGTCAATTGCCAGAAAGGTTCGAAAGCTTGGGGAACGCTTCTTTGGTCTGGCCAGGGCGGCCAAGGAGGCTCTCGAGTCTGAGCAGGCCGTCGAGTCTCTGGCCAACGTCTTCGAACGAAATGAAGTTACATCTCCAGGAGGGGCTTTGGAGGTCGCCGAGATAATCGTTCAGGATGCGCAGATGCTCCCGTCCGTCGCGGATGAAGCTCTTCTCGCAGGCAAGGCGCCTTGGTAGGTGCATGGTCATGCGCAGCCTGCTTGCGTTCCACATGTTGCGGATCGGAGGGCAGGGGCGTACTTTCCCCGACTCTGGCAGCGGGTAAGAACTTGAAATGTCCTCAGTAACTCTATCGATTGACGCGATGGGGGGCGATCACGCCCCTGAAGTGGTTCTGGAAGGGCTGCAGCTCTTTTGCCAGAGGCGATCGGATGTCAATTTTCTTCTTCACGGCCAATCAGACGCACTCGCTCCGCTAGTCGCAAAGCACAAGCTGGCAAGCCGCTGCGCACTGATTGATCACCCCGATGTTGTCAGCATGAGCGCGAAGCCATCCTCCGCTCTGCGAAAAGGCAAGACGACCAGCATGTGGGGCATGATCGAATCGGTGAAGCAGGGTGAAGCCTCTGCCGGCGTTTCCGCGGGGAATACGGGTGCCCTCATGGCCATGTCGATGATGATCCTGCGCAAGATGCCCGGCGTTCATCGCCCAGCCATGACGGCGATCTGGCCAACTCTGAATGGTCGTTCGGTTGTTCTGGATGTCGGTGCCAATCTCGATGCGGATGCGGACCAACTGGTTGAGTTCGCCGTCATGGGCGAAGCCTACGCCCGCGCAGTATTTGGCACGAAGCGTCCAACGGTCGGGCTCCTGAACATTGGGGCGGAAGATGAAAAAGGGCGGGACGCGGTAAAGTTCGCCAGTGAAATCATGCGGACACGGGACATTGGAATCGAGTTCAAGGGATACGTTGAAGGCAACGATATTTCGATGGGTGTCGCCGATGTTATCGTAACAGATGGCTTCACGGGCAATGTTGCTTTGAAGACAGCCGAAGGCACAGCACGCCTTGTGTCGCGATATGTCAGGGAAGCACTAACGTCGAGTTTGCTGTCCAAGGCGGGTGCAGCGCTCGCAGCCTCTGGATTGCGGGACCTGCGCACAAAGCTCAACCCTTCGAGTGTAAACGGCGGGGTCCTGTTGGGTCTCAACGGTGTGATTGTTAAAAGTCACGGCGGGACAGACGCCGAAGGGTTCGCGACCGCTATTAAACTGGCGGCGGACCTTGCCAACAGCCACTATATGGAAGAAGTCTCCTCAGGCTTGAAACGCGTATCCCAACTCGGAATTGCGCCGGAAACGGTTGAGTAATGAAGACCACGAAAAGTTTTATTCGAGGCACGGGGGCCTATCTGCCAAGCCGTGTTCTGACCAATGACGATCTGGCTAAAATGGTCGACACGTCTGATGACTGGATCCGCGAACGGACGGGTATCCATCAACGCCATATTGCGGCGGAGGGAGAGCTGACATCGGACTTGGCCACGGAAGCCGCGAAGGTTGCCTTGAAGAATGCAGGCCTGGTCGCGAGCGACGTTGATTTGATTGTTCTTGCCACCACAACACCTGACAGGACCTTTCCCGCAACGGCGACCGCCGTTCAGGCCAAACTCGGCATCTCCGGGGGTGCCGCGTTTGACGTCCAGGCGGTATGCTCGGGTTTTCTATTCGCCATGGCTACTGCAGATTCCATGTTGCGTCAGGGACTTTTCAAGACTGCGCTTGTTATCGGGGCAGAGACGTTTACGCGAATTCTGGACTGGTCTGACCGCTCAACATGCGTTCTCTTCGGCGACGGAAGCGGCGCAGCAGTGTTGCAGGCGGACGAAGGTGCCGCGGATGAAGGTGTGATCGCGCATCATATCCGGACGGATGGTACCAAAAGCGATTTGCTCTACGTCGATGGCGGGGTCTCTTCGACAGGCACCATCGGTCATGTCCGCATGCAAGGGAATCAGGTTTTCCGGCATGCTGTGACGAATATTTCCAGCGCGATCGAGCGTGTGCTTGATGATACAGGTCACACGATTGATGATGTTGACTGGTTTGTTCCCCACCAGGCCAACCAGCGGATATTGAATGGTGTCGCTAAACGGCTCGGACTGGATGAAGACAAGGTCGTATCGACTGTTTCCCGTCACGGGAACACATCAGCAGCCTCAATACCGCTCGCCCTACACACGGCAATAGAAGACCAGAGGATAAAAACCGGCGATCTTGTGCTAAGTGAAGCCATGGGGGGTGGCTTTTCGTGGGGTGCCACTCTCTTCCGGCTGTAATTCTTTCGTTAAGATATCGGCCGTATCTGTTAACCAGAGGAGCTGATTACGTGACCAGCAAAACCATAACTCGCGTCGAACTAGCCGATGCCATTGTACGGGAAGTCGGAATTACCAGGCAGGAGTCCGGCGACATTCTCGACCGGATGCTCGAATTGATTGGGAAAAGCCTCGAACACGAGAACGAGGTCAAACTTTCGAGATTCGGCAATTTCGTTGTTCGCAAGAAATCTGCCCGTGCGGGCCGCAATCCAAAAACCGGTGTTGAGGCTAAGATTTCAGCTAGACGCGTGGTCACGTTCAAGCCCTCTCCCATGCTGAAGAGCAAGGTCGAAGACGGCAATTAATTAGAAAGAGGGAATCCCAAATGTCAGCAGCTGCCAAGAAAGTCGAAAAGTCCGCCGATGCCTACCGGTCCATCGGTGAAGCGGCGGATGAACTCGGCTTGCAACCGCACGTGCTGCGCTATTGGGAGGGGAAGTTTACCCGGCATCTGAAACCTCTGAAGCGGCCTGATGGTCGTCGCATGTTCCGGCCGGAGGACATGGAGGCCCTGCGGGCCATCCAGTTGCTCGTACATGAGCGTGGCATGACGCTTAAAGGCGCTCAGCAACTTATCAACGAGCAGGGGATCGCACGCGTTCTCGCCGGACAGGCCACGCTTTCGGCAGGAAGTCAGGACGTTCCTCAGCGAAGCCCTGCACGGGAGCTTCAGGAAAGTATCCGCACCGCATTTGCATCTGGCGAGAAAGCGGTATCGGAGGACAGCGATTCCCGAGAACGGCTGGAGTCGATGCTGGCGGATCTGGTCGACATCAAGGCACGTCTGGACAAGGCCCGGCTCGCCAAGGCTGCGTGAAGCAGTCTCGGTCATTGCAATCATCTGCAGGCGAGACTAAAGCACTCGACGTCGGAGCGTAGCGCAGCCCGGTAGCGCACTTGTCTGGGGGACAAGGGGTCGTGGGTTCGAATCCCGCCGCTCCGACCATTTACCGGTTCTGAAAGTTGCTAAGTCAATTCAGGCTGGCGTGAAAGAGCGTAGCCTTTACGGCTGCTTGCCAGCCCGAAACAAGGGCTTGCCGTTCTGAGGCCAGCATGGACGGTGTAAATTGACGATCGTGCGCCCACAATTCCTCAAGCTGTTCCGTATTGGAAAAAATGCCTGCCTTGAGGCCTGCCAAGAAAGCGGCCCCCCGCGCGGTGCTTTCGATAATCACCGGGCGGTCGATACGCACTTCCAGAATATCCGACAGGAATTGCAGAAACCAGCTATTTGCGACCATGCCACCATCAACGCGGATGGCGTCGACTGAGAGACCGTCGGAAATGAGGGACGCCACGAGATCGTTTGTCTGATAAGCGACCGCTTCGATTGCGGCGCGAGTCAGGACCGCCCGGCCGGTGTTTCGTGTCAGTCCAAATATCGCACCGCGGGCTGTGCTGTCCCAGTGAGGGGCGCCCAGGCCCGTAAAGGCCGGCACGACGTAGACGCCTTCATTGCTTGATACCGACGCTGCTAGACTTTCTGTTTCAGCGGCGTCCTCGATTATGTGGAGTTCGTCTCTCAGCCATTGTGAAACGGCACCGGCTATGAATATCGAGCCCTCGACCGCAAACTGGCGTTCAGCGCCTGTGCGACAGGCGACAGTCGACAACAGTCCGCTTTGGGAGCGCACGATCTTGTTCCCGGAGCTCGCAAGCATGAAGCATCCAGTGCCGTACGTGCTCTTGATCATTCCTGGATGCCAGCACGCTTGTCCGAATGCAGCGGCCTGCTGATCGCCAGCAACGCCAAGTATAGGAATGCTCCGGCCAAAGATTTTAGGATCAGTTTCGCCGAATGAAGAGCTGCTTGGTCGTATATCAGGCAGGACAGACCTTGGTATTTCAAACAGGTTCAGAAGCCAGTCGTCCCAGTCGCCTTCGTTGATGTTGTACAAGAGCGTACGGCTGGCATTCGTTTCATCCGTCAGATGATGCTTGCCGCCTGTCAGTCTGTAGATCAGAAACGTATCAATCGTCCCAAAGGCCAGATTGCCTTGCTCGGCCAGATCAATTGCGCCATCGACGTTCTCGAGAATCCAGCGCAGTTTGGTTGCCGAAAAATACGGATCGATCGTTAGACCGGTTCGCCGCACAATTTCGTCTAGCTTGCCGGATAAGCGAAGTTCCTCGCAATGGCCGGAAGTTCGCCGATCCTGCCATACAATTGCGTTTCCCAAGGCCTGCCCAGTCCGCTTGTCCCACACGATGGTGGTTTCCCGCTGATTGGTGATGCCGATGCACTCGATCTTACCGCCTGTCTGCTGTTCCGCCACAGTCATCGCTTCATCAGCCGTCTGCACTGTCGTGCGCCATATGTCGTCTGGAACGTGTTCGACCCAGCCCGGTTTCGGAAAGTGCTGTTTGTACTCACACTGAGCCGAAGAGACGATTCGGCCGTTGGCGTCGAAGACGAGGGATCGGCTAGAAGTGGTCCCCTGGTCGATGGAAAGGATGAGAGGTGTGGAAGCCATAGCGGAAACCTAGCGGCATTGGAGGCACGCGACCAGATAGATCAAATTTCAAGCTTCGGTCTTCTGCGATGTTTATACATTTGTCGTAAACCACACTCGGATTTTCCGATCAGGAGTTCGGGGTGAGAAAGTTTTTTCGGGCGATTGACAGCGATAGCCATTCACTGGCCGCCCTGGTTCAGTCGATCGACGTCCCTGATGATCAGGCGGCCAGTATAAGGGCAAGACAGCTGGAAACAGCCGGGCGCCTGACGCCAGTGATGGTGCTGGCAAACCTCGTCAACGCATCCGTGGTTATTGTTTCCTTCTGGCATTCACCTGCCATAAGGCTACTTGGCCTGTGGGCGGCCCTGCTTTTCGTCGCCTCGGCCATCCTGCTGATTGCAAATATGCGTGCCCGTCGGAAGGCCAAACTTCGAAAGCAGAATGGAATAGCCGGTTCGACCGATAAGACCCAGCAGGGGATTGAACGGTTTTCTCGCCTCGCATCTTTTGTTGGGCTGATCTGGGGCATTCTTCCGCTCCTGATCATGCCTTTTGATGATGCAACGAGCCAGTTGGCTGTCAGCATTATCATGGCCGGCATGATGTTTGGCGGTGTTGTTCTGATTAGCCGGATCCCGGAAGCGGCCCAGGCTTTCCTCATCCCAACAACGATCGGATTTGTTGTTGGACTTCAGCTCGGCAACGACCCAAGAAATGATTTTCTGTCCATCCTGGCCCTGGTTTACGCATCCGTGCTCTGGATATCGATTCGCTGGTCTTATCGACAGTTCGTTGAACAACATCTCAGCGGGGCTGCTGTTCAGCATCAGGCGCAGCTAATTGGACTTTTGCTTCGTGATTTCGAAGAGAGCACCTCGGACTGGTTGTGGCAAACCGATGAAGCCGGATTGCTGGAAGATATCCCACTTCCGGTCTCGGGAAAGAAGTCAGCCGTAAGTGCGATGGTGCAGGGAACGGCAATCTCATCCCTGTTCACGGACAATGATGCGAAAACCCAGCTGATAAGCAATCTGGAGAACCGTCAGCCGTTCCGTGACATTGCTCTTCAAGTCGCCGGCGAGGATGGCGTCTGGTGGTCACTAACAGGCAAGCCGGTGTTTGACAGCGCGGGCAGTTTTTCCGGCTTTCGGGGCGTTGCATCAGACATTTCGCAGTCAAAAGAGATCGAAGATCGTATTGCGTTCATGGCGCACTTTGATCCGCTGACGTCTTTGCCAAACCGCGCCTGCCTTAACGAACGTCTGGATCAGTTATCCCAAACACCCGCGCCTGACGGGATGCTTCGCGCACTTCTCTGGCTGGACCTCGATAACTTCAAGTGGGTGAATGATACGCTTGGACATCCGGCAGGCGATGAGTTGCTCTGCCAGGTCGCATCGCGGCTCAAACAAGGGACAAAGGACGCTCTCATCATTGCGCGTCTGGGTGGTGATGAATTTGCTATCCTGGTTGAAAGCCGCGGGAAGGAAGAACTGGTCGCGCAAGTTCGAGCCTTGAGCGAAACGCTCAATACGCCATACGAAATCTGGGGATCTTCAGCCCATTGTGGCGCGAGTATTGGCGTCAAGATCATCGATAACTACAGCACAGACATCTCCACGCTCCTCAAACACGCCGACCTTGCCCTCTACCAGGCGAAAGAATCGGGCAAACGAACCTGGTGCATCTTTTCAGATGAGCTTGCCGAAAGAGCTCGCATTCGCCGTGAGACCGAAGTCGACCTCCATCGGGCACTTGAGAACAACGAACTGCTGACCTACTTCCAGCCACAAATGTGCGCCAGCACAGGTGAAATTGTTGGCTGCGAGACTCTGCTTCGGTGGAAGCATCCGACGCGAGGCCTGATAGGTCCTGGAAGTTTCATCAAACACGCCGAAGACACCGGTTTTATCACCCGGCTTGGCGACTGGACCTTGCGAGAAGCTCTGCGTGTCGCCAGGCGATTTCCTGACAATATGCGTGTCGCGGTGAACATTTCGCCACTCCAGATACATAGCGCCAATCTGTTGAACACAATTGTCAATGCTCTGGCGGTCAACGAGATCGCCCCGTCGCGGTTAGAGTTGGAAATTACCGAATCCGTATTGCTCAGCGACACCGAGTTCACACTTGAACGCCTTCGCAAGTTCAAGGAGTTGGGCGTGCGGATTTCGCTCGATGACTTTGGTACAGGATATTCTTCGCTGAGTTATTTGAGACGGTTTCCATTCGACAAGCTCAAAATCGACAAAGGTTTCGTTCAAGATATTGATCACAGCGAAGAGTGTAGAGCGATCGCGAGGGCGACACTGCAACTCGCCAAGGCGCTCAATATGGTCTGCACAGCGGAAGGCGTGGAAACCGAAGGCCAGAAACAGTTTCTGACCGAAAACGGGTGCGATGAACTTCAAGGCTTCCTGATCAGTCGTCCCCAGCCGCTCGACAAACTGACCCACCTCATCGACATTCGAGACGTGCCGTCCGGACCGGATGAACACGTTGAGGAAGGGGATAGAACCGGCAACGATTCCGCAGACAGATTTCCGAAAAAATATGCGGCGGGGTGAGGCCTAATTTGGCCCCAGAATTAGCCCCAATACATCCTTGATTGCCTTCTCGCTTTCGCTTTCTTCGCCGTCCTCGCCCTCACTCTCGTTCGGCGCGTCTGCCTCAGGCGATGTCGCAGACTCTTGCGAATCGTCTGCTGGGCTTTGTGGCTGACTTCCCGTCTTGTCCGCCGATGCGCCAGGTTGGCGACCGCCGATGACATCCGAAGCAATAGCTCCCGGTTCGCCACCTATCCGGTCCTGAAGCTCCGATGCCGCCCTGTCTCGGACATTCGACGCCAGCGCCGACTGGACTCCGGAGAAGTCAGGAGTAAATCGGGGAGCATTCCAGCTGCCTTGGACCCGAAGCGGCACCGGGATTCCGTTCAGTTGAACCGTTGCTGTATTGCCTTGCCCAGCCCGGTCGATGGCCGGGGTAAGCTTGACGTCGAGTGTGCGTCCGCCAATACCAATCTGTCCTGCGCCGCTGACATTCATCACTGAGTTGACAAGAGAAAGCGACTGGATTTGTGCCAATCCATCCTGAATATCCAGAGTCGCCGAGAAATTGGTGAAGTCTGTTTCAGCCTGCGGCGAGACGACCTCTCCGAGTGACTGCAGCGTCAGATTTCCCGATGACAATGCTTCGCGCAGCGAGCCCGCGGAACGGACGAGTTGACCGAGGTTGACACCCTGCAACGCACCATTGCCAATTTCGAGCGACAGGCTGCCATCAACAGCGTTGACAATCTGATTGATGCTGGCGCCGGACGCCGCAACATCAATTGAGAACTGTCCGCCCCCACTGAGCTTGTCGAAACCGGCAAGGCTGGACAAAAGGGATTGCGCTTCGACGCTCGAGGCTGCCATTTCGAAGTCGAAAGCCGGAGTCGATCCAGCGGCATCAACGATCGCCTTGCCGTTCCAGCTTCCACCAAATGCCGAAAACCGGTTCAGGTTGGCATTAAGCTTTCCAGATTTCAGCGAAACCGAGAGATCCGAGTTTTTGAGCTGGATCTTTCCGATATCAATTTCGTCGGCCACCAAAGCAATGTCGGCATCCAGCAAATTTAGCGCTGCGAGGTCTAGAGGAGCCTCACTCCACGCAGAAGGCTGGCTTGCCGCTGGCTGGTCGGCATCTGAGCCAAGGAACGGGGATAGATCCAGGCGACTGGTCTTCAGGTCGGCTTTGACGGCTGGAACAGCCGCGCTCAGATCGGCGGAAATCGAACCGGTAGCCTGCGTGTCGTCGAGCGCAAATGTTCCGCTTTCGAGTCCGAGTCGCTGGAAGTTGCCGCGCGCCCGACCGGAGACTGAGGCTGACTTCAGCGATGTGCCTTCTGGTAGTTCGACGCCAAGCTGGGATAGCAGTTGGCGCAGCTGGTCGCTTTTTGCGGACAGATCACCATCGACCCGGCCGTCGTCGGCCAGTGAAATTGATCCGGAGTAGGACGCACTGAGCGACGGGCTGTTGCTGCGAGCCGTTATTCCGGCGAAGTTAAGTGCTGTCGCAGGCCCTTCCAGTCTAGAATTAATCGAAAGCTGCTTGAAGGCGCTTAGCGGTTGCAGAGGCAGTCCAAGTTCCCGGCTCAACGCAAACGCGTCCCTTACATCCAGACTGGCCTGTCCGTCGAACTCTGGTGTGTCGCGGATATGAAGCAGCCCATTGTAGTTTAGATTCAGCCCGTCACCGGAAACGGTTAGGTCAGAAAAATTAAGAGACAGATCTGGCAGCGCGCCCTCAATGGATCCGCTGGCGCGCAGCCCACCCAGCGGTGCCAGATCTACAGGCAGAGCGATATCCAAGAAGGATGTGACGTCGCTTAACTGAGGAATGTTTGCAGAATAACGCCCTGAAACGTTCATGGCGTCTTCGTTGGTTATGGTTCCGTCAAAACTGACGTTGCCGAGATCCGAACCGAGCCGGGCGTCGACTGAGGCCTGAACACCGGACAGGAGAGCTTCAGGTGACGTCAAGGTCAGATCGAACTCGAACCGTTCATTCTGGAAGACGCCATTCGCCCGAAGGGTCATCGGCCGATCAGCCGATTTCAATGAAGCTTCTGCATTGAAGTCGGAGAGATCGTACCGAATGCCGCTTTGAAGGTCTTCGTAGACCACTGACGCGTTGCGCAGCCGCGCCCTGTCGATAGTGGCAGAGAAAGGGTCGCCTGAAGGCTGCGGATTCGCGCCGTCGTCGGGCGCTGTATTGCGCTCAAACTCCCAATTGACCTCTCCGGCGGCGGTACGGGTCAGGCGCACAGATGCGTCCTCGAATGAGATCTCTTTTACCTCTACCCGCCGAGAAAACAGCGGCAGCAACTTTACCGAGCCGCGCAAGGCGCCCGCTTCGATCATATTGGGCGCTTCAAAACCGTCGGGATTGGCAACGCGCACGTCTTCTAGCGACGCTGAGATCACCGGGAAGATTGATATCCTGGCCTCGCCATCGACACTTACCGGGCGACCAAGCGCATTGCTTGCAGCCGTCTCAATCTGCGCCTTGTAAACAGACGCAGGTATGAAAAAGGGGAGGGCCGCGAGAACAATAAGAAGCAGACCGAGTCCGGCACCGGCGAAAATGAAGACACGTTTCATAGGTCTAGAACACCCGATTCCTGAAGTCTGCTAAGCCCTAGCTGCAAGTCATGGCATTCTCATGGCACTTCCCGCTTGACCAGCCAAGCCGCCTTGTCTAATCAGGCGCCTCACCGCGGGATGCGGTGGCCGATCTGTGCGGGTGTAGCTCAGTTGGTTAGAGTGCCGGCCTGTCACGCCGGAGGTCGCGGGTTCGAGCCCCGTCACTCGCGCCAGATCAGGCCAACGATAAAGCCGGAGCCTTCAGGTTCCGGCTTTCGTTGATTCTGGAGCTTGATTTCAGTCACCCGTCATCGAAAACCGGGGCACGCTTTTGCAGCTCGGCCATGACGGCTTCAATCTGATTCTTTGAACCAATGATCTTGTCCTGAAGGACAGATTCCTGAAGCAGTGATTCCGCAGCATTTAGGTCGGGCAGGTTGTTGAATATCTGCTTGTTTGCCCGGATTGCATCGGGGTTCTTGGAAGCGATTGTCTTGGCCAGCTCCATAGCCCGTTCGTAGGGCTTTTCGCTGACCTCAGTTGCGAATCCATAGTTCAGAGCATCCGCGCCTGAGAAGATCCGGCCCGTATAGGTAAGCTCCCGCAGGATATCATCTCGACAGAGATTCCGCATGATGGCTGTCCCCGCCATGTCGGGGACAAGACCCCATTTGATTTCCATGATCGACATTTTAGTTGCCGGATGAACGATGCGGATATCAGCGCCAAGCGACAGCTGGAAGCCCCCGCCGAGGGCCACGCCGTGTACGGCCGCTATGACTGGAACCGGGAGCGCGTGCCAGCCCCATACAGCCTGCTGGGGCCGGTTGGCGACTCCATGAGTGCGTTCGGCGAGCGGGGCCCGGGCGGTTGGTGACCCGCCACCGCTGCCTTCGGCCATTTTGCCAAAATTGCCCATGTCGAGACCGGCACAGAACGCGCGGCCCTCGCCGGAGAGAACGACGCACCGGACCGAATTGTCATTTGCCAGTTCCTCGGTCGTGGAGACGAGAGCTGAGAACATCTTTTCATCGAGAGCGTTCATCTTGTCTGTGCGGACAAGTCTCACGTCTGCAACACCATCAATATTCTTCACTTCAATCCGATCCGACATGGCTTTCTCCCGCTGAGGTTCTGACGGCGAAGTTGGACTGTGCAGAATCAAAAACGCCGGGACAATGGATGCCCCGGCGTCATGGAATTTGTGCTTAAGGCCGGTGCCTTAAAGGAAGAGTTTCGCGAACTCTCTTGGTTTGCGTTTCTTCCATTCGCCCTTGTGCCAGGATGCTGAAGCGAGGAGCGGTATCACGGTGCTTGCTTCCGCAAAGACCATTTGCTCGTACACGGTCTGCACCTTGCCCCAGCTTGCCGCTTCCTTGAGCGTCGAGGACGAACACGCGCCGTCGCGAGTGTCCGCTACCGTGATTTGAACGGCGTATTTGTGCATCTCGACTTCCTTGCCGAGAATTTCGGCGCAAACCACAGTGTCCTGGACAAAGTTCTTGGGGACGCCGCCGCCGACCATAAGAAGGCCTGTAGATCCTGCCGCAATCTTCACATCGGTCAGTTCACGGAAGTCTGCGACGCTGTCGATAGACATATAGTTGCCGAGGTTTTCGACCTGGTGTTTGACCAGTCCAAAACCTGCTGAGCAATCCGAGAATGCCGGCACAAAGATTGGAACATGGTGATCGTAGCAGGTCTCGATCAGGGAATCCTTCTTCTTGGCGTTTTCCTTGAGCCATTTACCCATTTCCCAGATGAATTCCCGGGAAGAATAGGGGCGGCGCTCAAGGCTGTCGGCGATGTCCTTGATCGTGTGATCACAGGCCTGCAGTTCTTCCTCGTCGATGAACGTGTCGTAGATCCGGTCGATGTAGAGATCGCGAAGCGTGTTATCGTCGACTTGTTCAGGTGCCTGATAGTGCTGATAGCCAAGTGCCTCGAAGAAATCCATGTCAACGATTGAAGCACCGGTGGCGACGATGCAGTCGACTAGTCCGTATTTCACGAGATCGCGATAGACATGCATACAGCCGCCGGCGGACGTGGAACCTGCAAGCGTGAGGATGATCGAGCAGTCCGGGTCTTCGACTGCCATGTTGAAAATCTCGGTGGCGCGAGCGGCATCTCTTGAGGAGAAGGACATCTTGCCCATCGCCTCGATTATCGGACGAGCGTCGAATTTGGTGATATCGACGTGTTCGACTGGCTTGCTGAGTAGCTCTGCTTTGCGATTTGTGGGTGCGTTCATTTGGGGACTCCGGAATCGGGTTCGCTCGCCTTCTAGCGGGCGGCGAGGGTAGGGTCCAGACAGGCGCCTCTTTCGAGAATTGACAGAGGCGCCTGACTGACGTGAGTTAGGACATTACGGCGACAGTTGTCTCCGAAAAGAAACCGTTGAACCGGGAAGCCAGGGCTTGGCCGTAGGCACCAAGATGGCAAATCTCGATCCAGTCGCCCTCTTCAACATCTCCGGGCAGTTCGAACGGCCCTTCCATGACATCGAGACTGTCACAGGTAGGCCCAAAGAAACGGAATGCAGTGTTGTTATCCGCTTCGCGGGGCGCTGAACGGTGAAGTTTCACCGGAAACTTCCAGGCGCACTGGGCTGCATCGAACAGTGAACCGTAGCTTCCATCATTCAGATAAAGATCGGCGCCCTTGCGAAGCTCAACACGGGCAAGGGTCGAGCCGCCTTGGGCGCACAACGCGCGCCCAGGCTCTCCGAGGACTTGTATGTCCTCAAAGCCGTGAACCGCGAGAGCCTCCTTTATGGCCGAGAAATAATTACTCATCGGCCTTGGAGACATACCAGGATAAGCAACTGGGAAGCCGCCGCCGCAATCTATTGAGTCGATTTCAACTCCGGCTTCGTCAGCGATTGAGCTCGCCCAGGCGAGAGCACGGCCATAATCATCGGTATTCAGGCATTGCGAACCAACATGGAACGTCATGCCAAGCATCGCCACGTGTGGCCGGGCGGACGTCAACAGGTCTACGGCTTCGCTGCGATCAGCACCGAACTTGCCGGAAAGCGGCATGACTGCATCGCCTTTTGGCAATGCAAGACGAACATGGAGGTTAAGGTCGCCTGGATAGCCAGTTTCTTCGAGAATCTTATGAAGTTCGTCGATGCAGTCGAATGAGAAATCGCGAACACCCTCGGCATAAGCATGCCGAATGGCCGCACGCGACTTTACAGGATGCATGAAGAACAGCTTCGCAGACGGGGCTATTGCCTTCACCAGATCGACTTCGCGGGTCGAGGCGACGTCAAAGTGCCGAACGCCCGCCGTCCACAACGTCTTCAGAACAGTCGGGTGCGGGTTCGCCTTAACGGCGTACATAACTTTCCCCGGGAATCCGTTCAGGAATGTTCGCGCTGCCGCCGCGATCTTTTTGGGATACAGGACAAAGATGGCATCGTCGCCTTCATAAGCGCGAAGAACGTCTCCCACGCTCGCGAAAGCCGGAAGGCCGGAGCGGTTTGTGGAATCGGGAAGAATGGCGGGACGCGCCAATGTGGCGTAATCAGACTTGAACATGATCGGAAAGATTCGGATTTGTAACTGGCAGTTCGCCAGTGAACTCATTGACTGCTCAATCCACTAACGGATCAAACGCGGCATGGTTCGGCGGGCGCGAGCCCGCTAGGGCCTTATGAGTTCCGCAATAGCGGCCCGATAGTCCCCGAATTTCCGATCATAATAATTATAGAGGCCGGTGTCGAACGCGACATCCTTACGGCTCTGCATCGTCGCAAAAGCGAACTTGTTGGGCGTCATCCAAGTATCCTCGGCATGCATGACTGGCTTTCGGCCAGTGATGAAGTGAAGACAGTTGGGCTCACCCGTACTGACGCCCTTTCGGGACCGTCGTAGCTCGCTTGCTTGTCGGCGGTGGAAATATGTAAAAATGTGCCTCAAATCAAGTATTTTTTTTCCGGCTTAGTGCATCGAAACCGCGCTGAAAATCGGCAATGAGATCGTCAGGGTCCTCAAGGCCTGCATGAACGCGTAACAGCTGTCCGTTTTTCTCGGACGTCCAATCGGATTTCAACCGCGTAAGCTGCGCATCGCAAGGGATAATGAGGCTTTCGAAGCCGCCCCAGGAAAAGCCGAGCTTGAATAGTTCCAACGCACCAAGAAAGGCATCGAGCTCTGATTGGTTTGAAGCATCGAGCAGAAAGCCAAAAAGGCCGGAGCTGCCGCTGAAATCGCGCAGCCAAAGTGCGTGATCGGGATGCGACGGCAGGGCAGGGTGGATAACCTGGTTGACGCCTGGCACGCCGCTCAACCAATTCGCAAGCTGGAGCGCCGAGGCTTGATGTTGCGAGAGGCGGGTTTCGAGCGTCCTGGTGCCCCTGAGGGCTGAATAAGCGTCATCGGGCCCGATTGAGATGCCCCAGTCCTCCGTCAGGTCTCGAATTTCCCGCACGATGCCGGGATCGTTTGTCATGACTGCGCCGCCAAAAGCATCAGCATGACCAACAACATACTTGGTCAAGGCTTGTACCGAGACGTCGACACCGAGGTCGAGCGGCTGGCAAAAGACACCGGCAGACCACGTATTATCCATTATCGTTTTTACGTTGTGTGCCCTCGCAAGGGTAACGATCGCGGGCGTATCCGAGATTTCGAATGTCAACGAGCCCGGCGACTCCAGAAAAATTGCGGCGGCGCCCTCAGACATGAGCATTTCGATCTGACCCAGATTTCGAGGGTCAAAGCGCTCAGATTCAACTCCCATGCGCTTTAGACGGCGCTCACAGAAGCGACGGGAAGGACCGTAGATGGAATCTGATACCAGGATGCGGTCACCTGCCTTGACCAGAGCTGCGGCGGCAACGGCGCATGCGCTTAGGCCCGACGGAGTCAGCCTGGTGAAATCGGCTTTTTCCAGCGTGCAAAGCGCTGCTTCGAGCTCCTGATGAACTGACAGTCCCATCCGGCCATAGGCGGGGTTCTGCGAGTACAAGGAGGCAGCATCTGGTAAAATGACCGTAGAGGCGCGCTCAAGCGGTGGATTCACCGTTCGTCTCGGACCGGTACCCGCTCTGTTATGAATGAGGCGGGTGGATCGTTTCATGCTGTGGACGTTTCTACCGGATTATCCTTGTCGCTCGCCCACTCAGTCCAGGAACCGTCATACAGCGCCGCTTCCCAGTTGCCCAATTGAGCCAGTCCAAGCGCTAGCACGGCTGCAGAAACGCCAGAGCCACAAGTGGCAACAACCGGCCCAGCTCTGTAGTCGTCGAAGAGTTTTTTTAGCTGGATTTCATCAGCCATACGACCATCAGGGGCGACCAGTTTCGCGGATGGAATGTTGACGCTGCCGGGGATATGTCCGGAAGGCAGGCCAGCGCGAGGCTCGTCCTCGGTGCCGTTAAAACGTCCGGCAGGCCTGGCGTCCAGAATTGGAAGCGTCGCACCTGACGATGCTTCGCGGACCTGTTCCCGGGATTTTATGAGGTGTGCCTGCACGCGGGGTGTAAAATGCCGTCCCCCAGTGACAATTGGAGGGAGATCCTCAAGATCGCCTCCCTCCGCTTCCCACGCTCGTAATCCGCCGTCCAGGACTACGACGTCTTCATGTCCCATGACCCTGAACATCCACCATACCCTTGCGGAGGCAATGAAGTCATTGGAGTCGTAGACGACGATGCGGTTGCCGTCCCCAACGCCCAGTTTGCGGACCCGGGAAGAGAACTTCACCGAGTCGGGCATCATGTGGGGCAGGTCGCTTTCCTCGGCACAAATGTCGTCAATATCAAAATAGACGGCGCCCGGTATGTGGCCTCGCTCATATGCGGCGCGACCGGCATTAGCCGACGCGATCCATGAAGGAAACCAGCTTGCGTCGATAATGCGCAAGTCGGGTGCCGAAATATTGGATTTGAGCCAGGCGGCTGAGACGAGCGGGGAGGTCATGAGTTTAGTCCTCCATCCATGGGGGCGTAGGCAGATCCTTTGAGCGAAGGAATTCCGGATTGAAAAGCTTGGACTGGTATCGATTGCCGTAGTCGCAGAGAATGGTCACGATTGTATGCCCAGGTCCAAGATCCTTCGCCAAGCGTACAGCGCCGGCGATATTGATACCAGCTGATCCCCCCAGGCACAGCCCTTCGTGCAAAATGAGATCGTACAGGATTTCCAGAGCTTCGGTATCCGTGCAGCGGTAGGCGTAGTCGACCTCGAGTTCCTCGATGTTCTTGGTAATGCGACCTTGCCCAATTCCTTCAGTGATCGATGTGCCTTCGGCCTTGAGTTCACCGGTATTGTAATACTGGTAGAGCGCAGCGCCTCCTGGATCGGCGATACCGATTTTCACGTCGGCGTTCTTTTCCTTGAGCGCCTTTGCAACCCCGGCAAGCGTTCCGCCCGATCCGACGGCGCAGATAAAACCATCAACGGCACCCTCAGTCTGCGTCCAGATTTCCTGACCGGTTGTATTGTAATGGGCGTCGCGGTTCGCGATGTTATCGAACTGGTTGGCCCAAATCGCTCCGTTCGGCTCCGACTTGGCGAGCTCTTCTGCCAACCGGCCTGAATAACGGGCATAGTGGTTCGGATTGGAATAGGGAACAGCATCGACTTCAATGAGCTTGGCCCCCAGCAACCGGACTGCGTTCTTTTTTTCCGTGCTTTGTGTTCGTGGCATCACGATAACAACACGGTAGCCAAGTGCGCTGCCGACAAGTGCGAGGCCGATGCCGGTATTGCCCGCAGTGCCTTCCACGATCGTGCCGCCCGGCTTCAACAGGCCGGATTCCTCAGCATCGCGTACAATGCCCAAAGCAGCCCTGTCTTTGACAGACTGGCCCGGGTTCAAAAACTCCGCCTTCCCAAGGATTGTGCAACCGGTTTGTTCGGAAACGCGTTTGAGTTTGATCAGCGGGGTATTCCCGATAGCATCGAGAACCGAATTCAGCACCATGTCTACACTCCAGTCTTCGAACCCGTTTAGCTGCCACGCCATGCAGTGACAACACTCTGCGGGGTGATCCGAAATGCATTCGGCGACGTAAAGCAAGTTATCACGAAAAGGGAAGTTTCCGCGGGATGACGACGCAAGACACCTATCACGCATTTATGCTGGATTATGCAGCCGGCAACCTGGCGCCAAGTCTGAAGGTCGCGGCAAGCATCCATCGACTTATGTCGAGCTGTGGAGACGAGGCGGCTACGCTCTGGGAAAGCGTGAGAGAAGTGCTTCTTGAAGACGACGCAAACCCTGGTCAGCAGGCGCAAGACGATGCAGCCGTATCGGCTGCTCTGGATATCATCCACATGGACTACGAAGAGGTACGGTGGAGGCGTGGACTGTCCGGCGTCCGGTATTCCAATGTCTCGAGCGCTTCCGGGCAGCTGATGCGGCTGGAACCGGGGCAAAACGTATTTGCCCATGGCCACTCAGCTTTGGAAGCGACGGTCATTCTGGAAGGCGCTTTGGAAGATGGGCACGGATCATACCAGCAAGGTGACATCCTACTTGCTATACCCGGGGTTAAACATAGGCCCGCCGCACTCGGTCAGTGCGCCTGCACTTGCTATGTCGCCCGGTCGCCGAGACCATTCTGGAGGCTGACATGAAGCATGTCGCTGCTGTTGTCGCAATTATTGGCATAGGATCCGGGGTTGCGTTCGCCGACAGCGGAACCCCGGATCAGCAATCAGCGCTGGTAAGTGCAAAGGCTCCACAGCCTTGGAGCCCTCAAGCGGGTGACGAAATCCGTTTTGACGTTTTCCGCCAAGGTGACAAGAAGTTTGGCTCTCACATTGTCAAATTCGATTCCGGACAAGACGGTCAGCTAATCGTCACCTCTGACGTGGATCTCAAGGCTGGGCTCGGCCCGATCACGCTGTTCCGCTATTCGTTGGACTCCGTTGAAACATGGGATGAAGATCGTCTTGTCGCCCTCGACGGTCAAACGAATGATGACGGCGACACGAAGCGCGTGACCGCTTCCGTCAAGGGAAACGCGCTTGAAGTGACCGGATCGGGCTATTCCGGCGAGGTGCCTTTAGGGATAATTCCCTCCAGCCATTGGAACATCCAGCAGGTTTTCAGTAAGGCGATCTTGTCCACAGAGAATGGGGAAATTCTGGATACTAGCGTGACCAGGCTGGGCACGGACACGATCCAGATCAACGGCAAGCCCGTAGAGGCCACGCACTACAGGCTTGTTTCAGACCTGACGGTTGATCTGTGGTATGATGATCAGAACCGTTGGGTTCAGCTAAGTTTTGAAGCACGCGGCCAAAAGATTGATTATCGTCTATCCCGCCTTTATTGATCAGGCCGACGACACCTGAAACTGGCCGACATTGATGCGGCCATTGCGGAAACCGGCTTCGCAATAACTCAGGTAAAATCGCCAAAGGCGATGAAAACGCTCATCAAATCCCAGCGACTGGATGTGATCCCACGCGTCTTCAAACCGCTGAGCCCATAGCTTGAGCGTCCTCGCATAGTCCTGACCGAAATACTGGACACCTTCATATCTCAAGCCGGCCTGCGAGAATGACGCTTTGAGCGCAGATTCGCTTGGAAGCATGCCACCGGGAAAAATATAGTGCTGAATGAAATCGGCCCGCTTGCGATAACGTTTGAAAAGATCGTCATCGATCGTGATGATCTGCAGCGCCGCCCGTGCGCCGTCCTTCAGGCACTCCCGGACTTTTGCAAAATAACTGGGCCAGTAGGATTCACCGACCGCTTCAAACATTTCAATTGAGGCGACGCCATCATAGGATCCCCTGTGATCGCGATAGTCTTCCAGACGGATCTCGACGCGGTCCGACAATCCGTTCTTCTGAATGCGGTTTATTGCATACGCCCGCTGCGCCTCCGAAATGGTAAGGCAGGTCACCTTGGATCCCCGGACCTTCGCTGCATATTCAGCAAATCCGCCCCAGCCGCACCCGATCTCAAGCAAATGACTATCGGGGCCAGCGCCAATACGGTCGGCGATGGCTTGATACTTCGCTGCTTGCGCCTGTTCGAGAGAAAGATTGGGCTTTTCGAAAAGCGCTGAGGAGTAGGTCATTGTGTCGTCAAGCCACGACTCGTAGAACGCATTGCCAAGGTCATAGTGCGCCATGATATTTCGGCGCGCACCAGCTTTACTGTTTCTGTTGAAGAAGTGCCGGATATTGTTGAAGAATTTTACAACGGAACCGCCGACGGCAAGTTTGCCGGCCGCCTCAAAGTTCTCCGAAAAGAACTCAAGAACCGCCGTCAGATCGGGAGTCGACCAAGCGCCGTCCATGTAGCTTTCCGCAAAGCCGATGTCGCCACCGGCCAATGCACGTTTGGCGAAGGAAAAATCATGCACGTCGACAACGGCACGTGGACCCGATTTTCCTTGATCAAACAAGACAATCCTGCCGTCGGGCAAATTGAACTGAAGTGATCCGTTTTCTGCCCGCAAGAGCATTATGCCCGCAAGCTTGAAGGACGCTGGCAAATCGTTCATCGCGCGGATGGTTGAAACGCTGGTAGGAACAATCTTTTCCGTTTTCATCTCTTGCGTCCTCAATTTTCCTGACCGGAAGTTCGGGCCAGTGTCGGATCGTTTTGTACTTTCAGCGGTTTCTTGTGGTACCTGGCACCCATAGCCCACAGTTTCGCTGCCTCCCAATGGATGCCTAGTGTAACACCTATCGTGGAGAATGGCATACGCATCGCCAAGGCGGCGAGAGAGCGGTCGCTGGCTGGTGCAACCGACGTGGCAAGGCCGGCCGAATGGACGGGGCGGCCATTCTGGATCGTCGTTACACCAAGCCGCAATGCGTCGGCATCATACCTCAGTGAGAAGCTGTATCGGCCGGTCACATCAAAAAACGGAGAGACGTGAAACCGCTTGGGGGCTTCGTGCCGGCTCCAATTGCCTTGGAGGGACGCAGCATATGTATGACGTTCGCCAAACGTATTGCGTACCTCATACAAAATCGCCTCGGGGTGCCCCTCTGGAGTGTGCGCGATCCAGAGCGAAATGGGGGCGAACTTATAGAAGGCGTGCCTTGGAAATGTAACCAGGCGAATAGCGCCTTTGGGGGGCTCTATACCGGCATCGCGAAAGGTCGTCTCAGCCCAAGGACGCAAAGCAGTTCGCTGTAGTGAGCCATGGTCATTCCGGCGAAAGCCAAAGAGCCCAAGCTTTTCGACTGAAAAAAGGCGTGTCTGTCGGCTAGCCTCTTCAAGTCGGTCGATATCGACATCGATCATTGCGACCCGATAACGAAAGGACGACTTGAAGGGGGTGAAACGCCTGTGGCGCGTCTCCCCCAAATGAAGTCGCAAAGCAGGCGGCGTGGTTGTCATTTCACCACCGATAGTCGGCGATCTGCTTGGGTTGGCGCGTGCCGGTCCGGCAGGTAAACCGTTTCGACGCCGACGGGGTCCCACTCAACCTGCCCGCCAAGCGATAGGGCCGCCCGCAAGCCGCTCTTCAGACCGTCCTCGTGGAATCCGCTACCGAGCCAAGCGCCAGCAAACCATATGCCGTGCCGCCCCTGGATGCGCTCAAGAGATCGAACAGCGGCATATGCGGCGCCGTCGTACTGCGGGTGGTCGAACACGACCTCTTTAAACACCAGATTCTCATTGGGCGGCGTTTCAGGGTTCAGCGTGACGAATAATGGGCATTGGCGGGGCAGACCCTGAAGCCGGTTCATCCAATAGCTGAGGCAGATGTCGTTATCCGTTGAATGCTTGCCAAGCACATTCCAGCTCGCCCAGGCGGACTTCCTGCGGGGCATGTATGATGGATCCCTGTGCAGAAAAATTCGGTTGGGTCGATAGTGAACGGATTTGAGTAGGAATTGCGCTTCCGGATAGGTGCCAGACAAGAGACGACGAGTCGTATCGGCATGGGTGGCCATGATCACTTCATCAAAAATTTCGCTTCGCCTATCGTCGAAATCCAGCCGGACGCCCGTTCCAAACGGGGTGACGCGTTCAACACCTGAGCCAAGAAGCAGTTTATCGCCGATCAGCTCTGAAGCCTTGGCCACATAGTGCCTTGAACCGCCTGACACTGTGCGCCATTTCGGGCGCTCACGATGCATCAGCCTGTGATTTTCGAAGAACTGAAAGAAGCTTCGCGCTGGATAGTCGAGTATCTTGCCCGGTGGGGTGGACCAGATCGCGCCCCCCATGGGTAGAATATAATTCTGGCAGAAGTCGTCGCTGAAATCATGCCGACGCAGCCAAATTCCAAGACTCTCCTCGGTGACTTCGCCATTCATCAATGCGGCCCGCGCCACATCATTGAACCGGAGAATTGTTCGCCAGAAGGCATGAAAACGGGGCCGAAAGAGATTCCGCTTTTGGGCGAACATGCCATAGGCGGTCGACGCCCACTCAAAACCTCCCGGATTGGATACCGCGAAGCTCATATCGCTGGCTTGGGTCTCGACACCGAGAGCCTCGAAAAAGCCAGTCAGATTCGGATAATTGAGCCCATTATAGACAATAAAGCCAACATCCACATCGATCGGCGTTCCGTCATAATCGATTGATACCGTGTGCGCATGGCCGCCGGCGCGGTCGCGTGACTCGAAAACCGTAATATCGGCTGAATTCCTTAGTGCATAAGCTGCGCCCAGACCGCTGATGCCAGACCCGATAATCGCTATTTTCTTCATGCGGCGTCCTGCTTTTCTTTTAGAGCTTCCCAGGCCGACCGTGCGCGCTCACGGCCCTCAGCATGATCAATAATCGGCTTCGGATAGGTGGTACCCAGATCAACTTTGGCACGCTTCAGGGTTTCGGGGTCTGCCGTCCATGGCGCATGCAGGTACTTGGTCGGCAGATCCTTCAATTCCGGGCACCACTCTCGAACATATCGTCCACTGACATCGAACTTTTGTCCTTGGGTGATGGGATTAAAGACCCTGAAGTATGGCGCAGCATCGGCACCGGAGCCGGCGGTCCATTGCCATCCTGATGAATTGGATGCCGGGTCTGCGTCCACGAGCGTGTCCCAGAACCAGTCCTCGCCATCTCGCCAGTGTATCAAAAGGTGTTTGGTAAGGAAGGACGCGACAATCATACGCACTCGATTGTGCATCCAGCCACGTGCCCAGAGCTGCCGCATGCCCGCATCCACGATGGGATACCCAGTTTGTCCTTTTTTCCACGCCGTCAGTGATGCGCTGTCTTTCTTCCAGGGCATGGCATTGAATTTCGGATTGTAGTTCTCCCAGCCCATATCCGGGTTGAAGTACAGAAGAACATAAGAGAACTCGCGCCAGACAATTTCGGACAGGAAAGACCAGGCGCTGCTCTCCGGTTGGAGACCGCTATCGATCCTGGACTTCACAGCGCGCCAGACCTGCACCGGGCTTAATTCGCCGAAGTGCAGATGGGGTGACAGTCCAGACGTTCCGTCACAGTCTGGACGATTTCGCATATCCTCGTACTCGCGCACGCCATGATCAAGGAAATCCGACAAACGATCAGCGGCTCCGGCCTCTCCGGGAGTCCACATCGTCGCGAAACCTTCGGACCAATCAGGTTGGGTTGGGTGCAGCCCCCAATCCTCAATCCTTTCACCATTAACCCCCATACCTCCCAGCTTCTCTGGTCGAGGTAGCGTGGATGGCGCCTCATAGCTTTCTCGCACTGCTTTCCAGTACGGCGTAAAGACCTTGTAATAGCCCCCGGACCCCGTTTCGATCTGCCACGGCTCTGTCAGGAGGGTTGTATTGAAACTCCTGGCGTCAATGCCGTTATCCTGAAGCGCCTGCTTCATACGACCATCGATCTCGCGTTCAGCCTTGCCATAGCGCCTGCCCCAGAAAACTGATGTCGCTTTCGTTTCTTCAATCAATGCTGGAACGATTTTCTCCGGATCGCCTTTGCGGCAAACAAGCTTCCCGCCCAACGAAGATATGTCAGAGCGAAGGGCTCTCAGAGATTTGTCGAGCCACCAGAGTGAGGCGCCACCTTTCGTACGCAATGCGTCCGTTTCTTCGAGAATGTAGACACAGATCACCTCGCCGCCTCTCTCGGCCGCGGCAGCGATTGCGGGGTGATCGGTGAGCCTGAGATCATTTCGAAGCCAGACCAGGGTTGGCTGCTGGGTTTCTTTGGGCAGAGCGGCCTCCTGTAATGAACGTGTCAGGAACAATTACGTGAATGCGCGGCTATTGGATCAAACTCAGCTGGTCCACATTCCGATTCTGGTTCAATTGAACGGAATTAGATAGGAAAAGTCTGACGGGCCTATGAAGTCAGCGCATCCGGAGACCCTTCATGCGACAGCATCTTGCAGACATTATTACGAAGGCGCAGGGCCAGACGGTCCTTTGCGTCGGTGACGTGATGCTCGATCGCTTTGTATATGGCACGGTGGATCGAATATCGCCGGAGTCACCCGTACCTGTCTTGCGAAAAGTATCGACGGTGGAGATGCCAGGTGGGGCCGGTAACGTTGCCCGCAATATGGCTGCGATGGGACTGCAAGTTATCGTTGCTGGCTGCATAGGCAACGATGCTGAGGGCGAGGCTCTTGAAGCGTCGCTCAATGCTCATGAACGGATTGAGACCCGTCTCGCGAAGGTCAGTTCTCTGGAGACGGTCGTCAAAACGAGATTTGTTGCCAGTAATCAACAGTTGCTAAGGGTCGACAGTGAAGAATCGTCTCCAGCATTGGGCATCAGTGAAGCGGTCCTGATCAGCGCGATCGAGAAGGCCGCAAAGGCTTGTTCGGCCGTCGTCGTTTCGGACTACGCAAAAGGCGCAATCACGGCCGCGACCTTCAACGCATGTCTTGAGGCGTCGAGAAAGAACAGGATTCCTCTGCTCGTTGATCCGAAATCACCGAACCTTTCCGTCTACGAGGGCGCTCATCTCGTCAAGCCGAACGCGTCGGAACTGGCGCAAGCCACAGGATTGCCCACGTCGACAGACGACCAGGTTGAAGTGGCCCTCAGAACGGTTGCCGCCTCGGTGCCCGGAACAAACATCGTTGTGACGCGAGCCGGGAAGGGCATGTCCTGGATAGAGAACTCGGATATTTCTCACAAACGCGGTGAAGCGAAGCAGGTTTTCGACGTATCAGGCGCGGGCGATACCAGCATGGCCGCACTGACCCTTGGTGTCGTCGCCGGCGCCAGTCTCGCCGACTCTGTCGCACTGGCGGTTACGGCTTCGGGGCTAGCCGTTGCCAAGACGGGGACTGCAACCGTGGACGCCGAAGAAATCCGGACGGCGCTTGATCCCGCTTATCACCATCTGCGTGCACCCATACTATCTGAGAGCGATGCTCAGGCGCAGGTCCGAACCTGGAAAGCGGCTGGGCTGAGGGTGGGCTTCACGAATGGTTGCTTCGATATTTTGCATCCGGGCCACCTCGCACTTCTGGAGGAAGCACGGTCCAGGTGCGATCGGCTGATCGTTGCAATCAACACAGACGCTTCAGTGAAACGACTGAAGGGTGAAACGCGGCCAATCAACTCTGAACAGAACAGGGCGCGCATGCTTGCGGGCATTGGCGCCGTTGATGCCGTGACATTTTTTCCCGAAGACACTCCAAAGGCTCTGATTGAGTCCCTCTTGCCTGACCTTCTGGTGAAGGGAGGGGATTACACGATTGAAACCATTGTCGGAGCATCCGCGGTTCAGGCCAATGGCGGGGATGTTCACATCGTCAAACTGGTAGATGGACAATCGACGACCGCGATTCTCGAGCGATCAAAAACCTAGTCGCCTCGTTCGCCTGAGATGTCTTCATCGCCGTTCGGGCGATGTATTGGCGCGACATCGACAACTTCGTCAGCGGCCCAAGTGTCGAACGGTTCTGCTGGTTTTTCGGCATTTAGATCAAGCCAGTTGCTGAGCTCCTGCATACGCGTAGCGATTTCGTCGCCCAGGCCAGGATCGCCAGCATAGGAGAGCTTTTTCCGGGGAAGGTTCGGCGTGAGCCAGCTGAGACTTTCCGTTGTCTCGACAAGGGTCGTCGCCCGCGCGCACGCCTCGAATGCGGGGCTGCATGTGCCAATAAAGTCGTTCCAACGGGATTCGTCTTTCCGGGATGGCATGAGAACACCGCCAAACCGTTCGCGGAACTCCTGGGATTTCGGAAGTTGCTGCAAAGCAGCGTAAAGCATCGGCTCTGTGTCCGGCGTTGCAAGAATGACAAGCCCACGGAGCCTGTTGTCCGTAGAAAGATAGCGCTTCATCGCGGCTGCGATATCGTCCTGAGCGAATTTGATTTCATTATCGCGCTCGGAGTTTGAAGACGCCGGGGAAGGTGACCGGTAAGACGGTGCGTATATAACAAGGTCCTGGTCGGCTAATCCCAAATCCTCAATGAGCGCTTCGTACTCATCTTTCAGCACATTATTGTCGGCGGCTATGGCGCCCTTGGGCATCGGAGTCGATACAGGGGGTGCAATCAGGAACAGATCGATACCCCACGGCACTTGCCACCCACCGGACGTTGGGGTGGTTGGCCTTGATAGCCAGACTTCCTCAAAATAGTAATCTGGTGCCTCGGGTGTTGCGTCCGACTTCCCTTGCAATGCGGTATAGGCCCAGTCCTTTAGGGCAAACCAACCGACGACGAGTATGGCGGCGGCAATAAGGACTTTGCGCATCACGGTTCCTCAATGGCTTTCTTCAGTGCGGAATAGTTGGGTTGATCAACCTTTAGCTGGTCAATTGCGGTCATTTTTAGGTGACGCATCAAATCATCCGACCTTATCGTGAGTTCTCCCGCGCGTATTCGCTGGCGCAAGTCTTCGTTAAGCTTGCTAAGCGATGTGTCGGCAGGAGCCTCGAGTAAGTCCAAAAGGCGGGTTTTTTCGCTGGCATCGGCCTCAAAGCGCGTGTCGATGTCCCTGAGGATCGTGCCTAGCACATTGGAGGCGACGCGGGCGTGGAAACCTGCTCTGCCTGTCAATTCCGGCATAGCCGTTTCGTCCACGAAATTCTTGACGGCCTGCACCAGCTCACGAACGCTTGGCTGATCATGCATGACGTTGTGCCTCCAACAGTCTGATGAGATCCATTTCTGTCTCCGACACACGCCGTCCAATGGCTGCACGTTCCACAGTCGGCTCTGCGCCCGTGCGGAAAGATTCGTACATCATCATGCACATAACGCCCCATTTCACACTGCCCATCATTTCCCACCAGTCGATATCTTTCGGTGAAATCACGGGCCCGCCATCTGCCGCGTATGCGTCCAGCAAATGCTCCAAGTCTCCGAAGCCGCCTAGCCGTTTGTCGATGTTCCCAAATCTCCAGGAATTGGTGCACATCCAAGCAATATCCTCGCGCGGATCCCCCAGGTGGCACAGCTCCCAGTCGAGAACAGCGGCTAGACCGGTCTCGTCGACCATGATGTTGCCGAGTCGGAAGTCGCCATGAAGCAGCACAGGCGTCAGAGGGTCCGGGGCGTTCTCCCGCAGCCAGACCATCGCCAGATCGAAGATCGGCCGACACGCGCCGAGGGAGAGGTAAAAGTCTTCGTATTGGGATAACTGATCCAGCCCCTGGCTAAGATTCAATGCAGGATCATCCCCGATACCTATCGAATGTATACCGGCCAGGGCCTGTCCGCATTGAGCTGGCAGAGCCGAGCGGGCCTCGGCATAACGGTCCTCCCGCAGGATTCGTCGGGCGATCGTTTCACCCGGAACACGGCTCATAAAGTAGCCTTCACCGAGGCCATCGTGTTCCTGAAGCACGTAAACAACGTTCGGAACGGGCACGCCTGCCTTTTCTGCGTAGCCAATAATTTTCGCTTCGTTGGGAAGCCCGATCGCAGCGGAGCTAGGTGCATCCTGCGAGCGCTGCGGCGCCCGGCGAAGGATCAGCGTTTCTGGCGCCGAACCGCCCGAAAGATTCATTAGCCACGTCTCCTGGCTGGCTCCACCGGACAGCCTGTTGACGTCATCGACACGCAGCTTATCGCCGTATACCCGTTTAAGGACGGTTTGAAGCAGCTGACGGAATTCTTGCAAGTCACTCATCTTCGCCACAATTAACGGAAAGAAGAGCAACTCCAAGCCATACTCCAACGTCAACCGACCGCAGTTTCAGGAGCGCCTTGATGGCCAAAAAGCCGACCTCGGACGAGAACGGGATCATGAATCCAAAACCCCGGCGGATCAGTCTATGGGCCTGGCTGCGAGGTCGATTTCTGGCAGGCATGGTGATTGCTGCCCCCATCGCTATTACGTTTTACGTTCTGCAGTTCCTGATTAACTTCATCGACAACAGGGTGAAGCCGCTTCTGCCTCCGGTCATACAGCCGGAGACTTATACAAATTACGCCATCCCGGGATTCGGCGTGCTCGTGATGATTGTAGCCCTGACAATTCTTGGAGGGGTCGCGACCAACTTGATCGGCAGGTCAGTCATCAGCGCGGCTGATCGGATCCTGTCCCGATTGCCGATCGTTCGGAACGTTTATGCGGCGTTCAAGCAACTCACCGAAGTCATCGCCAATAACCAGCAATCGTCCTATGATCGCGTCGTCCTGATCGAATACCCGAAGAGGGGATCATGGTGCATCGGTTTCGTTTCAACCGGGGCCAAAGGCGAGATTCGAACGCGGCTCGGGGAAGGCTATATTGGCGTTTTTGTGCCAACCACGCCGAACCCGACCTCGGGTTTTCTGATGTATGTAAAGACCGAAGAGTGCATCGAAATGGATATGACGATCGAGGAAGGGGCTAAAATGATCCTCTCTGCAGGTCTCGTCGTGCCGGACCACTTTTCCGACGACACCGACGACCAGAGATCACTGCCGCTCCCGGATGAGGGGGCTGAGAAGCTCGCGAAGAAGGCTTAGGGCCTTCCCGCGTTCTCCGGTCAGTCCGGGATCGCCTTCGATGGCATAACGGGCATCAGTTCGCGCGACTGGAATCAGGTCTGCATGCGCTGCGAGATCAACGATTCGGTAATCGACTGCGCCAGACTGGCGTACACCGAGAAGGTCTCCCGGCCCCCTGAGGCGGAAATCGGCTTCGGCAATCTCAAAGCCGTCTTCAGTCCGCCGCAGGGTTTCAAGGCGCTCCTTGGCCAAATCCCCCAGCGGGGGGCGGTACAGCAGGATACAGTACGACTTTTTGATGCCGCGCCCCACACGCCCTCGCAGCTGGTGAAGTTGCGCCAGGCCAAATCCTTCCGCGCGCTCAATGACGATTATTGTTGCGTCCGGGACATCCACGCCAACTTCGATGACTGTCGTGGCGACCAGAATACGTGTCTGACCCGTCCTGAATTGTTCCAGAGCCAAGTCCTTGTCTTCGCCGCGCATGCGGCCGTGCACGAGACCGACAGGAACGTTGAGCTGTTCCTGCAGCATCCTGGACCGGTGAATGGCGGAGGAATCGTCGTCGTCTGCATCGACACGTGGGCAAACCCAGAAAACGCGTTCGTTGCGAGCACTTGCACGGCCCACAGCGTCGATAACTTCATCGATACGAGTGTCTGAAATTATCCTGGTTTCGATGGGCTGACGGCCTTCGGGCTTTTCGTCGAGGATGGAGATATCGAGATCGCCATGGACGGCCTGAGCCAGTGTGCGGGGAATAGGGGTTGCGCTCATCACCAGCATGTGTGGAGCGGTCGCTTTGCTCGCCAGGCGCATGCGATCCATGACGCCGAAACGATGCTGCTCATCGACAATGATCAGTCCCAGTTTCCTAAAGTGGACGCCTTGCTGGAACAGGGCCTGAGTCCCCGCAACGATCTGTATTGAGCCATCGGCAAGGCCAATGAGTGTTCCTTCGCGGCTTGCGCCTTTGTCCCGCCCCGTCAGAGCGGCGACCTGATATCCGAGCGGTTCCAGCAAACTTGCCACGCTATCAAACTGCTGTCGGGCGAGGACTTCCGTCGGCGCCATGAAGGCCGCCTGATAGCCGGCATTGACCGCTTTGACAGCCGCAAGGATTCCGACCAGTGTCTTGCCCGCGCCGACATCGCCCTGAAGCATCCGGCGCATGGGGTGCGGTTGTTCCAGGTCCTCGGAAATCTCTTTTACCGCCCGGATCTGTGCCGACGTCATTTTATAAGGCAAACACTTCGCTACCTCATTCAGTGGCTGACTGTCCGAGCGTAACGGCGGCGCATCTTTCTGGCTTCGGGACAGGCGTGCAAAGGCAAACACGGTCTCCCTGGCAAGAGCCTCATCATAAGCAAGCCGTTCCCGGCACTTTGCGAAACGGGCTTCGTCGTAGATGTCCGGTGCATGTAGCCCTATCAGCGCAGTCTTGAATGAAGGCCAGCTTCTTTCTGCCAGCAAATCGCTGCGCAACCACTCCGGGAGGTCATCGGGGACATGGTCGAGCGCTTCAACTGCGGCATTGTGAAATCGCTTGTTCGACAGTCCGGCTGTCAATCCATAGATGGGCTCAACAGCAGGAGGACGCTCGGGTTTGGCTGGATCTATTATGTAATCCGGATGCGACATTTGCCGTTCGCCCTGGAACTCTCCTACGACACCGGAAACAATGCGCTCTTTTCCAATCGGAAATTGCCCTTGTAACCATCGGGGGTCAGCTCGAAAGAAGGTCAGCGTTAGAAACCCTGTTCCGTCAAACAGCTGTATTCGATGCGGTGCGCGGTCTGAGTAGGGAGCTTTGTAGGAGTGGACTTCGCCCTGAACCGTTGCCACTTCGCCAGGAACCAACTCTTCAAATGATGCCTTTACCCGGCGATCGAGCCACTTTTCCGGCAGGTGCAGCAAAACGTCCCAAACGGTCTCACCGTCCACCAACCGCTCGAAGACCGGGCGCAGCTTCGGGCCGATACCTGGCAAGCTGTCTATAGGTTCGAACAGGGCAAAGAGTCGCTCGTCGCGCATGGCGCCGGACAATAGCGAAAGCGCCGTCAGGAGCAATTGATGTTCGCCTCTGGGAAGTGCGGCTGGATTGCACTAAGTCACCGGACGGGCAAACGGAATGAAAGTCATGGACGAGAGACGACGCAAACTGAATTTCCGCGCTTGGCGCCGTGGATTTCGCGAAATGGATCTTATCATGGGCCAGTTCGCGGACCAGCATATCGGGGCCATGTCTGAAAATGAGCTTCAGGAGTTCGAACGCCTGCTGGCGACACCTGACTGGGAGGTCTACGCTTGGATTGTGGGTAACAAGCCGGTTCCGCCCAATTATGCAGGCCCCGTTCTGGACCGGCTTCTGAGCTTCGAGTACGACCCTCGGGCCTGATCCGGCCGTGTGTCGGCTTTCAGTCGCTCCGTCCATCTGCCAATACTGAAATCGTCCTCCAAATGCCGAACAGCAAGTTTCTCAGTGCCTTGTCTGCGCCGACAATCGTGTCCGGTGCGCCATTCGGATTTGATCTGTTAGCGCTTCAGCAAGCGATAGACTCCGCCGGCAAGTGGGCATTGTACGTTGCAAGAGACGAAAAGACGGCGTCGACGGCACTGAAGATCGCCCAGTTCAATCGACCGACCATGGATGTTATCTACATTCCGGGTTGGGACATCTTGCCCTTTGACCGAATGAGCCCGAGTCCGGCCATCGCATCTCAAAGGTGTGCGGCCCTCGCACGGCTGGCGAACGCAAGCGATCACTCCAAGCCGGTGCTCGTCGTCACAACCGGGTCCTCGCTTGTCCAGCGCGTGCCGCCTCGCGAAACGATGCGCAAGGCCAGCTTTTCCCTGGCTGTAGGCGAGCGTGTCGATGAAAAGGCCCTGGTCGATTATCTCAATGTGAATGGATATGTTCGAGCAAGCACCGTACGTGAGCGCGGCGATTACTCAATTCGCGGCGGGATCATCGACATTTTTCCGCCCACGAGTGCTGAACCAATACGGCTGGATCTCTTCGGGGATACTCTGGAACACCTGAAGTCGTTTGATGCCGAGACACAAGTCTCGACCGGCACTTTGCGTTCTGTTGCACTGGCCCCAGTTTCTGAAATTCTCTTCTCGGACGAAACGCTCAGCCTTTTTCGGGAAAAGTATCTATCAGCCATAGGAGCGCCGTCGGGTGACACGATGTATGAAGCGGCCCGGGCCCAAATACGTCGCCAAGGCCTGGAAAACTGGCTCCCCTTGTTTCACGAGCATCTGGAAACCCTGTTCGATTATATGGGCGAAGATGCGCTGATTGCCTTCGGTTACCTCGCCGGCGAAGCCGCTGCAGAAAGACGCACTCAAGCTGAAGACTATCACGCAACGCGCATGGAAGCCGCGAGCGACGGCCGGCCGGCTCGCGTCCTGCCCCCCGACGACCTTTACATCAGTCCCGCCGAGCTGGATGCGACGCTCTCTCACCGCGGCGTCGCAAGGTTCCAGCCGTCCTCGGGAGCGGGTGGTTTCGATCTTGGCGGACGGCCCGGGCGCGATTTCGCGCCGGAGCGGGCTAAGCCAGATTGCAATGTCTTCGAGGAGGCTGCAAAACACGCAAAACATGTTCGCGAACAAGGCCGCACTGTCGTTTTTGGCGCCTGGACCGCTGGTTCTGCGGACCGCCTCGTGAATGTTCTCGAAGATCACGGCCTGGCTGATCTGCCAATCGTCCATTCCCTCGAGGCCGCGCAGTCGGCTGGACTGTCCGTCGTCGAGATTCCGCTCGAGCAAGGGATTGAAAGCGACGGTCTGGTCTTCATCGCCGAGCCCGACGTCCTGGGTGACCGGCTTGCCGCCCCTCGGCGGAAGCGAAAGGCAGCGAATTTTATAGCTGAAGCTGCTTCGCTAAACACAGGAGACCTCGTCGTTCATGTCGATCACGGTGTCGGGCGCTATGAGGGGCTGAAGACGCTTGAGCTCACCGGAGCGCCTCATGACTGCCTGGAACTCAGCTATGCCGGTGGTGATCGGATATATTTGCCGGTTGAGAATATCGATCTGATCAGCCGCTACGGCAGTGAAGATGCGGAAAGCGCGATTGACAGGCTGGGCGGTGCTGGCTGGCAGAGCCGCAAGGCCAAGGCCAAGAAGCGAATTCTGGAAATGGCCGCGGAACTGCTGGAGATTGCCGCTGCACGCGAACTCAAACGCGCCGAGCCGACAACGACGGGGCAGGGGCTTTATGAAGAATTTGCCGCCCGGTTCCCCTACGAAGAAACCGACGACCAGCTGAATGCCATCGAAGACACGCTGGAAGACCTGGCAAGTGGCAAGCCGATGGATCGTCTCGTCTGCGGCGATGTGGGCTTCGGCAAGACGGAGGTGGCTCTGCGCGCAGCTTTCGTTGCCGCGATGAGTGGCATGCAGGTCGCTGTCATCGCGCCAACAACCCTTCTCGCTCGCCAGCACTTCAATTCCTTCAGCGAGCGGTTTGCGAGCTGGCCTGTGAAGGTGCGCCACCTTTCCCGCATGGTCAGTCAGGGCGAAGCAACGAAAACGCGGGATGGATTGGCGAGTGGCGAGATAGATATTGTGGTTGGCACTCATGCCCTGCTGTCCCAGTCCATGGAATTCAAGCGGCTCGGCCTTCTGATCGTTGATGAGGAGCAACGATTTGGCGTGAAGCACAAGGAACGGCTGAAAGAGCTAAAAGCTGACGTACATGTGTTGACGCTGTCCGCCACGCCGATTCCGCGCACGCTTCAGATGGCGCTCACGGGCATTCGCGACTTGTCAATCATCGCCACACCGCCCGTCGATCGGCTCTCTGTGCGAACTTACGTAACGGAGTTTGATACGGTTGCCATGCGCGAAGCCCTTTTGCGGGAGAAGTATCGGGGCGGTCAGGCATTCTTTGTCGCCCCACGGATCGCAGACCTCGACGAGCTTGAAGCCTTCATGCGGGATAACGTTCCCGAAGTGAGCTTTGTTGTCGCACACGGCCAGATGCCAGCGACTGAACTAGAAGACATTATGACGGCATTTTATGAGGGCCAGTATGATGTCCTTCTTTCGACCACGATCGTCGAAAGTGGACTGGACATTCCGCGCGCGAATACGTTGCTCGTTCACCGCGCAGACCGTTTCGGACTTGCGCAGCTCTACCAACTTCGGGGGCGGGTCGGCCGCTCGAAACTGCGGGCGTATGCTTATTTGACGACACCACGTGATCAGGTCATGACCCCCGGTGCCGAGCGCCGCCTTAAAATCCTCCAATCGCTGGATAGTCTCGGTGCCGGGTTCCAGCTCGCAAGTCACGATCTCGACATGCGGGGCTCGGGTAACCTATTGGGAGACCAGCAATCGGGACATGTCCGCGAAGTAGGGGTCGAGCTTTACCAATCCATGCTGGAAGACGCCGTGAATGCCCTGAAGGCCGGAAAAGGTGGTGAGGGCCAAGAGGTCGCTGATGACTGGTCCCCGCAGATCAATCTGGGTGTCGCCGTTCTGATACCTGAAGACTATGTCGAGGACTTGAGCGTCCGACTGGGGCTTTATCGTCGGCTTGCTGATATCGATACAGAGCAAGGTAGGGAAGGCTTCGCGGCAGAACTCATTGATCGCTTCGGCCCTCTGCCGGAAGAGACCAAGCAACTCCTGGATATCACTTCAATCAAGGCCGCTTGCAAAGCGCTGGGAATATCGAAGCTTGATGCCGGGCCGAAGGGTATTGTTATGGCGTTCCGGGAAGACACGCCTCTCGACCCGGGCCAGTTGATGGCACTGGTTCGGTCGAGACCGAACCTGTATCGGCTGCGTCCAGATTCAAAGCTGGTGATATCGCAGTCGCCCGCCGAGAACGACAGGCGTGTGAAGCTTGTTCGAAATCTACTTGGAGAGCTATCCGGACTGTTGGTCTCGTCCTGAGCCTTCGCATACCATCGATAGACGTTGGGGAATGCCTTCACAGTGCAGTTTCCGCGCGTATGTTCCCGACCACAACTTGAACCAAACAGCGCGCAGCCGGCGCACTGACGCAAGGGAGGGCCTTCAATGGCAAGCGGACCACTCGACGGAATAAAAATTGTGGAATTTCAGGGCATAGGCCCGGGGCCATTCTGCGGTATGTTGATGTCGGATCTCGGCGCCGACGTGATCCGCATTGATCGGGCTGGTGGGGGCGGCCGAGCTGCGACACCTGCAAATGTGGAGTCGCGCGGGCGTCGTTCCATTGCCTTGGATCTGAAGAATGCCGACGACATCGAAACGGCGCTGAAGCTCATTGAAAAAGCCGATGGCCTTATTGAGGGGTTTCGACCTGGTGTCATGGAACGGCTCGGGCTAGGGCCGGACGTTGCGTTGAAGCGCAATCCGAAACTGGCTTATGGCCGAATGACAGGTTGGGGACAAACGGGTCCGCTCTCACATGCGGCTGGCCATGACCTGAACTATATTGCCCTGACGGGTGCGCTCGGCGCGATGGGACGCAAGGGAGAGGCTCCATACCCGCCCCTTAATCTTATCGGTGATTACGGAGGCGGCGCGCTTTACCTCGCCTTTGGGCTGCTTGCCGCGATTATAAGCGCGCGCAACACAGGTGAAGGTCAGGTCATTGATGTGGCGATGACAGACGGCGCAGCATCCCTGACGTCGATGTTTTACGGAATGCGCGCCATGGGTATTTGGACAGACGAACGTCAGGCCAATCTGCTTGATGGCGGTGCGCCATTCTATGACTGTTACGAGACCAGCGACGCCAAGTATGTTTCGATTGGATCAATCGAACCTCAGTTCTACGCGCTGCTACTGGAAAAGGCGGGCCTGGACGATCCGGCATTTCAAAACCAGATGGCGCGCGACCAGTGGCCAGAGCTCAAAGAAAAGATCACGGCCGTCATCAAGACCAAAACCAGAGACGAGTGGTGCGCTTTGATGGAGGGGACAGATGTGTGTTTCGCCCCCGTCCTTTCCCTTGCTGAAGCTCCGCAGCATCCGCACAATTTGGCGCGCGAAACGTTTGTCGAGGTCGAGGGGGTCACGCAACCAGCCCCAGCCCCAAGGTTTTCCAAAACCCCCGGGGCTATTCAGCGGCCGCCGGCATCACCGGGCGCTCACAATGACGAAATCCTCAAGGACTGGGAGATCGCCTGATACAGCTTCTACAGACCTGATCACTTCGAGAAGCTAGATGAACAGCTCACAACAACCTGTCATTTATAACGTTCAGCTTGCATCTGTTAGAAAGTGACTGTCAGCCTTGAAAGCGACGTTACTACGTTGAGTTCAAAGGATGACGTCCTTCTTGCTATACCTAGGCCGCCATTTCGGCGGCCTTCTTTTTTTGATCGTTGTGCCAGCTCGGATATTTCTCCGAATCGAACCCACATACAAAGTTATTGTAACACTCTCCCGTATTGCTCTTACGCGATCTTAGGTCGAAACTATAAAGGTAGGAATTCACGCTAGTTCAAGTAGAATGAGGGGAACATGGCAACTGTGCTTTCAGCCTCACCAAGAAAGGTGAGCGATGCAGATCGTGGGATTGGACAACTGGTCAGACAGGCGCGACGTCGCGTCGGCATGACCCTCGATGACCTCGCAAAGAAACTGGGTTTGTCCTACCAGCAGGTTCACAAGTACGAGAACGGCACGAACAGGATTAGTGCCGGGACTTTGGCTGCCATTGCCAACATCTTGTCGGTTCCCGTTGATCACCTATTCCCGGAAGATGCTCTTGCAGATTCGGGTAATGGCGACACCGAACTGGATCGTAGTCGTGGAGAGATTGCGCGGCTGATCCGGACGATCGATGATCCAAAGAAACTTGAGGCAATCGCCACGATACTCAAGACGATCTAGCAGATTTGGCTTGGTCTGATTGTTCGCCGTCTGGCCGACTTCGTTTGGCCGGATGGACGAACGTATCCATGAACCACGGGCTGACATCCTCACTGAACTGTTTCCGCATCCAGTCTATGACAATTCGCCCGCGGGAGAGGCGTTGCATTCGCTGCGTATAGACTAGCCAGAATCGGATCGGCGCTATTTCCGGAAGCGACAGAGGAACCAGGCGTTCCGGATCGAGTTCAGCCACGTAAGATGGCAACACGGCTATTCCGCCACCCCGTGCACAGACTTCGCGAAGAACAGTTCCTGAATTTGTGATGACAGAATAAGAAAGCGCCTTTTTCAGGTCGTGCGCACGTGTGCTCCATGCATCGATCTGATTCTGATAGTTCGAATGTAGCAAGCAAGTATGTCCCTGCAGATCAAACAGGCTTTCCGGCTCGCCGTGTTGTGCCAGGTATTCGGGCGAAGCAAAAAACATGTAGTGCAATACCCCGAGACGCTGTGACAGCAGATCGCGGTGGCGTGGCTGCTCCCACGCAATTGTCATGTCTGCGTCGCCCGACAACAGGTTGACGTCTTCGTCCGAAATTTTCAGTTCGAGTTCTATTCCGGGATGTGTACCCAGGAACTCCGGAATGGTTCTCGTTAACCAGTGAGAGGCAACGCCATCGCCAGCGGCCATCCTGATTCTACCGGTTCCTTCGATGTCGAGCGCGCATACATCGTACCAGATCGAGTTGGCTTTTTCCGTAATTGCGTGAACGTGCGCCTCCACGACACGTCCCGCTTCCGTCAGCTCGACGCCCCTATGTGTCCGTAGAAGGAGTTCGCAGTTAAGCTTTCGCTCAAGGTCATCGATCTTGCGGCTGACTGTTGGCGTCGATTCACCAAGTTTCTTGGCAGCGGCCGTGAAGCTTTTCAGATCGGCAACTACGCTGAACACGCGCAGCTTGTCCCAGTCCAACTGGTTTTGGCTCATGATCAGATCCTTCCGACATCTCAGCGGCCTCGTTTGGCTAGTAGCAAGGCATGGGCCGAAAAGTAAATTCGCCGGTTGACAACTTACACGCGAATTAACAAACATCTCCCGCAAAGGGAGAAATGTGATGACGATTCACCAGTCGGTTGTGCCATTTACCAGCTATCCGTATTGCACGGTCACTCCTGAGGAGATGACTGAGGCAATGATGGCCCATGGCCTGAGGCGATGTGAGCCCAGCAACATTGAAGCGGCTCTCGCGCTCGGCGAAATGCTGATCGGCGGCACACTTGCGCGAGCAGAAGTTGTATACACGCTGGATATGATTACCAAAATGACGATCTGGGTCACAGGAGATCCGATAGACGGTCTCTATTTAATCGTTCCGTTGACCTTCGAGGGTAGGGCCAGCGTTGAGGATGGAGAATTCGACCCGTCTGATCCGGCCCTTCGCCACGTTGCTCCTGCCAATACTCCGATATTCGGCTTGTATGTTGGATGCTATGCGGGGGGGACAAAAGCAGCGCGCCGTTCCGTCATGTCTGCTTCTGCGTCGGTCAGAGTGTCTCTGTATGCACCCGTGCCGTGTTATGCACGTGGCGCAACGGAGGATGGCGCGCGGTCCATGATGTCACTCGGTTTCCGGCGTCTTCAAGGAGGACTTCCGGACCTCTTTGTTTTTGATCCTGTGGCATGAAGAATTCAAATTCACTTGATTATCCGGGTACTGGTGCTGCGGTGCTTCGCACGAAACCCGGCAGGCATCATTTTGATCGAACGACGGTCAAAGTGGCTAGGACATTGGACGACCTGCAGAAAGTCTTCGCCTTGCGGGCTGCTGTCTTCCTGGCCGAACAGAATTGCCCATATGATGAGGAGTATGACGGAAATGACCTCGCAGGTTTGCATCTGCTGGGCTTTATTGACGACGAGCCTGTTGCCACATTGAGGCTGAGATGGTTCTCCGCTTTCGGAAAAATCGAAAGGGTTTGCATTCTTCCGCGCGCCCGAGGGCGATTTCTGGATCGGATCCTGCTCGCCCACGCCTTTGAAATAGCAGCGATAAAGGGCTACAGGCTGATGATCGGACAAATTCAGGCCCGCCTCTGGCGGCTCTGGTCAAAGGTGCTGATCTGCAAGCTCCGCGAAGACCGACCGAGTTTTTCTTTCTCAGGCTATGAATATCTTGAAATCGATATTCCCGTACCGCTGCACCCATCCACGATCACGCCGTACTCGGATCCATACATCTTGATCCGACCGGAGGGCGCTTGGCATCGTCCTGGCGTATTGGAATCAGCTATCACGAGCAATAATCCTGTTGGGAAAGCGGCTTAGGCTGCGGAACCAGTCGCGTAACGAGCGAGGCGCTGCGTATTTCGCTTCGCTGGCTCTTGATGCGGGCCGTTCAACGGGGCTCAATGGATCGCTGACAGCCAAAAGGTACGCGTCGATGTCTTCTTCCGCCGCTTCGGACCCCACGCAAGCATTTCAAGAGATGATTGCCAAAGCAAAAGGCAAGCCGCTTCGAACGGCTGTGGTGCATCCAGTTGATCACCTTTCTCTTGGCGGCGCTATGGATGCAAAGACTGCGGGACTGATAGAACCGGTTCTTATTGGCCCGAGGGACAAGATTGCATCTGCGGCTAAATCCACAGGAATCGATCTATCGCGCGTGGAGTTGATAGACACGCCTCACAGCCACGCTGCGGCCGCCATGGCAGCGAAACTAGCGGGCGAAGGCAGTGTGAACGCCATTATGAAAGGTGCAATTCACACAAACGAGCTCATGAAGGCTATCATCGACAAGTCGAACGGCCTGCGGACTGAACGCCGGATGAGCCATGTCTTCGTCATGGAGACACCGGCTTACCCCAAGCATCTGATGATCACGGATGGCGCCATCAATATTACGCCGGACCTCAAAACGAAGCGGGACATCGTTCAAAATGCAATAGAGCTCGCCATCGCGATTGGTGTTCCAACGCCGCTGGTGGCGATCCTTTCCGCCACAGAAGAGGTCGACCCGAACATTCCTTCGACCATCGACGCGGCCGCCTTGTGCAAAATGGCGGACCGGAAGCAGATCGTTGGCGGCCTGCTGGATGGTCCGCTTGCATTTGACCTGGCAATTTCTGCTGAGGCGGTTGCGGCTAAGGGAATGACCTCACCTGTCGCAGGAGCAGCAGATATTCTGGTGGTGCCTTCACTCGAGGCGGGCAATATGATCGCGAAGCAACTTGACTATTTGGCCGGCGCCGCCGCTGCTGGGCTCGTCATCGGGGCAAAAGTGCCAATAATTCTGACGAGCCGCGCCGATAGTGCTGCAGAGCGCGTCGGTTCTTGTGCCCTTGCCAACCTGTTTGCGCGAGCGATGGGGATGACGCATTGAGACGCGAGGCGATCCTGACGGTCAATACCGGCTCATCAAGCATCAAACTGTCGGCATATGAGCGCTCGGGCATGACCCTTGGAAACTGCCTGTTAAAGGTCAACCTGTCTGGTTTACCCAATGATATGCGCTTCGTGGCGAACACACCGGAAGAACGCCTGGACCAAATGCCCGAGGCCCTTTCGTCTCGTGTGTCCGACCAGTCAGAACTCGTTGGCGCGCTCGCTAAATGGGCTGCGGATGCGCTGCAGGATGTCGACCTAAGAGCAATCGGCCATCGCGTCGTACATGGTGGACGTGACTTTGATGGTCCCGTGCTCGCGAATACAAATATACTCAAACGTCTGCGCAGTTTAACCAGCCTTGCGCCATCGCACCAGCCCGCCAACCTGGACGGCGTAAAGGGGATTTCCAGGATTTGGCCCGAAATCCCCCAGACACTTTCATTCGACACAGCTTTTCATCGAACCCAGCCTCGAGTAGCGCAGCTTTATGCAATACCCAGACATCTATCTGAAGAAGGGCTCCTTCGCTTTGGATTCCACGGTCTTTCCTATGACCATATAGCTTCTCAGCTTGAAGGACTGACCCAGGCAGGGAAACGTTCGAAAGCTATTGCGGCACATCTCGGTAGTGGTGCAAGCGTTTGCGCCATGCTGAACGGAAAAAGCATAGCGACGTCTATGGGCCTGACTGCATTGGATGGGGTGCCAATGTCGACCCGTGCAGGCAGCCTGGATCCTGGATTGCTCCTTCACCTGATGATGGATAAGGGCATGAGCGCCCGCGACTTGTCTACAATGCTCTACAAGGAGTCAGGATTGCTGGGCCTTTCGGGTATCAGTGGCGATGTCCGCGAACTTCTTGAGAACTCTGAGACCGCTGCAACGGAAGCTCTGGCTGTGTACACCTACCGGATAGCCCGAGAAATCGGATCACTTGCGACGGCTCTCCACGGCGTGGATACGCTTGTGTTTACTGGCGGAGTAGGGGAGAACTCGGCACCCGTGCGTCAAGATATCTGCGCCCATCTGGAGTGGTTGGGGCTTCAAATCGATTCGAGCGCAAACGATTCTGGGCACCGAGAGATCCAGACATCTGCGTCCAGGGTGCAAGTGCTTGTTATTCCCGCGAATGAAGAAGTCGTGATCGCTCGCGACGCCTTGTCAGTCCTCGAAGCCCGATAAGTTCAAAAGCTACGTCACTTAGCGATGTTTGTCCCCATGTTCGCGATAGTGGAAAAAGTCGCCTTAGTGGATTCGGCAAGTGCTTCGGAAATGTCGACCGCATTAGTCCTGTGAGAAATCGAATTCGTTGTGATTACGCGGTCAACGCGCGCGCCAAGAATTCTGTCTTCGACATCGCTTGAAAAAAGTGCGTGAACCACACAGCAGATCGCAGGCCGGCTACCTAGCCGGGCGAGTTCCTTCGCCAAAGACATGACCGTTCCGCCCGTTGAAATGATGTCGTCGATTATCACCGGGGTATAACCGGATATGTCCAGATCGGGTGCAACTGCCACCTCAACGGATTTCGCGTCGTATCTTGTTTTCTGAAATACGAGATATGGCGCACCGCAAGCTGCAGCGATCTTGCTGACCCACTGTTCACTTTCAGAGTCAGGACCGCATATGATTGGGCATTCCGTATTTTTGATTATCCAGGCGGCCATCGCGGTAGTGGAAGATGCGACTGATGCAGGGATCGAAAATACGTCTGCCATTTGAGTCAGTCGATGCAGGTGGGGGTCAACGGTAACCACCCATGAGAAATTGTCTGACAGGATTGCCCCGATATGGCGGGCGCTCACAGATTCACCTGGCCTGAATGCGATGTCCTGGCGGAAGTAAGGCATGTATGGCGCAATCAGCCCAACTGAAGCCGCCCCCAGATCACGAGCCGTTCGCGCCGCCAGAAGCAATGAAATAAGCTTCGCATCTGGGTGATTCAGGCTTGCGAACAGGGCGATGTGTTTTCCTTCTGGATTGGTCTCGAACCTTAAATAACTTTCGCCATCCGGGAAGCGGCTCACCTCAAGCAAACCACCGTCAAAGCCTCCCGCGCTGAGCATGGCGTTGTACAGTTCATCGTTCCCCGGAAGGGCATATAGTATCTGCTGTGGGCTCAATGTGTCAGCTCGATGATGTCCGGGTTGGCATGGACATAGTCCAATACATAAGTTAGCTCGCCGATCGTCTCGGTATGCAAGACAAAAAGCGCTTCGCCCTGACAGACCTGGTCACCAAGGCGTACTTTGAGATCAAGACCAGCCGCCTTGTCGTCCGGTGCGCCAGCCAGTTTGGCCGCACGCGCGAGTTTCCTGTTATTGATCGACGCCACGCGACCGTTGAATGGCGCGTAAATTGGACGCTTGTATTTCGCTTCAGGAAGTTCGCGCAAACCGCCTTGAGCGTCGCAAATTGCTAAAAATTTTGCCCAGGCCTTTCCATTCGCGATGGTATCCTCGGCCATTGATTTGCCCTCGCCAGGCTGAGCGATGCCAGCCAACTCCAGGATGGCACCCGCCAGGACGCATGATTTCTCCAACAAGTCTGCAGGTGCGTTCGGCTCGTTCCCCAGAACAGCAAGAACGTCGCGTGCTTCAAGCGCCGGCCCGATGCCCCTTCCAACGGGTTGAGAGCCATCTGTTATCTCGATCCGCAAATGAATTCCAAAAGCGGATGCGACCGTATCGAAGACGTTTGAAAGTTGGCGGGCTTCGACGACGTTCTTGACTTTTGCCGTCGGTCCCACGGGCATATCAATAACGATGTGGGTAGACCCGGCCGCGATCTTCTTGGATAGGACGGACGCGACCATCGTCCCCGGGGCATCAAAGTTCAACGCTCGTTCGACACGGATGATATCTGTATCGGCCGGACTGAATCCCACCCCGTCACCCCAGACAAAACACCCTCCCGTCTGACGAACAACCTTTCGCATTTCGTCTCCAGAAAGATCGACACGTGTGAGGACTTCCATTGTGTCGGCGGTTCCCGCGGGAGACGTGATTGCTCGCGACGACGTCTTTGGAATTAGCAAACCATGTGCGGCAACGATGGCAACAACGATTGGCGTTGTCCGATTTCCGGGCAGGCCACCCACGCAGTGCTTGTCTACGACGGTTTTTTCATCCCACTCTGTTTGATCCCCGGTTTCGATCATCGCTCTCGTAAGCGATGTTACCTCGCCATCCGAAAGTGGGCGCGCTGAAATGGCCGTGACGAAAGCCGCAAGATGGATATCAGAGTAAGCGCCACTAACGATATCGCGGACAATAGAACTGATTTGGCGTTCATTCAGGCCATCATCAAAAATTCGCTGGCGGACAAAAGAGAGAGACAGAACTGGCGGGGAGTGCGTGACGGTGACCTCTCCCTTGTCGTCAAGACCAAGCCCGGTCCAGGCCGTTTCTGATAGTCCAATGGTGTTCGTCGCGAGCCAGTCAGCTGATACTTGGTAGAGCGTAGCAATAATGGATTTGCCACCGCTGGTGAGGGTCACCCGGCTATGCGCGCTCACACCTTCCGATCGGCAAATGGGGCAATCCACATGAACCAGCGCGACGGCTTCATGCTGACTGAGAAGTCCGAGGCGACGCGCATGCAACTGATTGATTGATGAGGGAGCATTCATGGGAGGTCCCGCGTTTCGCCATGTTCCGGCATCACAACGGACCATCCGAGCTCCTCAGCAATCCGCAGGCGCAAAGCATCAGAGGCCACGGGCTCGCCGTGAACAATGAACGTTTCTTTCGGGCCGCGTCCGAAACATCCCAGCCAACGCATGATTTCGTCGGAATCCGCGTGGGCCGAAAGCATATGAAGGTTTTGCACTTCAGCGCGAACCGGGTGATAGGAACCATGGATTTTGATCTTCGTTGCGCCGGCAAGCATCGCGGCGCCTCGCGTTCCGCCGGCTTGGTATCCTGCGAACAGGATTGTATTTCGTGAATCTGGAGCGAACGCTTTCAGATGATAAAGAATACGACCACCCGTGGCCATGCCACTTGCCGAGATAATGATTTTGGGGGTCTGGTCCTGGTCCAATTTCTGGGAATCTTTGCCTTCACGAACATATTCAGCAACGCCGCAGGCTTCTTCAGCTTCTGCACGCGTCAATTTATGCGTCTTGGCAAACCGAACGAACAACTCGGACGCGTTAATCGCCATTGGACTGTCGAGATAAACTGGCACCTGCGGAATACGCCCAGAATGTATCAGTCGACTGATATGGAACAGCAGCGTCTGTGCCCGGCCAACCGCAAAGGATGGAATCACGACCGTTCCACCGCGCGAAAAAGTCCGGTTCAGGATCGCCTCGAGCACGTCCTCGGGATCTGTTTCAGTATGCGTGGTATCGCCGTATGTCGACTCGACGAGTAGGTAGTCGGCCTGCTTGATTTCCGCAGGATCATGCATGATCGGCGTTCCGTATCGTCCAAGGTCCCCGGAAAAGACGATCAGATTGTCGCTCGTCTGCATTTCAATGGATGCTGCTCCCAGTATGTGTCCGGCTTCGCGAAATACTGCTTCAACGCCTTCGATGATTTCGATGGCTTCGGAGAACGGATGCGTTCGAAAATGCTGGAGGCAGCGATAGGAATCGTCCTGTGTATACAGGGGCAGGGCAGGTTTGTGACGGCTAAACCCTTTGCGGTTTGCAAACTCCGCCTCTCGTTCTTGTAGGTGGCCACTATCAGGTAGCAATATCTCGCAAAGCGCCCTGGTCGGCTCGGTACAATGAATGTCTCCCCTGAATCCGTTTTTCACCAGAAGCGGCAGGTAACCTGAATGATCGATGTGCGCATGCGTCAGTAGAACGGCATCGATGTCGGATGGCGAAACGGGCAAGGGCTTCCAGTTCCGTAACCGAAGCTGCTTGAAACCCTGGAACAAACCGCAATCGATCAAAACTCGCTTGTTACCGGACTCGACCAGGTACTTCGACCCTGTGACCGTGCCTGCCCCGCCAAGAAATGTAATCTTGTCAGCCATCTGTTATCTTCCATCGGTTTTTCACAGCTGGTCCGACCGAAGGCCAAGCCCGTTCCGGTCGCAATCAGTGTATGTACGGACACGCGCCCGTTGTCAGATAGTCTGCGGTTCCTGGATGCTCTCGATATAGGCAAGGAGTGCATCGACATCTTGCTGTGTAAATTGCCATTCCGGCATGTCCGGGTGGCCCACGACGATGCCCTGCAAAAAAGGCTGCTCAAGCTCATCAACTGGATACTTCCAGGACAGTTGCCGCAATGGTACCGCATCAGGATGCGGGCTTTCTCCGGTAATGCCGATCGCATGACATTTGGCGCATAGATTTTCAGCGATCGCTTCGCCGCGCCCCAACAGCTCAACATGATCGGGCGGGGCCGCCTCCGGAAGGTCTTGCGCGGCCCGCGGTTCGCTACACGCAGTCAAAATCAACAAGCAAAGGCTTATGCCCAGAATTACTCGCAACATCGTCTTCCACCTCCCTCCAGGGAGATTGAAGGCGCTTTTCGAACTTCGCAACCTCCAGAATCCTGCGAATGAAGCGGATTTCGACGCCGACGAGCTCCACACCGGCGTCGCGCCGCGAAAAAAAGCTGGCGGAGGAGGAGGGATTCGAACCCCCGGAACGTTTGCACGCTCAACGGTTTTCAAGACCGCCGCATTCAACCACTCTGCCACTCCTCCGTGGCCGGGCGCCTGTTTCCGACATGGTAGCGCGAAAAGCAATAGGGCGGCTGAACCACATTTCCGCCTCATTTCGCCAGATAGTTAATATTGTGTTTTGGTCGCGCTTGAATCTCGATGCAGCCATTCATGCTATGTCCATTGTGACATGGTAAACGGCCTTTATCAGGAATTCGTTCCTGGGCTGCCGACAGAAAAGTCGCGCATGCAAGAGACCACAGAATGAGGTTCAAATGGCACGCCGTTTCAAGTCTGGATTCTCACCAATAGCCATTGCAGCGCTCGCCGTGACAATGGCCCCGGCCGCGACCGCCGACCGCAAGCATCCTGCGCCCATCGAGTATGTCAGCGTGGGGCAGGGCGGCGCTCGGATACAGGCCGATCAAACTCGCCAGACAAGTAGTGTACCGAAACCCAACTCAGGCGCCACATACGATGAGTGGCGCGGTCCGGTTACCCAGACGCGCGCCGTGCAATTGCCGGAGAGCCGCGAAAAAGTGCGGTTTTCTTATCCTGGCTCAGGTTCACAATCGGTCGCCCAGCAACGCCAGTATGCTAGCGTTGACTCAAGTCCTTTGGCTTCCCAGCCACAAATACCGACCAGACTCTGGCCCGCTGAAGCGTCCGCTTCACCTCTTGAGGCCTCGAAATCTCCGTCTGTCAGCACGCTCACGCTTGGTGAAGGCGCCGTCTCTTCGTCGCAACCCGCTGTCTCTCAGACCGTGACGCCGAAAGCATCCGGCGTGCCTCATGAAGAGCATGGTCTGGCGTCATGGTATGGTGAGGATTTTCACGGCCAGCCGACCGCAAATGGCGAAATATTCGACATGTATGCAATGACTGCGGCCCACAGGACACTGCCGCTTCCCAGCCTCGTCCAAGTCGTAAATGAGCGTAATGGCAAGGAAATTGTCGTTCGCGTCAATGACCGTGGTCCATTTGAAGACGGACGCATTATTGATCTCTCGAAGAGAGCCGCTGATGCTCTCGGCTTCGCTGAACAACAAGACGCCCCGGTGATCGTGCGCTACCTGGGACCGGCTCCAGCACTTGGTTCTACGCAGTTTGCCAATGCAGAGACGAGCTTGCCGGACGTGCGGAATACAGAAATGGCAAACGAAGCATCCAGCCGAATGAGCCGGCCTGACCTTTACGAGGATATGCTGCTCGGCGCCTATGAGCCATCGCTGGGCGTTCCGGACCCTGGCAATTCTATTGCAACGCCGGCTCGGCTCGCTTCTCCGTCGCAAACGCGTACGGACATCGTTCCGGCCGACATCAATGAAGAGTCGCTTCCGCCACTCCAGCCTTATTCAGCGCCAGCACCTGCTGTCAGGACCGTCAGTGCATCGCCACGCACCATGAACGTCCGCCAAACAACGTTCAGCCCGGAAATATACGTCCAGATCGGTGCCTTTGCGGATATTGGAAATGCACAAGGCAGACACGCACAGGTTGGCGGCATGTTTCCGGTCAAAGTCGAGGATGTTCAGATGCATGGCGCGGACTATTTTCGTGTCATGGTCGGTCCGTTTCCAACGCGCGACGCAGCTGAGCGGGCCCGGGTCCAGCTTCGCACACGCGGGATCAATGACAGCTTTGTCGCTCTGCGCTGATATCTGTCATCAACATTGACCTTCGTCTCAAAGCAGCCCTTTTCTTGAGTCAGGTTTTGCCAACAGGCAAACCGTGATCAGGAGGAGTGCTGCTTTGCTGCTCAAGCCCAAACACCTCATCATTCTGGCGGCCGCTTTGTCGGCGTGCTTTTCCGCGCACGCCCAGCTGATAGATACGCAAGCCAGCAATGCGGTCATCATGGATTATGAGACTGAAGAGATTCTGTTCTCCAAGAATGGCGAAGAGGCCATGATCCCCGCGTCCATGACGAAGATCATGACGGCGCACGTCATATACGAAGCGATCGAGAATGGGGAACTGACCCTCGAAACACGGCTGCCCGTCAGCGAACGGGCATGGCGTGAAGGCGGCTGGGCGACCGGTGGCTCTACAATGGGACTGTCCATTGGTGAAACGCCCACGGTCGAGGAGCTGCTCCGAGGCGTTATTATTCTGTCTGGCAATGATGCCTGCATCGTACTGGCCGAGGGGCTATCGGGCACTGAAGAGGCTTTTGCTCGTCGCATGACGGAACTCGCCCATCAAATGGGACTCGATTCAGCGCAGTTTGAAAATGCCAGCGGCCTCTACGCTGAAGGACATGTCATTTCGGCTGCCGATCTCGCCAGGCTCGCGCGGATGGAGATCGACAAGTTCCCCCAATATTACAAGTTTTACTCCGAGCGCGAGATGACGTGGAATGGAATCACACAACAGAACCGTAACCCGCTACTCGGTTCGCTCGACGGCGCCGATGGCCTGAAAACGGGGCACCTTGAGATTTCCGGATACGGGCTGACCGCATCAGCAGAGCGTGATGGCCAGCGCCGGATATTGGTCATTAACGGCCTTCCTTCCTCTCAGGCCCGCGCAGACGAAGCAGCACGTCTCATGCGTCTGGCTTTCACCGCTTTCGACACGCGAACAATTGAACCAGGCGAAACAGCGTTGGCTGTTTTGCCGGTATGGAATGGTGAAGCGCGAGAAGTTGGCGTCAAACTGGCAGAACCGCTAAGTGTAACCGCTCACAAGAGTGCATTTTCACAGGCCGAGGTGGCTGTTGTTTTTGACGGACCGATCAAGGCGCCTGTTCAGGCGGGTGATCGCATAGCAACTCTGGAGATAACCGTTGCTGGCAAAAAAGATCCGGTTGAAGCGCCGCTTATCGCAACTGAAAATGTCGAAAAGCTGGGCTTTATCGGGCGCGCAATTGAAGGTTTGAGCCTCAAGATCGGTAACGAGACAGCTTCATGAGCGTAACGCGAGGCTTCTTGGTGACTGTGGAGGGTGGCGAAGGCTGCGGAAAATCTACGCTACTTCAGGGACTCGCGAAGAAACTGTCTGATGAAGGCAGGACCGTTCTGCTGACACGCGAACCGGGTGGAACGCCACTGGCGGAAAGCGTTCGCAAGCTTGTTCTTGACCCGCCCGAGGGTGACGTATGGAGCCCTCTGGCGGAGGCATTGCTTATGAATGCCGCCCGCAGCGATCATGTACAAAAGAAAATTCTTCCCGCCCTTCAGCGAGGGGAATGGGTGCTTTGCGACCGGTATTCCGATTCAACCCTGGTCTACCAGGGTGTAGGCGGTGTCAGCCCGAATGTGTTGAAGGCCATGCAGGCTGAAGTCACGCGTGAGGCACGCCCCGACTTGACGCTGATCCTCGATGCCTCTCCGGAGGACTTGCTGCAGCGCCGCATCAATCGGGCCACCAGCGACGTGTTTGAGAACCGGCCCCGAGAATTCCATGATGCGGTGAGGAACGCATTCCTTAAAATCGCTAAAACGAATCCTGAGCGATGTGTGGTCCTCGACGCGATGCTGTCGCCCAAAGCGCTCGTCGAAGCCGCCTTCGTTACAATAGAGGAGCGTCTGGCGGTCTCATGACGGTTGCGCCAGCCCTTCCATTGTTTGGACACACAAATGCGCAGAGCGCTTTTCTCGCCGCGAGAGACAGTGGACGTCTGCACCACGCCTGGATCATCCAGGGTCTTTCAGGCATCGGAAAATCACGTTTTGCGTTGCGGCTTGCCGCGCTTCAGCTTGGCGCCAAACCAATTTCTGAAGATCCGGCCGGGGCTCCGGCTAGCGACCCTGTCATGCAAAAGATTCTGTCCAACGGTCACCCGGATCTGAAACTCATTCAGCGCCAGCTGAACGACAAGGGAAATCTCAAGCAGGATATTTCCGTCGATCAGATCCGCGAACTAAATGCGTTCTTTAGTCTGAAGCCCGCGTTAGGTGGGTGGCGGGTTAGCATTATCGATGCTCTCGATGAACTGAACACAAGCAGCCTGAATGCGCTCCTGAAGACGCTGGAAGAACCGCCGGCCAATTGTCTGCTTTTCCTGATTTCCCATGCTACAGCGCCAATCCTTCCGACCATTCGTTCTCGGTGCCAAACACTTCGCCTTCGTCCTTTGGCTCTGGAAGACACACAATCCGTGCTCGAAACGACAGAAATGGAAAACCCAGTCGAACTGGCAAGCTTGGTGCGCGGTAGACCCGGTCGGGCAGAGGAGCTGGCGGGAGGCAAGGTGATGGTTGCCTCCAGTGCCGCCCAATCACTTGTAAAAAGCCTGCCCTCGGCCAATGAGGCTCAACTATCCCATGCGATCCTTTGTGCCGGGGAAGACGACCAGACATTCAGCGCATTTGCGGACACGATACTGAATTGGGTGAGCGAAAAGGCCGTCGAAGAGCCAGTCTGGTCTGAAGTCTGGTTTGAGGGGCAGAAGATCGTGTCTGCGCAAAAATCGCTACATATCCCGGCAGACCAGGCTGCGGCTAAACTGGTAACGCAGCTTCAATCCGCCTTCGCGAACCGCTAGACGCTTGGTTCATGTTCGATACGCATGTAAATTTGCACGCAGAGGCATTTGCCGACGATCTGGAGGCTGTGCTTGCCCGCGCCCGCGACGCTGGCGTCACCCGATTTCTCGCAATTTGTGACCGCTTCGACAACTATCACCGGGTCGCTGAGATTGCGGTTGGAAATGCAGACATCTGGAACAGTGTCGGCGTTCACCCTCATTACGCGAAGGACTTTACGGGACTCTCGGTTGAAGCGCTCGTAGAAGCCGCGGAAGACGCGAAGACAGTCGCAATTGGTGAAACGGGCCTGGATTTCCATTACGGCTACTCTGCAGAAGCCGCGCAGGTCGATAATTTTCGGCGGCATATTGAGGCGTCGCGCAAGACTGGCCTGCCACTCATTGTCCACACGCGTGAAGCCGACGATCTGACAGCCGACATTCTGGAAGACGAGTTCCGCCGAGGTCCATTTCCAATTCTGTTACATTGCTATACAGGCGGACAGGCGCTGGCAGATCGGGCGCTGGATCTTGGCGCGTACTTCTCCGTTTCCGGGATTCTGTCCTTCAAGAACGCCAAAGATGTGCGCGCGGTTATCGCCACAATTCCACTCGATCGCGTCATTCTGGAAACGGATTGCCCATACCTGGCTCCAGTGCCATTCAGGGGCAGACGGAACGAACCGGCCTTTCTGATACACGTCGCAGAAGCACTGGCGGCACTACATGGGAAAGACGCTTTGCACGTCGCATCAGTGTGCGAAGAAAACGCACTGACACTATTTAAGAAAATCTCCTCATGAGTGTGCAGGCCAGATTTACTTTGTTGGGGACTGGGTCTTCCGGGGGCGTTCCGCGGATCGGTAACGATTGGGGGGCATGCGACCCGAAAGAGCCGAGAAACCGTCGTTTACGTTGCAGCGCATTGCTGGATGTTGGGCCTGCAGACATGCCGGAACGATCCACTCGGATACTCATCGATACCGCACCGGACCTGCGCGAGCAGCTACTCCGGCAGGAAGTGCAGCACCTCGATGCACTGGTGTACACGCATGCGCATGCCGATCAGGCCCATGGGATAGACGACGTACGGGCGCTCGTCCTACGGATGCAGAAAACGATTCCAACCTTCATGGATGCACCTACGGCTGACGCGCTAGTGAACCGATTTGAGTACTGCTTTCAGGGGAAGGGGGGCTATCCACCAATCCTTGACCGTCAACCGCTGCTGGTGCCAGGGCAGCCGTTCTCCGTCAAAGGGCCGGGCGGACCGGTGTCGATCCTGCCATTTAACCAATATCACGGTCGCATCAAGAGTCTGGGTTTTCGCATTGGCAACCTCGCTTACTGCAATGACTTGCATGACTTGCCCAGCGAGAGTTTCGATGCCTTGAAGGGCGTAGAAATCCTAATTCTCGACGCATTGCGGTATAAACCGCATCCTTCGCACGCCCATCTTGACCGGGCGCTTGCCTGGATTGATGACATTAAGCCTGACGCTGCGTGGTTGACGAACCTCCACGTCGATATGGACTATCATACGCTGTGCAACGAATTGCCGTCCCACGTCAGGCCTGCCTATGACGGTCTCTGCCTCGATTTCACGGTTTAGTCTCGAACATCGCATTTCCCATAATATTGATTATGCAATCTGCTTATGAAGTCCGGATAAGCTGGCGACGGCACCGCACTGGCGGATATCTGGACTTCGCAAGCATGCTGTGCTCGCAGTGATTGCCGCGTGGATAATTAGATTGCAGTTTAGGCCCCGCGTTGGCTGCTGAAAGGAACGCTGAATGGTGCCCTCCCCCTCCTCCGAGTTCGATCGCCTTAAGGAGATCATGGCTGCCCTGCGGGATCCTGATAGCGGTTGTCCTTGGGATATCGAGCAGGATTTCGCATCGATAGCCCCCTACACGATCGAGGAAGCATATGAGGTTGCTGATGCGATAGATCGCGGCGATTTTTCCGATCTGCGCGACGAACTTGGCGATTTGCTGTTGCAAGTCGTCTTTCATAGCCAGATGGCTGCAGAGGCGGGCCTGTTTACAGTTGATGACGTGGCGCAGGCCATCAACAACAAGATGGTCCGCCGGCACCCCCACGTTTTCAGGGCACCCGATGGCCGGGATGCCGATGGTCAGACGGAAGCGTGGGAAGCCATCAAGGCGCAGGAACGCGCTGACAAGGCGGCTACCGGACAGACCGCGTCCGCTTTGGATGGGGTCGCCCGCGCGCTTCCGGCCTTGATGCGTGCCGAGAAGCTGCAGAAGCGTGCCGCGCGAACGGGTTTCGACTGGAAAGAGCCAAAGCAGATCCTCGACAAACTCGCCGAGGAGTCGGATGAAGTCGCCCAAGCCATTGAGGGCGGAGTTGTCGCTGAAATCGAAGATGAAATTGGCGACCTGCTCTTTGTTGCGGCTAATCTCGCCCGGCGATTTCGGCTCGATCCAGAAATCGCACTTCGCAAGGCAAATGCAAAATTCGAACGGCGTTTTCACGCCATGGAATCTTTGGCCGCAAGCCGGGGCCAAGCTTTCGATTCATTGACACCTGAAGAGCAGGATCGACTCTGGAAAGCTGTTAAAGCGAAGGAATAGCCAAGCCGCGGACATTCAGTTGTTTGGCGTTGAGCCTGGTGCTGAAGGAATGAATTCGGCATCTGGCATGGGCGGCGCGGGCGGTGTCCTGTTTGGATCAATCGGGAGGCTGTCCGGAATGGTCGTGTCGGCCGGGTTTTCGAATATGCGGCGAAGAATGCCAGGCGTAACGGCCGACAACGGATTGACAACGACCTGCGCCCTGTCGAGCGTTCCTCTGATCGAATACGTCAGCGAGAAGATACCTTCCCCGTCCCGACCAACAAATAGATCGCCAATAATGGGGACGGCATTCAGCATCGAGTTCATGCCAAAGCTGGGCACCAGAACGCCGCTGACGCGGATTTCGTCATTTGTCTGCCCGATCCATCCATTTAGCGTTAACCCAAGCGCTGGGCCATTCGCGGTAGCGCCATCAAAGATCAGGCGATCTCCAGCCAGCGTCACCGGGACTGTGACGTCTGTGAACAGGATCCCTTCGCCCGAAAGCGTATCAGAAAGACCTCGCAGTGATGCAAGCGAAAGAATTTGGGTCAGCAGCGGCGCATTCTGCATCCGGACATTTTCCAGTTCTAGCCGTAGGGTTGCGGGAACCTCTCCTCTCGCCATCTGACCATTCAGCGTCATTGACCCGCCAGACATGAATTGATCGCCAAGCAGTGCGCTCATGAGGAACCCGGCATCATCACTCTGCAGACGCAAGCGCGCCGCGCTGCTTGCCGTCGGACCGACATAGGCAGCGACCACGGAAGAGTCTGTGTTTGATCCAATGTTCCCGCGCGCGACGACTTCCTTCACACCTGCTCGCGTGCTCTCGAATGAGAGAGACGCATCATTCAGTTCCAGCATGTTGCGCAAACGCAGTGTCTCAATCGAGGCATCAAGCTTTACGGGAATGCTGAAGCCCGAGCCTCCAACTGCACCGAAATCGCCGAAGAAGGCGCTGGCGTCCAAGAAGGCGCCGCTGAGCTTACTTGAGAAGGAATCGTCGGCGTCACGTGTGATCGCACCGCTTACGTCGATGAAATCTTTCAAATAGGCCTCGCGGACATTGAGGTTCTGTAGTTGGCCGCCGGACGATAGACGCAGATCACCGTCAAAGCGCGCATCGGCGCTTCGAAACTGCAGCGTCGAATCGGTTATTTGCGCCCCTTCGCCATAAGAAAGCGTCGCGCGTGCAGGCTCGCCCGACGACTTGATCCATCCAAGCTCGGAGACATCTACTTTGGCCGACTGCAAATCAAAACTGATATCCAGTTTTCGAACGCCTGATGCGGTGACCAAAGCCTGTAATTCGACCGGAATGTCACCGCTGATATAGGCCCGCCCAACGATACCAAACCTGTTCAGAAAGTCTGGTGAAATGAACGAACTCGCGGAGAGATTGGCCGGCGCGCCATCGTCGTCGAGGTCGTCGCGCCAGGTAAACTGCACCGGCGCAGGCCCGAGGTCTCCAAATCCGGTCAGGACGAGCCTATTCTCTGATAGCAGCACGTCGACCTGCCCGCCCACCAAATCGAGCCCCGGCAGCGCATCGGTCAAGCCGCCATCGGTGACTGTGCCAGTCAGTTTGATATCGATATCTTCGCTTTTAACGCGGTTTCGCAAGGGCATGAAGAGCTCGAACGTCATGGACGCGTCGCCTGAAAACCGTTCAGGATCGAAGTCGTTTCCATCCTCGCCCATAATTCCCGAATTCACCAGGTTGCGCATTGCATCGACGACTGGGCCAGCACCTTTTGCATACACGCGTAGCCGATCTTCCCTGCTATCAAAGCGAGGAATCGTGACACTTCCTTCGCTCAACGGCCATCCGCCATACTCGCCGCTATTGAGCTGCACGGAAAAGCCATTTCCGGTCAGGCGAGCCGATCCGATGCCCTTGGTTACGGGCGGAAACGCATCAAGAAATCGGACCGTTGCGTCTTCGACGAAGAAGCGGACTTCAATGTCCTCATCCCGCAGTCGGCCGTCCGTGATGCTGTCAGGCTTAAGGTCAAGATCGACGCTGGCAGCCGTCGCTCTGACCGACTCGATCTTGTCGCGTGTAAACTTGCGCGCACTCGGACTGAGTGTTTCGGGCCAAAAGCGGAGAGCTTCCGATTTGTCCAGCATCCCAGTCATTTCGGCATTCAGCTGTATGGCGAACGGAAGTTGGCCTTCATCTGAATCAGCCCGCGACTGGAAGTCAGCTACACCTTCAACCGTCGCGTCCTCTGACGTGAAGGAAAAGCGCTCAAATGTCGCGGTGTGATCAACGAAGTTTATGTCGCCTTCAACGGTAATGTCGCTCAAATCCCACGCATCGGGAAAGTACGGGACGAGGTCGACTTTCGTCTCGTCCGATTGAAGATTGAAACTCGAAATCGAGCTCTCGGATGTGGGCTGCCCAATAGTTCCAGACCAGGTCCCAGTTAGCCGTTTCGATTGGATGTCCAATTCCGAAATCGTGAGTTCATCGCTGTCAGGCTTATACACTGTTTCAAAAGACAATGCGTCGACCGACTGAGGTCGCCCCGTCACCACGATCTCCCCAGCTTCTGCGCTGGCGTTGAGCTGCACTTCTGATATGCCACCACTGGCCTGGTAATTGACCACCAAACCGATATCCGCAGGAAAACCGCTTATGCGGTCACCCAATATGCCCAATCGGACGGCCAGATCGCCGACGCTCCAGTCGAAAACCTCGACCTCCAATGAAAGAGAGCTGTAGTCTACTGGTACATTGAGTGTCGCATCGAGATCCCCAGGCAAACCGAGCCCAGTACCGCTGCCGGCTAGAGCAACGCGTAAGCCGTCTTGATTGCGTTCGAGCGCGCCAGTCGCATCACTCATTTCACCGATCAGCGAGTTATCAGGTGCGTGGAAGCGGAGATCCATCGTCTCAAAAGACGCTGCCTCCAGTGTGCCCTCCCTGCGCGTCAGTTCGACACCGACCAGGACGTCTCCCAGAACCCTGTTGAGGAGTTCAAGCCAACCATCCGCAGTTTGTGGTAGTTGCCTGGCTTCGAATTCTGGAAGCGGTTCTCCCGCAAATGTCCACAGAGTTGGTGTGACGTTCCTGACATCCACCCAACCATCGCGCAGTTCTACTCTCAACACTTCAGTGCGGCCAAAAAACAATGACCCCGCATCTAATGTAATAAGCGCTTGTGATGCTTTAGCGGCTATGTTGCCGTCGTCGTCCGCTAGCGACAGATTGTTGGCTGATACGATCACCCTGCGGTCCGTTGGTGACCATTGCAGTGTCAGGTTCTCAATCTCGACATCCCTGCCATCGCGCGCTTCTTCCAGAGCCCGCTCGACATCACCCTTGAAGATGTTGAGCTCGACCGGCCCTTGCGCGAGCATGAAAGCCAGGATGACAATAGCCGACACTGCAAGCAGCAGAATGCCACCAAGCAGTTCAAACGTTATAACTGTGGCCGTCTGTCTGACCAATGCCTGTTGCCCTCTATGACTGTCTGACCGTAAAAACTACAGACGTAATGAAGCAGAATTAGGACGATTGAACAGCATGAGTGCACCTATCAAGCCCGGAGATGCTTGCCCTTCCCTCACACTTTCGATGTCAGACGAAACCTCAATGCGGATTCCGGCGTCTAACGGAAGAGGCATCGTGCTGTTTTTCTATCCGAAGGACAATACGCCGGGCTGCACGACTGAATCCAAGGCATTCAGTGCCCTGCTCGGAGACTTTCAGGAAAAAGGATATGACGTCGTTGGCATTTCGCGTGACAGCATCGCGTCCCATAGAAAATTCATCGAGAAGCAGGACCTCCGGATTCCGCTCGCAAGCGACGAGGACGGCTCGGTTTGCGAGGCCTTTGGTGTGTGGGTTGAAAAGAAAATGTACGGCAAGACCTTCATGGGAATCGAGCGTTCCACTTTCCTTGTCGATCCTGAGGGCATCGTCACGGACGTTTGGCGCAAGGTGCGCGTCAAAGGCCACGCCGAAGCGGTTCTTGAGCGGCTGAACGCGTAATATTTAGGCATGTTTGAATAACGAGCTCGCCTATTAAGCGAGAATTTACGCACCTGTGTAAAAAATAAGGGGAATTGTGGGATCGCACCCTTTCCGCGCCGGACCGAATTGGGTTACTACATAAGGCATGCTGGGGAGCTAGTCGCTGGGAGTGCGACGCGTTAGAGTAACGAGGGTAGGCGCAGTCGAAATGAAGAAAAAGACGATGAAGGTTCGTGAACTTTTCAGTCGCCTGTTTCCAGAGCGCCAGATTTACCACCGCAGCGGCGGTACCGTTCGCTATTTCACGATCTCTCCCTCACAACAGGCAGTAATAGCTATCGCTGTAGCAGCTGCTGTTGGCTGGTCGTTGTTCGCAACGGCAAATATGATTTTCCTGCCGAAACAGACCGCCATGGCGGGCGGTCAGTATGAAATCGACAAGTATGAACGATGGGTACAGGAGCTGCGCGCACGCGACGCCCTTTCGCGTTCGCAGCTTGTCGAACGCACCGAGGCCTTTCAGCAGGCCACAGTAGATTTCGAACGCCGGCATCAGACATTGGAAGTCCTGCTGAACACTCTTAAGAATGGTGGAGAGCTGGAAGCAGCAGCGCTACGCGGCAATGATGCGCCCCTGCTCGTCAATGCCTCAATTGATGAGGCTGATCGGCGCCAGTCCCGCCCCTCTTCTCTCCCAAACGGTGATACAACGAATGTCGGCCTACGCGGACAGATCGGCGCTATTCGGGAAGAGCAACAGGCTTTCCTTGACGAAGTCGAGGAGATCGCAGTCGAGCGCGCCGAAGCAGCGCGAGGTGTTCTTCGCCTGACGGCGGTGGGGGCAAATCGCATTGAAAATAATCGCGAAATGGGCGGTCCGCTGATTGAGTTTGCAAGTCTGGCTAGTGGAGAGTTCGACACGCCGGAAGAAGCAGCATTCGCTGAGCGCGTCGCCCAGGTGGCCGCTCGCATGGAAGAAGCGCGCTACTATCAGGAAGTTGTCGACAACCTCCCGCTTGCCGGCCCCGTCGGCGTGCCATGGCGCGTGACTTCAAATTACGGTTTGCGCGTTGATCCGTTCAACAAACGTCCAGGCTGGCACAATGGCGTTGATATCGGCGCCTACTGGAACGCCCCGATTACAGCGACCGGCCCGGGAACGGTCAGCTTTGCTGGCACGAAATCCGGATATGGCAGGACTGTGGAGATTGATCACGGTCACGGATTCAAATCCCGCTACGGTCATATGAAGCGGATTAATGTTAAAAAAGGTGATACTGTTGCCATTGGTGATGTCGTAGGCGCCATGGGATCGACAGGTCGCAGTACCGGACCACACCTCCATTATGAAGTTTGGTTCAACGGTAAACCCTACGACCCAGTAGAATTTTTGAAGGCGGGTAAACATGTTCACGAAGACGAAAGACAGTGACACACAGATGTCCAGCATAAATCCGGCACAAGACGCTGTAAAAAGCGCGGCCAGCAAACCAACTGCCCGTTCGGCAGCATCGATCATCTGTGGCGACATGGAAATTCATGGCTCCATCACATCGGAAGGTGCACTTCAGATTGATGGACTCGTCGATGGCGACGTTTCCGCCGCTGACATTACGATTGGTGCCGGCGGTACCGTGATTGGTGAAGTGAAAGCTGAAGCCGTCAAAGTCAAAGGCGAAGTACGCGGCTCGATTCGTGCCCGCAAAGTCGAGCTGGAAACCGGCGCCAAGGTGCACGGCGACATTCTCCATTCGTCGCTCAGCATCCAGCCGAACGCGATGTTCGAAGGCCAGGTCAAACACGATCAGGACCCTTTGAAAGACTCTGCGCCGAAACCCGCCAACAGCGACCGCCCGGCATCCAAGGCTTCCGATTCAACAAGCACCGCATCGGGTAGTGCTTCTTCCCAGCAGTCCTCGACCAGCGCATCCTCGACGTTTTCGACCGGTCCTTCAGCTCTTTCGTAAAAACTTCGACGAACGTCCAGTCTAGTTATTTTAAAGGGCTGCACCTTTAGACGGGTGCAGCCCTTTTTAATGCGTATGAACGCAGAAATGATTTTACGCTGCCGACTCTTCGTTTCCAACAACAGAGTGCGCAAGAGCAGCGCTCAGGAACGCATCGAGATCGCCGTTCAATACGCCGGACGTGTCTGACGTTTCGTAATTCGTCCGCAAGTCTTTCACGAGCTGATAGGGCTGCAAGACATAAGATCTGATTTGGTGCCCCCAACCGATATCGGATTTGGAATCGTGGCTATCCTGAGCCGCCTCCCGGCGTTTCTGGAGTTCCAACTCATACAATTTCGAGCGCAGCATTTCCCATGCCTTCGCCCTGTTCTGATGCTGGGATCTGCCCGCTTGGCAAGCGACGACAATGCCGGTCGGGTCATGGGTCAAACGGACCGCTGAATCCGTCTTGTTCACATGCTGCCCCCCTGCCCCGGAGGATCTATAAGTATCCGTTCGCACATCAGAAGGATCGATCTCAACCTCGATCGATTCGTCGATGACAGGCGAGACGCTAACTGACGCAAACGACGTGTGCCGGCGCGCCGAGGAATCAAATGGCGAAATCCGGACAAGCCGATGGACGCCGTTCTCGGATTTCAGCCAGCCATAGGCATTGTGCCCCGAGATCAACAGCGTCGTAGATTTGATGCCCGCCTCGTCGCCGTCATGTGCGTCTTCTTCTTCGACCTTATAGCCATTCGACTCTGCCCAACGTACGTACATCCGCCTTAGCATCGACGCCCAGTCCTGGCTTTCCGTCCCGCCAGCGCCTGCATTGATCTGCAAATAGCAGTCATTGGCGTCGGCTTCGCCTGACAAAAGTGCCTGCAGTTCGGCTTTGGCTGCTTTTTCCCGGGCCGATTGTAGAGATGCCCGCACATCGGCAATCATGTCTTCGTCGCCATCGGCTAGCTCATACAACTCCAGACCGTCCGCCGCTTCCTTTTCGAGCTCTCTCACCATGCGGATGCCATCTTCCAGTCGCTGGCGCTCGGCCATCAACTTGCGGGCTTCCTCAGGATCGTTCCAGAACTCTGGCTGCTCGGAGAGAGCGTTCAGTTCGTCGAGACGTTTTTCGGCAACGTCCCAGTCAAAGACGCCTCCTCAGCAGTTCGGCCGACTGCTTGATTTCTTCAACAAGGGTCTTGATGTCCGTTGACATGGTGATGGCTCTATTCCTGTGGTTTGCTTGAAGCCTGCGATGCATAAAACCTCATCTGGCGTCAATAAATGCCGCTGAGGTTTTCATCGGCGACGTCGTCACCGCCTTGATCACCGAATCCAGGCGGCTGAAAACCCTCCGAGAAGGGATCCGCGATATCGTCTCGTTGTTCGCCATTACCCGAACGGCTTCCTGAAATCGAGAAGTCCGTATCCTCGTCGAAAACGGCGCCTGGCTCCGTCCCCGGACGGAACGCTTCAACAATGACTTCTCCCGAAGCGGCCGTTGGAAGTCCTCCGGTATCGTGATCGACCTGGACGAGTCGAACGCCGGGCGGAATTCGGAATGGCAGTGCAGGTTCATCCTGCAAGGCGACTTCCATGAAGTCGGTGAAAATCGGTGCACCGATCGATCCACCGGCCTCACCTTCCCCGAGTGACTTGGGTGTATCAAACCCTACCCAGATTCCCACGACCAGGTCTGGAGAGAAGCCGTAGAACAGGGCGTCTACATAATCGTTAGTAGTACCGGTTTTGCCGGCCAGTGGCTTTCCAACACGTTTTGCCCGGCGCGCCGTGCCGCGCTCCACAACCCCCTCAAGCATGTGCACGATCTGATAGGCAATGACGGGGTCCACGAGTTGTTTGCGCTCGTCAGGGAGCACCGGTGGTTTGCCACCGTCCCACTCCAGTGCGTCACAACTTTCGCATGGGCGCGTGTCGTGCTTGTAGAGCGTATTGCCGTGGCGGTCCTGAACGCGGTCGAGCAGCGTCGGCGTGACTTCTTTGCCGCCATTCACGAAAGCGGCGTAGCCACGTGCCATTCGCCAAGGCGTCGTCTCACCTGAACCCAATGCCATGGCCGGATAAGGCGGGAGATTGTCGTACAAGCCGAAGCGCTCGGCGAACTCAGACACGGCCGGCATACCGATATCCACAGCGACGCGCGCAGTCACCTGGTTGAACGAGCGCTCCAGTGCCGTGCGCATCGTGACTTCGCCGTAGGAACGCCCTTCTGAATAGTTCTGCGGCTTCCACATCTCCTCGGTATGTTCGTCATAATAGACAAACGGCGCATCGAGGATGCGGGTTGAAGGCGTGTAGCCGTTTTCAAGAGCCGCCCCGTATACGAACGGCTTGAAGGAAGAGCCCGGCTGGCGAACAGCCTGGGTTACCCGATTGAACGGGCTTTTAAAGAAAGAGTACCCACCAACCATTGCCAGTACGCGTCCGGTGTGCGGATCAAGCGCAACAATACCGCCCTCAACCTCCGGCACCTGCCTGAGAATTGCGGTCTCTGCGGGAACGTAAATCCACTCGTCCTCAGACGCTTCACCGTCTCGAGTTTCTGCGCCGGGCTTCTTCTCTTCCGTGCGTGCAACTTCGACGAGCACGACATCGCCAGACGCCAGGCCAGCCCCGCCACCATCGCGTGTCCAAGTGCGCGCCCATTCGACATCTTCCTTGGGAATTGACGTTTCGCGTCCATCCTTGAGCACCAGCCTAGCCCCCTCAGAACCCACACGCGAGACCATGCCAGCCTCCCAGGTCCCGTAACCTGGCGGCAAGGTCAGCTTTTCAAGCTGTTCGGGCACATTGCCATCAGCATCGATGGTAGCAAATGGCCCTCGATAGTTGTGGCGACGGTCATAGCTCTCAAGGCCGGCCTGCAAGGCGTCCTGCGCCGCCAGTTGAAGGCGTGTGTCAATCGTTGTTCGAATTGACAAGCCGCCACGCTGAAGCGCTTCCTCGCCATACTGCTCGATAAGCTGTTTGCGCAACTCCTGAACGAAATATGTCGCGGCCGCATATTCGGGTCCGCGCAGACGTTCGGTTACTTCAAGACCCTTCTCCATGGCCCTGTCTGCTTCGTCCTGCGTAATGTAGCCATCTTCTACCATGCGGCCGAGGACATAGTTGCGACGGGCCAGCAGGCGTTCCGGCCGGCGATACGGGTTGACGGTCGACGGGGCCTTGGCAAGCGATGCCAAAATTGCCGCCTCTGACAGGTTCAACTCGGGAAGCGACTTATCGAAATAAATCAGAGCCGCAGACCCGACGCCATATGCGCGCACTCCCAAATAGATTTCGTTTAGGTAGAGCTCAAGGATCTCGTCCTTTGTAAACGCATCCTCCATGCGTCGGGCGATAATCGCTTCCTTGATTTTCCGGTCAATTGTCTGGTCCCGGGTCAGAAGCATGTTCTTGGCGACCTGCTGGGTAATCGTTGAACCACCCTGCAGATTGCCGCCACCAGTGAGTTTGATCTTGGCTGAATTGATAGCGCCCCGAAGAATGCCGACATAATCCAGACCGTGGTGCGTGAAGAACTTCTTATCTTCTGCGGCGACGAACGCCTGGATCACGTGTTCAGGCACCGATTCAATCGGCACGAACACTCGGTGTTCCTCAGCGAACTCAGCGATCAGCGTCCCGTCGCCCGCGTGAACGCGTGAGGTGATCGGCGGCTCATAACTCGCAAGCCGCTTGTGGGAAGGAAGGTCGCGAGCCAGCACCGCTACGTAAACTGCCAAAGCGATGAATGCGATGACCCCCAGAATTACGAGGCCCAAAAAAACACGCCGGAAGAGCTTCCACGTCAGAAATCGCTTTCTGGTCGCTTGTTCAGTCATCTTTTGTACAGCCTGGAATTGTAATTGCGGATAATGCTGTCTGACAACACAGTCTGGCTAGAGTAAGGCGTTCGCCAATCAGCCGAAAGGCAAAAAGCAGTTAGTTCGCTGCGTAGAGCACATCGCGCCTGTCAAAATAGGCATCGATGGCCCGCCCAACTGCTTCCGCAGTCTTTCTGCGCCCGCTTTCTGAACTCAATCGTGCAACATCCGAACGATTGGTAAGAAATCCGATTTCCAGCAGAACCGCGGGCACATCCGGTGCCAGCAAGACGAAAAAATTAGCTCGCCGATGGCTATTGCGCACAATCGGACCCGCCTTTTCAAGTTCCGGCGTGAGCAGCTCGGCGAACACGGTTGAATTGGATTTGGTTTCCCGAAGGATCAGGTCTTCCAAGATACCGGATACTTCCTGCGAAGTTCCGTCTTCGATTGGCAGATGCCAGCCATTGGTTTTCGCCGTGCCATCGATCCGGCGTTCGCCACGAGCTGACAAGGTGTATACAGTCGCGCCTGCGACATCTGGGTTGCCCGCAGCATCCGCGTGTACGGAAATAAAGAGGTCCGCCCCCCAGCTTCGAGCCATGGACACACGGTCTTCATGATCAACGTAGGTATCGTCCGAACGCGTAAGGTGAACACGATAGCGGCCAGACCGTTCAAGGACCTGTTTTATCGCGAGCGATGTCTGCAGGACGATTGTTTTTTCCTTTTGATTCGTCGCCGCCAACGCTCCCGGATCCTTGCCACCATGTCCGGGATCGATGACCACCGTATACTGGTCCGGCTTCGAACCAAGTGGCTGGGCTTTTCTATACGAGCCTGGAGTGTAAGCAGCGAGGTATTGCTGCCGCAGCACAGCATCCTCCATGGATGCCCTGTCAAATCTGATCGGCGCAACGCGTACCAGGTCGATGAGAAGTCGGTGCCTCGGATCTGCACGCGTCGGGGCCATATTAAGCGTGCGTGATACCATCATGGGTGTCGTCAGATTAAAAACGACTTCTCCCTGACGGATTTCATAAGCATCGATGGCCCCATTGGGGGGCGGCGTATGAGCACCAAGCGATACGGTGGCGCCTGGCAGCCTGACATCGACCCGCCGGCCATTCGCGTCGCTGATCAAAAAGGTTTCCTGTTCGATTGGCTCGTCAGCCGCAAACAATATCCGCATATACTCATTGTCTCCGGACACAATGATCTCGCTGACTACTGCGGCAGTCGCGGCAGAAGCGCTCAGACAAAAAATCGTCCAAAGTAGCAAAATTCGAATCAGCGCGGTCACCATTTCTCCCGCGGAACACTGTGCATAACCCTGTGCCTGATGCCACAGTGAGGATTAATCCAACATTTACTGTCAGCGTTGCCGCTGCGTTTTTCGCGTTTGTGTCATTTTACGCTTTTCATTCCCTTCGGCTTTGGGCATGTTCAGACCACCTCGCAGCGTGCGGGGAACAGATAATCCCAGACAGGTGCATAGCCGGGACGACTGTCCCGCAGCGGGCGCCGGTCGGCCACGGATGAACAACTTCATGTTGCCTGATCACCAGCAGAGACTGTCACGTATTGCGCCCCAAGGCGCGCGGACGAGCTGGCGCTTGGGCTCTTCACAAAACAACACTGGCGATAGCCGCAGAGCCTGCGAACAATCTCGCAGGACCGCGCCGCCAGCCAACAAGGCGATCCTAAATGAGCAAACTAATGCTGATCGATGCCGTCCACCCGGAAGAAACCCGGGTGGCGCTCGTTTCGAATGGGCAAGTTGATGACTTTGATTTCGAAACGACTGGCAAGGAACAACTAAGAGGTAACATCTATCTCGCGAAAGTAACGCGAGTAGAGCCTTCCCTTCAGGCATGCTTCGTGGATTATGGTGGCAACCGCCACGGTTTTCTCGCTTTCAGCGAAATACATCCAGACTATTACCAGCTGCCACAAGAAGATCGTGAAGCGCTTCTTCAAGACGCTGCGCGCGCCGCAGCCGAGAATGAAGACCTTGATGTTGATGACCCCGATGAGGAAATCGATTCACCGGCAGACCTGATCGATGACGACGACAATTCTGATGAGGACGCTTCGGACGGTGAGCCGGAAACCCGGAAGAAGTCTTCGCAATCACATTCGAAGCGATACAAGATTCAGGAAGTCATCCGGCGGCGGCAAGTCATGCTGGTTCAGGTTGTAAAGGAAGAACGCGGCAATAAAGGTGCCGCGCTGACGACCTTCCTGTCTCTGGCTGGCCGCTACAGCGTATTGATGCCGAATACGCCGCGTGGCGGGGGCATTTCACGCAAGATCTCCAATGGTTCGGATCGCAAGCGCCTGAAGGACATCATGGGAAGCCTCGATGTCCCGCAGGGTATGGGCCTTATTGTACGGACGGCCGGCGCCAAACGCACGAAGACCGAAATAAAGCGGGACTACGAATACCTGCAAAAGCTATGGGATAATATCCGTTCCAAGACGCTCGAATCCATCGCGCCTTGCCTGATCCATGAGGAAGGCGGACTGGTTCATCGGGCCATGCGCGACATGTTCGACAAGGACATCGAAGAGGTGATCATTCAAGGCCAGACGGCCTACAGAGAGGCCAAGGACCTTTCCAAGATGATCATGCCGACGCAGGCTCGAAAGGTGAAGCAGTGGAAATCCCAGGCGCCGCTTTTCGTTTCAGAGAATGTCGAAGAACAACTCGATTCAATATTCTCTCCCGTCGTTCAGATGAAGTCAGGCGGCTATCTCGTCATCAATCAAACCGAAGCGCTTGTCGCCATCGACGTGAACTCCGGCAAGGCAACACGAGAGCGCAATATCGAGCAGACCGCACTTAGAACGAATCTCGAGGCCGCCGAGGAAGCCTGCCGTCAGATGCGTTTGCGCGACTTGGCTGGCCTTGTTGTGATCGACTTCATTGATATGGAGGAGAACAAGAACAACCGGGCCGTCGAAAAGAAGCTGAAAGACTGCCTCAAGATTGACCGTGCGAGGGTCCAGTGCGGAAAAATCTCCCAGTTCGGACTGATGGAGATCTCACGTCAGCGCCGTAGAGCTGGCGTCCTGCAGGCTACGTCTGATCCCTGTGATGCCTGCAATGGCACCGGCAGGCGTCGCTCTGTTCCTTCTGCTGCGCTTCAGTTATTGCGCACGCTCGAAGCACGGGCGGCTGGTGGCGGGCTGGCTTCGATCACCGTGCATGCGCCGACCGAAGTGGCACTCTACCTCCTGAATAACAAGCGCGAAGCGATTACAGAAATCGAAGACGAAGCAGGTTTCGCTATTTCGGTTCGCTCATCCGACGACCTCCTGCCAGGCGACTTCAAGATCGACGCCGAGAAGGACCCCAGTCGCAAATCAAGGCGTAAATCCAAGAGTTCAGACCGCAGCAAGCACATTAGCGGCGACGACGATGATGACCTGCTTCCGCAGGAAAATGACGACTCCCTAGACTCCGCGGAAGACGAAATCGATGAGGACGCAAAAGTCGACAGTGAAGCAACCGACGCCACGACAGAAGATGAAAAGTCTTCGCAGAGTCGTAAGCGCCGTCGCCGTGGTCGCCGTGGTGGCCGCCGCAGACGTCGTGAGAGCGGACCAATTGTGCCGGCTGATGGTGGCGCGCTACTGGATGGGCTTTCTGTAAGCGCCCCTGCCCTTCTAGACGACGAACCGCCCGCCCTACCCGATCCTCAAGCTGCAAACCGCGCCACGTCATCACAGCCTCAGCTGGCGAAGACCGTTGCTCTAGATGCGGAAAAAGCTGACGATCAGGAGAGTGAAAAGAAGCCTTCCCGTCGCCGGCGGTCACGGGGCGGTCGCCGAAACAAGTCTACAGGGACCGATCAAGTCTCAGAAACAGCGGCGACCGAACCAGGACAAGCGGGATCTGAAAATGTATCCGCGCCGTCCGAAGGTTCTATCAACGAAAAGACGGACAATGACGTGCCGGACGCAGAGCTGAAGAGCGAGCCTGATATCAGCGAGCCTAGTTCACCGGCTCCCCCTGTCGACGAAACGGCCATTGCTTCGGAAGTTGTTGCCAGCGATGCTGGAGAAACTCCACAGCCAGCAAACGATGCGGACCAGACCTCTAAAGACAAAGACGAGGGACAAACTGCAACCACTGCGGTGGTGTTTGATGCCGACAAACCGCTTGCGAGCGAGCCTGTGCTGGTTAGCGATGAAAACGGCGACGAAAAAGAAGCGAAGCCTAAGCGTCGCGGCTGGTGGTCACGCGGTAAATAATCGACAATCGCCTCGGAGGGTTTCAGCCGCGCTTCGCGGCTGCGATCCTCTGACGTGCAATACGCTCAGCAACGAGATTTGTTGGTAGAGAGGCTTTAAGGGCTTCATCCAGCACCTCGCCCAATGTCTCGATAAGAACATCGAGCTTATCCATAACCCAGCTACGAGAGTATTCGCCGGAAATCTCCGCGGCCACGTTTATGATCCCGCCGCCGTTGATGACATAATCGGGTGCATAAAGGATACCGGCTTCGCGAAGAGCGCTATCCATGTCAGGACTAGCAAGCTGATTGTTCGCACCACCTGCGACGACCTTTACTTTCAGACGGCCAAGCGTCGCCTTGTTGATGACGGCGCCCAGTGCGTTCGGGGAAAAGATGTCCGCGTCGACGTCATAAATATCGTCGGTATTGACCCGGGAAGCGCCTGTCCGTTCGCAAACACGGGTCACGGTTTCCTGGTCGATGTCGCAAACGAATAGTCTGGCTCCTTCTTGAGCCAGGTGATCACAGAGATAGCCGCCGACGGAGCCAACACCTTGAACGGCGATCGTTCTTCCGGAAAGGTCTGCCGAGCCAAAAGCGCGCTCGGCGCACGTCTTGATGCCACGATAGACGCCGCCGGCCGTGATAGGTGATGGATCTCCGCTCGCTGCTGCGCCCGTATCCAGCCCTGCAACATATTTCGTCTGCGACGCGACCAATGCCATGTCCGACGTCGTCACACCGACATCTTCTGCGGTATAGTATCGACCATTCAGAGACTCGATAGCGCGCCCGAACGCCTCAAACAGCGCAGGCGACTTGTCAGTTTTTGCGTTACCCCAGATAACCGACTTTCCGCCGCCGAGCGGCAAACTAGCCATCGCATTCTTGAAGCTCATGCCCTGAGACAGGCGCAGCGCATCCCTTAAAGCCTGCTCTCCGGTGGCATATGGCCACATCCTGCAACCACCCGCCGCCGGCCCAAGCGCAGACGAATGAATGGCTATGATCGCTTTGAGACCACTGGCCTCGTCCTCGAAAAAGTGGACGCCTTCATGGTGGTCATAAGAAGGATGGTCAAACATCTACGGACTCCCGCACTGCCTCATGGCGGCTTAGCGATCACAAAGGCATGGTCAACCCGCCGGCTCAGTCTCGTGGAATATTCGGTGCTCCAGAAGGAAATTCGCTGGCATCATCTTTCAGGAAAGCCATAAGGTCCGCAAAAACTGTTTCCGCCTGCAAGTCACGCAGCAGCATGTGATAACCACCTTCGTAATAGGCCGTGCGCACATGATCCGGTAATACACGTATGGTCCGCTTGATGGCGGACGGTGGAATGACGATGTCCTTGGCGCCGTACGTGATCAGGGTTGGAACGTTTGGCGTAAGCGCAGGTGCGGCTCCATGCGCTTCTTCCATAAGGCCTACAAGGCCAAAGACTTGGTCTATACGATTTTCTTTCAAGCCAAGGGGATCGCGCCAGAGGTCCTGGAGCATCTCGACATTATCCGAGGGCTCGATCTTGACGCCTCTTGGAGGGCGGACCACCCAGCCTGGTCTCACATGCGTCGATAGCCAGAGGCTTGCCTTGTACAGCGGGTTCAATGTTCCCCAGCCACGCAAACCTGGTCCAGATAATATCAGCCTATCCACGCCAACTGGCGGATTGCCTGACCCGAATACTGTCATGGCGACGGCGCCGCCCATTGAGATTCCGACGACCGCAACAGGTGTGTTCGGGTGACGTTGCCGTGCAAGCTCGATCGCGGTCCTCAGATCCTTCCGCATGAGATCGGGTTTCGGCCATATTCCGCGATTGTCCGATCGCCCAAAACCGCGTTGATCATAGGCATACGTCGTAACACCTCGTTTCGCCATCCAGGGCGCCAGCATATGAAACGCGTTGGCATAATCATTCATGCCGTGGAGACCGACGACGACATATTCGGGCGTTGGCTGATCGGCCTCCCAGACGCTCAGTCCCAGCTTGGCCCCGTCGAATGACGTGAATTCATTCTGTTCGGGCGTAAAACTGGGCTGCACGGTACTTTCCAGATCAAGGCGCGACTGTAACTTGGGCGTCGCACACGCTGAAGTCACAAACAGTATAAGGACGGCGAGCCATCTCATAAAAGTGATCTCACCTTTTCGCGGAGCACCGGAAGAAGCTCCTCCTCAAACCATGAATTCTTCTTTAGCCATGCATTGTTTCGCCAGCTTGGATGTGGGGTCGGGATCGTGTTGCTGTTTTCAAGATGGTGACGCCAGTTTTGAACGACTTCAGTCAGGCGGGCCGAACCCGGCAGGTTCAGGTGCCAGCTTTGCGAATAGCCACCAACTGCAAGTATGAGTTCGAGTCTTGGCAATCGAGCCAGTAGCCCCTGATGCCAGGTACGCGCGCAGACTTTCATCGGCGGGCGATCTCCACCTTTTGAATCATAACCAGGAAAGCAAAACCCCATCGGAACAATTGCAATACGCTGGTGATCGTAGAACTCGTCCTCAGAAACCCCCATCCACTCACGCAGCCGAACGCCAGAAGGATCAGTAAACGGCCGTCCAGAACGGTCGGCCAGATTGCCGGGTGCCTGCCCCGCTACGAGTATTCTGGCGCTGTCCGAAGCTTGAAGAATTGGATTAGGTGGGCGTTCCATGTCTGCCTCGCAAAGCCGACACGACCGTATTGCTTCCAAATATTCACTGAGAGAGCTGGTCACATGCCAATGATGCGCCATCATGACAGCACTGGGCAACAGCGAGGATACATGGGATGACAGATTCAATCGACTTGCTTATCGAGTCCCGCGTTCATGAACTTGGGGGCGGCTTCAAAGTTCGACGCGTGCTTCCGTTTCATAAGCGCCGCATGGTGGGACCGTTCATCTTTTTCGATCATTTCGGTCCGGTCGATTACCAGCCCGGCGATGGCATGGATGTTCGACCTCATCCCCATATTGGCCTTGCAACCGTCACATACCTGTTTGAAGGCGCCATTGGACACAAGGATACGGTAGGCTCCGACATCGTAATACGCCCCGGAGCTGTTAACTGGATGGTGGCCGGCAAAGGTATTGTGCACTCGGAACGAACTCCTGAACCCGAGCGCCGGAGTGGCCAACGCCTTCATGGGATCCAGACATGGGTGGCCCTTCCCCAAACGCACGAACAAATCGAGCCTTCATTTACCCACCACCCAAAGCAAACGCTGCCTCAATTCAACCTCGGCGGCGCAACCGCGCAGGTGCTCGCGGGCAATGCCTGGGGGCATGCTTCACCTGTCGAGTTTCCCTGGGGTATCTGGTACGTTGGCATCAATGCGACGAACGGCGCGCAGTTCGACGTTCCAGATGATGCCGCTGAAGAACGCGCGATCTATGTTGCCGGTGGAGAAGCCCGTATTGACGGTCAGAAGATCGAGGCCGGTTCGATGGCTATCCTGTCTCGCGGCGCCTCGGTACGCGTCGAAGCGACTCCAGAAAGCTATCTGATGCTGGCGGGAGGAAAAGCGATGGATAGCCCACGTAAAATCAACTGGAATTTCGTCGCGAGCGATTCTCAATTGATAGACACAGCCCGGGATGACTGGCGAACCTCAATTGAAAACGGCTTTTCCGGCTCGCGATTCCAGCTTCCCATGGGCGAAAGTGAATTCATTCCCCTGCCGGACGACTGATGTAATCGTTCATTCAACTGCCGCGGCAGCGCTTTGCTTGTTCGTACATGAGCCCTATGCGAGAAGCGGTTTCGAAACCTCTTCGGGAGAAATCTACATGAAACACGTGCTCTGGTCTTCTGTCGCCCTACTCGCGCTAGCCGCTTGCTCTCAAGCGTCTGTGGAAGAAGACGCGCCAGGTAGCGGCGCAGAAACGGGCGCAACCGAAACGCCAGCCAACGCAAATGAGCAGGCTTCATCCAGTGACCTGCTAATGCCCCTGCCCGATAACACTGTCGCAGCCATCACTGCCGAGGACCTCGACGCGCGGATCAAGACGCTTGCAGACGACAAATTCGAGGGCCGCGGTCCGGGTTCGGAGAATGGCGAAAAAGCCGCGGACTGGATCGCTGCGGAGATGGAAAGAATAGGCCTGCAACCAGGCGGCGATGACGGAACCTGGTTCCAGAACGTAGGCATGGTCGAACAAACGCTCGACGAAAGTCAATCGAGTCTGACCTTCAATGGCGGGCGCTCTGGCGAAGCTTATCCCATGCAACTCAAAACGGATGCGGTACTCTGGACCAAGCATCAGGCCAGTAATGAACTGTCATTCCAGGAATCCGAGCTTGTGTTCGTTGGTTACGGCGTAGTTGCACCAGAATATGGCTGGAACGATTACGCCGGCGTCGATGTCGAGGGAAAGACGGTGGTCATGCTGGTGAATGATCCAGGCTTCGCTCGCGGCACCGACGACCTCTTCAATGGCAAGGCGATGACCTATTACGGCCGCTGGACCTACAAGTTCGAAGAAGCGGCCCGCCAAGGGGCCTCAGGGGCTATCATTGTCCATGAAACTGCGCCAGCCTCTTATGGCTGGGACGTGGTGGCAAATTCATGGTCCGGCGCGCAGGCCGACCTGGTCCGATCAGATGACGGCGCAAGCCGGACGGTTTTCGAATCCTGGATCACTTCCGACATTGCGCGCCGCCTGTTTGCCGAAGCCGGACTAGATTTCGATGAACAAAAATCAACCGCCAAGGAACCTGGCTTCGTGGCTGTCGATATGGGAGATCTCACCGCCTCTGGCAAAATTGTGCAGACCGTATCCCGAATGGAATCCCGCAATGTAGTCGGCGTTCTGCCCGGTACGGTTGCGCCAGATGAGTATATGCTCTTCACAGCCCATTGGGATCATCTCGGCAAGAAATCTGAAGAACGCGCCGGCGAACCCGGACAAGACTTTTATCGCGACGACATCTTCAATGGCGCTGTCGACAATGCGACCGGTTCTGCTGCCCTTCTCGAAATAGCGGAAGCCATGGCGCAAGACGAGCATCCACGCTCAGGTCTGTTCCTGGCCGTTACGCTTGAGGAGTCAGGCCTGCTCGGTTCAGCCTACTACGCCGAAAATCCGACTGTGCCGATGAACCGGATTGTTGCCGGTATCAACATGGACGGCATGCTGCCAATCGGCCGCACAAAGGATATGGTCGTTGTCGGATATGGTGCGTCCGAACTTGAAGACCTTCTGACGGCGGAGCTGCAATCACAGGATCGCGTCGTCAAGCCTGACCCAAAGCCCGAGGCCGGTTATTTCTATCGCTCGGATCATATTTCATTTGCGAAGAAGGGCGTGCCGATGCTGTACGCCGACGGTGGAGTCGACAAGCGCGACGGTGGCGAAGCGGCGGGCATGGCGGCATCGGAAGCCTACACCGTTCAGCGTTATCACAAGCCGATGGACGAGTATAATGAGAACTGGGACCTCTCGGGCATGGTGGAGGATATCACAGCGCTCTACGAAGTGGGTCTGGAAGTTATCAATTCCGACACCTGGCCGACCTGGTACGAAGGAAATGAGTTTGAAGCCATTCGCCAGGACTCATTGGCCGGTCGCGGCGACTAGGGCGCACAGTCTTGCTTTCCTATCAGCATGGGTTTCACGCCGGAAACAGGGCGGATGTGTTCAAGCATGCCGTCCTCTTTTCCATATTGGAAATAGCCGCGCGTGCCGATCACCCGTGGCTGTATATCGAAACGCACTCGGCTGCAGGCAATTACGACCTGACCAGCAGCCAATCGCGCAAGACTGGTGAAGCCGATCAAGGCGTGACGCGCCTTCTGGATATGGGGCAGGCACCTGAACCGCTTGGCCCATGGCTGGATTTTGTTCGCAGCTGCACTGTCAGGAATTATCCAGGCTCCCCTGCCCTCGCCCGTCATTGCTTGCGTGATCAGGACCGTATGGTCTTTTTCGAGAAGCATCCTGCTGAATATGAAAAGCTGTCGCGCTCACTCGCAAGCGACAAGAGGACACGAGCCTTAAAGGAAGACGGCTATAAAGGCGCGCTCACCCTCCAGCCGCGCAGCAAGGAGCGGCTCATTGCATTCCTCGATCCGAGCTACGAAACTGATCGGGATATGGAGGCACTGGCCGACTGGATTCCGCGAGCCCTGAAACGCTGGCCAAAGGCCATGTTTCTGGTCTGGATGCCACGTTTCAAGGACGAGCGTGAACTTGAGTTCGGCCAATTCCTGGCCAGCCTCGACTATGGCTTTGTTGCAGGCACTCACTGGCCGCCCGAGAGCGACAAGGATACCGCACTCACAGGCTCTGCCATGATCGGTCTGCGTACGACACCGGCCATGGCCCGTCCGGCCTATGCAATTGGGGAAGCGTTAGACAATTTGTGGAGCCGCTAACTACGCAACGTCCCGGTCTTCGCTCTCAGTATTGGCTTCGGCGACAGTGATTTGTTCTTCATGAACCAGTACAGATTTTGGAAGCGTGAGGATGGCTGTCGTGCCAACGCCCACACGCGACTTCAGGATCACATCGCCAGCCAAAAGACGCGCCAAGTGCCGACATAGCGTGAGACCGAGCCCGGTCCCACCATATTGGCGGTCAAGATTCGAGTCGCCTTGATAGAATGCTTCGAAAACACGCTCGAGCTTGTTCTCAGGAATACCTGGCCCGAAATCGCGCACTGCAATGAATGGTACGCCCTCGCCATTGAGCCCCGCCCGGATCACAACTTTGCAGCCCTCACGATTAAAACGGATGGCATTGGTCAGCAGGTTGATGAGAATTCGCTTCATCGCGGTTTCGTCGACCATCATCATCGACAGCTTCGGTGATACCGAAACATCAAACGAGTCCACTGATGGCTTACTCTCAAATCCGGCCGCCAGCGTAATCGCTTCGGTCAGTAACGCCTGTGTCTCCACTGCCGTCGGATTGATTGCAATGCGATCCAGGCCGACCTTTGAATAATCAATGATGTCATTGATTAGCTTCAAAAGGTGCGTGCCGCTTGTGTGAATATTGTCTGCATACTCGCGGATTTCCTCGTCTGAAAGACGGATCTTCGAATCGCCGTTCATGAGCTTCGAGAAACCGAGAATGATGTTCATGGGCGTGCGAAGCTCATGGCTCATTGTCGAAAGGAAACGACTTTTCGCCGCATCTGCTTCTACGGCCTCGCGTTGAGCTTCGATCAGCTCACGTTCCCGCGTCTTGAGCGCTGTAATATCCGTATGAACAACAACGGCGCCGCCCTTCCCCGTCTCCCGGGTTGAACGCATTAGCCAACGTCCGTTCTTGAGAAGGACGGGCACCCGGTCTTCACCGACATGAAACTCCGGCTTTTCAGTTCCAATCCAGTCGCGGTGTCGCGCATTAGCGACCATGAGGTCGCCGTTCGCTTCATAAAAGGCAAATGCGTCATTGGACGATTCAATAGCGTCAGCGAGCAGCTCTTTAGCCGTCTCACTTTGCATGCCCTGGACGATCATGTCGTAGATGTGACGGTAGTTGCGAGCGCCGCCAATCAGCAATGCGGCCGTGAAGGACAGTGCCAGAAGGGTCACCTCGACCGCAAATGGCGAATTCTTAAGGATATTCGTCGCCAGCATGATTGTGACGCTGCCGATCAGGAATCGGCTACCGACCCGGGCAACAGGCCCAAGTATCGACATTGTGCCCGCGCCCATGCCTGCAATAACGATACAGATAAAAAGGTTCGCGAGCTGATTGTCGGAATGGAAGAGATAGGTAGAAACACCCCATATCACGCCAAGCACAAGAGACGATAGCTCGGCCTTGCGCAGGAACCGTCCAGATACGTGAGTCGGCGTCTTCTTTTTGGAAAGCCGCATGTAGGCCAGGGTCTGCATGAGCGAATACAGCGCAACAGGCACAAACCATATGGCAACCTTCCAGACTTCAACCACCTGCAGGAAGGCAGCAGAATAGATAAGGCCGTTTACGATGTTGATGACAGCCATTGGCACGAGCAATCGCACCAGAAGCGACTGCATCTCGCCGTATACGCGTCCCTCCACTGCCGTGCGCGGTGCGGGCAGTCGATCAAACAAAAGTCTGATCCATGACGGAGTAGTCGAGGGCGCAGCCATTAAGAGACGCTGGTACAAGAACAATCTTAACTTCCTGCAAAACAAAGCAGTCCAAATGTCTAAATTGCATTGAGACCTGCAGAAGATCCTCGCTTGTAAAAGCCGCTATTGCGAGAAATCACTTGAACCATCGTCGGCCCGAAACTGCCCCTAGGACTAAACTCTACTCATGAAGCGTAGCGTAGGAATAATCGGAGGCGGCCCTGCCGGCCTCAGCCTGGCGCGGCTGCTGCAAGAGACAGGACGATTCCACCCAACGGTCTTTGAGGCCAATCCCTATCTGGGCGGCAAGTCGTTTTCCTTTGTCAGAGGCGACGCTGTCGTCGAAATGGGCACTTGTTACACTACCCGGGCACACAGACGTGTTCTGGATTGGATGAAGAAAGCCAGAATTGATCTGCGGCCCCTTGGCGAACAGCTTTTCGATGGCGAAGACTTTCTGGATTACGTAAAACGAGGAGACGGAGCACCGCTCGCTGTCCAGGTCGCACAGTTTCTTTATGCACGCCAACGGCTGATGTCCGCCTTGGGGCGTGCTCGAATACCCGATTGGGCCCAGAAACAGGCGGCTCAACCAATTGCAGAATGGTTGCGCGAACGAAAGCTGCACAAGATCGAACGGTTCATGTACAGGTCCATGACCAATCTCGGCTATGGCTTTGTCGATGAGACGCCAACAGTGCAAGCCATGCGTTGGAACGATCTGGATCTTATTCTGACGGGACTACTCAAACAGCTTAAGATGCCAGCGCAGGGATGGAGCGCATTCTGGGAGCGGGCGGCGGCCGGTCTGGATGTAAATCTCGCAAGCCGCGTCACTAAAGTCGATCGGACAGGTGCGCTGCCGTCGATAACAACTGAAACTGGCGTCGCTCAGGAGTTCGACCTGATCGTCTGTACGATTGCCATGGATGAATTCAATGCGATCGCCGATCCGACAGAGAATGAAAAAGCCGTCGCCGAGGCTGTAAAGTGGAACGGTTATACAACCACGCTCGTCGCTGTTCAGGACTGGTTTGACGATGTGACCGTTCAGGCATACAGCGCAGCAGTCGTTCCAGGCGCACCATATGGACGAATGATGTCTGCTCGGCTCGATGGTCGGGAACCCGAACTTGGCGGACAGTTGTATCTGACCGGCCAATTGACAGGCACCTACTCTGACGCAGAACTCCAGGAAATCTTGCTCTCCGAAATCACGGCCCAAGGCGGTCGTCCAGTGAATGTTATCCTTCAGAAGAGCTGGAAGTATTTCGCGCAGTATGACTGCGAGGCGATTCGGAATGGATTACTTCAAAGGTTCCGGGACATGCAGGGAGAGGCGGCGACTTGGTACGCAGGCGCGACTTTCTCGCATGAGGCCGTATCCAACATCGTCAACTTCAATGCAGACCTCGTCAGAAGGCTAAAGCGCGAAGCTTGAGTGGCCGGGAGAGATTGACCAGCCGATGAACCTTTTCCTGAGACTTGTTCTAACATTCCTGCGCGCCAGCTTTTCGACAGAACGAGCTAGCCTGTTTGATACAACTGAAATTCGCTCAAGGGTCATGCTGACGGATCAGGATATGTTTTCGCACATGACAAACAGCCGGTACTTCTCCTTCAGTGATCTCGGCATCATCAATTATGTCGTTCGCACAGGCGCCTGGAAACAGTTCAGAAAAAGGGGCTGGTTTCCCGTTGTGTGTGCTGAATCCGTTACGTTCGCAGGAATGCTGCGCGCCCATCAAACATTTTCCGTGGAAACCCGGCTCGTCGGCTGGAGTGACACTTACCTCTGCTTGGAGCATCGGTTTCTGCACAAGGCTTCCGAAACCGCTCGGCTCTGCATTGTCGCCCGGATCGCCAGCCGGTCGAAGGAAAAGGTCACGATAGATGACCTGGTCAGGCTGCTGGGCGTATCCGAGTCCTCGCCTCCACTCGGAGATACCTACCTAGGCCTGATTTCGGATGTTGAAGCCGCAAGAGCACGCAAGCGCGAGATGACGGAAGCCAGATAAAGCTTCCCGTACCACGCTACTTTGTCTTTCTTTGGAGTTCCCGTTCGGAAAATGGTGGGCGGTAACGGGTTCGAACCGCTGACCCTCTCGGTGTAAACGAGATGCTCTACCAGCTGAGCTAACCGCCCTACTCTATCCGCTTTGTGCGTGAGGTTGTCCTGAAATGCAATACGGCCCCTGCCGCATAAGCGCAGGGGCCGTTCAGTTTGCAATTAAAGAGGCTGACTAGTGGCGGATTGTTTCACCGACATCGGGATCGGATGACTTTCCTGCGAGGCTGGCCTGCAAGGCTGCCTCGTCTTCATCCGACCACTCGATGGGCGTCAGCGGGCGCGTCAGGGCGCGGGCAAACACCTCATTGATGTCCGTAACGGGCACGATCTTCAGCCCTTCCTTGACCTGTTCAGGAATCTCATCGAGATCCTTCTCATTCTCCTCAGGGATCAGCACCGTCTTGATGCCGCCTCGCAGCGCAGCCAGGAGCTTCTCCTTGAGCCCCCCAATCGGCAGGACCCGTCCGCGCAGCGACACTTCACCTGTCATGGCGACATCCCGTCGGACCGGATTACCCGTCAGTAGCGATACAATCGCTGTGGTCATTGCAATACCGGCCGATGGGCCATCCTTGGGCGTTGCACCATCTGGCACGTGCACGTGGATATCCGTCGTGTTGAATTGGCTGGGCTTGATGCCGAGCATGATCGACCGGGACCGAACAAGCGAGCTTGCCGCCTGGATCGACTCCTTCATCACGTCACGCAGGTTGCCCGTAACTTTCATCATACCACGGCCGGGCATCTGGACCGCTTCGATGGTCAGCAGGTCGCCGCCCGTTTCGGTCCAGGCAAGTCCGGTTACCGCCCCGATCTGATCTTCCTCATCGGCAAGACCGAAACGGAACTTCCGCACGCCGGCAAAGTCAGAAAGGTTTTCCGCCGTAACCTCGATGACCGACTCATCGCTCTGTGCAATACGACGAACGGCCTTACGAGCAAGCCTCGCGAGTTCACGCTCCAGGCTGCGCACCCCGGCCTCACGCGTATAGTACCGCACGAGATCCCGGATTGCGTCATCGCTTACGATCCACTCGCTTTCCGCCAAACCATGGTCCTTGCGGATTTTCGGCAGCAAGTGACGCTTCGCAATCTCCATCTTCTCCGGCTCTGTATAACCAGCGATGCGAATGATCTCCATCCGATCAAGAAGCGGCTGTGGCATGTTGAGCGAATTCGCCGTCGTCACGAACATAACATCAGAAAGATCGTAATCGACTTCCAGGTAGTGGTCGTTGAACGTCGAGTTCTGGGCTGGGTCCAGCACTTCGAGAAGCGCAGAGGCCGGATCGCCGCGATGGTCCATACCCATCTTGTCGATCTCATCAAGCAGGAACAACGGATTGCCGGACTTGGCCTTTTTCAAGGACTGGATGATGCGACCAGGCATGGAGCCAATGTAGGTCCGACGGTGACCGCGAATCTCGCTTTCGTCACGAACACCACCAAGCGAAACGCGAACGAAGTCACGTCCAGTCGCTTCAGCAATCGAGCGGCCAAGTGACGTCTTACCTACGCCGGGAGGACCGACGAGACACAGGATCGGTCCCTTCATCTTCTTGGTGCGTTTCTGCACAGCAAGATATTCGATGATCCGCTCCTTGACCTTCTCCAGACCATAGTGGTCATGGTCGAGCTGCTGCTCGGCCTTGTCGAGATCGGTCGAGATCTCCTTGCGGTTACCCCATGGAAGCGCAAGCAGCCAGTCGAGATAATTCCGGACAACGGTCGATTCCGCTGACATCGGGCTCATCTGACGAAGCTTTTTCACTTCCTGGTCCGCTTTCGCACGAGCTTCCTCACTGAGCGGCGTTTCGCGGATTTTCTCCTCAAGCTCAGCAACCTCGTCGCGTTCGCCATCACCAGCATCGCCCAACTCTCGCTGAATAGCCTTCATCTGCTCATTCAGGTAATACTCGCGCTGGGTCTTCTCCATCTGACGCTTGACGCGGTTCTTTATCTTCCGCTCCATCTGCATCATGCCCATTTCGCCCTCCATGAGAGCGAATACCTTTTCAAGGCGTTCACGAGCATTCGACATCTCAAGCAGCTCCTGTTTGTCGGAGAGCTTGACCTGGAGCTGCGACGCAACCGCATCCGCGAGTTTTCCAGGTTCGGTGATTTGCGACACCGTCGCGACGGATTCCGGGGGGATCTTCCGGTTCAGTTTGGCATAGTTTTCAAACTGGTCGATGACGGCGCGTGCAAGCGCTTGCACTTCACCCGTATCGCCAGCCTCAGCTTCAATCAGCTCAACTTCGGCATCAAAATAGCTGTCGCGATCGTTAAACTGAACGATACGCGCACGGCTCGAGCCTTCAACCAGCACTTTGACGGTCCCGTCGGGCAGCTTCAGCAGCTGCAATATGGTTGCAACGGTACCGAGCTGGTGAATGTCATCAGCTGTTGGCTCGTCTGTCGACGGATCTTTCTGAGCAACGAGCATTATCTCGTTCTCGCCTTCATCGACCATTTCAAGCGCCCGGACAGACTTGTCACGGCCCACAAAAAGCGGCGCGACCATGTCAGGGAAGACAACAATGTCCCTCAAAGGAAGGACTGGGAGGGTTTGCTTGGGCATTCATGCCTCCTTAGTTCCTGGATCCTGCTCAGCAGCGATCCTGCCGGCGCCCCTTTAGTCTGGACGATTCCGGCTTCTACAGGAAGATGTGGAGGTTAATACGCGCCATTCAAGCTGGCTTGCGCAGACCTTTTTTGTGGATCAGGAAGCTTCGCTCGGCTTTGCCGCCTTGGCGTGCACATGCAGTGGTGCTGCGTGCCCTTCGACCACTTCACCATTGACCACAATTTCCTCGACGCCGCGCAGGTTCGGCAGTTCGAACATGGTATCAAGAAGGATGCCTTCCATGATCGAACGCAGGCCGCGCGCACCTGTCTTGCGAGCGATAGCCTTACGGGCAACAGCGGTCAGAGCCTCGTCGGTAAAAGTAAGCGTCACTTCTTCCATGTCGAAGAGGCGTTGGTACTGCTTGAGCAGCGCATTCTTCGGCTGGGTCAGAATCTCGATCAGGGCTTCTTCATCCAGATCCTCAAGCGTCGCAATGACCGGCAGACGCCCGATAAATTCCGGGATCAGGCCATACCGCTGTAGGTCTTCCGGCTCGACATCACGCAGGACTTCCCCAACGCCGCGCGCATCCGGATCTTTGACATCTGCACCGAACCCCATGCGCGTACCTTCACCGCGCGAACTGATGATCTTGTCGAGGCCAGCGAAGGCCCCGCCGCAGATAAACAGTATGTTCGTCGTGTCGACCTGCAGGAATTCCTGCTGCGGATGTTTGCGCCCGCCTTGTGGAGGTACCGAAGCAACCGTGCCTTCCATGATCTTTAGCAGCGCCTGTTGCACGCCTTCGCCCGAAACGTCGCGGGTTATGGACGGGTTGTCTGACTTGCGGGAAATCTTGTCGATCTCATCGATATAGACAATGCCACGTTGGGCCCGCTCGACATTGTAGTCGGCCGACTGCAAAAGCTTGAGCACGATGTTCTCGACATCCTCGCCGACATAACCGGCTTCCGTGAGCGTGGTCGCATCAGCCATCGTGAACGGCACATCAAGAATGCGCGCCAGCGTTTGGGCGAGCAGCGTCTTGCCGCAACCCGTAGGGCCGACCAGCAGAATGTTGGATTTCGCCAGCTCCACGCCATCAGACGTTGATGCATGGGAAAGGCGTTTATAGTGATTGTGAACTGCCACCGACAGAATGCGCTTCGCATAGGACTGCCCGATCACATAATCGTCCAGGACATCACAAATTTCGCGAGGCGCTGGCACGCCTTCCTTCGACTTGAAGCCCGAGGCCTTGCTCTCTTCACGGATGATATCCATGCAGAGCTCGACACATTCATCGCAAATGAACACCGTCGGACCGGCAATCAACTTTTTCACTTCATGCTGGCTTTTGCCGCAGAAGGAGCAATACAGCGTGTTCTTCGAATCGCCGGAGCCGTTTTGTTTGGTCATGGCCACCTCAATGCTTGCGATCGATTAACGCACGATTTATGCCGCGCGCAAAAAAAATCGCTTGCCTTCGATCTTATTTTTTAAGTCCGGACACGCAAGAGGACCTGCGCATCCGCCCGGACTAATTGTCGTCGTCGCCTTGGCGGCGCTCATAAACCTGGTCGATCAGACCAAATTCTTTCGCCTCTTCAGCCGTCATGAACGTGTCTCGGTCAAGCTTACGCTCGATTGTGTCATAATCCTGACCGGTGTGTTTTACGTAAATATTGTTGAGACGGCGTTTCAATTCGAGAATTTCTTCTGCGTGCCGCTCGATATCAGTCGCAACGCCCCGATAACCGCCTGAGGGTTGGTGCACCATCACGCGAGCATTCGGAAGTGCGATACGCATTCCCTTTTGCCCGGCCGCCAGTAGCAGCGAGCCCATACTAGCTGCCTGACCAATGCAGACTGTGGAGACTGGACAGCGGATATACTGCATCGTGTCGTAAATCGCCAGGCCGGACGAAACGTACCCGCCCGGACTGTTGATATACATGGATATCTCTTTTTTCGGGCTCTCAGACTCAAGGAAGAGCAGCTGCGAGGTAATCAGCGCTGCCATCCCGTCATCAATTCCGCCCGTAACAAAAATGATCCGTTCCTTGAGCAGGCGGGAAAAGATATCGAAGGCCCGCTCGCCACGGCTGGTCTGTTCGACAACCATTGGGACGAGGTTGAGCGCGGTTTCGTGGGGGTCGTACATTCGATCGCTTCCAGCCATTAATTGAATGAATCTTATCTGCGTCGTCGCAGAGCTTTGAATATTTGTCCAGCATGCGGCTCACGCAAGACCGGGAGTGTTTACAGCGGTGGATATCCTGTTCACCCAAAAAAATTGCGCCAGGCTTTTCCAGCCCGGCGCAACGTTCTTACAGAGATTCGGCGCTTAGACCTTGTAGTACATGTCGAATTCGACGGGGTGCGGGTGAAGCTGCAAACGCTCCACTTCTTCCATCTTCAGTTCGATATAGGCATCGATCTGGTCGTCATCGAACACATTGCCCTTGGTCAGGAAGCCGCTGTCTGCCTTCAGGCTTTCAAGCGCCTCACGCAGCGAGCCGCAAACTTGCGGAATCGAGGCGGCCTCTTCCGGCGGCAGGTCGTACAGGTCCTTATCCATGGCATCGCCTGGATGGATCTTGTTCTCAATACCATCAAGACCAGCCATAAGAAGCGCTGCGAATGCCAGGTACGGGTTGGCCGTCGGGTCCGGGAAACGGGTTTCGATCCGCTTCGCTTTCGGGCTGGAGCCGAACGGGATGCGAACGGACGCCGAACGGTTGCGCGCCGAGTAGGCCAGCATGACCGGTGCTTCGTAGCCCGGTACCAGGCGCTTGTATGAGTTCGTCGACGGGTTCGTCAGCGCGTTCAGTGCCTTGGCGTGCTTGATGATGCCGCCAATGTAATAGAGGCAGGTCTCTGAAAGGCCTGCATACTGGTCGCCAGCAAAAGTCGGCGTGGAGCCGTCCCAGATGGACTGGTGAACGTGCATGCCCGAACCATTGTCCTTGAAGTATGGCTTCGGCATGAAGGTCGCCGACTTGCCGTACTGGGCAGCCACATTGTGGACCACATATTTATAAAGCTGCAGGCGATCGGCCATCTTGGTCAGTGTGGAGAACTTCAAGCCAAGCTCATGTTGGGCCGGCGCCACTTCGTGGTGGTGCTTTTCAGGCTCAAGTCCGATCTCGCCCATGATCGCAAGCATTTCCGAACGCATGTCCTGCTCGGAGTCGATCGGCGGAACCGGGAAGTAACCGCCTTTGGAGTGCGGGCGGTGGCCCATGTTTCCGGTCGGGTATTCCTTGTCCGTATTGAACGGAAGCTCTGTGGAATCGAAGGAGTAGCCTGTTTTGTTAGGCTCTGTTGACCAGCGAACATCGTCAAAAACGAAGAACTCGGCTTCCGGACCAAAATAGGCTGTCGTACCAACACCAGCCTGCTTGAGATAGGCTTCTGCTTTCTTCGCCGTCGTACGCGGGTCACGCCCATAGGCCTGCCCCGTGATCGGATCAAGAATGTCGCAGAATACGGCAAGCGTCGTCTGCTGGAAGAAAGGATCGATGATCGCCGCGCTCGTATCAGGCTTGAGCAGCATGTCGGATTCGTTGATAGCCTTCCAGCCGGCGACGGAAGAGCCATCAAACATCTGGCCTTCTACGAAAAAGTCATCGTCGACCATGCCCTTGTCGAAGGTAACGTGCTGCATCTTGCCGCGTGGGTCAGTAAAGCGAAGGTCAACGAACTCAACGTCCTTTTCCTTCATCAGCTTCATTAGATTTTCGGCCATTTAGCCCTCCAGTTAGTAATATGTTGGGACCACCGCCTGGCAGCGATGTCATTTGTTGTTCAGTTTATAGCGCGCCTTCGCCGGTCTCGCCGGTGCGGATGCGAACAGCCTCAGTAATTTCGGAAACGAAAATTTTGCCGTCACCGATCTTACCTGTGTGCGCGGCTTTTGAGATCGCATCAATAGCCCCTGCGACACTGTCGTCCGCTATCACGAGCTCGACCTTCAGTTTGGGGAGAAAGTCGACAACGTACTCTGCGCCGCGATACAATTCCGTATGACCTCTCTGCCGGCCAAAGCCCTTGGCCTCCGTTACCGTCATACCCTGCATTCCTACCGCATGGAGCGCCTCTTTCACGTCATCCAGCTTGAAGGGTTTTATGATCGCTTCAATCTTTTTCATTGGCGCCTGAACCTTTCCCTCAATAATGTTCGGTGACGTAGCAGCATGCTCGAAGAGCGCGATAATCCCTTTGAAAAAATCGGAAAATCAGAACGGCATTTGCACAAGGTTTTGGCGCGAATGATGCAAAATTGAGCAGCGCCACTTACCCGAAAAATGACGCCTCCGTCATTGTTTAGCGATGCCGAAAATGATAGATGAGAAAGCATCGCATCATTTGAACGCGGATGGATGACGAATGAATCGCTCGAACGTGTACATCAGCCCCGCTCGCGAACGGCCAAAATTCAAGCCGATCACGGCATGGAGGCACATGCAGCAGCTAATAGCGAACAAGGAAGACACCGAGCAGGTGTTCCACATTATTGATGCGCTGAATGGCGATTCAGCGCTCAAGGATTTCGATCGGTTTTTGTCGACACCCGAAGGTTGGTCCCGGTTCAAGAAGCGCGACTACCTGCCGCCTATCCTGGACAATCATGAACCGCTTCTTGCCCTGCCCAAAGGCAGCGTTGGGCGAACCTATGTAGAATTCATGGAGCGCGAAGGGCTGTCGGCTGCAGGGCTGGTGGCCGAAAGTGAGCGGCGCTCAGCGGCTTGGCGCGAAATCGATGACGACCTCCTCTGGTATGGAAACCTTTTACGCGATACCCACGACATGATGCACATCCTGACCGGTTACGGGCGAGACGCTCTTGGCGAAGCCGCCCTTCTCGGTTTCACGCACAGTCAGCATGGCGGACTCGGCGTCAGTTTCATCGCATTCATGGGTGGACGTCAGCTCGCAAAAGCGGCCCCGCGCGATGCACGGATACGAGACGTTATCCGGGAAGGCCGGCGCAACGGCAAACTGGCGCGGCGGATTATTGAGCAGGATATTGAGGACCTCCTCCCCCGCCAACTGGAGGAAGTGCGCAGCGAGCTGAACATCAACGAACCTGTAGCCTACAAGCGCGCACACGATGTTATACGCGCGCACGGCTTGGACCCTTATGAAGCGATGGCCGCATGATCTACCTGGTTCGGCATGGCGAAGCCGCAGCCGGCTGGGGCCACGCGAAGGATCCGGGCCTGTCCGCTCTCGGGCGGCAGCAGGCCGAAGCCGTCGGTGAACAGCTTTCCACAATGGGCTTCAAGCATGGCTTTGCCAGCCCGATGACCAGGTGTCAGGAAACCTCGCAGCCCTTCTCACTCAAGACCGGCATTGAGATTGCTACAGAGCCGAATGTTAGTGAAATTCCGACGGTACAAGGGCTCGATGACCGCATTAGCTGGTTGCAGAATTTCATGTCGGGCACTTGGGATAACGCCGAACCGATTCTGCACGACTGGCGGAGCGCCTTGATTTCAACCATGGAGGCGCTTCCTGATCACAGCGTCGTCTTCACCCATTTTGTAGCGATCAATACAATTGTCGGGCATCTGGAAGGTTCACAACTCGTTACCAGTTTCAGGCCCGGCTATTGCTCCATGACCAAGCTGGTGCGTGGTTCCTCAGGTCTTACTGTTCGGGAACTTGGTAGCGAATCCGCCACGCGCGTTCTTTGAGATCATCAAAGAATTGCGATCCAAGAAAATCATGCCCTATTGAATGCCCTTAGCATCCGCTGTTCGCTGCGCGTTTGGAACCTTCGCGGGCGAGAGATCCATCATTGCAAAAGACTTTTGTATCCACTTTGATTTTCAGCAGAGCGCAATCTTCGCCCACAAGGGCCTACTCTGAATTGAGACCCGAGTATGACCAATCAGGCCGCAGTTCCTAACTCACCCTCATTGTGGATGAACTCATGGCCGTGGCCGGATCGAGACAGCCACAAACATGTTCGCGGACACCTTGGCTGTGTATCGGGACCAGCATCGTCGACGGGAGCCGTCCGGCTCTCGGCAAGGGCGGGCCTGCGCGTCGGAGCGGGTCTCGTAACCTTGTTCTCACCACCTGGGGCCGTCCTCGTGAACGCCAGTCACGAGACAGCCGTCATGGTGCAGTCGTTCTCTGATCCGGAATCCCTCAAAGCTCTTGCCTACCGCACGCAATGCACGCTCATCGGACCGGGAGCCGGCCTTACGCGGGACACGATAGAAAACACGCTTGCCGTTCTCGAAGGTGCTGCGTCGGCGGTTTTGGACGCGGATGCACTGACGATGTTCAAGGAGCAGCCGCAAAGGCTCTTTTCGGCAATAAAAGGTCCAGCGCTACTCACACCACATGAGGGCGAATTTCGGCGTATTTTCCCGGACCTTCCGGTGGCTGGCGACCGCATGGATGCTGTTTCGATGGCCTCAAAACAGTCCGGCGCCATAATCATTCTTAAAGGCGCATCCAGCCTTGTCGCCTCGCCCGATGGTCGCCTTGTCGAAAACACCCATGCGTCCCCCTTTCTTGCAACGGCCGGTAGTGGTGATGTCCTTGCGGGCATAGCGGGTGGGCTCATGGCTCAGGGAATGGCCGTCTTCGATGCAGCATGCGCGGCCTGCTGGGTCCACGGCGAGCTTGGTATGCGGCTCGGCCCCGGCCTGATAGCGGAAGACTTGCCTGAGGCGTTGCCAGTACTGCTTCACGAGCTCTATGCCGCGAGGACTTGATCCCCGGCAAGGCTGCAATTACGAGAACGGCTCTCTACTGATGCGGATGTGGCGAAATTGGTAGACGCACCAGATTTAGGTTCTGGCGCCGCGAGGCGTGGGGGTTCAAGTCCCTCCATCCGCACCACCTGACATTGGCCTACTGCTCCGGATAGACAGTGAAGCAGGCCTATGACATACACGCCCGCTTCAAGACTGAACAACGCCAATCCCCTGACGAAAGCGCCCGAGCGCACAAGGAATTAGAACGATGGAATGCACCGAAACCACCGATGGCCTGAGCCGCATGTACAAGGTCAAGGTGCCGGCGAGCGAACTGAAATCCCGGCTGGACCAGCGCATTGAAGAAATCCGTCCTCAAATGAAGCTGAAAGGCTTCCGGCCGGGCAAAGTGCCAGCTGCGCATGTGCACAAAATGTTCGGCAAATCGATCATGGGCGAGGTTGTCGAAGCCGTCATGAAGGAATCGAGCGAAAAGGCCATCGCCGACGCTGATGTCCGTCCCGCTTCCCAGCCTGACATGCACATGGAAAGTGACATGGAGGCCGTGCTTGAGGGCAAGGAAGATCTTGCCTATCACATGCACGTCGATGTAATGCCGGAATTCGAGCCCGTCGATGCAGCCACCTTGAAGGTTACGCGTCCCGTTGCACAAGTTGATGACGAAGCTCTGAATGAAGCCCTAGAGCGCGTTGCGGAAAACAATCTCAAATACGAAGCACGTGGCAAGACGGCAAAAGCTCGTGAAGGCGATGCCGTCGTTATTGATTTTGTCGGCAAGCTGGACGGAGAACCTTTCGAGGGCGGCGCCGCAGAGGGCCACACGCTGGTTCTGGGCTCCAATAGCTTCATTCCAAGATTCGAAGACCAGCTGATCGGCGTCAAGGCGGGCGACGAAAAAGCCGTCGAAGTGACATTTCCGGAGCAGTATCAGGCAGACCATCTCGCCGGCAAAGCTGCCGTCTTCGACGTGACTGTCCACGAAGTACGCGCTCCCAAGACGCCCGACATCGATGAAGAATTCGCCAAGGGCCTCGGCATCGAGTCTCTCGACGAACTGAAGAACCTCGTGAAGCAACAGCTCCAGCAAGAGCTAGACAATGCGTCACGCGCGAAAGCAAAGCGCAGCTTGCTCGACGCCCTGGATGAGAAGCATGACTTCGAGCTTCCGCCGAAGATGGTCGATATGGAGTTCGACCAGATATGGCAGCAGCTTCAAGCCGAAATGGACGCTGGCCGGGTTTCGGACGAAGACAAAGACAAGTCCGAAGACGAACTGAAGGACGAGTATCGCAAGATCGCCGAACGTCGTGTTCGCCTTGGTCTGGTCCTCGCCGAAATGGGCCGTCTGGCGGAAATCACAATTTCCGAACAGGAAGTGCAGCAGGCCATGATCCGAGAAGCGCAACGCTTCCCCGGCCAGGAACGCCAGGTCATTGAGTTTTTCCAGAAGAATCCAAATGCGATGGCTCAGCTCCGCGCGCCGATCTATGAGGACAAGGTCGTCGACCACCTTCTTGAAAAGGTTGATGTGAAGGAAAAGAAGGTCTCTCGCGAAGAGCTTCTCGCAGAAGACGAAGAATAAGCAGCTGCCAAGGCTGATGCCTCGATTAGCCCGGCCGGTTCATCCGGCCGGGCTTTTTGTGTGTCATGCAGGCGCGGTCCTGATGTATCGACCAGGGCTTGCTGGCGGGCCCGTCGCGATGGCCAGCGGCACGTCGCTCGCAATGTCACCCGGTCTGATAGTCAGTTCAGCGACATGCTCCTGCCATCCCACCAGAACACGTAGCCTGTACCGGCCAGGCTTTAGGTCGGCGAACCCGAACTGACCAAAGGCAGCGCTTCGCCTTTCTATCATCTGCCCCGTCTCGATGTTGATCAGTGCGAGCAGTTCGCCCTCAAGCCGCTGATCGATCGGATCAACCCGACCGTTGCCATCTAGGTCAAGAAACACAGTACCTCCGATGGCCGGACCAGGCTGCTCATAAGTCGCCTTGGCATTTTTCTCATCCGAACCGACAGATAGCACTGAACGACTGACTTCTGTTGCTGATATTTCCGGAACGGCTTTCCGCTCTGAAATGCCGCGATCGGTTTTCCGAAAATTGAGCGCCTTCAAACTAGGCACGGGCACGCGATTATTCGCTGGAGTTTCGGAGAAGCTTCGAGAAAACGACACCTCCACGATGCGCGAATGAGTCCGTCCAAACTCGTTGGCATGTTCACTCGACATCTTTGCTGACTTGGCCGGAGACCTCGGATGAGCGTTTTTACCATCATCACTGGAACGGGACGTTACAGACGCCAGAATCAGCCCTGCCTCCGGCGTGTTTCTGGTTTCCGTTTCTATTTGCCAGGATTCCCTCGCCCGCCAGTCGCCCACAATCCCCGATGAGCTTAGCTGCCGAACAGAGCCACCCAAAGCGCCCTCAAAAGAAACTAAATCAGGAATGGAGAAGCGGTGCGCTGAATACCCTTCGCTCTTCTCTGGCGAATGTGCCGCCAATAGCAGGCTCGCCTGCGAGCGATCATCAAGAGTCAGGGGGGCCGGAAACAACAGATCGGTTGTCGCGATGGCCGTCCTCGCGCCTGGGTCTCGCCTCGGCGGCTCGGGTCGACCCGATACCGATACCGGCACGCCAACAAGCGACGAAAGCGCCTCTGGACTTAGCCAGAGACGGCCGTCTGTTTCAATGCCAGCAAGGTCGAGCGGCGCTCCCGGCTTCCCGTCTACCCATAACCGCCCTGTGAGAAGGCTCACTTCAACTCGTTCGCCGGACTGAGGCCGGTCCACAGTCAGAAGCTGCCGACTTCTGCGGAAAACAATGCCAGTCGACGCTTCAACGCCGGTTGCGTCGATCCGGTCAGGCCGCCCATAGCGGACCTTTAATGCCAGCGTCTGTGCACCAATTTGAACGCTGTGAACGGCCTCAGCTTGCCGCACAGAACCCTTGTCTGGCGACAACAATGCATTGGCGGGTTGCAACACTGTCAGCGGCTGGTCTGACGGCAAACCATCAGCGATGGCGGCGAAAGGTGTAGCCAGCAAGGAAAGCCCCGCCAACAGGAAGGTGATCAACTGTCGACGCATCTTGCCACGATGCTCGCCGACCGATGTTAATTCCGCACTTCTTTGGAACAGAAAATTTCAAAGGAGGACGGTCACCTGAGCTGCTTGCGACAACGCGCCGTACGAGCCAACCTCCATCGAAAGGTCTAAAAATCCATTTGCAGGACAACTTCAGACCTCATTCGCGAGATTATATAATGCCCTTAAACTCCCGATTTTTAACACTTTTACTGATTTGTGGGCTAGCCGCATGCGACTCAGGCAAAGAAGTGCGCGCAGTTGGGCCCGCGGCGCCCGCTCAGGAGCTGACGAATAACGGAGCAGAAACATCAACTGAGTCGACTCGAGATTTTTCTTCGCTTCCTTCTCCTTACAACGAAGCCGACTATGCCCTAGGTCGGCGCACGTTCAAATTCTGCGGCTCCTGTCATACGCTCAAGGAAGGCGGACCTGATCTGGTCGGCCCAAATCTCTTTGGCATAATTGGTCGCGAAGCTGGATCGCGGCCCGGTTTCAACTATTCGACCGCGCTTGAAGAGGCCAGCTTTCGCTGGACACCTGAAAAACTTGAGGAGTGGCTGAACAATCCACGAACATTCCTGCCTGGCAACAACATGACATTTTCAGGTGTGCACCGTCAGGATGCCCGTCACGCAGTTATCGCTTATGTCATGCATGAGACCGGATACGGTCCTGAATCCGAGACAACAGCGACACCCTAAAATGTTCGGGCCACTGCAAAGAAAACGGCAGATTCGTCGAATTCTCCGCCAAACTCGATCAGTGTGCCGGCGGAGATATCAAAACCATCCGCCTTCCAAAGATATTCGAACTGGTACTTGCTTGAGGAAGCGTTGCTGTCTCCGGAGTCAAACCAAGCTTGGGAGACCAGCCAGACATCCTTGTAGAGCCGCTGCCCCAGGCCAATTTCCGCGCGTTCGCGCTGGCATCCATCTTCGTGAGACCGAACGGCCCCTTCTGCGAACCAGAAAATGTCCTGCCCAACCGTGTCTCCACCCACTCTGGTGGATTGACCGATCGAAACCCGTGCCTCGGCGCCCAAAGTCTCACAACCGGCCGCACCGCCGATTGCATCGCCAGACAAGGCGCCTCCTTCCAGCGCGAAAACGAGACCTTTGGGCAGTTTGAAACCGCGACGAGCGGTCACGCGCCAGCCGTCACGATCAAACTCGCCAAAGCGGTCAAACTCCAGACGCTCGTATTTAAGAGAAACGGTCCAGTCATCGGACAGGCCGTATTCGGAATAGGAATCCCATCGGATTCCATCAAGCCCATCGACCGTATGTCTGGAAATGGCAAGACGGGCATAAAGCTCACTGTCCCCGCGTGACCACGGCGATGCAAGCGCAGGCGACGCAACAAACGTCGCCGAAAGACCTATCGATACCCACCTCAACATAGATGGAACCCTGTTTAAGGGCTCCATCTGTTGTTGAAAAGCATTAATTTAGAGGCGGAAACGAATCTGATCCGACCAGAAGCGCTCAAGGCGGGAGACTGTCTTGTTCAGCTGCGCAAGATCCGTAGGGCGCACGCTCGCCGTCGGCTCGAGTGCGGACGCCTGCTTGGAAAACAAGCCTTCAACCCTCTCACGGACCTTATGGCCACGCTCAGTCAGTCGCAGATGGACAGTTCGTTTGTCGGCTTCCGACCGCGACTGCTCCAGATAGCCGCCTTCCTGCAGTTTCTTGATATTGTAGGAAAGGCTGGTGCCAGCAAATGCGCCACGAGCTCGAAGTACGGACGCTGGGGTCTCTCCTTCGCCGATCTCATAGATTAGCAGGGCCTGAACGCCTGTCAGGTGACGTTCGCCGCCACGCTCCAGGTCATCCTTGACCACGTCGTGAAGTCGACGATGCGCCTGCTCAAGCAGAGAAAGCGACTTCAGAAAGGATTCAGCAACCGGCTCTTCTCCGGTCACTGCTTGCGCAGTGTTGTTCATTGTTACCACCATCATCACTCAACTTTTGTTGTAGTTTGATCTGATTTAAACTGCTCTTCCTGATATTTCGTTAAACACACCCCTTCCCTGGCGCGCGAATGTTAACAATCCCCGGGATAAACGTTAATTTTTACGCGCAAAGGACCACTTGAAAGAGCTGGCAAAGCACTTCATCAATCATGATCTTAGATTTCTTCAACGGGCAGGATCGGGTTTTGTGAAGCTCTCGGGGCCTGAATATTCTACGGACGAAGACGATGGCATCGGCAACGAACAAGAAGTTTGGAACTATTGCCGCGAAGCCCGCAGCGGATAATGCAGGACAAGACGACATGTCCGAGAACCGCGAACATCCAAGATTTGACGTCAACACAAACGGCACTCTAGTGCTGGAGACTGGCTTCAAGATACCTTTCGTCGTCAAGGATATGTCTCAACGGGGTGCAAAACTGCTGCTTCAGCACAGCGTCGTCTTGCCCGCCCGGTTCACCGTAGAGATCGTCAGTCCGGACAATCGCAAGATCAAACGGTGCAAGGCTTCACGACAATGGCAACGGGGACCGCTTGTCGGCGTAAGGCTGCTCAGCTCGCAAACAATCAATCTGTGAGCTGAAGATTTAAATCAGCCCAACCTGTTTGAGTGGCTACCGAGGCAGAAGACGTTGCCATCCCGATCTTTTCAAAGTTGCGCCGGACATCAGGCCGCTTTCTCTATTCGACCTGCCATTCCTGCGGATCTCTCGGAGATCATTGAAGTGGATAAGGCGGCCTCGCTATTATTCGCCCCTACTGGCTTGATCAGCGAAGAAGCACTGGCAGATCATGTACCTAGAGAGGCCCTGCTGGGCGCTATGAATGAAGGTTGGCTGCTGGTTGCGCAAATGCCCGACAAGACCATTGTCGGATTTGTCATGGCATCGTTGAGGGACGGCGGCCTTTATGTGGACCAGCTTAGCGTTTCACCCGAATATGGCCGCCAGGGCATCGGCACTGCGCTCATGGAAAACCTGGAAAGCAAAGCGCGCGACCGAAATGTTCTCGAATTGACCCTCTCAACATTCCGCGACCTTCCGTGGAATGCGCCCTTTTATACAACGCTTGGCTTTCGGCACATGAAGCGGTCGCAGTTGAGGCCCTTCATGCTGCAAATCGAGACAGCTCAGGCCGAATTCATGGATGTTTCCAAACGAACCTTCATGAGAAAGCGCCTTCGCAAGACACTCTTTCGGAGTAAAAAAGCTCAATGACCACACCGTTTCCTCAATCATTCCCACGCACACGTCTGCGCCGGCTAAGACAAGCCCCCTGGATCCGATCTCTTACGGGAGAGCACGTCCTTACGCCGTCCGACCTGATCTGGTCGATGGTTGTGCATGATGGCAGCGACCCGAAGATACCAGTCGGCTCCATGCCGGGCTTGTTTCGGCTGAATGTCGAGGAAGCAGCCAAGGCAGCTCGCAGGGCCCGTGAGCTTTCCATACCCGCAATAGCGATTTTTCCGCATATCAATCCTGCGCACAAGGATGAGATGGGAAGTGAAGCCCTCAACGGGGAGGGTTTAATACCGCGCGCCATCAAATCCATGAAAGATGCAGCGCCGGAGGTCGGAATCATCTGCGATGTGGCGCTGGATCCCTTCACAAGCCACGGGCACGACGGTGTAATCGACACGAATGGCTACGTTCTGAACGACAAAACCTCCGACCTGCTCGTCAGGCAGGCTCTCGTCCAGGCTGAGGCTGGTGCGGACGTGGTTGCACCATCGGACATGATGGATGGCAGGATCGGCGCAATCCGCGATGCCCTGGAAGACGGGGGATACGCCAACACGATGATCCTGTCTTATGCGGCGAAATATGCGAGCGGATTTTATGGTCCCTATCGTGATGCAATCGGATCAGCGACCGCCCTGAAAGGCGACAAGAAAACGTATCAGCAAAACCCTGCCAACTCCGACGAAGCGCTTCGCGAAGTTGCAATGGATATTGCTGAAGGCGCCGATATGGTGATGGTCAAGCCAGGCCTGCCCTATCTCGATATCGTTCGGCGTGTTTCCGAAACCTTTGCCGTCCCCACGATCGCATTTCAGGTCTCTGGCGAGTACGCCCAAATCAAGGCCGCCAGCCAGAATGGCTGGATCGATGGAGACCGCGTCATGATGGAAACGCTTCTGTCCTTCAAACGCGCCGGCGCGGCAGGAATCATCACTTATTTTGCCGAAGAGGCTGCAGCCGCACTGGGGGCTTGATGGTTTCGCAAATCATGCAGGCCGCTGCGCTTGCTGTTCGAAGCTGGCTTATCATCGGCACGCTCGCGGCGTTTGCCGCAGCGAACGCTCAAACAGCGTTAGATGACAGGCTCCTGATCGATGTCGACGGAGGCCGATGGGGTATCAGCGTCCGCGCCGTGGACGGCTCCGCCGTGCTGACGGCGAATGGCAACCAGCGCTTCATGCCTGCATCCACTTTGAAACTGGTCACAACGGCTGCGGCGCTTCATTTCTTGGGTAATTTTGAGAACAGTGGCTGGCCGCGCGGCACGGCCCTCTTGATCAAACAGGGGCCTGACGCACCACTGCCCTCCCTTATCCTGAGGGGAAGTGGTGATGCCACCCTGTCCGATGACGAGGCTTGCGAGACGTCCTGTCTTAGCCAGTTCGTCGATGCTGTGCAGGCGCAAGGCATCGCTCGCGTCCAGAACATCATCATCGATGACAGTCTGTTTCAGAAGTCATACTGGCCGAGTGGGTGGGCCCAGGATGATCTGAGATTTGCTTTTGGCGCAGCCGTTTCGGCCCTGACGGTCGATGACGCGACAGCTCACGCGACGATTGCTCCAGGGACACAGATCGATACGCCGCCCATCCTCACATGGCTGGATTTGCCTGCTTTCAATGTAGACGTTTCTCAGGCGCACACTGTGTTGCACGGCTTCGATCTCGACTTCCTCAAAAGGCCGGGCTCACGCTGGGCTGAAATTACAGGAACGATCGGGCTGCACACCGGTCGGGTTCCGCTACGCTTCGGACTGGACGATCCTTCAATTTATGCTGGCGAACTGTTCCGCAAACGTCTCGCTGAATCTGGAGTACTGGTCGAGGGGAAGATCCTTCGCTCCGGACAGGCTACGGTTAAAACCGACAGGAGTATCCCGCCGAGGCTGCTTTTTCAGCATCCCGCGCCGGACCCAATGAAGACGATGGAAGAAATCCTGCATGAAAGTAACAACCTTCACTCTGAAGTCCTCCTTCACCACGTTTCGTTGACGCTCCGCGATCGGACATCAGAGTCTGGCCTTCATCTGCTTGAACACCTGCTCATCGAGTCGGGCGCCGATCAGCACGATTTCAATATTGCGGACGGTTCCGGCCTTTCTTCTTACAACCGCATTACACCGGATGCGATGACGGGGCTTCTGGTGTGGGCTACCCACCAACCCTGGTATGAAAGCTGGTCTGGCCTACTCGCCGCAAATGGAAAAGATGGAACACTCGAATACCGGCTTCCGCGCGGCGTCCAGGAAGGCGTTGTGCGGGCAAAAAGCGGGACAATGTTTGGAGTGGATGGTCTCGCCGGCTACTTTCGTTCCGAAACTGGACGCGATTACGCGTTCACAATATTTCTCAACGACAGTGCGATGTCCCATGCTGAAGCGCGAGAAAGAATCGACGCCCTTCTCCGCTCGCTTATTGAAACGCTCTGACCATCAAACGGCTAGTCGTCCCGCGTTTCGTATTTCGCACGCATGTATTGCAAGCCATCCTGAATGATTTCTGCGAGCACACTTTCGTCCACGTCAGCCAGCTTGTTGATGTAGAGACAGGATTTTCCAGTTTTGTGCTTCCCCAAGCGGTCCAGCTTGTCCGACATCGCTGAGTATCCGGGCATGACATAAATGGCGAGATTGGCCTTTCTGGGCGAAAACCCCGTCAGCATGAACTCCCCGTCCCGCCCACTTTCATATTTGTATTGATAGCGGCCGTATCCAATGATGCTCGGACCCCACATCTTCGGCACCATGCCTGTCGTTTCTGCGAATACAACGAGAAGCCTTTCCGCATCACGTCTGCGGGTCTCGTTTTCGACACTTGCCACAAACGCTTCTGGAGATCGCCCGGTCGGCTTTGTCTTGTGTTCTGATTTTGCCAAAGTTTCTCCTTCCAGAAGCCACCCGGAAACCTCTTGCGATCCTATCGCACTCGGCCATAGTGGCCCGAACAGGGGAGGACGCAATGAAAAACAAGCTGACAACAGGATTGGTAACGACATGCGCCGCCCTTATGGCGCTAGCGCCTAGTGCTCAAGCTCAGGACGCCTATCTCGGCACAATCCAGGAGTTTCCGTACCAATTTTGCCCGCGAGGTTGGGCGGCGGCCGAAGGACAGCTTCTACCGATCAATCAAAACACAGCACTATTCAGCCTTCTCGGCACTCAATTCGGTGGCGATGGGCGCACGACCTTTGCTCTGCCTGATCTTCGTCCAACGAAGTCGTCGCCGCCTCCGGCGTCAAGCCTGAAGGCAGAGGTCTATCAGCACTGCCAGTTTTCGGGTTGGTCTGTTTCGCTCGCGCCGGGCAATTACCCGCTATCTGCACTCTCGGGTTTTACGGACAATGACATGTCTTCTATCCGTTTGCCGGACGGATGGACGGCGACGCTTTATGACGGCACGGCACTGGACGGAGCAAGCATGACGGTGAGCAATACTGATGCGTGCCTCGTTAATGAGGGCTTCAACGACCGAGTATCCAGCATCGTTATCCGCAACAACGGCGAGACAAACCCGTCACAGCCGGCTTCTCCAGGTGCAAATCATGCTGCGAAGCTCAAAACCTGTATCGCGTTGCAGGGTATTTACCCGTCACGAAACTAGAGCGTCCCGACCCTACTAGGTCAGGTCGACTGACGACCCGAGGTCGAGAACAACAATCAGCACAATCAGCAGGATCAACAATCCTGCGGACAGCCCGGCATTTATCCTGGTTGCGCGGCTGGCGTTTCGTTGATCGATCCAGCCACGCGGCCGAATCTTCTTGAAACGAAAAACGATTAGCGCAGAGAGAAACAGACAGACGATATTCAGCAACAACAGCATCGCTGCGCGCGTGGCCAAGGTCCATTCGCCCGATCCAATAAACAGGCCGAGGGCTGCGCCGGGCGGCAAAAGCGCCGCGGCAACCATCACGCCGACAAGAACGGCGGACCGCCCGCGCGCCATAGACAACGCAGCCGCGCCACCCGCGGCAAGAGCCAAAGCAACGCCGTCCAGCCGCACTTCCGCGCGCGACATCAGTTCGTGGCTTTCCTTGTTTATTGGAAGCAGGAACGACAATAGAAAAGCCGTCAGAAGCGCGACCCCAATGCCTGCTGCGAGCGTGCGAGTCGATTTGCCTATGAGATTGAAATTGCCGAGCCCGGCTCCCAAGGCAAAACCAAGAATTGGCCCCAGCAGAGGCGCGATGACCATGGCCCCGATCACGGCTGCGACTCCATCTGAATTCAGACCGATCGCCGCAACCACTGTGGATAGACCGGACAGGATCAGGAAATCGCGGTTCAAGGCCGCGTCGCGCGTCACATCGTCCAGCAACTCTTCCCGCAGGACCTGCAGGTTGGCTCTGGCTTCTTCGTCTTCGAGCGGCTCAGGCACAGGCAAAGTCGCTTCAATCGGAATCATTGTGATGCGCCAGTCCCGGCTATCACGTAAAGCGTCCTGCAAACCGTCGCTCAACGACTGACTGCGGCCGTCGTGCATGATGATGCGCACAAGTGCACGATCTTGTTGTTCGACTGGAAAGATCATCCAGTCCACCGGTTTGAACGCCTTTACCACCCGGATCACCGCGTCCTTGTCGCGTGTCTTCACGTGAACATCAATCTGGCGCACGTCAGTCGGCTTTTTTACTGTTAAGTCGGTTAAGCAGGCTCGAAGTATCCCAGCGCCGCCCGCCCATGGCCTGAACATCTGCATAAAACTGATCGACCAGCGCGGTGACCGGTAGGCTCGCGCCGGAAGCACGGGCGGCGTCGAGGGCTATTCGGAGATCCTTTCGCATCCAGTCAACGGCGAAACCATGGTCGAACTCGCGATCGCTCATCGTCTTCCAGCGATTGTCCATCTGCCAGCTTTGGGCCGCACCTCCGGAAATTGCCTCGATCACCTTTTCGACGGAAAGGCCGTTGCGCTCGGCGAAGTGGATGCCTTCCGATAACCCCTGAACAATGCCTGCAATGCATATCTGATTCACAGATTTGGCCAGCTGTCCGGCCCCGCTTTCACCAATGTGTGTGATGCGATGACCATAGGCTTTCATCACCGGAATGGCCTTTTCCATGCCAGCCGCATCACCGCCGCACATGATCGTGAGCTTACCGTTCTCGGCACCAGCCTGGCCGCCAGAAATCGGAGCATCAATAAAACTGGCCCCTCGCGCCTCGCAGCGGGCGTGAAGCCTGCGGGCCAGTTCGGCGCTTGCCGTTGTGTGATCGACAACGATCATTCCCGCAGCGAGGTTCGGCTCGATCGCGTCAAATACTTCTTCTAAATCCGGGTCATCGCCGAGGCACATGAACACGTACTCGCTACCGAATACGGCATCAGCCGCATCTTTGGCAGCTTCACCGCGATGTGTTTGAGACCATGTCGAAGCCTTTTTAGCTGTACGATTCCACACCTTCACGTCATGTCCTTGCCTGGCAAGATGACCAGCCATAGGGGCGCCCATGACGCCGAGGCCAAGGAATGCACATTTGCTCATGATCTCACCTCTTCATTGCAACAAACGCCTACCGCGAAAGGTGAGCCAGTAACACCCGCCGGATGGACGCACGTGCCTGTCACGCAATCAAAATATGCCGGTCTCTCAGATTTCGATCAAATTGAAACGTTCGACGAGACCCGCCCTCAAGATTGGCATGGTAAACAAGCACCAGATCAGAAAGATCGGAGCCAATGGCTGGACACTATTCATCACAGGCGCTGGAAGGCAGAACGCCCCAAGCGCCGATTAGGCGACTGGGAGCCTGGAAGCTTGCTTACGCAGACTTCCTCACCGCCCTCTGCGCCTTTTTTATCGTGATGTGGATGGTGTCTGGCGCCAGTTCTGAGGAACGTGCCGACCTCGCCCGGCAGTTTGGGGCCGACAAAATGGAAGCCGTTTCCGTTGAGCCAGACCAAGAATCGACAGTTTCCGATGTGGAAGCTTTGCTCACGAACTCCGCTCTGTTCTCTGACAATTCCACAAATGTGAGCCTGACGCGCTTTAAGGATGGTCTTCGGATCGAACTTATCGATCTTGACCAGGCACCGCTATTCGAAAACGGGATGGAAAGCCTCAACGAAAGAGGCGAATCGCTGATTGCACTTGCATCCGGCATACTCAAAACCATTGGGCGCCCCATCTCCCTGGAAGGTCATACGGACAGTCAACCGGTCAATCGCCAAGACTATTCCAATTGGGAGCTGTCCTCCGGTCGGGCCAATGCGGCGCGGCGCGGCCTGATCGCAAACGGCGTTCCGGACGATCTGATAGCCAGCGTTTCCGGCCTTTCAGACACTAAACCACTGCGTCCCGACGCACCTTACTTGCCACAAAACCGTCGCTTGAGCATAGTCGTCCATATTGACGAGCGTCCCTGAGCCAAGGTCGCTCTCGTGGGCGAGGAGGCCGGATGACCGCTGAGTTGATGTCGAATTGGCCCATGTGGGCCAGCTTGCTGGCGGTTTCCGTTACCATCGTTTTTTACATGCTGGACCGGTGGTCGATGGAGACCGTCTCCATTTGTGTGATTGCCGGGTTCTTAATTCTGTTTTCACTGCCTGGCGCCACGGGGACCGGCGGGACTCCTATCTCGTCTGCTGACCTGTTGGCCGGTTTCGGCAATCCCGCATTGATTACGATCATGGCGCTGCTTGTGGTCGGACAGGGCCTGTTCCAGACGGGCGCAATCGAAGGGCCGACAAAAGTCCTCGTCAGTCAGTACGGGAAACGGCCGGTATCGACACTGCTGGCGACCTTCTTCGCCGTGTTCGGCATCAGCGCATTCACAAACAATACGCCCGTCGTGGTCATGTTCCTTCCTGTCATGAGCGCCATCGCAATGAGGATGAAGACGAGCGCATCGCGTTTGATGATGCCTCTCAGTTTCGTATCGATCCTGGCCGGCATGACCACCCTGATTGGCACATCAACCAACCTTCTTGCGGCTGACGCGCTTCGTCGTATTGACGGAGTAAGACTGGGGTTTTTCGAGCAGACATCGATGGGCCTGATGCTTGCTGGCGTTGGCCTCGCCTATATTGCCTTGATGTCCAGGGTGCTTCTGCCGAACCGGGACACATTCGCTGACGAACTGGTGCCATCCGGCAAGCAGTTTCTTGCCCAGATCGACATCACCCACGACCACTTCCTCAACGGGCAAGAGCCGGTCGCAGGCATGTTTCCAGACCTCAGGGACATGACGGTGAGAATGATTCAGAGAGGCGAGCGAGCAATCTTGCCACCTTTTGAGGATATCCGGCTTCAGCCCGGAGACCTCGTAATCGTTGCCGCCACGCGAAAAGCCCTGACTGATCTGCTCGCGTCCAGGCCAGGTATGCTCCAGCAACTCTGGCGCGGCGGAAACGAGAACGAATCGGTCGATGACAACGTGCCGCCACTCAGCCTCATGGAAGCGGTCGTCGCACCGGGCTCTCGCATGGCAGGTCGCACGGTTGAACTTATCGGCTTTCGCCGCCTCACGTCGGCTGTTGTTCTGGGCATTCAGCGAAGATCCCGGATGATCAGGGCCAAACTCGGTCAAATCCGGCTTGAAGCCGGTGACACGCTGTTGCTGTGCGGACCAATCGATGCCTTTCAGAGCCTTCGTTCGAGCCGCGACCTGATCTTGCTCGAATGGTCCCAGAGCGAGCTTCCCATGACGGCGCGGGGCTATGCCGCACGGCTCATCGCTATCGGCATGGTTTTACTCGCAGCGCTGGGACTGACATCCATTCTCATCGCTTCCGTTTTAGCCGCTACGGCGATGATCCTGTTCCGGTGCCTGAACGTGCGGCAGGCTGGTCGCGCTCTGGATTTGCGTATTTTTCTGGTCATCGGCGCTGCTCTGGCAATGGGCACAGCCCTCGAGCGAACTGGCGCCGCTTCTTTGATCGCCGATCTTGTGGTCGATGCATCTGAGCCGTTTGGCCCACTCGCGGTGTTGTCTGCAGTCTTCCTCTGCGTCGCATTTCTGACCAATATTTTGAGCAACGCGGCTGCAGCCGTACTGTTCGCGCCCATTGCCCTGGAAGCGGCTCACGCAACCGGTTCTGACCCCCTGCCATTCATTCTGGCGGTCATTTATGCAGCCAACTGCAGTTTCGCGTCTCCAGTCGCCTATCAGACGAATATGCTTGTAATGGCCCCCGGACATTACAAATTTTCGGATTTCGTAAAGTTCGGTGGTCCATTAGTATTGGTGATCTGGGTGGCATTTACGCTGCTGGCCCCTTGGCGTTTTGACCTTTGAGTGTGTTAATCGGTAACAATGAAGCTTGATGAAACACTCTTTACTGTTCCGGGCGTTCGCCGTGGATTGCGGTTTTACGTGACGGGGCCGACGCCCTGCCCGTACCTGCCGGACCAGTTTGAGCGCAAAGCCTTCACGCATCTCAGCCAGGCAGCGCCCGACGCTCTGCACCACCAGCTCAGTGAAGCGGGTTTCCGTCGCAGCCAGTCGGTCGCCTATCGCCCTGCATGCCCGAATTGCAATGCCTGCCGGAGCGTCCGCGTCGATGCACAGAGCTTCTCGCCAAGCCGAAATCAGCTGCGCGTTCTGAGCCGGAACAGAGACTTGGTTCGTCGCCCCGTAGAGCCACGCGCCACGCGAGAGCAGTACCGTCTGCTGAAACATTATCTCGTCAACCGTCACGAGGGCGGCGGTATGTCCGATATGGGCTTTCGCGAATATGCCGGCATGGTGAATGAAACCCCGGTGCAAACGGCTCTCTTTGAGTACAGGCAAGGCCCAGAGGAGGATTCACCGCTGGTCGCTGTTTCCCTGACCGATATCCTGCGCGACGGATTTTCGATGGTGTACACTTTCTTCGATACCCGCCAGCCAAAGCGCAGCCTCGGCACGTACATGATCCTCGACCATATCCGGAACGCGGAATCCTACGGGTTACCTCACGTTTATCTGGGCTACTGGATCAAGCAGAGTCCGAAAATGGCCTACAAGAAACGCTTCCAGCCTCTTGAGGTGCTTGACGGGCCGGTCTGGCGTCGGCTTGAAGAAGACGAATAGACAACAAGATCTGCCTGAAGCAGGTGCAGCCAATTTGAGTTCCGGGGGAGGAAAAGATGCGCAGACGCAATCTGCTGGGCGCAGGCCTGTTGGGGCTTGGCGGCGCCGCTGCCTCTTTCAGCAATCCCGGCACTCAGTCTAGCGTATCCGCGCCGTCGATCAGCCGGAACCGCCGACAGCTGAATATGGTCACGACCTGGCCAAAGGGACTGCCGGGTCTGGGTGAAGCGGCAGAACGTGTGGCCGCGCGCATCGGCGCGATGTCAGAAGGCTTTATTGAGGTCAAAGTCTTTGCGGCAGGCGAACTTGTCCCAGCCTTTGAAAGCTTCGACGCCGTGGCAAACGGCTCGGCGGACATTTATCACGGGGCGGACTACTACTGGACAGCGAAATCACCTGCCTACCCCTTTTTCACGGCTGTGCCCTTCGGCATGACGGCACAGGAAATCATGGGATGGATCGATTTTGGCGGCGGACAGGCGCTCTGGGATGAGCTTTCTGGCGACTTCGGCATCAAACCAATTCAGGGCGCGAATACCGGCCACCAGATGGGCGGCTGGTTCCGAAAGGAAATCAACAGCCTTGATGACCTGGTCGGCCTCCAGATGCGGATACCCGGCCAAGGCGGTGATGTCCTACGAGCGCTTGGCGGAGCGGCCAAATCATTGCCGGGCGGGGAAATATACCAGGCCCTTCAGACGGGCAATATCGACGCGACCGAATGGGTGGGCCCCTGGAACGACTATTCGCTCGGCTTCTACCGCGAAGCGCCATATTATTATGGCCCAGGCTTTCATGAACCAGGTGCCAGCCTCGCCGTCGGGATCAATCGGAAACTGTGGGACAGCATGTCGGCGAGCGAGCAGGCAGTCGTGAAGGCCGCTTGTGAAAGTACAAATCATACTTCGCTTGGCGAATTCACCTACCAGAACGCGGTCTATCTCGACATCCTGACGAAAGAACATGGTGTTCAGCTCAGGTCTTTTCCCGAAGACGTCGTAAAGGCAATGGCAGAAGCCTCACGGGACGTTCGCGCAGCGGCGGGAAAAGATGGAATCGAGAAGCGCATTTACGAAAGCTTTGAGACCGCGCTGGCAAGCATGTCTAATTGGGCGAATGTATCTGATGGTCCTTACTACGCCGCTCGCGAACTCGGCCGGAAGCGCTAGAGGCTGAAATGCTGGAGCCTGAGGTATTCTTGCGGATCGGCGCTTTCCTGAACTGGATCGGCTTTTTTCTGGTGCCTATCCTGCTGCTGCCCCTGCTGACGCTGACCTTCCCCAGGCTTTTCTCCGAACCGGCTCGGCGTCTCAGAAATTATCTTGACCGCTCAATCCGTTGGGCGCTCAACGCCGCCATCTTCTTTGCCATCGCCCTGGTGATGGCTCAACTGGCCGTTGTAATTGCGAGTTATGCCTTCGCCTTGTCGTGGACCTGGTTGTCAGAAGCTGTGATCTACGCGTTCGCGGCGGTATTCATGCTGGGCTCGGCCTCCGCTCTGACCAATGATGCGCATGTCCGGGTCGATATTCTGAGACCCAAGTTTGGCGAACGCGGGCGTTACTGGATCGAGCTCGGTGGCACTTACTTGTTCCTGTTTCCTATCATGATCCGCTTGATCACATTGGGCGAACAGGGACTGAGCCGCTCCTGGTTACTGTTCGAAGGGTCGCGGGAAAGCGACGGTCTTCCAATTCTTTTTCTGTTCAAGACGCTCGTGCCGGTTTTTGCCGTGCTGATGATTGCGGCCGGCCTTGCCGTTGCCCTCCGCGCCGCGTTGAAGCTAACGGGCGGCTTGCCTGCCGACGCCCAAGACGACCCTGAAACGGAATCTCACTATGGAGCTTGAGATCATTCTGGCTCTGGGCATGTTTGCCACAGCCATCGCTGCCCTGCTTGCAGGGTACTCGGTTGCACTGACCCTTGGCGGCGTCGCTCTTATTTTTGCACTGATTGGCATGGCGCTCGGCGTATTCCCACAATCCCTGCTCGGCTCCCTGCCAAGCCGCATTCAAGGCGGCGCGATTATGCAGAACGAAACGCTGGTTGCCGTACCGCTCTTTGTCCTGATGGGCGTCATCCTCGAACGCTCGAAAGTTGCCGAGGACCTGCTCCACATCGCCAGCCGCCTGCTTGGTCGCATCAATGGGGGGCTTGGCTTCGCGGTCATACTCGTGGGCGCACTGCTGGCCGCATCCACCGGTATTGTTGGCGCAACAGTCATCACAATGACGCTGATCGCGCTCCCCTCCATGCTGAAGCAGAACTATGATCCGCGCTTGGCAACTGGAACGATAGCCGCATCCGGAACGCTCGGCCAAATCATACCTCCTAGCATTGTACTGATCCTGCTCGCTGATGCGGTGTCGAACGCGGCAAGCCAGGCTTCTTCGCAAATGAACGTGGGCGCTTTTGTTGTGTCTGTTGGCGACCTATTTGCTGGCGCTCTGCTTCCGGGCCTGATTCTGGTCGGATTTTACCTCTTATGGATAGCCCTCAATGCGTGGCTCAGGCCTGAGCGGTGTCCGGCTGCCACCACGTCCAGCAGTGACCCGCTCACCCGCAAGGAGATACTATTCGGTCTAGGAGCCCCCCTGCTTCTTATCTTTGCGGTTCTCGGCGCAATCCTCTCAGGTGTAGCAACACCTACTGAAGCTGCTGCCATCGGTGTGGCCGGCGCACTACTTCTTGCCGGGCTTCGGCTTTCAGAAGTGCAAGACCGAAGACTGGTACCCCTGATATATGCAGCCTTTGCGAGCGTAGCGCTTATTCTGACGGTCACCAATCTCGTGGATCTCCGGCTTGGCGTGGCTGATGCTGGCGCGCTCGCCTATGCTGGCGTGGCAGTATCGCTCGTCGCAACGGCTGTTTTCTTCGCCGGTGTATTCGCCAGCATGTTGGTTCTGTACCGCAAGTCGCAACTGTCACCAGCGCTGCAAAGCGGCGTGCATATCACCTCTATGGTGTTTCTGATCCTGATTGGCGCATCTCTCTTCTCGCTTGTTTTCCGGGGATTTGGCGGGGACGAAATCGTGGCCGACCTTCTCCATTCGCTTCCCGGCGGTAAATGGGGCGCGCTGGTCGGCGCGATGCTGGTCATGTTCGTCCTGGGTTTCTTCCTGGACTTCATCGAGATTGTGTTTGTGGTGGTGCCGTTGGTGACACCACCGCTCATCATCATGGGTTTTGATCCGGTCTGGCTGGCGATCCTCATGGCGCTCAACCTGCAGACAAGCTTTCTCACCCCACCATTCGGGTTTGCGCTTTTCTATCTGCGTGGCGCTGCACCAGAGGAAATCAAGACATCTCAGATCTGGCATGGCGCCATTCCGTTCATTGGCCTCCAGCTGATGATTATCCTCCTGGTCGCACTGGTGCCGGAATTGGCGACCTGGCTGCCATCCATCGCTGCGAAGTAAGACGAGACGCAAAGAGGGCAACCATGGGTGTCGATATCGATCCGTTCCACGCGATCTCGATCAGCAAGATCGCATATGATCTGAAGGCCCAAGGCCGGTCGATCATCCATATGGAGTTCGGCCAGCCATCTACAGGAGCCCCTGCCCGAGCGATTGAAGAAGCCAAGAAGATACTCTCTGCAGAGAGCCTCGGCTATTGGGAGAGCGCCCCACTTAAGAAGCGGCTTTGCCAGCATTACCTCGACACCTATGGCGTTTCGGTTCGTCCGGGACAGATAGCCATCACAGCCGGAGCTTCAGCGGGCCTCGTTTCGGCGCTTGCCTGCAGATTTTCCGCCGGCGACACCATCGCAATGGCACGGCCCGGTTACGTGTCCTATCGAAACACGGTCAAGGCGTTGGGAATGAAGGCTCTGGAGCTGGATTGCGGGCCGGAAAACAGGTTTTCGCTCACGGCCGAACGGATCGCTACGCTCGAACCGGCCCCGGACGGGCTCATCATCGCAAGCCCAGCGAATCCAACCGGAACCATCATGTCGGGCGAAGAACTCAGCGCGTTAGCCAGTGTTTGTAGAGAACGCGGGATCGCCATTATTTCCGACGAGATCTATCACGGGCTGAGTTATACGCGCCGGACTCACAGCATGCTGGAATTCGAGCCGGACGCCTTTGTGATCAACAGCTTCTCGAAGTATTTCAGCATGGCCGGCTGGCGGCTTGGCTGGTTGCTCGCGCCAGATGCTTATGCCGACAAGGCAGCAGCCTATACTGGTATCTTGTTCCTGACAGCGCCTTCGCTGGCCCAGCATGCCGCGCTTGTGGCGCTGGACGAAACTGATGAGCTTCAAGGACATCTAGAGACATACCGGGCAAACCGGTCACTTCTACTGAAAGCGTTGCCGCAGATGGGTCTGGACGAGATCGCACCGCCGGACGGCGCCTTCTATGTTTACGCCAATATTGAACGTTTCAGCGATGACAGTATGGCGATGTGCAAGGAAATTCTCACAGATACCGGTGTCGTCCTCGCCCCGGGCATCGATTTCGATCCGGAGAACGGACACCGCTATATTCGCTTCAGTTTCGCTGTTTCGACTGCTGAAACACATGAGGCGATTGCGCGCCTGGCGCCATGGTTCAAAGCGCGCGCTAGAACTTGACTTCCGGGACTGTCGAAAGCGCCGTGCGGTCTCCGCCGAGATCGAAGAACTCACGCTCAGGGAAGTTGAACATGCCGGCCACAATCGAGTTCGGAAACTGCTCGCGGGAGGTGTTGTAGTCCTGGACGGCAGCGTTGTAGAAGCGCCGCGCGGCAGCGAGCTTGTCTTCGATCACCGACAGTTCGTCCTGCAAGTCCTTGAAATTCTCGTTGGCTTTAAGGTCCGGATAGGCTTCTGATAGCGCAAAAAGCTTGCCGAGCGCGCTGGTCAGCACGCCTTCCGCTTGCGCCATTTCGCCGGGCGTCCCCGCCGCAACAGCCGAATTGCGTGCCTGAATGACTTCCTCAAGGGTCTCCCGCTCGTGAGAAGCGTAGCCCTTCACAGTCTCGACGAGGTTCGGGATGAGATTCTGGCGCTGCTTCAGCTGAACATCGATATCCGCAAACGCCTGATTGCAGCGCTGCTTCTTCGAAACCAGCGAGTTGTAGATGCCGATCAGGAAGACCGCGACGATGGCCAGAGCCCCGAGCAGAACATAAAGTGCGGTCATTCAAGGATCTCCAGCATCATTTGAAACCTTGTTTTCCTGACTAAACGTCGGCTCCCGTCGTGGCAAGCTATCCGTTGAAACGTCCCGATTTCGGGAACCCTTTCGGCGCAACCTTGCCGGCTTGCGCACGTTTGCCGAGCCATTCCTGCCATTCAGGAAAACCGCGCGAACGGCCTGCGGCGTCTCGAACAAACAAGCCGTCTTCGCTGAAGAATGTCATGGCATCTGCCAGTGCGTCCTTGCCGCGATAGGTCTGCAGCTTGACGCCCTTGCCGCGCGGCATTTCCGGCAACTCATCAAGGGCAAAGACAAGCATTTTCTTGTTCGTGCCGATCACAGCGATGTGGTCGCCCTGCACAATCTCGCAAACGACAAGCTTTCCATCGCCTGTATTCACGGCCGATTTTCCGGCCTTGCGGTTCGATTCAAGTTCGCTTTCTGGCACGATAAATCCGTAGCCAATGTCCGACGCGACGAGACGTTTGCGCTCCGGCTCGAGTTTGAACATGGCGACGATGTCGACATTGTCTTCCAGATCGATAGACAGCCGGATCGGCTCGCCATGGCCTCGTCCACCAGGGAGCTTGTCGCAATTCAGCGTAAAGGCTCGGCCATCACTCGACAGAAGAACGACCTTGTCAGTGGTGTAGACTTCCTCACTCTTGAACAACGAGTCGCCATCCTTAAACTTGGTCGAGTCCATATCGAGACCGTGACCTTTCATACCCCGGATCCAGCCCATGGAAGAGAGGACAACGGTAACAGGTTCCTTAGGTGTAGAGGCCTCGAGAGCGGCACTGAGATCGATCTCCGGCGCATCCTCGAAAGCAGCCCGCCGACGGCCAAGCTCGGTGTCGGGATCGAAGGCCTTGCGCGCTTCTTTCAGCTCCTTGCCAACACGCGTCCACTGACGCCGCTTCGAGCCGATCAGCGACTGGATGTCCTCGCGTTCCTTTGAGAGCTCCTCATGCTCTCGCTTGATCTCCATTTCCTCGAGTTTGCGCAGGGCGCGAAGACGAAGATTGAGAATGGCTTCGGCCTGGACGTCGGTAATCCCGAAGCGTTCCATCATGACCTGCTTGGGTTCATCCTCTTCACGGATGATGCGGATCACCTCATCGATGTTCAGATAAGCGACGAGATAACCGTCGAGCAGGTGGAGCCGCTTGTCGATCTTGTCGAGTCGGAACTGCGCCCGGCGGACCACCACTTCGCGGCGATGGTCGAGATAGGCCTGCAGCACCTCACGCAGCCCCATGACCCGCGGCGCGCCCTTATGAATCACGTTCATGTTCATCGGGAAACGCGATTCCAGGTCGCAGAGCTTGAAGAGGCTTTCCATCAGGACATCGGACTCGACCGTCTTGGCACGCGGTTCGAGAACGATGCGAATGTCTTCGGCACTCTCGTCTTTGACGTCGCTTAGAAGCGGCGCCTTCTTGCTTTCGATCAGCTCAGCCAGTTTCTCGATGAGACGCGACTTCTGCACCTGGAACGGGATCTCCGTGACCACAATCTGCCACGTACCCCGGCCCAGGTCTTCGGTATGCCAGCGCGCACGCACGCGGAAACCGCCGCGCCCGGTCTCATATGCCTCCCGGATTGCACTGCGCGGCTCGACGATGATGCCGCCAGTCGGAAAGTCCGGTCCTGGCATGACGTTCATCAGTTCGGTAATCGGCGTGTCCTGATTCTCGATCAGCAGGAGCGCTGCATCAATCACCTCGGCAACATTGTGCGGCGGGATTGATGTGGCCATACCGACCGCAATGCCGGTCGCCCCATTCGCCAGCAGGTTTGGATATCCGGCCGGCAAAACAACTGGCTCGGTGTCGGTCTCCGAATAGTTGTCCTTGAAGTCGACCGCATCCTCGCTGAGGCCTTCGAGCATCAGCTTGGCGGCTTCGGTCATGCGCGCTTCGGTATACCGGTAAGCAGCGGCGCTATCGCCGTCGATATTGCCGAAATTGCCTTGGCCATCAACGAGCGGATATCGAACGGAGAAGTTCTGGGCGAGACGAACAAGCGTGTCATAAATCGCGCTGTCGCCATGGGGGTGATAGTTACCCATGACATCACCAACGATCTTGGCACACTTGCGATAGCCAGCATCCGGATCGAGCTTCAGCTCACGCATGCCGTAGAGAATACGACGCTGGACCGGCTTAAGGCCGTCCCGAACATCAGGCAGGGCGCGAGACGTGATCGTCGAAAGCGCATAGGCAAGGTAACGCTTGGTGAGCGCCTCACTCAGCGGTTCATTGATAATGTTGCCATCTTCATGGTCCAGAATATCGGACATGTCGGCTCCCTAGGATCGATTCGACCGCTGAACAGAATCAGCGCCGCAGGATTTACGTTAACAGAAAGGCCGGATTGGTTAAGGAATGAACAACACGCTGAGGCGCACAATCAAGCAGCTGGGGATCGTTGCCACCGTTATCCTGGCAATCCTGATCGTGAACCGCTATCTGCCGCCTCAACACAATCCGCTTCGACCGATTGATCTCGACGATCCGATTGGCGTTGCAACGCACTATAAGCTGACCCGGATCAAGAGCGATAACAGCCTCTGCTACACGCTCCTGGACAAGGCTGGCATAGGCTACTCTCCCGTCGGCGAAAATGCCGGTACCCCGACATGTCCGCTTGAGCGAGCGCTTGTGCTCAATCGGTCGAACTTCCCCTACTCTGTCACCCCGCTTCGCATGACCTGCTCGACTATGGCCGCCCTGTACATCTGGGAACACGATGTCGTCCGACCGCAGGCCGAATCCCTGCTCGGCAGCCGTATCGAAGAAGTGCTGACCTATGGAAGCTATTCATGCAGGAACATCGCCGGCACAAACCGTCTGAGTGAGCATGGTCGGGCGAACGCAATCGACATAATCGGCTTTCGCCTTGAAGACGGCCGAGAAATTCAGGTTCGCGAACAGTGGCGTGAAGACAGCGCAGAAGGTGCGTTCCTCGATGCGGTTCATACCGGCGCCTGCAGAGTATTTTCGGTCGTCCTCGGCCCGGACTATAATGCCGACCACGCGGACCATTTTCACTTTGACATGGGGAACGGCGCCCTCTGCAGCTAACGGTCCTTTTGCATGCGCACCGCAAGACGACGGCGCGCTTCGGGCAAATCCTTGTTCACTGCATGAAACAATCGCCGTTCGATAAAAAAACCTGTTAACTCAATACCATGCAAGATATCTTCGCGCGTGGCGCCGGCCGTCGGCTGGATCAGGAAGCGGGGAAGCACAAACAACCGATCCACATATTCTTCCGCTTCGGACCCGCGCACAGCCCGTCCCGTCTTTGGCGAGACATGCGTTAGTCCGTCATTCGCCCCGCTAATGGCACAGGCTTCCAGATCAAGTCCGAAGCCCAGCGCAGAAAGCAATCCCAACTCCCAACGGACATAAAGCGCTCGCCAGACATCATCCTCCATGGCATCGAGAAGCAATTGTGTCGCCTCGAATACCGCCGACCCCGCTTCGTCGCCCTCATTGAGTACCCCGCGCAGGATGGCGCACACGGACGCGACGGCAGCAAGAGCGTCCGGTCGGTCCAACAGCCTGGAGGCACGCAACTTTGTGGCTTCGGCGACGTCAAAGCGTCCAAGCTGCTCTTCGAGCCGCCCGGTCCAGGAAAGGTCCACCTGATTTCCGGGCTCGTATTGTCCGCGCTTCTTCCGCGACGCGCCGCCATAAACCAGGCCCGATCGCCGTCCTCGGCTGCGAGTCAGTACATCCAGGACGAGGCCGCTTTCTCCGAATTTGCGCCCGCCGAGGATTAGGCCCTCATCGCGCCAATGCATCAGGCATCAAACTCGAGGCCGAGCGTGGAATAGGATTCACGACGTTCCTGCCACTTCTCATCGACTTTCACGAACAGGAAAAGATGGACGCGCCGGCCAAGCAACTCGCTCAGTTCCTGGCGCGCCGCCTTGCTGACCGCCTTTATCGTCTGGCCGTTCTTTCCGAGCACCATGGATTTGTGGGTTTCGCGTCCCACAATCACGGCCTGCTGTATCTTCACATCACCGTTCTGGAAGTTTTCCCAGGCCTCAGGCTGAACCGTGAGATGGTAAGGCAGCTCTTCATGCAACCGCAGCATGAGCTTTTCGCGCGTGATCTCTGCAGCAAGCAACTGCATTGGAATATCAGCTGACTGCTCCGGCGGATAAAGAGGCCCTCCTTCTGGCATGGAAGCCGCCAGCGCGGACATCAGCTGGTCGACACCGTCGCCATTTTCCGCAGAGATCATGAAGATCTGCGAATACACCCCTGCCTCATCGAATTGCGCCATGAGCGGAAGGATCTGGTCATGCGCAAACAGGTCGATCTTGTTTAATGCAAGCATGACCTTCCGGCCGGATTTTTTCAGGGTTTCGATAACGGCCCGATCATCTTGCACAGACTTTTTCTGAGCGGCTGTCGGCTTACCGCTTTCCACAGCAATCCAGGCCGCTGCATCGATGAGATGGACAACAGCATCCGCATCCTCCGCCCCCGTCCACGCCGCCCGCACCATGGCCCGGTCGAGACGCTTCTTGGCACCGAAGATGCCGGGCGTGTCGACGATGACAATCTGGGCTCCATCGGCGTGGGCAATGCCGCGAACCGGGAACCGGGTCGTCTGCACTTTGTGCGTAACGATGGCGACCTTGGTGCCCACCATGGCGTTTGTCAGCGTGGACTTGCCTGCGTTCGGTGCACCGATAATGGCAGCAAAGCCTGCTCGCGTGATGTCTGTCGCCGTATCACTCATTGCGCTGAATATCTCTCAATAGCCTGTCTGCGGCTGCCATTTCCGCTTCCTGTCGCGACCGCCCCGTCTCGGTCGCCTCTCCAATCCCGTCAACCCGGACGCGCACAGTAAACAGCGGCTCATGGTCCGGCCCGGACCGCTCAATAATATCATACACCGCATAGGGCGCGCGATTGGCTCCGCACCAGTCGCTGAGACGGGTCTTGGGGTTCTGTTGCGAGACCTCGCGTTCAACAAGATCCATGATCCAGTGCTTGTCGATCACCTTTCGGGCCGCCTCAAGACCACCATCCCGGTACACCGCTGCGATAATCGCCTCAACAGCATCCGCAACGCTCTTGTCATAGCTTCCGCGCTTGTTCTTCTCCATGGACGGGTCGAGGAACAGAAACGATCTTAGGCCCATGGCCTCCCCGACTTCAGCGCAGGTCTCGCCACTCACTAGATGGTGAAACAGCTTGGTAAGGTAGCCTTCACGCTCCGCTGGGAATTTCGCGATCAGGACTTCTGCCATAATGAGACCAAGCACCCGGTCGCCAAGGAACTCCAGGCGCTGGTTGGAGAATTGCGCGTCACCATCGTAGTTATCTATCAGACTCGGATGGGTCAGCGCCCGGTTCAGCCAATCAATACGGCCGAATGTGTAGCCGAGACGCCCTTCGAGGTCGGCGCGTTGCTCATCGTTCAGTTCAGGCCGCTTTCGGCGGACTGATTTTCCGGCCGCGCGCAGCCGGGTCCTTTTTGGGCGCCCTTTCTTCATGGCGCGGTTCTTATCGGCATCGCCTCTATGATGACAACAGCCGACGCCCACGGATGGTCATCTGTGATAGTGAGGTGAATGAGCGCCTCATGCCCGTCGGGCAGAAGAGCCTCAAGTCTTACAGCGGCTCCGCCCGTCAGGGCCATGGTCGGCTTACCCGATGGAAGGTTCACCACGCCCATATGTTTCCAATGCACGCCGCGCCGGGGCACGCCTGTGCCGAGCGCTTTCGCACAAGCTTCCTTCGCTGCAAACCGCTTGGCATAGGTTTCCGCACTCCTGCGCCGACGCTCGGCCAGGGCAATCTCAACATCCGTGAAACAGCGTTGTTTAAAACGATCACCGAAGCGGGCAATCGACTGTTCGATCCGCTCGATGTTGCACATGTCATTGCCCATTCCGATGATCATGGACGCTCGGGCCTCTATTTGTTCAGTTCAGGCCAAACCGCGGCTACCCGGTTTGATGGCGGGCACGGAAGCCAGTTCTGGCGGGAGTTCTTCCGGGTCATAGTCGGGAAAGTCGACCTGCGCGAGCGAGACAAGTTGACAGCCAACATCAGCCTTGCCGTTCGACCGATCAATGACGCAGGACCCGCCGACAACTTCCCCGGGATGTTTCGCAAGCGCCTCGACAGTTTCCCGGAATGACAAGCCGGTGGTGACGATATCCTCAGCGATCAGCACGCGTTCGCCTTGGGCGATCGAGAAACCACGGCGAAAAGTGAGCTGGCCGTCCACACGCTCAGCAAAAATGGACCGGCAGCCCAACTGGCGTGCGAGCTCATATCCTGGAATGATCCCACCCACAGCCGGTCCCGCAACAACATCTATCTTGCCGAATGTCTCGCGCACTTTTTCCGCTAGCGCCCCACAGAGGCGTGCTGACAATTCAGGCCGGGAAAAAACAAGCGCCTTTTGCAGGAAGACAGGGCTTCGTCTGCCAGAAGACAGAATGAAATGACCTTCCAGAAGAGCGCCTGCCTCGCGAAACACTTCAAGCACGTCTTCACTGGTCAAGTCGCCGACTCCTCAATCCGCTCGACACTCTCCACAACGGCGAGCGCCCGCAATGCGGCCTTTATCTGCTCCAGATGGCGAAGGTCCTCAACCTCAATATCGAAGACCAGCTGAAGAAAGTCCGGATTCCGTTCGCTCGTCTCCACCCGGGTGATATTCCCGCCCGCTTGCGCGATGGCAGAGCATTGACTTGCCATGACGCCACGCTTGTTGATGGCCCGGACATTGATCCGCCCAACCGCGACGACACCCTGGCGCGCAAGCTCATTCCAGCGCAGGTCAACCCAGAGGTCGGGACGGTCTTCATATTCAGCGACCCGTCGGCAATAGATCGTGTGAATCACGAGGCCCTTTTCGGGTTCCCGCAATCCGATAATCCGGTCGCCCGGTATGGGGTGGCAGCATTCTCCCAAGTGAAGGGTAACGCCAGGTGTCAGGTCTTCGCCTGCCACCATCAGGCTGGCATGGCTGTCATCCAGGACGGTTCTATCGGTCGGAATGGACTGGACCGGTTCATAACCGGGGAACACGGTTCGGATGAACTCTGCCGTGTCATACCGTCCGCGCCCAATGGCTTCGGCAAGCGCTTCGGAACTCTCGAAGTCAGCGCGCCGCGCCACGCGAGGCAAATCGACCTCGAAGGGGTCGAGACCCGCACGGCGCAAATCTCGGTCGATGAGCGTGCGCCCGAGCTTCACAAACTCAGCCTGCTCGCGATCGCGTATCAGACGCCGGATCGCAGAACGGGCGCGCCCGGTAATCGTCAGAGCTTCCCAGCCGACCACGGGGCGGGCCTCAGGTCGACGCAGGATCTCGACAACATCACCATTCTTCAGGGGCGTCCGGAGTGTTCGGACCACACCATTGATCTTCACTCCATCGCACGTGTCACCGACGGCGGTGTGGACTGCATAGGCAAAATCGAGCGGCATCGCGCCGCCCGGCAAAATGATAAGACGGCCCTTAGGCGTGAAGGCAAAAACGTGTTCGCGATACATCTCGAGCTTGGCATGCTCAAGAAATTCGTCAGGCTCGGCACCATCCGCGAGAAGCTCACCGAAGGCCCTGAGGTTTGCGCCAGGGTCAAGACCGGCTGCCTTCGAGGATTCGAGGTCGAAGCCGTATTCACTGTTCTTGTAGGTCCAGTGGGCCGCAACGCCCCGCTCGGCCGTTTCGTCCATGGCTTCCGTTCGGATCTGCAGCTCGACCAGGCGATTGCCCGATGCACGGACCGTCGTATGCAATGAAGCGTAGCCATTGGGCTTCGGCACAGAAATGAAATCCCTGAACCGGTCCGGCAAACAGGCCCACACGGTGTGGAACGCACCGAGCAACTGGTAGCATTCCTTCACATCCGAGACGATGATCCGGAAGGCAAATATATCGGCGACGTCGCGAAAGGAAATCGACTTCTTCTCCAGCTTGCGCCAAATAGAATACGGTTGCTTTCGGCGCCCCTTCACCCGTGCCTTGATCCCTTGCTCCGCAACGATCTGCTTTATGGCAAAGCGGATTCTCTCAAGATCGTCAGCGTTTTCCGACGTTAGGTCTTCCAGCTTCTGGACGATGCTCGCCCTGGCTGCCGGATTGACGTGGTGGAAAGAGAGATCTTCGAGTTCCGATGCGACCGCATAGAGACCAACCCGTCTCGCGAGTGGCGCATAAATCTCCATGGTTTCGCGCGCGATCCGAAGGCGCGATTCCTCTTTCGGAACAAAATGGAGCGTGCGCATATTGTGCAACCGGTCTGCCAGCTTCACCAGAAGCACCCGCACATCCTGGACAGTTGCGAGGATAAATTTCTGGAAGTTCTCCGCCTGCTTGGACTTCTCAGATTTATAGTCGAGCTTTCCAAGCTTTGTGACGCCGTCCACCAGTTCGGCCACATCGGTTCCAAACCGACGTTCTATTTCGTCCAGAGAGACATCGCAGTCTTCAACCGTGTCATGGAGGAGGCCTGCCATGATCGTGTTTTCGTCGAGCCGCGTCTCCGCAAGGAGCATCGCAACCTGCACTGGGTGAGTGTAATATGGGTCGCCAGATTTGCGCAGCTGTTCGCCATGCGTTTCCTTGGCGAAAGTGTACGCTTCAGCCAGACGGACTTTGTCCACTGACGGGTGATACGAAACAACGGCATTTACGAGGTCGTCCGCTGTTGGGACAGCAGGCGGAGCACCGCTCTCGCGCCGCTCCATATTTGCGGGCGACCGATCAGTAGAAGTAACGGTCGCGCTGGCCATGAGTTGTCTAGAACCTGTCGTCACGCCCCGATTCGAGCTCGGCCTGGTAGGCGCGCATCACGTCTTCCTCGCTTGCCGCAGGAGCGGCTTCGAGAGCTGCACGGTCTGCTTCTCGCTCTTCTTCTTCGCCAGGACGAACTTCCTGCAGGTTTGCAATCAGGCCTTCGCGCACAACGTCCAGGGAAACCGAACGATCTGCGATCTCACGCAAAGAAACGACCGGATCCTTGTCGTTGTCGCGGTCCACCGTTAGAGGCGAACCTTCGCGAATCATGCGGGCGCGCTGCGCCGCCAGCAGAATGAGATCAAAACGGTTGGGAACCTGCTCGATGCAGTCTTCAACAGTAACGCGTGCCATGGGGGAAATCTCCTGTAACCGTTGTTTATATGCGCTGCACCAATGCAAGACAACCCGGCTTCTTGTCTGAAACGCAGTTGAAACCTACCCTGAATGCCATTGCATCAGAATGTTTCTCCAGAGCGGAATTTTATAGATGGTCTTTTACAAGGACGAGCGACTGGCGCTGTTCATCGACGGCGCCAGTCTGTACTCTTCGGCGCGCGCGCTTAATCTGGAAGTCGATTTCCGGAAATTATTGCGTGAATTCAGGGACAGGGGCCGCCTACTGCGCGCGAGCTACTACACCACTATTGTTGAGAGCGATGAGTACAGCCCCGTCCGACCGCTTGTCGACTGGCTGGCCTATAACGGCTTTAACGTCGTCACCAAACCTGCCCGGGAGTTCACAGATCGCGAAGGGCGCAGGCGTGTCCGGGGGAACATGAATGTGGAACTGGCTGTGGACGTCACCGAGACAGCCAGCCTGGTCGATCATATTGTGCTGTTCGCCGGCGACGGTGATTTCCGGCGCGCTGTCGAAGCCGCAAAAAGGCGTGGTGCCCGAGTGACCGTGGTATCCTCGGTCAAGGGGCAGCCCCAGACGATCGCCGACGAACTGCGCCGGGAAGCTGATGTCTTCATTGATCTGAATGATATGGCTGAACTGATTGCCCGCCCTCGCCGTGACAGTGATTCTGAAGAACGATCCCGGATAGATGATGAATATGAATAAGAACACGAGCACGCCCCCTGAGGCACCTGCTGACTGCCGACTTTGTCCTCGGTTGGTTGAATATAGAGAGGACAACGCCCGCAAACATCCAGAATGGTTTAACGGCGCGGTGCCTTCTTTTGGCGACCCCGGGGCAGCGTTGCTGGTTATCGGACTTGCGCCAGGTGTCACCGGGGCGAACAAATCCGGACGACCATTCACGGGCGATTGGGCAGGCGACCTGCTCTATGCGACGCTGGACAAGTTCGCCTTTTCTGAAGGCACCTACCAGGCACGCCCCGATGATGGGCTTCGGCTGAAACAGGCTATGATCACGAATGCGGTGCGTTGCGTCCCGCCCGCAAACAAACCGATTGGCGCGGAGATAAACACTTGCCGCCCCTACCTGGAAGCACGAATGAGCGCCCTGCCAAATCTCAAGGTCCTTTTATGCCTCGGCAAGATTGCCCACGACTCCACCGTCCGGACGCTTGGTTTGCGGCTGAAGGAATATCCCTTCGGTCACGCCAGCGAATATCCCCTGCCCGATGGGCGCACGCTGCTATCGAGCTACCACTGCTCGCGTTACAACACGAATACGGGCAGACTCACCGCTGAAATGTTCGAAGCTGTTTTTGCCCGGGCCCGCGAACTTGTTGACTGAAATCGAGACTCTTGTGGGAATCCGATAGGGTTAACGCGCCATTAACAGCTTCGGCATGTCATTGGGGCTCGTATCCTTTCCATGAGTCGGTCTAGACGGAGTCTTCTCGATGGCAGCCCAGAACCAAGCGCACCTGTTCGACGATATGACACCAGACCAATCCGGATATTCTGCAAAGGACATTGAGGTCCTTGAAGGCCTTGAACCGGTCCGCAAGCGGCCAGGCATGTATATCGGCGGCACGGACGAGCGGGCCTACCATCACCTATTTGCCGAAATTCTCGACAATGCGATGGATGAAGCGGTGGCCGGACACGCCAGCCGTATCGAAGTTCATCTTGCCGAGGACGGTTACCTGACAGTCGTGGACAATGGACGCGGCATACCCGTGGACCCACACCCTAAGTTCCCCGACAAGTCGGCACTCGAAGTCATCATGACCACACTGCACTCGGGCGGAAAGTTCTCAAACAAGGCTTATGCGACAGCTGGCGGCCTGCACGGCGTGGGGATCTCTGTCGTCAACGCCCTGTCAGAGCGGGTGGAAGTGGAAGTCGCCCGCGACAAGAAGCTCTACGTCCAGATGTTCGAGCGCGGAAAAGTGCTAGGTCCGGTGAACCTTGCCGGGGCGGCGCCCAACCGGCGTGGCACAACCGTCCGTTTCAAACCGGACACCGAGATCTTCGGTGAAAAGCTGCGCTTCCGCCCGGCGCGTCTGTTCCAGATGGCACGTTCCAAGGCCTACCTCTACCGAGGGGTCGAAGTCCGCTGGAGCTGCGCCCCTGAACTCCTGCCTGAAGACTCCAAAGTCCCGGCAGAAGCAGTGCTTACCTACCCGAATGGACTCGCCGACCAGCTGGGTGAAGTCTTCAAGGGCAAGGATACGATCACCGCGGAGTCCTTCTCCGGCCTGGTCGAAACAGAAGACGGCAAGGTCGAATGGGCGATCGCCTGGACCGCATCTGGCTTTGGCGAGGCAGACGGATTTTCCCGTTCCTATTGCAATACCATTCCGACGCCGGATGGCGGGACGCATGAAGCCGGCCTGCGCTCGGCGATCACCAAGGGTCTTCGAAACTATGGCGAACTGACCGGCCAGAAGAAAGCCTCCAGCATTACCGCGGACGATATCATGTCCTACGCGGGCATCCTCCTCTCGGTTTTCATTCGTAATCCGGAATTCGTTGGCCAGACCAAGGACAAGCTCTCGACAACTGCAGCGTTCCGGCTGGTCGAGAATGCCGTACGCGATCGTTTCGATCACTGGCTGGCTGCCAGCCCCAAGGAATCCGACAAACTCCTCAATTGGGCCATGGAGCGCGCGGATGAGCGTGCCCGCCGGCGCAAGGCCAAAGACGTTCAGCGCAAATCCGCCACCAAAAAGCTGCGCCTGCCTGGAAAGCTCGCTGACTGCTCGGCCAATGGACCGGAAAGTACCGAGCTGTTCATCGTCGAAGGCGATTCGGCGGGCGGTTCCGCGAAACAAGCCCGCGATCGCAAGACACAGGCTATCCTCCCCCTTCGCGGGAAGATCCTTAACGTCGCTTCGGCGTCAGATGACAAGCTGGAGAAGAACCAGGAACTGTCTGACCTGATGCTTGCGTTGGGTACTGGCCTCAAGACCCGCTTCAATATCGACGATCTTCGTTATGAGCGCGTCATCATCATGACGGATGCCGATGTCGATGGCGCTCATATCGCGTCGCTGCTCATCACCTTCTTTTACCAGATGACACCTGGGCTCATTGAAAGTGGACGCCTATACCTTGCCATGCCGCCGCTTTATCGCCTGAGCTACAAGGGAAAGTCGGTCTATGCGATGGATGACGAGCAAAAGGCAGAGCTCATGCAGAAAGAGTTCAAGCCCAACCAGAAAGTCGATGTTGGCCGCTTCAAGGGTCTCGGTGAAATGAACCCGATCCATCTCAAGGAAACGACCATGGATCCGGCCACGAGGACCCTCGCCCGCATCACCCTCCCTGACTCGATGGACGAGTTAACAGAACTGCGCCCGGCAGAACTCATCGATACCTTGATGGGCAAGAAGGCCGAACACCGGTTTCGTTTCATCCAGGAAAATGCGCACTTCGCAGATGACCTAGACGTGTAGCGCCAAGCCTCTTCTCAAGGTTCGGTCCAATATTTGCTCGCCTGTCACGCGACTCTTCCGCTTTACGCCATTCCAACCGGGCGAAAGCGGGAAACTGTTGCAGGACGGGACAGATCATGGCGATCGACTGGCAAAACGAAATCAAGACCTCATTCGGCAAGACGCTGATTAGCGCTTCACACACGCTGGATCGATCGCCCTCCTTTTGCGACGCATCGCTCGCTGCGCTACTAGATGCGTATCCGCGCGATCAGCTCGGCATCTGGACGTTTGCCGCTCACGGTGAAGGGGAAGAAGCGCCCATACGCGGTGTCGCGCCCGACCTATCTGGCGAGGATCTCCTGAAAGCCGTCCGTGAAGGCCGCATCTGGCTGAACTTGCGCGCGACCAACCAGCTGGTCGAGGACTACGCTCCGATTGCCGATCAGATATTCGACGGGTTGCAAGCCGCCACCGGACGAAAGATCTTCAAGCGCGACATGGGCGTGCTGATTTCCTCACCAGGTATCAATGTGCATTACCACCTAGATATCCCGGTCGTTGCCCTGTTCCAGATACGCGGCGAGAAAACGGTCTGGGTCTACCCCGCGACAGACCGCTATGCACCGAACGAAAAGCTAGAAGCTATTGTCTTGCGTCAGCAGGAGGAGGGACTGGCATTCCGAAGCGAATTTGAAACGGAAGCTAAGAAAGTCCTCCTCAAGCCCGGAATGGCCATCACCTGGCCACAGACAGCACCGCATCGTGTGCAGAACGGTGACATGCTGAACGTCTCATTGTCTTGTGAATTCATGACTGTACCGGCCCTGCTGCGCGCAAATGCCTTGTACACCAACGGCCGCCTGCGGCGAGACTTTGGCGCCCATCCCGGAAGACCTGATACTGTGTCTCCGACCATGATCGGAAAGGCGGCCCTCGCCAGGCTCCTGAAACAATCGGAGCGCAAGCCAGTCGGTCGCACACCAACCCCTGCTTCATTCATAGTCGATCCCGAAGCCCCGGGATGTACGCGACCTCTCGCAGTCGAGGCGAACCTATCATGAAGGTAAAAACCGCCTTCTCTCACCTCCATGCTACCGTCGAGCGCTATGATGCCCTCAGTGCAAACGATGTGGAAGCCTGGAGAAATCTCTGCCGCGCGCACCAGGATTATGACAGCGCGCTGCTGACGCCCGAATTTGCACACGTCATATCTGGCGTGCGTGATGATGTTCGCATCATCCGGATTCATGACAGAGACGACCTGAAAGCGGTGCTTCCTGTCCACCTTCGCCCAAATGGCTATGCTCGTCCGCTCGGCATGCCTTTTTCCGACTATTCGGGGCCTGTCATCGCCGAAGGGTTTCCGCTCACCATCAAGGATATACTCGCACTGGCTGGTATTGCCGCGTTTTCCTCATCAGCGGTTCCGGACCCTTGGCGATGTCTACATACCGGTGCAAAAGCCGCAGCTGAAGGCATCGAAACCGACAGTCATATCATCCGACTTTCAGACCAGGGTCCGGATGACCTATACGAGAACCAACGCTCGGCTCATGCCAAGCGCTTCAAGAACTTCCGGCGGCTTAGAAACCAGCTGGAACGCGAGGCGGGCGTGCCGGCGTTTGACTGGGGTCGCCCCGATGAGCAAACGCTTGAGACCCTCCTGCAATTCAAGAGCGCCCAATTTCGCCAGAGCGGCTATGTCGATCTCACGAATGCGACCAAAGCGCGTGAAATCCTCGACGCTGTCGCGCGCAGTCCTTACAGCTTCATGACATCCCTGCGCGTCGGCGGAACGCTGATCAGCGGGCACTTCGGTGTCCGGATTGGTAATGCGTTTCATCCGTGGATCGCTGCCTTCAATCCCGCTTTTGCCCACTTTTCACCCGGCAATGTTCTGCTGATGAGCGTATTGGAGCATATGCCAGATATGGGGTTGCGCGTATACGACCTGGCCAATGGGCACGACCACTACAAGAAGTACTTTTCGAATGATCACCGCACGGCTCGGCCGGTCTTCGAAACGGGGTCAGGCCTTCAAGCATTTCAGCACCGCGCCAGCCGGATGGCCTGGAAGCTCGCCGGTGCCGACACGCCATCTTCAACGACAGGACGCTTGCAGCGCCGCCTGGACCAGATTGCTGTTTCCGAGTTCGGTGCCTTTTCGCGTTTGAAGGAATTTGCCTACGCCCTCAAGACGAGGTCTATTCCGCCGAAGGGCAATTAAGCCACATGATCGCAAATTGCATGCGCAAGCATTGAATCCCGTCGCAATCAGGGCAGTATGACACCCTTGGGAGCGGCAATTAGGGGCTGAAATGAAACACGCATGGCGAACGGCGAGCGGCGCACTTCTTTTGCTTGGCGCAGCGGCGTGCAGCGAAGGCGGGACAGGCGACGCGCCATCAAAGGCGGCATCGGGAGCGTTCGACAAGGATCCGTTTCCGTCCACTTACGAACCTTACCCTTCCAACCCCGTCCTGCTGCAGAATGCGACGGTCTATGATGGCATTGGCGGCGTATTCCAGAACTACGATGTTCTCTTGCGTGATGGCGACATCATTCAGATCGGCGACGATTTAGAGCCGGGCGAAGGCATTGAGGTTATCGATGCCAGCGACAAGTTCGTTACGCCCGGCATCATCGACAATCACTCCCATCTGGGCGTCTACCCGTCACCCGGTGTATCGGCGCACAGTGACGGCAATGAGATTTCTGGGCCGGTTACCGCAGAAGTGTGGGCTGAGCATGGTGCATGGCCGCAGGATCCTGGCTTCGTCCGCGCCCTCGCTGGTGGTGTAACTTCGATGCAGATTTTGCCCGGATCGGCCAATCTGTTTGGCGGACGGGGTGTGACGGTAAAGAACGTTCCGTCGCGTACGGTGCAAGGCATGAAATTTCCGGATGCGCCCTACACGCTCAAGATGGCGTGCGGCGAAAATCCGAAACGCGTCTACGGTTATGGCGGCGGCCGGTTTCCAGGCGGCGCCCCCTACTCGCGCATGGGCAACGTTGCCGGTTACCGTTCGTCCTGGATTGAAGCGCAAGAATACAAGCGCAAATGGGAAAAATGGGAAGATGAGGGCGGCGACCCTCCCAGCCGTAACCTAGAGCTGGATACGCTTAAGGGCGTGCTGGACGGTGATATCCTCGTCCATATGCATTGCTACCGAGCCGACGAGATGGCCCAGATCATCGATATGTCGAAAGAGTTCGGCTACAAGGTGACGTCGTTCCACCACGCTGTCGAGAGCTACAAGATTGCCGACAAGCTGGCGGAAGAAGACATTTGTTCCGCAATGTGGGCCGATTGGTGGGGTTTCAAGATGGAAGCCTATGACGGCATCCGGGAGAACATACCCCTTGTCCATAATGCGGGCGCATGTGCGATCGTTCATTCCGACAGTGACATCGGTATCCAGCGTCTCAACCAGGAAGCCGCCAAGGCGCTCGCTGACGGTAACAGGGCCGGGCTCGACATCTCCAAGGCCGATGCCTGGACGTGGCTGTCGGCCAATCCTGCGAAATCCCTTGGCATCTTCGACCACACCGGATCCCTTGAGGCCGGCAAGGATGCCGACGTTGTTGTCTGGTCCGGCGATCCCTTCAGCGTCTATTCCCAAGCCGAGAAGGTCTACATTGACGGCGTGCTGATGTTCGATCGCAATAATCCCGACCTCAATCCGGTTACAGATTTCGAACTCGGCCAGCCTGGCGAAGGAGACACGAAATGATCCGCAGACTTCTCTCCGCCTGCTCAGCAGCCGCCGCTATCGCCTTTGCCGCGAATGCGCAGTCCGTCGCCATTACGAACGCCAATCTCTGGACTGGCGACGATATGGTCGCAGGGTCGACAATTGTCATCCGTGACGGCCGGGTGACCGCCGTAGCGCCGGACGCCTCCATTCCTGCCGACATGGCTCGCATAGATGCTGAAGACGCCTGGGTTACACCGGGTATTTTCTCCGCATTCTCGCGCGTGGGCGTCGTGGAAGTGGGTGCAGAAGACTCAACGAATGATACAACTGCTCCATTAGCGACGTTCGGACCTGCCCTTCAACTTTCAGACGCGTTCAACCCATCTGCCACGACCATTCCGGTCACACGGATTGAAGGCGTAACACGAATTGCCGTGGTTCCCGGATTTGGTGCAAACATGTTTGGTGGACAGGGATTTGTCGCCGATACATCCGGCGAAGCTGACTCAATCACGAAAGCGCAGGCATTCAGCTTCATCAACCTTGGCGAAGGCGGTGCTGGCCTGTCTGGTGGCTCGCGTGCGTCTGCGTGGGCAACGCTGCGGGCCGCGCTGTCGGACGCCCGGACCTATCCGGCCCGCTACATCGCTTCTGATGAAGGCGATGTGCTCGGCCGGCTCGATGCACAGGAATTCTCAGCGGCGGCACGGGGGCAGCAGCTGCTTCTGATCTCCGTCGATCGAGCAAGCGACATCCGCAAAGTGATAGCCCTGAAAGATGAGTACAGGCAACTTGATGTCGCCCTAGTCGGCGCGAGCGAAGGCTGGCTTGTCGCCAATGAACTGGGCGAAGCAGGAATTCCGGTTATCCTGAATCAGTATGCAAATCTGCCTGGACGCTTTGAAAGCCTGGCATCCACGCAAAAAAACGCCGGACGCCTTCTGGATGCAGGTGTCACTGTTGCCTTCGCCTATTTCGATGATGACAGCCATCAGACGCGTCTGGTGCTGCAAAGCGCTGGGAATGCGGTGGCCAATGGCGTCTCACATGAAGATGCTTTGCGCGCGATCACGTCAGCACCTGCTTCAATTTTCGGCCTGGACGATCTCGGTTCGCTCACCCCCGGAAGTGTTGGTGACCTCGTCATATGGGACGGCGATCCTCTCGAAGTGATGAGCGCGCCAACCCACGTGTTTATCAACGGCGTCGAGCAATCCCTGGAAAGCCGCCAAACAAAGCTGCGTGACCGTTACCTAAATCTTGACGAGAGCGAGCGGCCGCTAGCTTACAAGCGCTAGGCCGATCCACACTAGCGTTTTGCTACGTTTGCCACGCGCTCGATAGGTTCGGTGGTTTGCATATACCCGGCCTCCGCTGGGATGTGCAGACATGGATTGCCCATCTCGTCCTTGCCTACCACCGGCAACACAGTCACGACGGATTCGGTCGCAAAACGACTGACCGCAGCGCCTACCTGTGCGCATTCCCCGAGCTTTCCAAGATTCATTCGCGTCGGGAAAATGACCGTGGCACGTCCGTCTTCGGCCATGTCGAGGGCTTCCTGCGGCTCAAGCCAGACGGCTTCGGTTGTCTCCCGGCCATCATGGGTTGCCAACTGTTCAGGCGGGGTTGGCGCCAGATAGAAGTGCGTATCGAAACGCTTCGGCATCATGGTTGGCGTGATCCAGTGTCCAAAATAAACAAGCGTATCCAGCGCCAGAACGAAGCCATTTTTGCGCGCGAGCTCGACAAAGCTTTCCTCCTGTCGATCAACTGGGCCGCGATGAGCCTCAAGCGACGCTGCAAGCTTCGCGTCGACGAGTGGCTTTCCAGGCCCCCGTGCACCTATTTTTCGCGCCAGTAGAATGCCGGACTCTTCAAAGGCTTCTCGAACGGCTCCGACACGCGCGGCAAGTTCCGGACCGTGGAAATCGCCATCCGAGAGTTCGATCCATGCTTCAGAGGCGTCTTCCTCATTTGTTTTTCCACCTGGAAAAACGAGGGCCCCTGCCGCGAAATCGATCTCGTAGTGGCGCTTCACCATCAGGACTTCAAGGCGGGGATTGTCACGTAACAACAGGATCGTCGAAGAAAGCTTCGGCGCGGCTGCGGGTTCGTTCAAGGTCTGTCCTCCCAAACTTTCAAGAAATTTGAAGAAAATCGGCTCTGGGTCGTGCGCCTGATTTCAACTTTGTTTCGCTAGGTTTTTGTTTCCCGACAATCACAGACACAGGTGAGACATGCAACACGCCAGAATGCGCGTTCAATCTACCGGACCCGTAGCAGGCGCAGGACGCCTTCTTCGATTTGAGCCGGTTGTTCACCTCGTGACCGGCGACGTAACCTGCGCCGCCGTCCAGTCGACCCGTCGCTACGAAGAACTCGCAGCGTTCGGGGCGTCGGGCCTGGTTTCAAATGTCGATAGCCCGGCCAACTGGCTGTCTGACATGATCGAAGACGTGGCCCTGCGCGCACGTGTTACGGATATGGACGTGCGTCCGATCCACCTTGAAGCCCCTGTATCAGCCATGATGCATCCCGACACGCCGATGGCTTGCGAAGCTGCAGCTGCCCGTAGCCGCCTGCTTCCTCAAGAAATCTGCATCGAGGTCACCGACGCGTCGCTGTCTCAATCCCGAAAGGATGTCACGCGCAGCATTGAAAATCTTCGCCGGAAGGGTTTTCGAATTGGCGTGATCGCGACGCACTCCTGGAACACGCCGCTCGATACAGGGCTTCGCCTCATGCTGGACACGGTCCGCGTAGATTCGCGCAAGCTTTTCCGCGACGAGGATCTGATGAACCGCATCGAGGCTGCCGTTGCCTGCGGAATTTCGGTCATCGCAGAAGGCGCCCGTTATCGCGACGGGCATGAACTGGCCTCGATCGGCGTCGAACTTGCCATGCGGCCATCCGCCGACGCCTAGGCGTTCCCGATATACCGCACGTTTTCTTGTTCGGTCTCTTCCTGCACCTCGGCCTGCTCTGAGTAGATATCGAGCTTTTCGAGAAGGTAGTCGAGATCTGCCTTTGGAATCGCCTGGAACTGGGTCAGGACCCGCTCGATCATGCGCGAACGGAACCGGGCCTTGTCATTGGCGCCGCCGTCAAGTTCGGTCTCGTGATAAACAGTGACCGCCGCCTTGAAGGCTGGAAGAAGTTTTCGCGGCAGCCCTGCCCGGTCGAACACCGCCGCCAACCCACTGGGGCCGGCATCGTGGATCATGAGCCACACTCGATTGTGCGGCACGCCCGATAGTTCGGCCAGGGCATACTCCACAAACTTCATATGACCTACGCATAGGGCTCGCATGATAAGCGAATAAGTCAGGCGGCCATTCAAATCTAACTGATGAACAAAATACTCCATATCCTGCGTGCGGTCGGCCTGCTCGACCAGGTCGATCGTGGCGCGCTCGCGTGCGCCCGCAGCCAGGTCGATTGCAATCTGCGCGGGAAGCTCATGCTTGTTGACGAGCAGATCAAAAGCCTGCCCAGACACAAGCGAAACCAGCTTCTCGGCGATGTGGATCGGAATCTGTTCGCGGCTGATGATGCCTTCCTTGATGTCATCATTGTCGTGGAACCGGCGAATCGAGTGTTCAAACGCCGAATTCGTCCACGCCGCTCCTTTGTTGCGCGTCAGAACGCTGACCGCTTCCGGAGCGCCATGCTCCGCGATCACATCGGTAAGCTCTTCGTTGACATATCGACGGGAGGCAATGGCGGCCTGCTTTGAAGCGGTAACGGCAAGGACAAGTTCGATCAGGTCTTCGTCTGTGAATGATGGAGAAAATTCCAGGACCGGCACGGCCACTTCTTCGATATCCTGTGCCAGTTGCAAGGCAACATCACGCGGCAGGCGCGGCGAATTTCGAAGCGTGACAGACAGCGTACGCCGGACGAGGTCTGCTGCGTCATCGGCAAGAATCTTGATGATCTCTTCCGCATGCGCCCGTTCTTCGTCAGTAAGCGGGTCGGCCGCAATCCGGCGGCAAAGGCGATGCGCGATGCCCGCCCGCTCTTCAGACGTCTCGCCACGCATAAGCTTTTCGATATCCCCCTGCGACAGGTGAGAACGCATTGTTGCTATACCCATGGGGAAAGGGCCTCTCTAGTACCTGATCCTTATGTGCAGACATTTGGATCGAGCCGGTTAATTTCCGGTTTACCAATAACGGCTGGACCTGCCGGAAAAAACAGGGAGACACACACGCAATGCTCGAAGGCATCAGGGTAATTGAATATGCGACCTACATGGCTGCTCCCGGCGCGGGCAGCATTCTCAGTGACTGGGGCGCGGAGGTCATCAAGGTCGAACCGCCCGGCGGCGATCCGATTCGGAAGTTTTTCGCGACGCTCGGAACAGACTATCAGGACAATCCGGTCTTCGACTTTGACAATCGGGGCAAAAAATCCATCGCCATCGATACGCGCACAGATGAAGGCAATGCACTGCTGCGCGAACTGGCCAAGGATGCGGACGTCTTTCTGACGAACGTGCGTCCGGGCGGGCTGGAACGCTCCGGTCTCGGTTACGAACAGCTCAAGGCCGACAATCCGAAACTCGTCTATTGCACCCTGACCGGCTATGGCCTTGAAGGCCCCGACGCCGACAAGCCTGGTTTCGATATTGCGAGTTTCTGGGCGCGGTCGGGTGTTGCCAGCGCAACCGTGCCAAAGGGACAGGATCCATTTCCCTGCCGAACGGCCTTTGGCGACCACACGACCAGTATCGCAACTGCGGCGGGCATCTGTGCAGCGCTCGTTGAAGCCACCAAGACCGGCAAGGGACGCCTGGTCGAGTCTTCGTTGCTGAGAACCGCCCTGTTTGCTGTTGGCTCCGATTTCGCAATCCAGCTCTTCTTCGGGCGCCTCAGCTCGACCAAGTCTCGTCATGAGCAGAATGTTCCCATCACAAACTTCTTCAAGACCAGCGACGACCACTGGATCTGCCTTGTTTCGCGCCAGGGAGAAGCGGACTGGGCGCCCATCTGCCGCGCTATTGGACGCGAAGATCTGATCGACGACGAACGTTTCAACTCAGCCAAGGGGAGACGACGCAACGTGAAGGAATGCGTCGAAATTCTGGACACCGGATTTGCGAAGTACACGCGCGAAGAAATGGCCAAGCGACTGGATGAGCAGTCGCTCGCCTGGTCCCCTGTGCAAACGCTCGCCGAAGCGGCCCAGGACCCGCAGGTGAAGGCCGCTGGAGGTATTGTCGATGTTCCCTCGTCTGCCGGCGATGGAACGACCTTTTCCTCACCTGCATCTCCCGTGCGTTTTCCCGGCGCCGATGATGGCCCGAAGGGCCCGGCACCGCGGCTTGGCGAACATACGCGCGACGTGCTTGCAAGCCTCGGGCGGTCCAGCACCGAGATCGATCAATTGCTCGAAGCCGGTGTTGTCACGGGAGAGCCCTCAACAACCTGACCAGTTACCGGGGCCACCGGCTCGGCCGGTGCAAATCGGGCAAAATGAGCCTGGACCTCGGCCGCTTTCGCATCGTGTAGTGCGATGCAGAGATCGATGCTCTCCAGGGCTTCGGCCAGTGCTCGCTCGTGCCCCTGCGCGAGAGAACCATAGACCTCGAACAAGTTTTCGAGTTCGTCCCGGCCCTGACGCGTGCAGAGGCTCCTCGCGAGCCGAGGCGTGGAACGAGGCCGCTGGCCTGGAATGACCTTGAGAAATTCCGGGAAGTTAATCTGTAGCCAGGACCATGTGTCGTTCATCGTCTCGGGCTGGTCCATCTGTCCGGCAATGATCGTGTAATTCTCTCGAGTCCCCAGAATTCCAGACAAGGTCAGCGATCCGATATCGTCGGCCAGTGCGGGATCAGAGTTCTGTCCGATCGCATATGCGGCCGCTGCTGCGAAAGTAGGATCATCGATCGACTTCAGGCTGCGCAGCAAGGCCTTCAGAAATGGCTCGCCTTCCTCCTGCATCGCAATGGCGAGAGCGGTGGCAAAATCATCGCTGGTGAGTTCACGTGCGCCTCGGCGGGACCGCATGCCGACATAGGCCTGGGCGGCATTGGCATATTCCTCGCGAAGCGCTTCATCGCGCCCCTGGCGGGCCAGAAAGGCTTCTATGCGCTGCTGCAGAATGCGGTCATTCTCATCCTCCGAGGACATGAGACTTGCCAGTCTCGGACGAAAAACACGCATCAGTTCGGACCGGAAGCCTGCCAGCGCCTCTGGTCGTCCCTCGACGAGCGGTATCAGCGACCGGTAAGCATCCATCGCTTCCGTCACGACCTGCCTTTCCGAGCGCCGCGCCCCCGCTTCCAGGATCGCGGTCAGGGACGACAGCGATATGCTGCCCGCTTCGAAGCTGGCCAGCGCACTATCGACGGCGACCAGAGCTTCGCCGCCGCTCAACAAATGGAAGTTCACCGCCAATGTCGCCCATTGCGGATCTGCCAATTCGAAACGCCAGTAGCCCTTACCGTCCGCATTTGGCATGACCCAGGCCGGACACGCACCGGCCTCATCCAATCTCAGCGTTGAGGAGCGGCCATTGATCATCTGGCAGGCACGCACAGTCTCTTCACTCGTCCCCGCCGTCATGCAGAACGGTATCGTCCAGGGCTGGGCCTGCTCGATCATGCTCCCTAGCGGTTTGTAGCGCCGTTGGGTCAGGCGAATCTCAGGCACACCATCGTCGGGACAAGAGAGTTCAGTGTTGATGACGGGCAAGCCAGACCGCTCGACAAAGCTCCGGAACGCCTTGGTGAGATCGGGCTCATTTGTTTCCTGGCCTATGACTTCGAAGAAATCCGTGCTGTCGGCGACGGAGTCTTCAAAGCGCTGAATGTATCGGCCCAGCGCCGGTCGGAATGTTTCAGCGCCGAAGTAGGCATCGACCATCGCAATGACAGCGAGCCCCTTGTCATAAGTAATTGAATCATAGGCGTTCCGGATGTCTTCGTTGAGCGTGATTGGTTCGCGTACAGCCCTTGCGCTCGCCAGGCTGTCGAGCCCCATCGCGCTGACTGAATCCGCGATCGCATCCAGTTCATGACCGCCTTCTGGCTCCAGCTCCGCCAGGACGATTCCTGCCGCCCAGCTAGCAAATGCTTCCTTCAGCCAAAGATCGTCCCACCATGGCGGCGTGACGAGGTCACCGAACCACATGTGCGCAATTTCGTGGCTATGGATGCCAAGCAAGGCTCGCCGAGCGGCTGGTCCGCTACTAGGGCCGAACAGGATGCGACTTTCACGGTAGGTAATGGCCGCCGCCAGTTCAGTCGCACCGCTCGGCCATTGCGGCGCTGCGATAATGTCGAGCTTCTCATATGGATAAGGCACCTGCAGCGACCGCTCGAAGAAGTCGATCATCGGTTCGGTCATCATCAGCGCGTAGGATATCTCCTTGCCCTTACCAGCGCGCGTATAGCCAGTCAGAGGGATCGCCACATCGCGCACCTCATTCGGTGCAAGGTCGGGTCCCTCGACCGTCTCGAATGATCCAACCGCAAGCGAAAGCAGGTATGTTGGCAATGGCCGCGTGCGTTTGAACTCAACGCGTATCTGCTCGTTCTCAAGAGTTTCCCGTGACTTTTCAAGGGTGTTGGTGATCGCCGTGTCACGCTCATTGATGGTCAGTCTGATGTCGAAGGGCGCCTTGAAGGCTGGCTCGTCAAAACCCGGCATGAAGCGGCGGGCCTGGATACTTTCAGACTTGGCGAGCGCATAGGCATTGCCCTGTTCATCGACCCTGAACAGACCGGCAAGATTGGCGTCGAATGGCGCCGTATAGGAAATGTCCACTGTAACGGGTCCCGGGCCCATACGCCTCGGGAATCCCAGCCAGGCCACGCCGGACTGCAGAACATCGCGCCACACGCCCTCCGCGCTATTCCGGTTGGGGGACGAAACGACGACATTCCGGATTTCAAGGTCCTGGCCGTGGAGCCAAATACCCGTGGCGGGACGGTCGAGGTCCAGCTCAATCGTTACATGGCCGCCAAATCGTTTTTGTCGAGGATCTATTGCAAGGTCGAGCGTGTACAGTGTCGGACGCACACCGTCCGGTAGCGGCCCTCTCGGCGCGGACGCGTAAAGCTCGGAGAGATCCGGTTGGCGCGGCTGCGGTGTCGGTCCGCATGCGACAACACTGGAGATGATCAGCAAGACGAGGCCGGCAATCCGCAACATGAGTTCACTTTCCCCTGACACACTGACTCCGATAACTGAGTTCGTATCGCGCCGTCACCCCATGCAGCTGACTCTTGGACCGGATTAAGCAGAACTGCCCGTAGAATGATGGCCTCAGCCGTGAATCACGCCTATACGGATCGCATGAAAATCGCGACGTGGAATGTCAATTCGATCAAGGCCCGGCTTCCTACCGTACTGGAGGTCCTCAAAACCATCGACTGCGATGTGGTCTGCCTGCAGGAAATCAAATGCGAAACGGACGCCTTCCCGTATCTGGAGATCGAGGAATTAGGCTACAACTGCGCCGTTCACGGCCAGAAGACCTATAATGGCGTCGCGCTGCTCTCCAAATATCAGCTAGAGGACGTGGTGAAAGGCCTGCCGGACAACGAAGATGACGATCAGGCCCGCTACATCGAAGCGCTGGTGATGTGCGAGCATCCCATCCGCGTAGGCGGGCTATATCTGCCCAATGGCAATCCAGCGCCCGGCGACAAATATGACTACAAGCTCAAATGGATGGATTGCCTGCTGAGCCACGCCACCGAGCTCCTCAAGCAGGAAGACGCTTTTGTCCTGGCCGGCGACTACAATGTCATTCCCCGTGATGAAGACTGCTGGGATCCGGCAGTCTGGCGTGATGACGCCCTCGCCCTGCCGTCAACGCGGGCAGCTTTCCAGAAGCTGAAATGGCTTGGCCTGACCGAGGCTTATGAGGCCGCGGATGGCCGGGCCCACGAATACACATTCTGGGACTATCAGGGCGGCGCCTGGCAGAAAGGTCATGGCATCCGCATTGACCACCTGCTCCTGTCGCCGCAAGCGGCTGACCGGCTTGAAAAGGTTGAAATATTCAAGAAAGCGCGGGAGATGGAAAAGCCGTCCGATCACGTCCCGATAATTGCCGAACTGACGGACTGACCCTAGCCCTTCTTTGTCGCGCAGCGATTATTGTAGTCGGTGACGGCAGAATTCAGTTCGGCCACTTGTGCCTGAAGGTCTTCATCGATCTTCATGAGCTCAGCTTTCAGAGCCTCATATTCCTGCTTTGCGGCATCTGCCTTGGCGACCTCTGCGTCACCGAACAGGCGTGTACTCTCGGCCGCCTCCCATTCGTCACCAGCCGCTTCGACTTGTTCAAGCAGCGCCGAGCGCTCGGCCTGAAGGGCCTTGGCTTCCTTTTGGCCGGCCTTGATCGACTGCGCCTGCGAATGACATGAGGCCCGCGCAACCGTGGACTGGGCTGATGCAGGCATCATCAACGCGGATATGGCCAGCGACGCGAAAAGTGCAGAAGTGATTACAGGTCTCATCATGCGCTTAATCTATCTAGACACAGGTGAAGCCTTGCTGAACAAGGTCACCACAGTCTGGCCTTGATCGGGCCATTCTGCGATCACCTCAAGTCAGATTCAGATGTCTGCATAGACGTGGCGCTCGGCTGCATAGCCTTCGTGCGTCACTGCTCCCTTGTGCGCCGGGCCAACCAGCTTGGCGAACTTGGCGAGGGCGCCTGAACCATAACGGGTTTCCTTGGGCGACCACGCCTTGCGGCGCTGCTCCAGCTCAGCTTCGGAGACCTCGAGATCGATCGTACCGTTTTCAGCATCGATCGAGATCATATCGCCGTCCTTCACCAGGCCAATCGGGCCACCTTCCTGCGCTTCCGGGCCGACGTGACCAATGCAGAAACCGCGGGTCGCACCGGAAAAACGACCGTCAGTGATCAGCGCGACCTTGTCGCCCATCCCCTGTCCATAGAGGGCAGCGGTAGTTGAAAGCATTTCGCGCATGCCAGGCCCGCCCTTGGACCCTTCGTAGCGGATGACCAGCACGTCGCCTTCCTTGTACTGCCGCTTTTCGACCGCCTCGAAACAGGCAGCTTCACCGTCAAACACCCGCGCGGGACCGCGGAATTTGAGATTATGCAGGCCCGCCACTTTCACAATGGCGCCATCTGGCGCGAGTGAGCCCCAGAGACCAACGACACCGCCTGTTTTGGTGATCGGTTTGCTGGCTGGGTAGATGACCTTCTGCTCCGGATTCCAGATCACATCCTTTAGGTTTTCCGCCCAGGTCTTGCCGGTCACCGTGATGCAGTCACCATGGATAAGGCCTTCTTCGTGAAGGGTTTTCATCAGCATGGGGACACCGCCCGCTTCGCCGAAATCCTTGGCGACATACTCTCCGCCGGGCTTGAGCGATGCGATGTATGGCGTCTTCTGGAATATCTCGGCGACGTCTTTCAGTTCGAATTTCACGCCGCACTCATTCGCCATCGCTGGCAGGTGCAGCGCTGCATTGGTCGAGCCACCCGTGGCGGCAACAACAATGGCTGCGTTTTCAAACGCTTCGCGCGTGCAGATATCGCGTGGACGCAAGCCCGACTCTATCAGCCGCATGACCGCCTTGCCGGACTCGACGGCATACTCGTCGCGATTGGCATAGGGCGCAGGAAGGGCCGAGGAAAGCGGCAGCGCAAGGCCGATCGCTTCGGAGACGCAAGCCATTGTATTTGCGGTGAATTGGCCCCCGCAGGCGCCGTCGCCCGGACAGGCCAGCTTTTCCAGGGCATGCAGCTTCTCGTCGGACATCTGGTTGTCACCGGCGGCATGCGCGCCAACCGCCTCGAACACGTCCATGACGGTCACGTCCCGGCCCTCGAACCGGCCCGGCAGGATGGAGCCGCCATAGAGGAAAACGGAGGGGACGTTCAGGCGCAGCATGGCCATCATCATGCCCGGCAGCGACTTGTCGCAACCCGCAATACCCACAAGCGCATCATAGGAATGGCCACGCATGGTGAGCTCGACGGAATCGGCGATCACCTCGCGGGAAACCAGCGAGGAGCGCATGCCCTCATGGCCCATGGCGATGCCGTCGGTAACGGTGATCGTGCAGAACTCCCGCGGCGTGCCGTCGCCTTCCTTGACGCCCTCGGAGACGGCGTGCGCCTGACGCATCAGCGCGGTGTTGCAGGGGGCTGCCTCGTTCCAGCATGAAGCAACGCCGACAAATGGCTTCTGAATGTCCTTTGTCGACAGGCCCATTGCGTAATAATAGCTACGCTGCGGGGCGCGCGAGGGGCCTTCGGTTACATGGCGCGACGGCAGGCGTGACTTGTCCCAGGTCTTGCTCATTTCACGGCTCTTTCAACTATGCTTCCTTTGGATTGTTTCCATAAGGCTGGGAGCTCGGCGGCGCTACCCGTTTTCCGCAATTTTCCAGCGGAAAGCCTGAGAAATATCCTGCCCCTATCCACCGTTCCGGGAGTCTTAAAACAGTACATTTTCGGTATGATTCCAGATTCGCGGTCTATTTCTTGGAATAATCTTCCAAATTCAGGCGCATCAGGAATTCGAGGTCGCGATGCTCGCCGACCGGAAACCAGAATTCGTCAATCTTCTCAAAACCGAACCGCTCATAGAGGCGCTGGGCACCGTAGTTCTCCGAAAAGACGCTCAGATAGATCGCCGGCGCGCCCTGCTTGCGGGCCCAGTCCAGCGCCTCTTCTATGAAGCGCGTGCCGAGCCCCCTACCCTGGAGCGGGACATCCACATAGAGACGTTTCAGCTCCACGCATCCGGGCGGCGCATCGTTTGCCGGCAGGGTCAGCTTGCCACAGGCGAGGTAGGCCCCCAGAGCGCCAGCGCCGGTCTCTGCAACGCGCAGAAGGCTGCCGGGCGTCGCGAGCGCTGTCTCGTAGACCTCGCGCCCATGCTCCGCCTCCAGAAAGCTGGCGAGGTCCTCGGCGCGATAGAGGTGGCCGAACTTGTCGGTGAAGGTCTTGCGCGAAAGGGCCACAAGCGCGTCCAGGTCAGACGTACCGGCGTCTCGAACGGTGAGGCCCAAGGTCGAGGTCTCATTCGCCATGGCTGCCTTTCACTCTGCCACCTCAAAGATCGCCGTCTCCAGCGCGCCGGTGGAATCGGCCATGCCGCGATACATGCCTTGTGAGTTGAAGACATAGGCATACTGCCCATCGGCGCCCATGACGATCACGCCGCCATCTCCGCCGAGGTCTGCGACCTGGTCGAGCGCATTCTGTGCGGCCGCATTGATGCTGTCGCCGGCGAGCTCGACCCGGGTGCAGATCGTCTTGGCGACACCAACGCGGATGAAATACTCACCATGACCGGTCGCGGAGACAGCGCAGACGCCGTTCTGGGCATAGGTCGCTGCGCCGATCAGGGGCGAGTCGCCGATCCGGCCGGGTGCCTTGGCTGTCATGCCACCGGTTGTCGTGGCGGCAGCGATGTTGCCATCCTTGTCAATCGCGACTGCGCCGACGGTACCATGCCGGTCTGCATCTGTGCGGCTTTGCGTCTCCAGCACCCGCTCCAGCGCCTTCAGGCGGCGCTCAGTGGTGAAGTATGAATTCTCGACCATGTCGAGGCCGACCGACTCGGCGAACGCATCGGCGCCCTCGCCTGCGAACATGACATGTTCGGACTGGTCCATGACGGCACGGGCGGCGAGGATCGGATTCTTCACGCGCTTCACACCCGCCACGGCACCGGCATTACGGTCACGGCCATCCATGATGGAGGCGTCGAGTTCATGCTCATAGGCCGCTGTCATCACCGCGCCCTTGCCAGCATTGAACAGCTCGTCATCTTCCATGACGATGACCGCCGCCTGGACCGCATCCACCGCGCTGCCGCCAGCACTCAGGACGTCCGCACCCGCGGCCAGCGAAGCTTCAAGCCCGGCGCGATACGCCGCTTCCTTGTCGGCGGACATGCTCTGGCGAAGCAGCACCCCTGCCCCGCCGTGAATAACGATGCGCCAGTCCAGACGCGTGCTTTCAGCCATCCCAGTCTCCCCGGCCGACCGGGCTGTCGTGGTGCATGCAACTGCGGCCAGCGCGGCGATGGTGATCAACAGTCTGCGCATTCTCATCCTTCCTTGTCTGGCCAGCCACGCTTCCCGGGGCGCCCGATCCGGCCTGTTCGCCACAGCCAGAAGAGGAGGACAGCATCTCCAAGAAGAAAGATGGTGAGGGCAAGGAACAACCAGACCGCCAGCGCAACCTCCTCGATTCTAGCTAATGTCCTTCAACTGTTCGCGTGCCGAGGACAGCTTTGCAAGCGTGGCCGTCCATTCGCGGATACGCTCGCGATTCTCCTCGACGATCTCGGGCGGGGCCTTGGCCACGAAGTTCTCGTTCGAGAGCTTCTTCTCAGTCCCCGTGATGTCCTTTTCGAGCTTCGCGATTTCCTTGTCGAGGCGGGCGATCTCGTCAGCCGGCGTAATGAATTCCTCCACTTCCAGCGCGATGGAATCCTCGCCCGACGCAATGGTGACGGAACGGGCGGGCTTTACGTCGGCGATGGCAAAGCTGCCAAGGCGCGCAAGCTGCCTGATGGGCACTTCATTGGCCGCTGCCCAGCCCTTCACCTTGTCGGACGCATCGATCAGCGAGGCAGAAATCTGCGCGCCGGCCGGCACATTGAGCACAGACCGCGTGGAGCGGATCTCCGACACCGTGTCGAGCACCCAGGCCATCTCGGCTTCGGCCTCTGCATCGGCCCAGGCATCGCCATAGCGCGGCCAGTCCTGCAGCATTAGGAAGCCGGGGCGCTTGCGCTCAGCGTCCTCGGTCTGCTCCCAGAGGGCTTCGGTCACGAAGGGCGTGAAGGGGTGAAGCAGCTTCAGCGTCTGGTCGATGACCCAGCCGCAGGCCTTGCGTGTCTCGGTCTTGGCGGCCTCGTCCTCGCCATTCATGACCGGCTTGATCAGCTCGATATACCAGTCGCAGAGCACGTTCCAGATGAACTGGTAGAGCGCGTCGGCGGCCTCGTTGAACTTGTAGGCTTCGAGGCTCGCGGTGACGGCTGCTTCAGCCTTGGCGAGTTCAGCAGCGATCCAGCGGTTGAGCGGCAGCTTCAGGTCGCCGGGCTTCAGCTCATGGCCGAATTCGCAGCTGTTCATCTCCGCAAAACGCGTCGCGTTCCAGAGCTTGGTGGTGAAGTTGCGGAAGCCCTCGACCGATTGCTTGGCGAGGCGGATATTGCGGCCCTGCGCGGCGAGACGGGCAAAGGTGAAGCGCAGCGCATCGGCGCCGTATTCGTCGACCAGTTCCAGCGGGTCCATGGCATTACCCTTGGACTTCGACATCTTCTGGCCCTTCTCGTCGAGGACGAGGGCGTGGATGTAGACGTCATGGAACGGGATCTCGCCCATGAAATGGATGCCCATCATCATCATCCGGGCGACCCAGAAGAAGATGATGTCATGCGCGGTGATCAGCACGCTGGTCGGGTAGTATTGCTTCAGCGCCTCGGTCTCTTCCGGCCAGCCCTGCGTCGAGAACGGCCAGAGGGCGGATGAGAACCAGGTGTCGAGGACGTCTTCGTCCTGGGTAAGCTCTGTCGGTTCGCCGTAATGCGTTTCGGCCATGGCCACAGCGGCGGCTTCGTCATGGGCAACGAAAATCTTTCCGTCCGGTCCGAACCAAGCCGGAATGCGATGCCCCCACCACAGTTGCCGCGAGACGCACCAGGGCTGGATGTTGTCCATCCAGTTGTAATAGGTCTTGGTCCAGTTTTCCGGCACGAATTTCGTCTTGCCTGTGCGCACCGCCTCGATGGCCGGCTTGGCAAGCTCCGCGGCGTTCACGAACCACTGGTCTGTCAGCATCGGCTCGATGACAACGCCGGAACGGTCGCCGAAAGGCTGGGTGATGAGCTTGTCCTCGACCTCGATCATCAGGCCGTCGGCATCGATATCGGCGATGACCTGCTTGCGGGCCTCATAGCGGTCGAGCCCGCGATAGGCTTCCGGTACGAGGTTCAGCGCGTCGACTTCAGCCGCCGTTGCCGCCTTGCCGCCAGCGATTGCCTGCGCCGCTTTTGCGCTCTCTTCGTAGGATGGGCCGTCGGTGCGCATACGGGCCTGGTCATCCATCAGGCGGTACATCGGGATGTTGTTGCGCTGGGCGACGCCATAGTCGTTCTCATCATGCGCCCCGGTGATCTTCACCGCGCCAGAACCGAACTCCGGATTCGGATACTCATCGGTGATGATCGGGATCAGGCGGCGATGTTCTTTCGGGCCGACCGGGATTTCGCAGAGCTTGCCAACGATCGGGGCATAGCGCTCATCGTCCGGGTGAACGGCAACCGCGCCATCGCCGAGCATGGTCTCGGGCCGGGTCGTGGCGATGGAGATATAGTCGCGCTCTTCCTCGAGCGTGACGTTCCCGTCCTCATCCTTCTCGACATAGGTGTAGGTCTCGCCGCCCGCGAGCGGGTATTTGAAGTGCCACATATGGCCTTTGACATCGCGGCTCTCGACTTCGAGGTCGGAAATGGCGGTCTGGAAATGCGGATCCCAGTTCACCAGCCGCTTGTCGCGATAGATCAGCCCCTCATTGTAGAGGTCGACGAAAACCTTGCGGACCGCTTCCTGCATCTGGTCGTCCGGATCATGCCGGTCGCCCATGGTGAAACGCTCATTCTCCCAATCGCAGGATGCGCCGAGGCGCTTCAGCTGGTTGATGATCTGGCCGCCGGACTGCTCTTTCCAGTCCCAGACGCGATCAACGAACTTTTCGCGGCCCAGCGAGGCCCGGCTCTCATTCCCGCCATCCTGGGCAAGCTGGCGTTCGACGACCATCTGCGTGGCAATACCCGCATGGTCGGTACCCGGCTGCCAGCGGACATTCTTGCCGCGCATGCGCTCGAACCGGACGAGGATGTCCTGCAGCGTATTGTTGAGCGCATGGCCCATGTGCAGCACGCCGGTGACGTTCGGCGGCGGGATGACGATGGAATAGGCCTCGGCGCTCGTATCGCCTGAAGGACGGAAGCAGCCTTCCTCCTCCCAGCGCTGGTAGATGCGCTGTTCTGCGCCTTGCGGGTCGAAGCGTTGGTCGAGCATGTCGGGGTCAGTCCATCATCACGTCAAAAACACAAACAAAAGGCGCGCCATTTCGGGCGCGCCTCGTCTCTATATCAATGTCTGAACGAGGGTCTAGCGCGCCATGCGGGCGATGCGCTGTACTTCCTCTTCGACCTTGCGCTCGACAATCGCCGGAAGGTTGGCGTCGAGCCATTCCTTGATCATCGGACGAAGCAATTCCATCATCAGGCCTTCAAGCGTATTCGGGTTCGGATTGCCGGCTTCCTGCGACTGTTTGACCATCAGCTTGCCAAGCGCGCTTGCCGCTGCGCCCGCAATCCGCTCATCGGTCAGGCCGGCGCCAGCCGTTGCCGAAGGCGCCTCCGCTTCAGTCTTGCCTCTCAACATCGTTGTTTCCTCGCGAACGGGCTCCTGCGACACCGCGGGCTCTACCGCCGGTGCCTCGTCGGTTGCCGGTATATCACGGCCCCACTCGTCTTCCCATTCCTCATCCGACTGGTCTTCGTCCCCGCCGAAGGCTTCGGCGGGTTCGTCAGCGCGTGCGAAGACCGGCTCTTCATCGTCGAGCGTGACATCTTCGAGCGACAGGTCGTCGACGCCTTCAAGCGGGTCGGAAGGCGTGTCCGACGGCGTCGCCGCCTCATCAAGCGACAGGTCGTCGAACATGGATTCGTCGACATCGTTCAGAAGATCGTCGTCAGCACCGTCGGCAATCGCATCGAGCGACGTGTCACCAGCGGTATCCTCTTGCGAAACGCCGGCCTGCTCGATGACATCGTCGAGCGACAATTCCTCGAAGTCCTCGTCATCGGAAACATTGACCGAGACTTTCGGTTCTTCCTTTTTTGCAGATGCCGGACTGGATGGCCGCGGGCCTTCACCTTCGTCCGAAATTATCTTTCGAATGGAGGCAAGGATTTCCTCCATCGTCGGCTCTGCTTGTGCTTTCTCGGCCATTCCCAGCTCCAGAACGTGTCCATTCAAGTGTCCCTAAAAAGGGCTACACCGCGTCGGTTAATGAGGTGTTATGACGGATTCGAACCGCGAATGCACCTTCGCAGGCAGCTAGTACACAGAAAGTCCCAGCCGTTCGGGTGTCAGCTTGCCCATCGCCGCGAGCAGTTGATGAGCCGCAACGTACCGGTCGCGTTCCGATGTCGCCAGGGACAGGCGTGCTTCGAGAAGCTGCTGTTCCTGGTCGAGAACGTCGAGCGTTGTGCGGGTCCCGACCGACAATTCCTGCTGGGCCCCTTCATAGGCAATTTCTGCCGCATCGACCTGGCGCTTCGAGGCTTCCACAGCACGTTCTGCAGCGAGATGGGCATACCAGGCCCGCGCGACCTGCGTGCGCACGGCCCGCTGCAGCTGGCTGAGCTGCGACTGGGCCTGGCTACGTTCCAGACGCGCCTGACGAAGCGCCGAACTATTGGCCCCGCCCGCATAGAGCGGAATGCGCGCCTGCGCCCCGGCAACGACGCTCGTGTCCGTGAAGCCTTCGGTGTGATACTCCTCGACCCCGGCCTGCGCGATGATCGAGACCTCTGGCCGCAGCGCGCCCCGTGCGACCTCCACCCCCTCGGCAGCGGCCTTTTCGGCATGGCGCGCCGATGTGATGTCCGGATTGGACTGAAGCGCAATCTCCAGCGCCTCCTCGAAACTTGCCGGAAGCGCGGGTGTCGGCGGCACCGGCGAGAGCGCTCCGGCCTCAAGTCCCGTCAGAAATCCATAAACCGCAAGACTGCCTTCAAGCTGTGCCTCGGCGGCGGCGAGCTGTGCCCGCCCGCCTTCAAGCCGCGCCTCCGAGAGGGCGACATCGGTGCGCGTCACGTCACCAACCTCGAACCGGTCCTGCGACTGGGTCAGCTGGCCGGTCAGAAGTTCGATGCTCGACTGGCGGATCAGGATCACTTCGCGGTCGCGGAGAATATCTACATAGGCCGTCAGCGTATCAAGCAGCAGCGCCTGCCCTGCACTGTCGAGCTGCGCATCCGCGGCCATCGCACCGGCCCTGGCCTGCCGCACCCCGGCGACAATCCGCCCGCCTGTGTAAAGTGGCAGGCGCGTTTCCAGCTGCGCCGATGCAACCGGGAAGTCACCTGTATTGAAGGCGAATGGCCGGTTGGTATCGATCGACTGGTAGACATAGCCCGAATAGAGATCGACGGTCGGCCGACGCTGCGCGCGCGCTTCGGTAATCCGTTCCTGTGCGATTCGCGCCGCATCACGCTGCTGGTCGAGGCCCGGATTGTTGAGCCAGGCCGCCGTAAGCGCTTCCTGCAGGGTTTCCGCGCTAGCCGGGACCGACAGGCCAGCAAGGCAGGCGGCCGAAAGAGCGGCCATCCGAATTGAACAGCGAAGCTTCATGTCACTCGCCCTCTCCTCACGCCCCACCCTTAGCACAGGGATTATCATTGTGAACAGTGTTCACTTTATGAATCGCGTTCAGAGAGAATGAGCCTGGCAGGCTATCAGAAAGTGAAGCTTGGCTTCTGTTCGAAACCGGGCATGCGCGGCGGACAGGCATCGAACGCATCACGATAGGCGGTGATCTCACCTGAGTGCGTGAAGATGCGGGCGCGACCGAGATCGCGGCCAACCGGCACGGCCAGGCCAAGCCGACCGCCCTCGGCGAGCTGGTTGAACCAGGCTTCCGGCGCTTCCTCGATCATTCCCGGCACGAGAATGATATCGAAAGGCCCCTGATCCGGCAGTCCCTTCTTGAGGTCGCCATGGACAGCAACGGCACGATCGACACCGAGTGACGCGAATCGTTGTGTCATCTCGTCGACCAAGGCTTCGTCATCCTCCAGCGCAATGACGGTTTCGACAAGCCGGGCCAGCAAGGCGGTTTCATAGCCAGCACCGGCACCTATCACGAGGGCGAAATCGTTCGGCTGGGGATCGAGCGCCTTGACCATCTTGGCGGTGTCGCGCGGCGTCCAGAGCGCACGCCCGTCACTGGTCTGAATCTCATATTCGGAATAGGCCACCGGCTGTTCCGGCTTGGGCACGAAAGCCTCGCGCGGCGTATGCAGGAACGCGCTGACAATCTCGGGATCGGTTACGTCATCCGGGCGGATCTGGGAATCCACCATAATCTGCCGCATTTTCGCGAAATCCATTGGCCTTCCCCTATTGCCGGCTGGTTTGGGCATCCAGAGCCTGCCCATATCCCAGCCTATGCCAACTGGCAATGTGGCCAGATGTGCGAAACGCCGCTTTATGCGATTGCAAGCTGAAAGAGCGGCTGCTATCTCTCCGCCTCGCTTCTGACACGGGCCCTGTGGCGGAGTGGTGACGCAGCGGATTGCAAATCCGTGTACGCCGGTTCGATTCCGGCCGGGGCCTCCAGCCGGACTCGAACCGGGAACTTTCACGAAGTCCGAGATTTGCGCGTAGGGTAATCGCCCGCCCGTTCCCCCATTGTAATTGCATAGACGCGATTTCAGTTTCACGTTTTCACGGAAAATGGCGCTCATGCGATTTGAGATACAATTTCGCATGCGGGTAATATCGAGGTAACGGTGCGGGTAACGCCCGCCTCCACACTGACAGCCCGCAGCTTCCACTCCTTTCAGGCAGAGGCATTAGAACAAACGAAAAACAAATCTGGTTGACAAAATGCACGAATTATCGGATTTGGTTGCATAACTTGACCCGCAACCGATTCGAGGGCCGCCGCAGTGCCTTATGTTCATCCCCGTCACTTTCTTGACGACCAATTTCCGATCAGCGCCCGTCAGGCGATTCCAACGATCCTACGCACCGCCTACTCAGCAGCGAGACGACTTGCTGACGAAGAGCAGATTCTCCAGGTTTGCAGCGCCAAGCAAAACTTTGGGCGCCTCGTATCGTGGAGTGTGGACCTGGGAATTGAGAAGGCTATCGAGACAGGGGTCCTTCCTTTCGACTACAGCTGGGAAAGCTTTGATAAGCCTACGGGAAAGTTTTTGGCCGTCAGGCCCAGCCACTCCGTGGTAACCGTAAGCTTGACCCGGACGCCAACCAAACAGCCGCGGACGGTGGTTTTCAGACAACAGCAGAAGCAAGTGAACTCTCAGCTAGACTTGCTGGATGGAGTCACCGAGCCCATGGAAATAACCGGCTTGCCGCACATTCTGCTTCTTCATGATTATCGCGACCCAGAGTTTGCCCATCTAGGCATTCCCAGAGCCGACTGCGACCAAGACTTTAGCTATCGAACAGAGAATCTATTTAAGCTTCCACATGAAGTCGAACCTCAAGGACCTGCGCCCGAAGGACCGGATGATGCCGAGCTAGACGCAGTCTTCCAACTGAAAGAGGACATCGATCGATGGAGGAAGGAAAATGGGAACAGCTAAATCGAACATAATCAAGTTCCCCGGAGCCGCCCTCGACAAACAAGCAGGGCGGTTTTTGTTTCCTGAGAGGATTACCGAGGCGCGCGTAGCGTGCCGAATGACCCAAACCGAATTGGCTCGGCGTGTTGGCGTCCAGAGACAATCGATCTCGTACTTTGAGAATGGGGATCGGAACCCGGACCCTGAGACCCTTAAGGCGATCGCTGATGCACTCAATCAGCCGCTAAGGTACTTCAGCACTTCCTCTCCACAGACATTCGGGAAACGAAGCGCCAATTTCTTCAGGAAGCATGGCCCTGATACGAAACGCCGAAATGCGGCAAGTGATCAGTATGCAAGCTGGCTGGCGCAAACGGCGTTCGCTTTCGATCGGTTTGTGAGTTTTCAAACTGTAAGCTTGCCGAGATTTGAACCGTCCGGCCAGCACAACGATCCCAACAGATACACAGCCGAAGAACTTGAATCTCTGGCAGAAGAAACGAGACGAGCCCTTGGAATTGGCTTAGGCCCCATCTCCAATACCGTGAGGCTGGTCGAAGCGCATGGCGTTTTCGTCGCGCGTCTCATGATGACAAACGAGAACGTCAGCGCTTTCTCGTTCTGGAGCGGCGACCGGCCATTTATCTTTTTGGCATCAGACAAAGAAAGCGCGGTTCGGGCGCGATTCGACATATGTCATGAGCTAGGTCATCTCGTACTTCATCGGTGGATTACACAAGATGAAATCGAGGACAAAGTTCGCCTCAAGGAGATCGAGCAAGAGGCCGACTATTTTGCTGGAGCGTTTTTGCTGCCTCGCAATTCATTTCCAAATGAAGTGTACTCTCCAAGGCTCTCGGCATTTGTGGAATTAAAGAAGCGCTGGAAAGTCTCAATTCAAGCGATGATTTTTCGGTGCAAGAACCTCGGCTTGTTCGACGAAGATCAATGCGTGAATTTATATAAGCAGATCTCTTACAAAAAATGGAGAACGTCCGAGCCGCTCGATATCGGCCCCAATAGCATTCCCTTTGAAGAACCGCTTTTGCTTCGCCGAATCTCTGAGCTGGTCTTCGAAAAAGACCCGCTGAACCGCGATGAACTGCTGAACCATCTTGGCCTCAGTCCGAACGTGGTCGAAACACTATTGGCGTTACCTGCCGGTACGCTCGAGCCAACTCACGACCAAGAGCCTGACATCCAGCTGAAATAGCATACACAATATTTCAAAAAAGCGGGTAATGACGGGGGCAATGACCACGCTACCACGTTGTTATTATTGCCTTTCATTGTGCGGCCGGGGCCTCCAGAGCAAGCCATGTCCTGGATCCCGCTACGCAGCGCCTGCTTCCGGCCAGAATGATTTTTTCCAGACAATTCAAGAAGCTTGCATACGGTACGCGAAGTTCACCAAACCGGTTTACTCCGCATTAACCATTCCGCCCGATAAATTGCATTGTCTTCTTTGGAGACACCCACCATCACCCAACGCCTCGGCGGGAGTTTCACCTCCCGCCGTTTTTTGTCAGCTGCATGCACACGGGCGTTTGACACCGGCGCTTCGTTTGCTATTGGAGCCGTCTCGCAGGTGATCCGCGATAGCTCAGTTGGTAGAGCAGGCGACTGTTAATCGCCCGGTCGTAGGTTCGAGTCCTACTCGCGGAGCCACTTCACCCTCATAAACTCTTGTTATTATTGTGTTTTTACGGTAACTCAGAGCAATCACCCACCATAAAACCCACCAACGATTTTGAACGCCGAACGCTGCTAAGGAACAAACTGCATCATACTAGGTGTCAGCCTTTGCGCGGCTGTTCAAAAAAGAAGCGCGCTCGTCAGGCGACGCTTGAACCCGTCTTCGTTCTCCAAATCAGCGGGAAGGACGGAAAAAACCCGTCCAACACGATCACGCAAATGCGCTGCGATAGAAGCATCCTCATATTGCGCCTCTACAAACAGAGACGTCGTTCGCACTTCTCCGGTTATTGTGGAAGAAACCTCTATCATGATGTCGGGGCGGACAGGACCGCCTGATGTTTCTAGAGCAAATAGCGGCATCTCCAACGAAATGCGCAAATCAGACCTTCGCTTCGCCAGCGACCATCGTATGGAATTCAAGGATTTCACAAGCGATCTGCCGAGCGTCGTCATTACCGGCATGAATTGGGTCGCACTATAAATCGGCTGCGCATACGCCCGCAGCGCGGCTAGACCGCCCTGCCCGGCACGATCCCCAATCACCGCTAGGATCAGGAAGGGGCCATCATCCAGCAAGCTAATGCCCGGCGCGGTTACGACCCCGCCTTCAAGCTGAATATCCGCCCCTTCCGCGCCATGTATCGTTTCCTGTGAGGCAGACCGGGCAAACAGCGCCAGAAACCCTTGCAGTGGTGCCTCGTTGCTTGACGCTCTTTGGACCTGGCGGATCTGCGCGAACAACCGATTGCTGGTATACGCTTCCGGATGCGTCCCCAGAACCCGGGCAAGAGGAACACCTTTCGAAACCAGGACGTTCTCAGCGGCCGCGCGCAATCGCGAGAATTCCGCGGAGATGGACGGCGGCGCAGATGATTGTACCGGCGGCAGGTGATTAAGACGGGCCAATCTCATGAGACGCCAAAGCTGGCGCGCAAGCGGCGGCGGTGTGTATTGGCGTACTGAGGTGATCGACCTTAGTTGATCGCTGCCACCTGCAACCTTCCTGGCAGCCTCGTGATCTATGACCGAAAAGAACCCATCCGGTGGCCTGGCTGATGACGGTGCCCCTCGGACGCGACCTAATCCCGGTTCGGGGCGTTCCCTGAAAAACGGGCAGCTCACGGCGTGGAGCGGTCGTTTCGGCCCGACCAGTCGGCGTAAATAATAAGTCTTGGCCGATGTTAGGTAGGCGGGTGCAATAAGCGGATAGATGTTTTCATCTGCGCGGCAATCGCACGCAAACCACTGATGGCTCTCTCGCGCGCTGCGGACTGCTTCAATGGCGCGCGCCATCTCCTCGTCGCTTGCTATTCCGGCATAGGCAGACCGAAGGGCGTTCGCCGTCTCTGCGGAGATCTCAAGATCGCCAGAAACGAGCGATCCGATATCGCGATCGATCAGACGCATGACCCATGGGCAGCGCGGAAAGAAAAATAAAGTTTCATCTTTTGATCGGCAAGCAACGTGCGCGCCAAATCCTAAGGGGCAGACCTATTTGACCTTGAATCTCGGCTCGTCTTCGTCGTCCGCGTTCTGGTCGGCAACGCGCACACGACCATCGGCGCGCATTTGGAAACATTCAAGTCCAGCCGCATCCTCAACGGTGAGGTCGTAGGTTTCGGCGATATGCCTCAAAAACTGGAGTGCGACCACGACGCCATGATAAACAGTCGGCAGTTGATATCGCTTGGTCAGCTCGGTCACCATTGGATCGGCGAGAACATGTTTCTGCATACTGGTCGCCCAATCAGCGAGCCCATCAACCCGGTTGGCGCTGTCCTGAGCTTGCACGAAATAATCGATGGCGGCGATCTGGTCCTCAGTCAGCCAAACTTCGATTGGGCGCAGGCCCTTTTGACGCAGATGCTGTCGGCGTTCTTTAGCATGGGTTTTCGCCCGTCTGATTTCTGGCCGTTCTTCCGACATGAGGCACACCAATAGGTCGTGTTTGGTCTGCCTCAGAAAAACTGGCCCATAGTTTGAGTTAGGATCGGCTCTGAAATGGAGTTGAACCATGGGCAAGAGAGCCAAGCCTGAAGAGATCATTGCAAAGCTGCGTGAGGTGGAGGTCCGCCTCAGCCAGGGCGAGACGATAGCGCATGCTGTGCGCGCGATCGGCGTGACCGAGCAGACGTTTTACCGCTGGCGTAAGGAGTATGGCGGCCTGCGTGTTGGCCAGGCCAAGCGGATGAAGGAGATCGAGAAGGAGAATGCCCGACTACGGCGGGCTGTTTCTGATCTCACCCTCGACAATCAAATCCTACAGGAGGTTGTCCGGGGAAAGTACTAAGCCCTTCACGTAAACGCGTTGCGGTCGATCATGTGGTGGACGAGCTCGGTGTCTCCGTGCGCCGAGCCTGCCGCGTGGTTGGCCAGCATCGCTCGACACAGAGACGCGAGAAGACACCTCGGTATGATGAAGGCGCACTGACAGCAGCTATCATCGCTCTGGCCGAGCGGTTCGGACGATATGGCTATCGCCGTATTACAGCCTTGCTTCGTGAAGCTGGCTGGTCTGTCAGCACAGGCCGCGTCTATCGCATCTGGAGACGTGAAGGGCTTAAAGTCCCGCAGAAACAACCCAAGCGTGGCAGGCTCTGGCTGAACGATGGATCATGCGTTCGGCTGAGACCCGCTCACAAAGGTCATGTCTGGTCATATGACTTCGTCCAGGACCGTACGCATGATGGCAAGATTTTCCGCATGCTCTGCGTCATAGATGAATTTACGAGAGAGTGTCTGGCGATCCGCGTCGAACGAAGACTGAACTCTCGGGATGTCCTCGACACGCTTGGTGAGCTGTTCCTTGAACATGGGCCACCGGAGCACATCCGATCAGATAATGGGCCGGAGTTTATTGCTACCGCTTTGCGTGAATGGCTGGAGGCACTGGATGTCAGGACGCTCTACATCGAGCCAGGATCACCATGGGAGAACGGATACTGTGAGAGCTTCAACTCGAAACTTCGAGACGAACTCCTCGCTCGTGAAATCTTCTATGATCTGCGCGAGGCGCAGGTCCTGATCGAGAACTGGAGACTGTTCTACAACACCGCAAGACCGCACTCATCGCTGGGCTATAAACCACCCGCGCCCAGAACCATCTTGCCCGCGACCTTCATGCCGCCTTATAGGTTGAAGGCGGCATGAACGCCGCTACAAACCAACCGTCGATCCTAACATTTCGGTTGGGCCAGTCAGATCGGGCAGGCCA
>NZ_QWFZ01000038.1:8053-9825 GCF_003576315.1 Henriciella mobilis | reverse complement strand
GGCCTCCAGCTCTGGATACCGGGCCTTGTTCTCTGGGCGGTCGGGCATTCGGCAGCGGTGTTCATGGCGCGCTCTGATCCGGATTTCATGGCCGTTGCCGGCCGGAGCACGCGGCACAAGGAGCATCTGACATGCTGAACCTGAAAGAATACGCAGAGACCCTGGTCCTACTGGCCGACTACCTGCCCTGGGCCTGTCTCGTCGCGCCGGGCGTCGTCCTCAACAAGGATGGCAGCTTCCAGACCACGTTCCGCTATCGCGGCCCTGACCTCGAAAGCTCGACAGACGAAGAACTCGTTTCCGTGATGGCGCGGGTCAATAATGTGCTGCGCCGGTTCGGCTCGGGCTGGGCGCTGTTCTTCGAAGCGCAGCGCCATGAAGTGCATGATTATCCGGAGGCTGAGTTCCCCGACGCGCTGTCATGGCTCGTCGATCAGGAACGGGCATTACAAGCCGAAGAAGCCGGAACCCGGTTCGAAAGTGCCTACTATCTGACCCTGCTCTGGCTCCCACCCGCCGATGCCACGGGCCGGGCCGAGAAAGCCCTGATCCAGCGCGCCGAGACCGAAGACGCGGCGACCTGGCGTCATCGCCTGGAGACCTTCCAGCAACATGCCGCCCGCGTCTTCGATCTCCTCTCCACCTGTCTCGCCGAAATCGCAAAGCTCACCGATGACGAGACGCTGACTTATCTGCATTCGACGATTTCCACGAAGCGCCATCCGGTCGTGAGGCCCGAGTTGCCCGTCTTCCTCGACGCCATTCTCGCCGATGAACCCTTCGCAGGCGGGCTGGAACCCATGATCGGCGAGGCTCACCTTCGCACACTGACGATTCTCGGCTTTCCGGCCTCGACCCTGCCCGGCATTCTCGATGAGCTGAACCGGCAGGGCTTTGCCTATCGCTGGGCGACACGGTTCATCGCGATGGATAAAGCCGAGGCTGAAAAGGTGCTCGGCAAGAAGCGCCGCCACTGGTTCGCCAAGCGCAAATCCATCGGCGCGGTCCTGCGCGAGACCATGTTCAACGAACAGGCCGCGCTCGTGGACAATGACGCCGACAATAAGGCCGCTGACGCTGATGCGGCCCTGCAGGAGCTTGGCTCCGACCTTGTCTCTTACGGCTATGTCACCACGACCATCACCGTTGCACATCCCGACCGGCGCACGGTTGATGAACACATCCGCGTGGCCGAGCGCATCGTGAATGGCCGTGGCTTCACCGCGATCCGCGAGACCCTGAACGCCGTTGATGCCTGGCTCGGAAGCCTGCCCGGTCACCCCTACGCCAATGTCCGCCAGCCCATCCTGCACACGCTGAACCTTGCCCATATGGTCCCGCTGTCTGCGGTCTGGGCCGGCGAAGACACCAACCGCCACTTGCAAGCCCCCGCGCTCATTCAGGCCCAGACGGATGGCACGACGCCCTTTCGGCTCAACCTGCATATTGGCGATGTCGGTCACACGCTGGTCGTCGGACCGACCGGCGCGGGCAAGTCTGTCCTGCTCTCTCTGCTCGCTCTCCAATGGAGGCGCTATGAGGGGGCGCAGGTCTTCATCTTCGACAAGGGCCGCTCGGCCCGCGCGGCAACGCTCGCCATGGGCGGCGCGCATATTGATCTTGGCAGTTCGAACGCCCCGAGCCTCCAGCCCCTGAAAGACATCGACACAGACACCGGCGCAAGCTTTGCCGCCGACTGGCTCGCAGGCCTCTGCACCCATGAAGGCGTGGCCATGACGCCGGAGCTCAAGGCCCGGCTCTGGGAAGCGATC
>NZ_QWFZ01000038.1:0-8003 GCF_003576315.1 Henriciella mobilis | reverse complement strand
CATCCGTTCACGCTGGAAGGCCCGCATGGACGGCTTCTGGATGCTGATCATGAAAGCCTCAGTCTCGCGGACACCGCCACCTTCGAAATGGAAGAGCTGATGCACGCCAAAGGCGCGGTGGTACCCGTGATCACCTACCTGTTCCACCGGCTTGAGGCCCGGTTCACCGGCAAACCAACGCTGCTCATCCTAGATGAGGCCTGGCTGTTCATGGATGATCCGATGTTCGCGGCGCGCATCCGCGAATGGCTGAAGACCCTGCGAAAAAAGAACGTGTCCGTCGTGTTCGCCACGCAGAGCCTGGCCGACATCGCGAACTCAAGCATTGCGCCAGCGCTCGTCGAGTCCTGCCCGACACGGATATTCCTGCCCAATGAACGCGCGCAGGAACCGCAGTCCCGCGAGACCTATCACCGGTTCGGCCTCAACGCCCGCCAGATCGAACTGATCAGCCGGGCCACCCCGAAGCGCGATTATTATCACCAGTCGCCGCTGGGTGCGCGCGTGTTCGACCTCGGCCTCGGGCCGATCGCGCTCTCGATCTGCGGTGCGTCCTCGCCCGACGATCAGGCCATGCTCGACCGCATCTGGGCCGAGACGGAAGGCGACGGGTTCGCGGCCTGCTGGCTGATCGAGAAGGGCCTGCCCTGGGCGGCTGAGCTGCTCACCCGCTGGCCCGGACATGCGCCGGAGTCCGAAGCGCACGCGCCCTTCAATCCCGCCCACATCCTCGCAGCCGAATAGGAACCCCCGATGAAACGTCTTCTCTCCTCCGTCCTCATCTGCGCCGCGCCGCTTTCTATCCTCATCGCGCCGCCAGCTTCGGCCCAATGGACGGTCTATGACCCCGCCAATCACATCCAGAACATCTACCAGGCCGTCCGCTCCCTTCAGGAGGTGAACCAGCAGATCCAGCAACTCACCCATGAGATCGAGATGCTGGAGAACATGGCGCGCGATCTCGAAGCGCTGCCTGACAGTATTGGACTTGTACCGGTTTTGTGCCGGTCACTTGAGAGTTAAACACTCATACAAGGAGACCGAAGAGATGATGAAGCATACAGAAGATTTCAAACAGGAAGCGGTTCGCATTGCGCTGACCAGTGGATTGTCCCGGCGGCGTGTGGCTGCTAATTTGGGTGTCGGATTGTCGACGCTGGGCAAGCAGGTGACCGCCGAACTCAACAAGGGTGAGGCGCGCAACACTCTGGCCCGGGCCGTTGCCTTCCACCGCCTTGGCCGGTTCCGAGATCGGGGCCAAGAAAACCAGCAAACTCGCGCTGCCGCGCTCAATCTTGTGACGGCGGCAATCATTTTGTTCAATTGTCGATATCTCAACCGGGCCGTGGGCGCACTCAACCTCCGCGCAATGCCTGATCATGCAGAGGCGCTGCGGCAATTGTCCCCGCTGGGCTGGGATCATATCAATCTGACTGGCGACTATGTTTGGTCTGACGTCGGCAATTTTGATGATGATGGGCTTTTACCGCTGAAAATCACCGCAAAGTGATCAGCTTGCATGGCCCTTCCGTGAATCTGTGTCCCAATAATGCACTGAGGCCTCCAGGGGGATGGTTGGCTGGTCGACGAGCCGGTCGGGCAACTGTTGGGACAATGCCGCGATGGAGAGCTTCTTCTCCTTGCTCAAGACCGAGCGGATCGCGCGGAAAGTTTATCGCTCGCGCAACCACGCTAGGGCCGATGTGTTCGATTACATCGAATGCTTCTACAACCCCATCGGCAGGCACTCGACCATCGGATACAAAAGCCCCATCGACGTCGAACGCGAAGCCGGTGTAGCATGAATGAGCCTATCTCCGTGTCCACCAAACGGCAGCAGGCCACAACTGGGCCTGCGGGCAAGACGGCGGTCAATTGACAGCATGCGCGCCTGCGCGTCATACGGAACAGAAGGGCGCGTTGCGCATAACACGCCGGGGCCGCTAGGAGAAGAATGCAACATGCTGCAAGGATTGATGCAGGACGCACCGTTGCTGGTCAGTGGTATATTACAATATGCCGCCCGCGCGCATGGCGAGCGGGAGATCGTCTCGAAGCTCGTCGATGAGTCCGTCTGGCGGTATGACTGGCGTAGCTGCGACCAGCGTTCGCGCCAGGCGGCGCAGGCCCTTGGCGTGCTCGGTGTTGCAACGGGCGACCGCGTCTCCTCACTCGCCTGGAACACGCACCGCCATCTCGAACTCTTCTATGCGATTCCTGGAATGGGGGCCGTTCTGCACACCGCCAACCCGCGCCTCAGCGACGAACAGATCGCCTTCACTATCGAGCATGCAGGTAGCCGTGTCCTATTGTTTGAACCTAATCTTGCCGAGCTCGTCGCACGGTTGCGCCCTCTCCTCCCCGGGATCGAGCATTATGTCCTTCTCGCCGAGCGCGCAGCTTTCGTGCCGGATCTTGCCGACGCGTTGAATTATGAGGCCTTGCTAGCGCACGAGGACGGCGCCCTCGCATGGCCGAGCTTCGATGAAAAGGCGGCCGCCTTTCTTTGCTATACCTCGGGGACGACAGGCGACCCCAAGGGCGTCCTCTACAGCCACCGCTCGATCGTTCTCCATGCCATGGCGGCCGGCCTCAGCAGCGCCTTCGGATTCAGTGCTTTCGATGTCATCATGCCGTGCTCTTCAATGTATCACGCCACCGCATGGGGTCTGCCCTTCACGGCTGCGATCAACGGCTGCAAGCTTGTGCTTCCGTGCGACAAGATGGACGGTGCCAGTCTTGCCAACCTGATCAACGAAGAGGGCGTCACCTTTTCGGGCGGCGTGCCAACGATATGGACGATGTACCTCGCGCACCTTGATGCCACGGAGAAAGGCGTCGGCAATCTCAAGCGCCTCGTGATCGGCGGCTCGGCCGTGCCGAGGGCAATGGCCGAAACGTTTCGGACACACTATGGAGTCACCGTGCTCCAGCTCTGGGGCATGACCGAAACCAATCCGCTCGGGGTGATTTCGACACCCACCCCGCTCCTTATGGCTGAAGGTGACGATTTCGCGATCGATGTTCTGCTCAGCAAGCAGGGTCGCATGCAGTTCGGCATCGAACTGCGCATTATCGATGATGGCGGCGTGCCGCTGCCATGGGACGGCGAGCAGGCTGGCGCGCTTCAGGTGCGCGGACCATGGGTCGTCGACCGCTATTTTCCCGATATTGAAGGCGTCGGCAGCGATGGCTGGTTCGACACCGGCGACATCGGCACGATTGACCGCTTTGGCTTTCTCCGGCTGACCGATCGCGCGAAGGACGTCATCAAGTCGGGCGGCGAGTGGATCAGCTCGATCGACCTCGAAAATGCGGCGGTTGGATATCCCGGCGTCCGGATTGCAGCCGTTATCGGCGTCTATCATCCAAAATGGGAAGAACGTCCCCTTCTCGTGATCGAAACACATGAGGGCCAGGTCGTTACCGCCACCGACATTCGCGCGCACCTAGAAACGAAGGTTGTTCGCTGGTGGCTGCCGGACGACATCCTGTTTGCAAAAGTGCCGCTTACAGCGACCGGAAAGATCGACAAAAAGGGCTTACGCGAAACGTATCGCGACCACCTTGCCTAGGCGAGGTCACATCCGGCAAGGCCATATAGAATAGAATTCAACGCCTACGGGCAATAGCCCGCTTCTCTTTTTTCAGTAGCTTCTTGGCAGACCAAGGACATGTTCAGCGACATGGGACAGGATCATGTTCGTGCTAATCGGGGCCACTTGATACAACCGGGTTTCACGTTACTTGCGCTCAATGTCATATTCGACAGCAAAACCAAATCCGCCATGGGTCTGGATGCAGGCTTCACCGGCAGCCCAGCTTGCCTCTGCAGCGAGCATTTTTTAGATATTGGCTTGCTCGCCAACATTTTCGCCCGCCTCATATTTGCGCAGCCCGTCATGCACCATCAACTCGGCGGCGCGCATTTGTACGTAGGCGCGCGCGATAGGAAATTGCACACCCTGATTCTGGCCGATAGGGCGACCGAAAAGAACGCGCTCATTCGCGTAGGCCGTTGCCTTGTTGATGAACCATTTAGCATCGCCCACGCATTCCGCAGCGATCAGCAAGCGCTCGGCGTTCATGCCTGACAGGATGTATCGAAAGCCTTTGCCCTCATCGCCAATCAAATTTGCGACAGGTACGCGTAAGTCCTCGAAGAAAACTTTGGTGGTCGCGTGGTTCATCATCGTTTCGATGGGTCGTATGGTGAGGCCATTGCCGATCGCTTCGCGCATATCGACGAGGAACACCGAGAGCCCCTCGGTGTGCGACGCACCTGATCTTGCGGCGTGGTGCGAGCGAGGAGAATCATCAAGTCCGAATGTTCGGCGCGGCTGGTCCACAGTTTCTGCCCGTTGATGATATAGTGATCGCCATCCCTTTTTGCGGAAGTTTTCAGGCTTAGTGTATCCGTGCCACTGGTCGGTTCGGTTACGCCAAAGGCCTGCAGCCGCAATTCGCCGCTCGCAACCTTGGGAAGATATTGTGCTTTCTGCGCGTCGTCCCCATGGCCGCATAGCTTACAATAAATGGCCTCCGACAATCCCGGGGCGGTTCAATTTACATGGATCAATTTATCCAGAGCGTGATGAACATCGGAAAGCCTTGATCATAGTTTTGGGATGTAGATAGGCGAATCGAACCGGAAATCGCTTCGCGCTCAGCAAGTGACATGACGCCCAGCTTTCCCCCAGCTGGGATTAGAGCCGAGCCACGTTGTCGCGCATGAGCGCTGTGTACCCCGTCAGCATTTTGGCTGCATCCGCTGTGCTAAACATCGCCATCCCTTTGACAAGTCCTGATAACGAGTCCAGCTTGTTTTAGTCGGCAAGGTTGGGTAGCGTCCCATCACGTGGTGTAATTCGTGCACGCCGTCTCGGCTGCGGTGATGGGTTCAGTTGCCCACGCCGGGCAGACTGAGAACAGGGTTATCGACGATCCTGGCGAGACTTTCCAGTGACATGTATCGCCGGGTGAGCGCCCATTCGTCGTTCTGCTCAAGCAGCAGTGCGCCGACAAGGCGGATGATGGCGGCATCGTTCGGGAAGATACCGACGACATTGGTGCGTCGCTTGATCTCCTTGTTGAGGCGTTCAAGGGGATTGGTCGAGTGGATCTGCGTCCAGTGTTCCTTCGGGAAGACCATGTAGGCGAGCACGTCTTCCTCGCTGGCGTCCATCAGTTCGGCGACTGAGTTGAAGCGCTCTCGCAGATTATCGGCAACACTGCGCCATTGTTCACGGGCTGCCTCCTGGGTCTCCTGAACGAACACCGTTTTCACCAGGGCGGCGACGGCGGCCCGGTGCGTCTTGCCGACACGGCCAAGCACATTGCGCATCCAGTGCACCCGGCATCTGCAGCGCGACAATCAGGATGAGAGTTGCGCGACAAACGGGATGAGAACGCTTCGGGGCGGGAACGTAGGGAGGGCGTAGCCCGACTGGAGTTCCTGCCCCGAAGCGTAAGTTTTTCAGGACTTTCTGGTGCTCGCGGTCGGTGGAGTAAGCTGGCGATTTTCCATTCGGAGGGATCGCATCTTGCCCGGCCGCCACATAACCGACCATCAGATGAGGCTCTATATGACGTACAGGAAGACTTACCCGATAGCCGTTGCCGCCGCGAAGGCGTCGATCAGCCCGGCAACCGCCTATCGGATCGAGAAGGATCCAAGACCGCCTTCACAGAAGACCGAGGCGCGCGGCCGCCGGCGCCCTGATCCCCTGGCCGGCATTTTCGATGCCGAAGTCGTGCCGATGTTGCAGGCAGCGCCGGGCCTCCGGCCCGTGGCTGTTTTCGAGGAGTTGATCCGGCGTCATCCTGATCTGGGTGAGAGCGTACGGCGCACGCTTGAGCGTCGCATTCGGGCCTGGCGCGCCATTCATGGCGAGGAGCAGGACGTCATCTTCCGCCAGGTGCAGGAACCCGGCCGGCTGGGGCTTTCGGATTTCACCGACATGGCCGCACTCGGCATCACGATTACCCACCAGGTTCTGGACCATCGGCTCTACCATTTCCGGCTGGCCTATTCCGGCTTTGAACACGCCCATGTCGTACTCGGTGGGGAGAGTTTCGTCGCCCTGGCAGAAGGCCTGCAGAACGCACTCTGGTCGCTGGGCGGGGTGCCGCGTGAGCACCGCACGGACAGCCTGTCGGCGGCCTTCCGTAATCTGGGCAAGGAGGCGCGCGAGGACCTGACCCGCCGCTATGACGAGATGATCACCCATTATGGCATGGTCGCCTCGCGCAACAATGCCGGCATCGCCCGCGAGAACGGCGCCATCGAGGGCCCGCACGGCCACCTCAAACGCGCGATCGAGGATGCCCTCTTGCTACGGGGGGCGCGCGATTTCGACACCCTCACTGCATATCGCGGTTTCGTCGACGAGATCGTCAGCCGCCGCAACGCGCGCAATGCCAGACGCATCGACGCAGAGCGAAGTGAGCTCAGGCAACTGCCCGAGCAGCGTAGCGCCGACTTTGAGGAACTCGGTGTGCGGGTCACATCCTCAGGCGGATTCACCCTGCGCAAAGTTTTCTACACCGTGCCCTCGCGTCTCATCGGTCATCGCCTGCGCGTGCGCCTCTATGACGACCGCCTCGACGTCTTCATCGGCAGCACACATCTCATGACATTGCCGCGCGGGCGCGCTTCGCCTTCCGGCAAGCATGATCAGGTCGTCAACTACCGACACGTCATCCATGCCCTGAAGCGCAAACCGATGGCCTTGATGCGGCTTGTCTACCGCGACCAGCTGTTCCCACGTGAAGCCTACAGGCAGACCTTCGACCTCCTCGTCGATCGTTTGACCGAGCGCCAGGCGTGCCAGATCATGGTCGAGCTGCTTGGTCTCGCCCACGAACGCGGCTGCGAGCGCGAACTGGCTGAAGAGTTGTCGATCTGTCTGGGTACTGGCGACCTGCCTGACATGGGCCGTCTGCGAACCCGCTTTGCGCCTGATGCCGCCAGCCTGCCCAATGTCGTCGTCCGCCTCGAGCCGCTTCAGGCCTATGAAGCGCTCATCGGCTCCACACCTGCGCTGGCGACGGGAGAAGGAGCATGAAGAACTCCGCGACAGACCCGACCCGGCTCAGCCTGCTCCTCAACGAGCTGCGCTTGCCTGCAACCAAGGTCAGCTGGCCAAAGTTCGCAGACCAGGCTGACAAGGAAGGCTGGCCCGCCGCCCGCTTCCTCGCCGCACTGGCTGAGCACGAACTGGCCGAACGTGATCGCCGCCGCATCGAGCGGCATCTCGCAGAGGGCCGCCTCCTGCCTGGAAAAACGCTCGACACATTCGAGTTCGACACCGTGCCGATGGTCTCGAAGGCTCAGGTCATGGCCATTGTCGCGGGCGACATCTGGCTGGGCAAAGGCGCAAACCTGCTTCTGTTCGGACCGCCCGGAACCGGCAAAAGCCACCTCGCTTCGGCGATCGGACTCGCGCTCATCGAGAGCGGATACCGGGTTCTGTTCACTCGAACCACCGATCTCGTCCAGAAGCTGCAACAGGCCCGTAGAGATCTCGTTCTCGAGAACGCCCTGGCAAAACTCGACAAGTTCGATCTGCTCATCCTCGATGATTTCGCATACGTCACCAAGGATCAGGCCGAGACCAGCGTCCTCTTCGAGCTCATCAGCACACGCTACGAGCGCCGGTCCATGTTGATCACAGCCAACCAACCGTTCGGGGAATGGAACAAGGTCTTCCCCGATCCCGCCATGACACTCGCCTCCGTCGATCGCCTCGTTCACCACGCAACAATATTCGAGATGAATGTCGAAAGCTATCGGCGCCGACAGGCCGTTGAGCGACGAAAGGGACCAGGAAGGCCCGCCGCGTTCGCAACCACCAACAATATCATGCCTGATTGACGCGCCGCGACAATCAAACTGACAAACCTCTTGCAAGCGTCAATCTTTGACGCAATCATTCAAAAATCGCGGCTCCAGATTCTCATCCTGATTGACGCTCGCTTCTCATCCAGAATGTCGCGCTACA
>NZ_QWFZ01000037.1:468-690 GCF_003576315.1 Henriciella mobilis | reverse complement strand
TGCTCTGCCCCACAGGGGTGGTCCACCGGTAATGTTAGTCCGGCGGTTTCCACGTAGCGGCGTTCATGCCGCTACCTCGTCACAGTAAGGCGGTATGAACGCCGCGGGCAAGATGGTTTGTGGAGCGGGTGGCCGGTAGCCCAGAGAAGAGTGTGGGCGCGCGGTGTTGTAGTGCCGCCGCCAGGTTTCGATCAGGACTTTGGCCTCCCTGAGATCATAGAA
>NZ_QWFZ01000037.1:0-418 GCF_003576315.1 Henriciella mobilis | reverse complement strand
ATAGAAGATCTCCCTCGCCAGCAACTCGTCCCTGAGCTTGGAGTTGAAGCTTTCGCAGTATCCGTTTTCCCATGGGCTTCCCGGTTCGATATAGAGCGTCTTCACGCCGATACGTGCCAGCCAGTCCCGTAGAGCTGTGGCGATGAACTCGGGGCCATTATCGGAGCGGATATGCTCCGGCGGGCCATGATGCACGAACAGCTCGCCCAGCGTGTCGAGCACATCACGCGAGTTGAGCTTGCGTTCGACGCGGATGGCGAGACATTCGCGGGTGAACTCATCTATGACGCACAGCATGCGGAACACCTTGCCGTCATGGGTGCGGTCCTGCACGAAGTCATATGACCAGACATGGCCCTTGTGCGCTGGCCGAAGTCTTACGCACGAACCGTCATTCAGCCAGAGGCGCCCACGTTTC
>NZ_QWFZ01000036.1 GCF_003576315.1 Henriciella mobilis | reverse complement strand
GGTGGCCTGGGCGACTTCCTCGACGCCAATCCGGAAATCGCACCGGTCGTCCTGAGCGGACCGGAGAACTTCACGGAGGGCTCGATCACAGGCTTCGAGGCGACGCTCCGAATGAGCCTCGACGACTATCTGCCGCCGGCGCTCGAAGGGTTTGGCTTCAATGCCAGCTACACCTATGCCGACAATGAGCTCGACGACGGTAACGGCGGATCACTGGCCATCCCAGGCTACTCCGACACGGTATGGTCTGGCGACGTCTACTACGAGAACCATGGCTGGCGGGCCCGCGTGAGCGCGCGTCACCGGTCGGAATTCCTCTCCGAAGTCCAGAACTTCGACGGCTCGCTGTCGGGCGCTCAGGCCTTGGACGAGACCATCGTTGACCTCCAGGTCGGCTATGAATGGGACCAGGGACCGCTGGAAGGCTTCGGTGTGAATTTCGAGGTGTTCAACCTGACCGACGAGCCTTTCGTGACGGAAAACCAGACCGTGGATCCGACGGTGAGGTTCCCAAGCCGCCACGAACTTTACGGCACGACTTACAACTTCACGATTTCCAAGTCCTTCTAGGGCCTGGTTCTCCTCCTAAATCGTGAACAGGGCCCGCCTTCCTCATCCGAGGGCGGGCCTTTTTTATCTCTCCCGCGCCGCTAAGTTGGCGCCGAGCCAGGGGCAAGGAAACAGCACGCATGACAAGCGTCCAGATCGAGACAGTCGTGATCGTCGGCGGCGGCACAGCGGGCTGGATCACGGCTGCGGCCATGGCAAAGCTACTGCCCTCCTCCATCACCATCACGCTGATCGAATCCGAAGCGATAGGCACGGTCGGCGTTGGCGAAGCGACGATCCCGCAGATCCGCCGGCTGAACGGCATGCTGGGCCTTGATGAAGATGAGTTCGTCCGCGAAACCCGCGCGAGCTTCAAGCTCGGTATCGAATTTTCGGACTGGGGCCGCATTGGCGAGCGCTACATCCACACTTTCGGAGATCCGGGCATCAACCTGGCGAGCCTCCACTTTCACCACTACTGGCTGCGTGCCCGCGCCGAGGGCAGCGCATCGAGCCTGTGGGACTTTTCGCTTCATCATCGCGCGGCGTATGCGAACAAGTTCGGACGCATGGAGCGGGTCGGCAATACATCGATGACGGGCCTGGCCTACGCCTTCCACTTCGATGCGGGCCTCTACGCCGCCTATCTTCGCCGCTTTGCCGAAGCCGCCGGCGTCAACCGGGTCGAAGGGCGGATTTCGGCCAGCCATCTCAACAGCGAGACCGGCTTTATCGAGTCCGTCCAGCTCGCGAATGGTGAGCAGGTTGCCGGCGACCTTTTTATCGACTGCTCGGGCTTTCGCGGACTTTTGATCGATGGCGCGCTGGGCATCGACTATATCGACTGGTCGAAGTGGCTCCCCTGCAACCGGGCGCTCGCCGTGCCGTCGCAGAAGACTGAGCCGCTCCTGCCTCATACCAAAGCCATGGCGCGCGAGGCCGGCTGGCAATGGCGCATCCCGCTTCAACACCGCACCGGAAACGGCCACGTCTTCTGCGACAGCTTTATCGACGAAGCACGTGCAGCCGAAATCCTGGTGAGCAATCTTGATGGCGCGCCCTTGTCTGATCCGAAACCGCTGCGCTTCACCACCGGGCGGCGCGAACAGTTCTGGGCGAAAAATTGCGTCTCGATCGGCCTGTCGAGCGGCTTCCTCGAACCGCTTGAGTCGACTTCCATTCACCTTATCCAGTCCAATGTCTCCCGCCTGATCGAGCTCTTCCCGACGCGCAGGTTCGAACCGGCAAACATCGCCGAATACAATCGGCGCGTCGGACATGAATATGAGCTGGTGAGGGACTTCCTGATCCTGCACTATCATCGAACAGACCGGGACGACACGGAGTTCTGGCGCTACTGCGCGAACATGGACGTGCCCGACAGCCTGAAAGCGAAGATGGACCTGTTTGCCGGCGGCGGGCTTCTCCATACCGAGCCCGAGGACCTGTTCCGCGAGTCGAGCTGGGCGCAGGTCATGATTGGCCAAGGCCTGATGCCTGAGGCCTATCACGCCATGGCCAACCGTCTGTCATCAGAGCAACTGTCGCGGTTCCTGTCTGATACTGAATCCATCGTAGAAAGAGCCACGGCTCAGCTTCCGGAACATGCGGATTTCCTGCGATCTCACTGCAAGGCGGATTTGCAATAGCGTTCGATAAAGGCGCGATGATCCGGCATCGCGGCAACCGCTTCCTTCATGGCAGAACGCACCTGGCCGAGGCGCTCGGCGACGGGAACTGCGGCCCTCATGCCAGACAGCGCTGGCGCGCGCTCAGGCACCACGCCCTGCCCCAGATAAACGGCGATCCAGCTCGGATTGGTGAACAGTTCGCGCTCGTCCGAGACGATCATGCCGTGGCTGCGGAAATGGTCGATCTTGTAGGCGAGCCGTTCGGGCACATCCATTTCGCTGCAATAACGCCAGAAACCGTCACTGCGCCGCTCGGTCGCCTTGTAATGCAGGATAAGGAAATCGCGGATCCGCTCATACTCGGCCGTCGTGAGCGCGTTGTACTCTTCTGCCAGCAGGGGTGACATGTCCCGGCCGGGAAACATGGCGAGAAGGCGCATGATGCCATACTGGATCAGGTGCAGGCTGGTCGATTCCAGCGGCTCCATGAACCCTGCGGAGAGACCGATGGCGACAACATTGCCGTTCCAGAATTTATTCCGGCGTCCGGTCTGGAACCGTAAATGTCTCGGCTCCGCAAGCGGCTCACCCTCGAGGCTGGCCAGCAATTCTGATTCAGCGTCTTGCGGTGAGAGGTAGTCGTCACAAAAGACATAGCCGTTGCCGACCCGGTGTTGCAGCGGGATACGCCACTGCCAGCCGGCTGTCTTCGCGGTTGATTTCGTATACGGAAGAAGCGGCTCATCTGCCTTGCAGGCGACCGCCACGGCCCGGTTGCAAGGAAGCCAGTGAGACCAGTCCTCAAAACCGGTTTTCATGGTCTTTTCAATGAGAAGGCCAAAGAAGCCGGTACAATCAATAAAGAGGTCGCCGTTGAAAGCCCGGCCGTCCTCCAGTGTCACCGAACGCACAAAGCCAGTCTCGCCATCCTGCATCGCATCGACCATGCGGCCCTCGACACGGGTTACGCCGCGCTGCTCGGCATACCTCCGGAGAAAGCGGGCATAGAGTGTCGCGTCGAAGTGATAGGCATAATCAAAGGTCGACTGGATCAGCCGCCGATCCCGAGCGGGATGTTCGAACCTTCCAGCTTTCGCCGCCGCCCATGCCATCGAATAACCGTCTACGGATGATTCACGACCGGCGATCAGCTCGCGGATAAGATACTGATAGAATGGAACCTCGTCGAACTCGGCGCCGTACTGGCCGAATGGATGAAAGTAGGCGTGCCCGTCACGTGTCCAGTTGATGAATTCAATGCCCAGCTTGAACGTCCCGCTCGTCTCCCGCAGGAAGGTCGCCTCATCTATCCCGAGACGGGCATTGAAATACTTCACGGGCGGTATGGTCGCCTCACCCACGCCGATGGTGCCGATCTCCTCGGACTCGACCAGCGTGATCTCGCAACTACCCTGCGTGGCATTGGCGAGTGCCGCTGCCGTCATCCAGCCCGCCGAGCCACCGCCAGCGATCACAACTTTCTGAACCGGTCCGGACTTCATGCGACGCACTCCTCACGGTATTTGCGCTTGGTAGCACAGCCTGCTGGTATACTCTGCTGACCCGCGCCAGGAGTTTGATCACGATGACCAGCACCCGCTCCGAAGCCTATGGAAGCGTGTCCATCAAACGCTTCGGGAACGAAGGCGAACCCATTGTAATTATTGATGGTTTTTGTAGCGACCCTGACGCACTTGTGCGCCAATCTGCAGCCTCGATCTTTGGGCCCGCCGGGCGTCACTATCCGGGCCAGCGCGCGCCGGCACCTTCGGCTTATCTTGCCGAACGGATGAGCCTCCTGAAGGACCTGCTCACTGACGTGTTCGAGGCCGGCAAGGGCGCTGCGCTGGTGGAGTGCAACTTCTCCGTCATGACAACACGTCCCGAAGCGCTCACGCCGATCCAGCGGCTTCCGCACTTCGACAGTACCGACAAATCCTACCTCGCCCTGCTCCATTATCTTTGTCCGGCAGACGCGGGCGGCACGAGCTTTTACCGGCATTGCGCGACCGGCTACGAGACCGTCACCGAAGACAGGCTCCAGCCCTATACGGCCAGCTTGCAGGCTGAAGCCACTCGCGATGGCCTTCCGCCTGCCGCCTACTTTTCGGGCTCCACCCATCAATTCGAGCGTATTGGCAGCGTCGAGGCCGCCTTCAACCGCATGGTGATCTACCGGGGCTACCGGCTTCATTCGGGTGATGTCCTGAAGCCCGAACAGATTGGTCAGCCTGGCGCGGACCCGCGCCTGACGGTGAACACCTTCCTGAAGGTTCGCACCTGACCGCTCAGCGGACATAGATCCGGTAGCTCCAGGCTGGCAGGTCCAGCTCAGTCTCCGCATCGAGCACCGCGCGCTCACCCGAAAAATATTCCGTATACTGACCGGCATAAGGACCATCGGTGAACTGCACCACCTGATCGCGCGGCGACAGGTTCATGACGGCCAAAACACCGCCATTTTCATCCATGCGCGAAAAACTCAGCACGTCCTCGGGTGCGGTATTCACCACCGGCACCATGCGCGCGCCAGCCGCCCCATTGTGGAGCGCCGTCGTTTCCGTCTTGAGCTCGATCAGCGCCCTGAACAGGTTTTCGATTGGATGGTCGCGCCACTGGATCGGATCTTTCTCGAAAAATTCGAGCTGTTTCTCATTAAAGGCTTCCTGCCCGTTATAGATGAGCGGAATGCCCTCGCCGACGAAAGAGAGGACAATGGCGCTTTCATAGGCGGGACCGTAAAAATCCGGCGCGGCGGCGTCCCAGGAGTTCTGGTCGTGATTGGCGGTGTATGTCATCCGGTAGGCGTCGTGCGGCCAGACGCTCTCATTGCCGGAATAGTAGCCAAACAGGGCGTTGGCCTTCGCCTCGCCCTTGCCGATGGCGTGCATGATGTTCTTCCACTCCCAGGCATAAGACGCATCAAAGGCGCGCCTGTGAATGTCGCGCTGATCGAACTCACCGAGCATGAAGACGGGTTTCACGCTATCAAGTTCGGCGCGAACCTCTTCCCAGAAGTCGAGCGGAATGTAGCCGGCGACATCGGCGCGGTAGCCGTCGATGCCGACCTCTTCGACCCAGTAGCGCATCGCACCGGCCATGTATTCGCGCAGCTCCGGATGGGAATAGTCGAGATCGATAATATCCGACCAGTCCCACCAGCGGGTTGGCATGAAGTCGCCGTCCCAGTCGCGCTCATACCAGTCAGGATGCTGCTCAACGAGCGGATTGTCCCAGGCGGTGTGGTTGGCGACCCAGTCGAGGATGACATGCATGCCGCGCTCATGGGCGGCGTCGACAAAGGATTTCAGGTCTTCGAGCGTGCCGAATTCCGGGTTCACGCCGTAATAGTCCCTGACCGAATAGGGGCTACCGAGGCTGCCCTTGCGGTTCATTTCGCCGATAGGATGGATGGGCATCAGCCAGATGATATCGACGCCGAGATCGGCGAGACGGTCGAGCTCAAGCTCCGCGGCGGCGAATGTACCTTCCTCGGTGAACTGGCGGGTATTGAGCTGGTAAAGGACAGCGTCATCGGCCCAGTCAGGATGATCGACCTGGACGTAGGGCTGCGGGGCCCAGCGCGAAGAAATGTCGGCCACGGGCGGCTGCGTAGAAGCGCAGGCCGCGAGCACGAGCGCTGTCAGACTTGTGGCAAAGAGGCGGATCATGCGTCGGCTCCCAGCGGTTCAGGCGAAGCGTCCTCGGGAATGTCAGAAACAAAGAGCACAGCGATCGCGGCACAGGTGAAAGAGGCCGAGGCGATTGCGAAGGCCCAGATCGGCTCATTGCCGAAGAAGGTACGCAGCAGGAAACCGAGCAACGTCGCAGCGACAAGCTGGGGCACCACGATAAAAATGTTGAAGATGCCCATATAGATGCCCATTTTCCGCGCGGGCACGGAGCCGGCGAGAATCGCATAGGGCACCGACACGATTGCCGCCCAGGCAACCCCCACACCCACCATGGGCAGGACGAGCGGTGCCGGATCATCAATCAGCACCATTCCGGCAAACCCGATTGCGCCGAGCAACAGGCAGGTCGCATGCAAGCGGCGCCGGTCCACCTGTGCGGCGAGCCAGATAATAGCAAGCGCAGCCGCGGCAGCGACGCCGTTACGGACCGCGCCGAGAAGGGCCCACCAGTTGCCCGCATCCTGGTAGAGCGCCGTCGCCGCATCCGTTGCACCATAATGATGGTCAGCGACCGCCGGCGTGCCGTAGATCCACATGGCGAAAAGGCCGAACCAGGAAAAGAACTGGACGGTTGCGAGCTGGCGCATGGTCACCGGCATGCGGAACAGGTCGCCGACGACTTCCATGAAACCGTTGCGATCCCGCCCCTGGGCGCGCATGGCGCCTGCCGCCATCTGAATGATGCCAAATCCTGCAATCAGGGCCGCGAAGACGTAGAGGTCCTGCTTGAATTCGACATAGCCGAGCCAGGTGAGCCAGGATGGGCGAGGGTCCATCATGCCCGCCCAGAAAAAACCACCCAGCAGAAGACCAATCGCGAGCCAGGCCAGGCCACCACTGAAGAAAGCGCCCGCCGAACGCGGCGGGGAGTCGTCATCAATGGCCTCACCAAGCCCGAGCGCTTCACGCCGCGCTGCCTCGAACTGCTCCATCTGCTCCGGCGAGTATTCCGGCGTTGTGAGCACCGTCAGCAGGACAGCCAGGAACAGCGCGGCGCCACCAATATAGAAAGCGAGATGCACAGTCATCGGGATTTCACCCTCGGGTGCGGTATTCGAGACGCCAAACTCGGTCATCAGCCAGGGCAGCGCGCCGGCAATCACGGCCCCCAGACCGATGAAGAAGCTCTGCATGGCATAGCCGGTCGTGCGCTGGCGATCCGGGAGCATGTCCCCGACAAAGGCGCGGGTCGGCTCCATGGTAATGTTCAGCGATGCGTCCATGATCCACAACGTGCCCGCCGCGATCCAGAGCGCCGGACTGTTCGGCATGACGAAGAGGGCAAGTGACGCAAATATCGCCCCGACAAGGAAGTATGGCCTGCGCCGACCGAAACGCCCCCAGGTCTTGTCTGAAAAATGACCAACGATGGGCTGGACGATGAGGCCGGTGAGGGGGGCGGCGATCCAGAGGATCGGAAGCGAGTCGATGCTGGCCCCAAGTGTCTGGAAGATCCGGCTCACATTGCCGTTCTGCAGGTCGAATCCAATCTGGATACCGAGAAATCCGAAACACATGTTCCAGATCTGGCCGAAGCTCAGCTTGGGTTTCTGCATCCTCTTCCTCCCAGCCCGCGCCATTGTTCTATTTGGGCGCGCGGGCACAATAGTTTTTTCTGGCAGCCTATTCAGCAATCAGCCGGATAGCCGCTCCGCCCGACGTGGCGAGCGGAATTTCGATGATGTCGGACGCCGTCACATCGCGCGTCTCGAGCGCGATCGCGTAAGGATTCGTCTTCCAGTCGGCGTCCGGTCCGTCACGATAGATCTCAGCTGTATAGGCACGCCCCTTGTCGAGAAAGCCGAGCGGAATGCTGACCGTGCGCGCATCCTCATCGGTCAATGCACCGACATACCAGTTGTCGGAATTGCGATCCTTGCGGGCCTGGACGATGAAATCGCCAACCTCTCCATCCAGCGCAATGGATTGCTTCCAGTCCGCGGGCACATCCTTGATGAACTGGAACGGCTCGGGATTTGCCTCATAGTTTTCCGGCAGGTCAGCGGCCATCTGCACCGGACTGTAGATGACCACATAGAGGGCGAGCTGCTTGGCAAGCGTCGTCTGCACGCGGTTCTGGTCATCCTCGCCATTCGGCATCAGGTCGAAGATGCCTGGCGTGAAATCCATCGGACCGGCGAGCAGGCGGGTAAAGGGAAGGATCGCCGTGTGCTCTGGCGGGTTGGGCGGCGTGCCCCAGGCGTTGAACTCCATGCCTCGGGCGCCCTCGCGGCTGACCGCATTCGGATAGGTGCGGCGAAGGCCGGTATCCTTGACTGGCTCATGAGCGTTGATCGCGAGGCCATATTCATGCGCCTTTTTCAGAACCTTGAGGTCATGGACGACCCGCTCCTGCCCGTCATGCCAGCCATAGCGGCGAATGCCCTCATCATCATGAACGACGAGGTCGCTCGCATCGGCGACATAGCCTGTCTTCACGGTGGAATAGCCATTGTCCCGGTAGAGCTCGAACGCGTCTTCGAGCTGGGCTTCATAGTTTGCGATATTGGCTGAGGTTTCGTGGTGGCCAATCAGCTCCACGCCTCTCGAGGCGGCATAATCCGACAGTGCTTCAATATCGAAATCCGGATAGGGCTCAGCAAAACGGAATAGGTCGCCATTGCTGAACCAGTCTCCGTCCCAACCAATGTTCCACCCCTCGACCAGCACGCCGGAGAAGCCATTCTCAGCAGCGAAGTCTATATACTGCTTGGTGTTTTCCGTTGTCGCGCCATGCTTGGGGCCTGAGCCCCAAGTGTACTTGTTGATGTGCATGCCCCACCAAATCCCGACATATTTGCCGGGCGTGAAATAGGAGACATCACCAAGCGTGTTCGGCTCATTGAGGTTGAGGTAGATGTCGGAGCCGTTGACCAGGTCGGCGGCCGTATCGCCGATCTGGATCACCCGCCAGGGCGTATTGAAAGCGCCGCTGACCCGCACCTTTACACCGTCATGGCGCGGAGCGAGTTCGGCTTCCAGTACACCGGCCCGGCGCTGGTCCAGCCACATCCCGGCATAGTCGATCAGGGCGGCTTCGTGGATCGCGACGTATGGACCGGCGGTCTCACCAGAGTCCATTTTCAGTGTAAAAGGGGTATAAACCCGGTACATGTCGCGCACCGGCGTGGTCTTGTAGATATATTCGTACCGGTTGAACTCGCCTGCCGGCGTCCACCAGGACATCGCATTAGGATCGACGGCGAATTCCGTGATTTCATCCACGAGAGCGCGCTCGCCCATGTCCGGCACTTCGTAACGGAAAGCGACCCCCTCATCGAATACGCGAACCCGAAGGGTAAACGCCCGCTCCGGACCGCTTGTCGAGACAAACCGCACGGAAACCTCCTCGTGCCGGTCCTGAACGATGGTCCGCTCACCCCAAGGCTGGGACCATTGCGTATCGACGACCGCCCGGTTGGCCGATACAGCCGAAAAGCCCCGGTCAAGATCGGCGCCTTCGGCAAAGCGCAGACCCAATTTCGAGACACCGACAATCGTCTTCCCATCGCGCTCGACCGAATAGACAGGCTGGCCATCGCGGGCCGTGACCTCGACGCGCGTGCGCCCATCCGGAGAGCTGACGGTGAAAACCTCAGAGGGAGCGACCGCGTCCGGCGCCTGCGCCTGGGCGACGGAGGCTTGCGGAGCCGCGCACGCGATCGCGGCACCAGCCATCAGAGCCATGGAAAATGCGGATGCGATGCGCGTTGTTTTCATGGTGTGACCCTCCCGGTTGGCCGTCTTTTATAGACCCCAGACTGTATTGCAAACTTTTGCAAGTCAATTCAAATTTTTCAAAAATACGAATCGGGGACGCCAATGGACGCACGCTTTCCAATCCCCAAAAACCCCAATCTTAAAAGGTTTTTCAAAGATTTTGCGGATAGCATCTTGCGTGAATTAGCTCGCATGCTACCAATGCAAAAGTTTGCGGAAATAGACAAAAGAACATCCGTAGCAAAGAGGGAGCGCCCCCATGACCAGAACATCCGCATACCTGCGCGCCGGAGTCCTCGCCACGCTGCTCGCCGCAGCCGGCTGCACCAGCCTGGCTCAGGCCCCGGATGCCAAGCCCTTGCCGCCATTGGAGGATCGTCTGCCCCAGGACGAGATCATCTATTTCGTCATGCCGGACCGGTTCGAGAATGGCGATCCGTCAAACGACAGAGGCGGCATTTCCGGAGATCGGCTGGACCATGGCTTCGACCCGACCGATAATGGCTTCTATCACGGCGGCGACCTGAAAGGCCTGACCAGCCGGCTAGACTATATCGAGGCGCTCGGCGCGACCGCGATCTGGCTGACGCCAATCTTCGAGAACAAACCCGTGCAGGGCCCGCCCGGCCTCGAGAGTGCTGCCTATCATGGCTACTGGATTACCGACTTCACCAATGTCGATCCGCATCTCGGCACACGGGAGGACTTCAAGGCTTTTGTCGAGGCGGCCCATGACCGCGGCATGAAGGTGTACATGGACATCATCACCAACCACACGGCCGATGTAATCCAGTACCGCGAATGCAGCGAGACCGCTGCGCCGGGCGATGAAGTGGGTGAAGAGGGCTGCGTCTACCGCAGCAAGGGCGCCTATCCATGGACGACCGAAGGCGGTCCGGATGGCCCGGTCATCAATGAAGGTTTCCTGGGCAGCGATGCGGCGTATCAAACCGCGGAAAACTTCAAAGCCCTCGACAATCCGGACTGGGCCTACCATCCCTTTGTGCCCGCGAATGAAGCGTCAGCGAAGACGCCTGCCTGGCTGAACGATCCAATCTACTACCACAATCGCGGCAATTCCGCCTTTGAGGGCGAGAGCTCGCGGTTCGGGGACTTCGCAGGCCTCGACGACCTGATGACCGAGGACCCCCGCGTCGTGGCAGGCTTCATCGACATCTACAAGCAGTGGATCACCGACTACCGCGTCGATGGTTTCCGCATCGACACCGCCAAACATGTGAACCCGGAATTCTGGCAGGCTTTCGTGCCCGCCATGGAGGCGCATGCCAGGAGCCTTGGCATCCATCACTTCCACGTCTTCGGCGAAGTGTACGAGTTCGATGCCGGGCGCCTCTCCGCCTATACGACGCGCGACAGGCTAACCTCCGTGCTCGACTTCGCCCTGCAGAGCGTCCTGCAGGACATTGTCGTCAACGGCGCGCCGGCGCGGCGGCTGGAAGAGCTGTTCGAAGTCGATCATTCCTATGCCGACGGCCTGGAGACAGCTGCCATCCTGCCGACCTTTCTCGGCAATCACGATATGGGCCGCTTTGCCGGTTTCCTGCGTGAGGCAGATCCGGACATGACGGATGAGGAGATGCTGGCCCGCCTGAAGCTTGCCCATGCCATGCTGATCTTCTCACGCGGCGTGCCGACCATCTACTATGGCGACGAGCAGGGCTTCGTTTCCGATGGCCATGACCGCGCCGCGCGCGAGAACATGTTCGAGAGCCAGGTTGCCGATTACAACGACAATGATCTCGTCGGCACGCAGGCCACGACGGCTGAAGTGAACTTCGACACCCGGCATCCGCTTTTTAGCGCCATCGCTGAAATGGCCGCGACCCGCATGGCGCACCCTGCCCTGCGCCGCGGCAAGCAGGTGATCCGCCACTCTGACGAAGAGGGCGGCCTGTTTGCCATGTCCCGCTTCAATGAAGACCGCACGCGAGAATACCTTATCGTCTTCAACGCCGACGAAGAGGCGCGCAAGCTGAACCTTTCGGTATCGGGCCTGTCCGCTGAGTGGGCCTCGCTGCACGGAGATTGCGCCCCTGCCGCGTCTTCGCCCGGCAGCTATCCGATAACAGTTGCCCCGCTCGACTTCCTGGTTTGCTACAGTGAGCAGGGCTAATCCATGAGTATTGAAATGAGTAAATGTCCAGACAATGCGCTCGCGCGCCGTCCATCCGAACGCGATACGTTGAACGCCCCCTGGTGGACGGGGGCGATCATCTATCAGGTCTATCCACGCAGCTTCCAGGATACGACCGGCGACGGCATTGGTGACCTGAAAGGCATCATCAAGCGGCTGGACCACATTGCCTCATTGGGTGTGGATGCGGTCTGGCTCTCGCCCTTTTTCAAGTCGCCGATGAAGGATTATGGCTACGACGTCTCGGACTACTGCGATGTCGACCCGATGTTCGGTTCGCTGGAGGATTTCGACCGGCTTGTCGAACGGGCACATGCGCTCGGCCTGAAGGTCATCATCGACCAGGTCTATTCCCACACATCGGACGAGCATGCCTGGTTCACCGAAAGCCGGGAGAGCCGGACAAACCCCAAGGCCGACTGGTATGTCTGGGCAGCCCCCAAAGAAGACGGATCCCCGCCGAACAACTGGCAGTCCGTGTTCGGCGGCACGTCATGGAAATGGGATGCGCGGCGACAGCAATACTACTTCCATAACTTCCTGCCCTCACAACCCGACCTGAATGTTCATAATCCGGAGGTTCAGGACGCCTTGCTCGCGGCGGCGAAGTTCTGGCTGGATCGCGGCGTCGACGGCTTCCGGCTGGATGCGATCAACTTTGCCATGCATGACCGGCAACTGCGGGACAATCCGCCGTCCGGCCTGCCGATGGACCTTGTGACCCGGCCATTCGACATGCAGCGCCACATCTATTCGATGTCGCAGCCCGAGGTCCCGGCTTTCCTGGAGCGTATCCGCGCTCTGCTCGACACCTATGACGGCAAGTTCACCGTGGCCGAAATCGGCGGCCCGGACCCCATCGATGAAATGAAGCGGTTCACCGAGGGCGACAGCCGGCTGAATTCCGCCTACAGCTTTGACTTTCTCTATGCCAAGAGCCTCTCGCCCGACCGGGTGGCACGCTCGCTGAACCAGTGGACAGGCACCGGTTCGGAGGGATGGCCGAGCTGGGCCTTCTCGAACCATGACGCCCCGCGTGCCGTCAGCCGTTGGGCCGCCGCCGGCGACCGCAAGCAGGCTGCTGACCTCCTGCTTCTGCTCCTGCTCGCCCTGCGCGGCAATGCTTTCATCTACCAGGGCGAGGAGCTCGGCTTGCCTCAGGCGAACGTACCCTTCGAGCACCTCAAGGATCCCGAAGCGATCGCCAACTGGCCGCGCACGCTCGGACGGGACGGTGCGCGCACACCGATCCCATGGGAAGCGGACAAGCCGCATGCCGGCTTCTCGGCGGGTGAGCCATGGCTGCCGGTTGATCCCGGCCATGTGCCGCTTTCGGCCGACCTCCAGGAGGCTGACCCCGGCTCCAGCCTGAACGTGACCCGCTCCCTGATTGCGGAGCGGCGCAAATGGCCGGCCCTGCGGCTCGGCAGCCTGCGCTTTCTCGACGCGCCGGAAGGGGTCATCGCCTTCGAGCGAACGCTTCAGAGTCAGACTGTTCTCTGCGTCTTTAACGTCAGTGACACCATCCGCCGCTATATGCCGCCGGAGGGTAACGCACTTGCGGTGGTTGCACACGAACGCGGCAGCGCCGTAGATAAGCCGTCCGTGCCCGGACAGCTCGAGCCCTGGAGCGGCTACTGGGCCGTCGGGCAAGCGCACGAAAACTGAGGAAACCCGGCACGATGGCCAAGAATTCGAACCAACCAGAAAAGCGGACGACCCGCCTGGAGGACCTGGCCGAGCGCGCCGGCGTTTCGATCTCGACCATCTCGCGTGCGCTGAACGACAGCCCGGCGATCAATCGGCGTACCAAGCAGAAGATCTGGGAACTCGCCCGCGAGTTGGACTATCCTTTTCGCCAGCGCATGCCGGCCGGCCCGATCGGGGCCGAGGCGACGATCGCTGTCGTCGTGCCCGAACCGCAGGCGCGCGACGGGCATATCTACGATCCCTTCTTCTTCGAACTGCTGGCAGGGGTGGCTGAAGCTGCGCGCGACCGGAATTGCGATGTCCTGATGAGCCACATCACGCCGACCACCTATGACGACCTCGCCTTCGCGATGAGCACCAGCCGCGCCGATGGCGTCATCTTCATCGGCCAGAGTTCGCTGCATCTTGAATTCAACAAGCTGGCGATGAAGGACAGCCGTTTTGTCGTCTGGGGCGCGGAACTGCCCGAGCAGGCCTATTGCTCGATCGGCAGCGACAATCCACGCGGCGGGTGGCGGGCGACGGCGCATCTTACCCGGCTCGGGCGGGACAAGATCCTGTTCCTTGGCGATACCGAAGCGCCCGAAGCCATGCAACGTTACAAGGGCTATCTCGAAGCGCTGGACCAGGCCGGTATCGAGGCGCGGCCCGACTGGTACCTGCCGGTCCATTTCGAGGTCGAGTCCGCAGAAGCGGCCGTTCACAGCCTGATCGAGCGGGGCATGGATTTTAACGGGATCGTCGCGGCCAGCGACCTCATCGCGCTGGGTGCCATCCGCGCCATCGAGGCCTCGGGACGGCGCGTACCGCAAGACGTATCGGTGGTGGGATACGACAACGTTCCTTTTAGCCGGCTCACGCGCCCGGCGCTGACGACCATCTCTCAGGACACAGTAAAATCCGGCCGTTTGCTGGTCTCGAAACTGATCGACTCACAAGGCGGATCGCGCCGCTCCGAACGCTCGCCGACCGAGCTGATCGTACGCGAGTCCTGCGGCGCCTGACGCGGACACGGCCCCGGCGCGATACCCGCAGCAACGGCGCATCGAGATTGGCAAGAAACCTGATGCTGTGGCACACTTGCCTTCGATATAAAGCTAGCTTGTCCGGGAATCGCCATGTCGAATGCATCGATCCTGCTGTCAGAATTGAAGCCGCTGCTTGACGCCGCGTCGGAGAAGGGAATCGACCTACGGGGCCTGTCAGACGGGGTGGACGGGCGCATTCCGATTGCTGACTATTTCCGCATCCAGCGCGACATCGCCGTCGCCTCCGACGACCTGACAGCCGTGCTGTCCAAACGCAAGCTGACCTTCAAGACCGGTCACTTCCTGGTCGCCCAGATGCAGCAGGCCACCTCCCTGCTTTCGGCCGTCGAAGTGTTGATCGAACACATCAACATGATGCATGGCGACAATTACAACTCGCTGCGTTTTAGCGACGACCGGGTCTGCCTCGTCATCGACGATGAAAGCTTTCCATACCTGTCCGACGACGATCCGGATTTCGTGCAGCTGATCGGCGATTGCCTGCTGATCAAGATTCACAGCCTTCTCGACAGCCTCACGAATGGCGTTGCCGAAGCCGCGCTCCGGCGTGTCCGGCTGAAACGCAAGCGCGGGGACGCGATGCGTCCCCAGAACCGTTTCTGGTCGGTTCCGATCGACTATGGCAGCCATGCCTATGAGCTTTCGTTCGACTATGACATGGCGTGCCGTCCCATCCAGATTCGTGGCCAGGTAGATCTCAGCGCCGACGGCATATTCTCGCGCGTGATCAGCTATCTGGAAGCCCGTGAAACCAATAGCGCCATGCGCAGCGTCACGACCCGCACCATGGACCTCATCGATGACGGTATCACCCGCCAGGCCGACGTCGCCCGCCGGCTCGACATGAGCGTGGCGACCCTCCGCCGCCGCCTCTCCGAAGAGGGCAGCCACTTCCGCCAGCTGCTCCTGACCGCCCGTTTAAGGCGGGCCGAAGCGATGCTGAGGCGTGGCTGTTCTGTCGCGCGGACAACCGAAGAACTCGAATACTCAGACATCCGCGCCTTCAACCGCGCCTTCAAGCGCTGGAAAGGCCAGACACCGGCCGCTTTCGCGCAGGCTTGCCAATCCTGATCACATCCGCGTGAGCGAAAGTGTTCACTCCGCTTGACGGCTGATGTCGTTGGCAGATGGCCATCATCAAGTGAGTTTCTCCCGCATAGGGCGCAGTTCGCGTCATTCATGAGACGGCGCCTCAGACGCCGATGGGAGGAACTACATGAAAGCTTACACCCTGAATCCGTTTCGTCTTGGCCTGGTATCGGCCATCGCCCTGACGGCTGGCTTTGGCGCCAGCGCGCAGGACGCCACCGCCGAAGACGATGCCGGCGCAGAAACCCAGCGCCGTTTTACAGCCGTGAAGGTCACCGCCCAGCGCCGCGAGGAAAACCTCGTCGATGTTCCGCTGTCGGTTTCGGCCTTTGACGGGGATCTGCTGGCCGATCTCGGCGTGGCCGACCTCACCGAGATCGCCAAGATCACGCCAAACGTCACGCTGGAAGTCTCGCGCGGCACCAATACCACGCTCAGCGCCTTCATTCGCGGCGTCGGCCAGCAGGATCCGGTCGCCGGCTTCGAAGCGGGCGTCGGCATCTATGTCGACGATGTGTACCTCAACCGGCCGCAGGGCGCGGTTCTCGATGTCTATGACGTGGAACGGGTGGAAGTCCTTCGCGGGCCGCAAGGCACGCTATACGGCCGAAACACGATTGGCGGCGCCGTCAAATATGTCACGCGCGGCCTGACCGATGAGCCTACCTATGAAGTCAATCTCAAGGCCGGCAGCTACAATCAGCTGGATGGCGTGATCACCACCTCGCTGCCCGTCACAGACAGTTTCCGCGTGGGCGCCGCTGTCGCGAGCTTCAACCGCGATGGCTTCGGCGAAAACATCATCACCGGCGAGGAGAACTACAACAAGAAGCTGTTCGGAGCCCGCCTCTCGGCAGAAGTTGATGTCAGCGACAGCTTCCAGCTGCGCGCCGCAGCCGACTATTCACTCGACAAGTCAAATGCCCGCCAGGGGCACCGGCTGCTCGACGACCAGTTTCCGCCCTTCACCTACCCCGTTCTCGGCGATGTCTTCGACACGCGCGCCGGGCTGGACGTGATCGAACAGCGCGTGGAAGCCTATGGCGGTTCGCTGGTCGCCGAATTCGACGTGAATGATCAGTGGACAATCAAGAATATCCTCGCCTACCGCGAAGACGAGAGCACCTCGCCGATCGATTTCGACTCGCTTCCCGAAGCCGATTTGGACGTTCCGGCGATTTACGAGAATGATCAGTTCTCGGAAGAACTTCAATTCCTCTATTCCGGCGACCGGCTCGAAGGCCTCATTGGCTTTTACTATCTCGACGCCAATGCATCGACCGTGTTCGACGTGCTGCTAGCCACGACGGGCGACCTGCTGAACCTGCCCGGCCTCAACGCCCAGACATTCGGTGATGTTGGGACCGAAACATGGTCGATCTTCGGCGACTTCACATACGATCTGACGGACAAGGTTTCCCTGTCTCTCGGGGGCCGCTACACTGAAGACACCCGTAAGTCTCAGGTCCTGCGGCGCACCTATATCGGTGGTTTCTCGGAATTCTTCGGTGGCGATCCGATCCTCATCGCGACGACGTCCGACTTTAATGGCGAAGCCGATTTCGACGATTTCAGCCCGCGCATTTCCGTGAGCTATCACCCCACGCCTGACATGAACCTTTATGCGACTTACTCGCAGGGTTTCAAAGGCGGCTCCTTCGACCCGCGCGGTCAGACCTCGGCTGCCCCTGACCTCGACCAGGACGGCACCGTTTCCGAACAGGAAATATTCACCTTCATGCAGTTCGACCCGGAAGAGGTCGACTCATACGAGGTCGGCTACAAGGCCAGCCAGCTTGACGGACGCGTGAACTACAGCCTGGCAGCCTTCTATTCGGACTATAAGGACGTTCAGGTTCCCGGCTCGATCGGTGTGGATACCGATGACGACGGTATCAACGACTCCTTCAGCGGCGTGACGACCAATGCCGGCGCCGCAACCATCTGGGGTGTCGAGTTCGAAGGCACCGCCACGGTTGCCGAAGACATGGCAAGGTCGGGCGACCTGCTGAACCTTGGCTGGTCGGTCGGCTATCTAGACGCCCAGTATGACGAGTTCATCGATGCTTTCGGCAACAACGTCGCCGATCAGCGCGTCATTCAGAACACGCCGGACTGGACCGCCAACGGCCGCATCTCCTACGACACACCATTTGCTGGCGGCAACTTGCTGCTCAACACGCAGCTCTCCTATCGCGGCGACTCCAGTCAGTTCGAAGTGCCCGGACCGCTCGACCAGGAAGCCTTCACGCTGTGGGATGCCAGCATCCGCTGGGAAACCGGTGATGGCCGCTGGGGCTTCAACCTGACTGGCAAGAACCTGACCGACGAGGAATACATCGTGGCGGGCTACGACTTCGTGACCATCGGCTCACCGCTTGGCCTTGAGGGCACGCTGACGGCCTTCTACGGCGATCCGCGTACAGTGACGGCAGGCGTCGATTACAAGTTCTAGGCTGCCTTTCCTCCCAAGGACATGTGCGGCATCGAAAGGTGCCGTGCATGTCCAAACCTGTGACGAATGGGCAGGACAATGAGCGACATCTTCTACAAATCGACTGATGGACTGGATCTGTATGCCAGGTCCTACGGCCCAGAGGACGCGCCGCTGACAGCCTTGTGCATGCATGGGCTGACCCGGAACCACAAGGATTTCGAGCCGATGATCGCGGCGCTGGGCGGGACTTACCGCTTCATCGCAGTCGATGTGCGCGGGCGCGGACAGTCAGATCGCACCATGGACGCAGAGACCTACACGCCCATGGTCTATGCGAGGGACATGCTGACCCTTCTCGACCATCTCAAGCTGTCGCGCGTGGCGCTCATCGGCACGTCCATGGGCGGGCTGATGGCGATGCTGATGGCCAAGTCCGCGCCGGACCGGTTCAGCGGTATCGTCCTCAACGATGTCGGTCCGGTTGTCGAGCGCGCGGGCCTTGAACGGATCGCGGCCTATGCAAGCGATCCCAAGCCGGTCGAAAGCTGGTGCGATGCGATTTCAAAGACAAAAGCGTCGCAGGGCGCCGCCTTCCCTGACTATGGCGATGAAGACTGGTCGGCCTTCGCAAAGCGGACCTGGAAAAAGCAGCCGGATGGCAGGCTCGAGCTCGACTACGATCCGGAGATCACAAATTCGCTCGCGGAGTCGAAGCCCGGCCTGCTGACGCGTGTCGTCATGTGGCGGGTCTTCTCATCCCTGAAGAAGATACCGCTACTCGTCGTGCGCGGCGGCGAGTCCGACATCCTTTCCCAAAAGATCGCCGCGCGCATGATAAGGCGCCACAAGGATGCGGAGCTGGCCGTCGTTCCTGGGCGGGGACACGCTCCGATGCTGGACGAACCGGCAGCCGTCAGCGCCATCAGCGCCTTCCTCAAACGGATAGAGACCCAGTCATGAATACAACATCGACGAAGGATCAGGGCGTCTTGGCCGGCCGGACCTGGGTGCTGATCGTCCTGACACTGGTGTACACCTTCAACCATGTTGACCGGCAAATCCTGATCACGGTGATCGAACCGATCAAGGCCGAGTTCGGGCTGTCTGACGAGCAGATCGGCTTGCTGACAGGTCTCGCCTTCGCAGCGCTCTACGCAACGCTCGGCATTCCGGTCGCAATGTGGGCCGACCGCGGCAACCGGCGCAACATCATCACGCTGGCCCTGACGATCTGGTCGGGTATGACGGCGCTGACAGGGCTGGCAAACAATTTCTGGCACCTCTTCCTCGCGCGGATGGGTGTCGGCATCGGCGAGTCCGGTGGCACGCCGCCAGCCACCAGCATGATCGCCGATCTCTATCCGCCGCAGCAGCGCGCCTTTGCCCTTGGCGTTTACACGACCGGCATCGGCTTCGGGATCATGGTCGGCTACATTCTCGGCGCCTTCGTCTACGCCCAGTTCGGCTGGCGCGCCGCCTTCTTCGCGGCTGGCATACCCGGCCTGTTGCTGGCGCTTCTCGTCCGGTTCACGGTCACCGAGCCGGTGCGCGGGTCTTCCGATGCCTACCAGTCGACCGAAGACGCGCCGGGTTTCCTCGAGACGCTGAAATTCATGCTGTCCCAGCAATCCTATATGCTGATCCTGGCCGGCTGCCTGATGATCTGTATTTCTGCCAACGCCTTCGTGGCGTTCACGTCGAGCTATCTGCAGCGAACGTTCGACGTCACCGTCTCGCAGGTCTCGCTGCCGCTTGGCCTGCTGATTGGCGGCGTGGGCGGCGCGGGCGCCATGATCCTCGGCGCGGTCTGCGACCGGCTCTCGGCGAAGGACCTGCGCTGGCGGCCGTGGATGATCGCGGTGTGCAGCGCCGCTGCCCTGCCCTTTGCCTGGATGATGCTCAGCGCGCACAGCGTCGAAATGGCCTATGTCTGGAATATCATCCCGAGCTTTGTCGGCCTGATCTACGCCTCGATCGCTTACACAGCGACGCAGGAACTCGTGAAAGTCCGCATGCGCTCGGTGGCGGCGGCCTTCACCCTGTTCAGCTTGACCCTGATCGGGATTGGCGGCGGGCCATGGATTGCCGGGCGGATCAGCGACATGTTCCTTGATGCCGGAAACGCAGCCCCGCTGGCCTCGGCGCTGAAGGTAATTCTTGCCTTCAACGCCGCGAGCATAGTTTGCCTCCTGCTCGCCGGCCGCACTTATCGCAAGGATGTCGAGCGGGCCGCCGGAACGCCTTCCCCGCGGCCGGAGCATGTCGCGGTGCACGAAACCGAGGCAGTTGGCTGAGCTGAGACCGGGCTCTCCAATACAGGCCGCGCGGTAGCCCCGCCGCACTTCACCGCGCCGCGGACAATCCCGGAGTCTATTGTGCTGGTATGAGGATCGCCACACGTCGAACGGACAGGAAATGCGGGGCGTTATGCGCCGGAAACAGTCAGATCGTGTCAGAAATACGACACCTGTAATTCGAATGGCCACAAAAAGTACAAATTTATGTTGACGCGCAGTTTTGGACGCTGAACGGTGCGTGACAGGCGTCAATCAGGGTTAATTCAACTCAATAAAACTCGGGCAGCCGTCCGGATTCCGTATCCGACGGCGATAGTTAGAGGGGTAAAACATGTTCACCAAGAAGTTTGGAGTGCGTCTGATGCACTCGTCCGCACTGTGCCTGGCCTTGGTGGCCGGATATGCAAGTGCGCAGGAAGCTGACGAGAGCGTCGTCGTGGTTCCCGCAGACGAAGAACCAGCGGCAGACGAAGCGCGCCAGGATAAAGTTGTCGTCACCGGTTCCCGCATTGCGCGCGACGAATTCTCCAGCGCTGCACCGATCGACGTCCTCACAGCCGACGAAGCAAAGATTGAAGGCATCGCCGACGTCGCCCAACTGCTTCAGTCTTCGACCGCTGCATCCGGCTCGGCCCAGATCAACGGTGCCGTTTCGAGTGCATTCGTCAGCAATGGCGGTACCGGCGCAGAAACCCTGTCTTTGCGCGGTCTTGGCGCCAACCGGACGCTCTTCCTGCTCGATGGCCGCCGCGCCGGTCCTTCGGGGACGCGCGGCTCGGTTTCCGCCTTCGACCTCAACTCCATTCCTCTGGCCGCTGTTGAGCGTGTTGAAATCCTCAAGGACGGCGCATCGGCCGTTTACGGGTCTGACGCCATCGCTGGCGTCGTGAACATCATCACGCGCAAGGATGATGGTGGTGTCATCGATGGCTACATCTCCGCCCCCGAAAAAGGCGGCGGCGAAGAGTTTCGTTTGAGCGGAAGCTACGGCAAGTCGTTCGAACGAGGTTCTGTCCGAGCCACCGTGGACTATTACGAGCGCCGCGAACTGTCGCGTGGTGACCGCGATTATCTGGATTGCGGCGAAGCGTATGCCTTCAACGAGACCGGCGGCGGTCGGGCCGACGTCATCGATCCGCGCACCGGCGAGTTCCAGTGCCGCGACCTTCTCTGGGGTCAAGTCTGGATCTACGATTATGCAGGCGACACCAATGTGCCGACGACTTTCCCCTTCCTGGCCCAGTATGATTACGACGGGTTTCTGGCGGCAAACGGCCTTCCAGGGTATCCCAACACGGGCGATCCGGAGCAACTTTCGGTTCCGCAGGGCTTTTTCCCAATCTACTATGACCAGAATGACATCGACGGCTTGCCTGCCTGGAATGGCATAACTGTTGGTGACGAAGCGCGCGGCCTGGTCGACTATGATCACCCGTTCCAAAATGCCGAGACGCTGCAGCCGAAAGTCGAACGGTTCACATTCCTGTTGTCCGGTGACTTCGAGCTGACACCCAATATCACTGCTTATGGTGAGGCGCTGTACAACCGGCGTGAAACCTTCAACGACAGCTACTCGCAATTCTGGTCCTATCACTATGGTGAGGACAGCCTCGGCCTTTTCGGTGGTACGGGCATGAACCCGGAACCATCAGCACAGGGCTGGACCGGCCTGCAGTGGTTCTCACCAACAGCAATCTCCGATCGTAACGACGAAGAAGTGGTCGTCGAATACCAGCGCTATGTCGCTGGCCTGCGCGGTGATTTCACAGGTTTTCTCGATGGCTTCAGCTGGGATCTGGCCTACCAGTATTCAGACTCTCAGGGCGATTACACCGAGGACTTCATCTACGGCGACTCGATCTACGACTATAACTTCCAGACCTCGCTTTGTAGCGACTACAATGGCGGCGTAACCTCCATCACAAACCGTCCTTGTGTGGATGTCCCGTGGTTCGATCCGGAACTGCTTCGCGGTAATTACAGCCAGGAGGTCGAAGACTTCCTGTTCACCAAGGAAACCGGCAATACCGAGTACATCCAGTCCTCGATCGAGGGCTACATAACCGGTCCCATCTTTGAGCTCCCCGCTGGCACGGTCAACGCGGCTATCGGCTTCCTCTATCAGGAAGACGAGATCACAGATACGCCATCCGATATCGTCCTTGCTGGCAACGCTTGGGGCTCCTCATCGGCCGGCATCACCACCGGCTCTCAGGAACAGACGGCCTATTACGGTGAAATCGAAGTGCCGCTGCTAGCCGATCTTCCGTTCGTGGAAAGCCTTCTTTTCACGGCTTCGGGCCGGATTACCGATATCAGTACGGTTGATGAAACCGGCGACAATTACAGGCTCGCCCTGAACTGGACGGTCACTCCAGAGATACGACTCAGGGCAACTCAAGGCACGTCATTCCGGGCACCTGGTCTCTTCGAACTGTACCTGGCTGATGAAACAAGTTTCGTCCGCCAAGGCGTGATCGACCCATGTATCAACTGGGGCGACCCTGATACTGCAGCGATTATCCAGACCAACTGTGCGGCAGCCGGCATTCCCGACGACTATGTCGGCGGGGCGATCACGGCCGACCTGTTCCGCGGGGGCGGTCTCGGTCTTCTGGAGCCGGAAACCTCCGACAACTTCAGCGCTGGTTTCGTCTACACGCCACAATGGGCCGATCTGTCGCTCGCCGTCGATTACTTCGATATCGAGATCAACGACGAGATCACGACTCTCACAGCCCAGGCCATCGTGTTCGGCTGCTATGAGTCGCAGAGCTTCCCGAATGATCCGCTGTGTAGCCGATTTGACCGAAACGCTCCGGATGCAACGGATGCCAACCGCATCACGGACGTCCGGGCGCAGTTCATCAATGTGAACTCACAGAAGAATGAAGGCATCGACTTCACGGCTCGTTATGGCCACGACACAAGATGGGGCCGCCTGACCGTCGAGGGACAAGTGACCCACCAGCTGGAATCCTTCACCAAGCTGCTTGCTGAAGACGACATTGAAGACCTCAATGGCGAGTATGGGGAGCCCCAAACCACGGGTTACCTGAACTTCAATCTCGACACTGAAACACCGTGGAGCTTCTTCTGGGGCGTGGATTACATCGGTGAGACTGACCAGACAGAGCGCAGCCAGCGGGAAGTCGGCACAACGCTGTACGGAACCCCGGTCCGCTATAAGTACTACACGGAAGAGACGATCTACCACACCTTCTCGACTCAATATGAGGCCGATACGTGGACCTTCCGCGTTGGTGTCGCGAACGTCTTCGACGAGCATCCGCCGGCTGTCTCCGACGCCGATGCGGGCAACTCGCTCATCGTGTCGCAGTACGACTATCTCGGCCGCCGGGCCTTCGTTAACATCACGAAGCGCTTCTAGGTCGCCAATAGTACCAATCAGGGGCGGCGGGCATATGTCCGCCGCCTTTCTTTTTGACGGGGCGCATCGCGGCTAATCTGCCGTGTTGACACCCGCAGGCAGGATGGGTGTCCTGCGGGAGATCACAGGGAGCCGGGGCGAATGCCGCACATCAAGGTCAAGCCAGACAATCTGAATGAGCGTAATCGTGAGTTCACTCAGACGCCGTTGAAAACGCCGGTCTTCCTCAACTCAGTCCCGAAGAGCGGCACGCATTTGATGCGCAACATCATGCGCATGTTCGTGCCAGTCGAACAGCAATATCACGACACCTTCATCCAGATTCCCGTGCTGCGTCAGCATCTTGAGGCCTTCTATCCGCACGCACCACGCTTGAGCTGGGGACATCTTCTGTTCTCTGACGATGCGGCCATCGTGTTGCGCAAGGTCAACCATGTCCTGCTGGTGCGAGATCCGTATGACTGGGTCCTGGCGCGGGCGCGCTTCTTCCTGTCGGACAATTTCGAGGCCAATCTGGAGCACCTGAAGGGCGGCAATGCTGATACGCTCGATGTCCTGAACATGATGATTTTCGGCATTCACAACAAGGTGCCCTCGATGCGCGAGATCTACACGCACAATGCCGCAAGCTGGCTTGGCTCCAGCGCCCATCTGGTGCGCTACGAAGACCTCGTCACCCATGTGAAAGCGCTCGACACCCCCGAAGCGGAAGCCTTCTTTTCCAAGCTGTTTGCCAAGTGCGGTATGGCCATGCCCGCCGACTGGCGCGAGCGCGTACGGATCGGCTCGGACCGCAAGATGAGCAGTACGGCCCGCGAAAACCTGACAACTCGCGATGAGGTGCCGGACCAGTTGCCGGAGACACAGAAACAGCTCGTCGATTACTACGTGCCCGGACTACGCGCCCTTCTGGGCTACGCATGAGCATCATTAATTATAGGCAGGTAACCGCAGAATGAGACGTGTGCTGATTGTAGGCGGAGGGTCGGCCGGCTGGATGACAGCAGCCTACCTCAATGGCGCCCTTAACGATCGCGGCAATGCGCCCACCGTAAAAATCAGCCTGATCGAATCCCCAGACATCCCGCGCATTTCTGTTGGCGAGGCGACCGTCCCCTCGATCCAGCATGTCCTGTCCGTCGCCGGCCTCGATGAGACGGAATTCATGAAGGCGGCGGATGCGACCTTCAAGCAGTCGATCCGCTATCAGAACTGGCTCCACAATGACCAGAGCTTCTACCATCACCCCTTCAGCCGCTACCGGATTCAGCCAATCGACAGGACCGGACGGGCCTGGCTGAATTCCGACCGTTCGGTTCCCTTCATGGAGACGGTTTCGGCCCAGCCTGTCATCTGTGACATGGCGCGCGCCCCGAAGATGCTTGGGCGCTGGGATATGGGCGCCCCGCTGGCTTACGCCTACCATATGAACGCCCAGAAATTCGCCGACTATCTAAGAGATTTCTCTACCGCGCGCGGCGTCTCCCACTACCTCGAGAACGTGACCGACGTTGAAATGCGCGAGAACGGACTGATCAAATCGGTCAGGACCGATCGCGGCAATGTGCACGAGGCGGACATTTTCGTCGATTGCACGGGCTTTCGCGCGCGGCTCATCGGAGAGACCCTTGGCGTCGGCTATGAGGACTATTCCCAGTGGCTGATGTGTGACCAGGCCGTGGTTGGCCGCATACCCTATGACGAGTTCTATCCGGGCCTCATCCGCCCTTACACAACGGCCACGGCGCTTTCGTCGGGCTGGGCGTGGGATATCCCGATGCAGGATCAGCGCTCCGTCGGCTATGTTCATTCCAGTCACTTCATTTCGGCAGAAGAGGCAGAACGCGAATGGCGGGCCTATGAAGGGCCTCACGCGAAGGACATCGAAACGCGGCTGATCAAGTTCCATGTCGGCCAGAGGCAGAAGGCCTGGCAGGGCAACTGCCTCGCAATCGGGCTGGCGGGCGGGTTCATCGAACCGCTGGAATCGACCGGCCTCTACCTGTCGGACCTCGGTGCCGTGATGCTGGCAGAGCATTTTCCTTATACTGATGATATGCTGGAGGCGATGGCCTTCCGGGTGAACCGGGTGATCTCCAACCGGTATTTCGAGATCCTCGATTTCATCAACATGCACTACTGCCTGTCGCGCCGGACCGACACGGCTTTCTGGCAGGAGGTGCAGAAACCAGAGCGGATCACCGACCGGCTGAAAGCCAAGTTCGAATACTGGAAACTCAAGCCGCCGAGCGCTTCGGACTTCCAGGACCAGTCCTTCCCGGGCGGAGCTGGGCAGATTGACCGGGTCGTTCCGGGCTGCGACCCGCGATCGCCCGTCGATACGGCCGGTCTCTGGAACCATGAGAGCTATGAGGCGATCATGTACGGCATGCATTTCTGTGGCGAGCCCCTGGCACCCCCGTCGCCGGACGCCCCCAAGACGCGGGTCATGCCTGCGATCATCGAGCGTCTTCGCGCCGCCCAGGTAAAACTCCCGCCGCATGACATGTGGTTGCAACGCGCGCTCGGCGCGCCGAGCTTCACCAGTGCTGGCTACGAACCTCCGGGCTGGGCGCCAGGACGGGCGCGGCCGTACTGATCAGCCAAGCCCTGCTGCGAAATCATCTATTCGCGCCTGCATTGAGGTGAGCTGCGGCAGTAGCGGCGCGATCTCCGCTTCGAAGCGTCGCCACTTGTCCGGACTTGGCTGCGACACCGTCGAACGCGACAGCGGCATTGGCCCAATATTCAGGCCAGCTGGCGCACCATCGATCCCCAACGCTTTGCAGACACCAAGGAGCGTCTTGCCCGGATCGGCCATGAAGTCCGCATAACTCAGCACGGTCAGCCGTTCGGCCGGCAGGCCTGACAGGCCGGACAGGATCGCCTCATTGCAGGCCAGCCACTGGAAGGCCGCAATTTCCGCAAGCGATCGGCCACGCATCTTTTCCCAGCCTGGCGGCAAGACAAAGCACCAGCCCGGCAGCGGCCAGTCCGGCAGGTCCCGAAAGGTTATGAACCGCCCCTTGTTGAGACCGACTGCCCAGGCCTCAATCAGGCTGGCAACATTCTGGCGCGGATCGCGATGCAGGAAAACGAAGCGGGCCCTTGGAAATACTTTCAGCAGGAAGGGAATGTTGAGTGCGTTTCGCGGCGTCTTTTCGACAAGCGTCACACGCCCTGGACGGGCCTGCGGCGGATACTCAAGGTATCGGCGGCCCCGTTCGTCTCGCATCAGCAGGACAAATAGGCGACGGAACATGTCAGCGGTCTGAGGATCGGCGTGGCGCTCGTCCAGGGCCATCGAACTCAACGCCGCATCGCTGGCTCTTAAATGCGGAAACTCCCGGAAGACCGCATGGCTCTCACCACCGATACTCCAGAAGGGCGGGATACGGCAAATCTGTTCGAACATCAGTGTACTGCCGGCACGTGGCGCGGACAGGATGATGACGGGGTCTGGCATCAGCGCATCGATCGCCGCATCTCCCAGGCCCGCCGTCTCCTGGGTGGCGATCGGTTTGAGGTCGGGCGCCCGCTGCATGCTCTAGACCGGAAGCGGCACGTCGGCTTCTTCCGGATGGCAATCGCAAGGGATCCGCAACACGACGGAGTCCGCGCAGGCCTTGGGCGTGCAGGGCTCGCCCGGATGCACCTTGTCCGCGCAGCAGCACGGCTCCCATGGGAAGACCCAGTCGAGGATCAGGTGCACGCGGTCCTCATCGCCGTGATTGGCAACATAGTGCATCCGCCGATTATTGATCTCCCAGATCTCGCCCTCCTTCATGTTCATCCGTTCCTTGCCAACATAGAACCAGCAATCGGGATTGGTCACGATCGGCAAGTGCACCCGATGGGAATGGGTCAGAGAGAAGTTCTTGTCCTGGTGGATGGAGATCTTGCCACCCGCCACGAGCTTGGCGAGGCTGATCCGGATGAAATAGCCGCGAACCGGCTTCTGGAACTTCGCGAAGGTTTCCGGGTGGGTTTCGTAAAATTCTGCGATCTGCGCGAGCAGCGACTGGATGGCCGGTCCGAACAGGTCGAGCGCTGGTCGACGCGTCGGATGCGTATGCCGGAAGTCTTCATCATAGGCGAGCCCGATAAACTGCGTATCCTTGTGCACCTCATAGCGCTTCTGGCGCGTATCGTCGGCCAGCCAGTGCTCCTGCGTCAGCCCGAGCACGAGCCGTTTCAACTCGCTGGTATCGAAGCTGCCGACGCGCTTGAAATTACCCTGGAAGTTCATGTCACCCATCCCGGAACATTCGACGTTCAGAGTAGGCAGCCCGCCCTTCCAAGGCAACCGGCACCATGCGGCGTACGGGATCGCAGGTTTCAGAAAAAGGGTTGGGTGGCAAGCCTGAGCCGCCACCCAACTACGAAGTCAGTCTTAGAAGGACGTTGGTAGCGCTACCACCAAGTTGACTGAAACTCAACGACTATTCAGGCGGGCGTGCCACACTGTCGCGCCCGATGACCTCGTAGTCGAACCGGACCGTCTCGGCCTCCCTGTCTTCCGGACGTCCGCGAACGGCACTGGCCGCGAGCTTCACGGCCAGCGCTGCCATGTCTGCAACGGGCTGGCGGACCGTGGTCAGGTTCGGCCAGACCGTCGATGCGATCGGCGAGTCGTCGAATCCGGCGACAGACAGGTCCCGCGGCACCGACAGACCATGGCGGGCAGCTGAAGCCAGTACACCCGCCGCCATATCGTCATTGGCTGCGAAGATGGCGGTTGGCGGCTCATCGAGGCCGAGCAGCTCATCGGCGGCGTCAAGGCCGGACCGATAGGTGAAATAGCCCTGCTTCACGAGCGTTTCGTCGAGGCTGAGCCCAGCTTCCCGCAAGGCGGCCTTGTAACCGTCAAACCGTCCCGCCGCCGCTGTGTGGTCGGGGTGGCCCTTGATGAAAGCTATACGCCGGTGCCCTCGCGAGATCAGCGTCGCTGTCAGGTCATGCGCCGCCGCATATTCATCGATATTGATCTCGGTTGCGAGGCCCGGTTTGATGGCACTCGAAAGGAAGACGGCCGGAAAGCGGTGCTCCTCGACCAGCCGCCAGATGCCAGGATTGTCGCTGATCGGTGCAGGCACAATCATCGCGTCCCAGTCACGGTTCATCTGCGCAGCGAGGTCGTCCAAATTCAGAGCGTCGGCCTGCGTGCGCTCCACGACGACATGCGCCCCAATTTCGCGAGCCGATTCCAGGACCCCCATCAACAGTTCACCGAGATACGCCGATGAAGGGTTCCCATAAAGCAGGCAGATGCGAAGTGACCTGGCACCGGCCAGGTTACGGGCGGAGATATTGGGCGAATAATTGAGACGCTCAATCGAGGCGCGTACGCGTTCGCGCGTTTGCTTCCTGACGTTCGTTTCGCCATTGATGACCCGCGAAACGGTCATCGGCGAAACGCCCGCATCCTTTGCCACGTCGGACAAGGTGACAGATCGTGATTTTCTCGATGGAGGCATTCACCCGTCCAGACCTGCTGATTCCTGCGCGGCGCAGCATGCTGCGCGCTCCCCAGCCCGTCAATTCGGCCTGCTGACAGAAACGCGAACTGACCGGTTAAGCCGATCAGAAGTCCACCGGCCGCCCTATCCGGCTTTCTTCATGGTCTCGGAGAGTTCAATCAGCTGCCGCAGCTGCGATTCCGTTTCCACAATGGCGCGAATGGCCTCCGGGGCCGCCTTCAGTACATTCTGCGCCGGTTCCGCCGCGCCCAGGACAAAGCCCTGGATTTCATCGCACCCCGTCTTGGCCAGCGCTGCCAGCTCGATTTCGGTTTCCACGCCTTCGGCAACGACCGTCATGTCGAGCGAGCGGCCGAGACGGATAATCGTCTCGACAATGGACAGGCTGTTGTCGTCGGTGGCGATGTTCTGGACGAAAGAGCGATCGATCTTGATTGTGTCGAATGGCAACCGGCTGAGATAGCCGAGCGAGGAATAGCCGGTTCCGAAATCGTCGAGCGCAATTTGCACACCCAGTGCCTTGAGCGCCCGGAAAACGCGCAGCGCCCGTTGGTCGTCTGAGATCAGAACATTCTCTGTGATCTCGATTTCCAGGCGGCTTGCATCAAGCCCGGACTCGGCGAGCGCGGCGCGTACAGCCTCGACAAAGGTATGGTCGCGGAATTGCAGCGGACTGGCATTGACGCTGACACGCCGCTTACCGTCCTGCCGCGCTGCCGTCATACAGGCCTGGCGCAGGACCCATTCACCGATCTTGACGATCAGCCCACAGCCTTCGGCAACAGGTATGAACTCGCTCGGGCTGACCTGTCCACGACGCGGATGATTCCAGCGAACCAGCGCTTCGTAGCTCACAATTTCACCAGTCTCGAGGTTCATGCGTGGCTGGTAATGCACCTCAAGCTCTTCGCCCTCCAGCGCATTGACGAGGTCGAGCTCCAGCAGCTGACGCAGCCGGACATGTTCGTCCATGCCAGTCTCGAAGAGCGCATAGCAGTTCCGGCCATTATTCTTGGCATGATAAAGCGCCGTATCGGCCCGCGTGACCAGCCCGACAGACTGGATACCGTCACGCGGACAGAAGGCGACGCCGACAGACGCCCCGATCCGCACACGCTGGCCATCAGACAGCTCTATCGGCCGGCTGAGCGTCTCCACGAGGCGCATGGCGAGCTCTTCAGTCTGGCTGACGAAGTCGATCCTTGGCTGCAGCACGGCAAATTCGTCACCGCCCAGCCTGGCGACCGTATCGCGGCTGCGCACGAGGTCACGGATCCGCTCGGCGGTCGCCTTGAGCACTTCGTCGCCCGCGGCATGACCATGCAGGTCATTGACATCCTTGAACTTGTCGAGGTCGATGAGCACCACCGCAGACATGGTCTGCTCGGTCATTGTCTCGTCGATCATGGCAGACAGTCGATCATTGAACAGCGCGCGGTTTGGCAGCCGGGTCAGCGGGTCATGCAAGGCCATGTGGCGGATACGCGCCTCAGCCTTCTTGCGCTCTCGCAGGTCGACAATAGCGAGCACACGCATGTCGGTTCCCCTGAACGTCACGTCGCGGCTGCGGACTTCGACCGGGATCGCCTCACCCTTGGAATCGATGACTGACAATTCCTCGATTGGCGCATCCGGCGAGCGTGACAGTTTGTCGAGTTTGTCGATGTCGGCGCTGGACAGAAGGTTGTACAGAGGCCGCCCGCGCAGGTCTTTCAGGCTGGCGCCGACAAGCTGGCTAAGCGCGGCATTGCCATCGACGATTTCGCCATTGACGACCAGGCAAAGCGCTTCAAACGTCGCATTTGCCAAGGCAGACAGGCGCTCAGCCTCCTCGAAGCTTCGCCGGTCGCTTTCGAATTCGGCGCGCTCCTCCTCCCGCGACTGCATGGTCTCCATGAGGGCGTTGAACGTGCGCGTCAGGCGCTCGGCATCGTCGCCCTGCTCTATCGGCAGGCGCAGGTTCAGATCGACCGTTCCACGTGCAAGGTCGCCCATCGCATCTTCGATATGCCCGATACCGATACGGGTCGAATGTTCATTTTCATTGAGGCCGCGCTCTTCTGCTTCGCGGGAAACGCGGATCCCCGATACGGCCCTGAGCGTGATGTAAAAGGTGAGCCCGACGCCGAATGCCCAGCCGAAATTGATTGCGCACCCGAGCAGCTGCACAAGCGCCTGCTCGAAACGGCCACCGGCGGGCAGCACGGCAACCGGCGCCAGGACTGGCAGCAGCAGCACGCCGACAGCACCGGCGAACCCGTGAACACCCACGGCCCCTACCGCATCGTCGATGCGAAAGCGCGTCTCGAGCCATTCATTGAACCACAGGGCTGCGACGGCACCGCAGGCGCCGATCAGCATGGATGTACCGGGATTGAGGATATGGCACCCGGCCGTCACAGCGACCAGGCCCGCGATCAGCCCGTTGATCACCTTTTCCGGCAGCACCGACCGGTCGCGCGCCATCGTCCAAGAATAGCCTGCCAGGCAGCCGGCTGCGCCGGCCAGGATTGTGTTGAGAACAATCGCACCGATCTCGGCCGTCGCCGCCCCGGTGGAGCCGCCATTGAAGCCGATCCAGCCGATGTAGAGCATCAGCGTCCCGGCACCGGCCAGCACCGGGCTGTGCCCGGAAAACCGGACCGGCCGGCCATCTGCCGTGAACCGACCGCTTCTGGCGCCAAGCACGATACAGGCAGCGAGCGCCAGCCAGCCCCCGAGCGCATGAACGACGGTCGACCCCGCAAAGTCGATATAGCCGAGATTGCCAAGGAAGGCGCCAGGGTTCTCCTGCAAGGCGCCGCCCCAGGTCCAGTGAACAAAGACCGGATAGATAAACGCCCCGATGACCAGCGAACCGATGACATAGGCTGAGAGGCGCATGCGCTCGGCAACTGCGCCGGACACAATGGTTGCGGCGGTACCGCAAAACATGACCTGGAAGACAAAGAAAATCTGCTCGGATGCGCTGAGCTGACCAAGCCCGACAAATGACACCTGGAAGCCTGCCGGAAGGATGGATGTGGCGCCGAACGCGATCATGAACCCGACCGCAGCAAAGGCGATGGCAGACGCCGTGAAGTCCATCACGTTCTTCATCGTCACATTGATGGAATTCTTGGACCGTACCATGCCCGCTTCCAGCAGCAGGAAGCCAATCTGCATCAACATGACGAGTCCCGCCGCAACGAGGACCCAGACGTAATCCAGAAGCTGCGCAGTATGGGCAATCGGCGAGACGTGAGAGGCGGAAGCCGAGGCCTCAGAAGGCGATGGCAGGACAGCCAGGCCGAGAAGGCAGGCGGCAATTCGACAGACGCTCATGAGACTCGCCAAGCCAGCATCTCCTGTTCAAGGAATATGAAGAGACGATGCTGTCTTTAGCGGAGCTTCGTAAAATCCACGTAAACTGTTGCAAATACTATTATTCGTGGCGGACGCGAGATCTTTTGAGTGACGCGTCGAGCCTACTCGTTGCCGATGTAACCGAGAACGGTTGCCCGCTGGATCGCACGCGCCTTGCCGGCCACTCCCAGCTTCTTCGCACTGTTGGTGATATGAAAGCGGACCGTTGGAACCGAAATGTCGATGATGGTTGCAATCTCCGAGTCTGTCTTTCCCGCAGCCGCCCATTTCAGGCACTGGATCTCACGGCGGGTCAGATAGACTGCCGGGCTTTTGGGACCGATGGCCCGGGCGTCGTAATAAGTCGCGATGAACTTAAGCGCGAGGGCGTGCAGGTGCTCGGCATGCGCATCGAACAGGGGGCGCACGTCGATCTCCTCGTCGCTCGCCCAGACCACCGCACCGATGGTTCCGCCCGGAAGGTAGACCGGCGCGACAATAGCGGACGCAATGTGTCCTTCCTTGTACTGCTTGGGATCGTGGCTGGCCTGCAGGGCCTCGTTCGCACGCCAGCTGCCAAGCTCACCCTTGCCGAAATAGAAAGGTTCCGCACAGGTACGCGTCGCGTGAACCATCGCTGAACGAAGCGCAAAGGCGCGGTCCTTCCAGTACTGGAGCTCTGGATCAATCCAGCGAAACAGCGTCTCCGCAAAGGGGCGGCCATCCGCATCGACCATCGGCTCAGGACTGCCGATGTCGGCGCTCACGGCATTATAGGGTAAACCGAGGTCCTGGCCCGTCCGGCTGACCTCATGCGCAAGTGCAACAACCTGTTTTTCAAGCATGTTCAAAGGTGCCGAGTGTGTCGTGGACGTCCAACTTCAGAACCCTATTACAACTAGCAGCTTGTCGATTGCCACCCGTCACTGCAAGTTTAACTCAAGGGCAGCTGAGCCCAAAAAAAGATAAGCAGGGAGGGCGGGTCATGAAACTCACGCTTGATCAGAAGCACGAAGATTTTCGCCGTGAAGTCAGAATGTTTCTTGAGGAAAACCTGACGCCGGAGCTGGCGCAGGCCGGCCGACTGTCCACGAGCGTTTTCAGCGAGCCGCAGCACAGCAAGCCCTGGCTGAAAATCCTGAACGAAAAGGGATGGGCCGCACCACACTGGCCGGAAAAGTATGGCGGTCCCGGCTGGGACGAGATGGAAAAGTACATTTTCGCCTCGGAATGCGCGCGCGCGGGGACGCCTTCTCTCTCTCCCATGGGCCTGCACATGGTTGGCCCATGCATCATGGGATACGGTACAGAAGAGCAGAAAGCCTATTACCTGCCCCGCATCCTTTCAGGCGAGGACTATTGGTGCCAGGGCTACTCAGAGCCGGGGGCCGGCTCCGACCTTGCAAGTCTTCAAATGCGCGCCGTCTCTGATGGTGACGACTATATCCTCAACGGCTCAAAGATCTGGACGACACAGGCCCATCATGCCAACAAGATGTTCTGTCTGGTGCGCACCTCCACCGAGGGCAAGCCACAGCAGGGTATCACATTCCTCCTTCTGGACATGAACCTTCCTGGTATTCGCGTGGAACCCATCATCACGCTGGCTGGCGAACACGAGGTCAACCAGGTCTTCTTCGACGATGTCCGCGTGCCGAAATCCGGTCGCCTCGGTGAGGAAAATGATGGCTGGACGGTCGCGAAGTATCTACTCGAATTCGAACGCGGTGGCGGCAACTCCGCTGGTCTCGAAGCGGCTCTTGAGCGCATCCGGATCATGGCCCACGCAGAACCGGCCGGCGGTGGCCGGCCACTTGCCAGCGATCCGGCTTTCCAGCGGCGTTTTACCGACACGAAGATAGCCCTGGAAGGGATCGTCATAACGGAAAAACGCGTCACGGCGGCACTTGCCGGGGGCGGCAATCCGGGGCCGGCCTCATCGATGCTGAAGACCGCCCGGACCGAAACCATGCAGCGGATTGACGAACTGGCCATCGAAGCGGCGGGCCTCTACGGCAATGTCGATCAGATGGCCGCGCGTCAGCCCGGCTCAAATATCGAACCAATCGGCCCCCAGCACAGCCTCACGGCCATGCCGCGCTATCTCAATAACCGCGCAGGGTCGATTTATGGCGGGTCGAACGAGGTGCAGCGAAATGTGATGGCGAAGCTGCTCCTCAAACTCTGAACCTGTAATAAATATCGGCCCCTGTCATTTCCGATAGCTTGTAAGACTCCCCGTCTGCGTGAACCATCGCGCCTTGATAACCGACAACCGGGAAAACCCGGACAGGGAGGAAAATATGGTTCTCAGAGTTTCACTACGCCACAGTCTTGTCACGACCACGTCGCTGGCGCTTCTGGCGGGCTTCGGTCCGGCCGCTGTCGCGCAGGATAATGACACCGGCGCGGCAGCCGCATCCGAAGAGGCCGCAGCAGAAGCCGAAGTCGACAGCGATCGCCGTCTGACCTCGATCCAGGTGACCGCCCAGCGCAAGGAAGAATCGGTGCTCGACGTTCCGATGTCTATCCAGGCGTTTGGCGAAGACCAGCTTGATGACCTGCGCGTCAACAGCGTCGATGACCTCCAATCAGTCATCCCGTCCTTCACCGTGTCGCAGTCCTATCAGGGCGTGCCGACCTACACGCTGCGCGGTATCGGCTTCAATACGATCAACGTTTCCGCGACATCGACCGTCGGCACCTATGTTGACGAGGTCGCCTATCCATTCCCGTTCATGAACTCCGGCCCGGTTTTCGACGTGAACCGTGTCGAAGTCCTGAAAGGTCCGCAGGGCACCCTCTTCGGCCGCAATACCACGGCCGGCCTGATCAACGTCGTCACCAACAAGCCTGGCGATGAATTCGAAGGCAGTCTCGGCCTCGATGTCGGCAATTACGACACCATCAATTATGAAGGCATGATCAACGTGCCGCTGGCCGACAATGTCCAGGCCCGCTTTGCCGCCCGTCACGAGAGCAGCGAAGAAGGCTGGCAGGTTTCCGACCTCACCGGCCAAGACCGCGGCACGATCGACAAGACCGGTTTCCGCGCCGCCTTCGCCTGGCAGCCAACCAGCAACATCGACGTCGACCTTTCCTGGAATGGCTGGACCAATAACTCTGACACGATCGGCGGTCAGGCCATTGGCCTTACCCCGGCCACCAACCCGCTCAGCCCGTTTGCTGGCGGCGCCGCCGCCTTCAACGCGCCAGGCGTTGTGGACTATGTGCTGAACAACAATCCGACAGATGCTGAAACCGCTGAATGGGCGCCGACCTCGGCCCGCGCCAGCACGCAGTTCGGCATTTCGGGCTTTGATGGTCCGCTTGAGGAAGACTCCAGCTTCAACGCCTACAAGCTTGGCGTCGACTGGCGGTTCGACAATGGCATGCAGCTGTCCTCGCTGACCGGCTACAACGACCTGCAGCGTGAAGCCCTGCTCGACTGGTCGGGAGCCCCGGCGGCTATCCTGCTTCAGGACATTGATGCCGAAATCGAATCCTTCAGCCAGGAATTCCGCCTTGAAGGCTCAACCGGCATCGCGGACTGGATGGTCGGCGTCTATTATTCCAAGGACGAGATCACGGACTCGAACCAGACGCTTCTGCGTGACAATGCCAACAGCAATTTCATCAGCACGATCGCAACAGGTCTGGCTTACGATACCGAGAACACGCTGAGACTGCTGAACCCGGCGCTGGTGCAGCTCGAGCAGGCGAACCCGGCAGCCTATGCGGCGGCGATTGCGCAGCAGACGGCCTTCATCAACTCGCTGAATGTCGATCCGGAGTCCGGCCTGCCCTATTCACCGGCTGAAATCCTCGGATCGTTCCAGAAGTACCGGGACATCGGCGAATTCGAGTCTACAAGCGCCAGCATCTTCGCCAATGCCAACTGGCGCCTGACGCCGGAGTGGGAGCTGATCACCGGCGTGCGCTACACGCAGGATGAACAGGACTATATCGGGTGCTCCGGCGACATTGACGGCTCAATGCAGCCGAACGTGAACATTTTCAACCGCTTCTTCTTCGTCGGTTTCTATCCTGATGTGACGGCGCCGCCGGCCCCGCTCCTGGAGAATAGCTGCAACACCTACAGCAACGTCAAAAACAGCTTCGGCCCTGTCGAATCGAATGTCGATGAAGACAATCTCTCCTGGCGGGTCGTGGCAAACTACACGCCGACCAACATGGAGAACCTGCTGCTCTTTGGCTCGGTGTCGAAAGGTTACAAATCCGCTGCGACGCCGGTCAATGCCGCCTCCAAGGCAGAGCAGAACTTCCCGGCAACGCAGGAAAGCCTGCTCGCCTATGAGCTTGGCATGAAGGCCGGCCTGCTGGATGGCCGGATGCAGGCCAACGCTTCGCTGTTCTACTATGATTATGAAGACAAGCAAGGCGCGCAATTCTTCCCGGACCCGATCTATACGGCACTGTCACAGTTGCAGAACGCACCGGAGGCCAAAGCCTACGGCCTTGACGCGGAAGTTACCTGGCTGCTGACGGACGAGCTGACGGCGATTGGCGGTCTCACGCTCCTCAATATGGAGTATGGCAGCTTCGATACGTTCGACTTTGCCGGCCAGCCGACCAATGTCGAAGGCGATCCGTTCCTCTACAGCCCGGAAACGGCTGCCAGCCTGACGCTGCTCTATGACAAGCCGATTTCGCCGACGCTCGGCCTGCAGGCCACGCTGAACGGCCGCTGGCAGAGCGACTCGACGGCCGGCGACCCAGACAACCCGCTCTATGACATCGACTCCTACGGCATTCTCAACGGTTCGATCGGGCTCTATTCGCTCGAAAGCGGCTGGGAAGTCTCACTCTGGGGCCGCAACCTGACCGATGAGTACTATTGGCAGCAGATCACTTCCAACGCGAACGTGATCATGCGGTTCGCCGGAAAGCCACGTACTTACGGCGCTTCACTGACCTACCGCTTCTAGCAGCGTACAAAAATTCCTCCCGACATAGCTGGCGCCGGTTTCAAACCGGCGCCTTTTTTTGTTTGGAATCTGCGTACTGAGCCGGTGTCCGCACCTTCTTATCCGGCCTTGGACACGCCATCAAAGCAGGCGCAGGCTCACAACACTTGACATTATTGTAAATTGTAAACATTTGAACTGGGAATGAGGATTCAGCATGCCCGACGCAAACGACATTGCCACTGACGCGCCCTCGCAACTGCCCAGCGCAAAGATCGGATCGCGTGCGCCGGACTTCGAGGCGCGCACAACGGAAGGCCTCGTCCGCCTGTCGGATTTTCATGGCCGCTGGCTCGTCTTTTTCTCGCATCCAGCAGATTTCACGCCTGTCTGCACCTCGGAGTTCATCACTTTCCAGAACCAGATCGACCGTTTCAGGGCGATGGATTGCGAACTGCTCGGCCTGTCAGTGGACAGCCTGTATGCGCATCTGGCCTGGGTGCAGGATATCGAGGCGCGTTTCGGCGTGCGGATCACCTTCCCGATTGTCGAAGACATCTCCATGTCTGTCGCCCGTGCTTATGGCATGGTCCACGACTCCTCGGATTCCACCGCCGCGGTCCGCTCCGTCTTCTTCATCGATCCGAACGGCATCATCCGGGCAATGATTCATTACCCCCTTGCGATTGGCCGCTCGGTGGAGGAAATCCTGCGCGTACTGGCCGCATTGCAGACCTCTGACCGGGAAGGCGTTTCAACCCCTGAGGGTTGGACACCCGGCGAGGCCGCCGTCCTGCCTGCACCGGCCGATATTCGCGAAGCCGACGCCCGCGCCGCGATGAATGGCGGCGCCTGGTACTATACCCACAAGGAGGCCGGACAATGAGCCTCGACATGGACAAGATGCAACCGCTGGCCGGAGAAGCCACCGCCTTGCTCAAGGCGCTCGCCCATCCGGCCCGTTTGATGATCTGCTGCCAACTGCGCGACAAAGAACTCTCCGTCAGCGAGATCGAGCAGACCCTTGGCATCCAGCAGCCGCGCCTCTCACGTGAGCTCGCCAAGCTTCGCGACGAAGGCCTTGTCGAGACCCGGCGGGATGCCAAGTCGATTTTCTATCGCTTGTCGGACAGCTCCCGCGCCGGTGCCATGGTCGATGCGCTTTGCGCGGTGATGCTCGACAAGCCAGCACCTGCTTCCAAGCCACCTGCGCCCCCCGGGTCCAGCTCACCTCAATCCAGCGGTTCAGGGCATTTCGCCCGGATCGTCAGCTAACGAAAAAGGAAACAGACCCATGACCAAACCAATGGTTCAAGGGTTCTTCGACGACGCCACCAATACGATCAGCTACGTCGTCTGGGACCCGTCCACCGACAAGGCTGCGATCGTCGACTCGCTCCTCGATTTCGATCAGGCCTCGGGGCGCACCAGCACGCAATCGGCCGATCAGCTGATCGCCTTCGTGCGAGACAAGGGCCTGACGGTCGAGTGGATCATCGATACGCACGTCCACGCCGACCATCTCACTGCTGCGCCTTACATCAAGAGCCAGCTCGGCGGACGCACAGGCATCGGCGAACACATTTCGACGGTTCAAAAAGTCTTCGCCAGGATCTTCAACGAAGGTCAGAGCTTCCACACCGATGGCAGCCAGTTCGATCACCTCTTCAAGGATGGCGAAACCTACCGGATCGGCACGATAGAGGCCAAGGCGATCCATACGCCCGGCCACACGCCTGCCTGCATGAGCCACCTGATCGGCGATGCGCTCTTCGTCGGCGACACAATCTTCATGCCGGATTTCGGAACCGCGCGCTGCGACTTTCCCGGCGGCGATGCCGGCACGCTCTTCGACTCCATCCAGAAGCTGTTTTCACTGCCCGATGAGACGCGCGTCTTCCTGTGCCACGACTACAAGGCGCCGGGCCGCGACGAATTCGTATGGGAAACCACGATCGGCGAAGAGAAGGCGCACAATATCCATGTGAAGACCGGCACGACACGCGAGGCATTCATCAAGATGCGCACCGAACGCGATGCGACACTGGCCATGCCGAAGTTGATCCTGCCTTCAGTCCAGATCAACATGCGCGCGGGCAACCTGCCCGAGCCTGAGGACAATGGACAGCGCTACATGAAACTGCCGATCAACGCGCTGTAAACGAGGGGGCAAACCAGCATGCCATTCCGGCTGTCGAGATACTTCCCCATCCTGGAATGGGGGCGCGAGTACCGCCGAGAAACGCTGGTCAACGACCTGATCGCGGCGGTCATCGTGACCATCATGCTGATCCCGCAGTCACTCGCCTATGCGATGCTGGCAGGCCTGCCGCCGCAGATCGGGCTATACGCGTCGATCCTGCCGCTGATTGCCTACGCCATCTTCGGCACCAGTCGGACGCTTGCGGTCGGCCCTGTCGCCATTCTGTCGTTGATGACGGCCGCGGCCGCCGGAAAGATCGCAGCGCCTGGCTCTGATGCCTATGTGCAGGCCGCGCTGATCCTGGCATTCATGTCGGGCGCAATCCTTTTCGCGCTCGGCCTGCTGCGAATGGGGTTTCTCGCCAACTTCCTGAGCCATCCAGTCGTTTCGGGCTTCATCACAGCCTCGGGCATCATTATCGCCGCCTCGCAGCTGAAGCATATACTCGGCGTCGAGGCAGGCGGCCACAACCTGTTCGAGATCGTCCTCGCGCTCGCCCGCAGCCTGCCTGAAACGAGCCTGCCAACGCTGATCATTGGCGGCGCTTCGCTGGTTTTCCTGTTCGGATCGCGGAAGTTTCTCAAGCCATTGTTGCTGAAGGCCGGCCTGTCGGAGAAAGCGGCGACCATCGCCACTCGCACCGGTCCGGTCTTTGCTGTGATTGTCAGTATTCTCGCCGTCGCACTCCTGAGGCTCGATGAGGATGGCGTACGCATCCTTGGTGACGTGCCTCGCAACCTGCCGGACATCGGCCTGCCCGCCTTTGACAGGGACACCTGGATGCAGCTGGCCGGCTCTGCCGCCCTGATCAGCCTGATCGGCTTTGTCGAATCGGTTTCCGTTGCCCAGACCCTGGCGGCGAAGCGGCGCCAGCGGGTCAGCCCGAACCAGGAGCTGATCGGCCTCGGCGCCGCCAGCATGGCGGCCGGTGTGTCCAGCGGCTATCCTGTGACAGGCGGGCTTGCCCGGTCTGCGGTGAACTTCGACGCGGGCGCCGAGACGCCAGCGGCCGGCGCCTTCACGGCCATCGGCATCGCGCTCGCGACGCTCTACCTGACGCCTTACCTCTTTTACCTGCCCCAAGCCGTGCTGGCCGCAACCATCATCGTTGCGGTGCTATCGCTTGTCGACCTGAAGACGATCTGGCGGGTCTGGTCCTATTCCAAGGCCGACTTTGCAGCCATGGCGGCCACGATCCTTATCACCCTGCTTTCCGGGGTAGAGCTCGGTGTGACGACGGGCGTTGCCTTGTCGCTCTTCCTGCACCTCTACAACACAAGCCGGCCGCACTTTGCCCTAGTCGGCCAGGTACCGGGCACGCACCATTTCCGGAATGTGAACCGCCATGCCGTGGTGATTTCTGACAAGGCGCTGATCATCCGCATCGATGAGAGCCTCTACTTCGCCAACGCGCGCTTCCTGGAAGACACCGTCTATTGCGTGGTCAGCAACCGGCCGGACCTCAAACACCTCGTCCTGATGTGCCCGGCGGTCAATCATATCGACGCCAGCGGTTTGGAGAGCCTTGAAGCGATCAATCATCGCCTGAAAGATGCCGGCGTCACGCTGCACCTGACCGAAGTCAAAGGTCCGGTCATGGACCGGCTGAAGCGGTCCCACTTCCTCGAGGAGCTGACCGGCAAGGTCTACCTCGACACTTATGACGCGATGGTCGACCTCGATCTCGACTGCGTGCAGTCAGCCTTCAGCAAGGATGTGAAGACGACGACGCCCGATGCCATTCCCTGCCCTTCGCTCGCACTGGCAGGTCTGGAACGCATCTGAGATATCAGGCGGGCTGGTCGGCGAACTGGAGTTCGCCTTCGCGCGGTGGCGAGAAGAGGGGTGCCAGCCTGTTCGAGGTGACCCTCGAAAAGCTCGGTGGGTCCCATTCGGGCGCCGTGTTCGGATCGAGCAGCACAGACCGCATTCCTTCCCGAAAGTTGCGCGTGCAGACCAGCCGCGAGAGAACACGATACTCCAGCCGCAGGGCTTCTCGGTGATCTGACAGGATCGCGCCAGTCTGAAGCTGGCGAAGCGCAACACCGGCAGAGAGCGGGCAGGTCTTCGCAATCCGCTTGCCCTGCTCTTTCGCCCAGTCCGATCCAGCCGACAGGGCCGCAATGATCCCGTCGACCGTTTCATGGCTAAAGCAGTGCTCGATTTCCTCACTCGCCGATTCCAGGAATCCGGACTTGACCTCGTGCGGGGGCCCGAGGCTCCCGGGTCCGTCATTGCAGACGTTCTCCTTCAGCGTCTCCAGCTGCTCGGCATCGGCGATGTGCGTGGCAAGGCCGGACCAGACAAGATCGCTGCCCGTCAGCTCCGTACCCGTAAGCACCAGCCAAACGCCAATCCGGTGACGCAAGCGCGAGAGATACCAGGCGCTGCCGGAATCCGGGGCGAGCCCCACGCGGGTTTCCGGAAACTGGAAGCCTGTCTGCGGGGTCACCACCCTGTGGCCGGCCGCCATGGCAAGCCCGATGGCGCCGCCGAGCAGGCGTCCATCAAGGAACGCTACTACCGGCTTGTCATAGCGCCGGATCATGTCGATGAGGCGGTACTGCGCCGCAAAGAAGGATACCGCCTGACGGAAATCCCAGCTCGCACACTTGGCCAGGAAGCGCAGGTCGGTTCCCGAGTAAGTCAGACCGCCGGGATGCGCGAAATCCAGAATGACGTGGTCGACCTCTCTGGCCTCGCGCCATTCACGCAGCGCTTCTGTCATGGCAACAACGACATGCTCGTCGATGGCGTTGGCCGTTTCCGGTCGGGTGAACGACAAGACGCCTGCATGACCGCGGATGGTCCGCACCACATCTCCATCCGGACGCGAGGACCGTTCCGATGACGGAGCGTGACGGTATTTCGACGATGGCAGATCGGACGAACTCATGTCGCGGGGTCTAGGTCCAAATTCTTAAAACTACAATGACGGAAACACTTCAGCTGATGTGGCGCCACTTCGTGTGTAGGTCTGGTGGTCTGCTGGAACAGCATCGATTTCGAATGTCGCACGATTCCGTCCTCCTGAGGGCAAGTGACTCAGCACCTTACGCAAGGGAAGGATGGATAGCAGAATCAGGCCTTGCCGTCACGCATGCTTTGAGCGCTCGCTGCAGTCCACTTGGCCTGGGCCGGCGCCGTCGCGTTCCCCTCGAGCTGCCGGCGCCGCGCAACGACTGAGGAAAACCTGAAACTCATGGCCTGCATGTCGCCATTCGAATTCAGAAGCGCCATACGCTCGGCGGGGCTCAGCAAAGCCGAGAGTTCATAGACGGAGCTTGCCCGCTCCCCCCGGGCGCGCGCCATGGCAAGCGGGGGATGAACATCGTTGGGATCGAGAGGCCAGAACGGGTCGATCAGGGATGCGCGCTCCCTCTGCCGGTCGCGATCGAGCAACAGCGTCTGCAAGCGATCCGGCTCCAGGCTGGCGAAAACGGGCTTGAGTGACCGAGCATCTAAGTAACAGTCCGGCTCATCCAGGCTCGCTGGCGTCACGAGACCGCCATGACGGCCAGCGAAGTCGCCAGCTTCCGGCTTCGAGGTGAAATAAATGATGGGTGCACTGAAGATCAGACCGACCGTGGCCGGCGCAAGCCAGGCGGCATACACGGGTGAAATCGCGATGGCTGCCCCGGTCAGGAAGACACCGAGAAAGGTCGGGAAAATACATTGGGTGAAGGTTGTGGCGAAGGAATACCGCCCATCACTGCGGGCCTGCGGCGACCATCCGGAATCTCGCCCGCTGAACACACTGATCACCGCGCCCGTCTGGGTCGCCATCAGGATTGGCGCCATCAGCACGGAAACGACAAGCTCGCTCGCCACGCCCACGGCGGTCCGCGCCGCGCCGACTTTCCTGCGCCATGTCCGGCTGATCCAGCCATAAAGAAGGCCGTATATCTTCGGTGCAAACAGGATCGCCATGGTCACGACGAAGAGGCTCAGCGCACGTTCTGAGTCGATGACTGGCCAGGTCGGGAAAAGCGACGCCCCATCGCCGAAATAGTCCGGCACCATGAAGCTGTTCTGCAGCGAGAGCAGCATGCCAAGCGTAATGAAGATCAGCCATAAGGGCGATGCGAGATAGGAGAAGATACCGTTCACGAGATGGAACCGGCTGGTCCAGGTGAGCTGACGCGCCCTTGCCAGAACGGCCATGTGCTGCATGTTGCCCTGGCACCAGCGCCGGTCGCGAACGACATGATCAATGATTGTCGGCGGGCCTTCCTCATAGGAACCGCCAAGGTCTGGCCGTATCTCGACATTCCATCCGGCTCGCCTGAGCAGCGCGGCCTCGACGAAGTCATGACTGAGGATCGACCCGCCAAGCGGCGCCTTGCCTGGTATTGAGGGGAGCCCTGCACTCTCGGCCAGCGCGCTAACGCGAATGATCGCATTGTGCCCCCAGAAATTACCTTCCTTCTGCGCCCACCAGGCGATGCCATGGCCGAGCACGGGCCCGTAGAGTGCAGATGCGAATTGCTGGGCGCGGGCAAACAGGGTGCGCGCACCAACGAGTTGAGGGATGGTCTGCACCAGGCCGGTACGGGGTTGGGCGTGAATGGCTTCCACCAGGGCCAGGATCGTCTCTCGCGACATGTGGCTGTCAGCGTCATAGACAATCATGAAATCGTAGCGCCCACCCCAGCGGGTCACGAAATCCCTGATGTTGCCCGCCTTGCGGTGATGATTGATCGTCCGGCGCCTGTACCGGATGGCGACATCAGCGGGTGCCTTCTTCTGCAACTGTCTGACGCCGGCTTCTTCGAGCAGCGCAATGTCAGGATCGGTTGTGTCACTAAGAATGAAACACTCATATCGGCCCGGTGCGCCAGCCATCTGTCTGGCGGTTGCCAGCACGGCCGGAAAGACCTGATCAACAGGCTCATTGTAAACCGGGAAAGCGATGACGGTGCGCGCTGTCGAAATACTGACTGGCACGGCCGATGACGTGACCGCAGACCGCTCGGCCCGAACCGCACAAATGAAGCCGATCGTTGCATTCACGAAGGCAAAGCAGATCCAGCTGATGTTCAGTGCAAATACGGCCAGCAGCATCCATTCGAGGATGGTGAGACTGGAGACAGCGAGCACCTGATACATTTCATGGGTCGCCCAGCCCGTCAGCGCGAGCGACGCGGCCAGGACGAAAAGCTTGCGCCAAAGGCGGGAGCGTGGCCGATGGCGGAACTCCGCCCGGCGTGACCGGAACGCCTGGTCCGGCATATCTACCGGGAACTCGGTCGGCCGCGAACGATAAACCGTCACGACGCCCTCCAGCGATAGACCCATGTCTCGGTGACAGCCTTCCCGCCGCGCGTCAGCAGGGCTCGCAGCTCCACAACTTGCGCACTTCCGGGGTCGAGCTCGAAGCTGAGCCGGGTCAGGCCGGTCTCATGCTGATGCTTGATCGTGACATTGGACACCTCGCCCGCTGACGCCGACACGTTTGCCTCAGCAGCCTCAAGAAGCTCGGCATTTGTCGGTTCAAAGTCGATGACAAAAAGGCGATTGCCGCTGTTGGGCACCTGACCGGAGCGCGTTTGGGAGACGGCGGCAACAGACGGGATTGCCGGCGGGTTCAGTGCCCAGTGCAGTGTATAGGAGAAGTGGTGCTCCGCACCCTTTTCCCACGCCTTACCCGGCTTCCAGAACACAACGATATTATCGTTGTATTCGTTTGATGTTGGGATTTCGACCAGGGTCAGCTCGCCCTTCTCCCAACCCTGACCTGGCTCAACCCAGACGCTGGGGCGCAGATGGTATCCGGCTTCGATATCCGAATAGGCATCGAAATCCCGCTGGCGCTGCATCAGGCCGAACCCCAGCGGAACATCATTCGCCAGGATCGACATCTGCAATTGCTGGGGATTGCTCAGTGGGCGCCATACCCACTCACCATTGCGTAGGCGGAAGGACAGCCCCTGCGAGTCATGGACAGCCGGTCGAAAATCATCCCGCTGCTTCACCGCATCATGCGGCGAAAAATAGTACATGCTGGTCAGCGGAACGATGCCGAAATTTTCTAGTTGGCGACGCGGAATGATGCTCGCCTGGACATGAACCTGTGTATCCGGCCCCGGCTCCACGCGAAACGCGAAAGCCCCGGTGACGCTCTTGCCATCGAGAAGCGCATAGAGCGTGATACCATCGTCTCCCGCCTGAGGTTTCTCGAGCCAGAACTCCCGGAACACCGGAAACTCCTCGCCCTCCGATGAGGCGGTTCCGATGGAAATACCACGGGCTGAGGCGCCATAAAGCGTGCCGGCGCCGAGAGCGCGGAAAAAGCTGGCGCCCCGAAAGCTGATGACTTCGTCGAATTTGCCCGCGCGGTTGAACGCGCTAAGGACGCGAAACCCGGAGTAACCGAGCGCCTGTTTCGCCTCCTCATCGAGCGGAAGGTCGAAAAAGTCGAACTGGCCCGGCGCGTAGGATTTTTCGGTGACCTCACCGTTTTCAACTATGTTCAGCTTGATGCGGTGGCTGAAGAGATAACCGCTGGGATCAAGATGAACGCGATAGCCGGCCAGGTCACCCTCCCAGAGGATCGAACCGTCGAGGTTCTGAATGCGGCGGAACTGGTCATAGTCGAGCTGGGAGGCGGCTTTGGGTGTTGCGGGTGGCGGCTCATAGGGTTTGCTGGCGAGCGATCTTGCGGCAGCTTCGACGCGCGCCATTCCCGTCAGCGAGCTTTCGTCGTCCTGTGGCAATGACATATCGCGCGCAGCATCGGTCGGGTCGACGGCATCCGCCTCGCTGTCCTGTGGGGGGCTCTCTGTGAGGGGTGGCCCGTTTCCGATATCGGGCTCGTGATCCGTAACGATGCCGGGAAAGACGATGCCCGCGGTCTCATCGTGGCCGAATGGCGGCGGCACGGGCTGGTCGCTGGACTCCGGCTCGACAACCGCATTTTCCGGACCCATGTCGCCCTTGGCCGGGCGGTCTTCGCCTCCACAGCCAACGAGACCGAAGACTGCGATTGCAGTGAACAGCTTTCCTGTCCCTGTTACCCCAATCGGCTTCACAGCTCACCTCGATCCTGTCAGCACCCGGCAGGCTCGGCCCGGAAATGCTGCACTGCAACCACCTTTGAGAAGGATCGAATGAATTGTCGCTGAATTGGTTGCGAATTGGGCTGCTTCAGGAACAAAGTTTAATGTTCCGGCGTCGAAATCAGCCAGTGTACAGACCTGGGAAAAGGTTGGAAGTCTAGAGCGTTTCGGAAACGTGGTTGGGCAGACTTGCAGGATTCACCGTGGCGCGCTGCGCCCGATAAGCCGAGAGATGGGCATCGATGAGCGGCGCCCCGGCCGGCGTGGCCGCGCCCTTCAGGATCAGCGCATAACCGATGCCGACCGACGGCGTCAGCTCCTTTGTCGGCAGGCTGCCCATCGCCCAGGACAAAAGTGCTCCGCCAGTCGTGTGCGCCATGGCCTGCAAGACAATGTGCGATGGGATATCCCGTCCCAGAAAGCCGTCATCGCAGGCGGCACGGACCATGCCCAGCCAGATGGCGCGTGTCTGGTCGATCCTTTCCGGAGAGGAGAGGCCCGTCTCGTCTGGCCCTGTCGTATTAAGGAGCGCGCGCCAAAGCGTGCGGTAGAAGTCCGGGTCGCTGGTATAATAGCCGAAGGCCAGGTCGTGGGCGGCGAAGATCCGGTCGATGCTGTTGGACACGGCAAGACGCGGGAAGCGTTTGGCAAAATCACGTACATCCTCAAGCACAGCCAGCACAACCGCGCGCTTCGACCCGAACAGATTGTATGGCGTCGACAGGCTGACTTCAGCCCGCTGGGCGAGCGTGCGCATGGAGAGCTCTGTGTCGCCTGTCTCCCGGATCAGGTCGCGTGCCGCGCGGACGATGCGCAAGCGGCGCTCCGCCTTTGCCTTTTCACGCTTGCCAAGATCGTCAGCCACACCCTCTCCCGTGATCGTGCTACGCGGCTACCGCCGCGTGATCTGCTAGACGCGAGATATCTGCCTGCTCGTCGATTGCAAGACTCCGCAGCATTTCATCGCGGGCCGGGCCGGGATTGGGCGGATAGGCCGCGGCGTTCCGCTTCTTCCCGCGTGACCAGTAGTAGAGCACTTTCATGAGATTGCCCGGCTTTCCGAGCCATTTGTCCGGATGCTCCAGCATGTGAAACCCGCGCATCGCCTGACGGAGAAGCCCCACATCGGAACGTATCGCAATCCGCACGCCATCCTCAAAGAAACTCTCCATCATCCGGGCTTTCCAGCCGGCCCGGTAACCGGGTGTCAGCGCATTCCTGGCGCGCTTTATGGCCGACCGGTCCTGGCGGCGCTGATTGGTGTAGTAGGGCCGCAATTCTTCCTGCAGGGCCGCATGGTAAGCGATCTGCTGTTCGTCCGGATCTGTAGACCCAGCCAGCGACGCTCTCAGTGCTTCGGCGCTAACCGCGGCAAAAGAGCAGCCACGCCCGTATAGCGGATTTGTCCGGACCAGCGTGTCGCCCAGCGGGAAGTAGTTTCGCGTCGCTGGCTTGCTATCGTTGACCATGTAGCGCCAGCGGCTGTGGAGGTCCCCCATGCCATAGACCTTGCCTCTCGGCTTGGACCGGCGGTCATTGGTCCATGGCTCAAGCCCCGGAAGTTCTAGCGTGATTGCATGGAACGTGTCCGGATTGAGGATCGCCTTGCGAAGCTCGATCTCGACTTCCGGCACAGCGATGGTGATCGAAAAACAGCCATTGTCCCCAGGGAACACGCCGAACTTCAGGTAACCAAGATCACCGCTGCCAGGCGGGTTTTCGGTCCGCGACGGCTCCTCCATACCGGGAAGCAGGCGATAGTGGCGGGTGAAATAAAGAATACCGGCCGTCTCGCTCTCTTCGGTAATCGGGGCGCCTTCATCCATCAGCTGCTGGATGGTAAACCCCGACTTGCCGCTCGCATCGACAACGATCTCGGCTGCGAGTTCGCACATCACACCGCCCTCTTCGCCGCGCACTCCCAGAACTTCAACAACGCCGTCTTCGGCCTTTCGGATCATCAGATCACGCACAAAGAAGCCCGGCCTGATGGTCACGTTCTCAAGGCTTTCGACATACCGCCGCATGGTCAGTTCGAGTGTCGTCCGCCGGCTGGTAATAATGGTCAGTTCCGCATCTTCGGGCGCTGGCTCGTAAGTCTCCTGCTGCAGTTCGGTCAGCATCATGTCGAACGTCAGTTCGCGCGCGCCCATGGACAACAACTCGTCCAGCAGACGCGGATGCGATTGCTTGATGATACTCCTGAGACGCGCGAGGAAGGCGTGGCTCTGGCGGACATGCCCGGCGCCCTGGCGGTGCCAATCCAGAAAAGTTACATCTGGATCGTCGCTAGGCGGCGGCTGGTCCCGCTCCAGCAATGTGATCTGCCGGCCGGTCGGCGCGAGTGAAAGCGCTGCGCACAGACCGCCAATCCCCGCACCGATGACCAGGACGTCTTCTCTCATCCATCAATCTCCTTGAGGAAGCGGAGGATGACCTTGTTCGTCTCTTCCGGTGCTTCCTGCTGTGTCCAGTGGCCGATCCCCGGGATCAGCTCATTGATGCGCAGGTCGCGAACATAGGTCGGCATGGCCTGATAGGCTTCGGCCGCCATCATGATGACGCCATCCTTGAGGCCAGCAAGAAAGAAGGCTGGCTGGTCGATATGCTCCGGCGCGCCCTCTGTGAGCTTCCAGGCAAGATCGTGATTGCGATAGTAGTTGAGCGGGCCACGCATGCCGGATCGCTCAAACTCCGCAGTGTAGAAATCGAGATCGTCCTCGCTGAGCCAGGGCGGCAGCGTCTTGGGCTCAGGAAGTCCGGAAAACATGTCGTCATCGGGACCCTTCGCCGGAAGACTGGTAAGATCGGTTTCACCACCGGCCATCACCAGAAATTTCTTCAGGGCGGTTCGGATATCGGCCTCGAATTCAGCCTCGGCGACGCCCGGCTCGAAGAAGTAGAGCTGATAGAAGAATTGCCCCTTGAACATCTCACGCATGGCAGGCATCGGCTGAACGGGCGAGCGCGGCATGAAGGGCACCGACAGGGCCCCAACCGCGCGCACCTTGTCCGGATGGTGCAACGCACAAGCCCAGGCCGTCGGCGCGCCCCAGTCATGGCCGATCACAACAGCTTCGTCATAACCGAGCGTATCGATGAGACCGATGATATCCTTGCGGACTTCGACCTGGTTGTAAGCTTCGATCTCGTGCGGCTTGTCACTCTTGCCATAGCCGCGCATGTCCGGCGCGACGACGTGATAGCCAGCGTCTGCGAGCGGTTTGAACTGATGCCGCCACGAATACCAGGATTCAGGAAAGCCATGCAGAAGCAGGACAAGTGGTCCTTGTCCGGCTTCTGCAATGTTGAGCTCGATCCCGTTTGTCGCGACGCGGCGCTCGCTTACACCCGGCCAGCTCATTCGGCGGCTACCAGTTCAGGCTGGTCATCGCGAGCCCCGGGCAGAATTGCGCCGCGCGCTTCCTGATAGCCATCGCTGGCCGACCAGGCGACGCCGCCACCGACGATGACAGTATCAACGCCGTGGGAGTCGCGAATATAGCGGCTGCCATCGCCCGGGACGTCCTGGACGAATCTCTCGACACCGCGATCAACGGTTTCGGGATCGAAAATGGCAATGTCCGCGATATAGCCCGGCTGCAGCAGCCCACGTTCAGGAATACCCCAGATAGAGGCCGTGTCGGAGGTGATCTTCTTCACCGCATCCTCAAGCCGCATCGTCTTCAGGTCGCGCACGAAGTGGCCGAACAGATAGCCGGTGTCGCCATAGGTCGAGAAGGAGAGAATGTGCGCGCCGCCATCACTCGCGCCGATGTGGACACGCGGATGCTTGAGCAGGCTGACAACCTTGTCGTCGTTGTTGTGCCCCATGTCAGCAGCCAGGAAATGCGCGTCGAGGTCTTCTTCAACGGAAAGATCGATCATCGCCTCGACCGGCGTGACGCCCCGCTCCTTGGCGATCTCGGCCAGCGTCTTGCCGACATATTTCTGGTTCGCGTCGGTCTTCACCTGGCGCAGCACCAGCTTTGGCCAGAGGTCCTTGTATTCAGCAACCTCTTCAGCCCGCGCCTTGCGGTTCTCAGGATCGGCAAAGTGCGCCCTGATCTCTTCCGGGCTGCCGAAGCGCATCACGCGGTACCAGCCGGGGAAGCGAATGAAGAGCAGGCTCGGTACTGCAAAGGAGAAGGAAATGTCGATCGGGCGCGTCTGCACTTGAGGCCAGACACGGGCGCCGCGCGCAAATTGCTCATCGACCCGCTTCATCACCTTGTCGACGGCGTCGACATTGTCCGAATTCACGAACAGCGGCGAAAAGGTCGTCGGTATCTGGTACTTGATGGACAGCTCGGCGAGCTGATCGAGCCGGGCAATTGTCAGGTCCGGATCGTAGAATTCCGGCACGATCTGCAGCATGCGGCCGTATTCGCCGAGGACCGAGGCCAGCGCATCCACTTCGCGAGCGTCGGCATAGCGGCTGGGGACCGGCTGAAGCGTCTCGTCCATGTCGACATAGCTGGTCGACAGGCCCGCCGCTCCGGCATCGAGGCACTCGCGCAGCACATCCTGCATTTCCGCGATTTCCTCATCCGTAGCGGTGCGCTCTGTGGCGGCGTCGTTCATGACCCAGAGGCGGATGACGCTGTGGCCCACAAGCGGCGCAACGTTGATCGCGAGACCTTTACGAATGCGGGTGATGTATTCGGAGAAGGTTTCCCAGTCCCAGACGACACCCTCCCGGAACGCCTTGTAGGGCATCTCCTCGATCTGATTGAACATGCCGACGAGGCGCATGCGGTGATCAGCCTTGAGCGGGGCGAGAGACAGCGAGCAATTGCCCGGAACGATCGTGGTTACGCCATGCGAAAGGGCAGGCTTCGCCGCTCCATCCCAGAGTAGCTGGGCATCGAAGTGCGTATGCGGATCAATGAAGCCGGGCGCGACGACTTTACCCGAAGCGTCGACTTCTTTTCCGGCGGTTTCGGCGATCTTGCCGATCCTGGCGATGCGATTGCCTTTGACGGCGACATCAGCCTGATAGCCAGGCAGGCCGGATCCGTCGACGACGGTGCCGTTGCGGATGATGAGATCATACATGAGGGGTTTCCCTTTGGTCTTGTGTCTGGTCGTTGAGGTAGCGGGCGGAGGAAACAGCCAGCGCATCGCGCACATGCTCCCAGCCCGCACCGGCCAGGTCTTCCGGCTGGTCGGCGCCGGTCAGTTCCATCAGTTTGCGTGTGGCGAATTCATCAAGCGTGACGAGCGAACGCCCCCCATTCTCGAAGGCGAGCGTCACAATCAGCTCGGCGACCCCGTCATGGGCGGCCGCCACCCTGACATGCTGGATGACAGCGCCGCTCATGCAGCGGCGAGTGGCGGTTCGATAAAGATCACATCGCTCGGCAGGATCGGGTTGCCGGCACGCGGGCTTCCCTCAGGCGCAGGCGCGCGCATGAAGACGTGCAGGTTCCAGCTCTGAAGCCCGGATACCGCATCAGCCTCCGCCATGTCCGGCAGCTCACGGGCGGCAATGCTTGCCCAGGTGTCACCGGCTTGCGGCAGCACGGACTTCCTGACTGTTGAAAGTGTTGTCGCCGTCATGTTTCTCCCCTGCGCTCGTTTTTGTTTTTAGAACATGTTCTGATTTTTTGCGCAAGACGGAATTGGGGGGACGCCAGACCTCATTGATAAAGGCCGGACGGCAGCAAGAAAGGCGAACCCACCGGTTCGCCTTTGCCGTTTTGTCGATTGAGATGGGATCAGGCGGCCGCAAGCGCCTTGCTGCGGCGTCCAAGAAGGATCAAGGCTATCATGGCAATGACGGCGCCGCTGGCCATGTAAATCGAGACCGTTTGCAGCCCCTGTCCGGATTCGAACAGATAGCCTGCAATGATCGGCCCGAGGGCTGCACCGCCCCGGCCTATTCCAATCACGAATCCAGTTCCGCCCGCCCTGACATCGGCCGGGAAGTATTTGGCGATCAGCGCATACAGCCCCACCACGCCGGCATTGGTGAAGAAACCCACCATCGCCGACACAACCGACAATGCCCGCAGCGTGTCATGCCCTGCGCCAAAATAGGTGACGAAAACGAACGCCAGCGCGAGGACACTGATTGTCAGCCAGCGAATATCCAGCTTTCGGGAAAGCAGGCCGAGCACAATGCCGCCAGTCGCGCCACCGACATTGGCCCAGACAAGCACGTTGCCTGCCTCGGAGGGGACATAGCCCATGTCGACCACTAGCTTCGGAATCCATTTCAGGATGTAGTAGAAGGTCATGATGTGGGCGAAGTAGGCCAGCGTCAGCAGGAGCGTGACCGCAATCAGCGCAGGCCCCAGCAGGCGACGAAGGCCTCCACCACCGCTCGCCGCAGCACTTTCCTTCAGGTCCGGCAACCGCTCCAGCGCAGAATGGCCGAGGCGTTTCAGCGTCCTGTTGATCTTCTCGAGCGCCCCTGCCGGGCGCCGCGCCGCCAGCGACGACACCGATTCCGGCATGGCAACCAGCACCGCCGGCAGCATGAGAGCAGTCATGACACCGCCGAAGATAAAGACGGCACGCCAGTCGAAATGGGCCAGCAATTGCGAGGCGATCACCCCGCCAATGATTGCACCCAGTGGATAGCCGGTGGCCATGATCGTCACGTTGAGGCTGCGATAGCGATCGTTGGAATATTCGGCGACCATCGCGTTCGTACAGGCAAGCATGCCTCCAATTCCGAGACCCGTGAAAAGGCGATAGCCTGACATGACTGGAACGCTATTCGCCGTCGCTGCGAGGAACATCCCCAAAGTCATGACACACAGGCTCGTAATGATGATTGGACGCCTGCCGATCCTGTCAGCCGCCTGGCCGAGAATGATTGAGCCGACCGACATGCCGATCAGCTCCATGGACAGGACGAGGCCGAGCGCGCCACGGCTGATCCCCCACTCTTCCGCTATACCAGGCGCAGCAAAGCTGATGGAAAGGACATCGAACCCGTCGAGGCCATTGAGCAGTACACACAGAACGATGACGACAATCTGGGCACGCCCCATCCGTTCGCGTGCGAGTATTTCCACGGGCTGATCCGACATTTTTCCTCCCTGTCCATTCTGTTTCTTTCACAAGCTCGCAGCTCGTGGATGGACTTTTTTGACGTGACTTCTGGTCTCCGAATATCCGGGTTGAAGTGTTCCCTCTTCATGCACCCAGCAGGATAAGTGCATCGAGTATATCGAGGCCTTTCCCGGCACCGCGCACCACCACTGGATTAAGATCGACTTCAAGGATTCTCGGCTGCGACATCATCAACGCTCCAAGCTCACTGACCATCTCGCATAGCGCATCAAGATCGACTGGCGCACTGCCGCGAAACCCCGTTAGCAGCTTGGCAGATTTCAGCGTCAGCAATTCATCATGAATTTCAGCGGGCGAAAGATCCGGAGGCAGGAGCCGAAAATCCTTCAGCACTTCGGCCTGAACACCACCGAAGCCGACAAGGGTCACCGGGCCCCAGGCAGCATCGCGCCTTGCCCCGACAATCATTTCGCCCCCCTTGGCGCTCATCTTTTCGACGAGCACGCCATCGAGCGTCAGGCCGGGTGAGTAATTGCCGACATCGGCGTACATCTTGTTGAAGGCCCGGCGCAGGTCCGCTTCAGACTCAAGGCCCAACGCCACACCGCCCGCATCGCTCTTGTGTGACAGTTGAGCGGACTGGGCCTTGAGCACGACGGGATAGCCGATGGCATCGGCAGCCGCAGCAGCCGCGTCTTCGCTCTCAGCGAATTTGCCGTCCGGGAAGGCCAGACCAGCCTCACGCAGGATGGTCTTGCTGAGATATTCCGGCACAACACCCGCACCACTGGGCAGAGTTACGTCAATTTTTCGGGAGGATGGCCGCACAGGCGCCTTGCCCCCTGGGGCCCGGCTTAGCGTTGCGATGGCGCGAATGGCACGCTCGGCGGTCGGGTAGCAGGCTACGCCGAGGGTGCGAAGCTTGCTTATTAACTCGGGCGGCACCTCGGCCCCCTCATCAAGACCGGCATAGATGACTGGCTTTTCCGGCTTCAGCGTCTCGATCGCAGCGATGATGGAGGGCAGCTTCTTTTCTGCTGTGGCAGGGTCGGTCTGGATGATGCCAAGCAGGATCGACCCGACCCGGTCATCACCGACGAGCGCAGCGATGGCGCGCTGATACAGTTCCAGATCGACGAGGGCCTGCGCGGTCAGGTCGACAGGGTTCGAAACAGGCACGAAATCGGGCAGCGCCGCGCGCATGGCAGGCGAATCCGCGTCATGCATCTCCGGCAGGTCGAGGCCGACCTCCTCCGCAAGGTCCAGCGACAGCGCCTTGAAAGCCCCTGACTCTGTGAGGATGGCTGCGCCGCTTTCCCCGGAGAACCGGTTAGATCGCATGGCAAGCTCGGTGAGGTCACCCAGATGCTCCAGTGTCTCGGCCATGAGGACACCATGATGCTCGACCAGGCTGCGCATCAGCGCATAGTCGCCCGCCATCGCACCTGTATGGGTCGCCGCGGACTGCCGCGCCGCCTCGCTCTTGCCCGGGTGCAAAAGGATGATCGGTTTGCCCTTCTCGCGGGCCTTGTCAGCCAGGTCGAGAAAGCGAGCCGGATCACGAAACTGTTCGACGATCATGGAGATCACGCGCGTACGCGGATCGTCGATGAGATACTCGACATAGTCCTGGACACCGGTGGCCGCTTCATTGCCCGTCGAAACAGAAAGCGTTACGCCGAGATCCTTGCTGGCGAGGGTGACCTGCAGGACAGCCGCCATCGCGCCGCTTTGCGAGACGATGGCGACACCGTCTCCGTCGCCGAGATTGGCGGCCGGTGTTTCGACGAAGGTCAGGGCAACACCGTCCTTGTTGTTTACAAAGCCAAGGCAGTTCGGCCCTTCGACCGCCATGCCGCCTTCGCGGGCAATCCGGCCAATCGTTTCCTGCTCGGCCATGCCCTCTTCGCCGCCTTCGGCAAACCCGGCCGAGAAGATCACGGCCCCGCCGGTCTTTTTCTTCGCCAGCTCGCGGAGCGCGCCAATAACACCGGCGCGCGGAATAGCCAGAACGGCAGCGTCAATGCCGTCCGGAAGCTGGTCGATGGAATGGACGCAGGGCCGCCCCGATATGATGTCACGCTGCGGATTGACGAGATGGATCTCGCCCTTGAAGCCGCCGCGTTCCAGGTTGCCAAGCACCGAAGCGCCAAGAGCGCCAGGCGTTGGCGAGGCGCCGACAATGACAACCGAGCGCGGATTGAGAAGGCGTTCGAGATCGATCGTCGCTGCTTCAGCGCCAAGGCTATCCAACGGCGCAGGCATCAGGCCTTGGCCTTCTTCGTCGTTTTCTGCTTCGACTTATCATAGGCGCCGAGGCCCGGCTTGTAGGATTTCTCGTCGATAAACTGCTTGATGCCTTCCTTGCGGCCATCATTGTCGAAGGAGTTGGCAGCTTCCTGAGCGCGCACAAGGTAATCCTCGGCATTGTCATAGGTCATCTCACCGACACGGCGGATCGCATCCTTCGTCGCCTTCAACGCGACCGGGTTCTTCTCAAGCAGCACGCTCGCCACTTCCGTGACACGTGCTTTCAGCTTGTCCGCCGGCAGGCTCTCATTCACCAGACCCCATTGAGCGGCCGTCTTGCCGTCGACATTCTCACCCATCATGGCGTGGTACATCGCATTGCGGAAATTCAGCAGTTCAACTGCGATCTTCGTGGCACCGCCGCCTGGCAGGATGCCCCAATTAATCTCCGACAGGCCGAACTGCGCCTCATCGGCGCAGAAAGCGAGATCGCAAGAGAAAAGCGGACCGTACCCGCCACCGAAACACCAGCCATTGACCATGGCAATGGTTGGCTTCTGATACCAGCGCAAGCGCCGCCACCAGCCATAGGACTCACGTTGCGAGCGGCGCACGGCACCCAGGCCTTCGGCTTCGGTCTCCCGGAAATACTCCTTGAGGTCCATGCCGGCGGTCCAGGCCGTTCCTTCGCCCGTCAGGACCAGGACGCCCACGTCATCGCGAAATTCGAGTTCATCGAGCACACGCATCATCTGGCGGTTGAGCTTCGGGCTCATGCAGTTGCGTTTTTCAGGGCGGTTAAATTTCACCCATGCAATTCGGTTTTCGATTTCATAGGCGACGGTGTCGGCCTCGGCGCGGTCTTTGGTCATACTGGTACCCTTGTAAGTTGGTGCCGGGATGGCTCCCGGATTCTTTGAAAAGCGCTGATCGGTCGATCAGATCGGATAGTGGCCGGGCTGGGTTTCCATGGTGATCCAGCGCAACTCGGTAAAGGCATCGATGCCGGCTCTGCCGCCGAACCGGCCATAGCCGGACGCGCCGACACCGCCGAATGGCATTTGCGGCTCATCGTGAACGGTCGGTCCGTTGACGTGGCAGATTCCGGACTTGATTTGCCGCGCAACCGAAAGGCCGCGGGCCGCATCTTGTGTGAAGACCGACGCCGAAAGGCCGTACTCGCTGTCATTGGCAAGCCGGATCGCCTCGGCTTCGTCTTTCGCACGGATCATGGCGACAACCGGCCCGAAGCTTTCAACGCGATAGAGATTCATGTCGGCGGTCACCTTGTCGACGACCGTGGCAGCCATGATCACGGAGTCCGCGACACCGCCCGAGAGTATGTCGGCGCCTTTGTTCTCCGCATCTTCGATGAGGCTGTTCACGTGAGCCACCGCTTTCCGGTCCACGACAGCGCCGAGCGGTGTATTCCCCTCGCGCGGATCGCCGGCAGGCATGGACTTCGCCTTGGCCGCGAATTTTTCAGCGAATGCCTCGGCCACCGCCTCGACAACGATGATCCGCTCCGTCGACATGCAGATCTGGCCCTGATTCATGAACGCACCGAAGGCAGCGGCCTTGACCGCTTCATCGAGGTCTGCGTCTTCAAGAATGATCATCGGAGCCTTGCCGCCAAGCTCGAGCAGGCAAGGCTTGAGGTGTTCGGCAGCGCGCTTGGCGATGATCCGCCCAACAGCCGTCGAGCCGGTGAAATTGATCCGCTTCACGGCCGGATGATCGATGAGAGCGCCAACCACGTCTGCGGCATCTTCGGGCGCATTGGTCACGACATTGACAACCCCTTCCGGGAATCCTGCTTCCGCGAAGGCTTCAATGATTAGCGCATGAGTGCGGGGACAGACTTCAGACGCCTTCAGGATCACCGAATTCCCACAGGCCAGCGGCACCGCAATCGCACGCACACCGAGAATGATGGGAGCGTTCCACGGGGCGATACCCAGAATGACCCCAACCGGCTCGCGCAGCGCCATGGACAGGCAGCCAGGCTTGTCGGACGGAATCACCTCACCATTGATCTGGGTGGTGATGGACGCGGCTTCGCGAACCATGCCCGCCGCCAGCATCAGGTTGAACATTGCCCATCCGGCGGTCGCGCCAACCTCATTCATCATGGCTGCGACGAAGTCATCTTTGCGCGCCTCAAGCGCGTCAGCAGCTTTCATCAGGACCGCCCGGCGCGCATTTGGGCCCATTGCCGCCCAGTCCGCATGACCGCGGGCCGCTGTCTCGGCGATTGCCGATGCCTGATCAACTGTCATGGCCTCAGCTCTGCTGGCGACGTCCCCCGTAATCGCGTTAACGCGTTCGAATTGCATGGAAACACTCCCTGTCATGCCAATAGGCTTATCAGTTTATTGTTATGACCTATAGCATTACAGACCGCTATATCCAATAGCCTTGTTGAGTTCTGAAGGTCGCACCTTCCACCGGCATACGGTTGGTCATCAATGAGGAGACACCGGGACCTGTGCTCAGGCGCGGACGGGAGAAAGATCGACCAGTGACCGAAAGCCCGCCTCGATCGGCTCCGGCAGGGATTTCGCTCCCTCTTCATTCCGGAAAATGAGTCCGATACTGCGTTCGAGCGTGAAGCCTTCCAGGGGCCGTAGCGCAACACCAGGCGCGTCGTAACTGGCCGGCATGACGGTAATCCCCAGCCCGGATGCCACCATGGCCAGCACACGCTCATCATTGGACGAGCGGAATGAGAAGAACGGACGCACACCCTGCTCGGTAAAGAAACGGCTGGTTTCGGAAAGGGCCTCACAATGGCGCCTGACCATCATGATACTGCCCGCGAGGTCCTCCACCGTCACGGCAATTTGCGACGCGCAAGGGTGATCGGCCATCATCGCGACATGGTAGGGTTCGGTGTAAAGCCGCTCCTCGACGTTCCTCTCGCCGCCGCGCCCGACAATGGTTAGCGCCGTATCCACCCTTCGGCGGGCGAGCGCATTGGTCAGCTCCTTCTCAGAGCCCTCCACGATCTCGACACGCATTTCAGGGTGCGCCGAGAGAACCTCGCCAAAGGCCTGACCAACGAGGCCCGCCGGAATGGTCGACAGGATACCAAGCCGGAAGACTTCAGGTGTCCCCTCCGAGCGAACAGAAACAGCGGCCTGGTTGAACTCGCTTTCGATGCGGCGGGCATGCGGCAGGAAACGGGCCCCGGCGCTGGTCAGGCTGATCCGGCGGGTTGATCTTTCAAACAGGGTTTCACCGAGCAGGGACTCAAGCTTGGCAATCCCGACAGACAGCGTCGGCTGGGCGACATTGGTCTCACGCGCGGCGCGGGAGAACGTGCCCTGGTCAACAACAGCGAGGAAATAGCGAACGAGGTACCGGTCTATCATCTTTAAGCCCGCAGACTTTTCGCGCCTTACAGGTGGCGGTTGATTTATTTATGCTATCTATAACAACGTTCATATTCTTTCAATTTCATCTATTCAACGGTGTCTGGTAAAAGGAGCGCAGACACGCAAGGGAGCCGGACAAGATGAGTGGACTTGAGTTTTCTCTGGGCGAAACAGCCGACATGATCCGCGAGACGACGGCGCGGTTCGCCCGTGACCGCCTCGCCCCCATCGCTGCGGAAATCGACGAGACCGATGAGTGCCCGCGCTGGGTCTGGACGGAGATGGGCGAACTCGGCCTGCACGGTATCACGGTCGGTGAAGAGGATGGCGGGCTCGGCCTTGGCTACCTCCACCATGTGGTCGCGATGGAGGAAATCTCCCGCGCCTCGGCCTCGATCGGCCTATCGTATGGCGCACACTCAAATCTCTGCGTCAACCAGATCCGCCGCTGGGGAACGCCTGACCAGAAGGCGCGCTACCTGCCCAAGCTGATCTCCGGCGAACACGTCGGCGCGCTGGCCATGTCTGAAGCCGGTTCCGGGTCTGACGTGATGAGCATGTCGCTGCGCGCGAGGAAAGTCGACGGCGGATACGAGCTGAATGGTACCAAGTTCTGGATCACCAACGGCCCGATTGCGGACACGCTGGTCATCTATGCCAAGACCGACCCAGAGGCGGGCTCGAAAAGCGTGACGACCTTCCTGGTTGAAAAGGGCTTCAAGGGTTTCTCCTGCTCGCGCAAACTCGACAAGATGGGCATGCGAGGCTCCTACACCGGTGAGCTGGTCTTCCAGGACTGCTTCGTCCCGGACGAGAATGTCATGGGCGTGGAAGGCCAGGGGGCAGCGATCCTGATGAGCGGCCTCGACTATGAGCGCACGGTCCTCTCCGGCGGGCCGCTCGGCATCATGCAGGCCTGCCTCGACACGGTCCTGCCCTATGTCCGCGAGCGCAAGCAGTTCGGCCGCCCGATCGGCGACTTCCAGCTGATGCAGGCCAAGCTCGCCGACATGTATGTCGCGCTGAATTCGTCGCGGGCGTATGTCTACGCCGTTGCCCGTGCATGTGATGACGACCGCACGACCCGGTTCGACGCGGCGGGAGCGATCCTGATGTCGAGCGAAAACGCCGTAAAGATATCGATGGAAGCTGTCCAGGCGCTCGGCGGCGCGGGCTATACCAAGGAATGGCCGGTCGAACGCTTCGTGCGTGATGCCAAGCTCTATGATATCGGCGCAGGGACGAATGAAATCCGGCGTTTCCTGATCGGACGGGAGTTGATGAAGGGATGAGCGGGCCAGTCCTGACAAGCCATGTGAACGCTGGCGATCCGGCCTTCGAGGCCAATCTTGAGCACAACCGGAAGCTCTGCGGCTCGCTGCGCGAGCATATCCAGACCGCCGCGCTCGGCGGTGGCGAAAAGTCGCGCGAACGCCACCTCTCACGCGGCAAGCTGCTTCCTCGCGACCGCGTGCGTCACCTGCTTGATCCGGGCTCACCCTTCCTGGAAATCGCCCAGCTCGCCGCGAATGGCATGTATGGCGAGGATATCCCCGGCGCCGGCATGATTGCGGGCATCGGACAGGTTTCGGGCCGGCAGGTCATGATCGTCGCCAATGACGCGACCGTTAAAGGCGGCACCTACTACCCAATGACGGTGAAGAAGCACCTTCGCGCTCAGGAAATCGCGCTGGAGAACCACCTGCCTTGCATCTACCTGGTCGATTCCGGCGGCGCCAACCTGCCCCACCAGGATGAAGTCTTCCCGGACAGGGAACATTTCGGCCGCATCTTCTACAATCAGGCTAACCTGTCGGCGAAGGGTATCCCGCAGATTGCCTGCGTCATGGGCAGCTGTACCGCGGGCGGAGCCTATGTGCCGGCCATGTCGGACGAGACGATCATCGTTCGCGAGCAGGGAACGATCTTCCTCGCCGGCCCGCCGCTTGTCAAAGCTGCAACCGGGGAAGTCATCTCCGCCGAAGACCTTGGCGGCGGGGACGTGCACAGCCGCCAGTCCGGCGTCACCGACCACCTCGCCGAAAATGATGAGCATGCCCTCACCATCGTCCGTGACATCGTCTCCACGCTGCAGCCAAGCCGCAGCCGCGAGCTGAACTACCAGGACGTCAAAGCCCCTCTATACCCGTCCGAAGACATTTACGGCATCCTGCCGCCGGACCTGCGCACGCCTTTCGACGTCAAGGAGATCATTGCGAGGCTGGTTGATGGATCGGAGTTCCATGAGTTCAAGGCGCTCTATGGCACCACGCTGGTCTGCGGCTTCGCGCATATCTGGGGCATGCCTGTCGCAATCCTCGCCAATAATGGCGTGCTCTATTCCGAGAGCGCCCAGAAAGGCGCACACTTCATCGAGCTGGCCTGCCAGCGGCGCATCCCGCTGCTCTTCCTGCAGAACATTTCGGGCTTCATGGTCGGCGGAAAGTATGAGGCCGAAGGTATCGCCAAGCATGGCGCGAAACTGGTGACAGCGGTCGCCACTGCGCAGGTGCCGAAGATCACCGTGCTGATCGGCGGCAGCTTCGGCGCTGGCAATTACGGCATGTGCGGACGCGCCTACCAGCCGCGCTTCCTGTTCACCTGGCCGAACAGCCGCATCTCCGTCATGGGCGGCGAACAGGCTGCGAGCGTCCTGGCCACCGTCCACCGCGACGCCGACAAGTGGTCGAACGAAGAATCCGAAGCCTTCAAGGCCCCGATCCGCGAAAAATATGAGCGCGAGGGTAATCCCTGGTATGCCACCGCCCGACTCTGGGACGATGGCATCATCGATCCGGCCCAGACCCGCGACGTGCTCGGCCTTGCCTTTGCCGCTACGCTGAATGCCCCGATCCCCGAACGTGCCCAGTTCGGCATCTTCCGGATGTGATGTCATGGATCGCGAGAGAAAACGCCAACTAAAACAAGCGGTTCGAAATCAGGAACGACAACGGTTCCTGGATTCGGCTCCACTTGCGCCTCATCAATTAGACGATCTTCTCAACGAACTTGACGCCCGGATGTCGGAAAGAGCCTGCGATCAGTCTTTGGAACAAACGAAGCGTGTTCTGACTGATCTCGGAATTTCATCTGAAGCAGTGACTCCCTGGCTGAGAGAGAATGGTGGCTACTGTGACTGCGAAGTTCTGGCCAATATCGACGACCCGCTTGAAGACGCAAAGAAGCTGATCGAATGATTAAGTCCCTCCTCATTGCCAATCGCGGCGAGATTGCCTGCCGCGTCATCCGCACCGCGCGGCGCCTCGGTGTGCGCACCGTCGCTGTCTATTCCGATGCCGATGCGAGCGCGCTTCATGTGCGCCTTGCTGACGAGGCCGTGCATATCGGCCCGGCGCAGGCCGCCGAGAGCTATCTCGTTGGCAAGAAGATCATCGAGGCCGCCAAGGCCTCCGGCGCCGAAGCGATCCACCCCGGTTATGGCTTCCTGTCAGAGAATGCCGGCTTCGCCGATGCCGTAAAGAAAGCCGGCCTCATCTGGGTCGGCCCGAACGCGGACAGCATTCGCGCGATGGGCCTGAAGGACGCCGCCAAATCCCTCATGCAGGAAGCCGGCGTTCCGACCACGCCCGGCTATCTGGGTGAGGATCAGTCGCCAAAGCGCCTCAAGGAAGAGGCGGACAAGATCGGCTACCCTGTCCTCATCAAGGCGGTCGCCGGCGGTGGCGGCAAGGGCATGCGCAAAGTCGAGACGGCGAAGGATTTTGCCGACGCGCTCGCCTCCTGCCAACGCGAAGCGAAAGCCTCCTTCGGCGACAACCGGGTGTTGCTGGAAAAGTGGATCACCGATCCGCGCCATATCGAGGTTCAGATCTTCGGCGACAGCCATGGCAATACTGTCCACCTCTTCGAGCGCGACTGCACGCTGCAGCGCCGCCACCAGAAAGTGATCGAGGAGGCCCCCGCTCCCGGCATGGATGAGGAGACACGCGAGGCCGTTTGCGCCGCTGCTGTTCGCGCGGCCGAGGCTGTCGACTATGTCGGTGCCGGCACAGTGGAGTTTATCGCTGACGGCTCAGAAGGCCTGCGCGCCGACAGGATCTGGTTCATGGAAATGAACACCCGCCTGCAGGTGGAGCACCCTGTTACCGAGATGATCACCGGGCAGGACCTCGTTGAATGGCAGCTGAGAGTCGCCTCGGGCGAGCCGCTCCCAAAAGAGCAAGACGAGCTGTCGATCAATGGCTGGGCGATGGAAGCCCGGCTCTATGCTGAAAACCCCGCTACCGGCTTCCTGCCCTCCACCGGCAAACTGGATGTGCTGGCCCTTCCAGATACGATCCGGCTCGAAACCGGCGTTTCGACGGGCGACAGCGTCACGCCCTTCTACGACCCGATGATTGCGAAGCTTGTCGCCTTTGGGGCCAATCGCGATGCGGCTCGTATTTCGCTTGCTCAAGCGTGCGACGGCGTTGCGACCTGGCCCGTGCATAACAATGCGGGCTTCCTGTCGCGGCTCCTGCGCCATGAAAACTTTGCTGATTTCAACGTCACAACCGGCTTCATAGATGCCAATCTCGACGCGCTGGTCACGCCGCCAGAGGCGTGCAAAGCCACGCTGTCCTATGCCGCACTCGAATTGGTTGAGTTGGCCAAGCCGGCCAGTATTTCCCCCTGGACAGAGCTGACAGGTTTCCGGGCTGGCAGTGCGCCCGATCTGGATACGCAACTGCTTCTCGACGGCGAGATCGTTTCCACCAGCCTCACGAAGCAGAAAGTATCCGACGGCACCTATGTCTACCCGCTCGGCAACGGCGCAATTCTCGTCCAGCAGGGCTGGCCATTCCACGTTCAGCCGAGGCGGCACGACGTGCTGGGCGACGCCGCCCTCGCCACCGGTGCGATTACATCTCCAATGCCGGGCCGGGTCGTTTCGGTCAGCGTTTCGGAAGGTGAAAAGGTCGAAAAAGGTCAGACGCTCGTCACGCTGGAAGCCATGAAGATGGAGCACACGCTGACCGCACCCTTTGACGGCACCGTTGAAGGGCTCAACGCGGAAGCTGACAAATCTGTCGCGGAAGGCGTCCTGCTGATGCAGATCGTTGCGGACGAGGCAGAGGACTGAACGATTGAGCGTACGTATCAGCGCTGGCTTGACCGCTAGCGCCGGACCTTACTCACCTTGGGCGCGCCTTTCGACGCGCACGCCCTCCACCAGAGTATCGCTGGGATAAAGGATCACCTCGGTCCCTTCGCCCGGACCATTGGCCAATGCTGCTAGCTGGCCGTTGTTGCGGGCCACGTCGACCGGCACGATCCGGGCGCGCCCCTCCTCCACGATAAAGACAGACCACTCACCGGCTTGCCGGAACAGCGCTGCTGACGGAACGGTCAGCGCATCATCATCTTCCCAGGTGACAATACGAACCTCGACGCGATAGCCATGCCCGAGGGCGCTTCGGTCGGACAGAGGATCGGAGAACCGGATGATGGTGTTGACCCGCTGCTCTTCGACACCGAGCGCCGAGAACTTGGTGAACCCCCATGGCTCGACGCGGTCGACGACACCGCTGAGCGGCTCACCACCGCCCCAATTGTCGATGATGACCTCGTCACCCGGCTCGACCTGGACGGCATCGGACGACAGAAGCTCGGCAAGTACTTCGAGATCATTCGAGACATCACCGATTTCGAGGATGGGCTGGCCGGCAGCGAGCGTGGTCTCGCTTTCCTGCATGACCCTGAGCACCCGCCCGCTGATCGGCGCCGTGATCGGGATGGTCACACCGTCGCGAGAAGAAGACGCGTCGTCACCTGCACCGGCACCTTTCTCAGACTGGAATTCAATCAGTTGGGCACGCGCATTGGCCAGTTCCGCCTCACGCATCGCAATGACAGCCCTTGCCGTGTCGACGGCAGCATCGGCGGCGCGTTTCACACGGCGGGCCTGATCGAGACGCGCCTGCGATTCCGCGCCGCTTTCACTGAGATTAGATACTCGCGCAAATTCGGTTTCGGCAAGATCCTGATCGGCGATGGCGCTGCTCAGGCTGGAACGTGCAACTCGCAGGGCCGCTTCGGCGGCGCTAACACCGGCACGGGCCTGTTCTCGCGTGCGAACATCCAGAGCTGGTGGTGCGGCGGCCAGCATCCGCGCAATCACGCTATCGCCACCTGCAACGGCATCACCGGGCTCAACATCGACACGCAGCAACTGCCCGCCGACAGGCGCGGACACGACATAGGCATCGCGAACGCGGGTACGCGCTTCCTCATCGATCGTCACCTGCATCGGCATGCGCTCGACGACGCCAAGGTCGACCGCCACCGGGCGCGGCCAGAAGGCCCAAGCGAACAGGACCAGCAGCAACAGCACAATGCTGGCAAGAATGATCGGGCGGGATCGCAAATTCCGGGCAGCCATTTCCTACTCTCTCGACTTCAACGCGGAAACAAGTTCAAGCCGGTCAACATCGCGCTTCACCAGCCAGCCAGCGATCAGCGCCGCAATCAGCACTGCAAGGGCTCCGCTCCCGACATTGCTGAACCCTACTTGTGCCGGGATCGTGTAAAGATCGGTTGAAAATCCCGCGGCAATCGCACCAGCAAGCCCCGTGCCGATAAACGCACCCATGGGCAAAGCGGCCAGCGTAATCAGCCCCAGCTCACCAAGCAGGACATAGGACGCTTCGGATTTTGTGAATCCAAGGACCCGCAAGCTGGCCAGGTCATGCGCACGCTCGGCAAAGGCGATACGGGCGGAATTGTAGACAATGCCGAAGGTGATGATGGCCGCGATGATCGCCATGTAATAGCGCGTCGCGCCGGCGCCCTCATCCATCATGCGCTGCAAGGCGTCGCGTGCTTCATCCTTCAAGGAGACGCCTGCGACGGCCGGCATGTTCTTGAGCGCTTCATACACATCCTGCTGCTTTGCCGGGTCGATCCTCAGCCAGGCACCGGACACGCGCCCCGGCTCTTCGAGGCTTTCATTCAGGGCGGACAGCTCAAAATAGGCAGGCGCACCCAGCAGGCTCTGCGAGACCGCCACGACAGGAAGGGTGAGAACCGGCCGGCGCCCTTCGCGCACATCGACCGTGACAAGCTCACCCGGCCCGATATCAAGTTTTGCCGCCAGCGGTTTCGACAGGACGATCCCATCCTTGCGGGCATAGACCTGATGGGTCTCGTCGCGCATCGCCCGGTTGAGCTCGGCGTCCTCAGTCAAGCCGTCGAGTGCGCCACGATGTGATTTGACGCCGTTGCGCAGGACGACAGGTACGCTTCGAAACGGTTCGACCTCGATAATTCCATCAAGGCGCTTCAGCTCGTAGATGGTCTTTTCGCCCAGCGGCTCCACGAAGGATACATTTGCATCGCTGCGGTCGATGACGTTGAAGTTCAGCTCGACGGCCTTGTCGAACCCGCCCAGTACACCGAGCATCGCAACCGACAGGCCCATGCCCACGGCTATGCCGATGGAGGCCGCAAAGGACCGCATGGGCTGGCGCGCAATCCGCCGGACGATCATCCGGCTTGGCTGGTCGAGGAAACGGCGCAACGCCGCGACGAGTCGGGCGGAACTTGAGAAGTCCGCCGGGGCTGGCGGACGCATCGCGGCTGCCGGGGCGAGCGCAAATATCCGCCGAAGCACAATGAAGCCGCCGGCCGAAGCCGAGGCAACGCTAACGACGATCGCCGTGATGAAAGCCGATGGATCGACCCGGAAGATCAGGAAAGGAAACTTGTAATACTGCTGGTAAAGCCCAGACAGCGCATGTCCAGACATCACCCCGAGGCCGCAGCCAAGCAGCACGCCGCCCACAGAGATCACCAGGATGAATTTCAGATAGTGCGCGCCGATCTCAGCGCTCGTATAGCCGAACGCCTTGAGCAAGCCGATCTGGGTACGCTCGGACTCGATCATCCGGGAGATGACGATGTAAAGCAGGAAGGCCGCCACCCCCATGAAAACGGGGGGCACGGAGCGCGAAGAGGCGCGCAGGCCGCTGATTTCCTCATGGATGAACCGGTTCGAGATCTGGTCTTCCAGACCGTAGGCCCCGGTAACGCCATAAGGGTCGAGGAGCCGGTCCAGTGCATCAATGACCGCCGGCTCGCTTGCGCCCCTGTCCAGCGAGACGAGCGCTTCGTTGAACGCGCCATCAAGGTCAAAGGCGGCGGCGAGCGCTTCCTCATTCATCCATAGAACGGCGAAGCGGGAGTCATCCGGCGCGAGTTCACCAGGCGCAGTCGAATACAGGAACTCGGGGGCCTGCGCGAGACCGGCGATACGAAAGGTGTGTCGCGCACCATTCATTGTCGCCGTCAGGCTGTCGCCGGGCTCCAGTCCGTGTGCATCAGCAAATCCCTGCAGCAGGAGGATCTCGTCCAGCCGCCGAGGGTCGAGCCGGCGGCCTTCTGCGAGATAGACTGCATTGAGGCGGGGCTCACGAAATTCCGGCAGGGACACGGCCCTTGCCCGCACCTGCACGGTCTGGCCCTCGACATCGACCAGGGCCCCGCCAACCACCCTGCCCTCTACAGCCGAGACGCCGGGAATGGCGGCAATGCGGTCGAGCAGATGATCGGGTGCCCGCTTCACCGGGGCGAACACCTCTGCCAGCCGGTAGCGGTCATAATAGGCATCGCGCGTCTGGGCGAGCGAATTGACCAGGCCATCCATCATAACAAGCAGCAGCACCCCGACGGCAATCACAAGCGCGATCGCGAAGGATTGCAGTTTCATCCGCCAAAGGTCGCGGAGCAGCTTGCGGTCGAGCGGGCTCACCACTCGATCTCCTCGGCCGACAAGCGCGTCTCGTTCTCGATGACTTCCCGGACAGCGCCGTCAGCCATGTGGATGACCCGGTGCGCCATCGCTGCCGTGGCCGCGGCATGGGTTACGATCATGACCGTGGTCCCGAGATTGGCATTCACATCCTGGATCACCCTCAGAACCTGGCGGCCTGTTGTTGAATCCAGCGCGCCGGTGGGCTCGTCGCAGAAAAGGACGGTGGGGCGCTTGGCGATCGCCCGCGCAATCGCGACACGCTGCTGTTCGCCGCCTGACATCTCGGCGGGGAAATGGTCCTGGCGGTGAGACAGGCCAACCAGATCAAGCGCCTCATCGGCGGGCATGGGATTGTCGGAAATCTCGGTGACGAGGTCGACATTCTCGTGAGCTGTGAGGCTCGGCATCAGATTATAGAACTGGAAGACGAAGCCGACATGGTGTCGCCGGTAGCGCGTCAGCTGCGCATCCGACATCGCCGTCAGATCCTTGTCGAAGAAGTGGGCCTGGCCATCAGTCGCGCGGTCGAGCCCGCCAAGGATGTTGAGCAAGGTGGACTTGCCCGAACCGGACGCCCCGAGCAAGACGACCAGATCACCCTTTGGAATTTGCAGATCGACGCCGCGCAACGCGTGCACGGCTGCCGGACCCTCGCCATAGACGCGGGTCAGCTGCTTCACGTCGAACGTCGTACCGCTCGTCTTGGGATCGTCGCTTGTTTTCATTCCTCCGTCCCGGCCGGAATTCAATCGACATGAGGCTGCAAGAAACATGCAGCCGCAAGCGTCAACAAAGCACGCCTTCATGACAACACCACAATAGGGAGAATGCCGGATGTGAAGCAGATGCAGCGCATTGGGCCATGCCAGCAAGCTCCAAGGAAAGAGACGCACCGGCCGTGATAAATTTTGCGAATGCGATTGACTCGCAAGTTCAAAGCCCTTAGGCGCGGCTCATCTGCAATTCATTCTCATGTACATTTAGGAATACGGGGCCTCCATGACCGTCAGCCGGCTGATCGCAACACTCATGATTTCCGCAAGCGCAACGACAATCGCAGCAGCGCAGGACTCTGGCGCCTCGCCTGAGACGGAAAGCCGGCAGGAAACGGTCGTCGTCACCGGCATCACGTCCTTCGGCGCGACAAAGAGCGACACGCCCATTGTCGAGACAGCGCGCTCCCTATCGGTCGAGACCGCGGAGATGTTTATCGACAAGGGCGCGCTGAGCCTTTCGCAGGTGCTGACCTACGTGTCGGGCGTGACAGCCGAGCCGTACGGCTTCTCGACGCGCGGCGACTTTCCGCAATCCCGCGGACTTGAACTGCCTCGCTACCGCGATTCCATCCAGGAACTGTTCGGCAGCTACAATTCAACACGTGCCGACACCTACACGATCGAACAGGTCGAAGTGCTGAAGGGACCCGCCTCTGTGCTTTATGGGCAAGGCTCGCCTGGCGGTATCGTGAACTATGTCTCGAAAACACCGCGCGAAACCTTTGGCGGCGAGCTGCAGGCCGAGATCGGCAATTTTGACCGTTACCAGGTCGCCGGCGACGTGACTGGTCCCGTCGCCGGGACGGACGGAAAGCTGCTCTTCCGGATGGTCGGCCTGTATCGCGATACAGGTACGCAGGTTGATCCAGTCGATGAGACAACAACCGTGCTCATGCCGTCGCTCTCATGGCTGCCGACACCGGACACCAGGTTCACGCTGATCGGCCTGGTGCAGGACACAGAAAGCGATGCGGCGGCCCAGTTCATACCGGTCGAAGGAACGCTCTTTCCGCTCAATGACGGGTCCAATCTGGACTACGAAGTGTACGCTGGCGAGCCTGGCTTTAACCGCTATGACACCGAGTCCCAGCAGCTGACACTGCTCGGCGAACACCGGATCAATGACACTCTCACGATCGAAGGCACCGCGCTGTGGCGCTCTGGTGAGGCTGACTATCACCAGGCCTGGCCAACCTTTACCGGCGCCGGACAGAGCCGGTACCTCAATGACATTCTTGCGGCCAATCCGGCGCTGCAGGCCGCAGCCGACGCGCAGGGCCTGACCTTCACTGACACGACCGTACCGCGTACCTTCTATCAAGGCGACAACACCTTCGACCAGCTCGCCGGCGACATCCGCCTGCGCGGCAGCTTCACCACAGGGGTTCTTGAGCACGATATCCTTGCCGGAATTCAGTACCAGGATGTGGAGACCGACAGCGACACGGCCCGCATCTATGGCGGCGGTGCGCTGGCTGGCGATTTCCGCTATGTGCTGGACCTGAAAAATCCGGTCTATGGCAACTATCCTGACCAGAGCGTGTTCGACGCCCTCCTGAACGATACGCCGGCGGAAAAGGTGCAGGACACGGGCATCTACGTCTCCGATCAGATCTCTGTCGGCAAATGGCGTTTCACGGCTGGCGTGCGCGCGGACCGGGTCGAGAATGACAATGGCGCATCCACCCAGGACGACGATGCAATTTCCACCAGTGTCGGGGCGCTCTATCGCTTCGACAACGGCCTCGCCCCTTATGTGAGCTACTCGGAATCCTTCGAGACTGTGGTCGGCACGGATAATCAGGGCAACCAGTTCGATCCACAGGAAGCCCGACAGTATGAAGTCGGCTTCAAATACGAACCGCGCGGTATCCCCGGCCTGATCACGGCGGCGTATTACGACATCGAGATTTCGAACCTTCCCAACCCGAACGGCCTGCCCGGCAACGCCTCGCAGCAACAAGGCATCTCCACCCTTAAAGGTTTCGAGGTCGAAGGCCGCCTGCAGTTAGACGAGATATTCGTCCAGGCCGCAGCTTCAACGATTGATGCCGAAGATCCGAACGGCTTCAAGCTGGCCGCTATTCCGGAAACCCAGGCCTCCTTCTGGACGACCTGGCGACCAGATGGTCCGCTGGAAGGTTTCAAGGCTGGCGCGGGCATCCGCTATGTCGGCGAAACCGTCTCGGAAAACGGCACCGTCCGATATGTCACGCCGGACTACACGCTTGGTGACCTGATGGTCGGCTATGAATGGGATCAGTGGGATCTCGCTGTCAACGCGCGCAACGTCACCGATGAGGAATACCTCACTGGCTGCCTGACGCGCGGCGACTGCTTCCCCGGCTTGCGCCGGACCGTGGTCGCCAACCTCCGTTACAAGTTCTAATCCGGGCGGGGGCGACATGACGACAGCGGACTGGTCCATGATGACGGGCGCGGGAATGGCGAGTCTCGCCGGTCTCGCCTTGCTCTTTTTTGCCTGGAAACGGCCCGGTCGCCCTTGGGTGATAGGTGCTGGATGGGCGCTGCTTTCCGGCGGCTTGGTAATGGCCTGTCTTGCCAATGGCGACCGCGGTGCCGCTCAGGTCATCGTCATCGCGATGGCCGGGGTGACTATATTCCTCACCGCACCCCTACTAGGCGGAATCGCACCACCAATGGGCGTTCGACGGCGCCGCCCAGCCGGGGAAGCCGGGCCCATTCGGCGCCCCGTACGTGCCAGCCTGTCGGGGATATGGACGTTTATCCTTACAGGACCGGTCGCTGGTGCGATCGCTCTTTTTGGATCGTCTGTCCTGTTCCGCATCATCCGTCCCGAAAATGGCAGCCCGGCAACCGCAGGCGTGATAGCGATCCTGGCTGCGGTCCTGCTCTGGGCTGTCTTGTCGGTTTCGCTGCTCATCGAGCCACGCACCGGGCGCCGATCAGCCTATGCCGGCCTCGCCCTCATCGCGACTGCGACCTTCGCCTTCATCTGAGGAATAAACGCCATGGCTTCTTCCATCTGGCCAAAAGCCAACAAACGGCTTGTGGATCGCTCTCTCTCTGCTCACTCGGTCATGGGACTTTTGGTCAGCGCCGTGATGTTCATCGTCTGCCTGAGCGGAACGGTTGCAGTGTTCGAGGATGAGATTGGCTGGTGGGAGCGCCCGACCGCGCCCGTGCTGGCAGTAACACCCGAAGCAGCACAAGCCAGCGCCGAACGGGTCATCGCCACACAGCCGGACACGTCGCACATTTACCTCTACCTACCGCGCGACAACTGGCCCCGCTTCGTGGCGGGAGGGGATGATGGCCTCGCAACGGCGAATACGGAAGGCGCCCTGACCGGCAACTACGAGACACCGTGGAACGACTTCCTGATACACCTTCACTATTACCTGAACTTGCCCACAAGCTTCGGCATGATCGTCGTAGCCATTCTTGGCGTAATGCTGGTCGCGATGGCCATTTCCGGCTTCCTCGCTCATCCCCGCATCTTCCGAGATGCGTTTCGGCTGCGCCGCAAGGGGCAGGCCAGAATTGTCCAGGCAGACCTGCATAACCGGCTCAGCGTCTGGACATCCCCTTTTACCATCGGCGTGGCCGCGACAGGCGCGATGATTGGCCTGTTCAGTGTCATCGTCCTGGTGCTTGCGCAGACGAATTTCGACGGCAACACCCGGCCACTCGTAGAAGCCATCTTTGGCGAAGAACCGCCCCCCGATGCATCCCCGGCCGGCCTGGCCGATATCGGCGCCGCGCTGGCCGCCATGCCCGAAGTTGCGCCTGATGCCGACCCGTTCCTGGTTGTCCTGCACGACCCCGGCACGGCAGGCCAGCACGTCTCCATCTACGGCGAACACCATGACCGGCTGATCTATGGCGAAACCTACAATTTCGACGCCAGTGGCAATCTCATGGGGCATGAGGGCGCGTCCGACGGTGAGGCGGGCCAGCAAATCGCCTCTTCCGTCTATCGCCTACACTTCGGTGATTTTGGCGGCCTCGCAGTGAAGCTCGCCTACGCCCTGTTCGGCACTGCGCTCTGCATTATCATTGCAGCGGGAATGAATATCTACTTCCTGAAGTGGGCCGAACGCGGCGCCGCCATGCCGCGGTTATTCTCCGCCTGGTCGGCGCTCGTCTGGGGCACGCCTGCCCTCTTCACCCTTACGCTGATGGCCAGTCTGATGGGGATCAGCGGCACCTGGCTGCCGGTGCTGTTCTGGGGCGGAGGCCTTGTCCTGGCAGTAGGCGGTGGGCTGCTTGCCGACCACATTCGTGTCGGTCAAATCCTGCGTATGCTGCTTTGGATCGCGCTTCTTGCGAATGTCGCCCTTCATGCTGCCATTCATGCTGAAAATTACGGCAACCCCTATACTTGGATAACCTCGACAATTTTCGTCCTTTTCGCCATCGGACTCTTCGCCAGATCCCTCACACCGGGTTCCGGCAAAACCCGCCTCGAAGCCAGTGCTGCCGAATAAGAACGCAACCAATTGGGCTAACGCTCGCCCCACCTCATACAAAATAAAAGAACCCAACCACAACCGACATTGCGCGAAAACGTGCTTGGAATTTCCAAAAAACTGGATAAGCTATTCGCATGAGTGAAGAGCTTTCGATTTTCGACATCAAGATTCTGGAACAGCTCCAGAAAGACTGTTCCATATCAACCGTGGAGCTGGCCGAAATTGTCGGCCTGTCACAATCGCCCTGCTGGCGCCGCCTGCAACGGTTGAAGGATGAGGGCTATATCAAAGCGCAGGTAGCCATTCTTGACCGCGAGAAACTCGGCTATGGCCTGCATATCTTCGCCTATGTGAAGGTCGCTAAACTGTCCGAAAAGGACCGCGAGACCTTCAGCCGCAAAATCCAGAACACGCCCGAAATTCTCGAATGCTACTCGATCTTCGGTGAGATGGACCTGCTGATGAAAATCCAGGCCAAGTCGATGAAGTGGTACCAGGAATTCCTGATGGATTTCCTGCTTAACCTGCCGGGCGTCGAGAACGTGAATTCGACAGCGACACTGGGTGAGATCAAGTCCACGACGGCAATCCCCGTGCGCGGCAGCATGGCGCTTTAGGCGCGCTGGCGGCCAATCACGAAACCGAGCGCACCCGCCAGCAGTAAGACAAGCCCACCCAGCAGCCAGACCAGCCAGCCACCGCCACTTTTCGGCGCTGTCAGCGCAGAAGACGCAACCTGGGGCGCATAAGCCATGCACTCGACCTCTATTGGCGCGCCGAGCGCCAGTCCATCGGCGCCAAAAGCGCTGCGCGCAGGCATCTTCCCCGGTTCGAAATAGGTCTTGTAGACCTCGTTGAAGGCCGGCCACTTGGACATGTCGTCAATCATCACCGTGCATTTGAAGATACTGGACATATCCGTGCCGGTGCGTTCTGCGAGTGCCTTGATTGTCTCCATGACCTGCCGCGCATCATCCTCAAAGGTTTCCCCGCCACGCCCGATCTGTCCCGAGAAATAGATGATATCACCGACACGGACCGCTGCTGAAAATGGCAATGTGGCCGGATCAACCGGAAGGCCGTCGGCCTGCATGGGAAAGTGTTTGATGTAATCGCGCTCGCCGTCATACCTGACGGACTGGACTTCCTCTGCGCTCAGGCGATCAGATGTGATGAACTGAGGTCGTTCTGAAAACGGCTTGATGCTCAGCGCCTCATAGATTTCGGACGGGAAGTAGGCGTCGCCATTCTTGACGACCATTCGCGGATTGCGGATGGCCGAAAGGTTCTCCAGAGGGTTACCGGGTACGAGGGCGAAGTCGGCCAGCTTGCCGGGTTCGATTGTCCCCAGTTCTTCACCATAACCGAGATACTCCGCAGGCCCCCAGAGACCAATCCGCAGCACGTCCCCTGTCGGGATGCCGGCTTTCTCATAGAGCTCCAACTCCCGATGAACCGTGAAACCCGTTTTATCATCGGTGCCCGGCAGAATGCGGATGCCGGACTCGTGCAGCAGCTTCAATGTGTCCAGAACCCTCTGGAAGCCCTCGACATAAGCCGCATCGGCTGCATCATCCTCAAGCGTCACGAATGTCCGCTTACGGTAGCGTTGATAGCCCACAGGCATATGGTCGAGATAAGCGGCGTCGCCCTCCTGAACCTGCCCTGCGCGGCTCATCATCAGGCGTTCTAGGATGACCGCTGTCGGGTCAACGCCGACGGAGTTTTCCTGCATGAGCGCGATCGTCGCCTCAACTTTCTCTGCACGGAGATCGAGACCAGCCCCGCGTGCCATACCTGTCAGCCTCAGCGGTGTGCGCGTATCTTCTCCAGGCTGCAGCAGCCAACCGAGCATCAACTGGTTGATATGGGTGATTTCCGAGTAGCCAGCCTTGATCATGGAATCGGCGTTGGTGAAGGCTGGGACGTGCCCAATAACGCGCATACCCCGCGCCTTCGCAGCCGTTGCCATAGCAGGCACCCAGGCGGGCGTCATCGAGTTGTAGATCTTGATGAAGGGATAGTGCCGGTCGGCATACCAGTTCACCGCATCGACCGCTTCTTCCTCGCTCGCGACGATGATGCCATGGCGCGCCGAGTATGGGCTGCGGCCCTCGATGAACCCGGCTGGGGTAATGCGCGGGCCGATCAAAGCGCCTGTTTCCTGCTTGGCCAGCAGATCGGCCAGGAACTCATTATCATTGCCCATATCGCGCGTGGAGGTCACCCCGGCAGCGAGATAGTAGAGGCCTGAAGTGGACGAGGCATGGGAGTGCATGTCCCAGAGTCCGGGCATCAGCGTGCCGCCCTCTCCATCGAACACGCTCATGCCAGTTTGAACCACCGCATCGGCCGACCATGGCTCGATGGATGCGATCCGGTTGCCGTCGACGGTGACCATGACCGGCTCGCCAAGATCGCCATCGATCGGATCGAGAACCCTGACATTGGCAATGGCAAACGGCTGATCGAATGTATGGCGCAGATCTCTGGCAAGTCGGCTCAGCCGTTCGTCACGCTTTTTCCGCGATATCGACTGCAACCGCGGCAGGAGGTCGACATAGCCATCGCGGATCATCGAGAAGTTGGTGAAAAAAATGCCGTCCTCATCCAGCGCGATCAGCGAAGCGCCGAGATCGATCCCCGACAGGCGGTAAAGCGTCAGGCCGATGGTCTCACCTTCATGATCGATCGAGACATCATCGATCTTTTCAAGGGATATCGATCCAGAAGGCAGGACAGGCAATGTGCCATCCTCGTCCTGCAGCAACGCCCGGGCATAGACGTAATCCGCCCAAGGGCTGCCATCATTGATGGCATAGAGGGTCGGTTCAGACACGCTTTCGCGGCCGCTATCGGCCTGGCTGCTCCACACGGCAACGCCGTCCTTGAGCGCGAAGTTCTCGTTGACACCGGCGCCCATCAGCGATGTGCCTTCGACTGTCCAGCTCACTGGCAGCTGCGCATCATTCAGCGTGATCGATTCTGTGTGCTTGGGACCGCGGCCATTGCTATCGACATGGTAGGTCACGGTTTCGGAGGCTCCGTCCTTCTCGACGCGGAGATAGCCGACATTCTCGTCGTTCTGAATGAGCGTGTAGGCATAGTCCTGCGCGCTGGCCGCACCTGCCAACGAACTGCTGGCAAACAGCGTGAATGCGAGCGCGGAAATCAGTCGATGCATCATTGATCTTCTTCCTGGTCCTGCGCGGTGACGATGAAATCATGGATCGCCTCCGCAAACGGCGCTCGCAGCGCCTCCTCATCAAAGGGCGAGTGGCCCGACACCATCTTCTCGAACTTGACTCGGTCCTGGGGCAAGCCGGCATGCGATAGTGCGTATTGGGTCTCCAGGATGGTGACTGCGAGATCGCGATACCCACCGAACACCAGCAGTCTGGCGTCCTCATTCTGCTCAAGAAACTGAGCCAGCGAGGGTGTCGCATCGAAGCTAAAGACCGGCCGCTTGCCGGACCGGCGCCAGTCCCATGCAAAATTCGCATCAAGGTTCAGGGACCGGTATCCATCGTCCCGGGTGAGACCGGTCAGCCGCTCCAGATAGGCACCAATGTCGTCCGAAATGATCTTGTTTGACCGCCCAAGGCCAAGCGATGGATCATTTGCGCCGTCCGGACGGTCAGGATTGGCGGGTGGACGCTTTTCCTGGGTTACGGCCGTATTCAGCCGGCTGACCAGCTGGTTCTCGTCGGCCAGCACGTTTTCCAGGAAGTCTTGAGTGCCAACTCGTAGATCCGCCTCCAACACCAGCGCCGTCGGCAGCCCTGTCATGCCGGCCACCTTCTCTGCGATTGTCAGCTTGTCGGCCTCTTCCAAAAAGTCGCCGCGCTGCAGGGCGACGAGATAGTCGCTCTCAGCGAAGACGCGGGCATTTTCCCATGCTTCTGGCTCGGTCTCGGCATCAATGGATGACTTGCCGAACCGCCACGCCGTCGCCGCCATGGTCGGCAATGCGAAGACATGACCGGCATCTCCGTTACTTCCCCCCATATCCAGAGCGGGCGACACCATGACCAGACCTCGAACATCCAGCTCACCCAGCCGCGGCACCATATTGGCGAGCCTGTAGCCGCCATAGCTCTGCCCTGTGATGAAGACTGGCGCACCCGACCTGTCATGAGCCTCAAGCCAGTGATCGATGAAGGCAGCGACGGCCTCGACGTCACCTTCGACGCCCAGGAAGCGGCTCTCGCCATCGGGCGAAGCTGAACGACTGAAGCCGGTCTCCACTGGATCAACGAACACAAGGTCAGCGACCCGCAATAGCGTGTCCTGATTGTCGGCAAATGTCGTCTCTTCTCCCTGGCGGTTCCGCCGGCTCGGGCCAAGCGCAAAGTGAAGCGGCGAGGAGGACGCCCCTGGCCCACCATTAAACAAGAACATGACCGGTCGCATGTTTGGTTCGCAGTCGCACGACCGGATATAGGCCGTTCCGGAAATCGTCGTCTCGTTTCCAGCCTCATCTGCCTCTAGGGCTAGGCTATCCCAATGAACGCCATAGGACACCGGATCCTCGCCGAACCGGTCCTGCACCGCATAGTTGCCGGCATTCTCCACATGGGTAATGGCCGGTGGCTCGCTGGTTTCAGCCTGGCCCGGGCGCGCCGTCGCACAGGCTGAAACGACAACCAGTGAGAGGGCGGCGAGCGATCGAACGGGCGCGGTCATCCAGCGTATCTTCATGCCCCAGAGTGTCTGCTGATTGTGAGCAGATTCCTATGCCGATTAATCATGGAGCTTCATATAGCCGGGCAAAATCATGCAATGGCCTGCGCTTCTGCGAAAAAACAATTCGTCAGTCCCGAAGAAAGCCGAAACTTCGCCGATGATTGGCCGCCGGCAGAGACTAGGCTTGAATGAAGACCTACTGGAGGAGACCCGCATGAAGCTGACCCGCCGCGATGCCCTGACCCTCACCGCTGCCGCTGTCGCCGGTTCGGGCGCTTGCACGGCAACCAGCCAGACGGACGCGGCCTCCACCACGGCCCCTGCGCCCGTTGCGCCTGCCTCCTTGCCTGATACGTCCAGCTTCTCACTGGGCGATACGGTCTATCTCAATGCGGGTTCGCAACATCCTTTCAGCAAGCATGCCCGCGCTTCGATCGACGCATATCTACGCCACCGCCAGACGCATCAGCCCGATGACGGTTACGAGCTTGGCGAGGATGCCGCGATCGAGAAGTTCGCGAAGCTGGTCAATGCAGATCCGGAGGAAATCACCTGGGTGCAGAGCACGACCGCTGGTGAACAGATGATCGTGCGCTCGCTCGGTCTGCCGGAAAAAGGCGCGAAAGTTGTCACTGACACGCTGCACTTCTTTGGCTCCTTCCCGCTTTATGGCGAGCTGGAACGCCAGGGCTGCGAGGTCGCGTGGGTCGAGGCGAAGGATGGCCACATTTCCATGGAGGACATGGACCGCGCCATCACGCCAGGCACGAAGCTCGTCTCGCTGTCGCTCGTCTCGACCATCAATGGCTTCGAGCATGACCTGAAAGCGGTCTGTGACCTTGCCCATGCGCGCGGCGCGCTGGTTTATGCGGACATCATCCACGCTGCCGGCTGCGTCCCCGTCGACCTGCATGGCAGCGGCGTCGATTTCGCAGCATGCGCCAGCTACAAATGGCTGATGGGCGATTTCGGGCTGGGCTTCCTCTATGTCCGGAAAGGCGTCATGGGCCGGCTGGTTCGCACGAATTACGGCTATTATGGCATCAGCCAGTTCGCGACACACATGTATCCGTTCGATGCGCCCGGTGAGACACTTGTCGAATACGGCTTTGCAGACGACGCGTCGGGCTGGTTCGCGCTAGGCACGCATTCGCACACCGTCATCGCTCAGCTCAACGCCTCGCTCGACTACATACTCGACCTCGGCGTGGACAAGATCCAGGCGCACGCCCAATCGCTGACATCACGCCTGAAAGAGGGCCTGAAATCGCAAGGGTTCGCGCTTCTGACCCCGGATAGCACACGGACACCGATTGTGACGGCCGTCTGTGAAAACGCCTATTCAAAGCTTCGGCCCAAGATGCAGGAGCGGGGAATCGTGACAACTGTTTCGCGCCACCGCTTTCGTCCAACGGTGTCGGTGTTCAACACGCTGGACGACATCGAAGCTTTCCTCGCCGCCGTCGGAACCGCCTAGGGGCTGGTCAGGAATTCCCGGAGGTCGTCAGCGAAGGCATCCGCCGTGCCGCCGAGATACAGCATGTGTCCTGAAGCGTAATCCTCATAACGTACGCGCTCCGCCGGGAGGTTAGCGGCCTCAAGCTGCGCACGGGCATCGGCGGGCGTTGTGACCAGGTCATAATAGCCTGAGGCTACAAAGACACGCAGGTCCGGATTCCGCCGCATGGCGATTGCGATGTCTTCAGCGTAGCTCTGGTCTGGCGGGATAGCCCGGCGTTGCCAGTTCCAGCTCTGCAGGAGGTCCTTCCAGTAAATCGCCAGATAGGGCCGGGCGAGGCGCACGTCCAAATCGTCACGCAGCATCTGGTTGAACGCCGCCACAAAGCCCGGGACATAGCGGGTCATTGCCGGATCATCGGCTACAGGGTCATTCCCCGACTGAGCCGATGGCAGCGTGTATCGGCTGTCATACATACCAATTTCGAGGCCTGCGCCGGCGAGTAACAGCTTTGCAAATTCACGCTCGTCGACATGGAGGTCATCGCCGATCTGGTCCGCCGATAGTCCTGTCATCCTGGTCAGCTCTGCCAAAACGGATTGGCGCTCTGCCGCATCGAGCGTGCCAACCTGCAGCTTTTGCAAGGCGGCCCTGTAAGGACCATCGGCATAGGCCGCGGCCTGGCTGAATACATCCGCGGCATCGCCCTCGAGCGCTGAGCGGCCGTGGAAAGCAGCCGTCGCGACAATGCCCGGCAAGACCCGCGCCTGCTGTTCTGCCACACTGCCTGTGCCATCCTGCCCACCGCTCCCAGGCCGCACGCCGAGCGTGGTGCCGAGCAGGACGACGCCGTCCAATGTAATCCCGCGCATGACGCCATTATAAATCGGGCTGCCCATCAGGAAGCGCGGCAGCACCGCTGCACGGATCGAGCCGTAGCTTTCACCAAGCACATATTTCGGCGAATTCCAGCGACCGTGTTCACTGAGCCAGAGCTCGATGAATTGTGCGATGGATTCGGCGTCCTCATCGACGCCCCAGAATCGCCTTGGGTTTACGCCCTCGGCCGGCCGGCTGAAGCCGGTACCAACCGGATCGATAAAGACAAGATCTGCAACATCGAGGACGCTGGCCGTGTTGTCCTTCAGCCCGAAAGGCGGGACGTTGGAAGGGTTTACCTCGTTGTCGAGGACAACCTGCTTTGGGCCGATTGCCCCCATATGGATCCACAGCGAGGCGGAACCGGGCCCACCATTGAAAACAAAAAGGACCGGGCGGTCGGTCTCGTCCACATCGGTGCGTTTGTAGGTAAAGGAAAAAATGCGTGCGGTCGCCGCGCCCGTCATATCCCGGAGAAGCGTCTCCCCGGCGATGGCCTCATACGTGATGGACTGTCCGTTCACATCGAGCGAATGCCGGGTCACTTTCCTGTATGGAGCGTCTGGGCTGCCCTTGCCTGCGCCCACTTCACTCTTCGCTGGCGCGTCAGCCTGCTCTAGCGGGGAAGATGTTGCGAGGTCGTATGGCTGGGCATTCGCACAGCCCGCGACGGCGACCCATCCAACAGCAAGCAACAGGGCCCCGATACGATTGAATACAGATGTCATGCCCCTGCCCTCGCCTTCTGGAATATGAGTGCTGCTGCCGCGATGTCCTGAATGACATGGCCCAGCGAATTGTAGATCGTAATGTCATCAGCGCCGACCCGTCCGTCGATCTTTCCCGACAGCACTTCGCCAATTTCGCCGAGCAGGTGAGCATCGCTGATCGCACCACTCTTCAAGGCATGCCGGAACTCGGCGCCTTGGGCACGAACCGACGCGCTTGAATCGGCGAATAAACGGCTCCTCGCAATCAGCGCATTGTCGATTTCGCGAGGGCCATCAAAACTAGAGCCAACAAGATTGATATGCGCACCCGGCTGTACCCAGTCCGCAAGAAGAACGGGTTCGCGCGCAGCCGTCACGGTGGAGATCATATCGGCCCCATCGACGGCCTGCTGGACGGTCTCGCTCACAACGATCGGGCAATCTGTTTCCTGTGACAGGCGATCCGCCAGGGCGCGAGCATTCTGCGTGCTTCGTCCCCAGACACGCATTTCCGAAATCTCCCGGACCTCACGCATCGCCAGTGCGTGATGCCAGGCCTGCTCACCGGTCCCGATAATCGCGGCAACGCCGGCGTCCGCCCGGGCAAGCCGATCTGTCGCCATGGCACTGGCGCTGGCTGTCCGAATAGCCGTCACTGCACCGGCTTCGACCTGGCAAGCGGGGGCGCCGCTGGCCGGGTCAAACAGGATGACGACGCCCTGATGGGACGGGATCGAAGGGTCTGCGCGTTCCGGGGTGACGCTGACGAGCTTTGCCCCCCACGCCCCGCCGGGCCCCATGGTTCCAGCCATGATGCCGAACATGCGTCCATGATCGAGTGGCAGGATATTACGCAGCATCTGCTCGGTCGTTCCCGAGGACAGCATCTGCATGGCGTCTGCCATGACCGGAATGCAATCACGGTAGGTCAGCAGGTCATGCACGTAGGCGGCATCAATCAGCAACATCGGCTGGCTCCGTCAGTTGCCGCCATTTGCCCAGCTGCCACTGCCTTCGACCCAGTGACGGATATCATTACCGAAGGCCTCAGCCGTTTCGTCGATAGAATAGGCCATGTGCCCACCCTGGTAGAAGGAAAGCCTAACCTGTTCCATCGGCCAGTCTGCCTGCGCAGCAAGATACTCGGCCGCACCGACCGTCGTCATGGTGTCATGATACCCATTGCCGATCAGTAGACGGAAGCCGGGGTTAGCTTCAAAGGCATCGTTGAGCCGGACGCTGTAGTCGAAATGGGAAAACGGCGAAGAGCCGCCCCACTCCCAGCCAGCGAGACCACCAACATTGGCCAGCGTCTTGTACTCTTCCCCAATCTCGAGGTCGAAGACGGAAGATAGGTAAGCCTTGAAGCCTTTCAGGTATGCCTCGGTCAGTATGCCCGAAGCGTCACCGCGCGGATCGTCGCCGACATAGCGTCCATCGCTGCGGCCCAGCACTTTTCCGTCGCTCTTGAGCAGTTCGGTGCGGTATTGCTCCTTGCTAATCCGAAGCCGGTTCTCAACGTAATAATCCGCGGGAATGCCAGTGTACTCTTCCAACTTATCGGCTATGCGGCGTAACTCGTCATCCTCCAGTCGATTGCCCTGGAAAAGCGCGGTGAGGTAATCCGTCTCACCGAATTTCGTGGCCTCCGCGATGAAAGTCTCGAAGTTCCGACCCTTCCGGTCTACCCGGTCCTGCTCCCATCCCATCGCCGCAAGCGTCGGCAAAGAGACGACATAGCTGATGATGTTCTGGCGGCGCTGGGAATATTCGATGATATTGACCGCCTGCCCCATCAGGAAGACGCCCGCTGCTGGCGGCGGACCGCCCTCCTCCGCAAGTTGGCCAGCCGCTTCCGCCGCGCGCATCGTTCCGTAGCTCTCGCCGAGGATATAGACCGGCGTTCCATCTCGCCCGTGCCTCGCCAGCCAGGCTTCGATAAAATCGACGAATTGGGCTGCATCCGCTTCAATGGAGAAGAACGCAGAGGGGTCGCCGCCGTCTACGACACGGCTGAAACCGGTCGATGCAGGATCGAAGAAGACAAGATCTGCAACGTCCAGCGGAGAATGCGGATTATCGACCAGTTCGAAAGCATCGACTGGTGCCGAAAGGTCGTCGGGCGCCGACACGCGCTTCGGACCAACTGCGCCGATATGCAGCCAGAGGGAGGCGGAGATTGGCCCGCCGTTGAAGACAAGCAATACTGGGCGCTGAGTATTCTCATCGACCTTGTCAGCGATGTAAGAAAAGGCCGAAAGCCGGGCCGCGGGCCGATCGTCAGTTCCTGCTATGTCGAACGTTTCAAGCGCGGCCGTATAGGTAATCGTCTCCCCGTCGAAAACACCCTCACCGCGAACCGTGCGTTCGAGAGATGATTCCGGCGCCTGCTCGGCGGGCTCGCCTGAGAGATTGTTATCGGCGTGGCTGACACAGGAAGCCGCAAACACCATCGCCACGAGACAGCCGACCGTTCTGGTCGTCCATCTCGCGGCGATGAGTGGCCCCCGAAAGGGCGTAGGCTTTTTTCTGTCCGATCGTGTCTCTGGCATCAGAAGCGTATATTGAGGCCGGCGAAATAGCGTCGTCCGAGAATATCGCCATATCCCAGCGTCGGATAGGAGGGCTTTTCGTCCGTGAAGTTGGTCACACCTGCCCGAAGCGTTACGCCGCTGTCGAACGAATAGAGCGCGGAGATCGAATGCGTGATGTTGCTGTCGATCACCGGAACCGGCGTATTCTCGATCGTAGCGCCCTCCTCGGCCAGCACTTCGCTGAGATAGTCGAGCTGGTAGGTCATGCGCAGCGGGCCATTGGTGTAGACTGCATCGAACTGACCGGCCCAATCGGGCTGGTCGACCGTATTGTCGGTGCGGTTGAAGGTTGTGCCGGTCACCGATGTGCTGAGCTCGGAAGTGTGCGTGGCCTGCAGCCCCAGCGAGAAGTCGCCAACGGACGTGTCGAAGGCATAGTTCAGGTAATAGACTTCACCGCGATAGATGATTTCACCGGCATTGAACGTGGTCGAGCGGCCGCTGATCACGGTTCCGGGCGGATTGGAACCGTCGGCCACCTGGAGGCGAGTGAAGACCGAACAGATGTCGGCGGGCTGCGGCGAGCTGTCATAGCAGGTCGCCATGAAGTCGCCATTGGTGAAGGCCGAAAGACCATCCTCCAGGTCGATCTCGATCCGGTCCGCCGAAAAGGTCAGCCCCGGAACCAGCAGGTGATCAACCACGATACCGTAGGTGGTCGTATCGGATATCTCATTCTTGAGATCGGGATTGCCACCGCTGGTGATCTCCGCAATCGAGAAATTTTCTGCCGGATCCTGGAAGGTTGCCAGGTCACCATATTGCGGATTGGCAGCCCATTCGGCCTCACAGTTGGCCCGGCGGATGTCAGGGTTCGGGCCGGCATTGATGCGGTCTGCATCGCAGGGGTCGATACCGGCATTGGTTACCGTAACCGTCGTCGGCGCGAACAGTTGTGTCAGCGTCGGTGCCCGGAAGTTGCGGCTGCGTGTTGCGCGCAGGGTTACCCCGTCAACCGGCTCCCAGCGCGTGCCGAGGCTCCAGACCGATTCCTCACCCGCAATCGAATTGTCGACAAAACGATAGGTACCGCTCAGCTCAAGGGCCTGGACCAGCGGCAGGGTGAAGTCCCCACCCACGATCGGAACGAGGAACTCGGCCGACAATTCGTTCGTGTTGTAGTCGCCCGATGTCGCAACCTCCATCGTACCCGTGCCCGTCAGGCCGAGCCGATTGGCCAGCAGCGGTGTGAAGCTCGCTTCTTCGCGCCGGTGCTCATAGGTGAAAACCGCATCGACGGGCCCCGCTGGCAGCTCGAAAAGTTCCGTTCCGATGGTCGCCAGAAGGTCGATCTGCTCGTTCTTGAACGTATTGCCGGTGCGAACGGAAACGAAATCCGTCGCCGCTTGGCTGATATTGCCGGCTCCAAACGGATTGAGCGGCGCACAATCGGGATTGTCATTGGATGGATCGGCGTCGGCATTGATCGCGCAGACGATCTCGCCGCTTCCATTGCGAACCGCGCTGAGGGCCTGGTTGAACTTCACCCGGTCGGCACCCCAGGAGCGCTGGTTGCCCTCGACCTCGGCATAGCTGCCCGACACGGTCCAGTAGAAGTTGCGCCCGCCGGCATCGAAATCGCCTTCCAGGCCAGCCAGCGCACGCCAGGTCTCGGTGTCGTTCTCCTGGATATTGCTCGGGAAGAGGTCATCGTAGAAATGACGCGACAGCCAGAACGGCGCACCGAAGGCAAAGCCCGGATTGACCGAGGTCAGCGTGTCGATGGCATCCTGCGTCAGGAACGGGTTGCTGATATTGAAGAAGATAGCGCCAAGGGCCGGATCGGTCTGGTTCAGCACTGTGCGGGGGGCGCCTTGGGGCACGCTTTCGCCCTCGGTCTTGGCATAGAGAAACTCGGCATTGAATCGCAGATTGTCGTTGATGTCGTAGTGGCCGATGATGTTGCCCGTATAGCGGTCTACCCCGGTGCGAAGCCCTACGAGGTCACTGTAGCGTGTCCCCTGTCCACCCTCGGCAAACGGAATGCCGATAATGTTGCCCGGATCGTAGGGCACGATTGACCCGTCAGGTGCAAACTGCAGCGGCACACCGTTCAGGCGCGCCAGGAAGTTGGGTGGCGGCGCCGGGATGCTGAAGATCACGCCATTGCCGTTGAAGTTCCAGAAATAGGCCGGCATCACTTCGCGAACGGACGGAATTCCGTCGTTCGGTCCCGTATCGGCCGGGTTTCCTTGCGTGATCCGGGAACGGTTTGAAACGTCGAAATCAGAGAACCGCACAAGCGGCGTACTGGAGATTTCCAGATTGGCCGCGACATTGCCCTTGCCATCGGCGAAATTCTTGCCGGCCGTGATGCGGAATGCCTCCGTTGGATAGGCACCGTTCTCGGTATTGCCGACCTGGGCATCGAACTCGAGGCCCTCGAAATCATCCTTGAGAATATAGTTCACAACGCCCGCGATCGCGTCGGAGCCGTACACAGCGGCACTGCCGGCCTGTGCAACTTCAATTCGGTCGATCAGGCCGGTCGGAATGATGTTGGCATCGACCTGCGCATCGCCGAGACCGCTCGACGTCGTCACAAAGCGGCGGCCATTCACCAGCGTCAGCGTACGCCCGGTACCAAGGCCGAACAGCTCCGGAAACTGCTGACCGCTGCCACTGGCAGTGCCGTCGCCGGGGGCCTGGTTGAAGTCGGGCCGGATCGAGGTGATGTCGTTAAGGGCATCCGCGGCGCTGATCAGGCCGCGATCCTCGAAGTTCTGCGCACCATAGGTCGCGACGGGGGCTGGCGTCGATGCAACGTCCCGCATGATCCGAGACCCCGTCACTACGACCCTGTTCATGGTGGCAACATCTTCTTCTTCGTCGTCGCTGACCGTTACCGGCGCGTCGTCTGCTTCCTGCGCCTGCGCAGCCAAACCGACGAGATTGGGCAGAAGAGCTGCAATCGCGCACCCGCCGAGCAATCCTTTCAATACCGCGTCACTCTTCATGGTATTCCCCTTCCAAGACTTCAGCTGGCGAACCCGGTCGCGGGCTCGGAACCTTCTCTGACCAGATCCACGCTAGGAACCGGATGACGGTTTTTTTATACTTTTTGGCTGACCTCCCCGTCAGCGACGGCAACAACTATTCTCCAGCCGACGTGTGCGGAATATTTATTTCACCGGTGTGGAACGCGTTCTCAACCGCGTGCGATGGCCCGTCCAGCAGACTTCTTGCGAGCTTTGACGGCGTAGTAGATTGAGCCTGCAAGCCCCCAACCTCCGAGCAAGGCGTAGGGTCGCCAATCGGCTGACCAACCAATCACGATGATCAGGACTCCCAGCAGGATACCAAGCATGGCTGCCACCTGAAGGACTGGCTTTGCGGGGCGGAAACTTGCTTGCGCATGTAGCACAGGTTCGCGGCGCAAGAGCATCAGTGAAGCCAGGCAGGTCGCGCCGTATTTGAGGAGCGTCGGGATGTTCACGGCAAGGAAAAGGAAAATGAGATTGCTCGGCATGAGAAGGCCGAGACAACACAGCACGAATGCCAGAAGAACGGCGCGCCGGGGCACGCCTGAATCCTGGTGAATCCTGGACAGCGACGATGGAAGCATATCGGCCTTTGCCATCGCGTACAGAAAGCGCGACATGATGATGAATGTCGCGTTGATCGAGCTTCCGATGGCCACTGTCGCACTGACCAGGATCAGCACCTGGCCTGCCGTCCCCATAGACGAGATAGCGGCATCCAGAAGCGGCGCATCAGACTGGGCAAGCCCATCGCTTCCAAGCACCCCAATCGCCGCGAAAGCCACGCCGAAATAGACCGCCGCCGTCAACAGGACGGAAATGGTTATGCCAAGCGGTATGTTGCTCCCCGGATTCCGCACTTCCCCGCCAACCTCGGTCGCGCTTTCAATACCAAGGAAAAGGGAAATCATCAGAGGGACAGCGGTGAGTATTCCCATGACCCCCATGCTGGCGAAGGGCTGAAACCCCGCAAGGTCGATCGACGGGACACTGCCAAATGTGAAAATCAGGCAGGTTAGGAGAAGGATGACCAGCATGATGGTCTGGCTCACGGCCGCGGCCGAAACGCCAACGAGATTGATGCCGAAAACCACGACCAGAAGCACGAACATGGTCGGCTTCAGCGGGACCTCGATGGCTGTGCTGAGATAGGAGACGAGCACCATGGTCAGCACAATGACGGCAGACGTGCTGCCAGCTATCCTCAACCAGCTTATAATGAATCCCAGGAACGGATGGACGAACCGGCGTGGCCATTCAAAGGACGCGCCCGTCACCGGCACCGCGGCGCCCATGAAAGCATATACGAACCCGAAGACGACCATCGGCACCATGGCGATCAGCATGGAGATCAACATGGCTGGACCGGCGAGTGCGGTCGCGGGGGCGAGAACGGAGAAGACTGAAACGCCGATCGCCGTCCCAAGACCGAGCGAGACGACCCCTGCGAGTCCAACGCCCCGCTTCAGGTCAACCGACACGTTTTCAGATTTGGCCATCAGGCAATCCGCTGGCTTTTCGCATTCTGCTTGCGGTACTCCTTCAGACCGCTGGAGAGCCGGTCGAGTCCGGCGCTCAGGCGCGATTCGTCCAGAGCATAACCAATGCGAATATGACCGGCCATACCGAAGCATTCGCCCGGCACGACAACGACCCCATGACTGGCAATCAGCCAGCGCGAAAGCGCCACCGTATCCTCGACGCCGACGACGCGCGCAAAGCAAACGCACCCCTGCAAAGGCATGGACAGCTCGACGAGCTCGGCAGCGCTCAATTCGCTGAATGCCGATTCCGCGACCGGCATGGCTGCATCCATGTGCCCCGTCCGCCACCGATCGAAATCATGCGCCCGGGCAAACACTTCGGCGGCTATGGAATGTGAAAGCTTCGACACGGCAAAGTCGACCCGGTCGCGATACGCCTTCAGCTGCTCCAGCGTCCGGCCCGCCGCAATCATCCAGCCGCATCGAACACTGCTCAGACCGAAGATCTTAGTCATGCTGTTGACGCGGATGGCATTCGAATGGCGTGAGACATCGAACCGGCAAGGCTCAGCGTCGTAATAGTCGCGGTAAACCTCGTCGATGAGGAGGTAGACGCCACGTTCCTGAAGCGCATCGGCAAGCTCCGACAGCGTCTCATCAGTAACAAGCGCCCCGCTGGGATTATGAAGGTTGGTGACCACGACCATTCTGGTCTTGGCGGTCAGCGCCGAAAGCACCGCATCGACGGACAGCGAAAAATCCGGAGCCGGACGGTCGAAGAAACCGATCTCGATCTCGGCATCCAGCGCATAATTGGCAAACATGTCGAAGCCCGGGCGCTCGATCAGGATATGATCGTCGCGGTTGAGAAGCCCCGCATAGATGAGCTGGACCGCCGAGGTCGCCCCAGTGGTACAGATGATCTGTTCAGCAGCCACGCCATAGCGCTCGCCAAGCCGGAGCGCGAGGTCCGGATTGTTTCGCATGAAGACGCTCTGGTAAGTTGCTGGAGGTCCATTGCGGAAAGCCGCCGATACCGTGTCAGCCAGCATTGCGGACGGTTCAGGCACCGAGCTTTCGAACAGGCCGATCTTGCCGGGCGCGCCATTACGCATCAGGGCCAGAGCATCCTGCACCCAATGCGGATAACTGATCCAGCCCGCCGCTTCCATTTCCAGACTTGAAGCATCCACGATCGCTGACCCCATTCTTTAACGTGCCTGCCGGGCCAGGACCCGAAACAACCGCAGACCTGATCACGAACTGACCTTACGGCCCGCGCCAAGAATTTTTATGCAAAGCGCGACGGACAGAACGGTCCGAGCGCATAATTGTTCTGAAAGGCGGCCCCGCTTGAAAAGCCCATTCCTGTTGTGTGATGCGTTGGACTAGTCCTCGTTCGTCACAAACCGGCAGGTCTTGGGGTCTGCATCGCTGGCTGGCAGCCACTGCATCGCGTCAAAGCTTTCACCGTCCCGTTCAAGCGTGACCCGCTCGCCAACGACGCACGGCCCGAAGCTGCCAGCAGCTGGAAAGAACACCATACCATCGACATGCAGGGCCTTGTGGAACGCTGTCTCGTCCTCGCCAGTCTGCTCTCTGACGAGTTCACGCCACTTGTCTGGCGTCAGGGCAATGTCGCCTGTTTCACGCGCGACAAATACGTCGCTGAGGAAGCTGTGAAGATCTCGCTCGCCACCGCTTGCGGCCCGGATGCGGGCATCGAGATCGGCGAAATAGAGTGCACCACGCTGATAGGGAACGTGACGAATGTCATTGTCATCGAAGCCGACTTTCTTGATTTCGGCAATCGACCAGTCGCGTCCGGGATTGGTGTACAAGTTCCGGCTCAGGCGGTTGATCCCCTCCACGTACTCTTCGAAGGCAATCTCGCCCGCCTTGAAGGGCAAGGTGTACTGGTAATAGGTCGTCAGGCCTTCCGACCACCAGTTCTCATCGATCGATCCGCCTTCCACGGAACCAACCCATTGGTGCAGCAGCTCATGGACGAAAACCATGCGGATGTCGCCATAGTCCTCGTTCTTCTCTTCCTCTGGCTGGACCGGCCCCCGCGACAACATGAAAGAGTTCGCCAAGGCTGTTCCACCACCATAAGGCGGGGTCTGCAGAAGCCGCATGAAGACCCGGTACTCCGGTGCCGGGTCGAGATGTTCGAAATAGCCCTCGAAATAGTCATACATCTTCGCGGTAAAGCTCATGCCCTCGCGCTCGTCGAAGGGGAAATCGCCAAGCCAGTAGGCGTGGAAATCCCCTTCGGTGACATCATCCGGATAGTGCTCGACCGGTCCGGCCATGTACCAGCCTTGCATGATGGCTGGCGGCGGACCTTCAACCACGGCCCGCCCATCACCAAACGTCGTCACGCCAAGCGATGGCTGGTCGAAGCCTGAAAGATCCCATTCGAGGATGGATTCCTGCGAGGCGGCATTGGACGGCACCAGCATGAAGCCTGCACCCGCACCGCTGATGCCGCCTGCTGAGGGGCGGATGCCGAAGGCGGGGCCACCTGGACCACCTTCCGGCTGCACGAGTGCGCGATAGTTGATACTGACCGGAAAGGTCACGTCCCTCTTTGCCGTCCAGTGCCTGAAATAGGGATAGCCGCCGGGCACCGGATCATCTTCTTCAATCGTGAAATCGATCGACCCAGACGCATCCCGGACGTCAAGCTCAGTGACCCGGTCCGCAATGCCCATGACGTTGACGTAGACGACAGGGGCAAACAGCTTCAGCCGCTCTTCACCTTCAGCCAATCCGCCTGTCAGCTGGGAGCTGACTTCAATCGCTTCGACAACCCCATTTTCGTCCACCTCCGGTTTGAGCGTCAGGGCATAAAGCGGCGTATCAGCTCCAGCGACCAGCTCGACCGCGGGTGTTGAGGCGATGGCCGGAGGCGGTGTCTCAACCTTGGGCTCGGCCATCTGGCAGGACACCAGGATGATACCGGGGATTGTCAGCACGCCGACCTCAACAAGACGGCTCCATTTCTGCTCGCTGAACGCCTCATTTACCGCTTGCATCGTCACTCCAGTCCCGAATGGTCCTGCCTGCTCATCGAAAGCTTTTTCACACGACGGACAAACAAATGCTATTCGAACCAGCCCACCTTTCCAGCGAGCGCGGCATGATTTCATCGAAACCTTGCGGCTGGGCGCATACCTCTTGCGGCCTACGCCAACTTCCGTCGTTCCAATGCGCTATCAAGTCTTTGCTCGCATAATCCATTCAGCCAAAAACAAAAGACGATGGCATTCGACTAAACATTGCGGGCTCACCGCCTAGACTGGACATTCGTCAATGAGGGCCTGCTGATGTCTGTTCCAATGCGCTGTATCCCTGCCGTTCTCGCCTGCATCGCGATGGCATGTCTGGCTGCAGCCGGGTGCACCGGTTCCTCTGCGCCGGTGAACGAGCCAGCGGGCCAGGACGCCATGACGATTTCGATCGCACCGCGCCTCGATGGGGGTGACAAGGTCTCATCCATCGATGTTGCCATGACTCTCCCGGCGCCAGGCCTGAAGGAGGGCGACACCTTCCTTTCCATGGCCATCGTAAGGGTGATGGCCCCCAGCGCGCTGTCGGACCCAAACAGCCTCACCGCCAGCGACAGTCTGGGGACGATTGCAATGCGGATTGAGGAAGATCCGGAAGACCCTTCGGACTTTCGTCAGGACCGTCGATGGATTCTCGAGCGCGATACCGCCGGCAATGTCGAGGTCCGCTATAAGCTGGCACCGCGAGTGATCACACCAAGCACCCGGCCCGGCCCATTGATCGACACGCGGACCGAACTCTGGGGCGTCTATGGTTCGGGCAATACGATGCTCGCTCTGCCGGTCGCTGGCTGGCCGCGGACGGTTCGCGTAGACTGGAACCTCGATGACATGCCGGCCGGAGCCCGCGCTGCCTCCAGCATAGGGCTCGGCAATGTCGAGGCAGAGGTCACCCAACAGAACCTCAACAATACCTTCTTCATGGCCGGCCCCCTGAAAAGCCAGCCAGAAAGCGGCGAAGGCGAATTCGTCGTCTACTGGATGACCCCGGCCGCGTTTGACCTGGAAGGCGCGGCGGCCTGGACGCAGCAGGCCTATGCGTATTTCGTCGACTTCTTCGGCCAGGATGTCGATGCCTTCAGGGTCTTCATGCGTACGACAGAGCGGTTCCAGGGCGGCGGTGGCGGCGGGTACAACTCCTTCATCTTCGGCACCGTCGAAGGCGAAGACCGCGATCCGGCGGAAGTCCGCTCGCTACTCGCTCACGAAGCCATTCACCACTTTGTTGGCGGCTATGGCGATGGCGGCGGAGCGGGCGGCCAGCAATGGTACTCAGAGGGCGCAACGTCTTACTACACCATCGTTCTGCCTCATCGCGCAGGGTTGACCAGCCTCGAGGACTACATCGAAGCCTTCAACGCGCATGCCCTGAACTATTACACCAATCCGCAGAGCGGCCTGTCGAATGAAGAGGTGACGCGCCTCTTCTTTTCGGACTCCAACGCACAGCTCGTTCCCTATAATCGCGGGCCGCTCTACTTCGCCCTGCTGGACTATCGCAGGCGCCAGGCGACGGAAGGAAGGCAGCGGGTCGATGACCTGATCTTCCGCTTCATTGACGAGCGCGACAGCGCCGACGATCCGGTCGCCTTCTGGCGCGAAGTTCTGACTGATACGCTGGGCGAAGCTGAAGGCGCGGCTTTCGACGCGATGATGGCCGGCGCACCGCTTGGACTGCCGGCAGACCTGTTTGGCCCCTGCTTCGAAGGCGAGATGCAGACGCTAAGCAACTTCGCACGCGGATTTCGCCCTTATGAGGATGAGAACGGCCGCACCCGGATCGGGCCAGTGACGCCCGGATCTCCGGCAGACGCTGCCGGTTTGCAGCGTTTTGACATCATCGCAAACCCGGACGCCCTGGAGGCGGCTGAAGACGCCCCGCCCGGGAGCCCCGTGATGCTTGAAATCGAACGGGAGGACGAAAAGCGTTCTGTCGAATACGTTCCGTGGACCAAGCCTGCGCAAGGCCTGCAATGGACGCGGACGGAGGTTCCGGCCGAGGACTGCTCTCTCTAAGCGGACTTCAGGCCGTCAGGACGATTCCCATCAGCGTGCCATTGAGAAGATTGGCCATGATGCCGGCCCACATGCTCTTTATGCCGAGGTCGAGAAAGTCCTGCCGCCGCTCGGGGCACATGGCTGACAGCCCGCCGATCATGATGGCGAGCGCGCCGAAATTGGCAAAGCCGCAGAGCATGTAAATCATCATCATCCGGCTACGGGGCTCCATGTCCTCGAGCGGGATACCGGAGAGATCGATGAAGGCGAGCAACTCGTTCAGGACGATCTTGATTCCGACAAGCCGGCCCGCGTCGACGCTGTCCTGCCAGGGGATGCCGAGGAGATACATGAAGGGCGAGAGCAGCCAACCAAGAAGACGCCCGGCCGTTACCGGTGCCCCATTCACATCCGGCAGCCAAGCGGCCAGGGCGATATCGGCCAGAGCGATCACCGCAACCGACACGATGATCATGGCAATCACATAGATGAAAACGTTCACACCGTCCTGAACGCCGCGCGCAAAGGCGTCCATGGTGGACTGATAAAGGCGGGGCGGCGGCTTTTCATCCTGGATGACACCGGAGTCCCCGGGTGGCTGGATGACGCGGGCAATCGCAATCGCCGCCGGAGCTGCCATAAACGAGGCAACGATGACATGCGACGGCGCCTCAGGGATCGTTGTCTGCAGAAGGGCGATGTAAAGCGCCATGACCGTCCCCGCGACTGTTGCCATGGCGGCAGTCATGATGAGGAAAATGTCGGCCCTCGACATGCGCATCAGGTAAGGTCGAACAATCATTGGTGCCTCGACCATGCCGAGGAAGATGCTAGCCGCGGTTCCCAGCCCAATCGGGCCCGACAGGCCGAGCGTGCGATTCAGGACATAGCCGATGCCCCGGCACAGCCTCTCCAGGATGCCCCATTTCCAGAGCACCGCTGAAAGCGCGGAGACGACGATCATCAGCGGCAGGATCTGCAGAGCCAGGACGAAATTGTTCGCCGGCTCAACGGTGTCGAAGGGCGCCGGACCGCCGGCGAGATAGCCGAAGACGAACTGAGTCCCCTCACCCGTGGCCTGCAGCAACACGCCAAGTCCGGCAGCGATCGATTGCAACGCTGCCCGCAAGGGCGGGACATTGAACATCAGCGCCGCGAAGACAACCTGAAGCGCGATCGCAATGCCGACCGTACGAAAAGGCACCTGCTTGCGCCCACTCGAGAAGAGCCAGGCAAGACCGAGGATCAGGCAGAAACCGAAGAGGCTCCGGAGATTATCAAACGAATACGCCACCGGCCCCTCATCAGTCGAAAAATTCGGACGCTTAACTGCTCCCAGTGAACGCCTGGCCGGTCGAGTGTGACTCGACATATGCGACGGTCTATCGCTGTGCCTTGACCAAAGCTTGGGCAATGCACTGCTATCGTGGAAACGAATCCGGCATGCCTGAGGACGGACGCTCAGGGCGGTCTGAATACCAATGCATCCGCTTGGGGATACGTTTAAACGGACGAATAAATAGAGCGGCTATTTCGGGATTCCGACCATGAAGACAGGCAGCATCAATACCAATATCGGCGTCTTTCATGCCGATGAGCTGGACGCCCTGGACGCGTTTTTCCGAGAGCATGGATTCGCCATTCTGCGCGGCCTCTACCAACCGGCCGATCTCGAACGCCTTACCAATGAATGCGTCGACGCACAGACCGGTGTCATCGAGGGCAAGCTTGATCCCCGCCATGGCAATTCCGTCCTTCTGGACGATGCCGTCAATGGCGAGAAACGCTTCGCCAATTATGTACAGTACATCACTGAAGTCTCGCCCGCGACGCGCGCGGCAATCCTCCACCCGGCAATCACGGCACTGATGGAGAAATGGGTGCCAGGCGGTCACTTGCGCGAGCATTCAAGGTTCGGGGCTGTTTACCAGGACGCACGCGGGGGCAGCAATTCCGGCTATCGCCGGATCGGCTGGCACTCCGACTGGCAGAGCGGCCCGCATATGGATTGCTGGCCATCTGTGGCTTTCACTATCCATATCGACGCGACCAGCCCTGAAAACGGATTTCTCAGAGTGGTGCCAGGGTCGCATAAATGGGCAACGCCTGCCCCGTTCAGGAATGCCAACAATGCGCCGGTTCCGGCGCAGTCGAAACCAGTGGGCGGCCATACGAGCGAGCCACCGCCCTATGATATGCCCCTCGCCTTCGAAAAGGCGCCGGGTGAGATTGCCGTCTATTGCGAAGCAGGCGATGTCCTGTTCCATGACGCCTATCTCTGGCACTCGGCCGCTGTCGCCACAAATGACCGAGCCGTCCGCCGGCATGTACGTGGTGGCTGGTTCACCGGGGTGCCGGACGGCCGGAATGACGACTTCGTCGAAGATTTTGTGAAAAATGCGGCGCGGTAGATCCCGGCGCGGGCCAACGCTCTTTCGACCATCCCTTGCTGCGCTGGCGTGCACGATGAGCTGCCTGATGTTGACGGCTGCACCGACCGCATCAGCGGAGGATACCGAGCGCGAGGCCGCAGCGCTTTTTGACCGGATTTCCGACGATCCGGTCCTGCTTCGTGTCTTCCTTCGCGACATGCCGAAAGGTGGAGACCTGCACAACCACGCCTCGGGCACACCCTTCGCGGAAGAGTATCTCTCCTGGGCCGAAGACCGGGCCTTCTGTGTCACCGAAGTCCCTGCCGCTATCAGTCCTCCACCCTGCGAGGATGAGGGAGAGATCACTGCCGTCGGCCTGATGCGCACAGACCCGGCCCTCTACGCCGAAATTGTAGATGCCCTGTCAGTCCGCGAAGTGCTTGCGGATGTCGATATTGACCGATCTGGGCACGAACAGTTTTTCGGCAGTTTCGATAGGTTCTTCCCCATCGTGAGCGAGGAGCCCGATCGGACATTGGCATCCATCAAGCAGCTCGCCGCTGATGACCGGCTGTCCTATGTCGAACTTATGTTCAATCCAGCCACGATTAATCAGTATACTGTCCAGTCTGAAGATGGCGACTGGGATGAGAGCGACCTCGACGCGGCCTTTGCACGCTTTGCGCCCGAGATCGACGACCTTGTGGAAGCGGGCATCCAGCAGCGCGACAAGACTGAACGCGAGGCGGCCGAAATCCTGAACTGCGGCACGGCGGACGCCGAACCCGGCTGCGATGTCACCGTCTATTACAATTTCTACGGCCTTCGCCTGCTGCCCAACGAGCAACTGTTCCGCCAGCTTGCGCTGGGATTCGCCCTGATCGAGGCCGATCCGCGCTTCCTCGGCGTTTCGCTGGTCCAGCCTGAGGACGACCCGCGGGCGATCGAGAATTACCAGTTGCACATGCGCATGATCGCCTTCCTCAACGAAAGATATCCAAGCGCCAAGGTCTCGCTACATGCAGGCGAACTGACCCTTGGACTCGCACCCGCCTACGCTCTGCGCAGCCACATTCGCGACGCGATCGAGATTGCCGGTTCCGGCCGGATCGGACACGGCATCGACATCGCCTGGGAGCTCGACAGCCGCAAGACACTTGAACGAATGGCCGAGGAGCGCATTGCCGTCGAGATCAACCTGTCGAGCAATGACATTATTCTCGGCGTGAGGGGCAAGGAGCATCCGCTGAATCTCTACCGAGCGTCTGGCGTTCCCATTGTCCTTTCGACCGACGACCAGGGTGTCCTGCGGACGGACATGACCGAGCAGTATGTTCGCGCCGCGCTTGAACACGGTCTCGCCTATCGTGATCTCAAACAGGCGGCTCGAAACAGCCTGGAATTCTCATTCCTGCCCGGCACAGGCATCTGGAAACCCGGACAGCCCGGAACGCCTTCACCGACCTGCCAGTCAGTTGCATCCCGCAGCTGCAGGGCGCTCGCCCTGTTCAGCCCGAAAGCTTTGCTTCAATTGAAGCTGGAAGATGATTTCGAGGCCTTTGAAAAGGACATCGCAGGCTGGACCATCGCCCAGCCTGAATGAGCCCAGCGTCCTACTCGCCAGGCACATTGTCCTTGTAGGTTTCCCAGTTTCCGGTGATTTCGTCGATAACGGTGCCACCGACCAGATAAAGCGACTCCAGCGAACCAAGCATGCCGGCATAGCCTTCATTCTCACCAAGCAGGTTTTCTGCGGCGGTCTTGCCAGGAGGCTGCATTGTGTAATTGCTGCCAGCGCGGAGCACCATGAAGCGGTCCTTGTCCACTTTTCCGATCCGGTCGAGATACTCGATGGAGGTGTAGGTGCCCGTCTCTTCCATGGCCGATGTGACGAACTCCGAATTGCCATCGGTCCAGTAGTCGACCCAGTCATTCGCCCACTCATTCATGAGCTCGCCATGCCAGAAGGTCATGGCGGCCAGGTGACCGCCCTTCAGGACGAAGGGCGGTTTCTGCGCCATTTCGTAGTTGGTATAGAGCGAGCGCTCCTCGGCAAGGCCCTCCAGGTCTGGTAGTTCGAGGTCCTTGGTCAGCTCATAGGCCCAGTCACGTAGCCCTTCATTGATATGGAACATCTCGCCCGTCGGCTCTGGCCGGTCGGGATCGTAAGGGCCGTTCGTGTACCGTGGGAAATAGCCAGTCGGCCAATCTTCCGGCTTTTCGCGGGCGTCGATCTCGTGAGAGAGATCGCCGTCCACGAGATAGGCCGACCAGACAGCAGAGCCGATGGAGGCGTCCTCCGGATCGATGCCTGCGATACCAGCAACCAGCCAATAGGCTTCGGAAAGGTCGAAGCGCGGATCCAGGCCGAGCGCCATGGTGGCCGCAGCTGACCGCGCCGTCCCGATACCCGTGACCATTGCGAGCACCTGATTTTCTTCATCATAAAAAAGGTCATGATAGGAATGCGGAAACGGGATCTGCATGTCGAACGGACGGCGCTCTTTCCAGAGTTGGAATTCGGCCGGCTTGTCGCCTTCATCCTCTCCGATCTCGAACATGGTGACAAGCACGACGCGTACCGGAAGCGACGTGCTGCAGGGCGCTCCAGGCGCGCAATCCAGCACTGAGGTTTGGTCCGCAGACTCCACGCTCTCCTCCGGCTCTGCGGCAGGTGCTTCCGTGCAGGCGCTAATTGCCAGAGAGGCCGCAAGGCCCAAAGCGCTTGCCGGCATAAAATCGAAAAACCTCATATCAAGAATTCCCTGTCAGCTGATAACCCATCATGTTCACGCACTAGGCTGTAGAGCCGCCCCTATCGTCAACGCTCCCGAACGAGCGGATTTTTAGAACGCTTGAGCTGCCTTCATCTATGTCATGCAAACCGGCCCGCTGCTCGAATGTTGTACGGACAAGTATGACATGCGGCCGAACCCCATGAAGCGCACCTGCCCTGCATACCCAGACATTGACAACAAGTACGCTCAACTGCGTAAACACAGACAGGAAGGCCTCGCCGAACTGGCTGGTGAACACCATCAGCGCACGGCTTGGCCGGGTTGCAATGCCGGAGAGGATTGCCCTCCATGAGTAACAAGGTCCTGCGCGCCAGAGTGCTCACCTTTTTCGAGCGCCCGGACTCTCTGGATGATGAGTCCAGCTATGCGTTCTGGGAGGACGGCGCCGTCGTGACCGACGGTGGAAGGATTGCCTGGCGCGGCAATTTCAGCGACCTCCCGGAGGCGTATCGGACCCTCCCTGTGACCGATCACCGGCCCGGTATTCTCATGCCCGGTTTTATCGACACCCATGCCCACTTTGCCCAGATGGGCGTCATTGCCAGCTACGGCGCCCAGCTCCTGGACTGGCTGCATGGCTACACTTTTGTTCAGGAGGCCCTGTTCGAAGACGAGGCTCACGCCCAGTCGATCGCGGCTTGCTATCTCGACGAAATCCTAAGGCATGGGGTGACCACATCCGTCGTATACGGAACATCTCACAAAACCGCGATGGACGCCTTTTTTGCCGAGGCCGAGGCGCGCGGCCTTTGCATGATTGCCGGCAAGGTCCTGATGGATCGCAATGCGCCGGGCAACCTTCTGGATACCTCCCAGTCCGGCTATGATGACAGCAGGCGCCTGATCGACACCTGGCACGGTCGCGGTCGGCTTCATTATGCCGTGACACCACGTTTTGCGATCACGTGCAGCGAAGCCCAGCTCGACCTGGCAGGAACACTGATGCGCGAAACCCCCGATGTCTTCCTCCAGACCCATCTTTGCGAGAACCGCAGCGAGATTGAGGAAACTGCCCGCCTTTTCCCGGGCGCACGTGACTATCTGGATGTTTACGAATCGAATGGCCTGCTGGGTCCACGCTCGCTATTCGGGCACTGCATCCACCTGGAACCCCGTGAGCGAACGGCCCTCAAGGAAAGCAGATCGGTCGCCGTGTTCTGCCCGACCTCCAACCTGTTCCTTGGCAGCGGCCTGTTTGATTACGAGTCCCTGAAAGAAAGCGGCGTTCGCGTGGCACTGGCAACCGATGTCGGTGCCGGGACCAGCTACTCCATGCTGGCAACCGCCTCTGAAGCCTACAAGGTCAGCCAGCTTTGCGGCTATAGCCTCAATCCACTTGAGAGCTTCTACCTGCTCACGCTCGGCAATGCGCGCGCGCTATCGATGGAAGACCGGATTGGCTCGCTCGAAGCTGGTTCGGATGCCGATCTCATCGTCGTCGACTCGCAAGCCACATCGGCGATGCGCACACGGATGCAGGCCTCGCCCACCCTGACGGATGAACTATTCGTCCTCCAGACTCTCGGCGATGATCGCTGCATCGCGGCGACCTATGTCGCAGGTGAGCGTCTGAAATGAGCGTGCGTCTGCCTAGCGCTCTTCAGGTTTCAGCCACTTCTTGACGAGCGGCGGCTCATAGCTTGTGAGCTCTTCGAGGAGCTTGGCCGGATCCTTTCCGACCAGCGTCATGCTGCGATGCACATCCTTCACAAAGCCCTCCTCCACCATCACGTCCAGAAAAGACTCCAGGGCGTCGTAAAAGCCGTTGACATTATAGAGCGCGAGCGGCTTGCGGTGCACACCCAGCTGCGTCCAGGTCCAGACTTCGAACATCTCTTCCATCGTGCCGATACCGCCCGGAAGGCTGACAAAGGAGGAGGAAAGATCATGCATGATCTGCTTGCGCTCGTGCATTGAATTCACCACGCGCAAATCGGTCAGGTTCTCATGCGCCTGTTCGAGCTCGAAGAGCTGGCGTGGCAGCACGCCGATCACCTTGCCGCCCGCTTCAAGCGCGCCATTGGCGACGGCGCCCATGAGTCCATTGCGAGCGCCGCCATAGACGACCTCCAGCCCCCGTTCGGCGATCATCGCACCGAACTCGTATCCAGATTCCATGTAGACTTCGCCGCGGCCGGTATTCGACCCGCAGAATACGCAAATTCTCAACTCATTACTCCTGATGAAAAACGTCTAGTCCAACTGGGCTTCAACGAATGATTCCAGCTCGCCAGCAAATGACACCCGGATTTTGTCCAGTTCCGGCTTCAGCGCCGCGACGACCGGGCTTTTTAGGTATCCGGCCCCATCGGCATCACAGCTCCAGTCATTACCAGAAAAGCTGACCCATACATCCTGTTCGCTCAACGAAAGGGCTGTGCTGAGACCGCTTACCGTCTCAAGGTCGTCGTGCAATTTGGTCATCGCGCCGCGCTCAAAGCTTCCGCCATCGGTCAGCCCGACCGTAGAGAAGCGGTCCTCGTCGGGGTAGTAAGTGAAACCCAAGTCGAAATTGCCCTCGGCCTGGCCCAGCAGCATACCGAATATAGACCGGACCGTCGCCTCGGACAGGACATCGCTCGAACCGGTTTCAACAAGGTTGAGCGCAGGATGGGTCGTCGCCCCGGCATCGTCACCCGAGCACTGCACCAGGACACTCTCCTGCATGAATGTATAGCCAAGCGCCGCGCCAACCGCCTGGGCCAGTGCACGGTCGTCTGTCGTATCTCCCGGCAGGCGCATGGCCAGGGAGGGACTGGTCTTTCCCTTATAGCCCCCCCAGACCTCAAGCAGTGTTGGCGAAATCTCGCTTCCCTGCTGGCTGGCGGCGAGACTGGCGATCCTTTGCGCGCGATGAAGCTGTGAATGAAGGAAGGCTGCATGCGCCTCATCGTCCCGAAATGCCGCGCGAACCCTTTCGACGAATTCGTCACCGAGCGCCTTGCCGGCATAGGTCGATGCCGCTGAGAAATTGATCTCGCAATAGGCGGCCCGCGGCTGGGCCGCGCCGGCATCGCCATAAGCATCCAGAAAGGAAAGGACGACCGCCGCCGAATTCAGCGCCGCCAGGTGCTGGAAGGCCGTGATCTCGTTCTCATTGGCCTCCCCCCCACCGGCAAGATCGGAAAGACTGCGGAATGCGATGAATGGGACATCATGCGCATGCGCCACCATCGCGACAGCCGCCGTTTCCATTTCCACGACTTGCGCCTCGAAAACCGTATAAAGGTAGTCACGAAAACGGGCATTATCCATGAAGATCGAGCCAGTGACGCCCGATCCACCGACGACCACTTCTGGCTGCTCAGGCAGGCATAGCCCTTCGTCGTCACATCGCCGGAGATTTGCCGCTTCTGCAGCCTTTTCAGCAATGGACAGAAGACGTGGCGTTGCCTCGAACCAGATTTGTGGTTGCGGAGACGGGTCATCCGAGCTGGCAATGCGGACACCGCGCGTGCCAATGAAATCAAATACGGGCAGCTCAGGCTCCACACCGGCATGAGGCTTGAACCCGCCGTCATCCGTCTCGCGCATGTAAACGGACTCATTGTATTGCGCCCAACGGGCCGGCACCGTGACATCACCAATTGTAAGGTCCGGGTCGAGCCCCCCGGCAACGCCGCTAACGACAATGTCGGTAATGTTGAAGTTTTCGAGCAGGCGCTCCGTATTCATCGTCGCGTTGACCAGGCTGACGCCGGTTTCGAACAGGACAACGTCCCGCTCCTGCATACGGCCAGCCCAGTAGGATACGCCGTTGATCATGTACTCGGACGGCGCCTCCAGCTCTGGAATGAGCGCGGCGAATTCGGGCGCGTAGGCGGTCGCAAGCGCGATTCGCGGCACCCGGTCTGGCGGGATCGCATCAACCATCGCAGCATCCGATGGCGCCGGCGACGCCGGCTGGGCCGGAACGGCCTCGCACCCCGCTGCCAGGAAAAGCGCACCAGCGCCAAAGAAACATGTGATTTTCGTGATTATACGCTGCCCGAGCATGCTCATAATACCAAATGGTCCGGTGCCAAAATTAGATCGCTTATTCGTATGAATACCTGAGTCGTTATTCGACCTTGCCACAAACCGGCACGCAATCCCAACAAGGCCTGCCGAAATGCGAACAGGCTGACTGGTATGAATGCATGCCCCCAAGCATGTGATCGAAAAATGCGCACATTAACGCTTTCTCCAGCACTTGTGCAGCGCAACATCTTCGCGAGCTATGCAAGCCTTCATAGCCTGATCTCAATGAGTGGGTCGGACACCGCTTGTGCACGGTTCAGATGAACCGCCACGACGGTAAGCATGCGCGGCGACCGCCCCAAATATCTTCGGAAGTAGAATTGCCATCCAGCAGCGAGGGGAAAGCGACATGACGTACAAGCAGAGGGGCGCATCGCCCGGTATCGATGCAGCGGCAAATGCCGGAAAAAGTGAATCGGAAGGCCTGTCGGCCGCAGGTTCGGGCGCATCCATGAAAATGAAGATCATGCTCTCTGCAGCAGGCCTGGCGATCCTCGCCGGCATGCCGTCAGCGGCGTTCGCTCAGGAGGAAGAAGAAGAAGCCCGCCAGGAAACGGTTGTCGTCACCGGCAGCCTGCGGGCTCTGCCAGTTGAAGATGTCGGCTCTGTTTTCGGCTTCGACAAGACGCTGACGGAGATCCCGCGTTCGGCCTCGACGATTTCGTCTGAACAGATCGAACGCTTCGGCATCGATGACATCTACGGCCTGGTCGCCCAGTCGCCGGGTACTTTCACCAACTCCTTCTTCGGTGTCGGCGGCGCACTCGATATTCGCGGCCAGGCGGGCGAAACCTATTTCCGCGGCGTCAAACGACTCGACAACCCCGGCAACTATGCCACCCCGATCGGCGCGTCAGACCGGATCGATATCGTGCGCGGCCCCGCCTCGCCGATCTACGGCCCATCCAAATCCGGCGGTTACATGAACTTCGTGCCGAAATCGGCCCGGATCGCCGGAGGCAAGTATATGGCGGCGCCAGAAGGCGAAGTGCGTTACACAGGTGGTAGCTGGGACAAGAGCGTCCTCAGCGGATCGATCACCGGTCCCGGCAAGCTGTTTGGCAAGGAGTTCGGCTACAACCTTTATGCCGAACTCGAAGACTCCGGCAGCTACTACAACAACATTTCGACCGAGCAGACCATCCTGCAAGCCGCCTTCGATACGCAACTGACCGACAAGCTGCGCGCAGAATTCGGTGCGATGTACCACGACTATGGTGGCGCCCAGAACGGTGGCTGGAACAGGCTTACGCAGGACCTCGTCGACAACGGCACCTACATCACCGGTACTGCCCAGCCGCTGGATACAGACTTTGACGGACAGCTTTCGCAGGAAGAATTCGATGCCGTCGGCGTCTTCAATCCGTTCGGCTCATTCGCCTGTGGCGGCGGGGTGACAGCCGCCGGCTGGACCGATGCCTGCCTTATGGACGCCTATCCTTACCTTGCCCTGGAAAATGTGGGCACAGCAAAACTATCACGCCAGAACGTCCTGACTGGTAAGGAAGACAAGCTCGAGAACGAAGACCTTGTTCTCTACTTCGACATGATCTGGGACAATGACGCCGGGTTCGAGATCAAGAACCAGATGTTCTACGAGACCTATGAGAACCTGAACCTCAATTCCTACGGTTTCTCGCAATTCCACGACTCCTGGGTATTCGAGGACAAGATCGTCGTCTCGAAGGAGTTCGAGTTCGAAGGGTTGACCCTGAACACTCAGTTCTCACCGTCCATCCGCCATACCGACTTCGAGCATGGTGACGACTTCGACTACGAGTTCTTCCACCGTGTCGACCTGACCCAGGGCTATGATGCACGATCGGACCGCCTCCTTGCGCTCGAATGCGACTGCGGCTGGTCTGACTATAATGTCGGCAACTACACCAATTACGGCATTGCTGGCCTTGTCGACGCCGAATTCGACTTCGGTCTCGGCCTGCTCCTTGGCGTTCGTCACGATACGGTTGATGCTGAGTCCACATCGGGCCGGTTTGGCGAAACCGGCAAGGCGAGCAACAGCGACAGCGGCGTCTCGTGGAATGCCAGCGCCAACTACAAACTGCCCGGCGGTATCATTCCATATGTGACTGTCGCTGAGCAGACCGTCGTAATCGCTGGTCAGGGCGCTGATATCAGCTTCGACCAGGTTGACACAAAGACCTTCCTGACAGCCACCGAGCTACGCGAAGTTGGCGTCAAGGGTGACTTCCTCGATGGCCGTCTCTACGCAGCTGTTTCCTACTATGAGCAGGAGCGTACCGACCGAAACGTACAGTCCACCACCGTCAATCAGGACATCAAGACCGAAGGCCTTGAAGCCGAGGTGCGCTGGTCGGTGACTGACAAGTTCCTCGTGACGGCAGCCTATACCAACACGAAGGTCGTCAACGAGACCTTCCTTGAAGCCGGGACCGCGTTCAGCTTCTTCGGCATCGAGGACATGGTGAATGTCACCGATCCTTCGCTCCACCTCGGCGGCCAGCCAATCGGTCTCGTTATCATCTCCGACGAGGACGACGCCAAGCGCGCAGGTATTCCGGAGAACATCTACTCGCTCACCGGCACCTACGAGTTCGACAATGGCCTATCCTTCTCGGGCAGCCTTGTGAACGTCGAGGAAGTCTACTCAGGCCAGTCCCAGGTGGTGGAACTGCCTGGCTACACACTGGTCGACCTATCGGCATCCTACGCGCTGGATGACTGGCTCTTCCGGGTGACCGTCAAGAACGCAACGGACGAAGAATACTTCCGTGCGAACTTCACAGAACTGTTCGGCAGCACGATTGTCCTTCCGGAGAAACCGCGGAGCGTTCAGGCGTCGATCATCTACAAGTTCTAGGAAGCAAGTACACCAAACCTTACTCATCACACGAGACGCCCGGAGCTTGCTCCGGGCGTTTTTTGTTCGCTATGAAAAGAAAAGCGAAGAACACACCTTGAGCGCTCAGGCCATGAGGCGCCGCAAGGACCGGTCGGCGCGTCTCCGAATATCGCCTGCGCCTGACAGCGCAAGCTGGCGGCCGCGAACGATTGCCCGGCCATCGACGAATACATCTCTGGCCGATACCGGCGCGCACAGGATGAGGGCCGCGACCGGGTCCCAGACCCCCGCAGCGGAGAGACCCTCGATATCCCAGATCACGAAATCGGCCCGCCGGCCGGCTTCGAGCACGCCGCAGTCTTGGCGTCCGAGTATGTCGGCGCCGCCGCGCGTGGCCAGCCGGAGCACTTGGCGCGGATCAAGCGCATCGGCGCCCTTGGCAACACGCTGCAACAGCATGGCCTGGCGTGCCTCAAGCAAGAGATGCCCTGAATCGTTTGAGGCAGAGCCATCCACACCAAGCCCGACGGGCACCCCTGCCGCCAGCATGTCCTGAATGAGCGCGATACCCGATCCGAGCCGGCAATTGGAACAGGGGCAGTGCGCGACGCCCGTGCGAGTCCCTGCGAACAGGGCGATCTCGCCGGCGTCCAGCTTTACACAGTGAGCATGCCAGACATCGTCGCCGACCCAGCCCAGTTCCTCGGCATACTGGCCGGGCCGGCAGCCGAACCGCTCAAGCGAATAGGCAGTATCCTCATCGTTCTCGGCAAGATGGGTGTGCATCATCACGCCCTTGTCGCGGGCCAGGAGAGCAGCGTCCCGCATCAGCTCGCGGCTGACGGAGAAAGGCGAACAGGGCGCGACGCCGACGCGCACCATCGCGCCATCGGAAGGGTCATGAAACGCATCAATCACGCGGATACAGTCTTCGAGGATCGCTTTTTCATCCTCGACAAGGTGATCCGGCGGCAATCCACCCTGCGCCTCACCGATACTCATTGAGCCGCGCGTGGCGTGAAAGCGGATACCGATGCTGCGGGCTGCTTCAATCGTATCTTCCAGCCGCACACCGTCCGGATACAGGTAGAGGTGATCGCTGCTGAGCGTGCAGCCTGACAAGGCGAGTTCGGCGAGCCCCAACTGGGCAGACACGAACATGTCCTCGGGCCGGTAGCGCGCCCAAACCGGATAATGCGCCTTCAGCCAGTCGAAAAGCAGCGCGTTCTGGCCGGCTGGCACAGCGCGCGTCAGCGTCTGAAACAGGTGGTGATGGGTATTTACCAGGCCAGGCGTGACGACACATCCACGCGCGTCGATAATATTCTCGGCCGCCCCAGCCCAATGCGCCAGTTCCGCACTTGTCCCGGTCGCGGCGATCTTTCCATCCTCAATGACAAGCGCGCCGCCCGGGATTTCCGTACCGGCATCGTCCATCGTGACCAGCATATCAGCATGCCGGATGAGGGTCGCGCTCATGCCACGTCTTCTTCCAGTTCGGGCAGGACAAGGTTCAGCAATACGGCGAGGAATGTCGCTGGCAGAAGACCCGATGTCAAAAACATGCGGACGTCCTCCGGCACGTGCTGAAGCGCCTGCGGCTCGAGTTGCAACCCGAAACCGAGCGACAGCGAGAGGGCAAAGATCAGCATGTTTCGCTGCGACCACTGAACATTCGACAGGATGGAAATGGCCGCGGATGCCACCATGCCGAACATGATGATCACGCCGCCACCCAGAACCTCGATCGGAATGGTAATGATAAAGGCGCCGACCTTCGGCAGCAGACCGCAGATGATCAGGAAGACGGCGCCGAGACTAACAATATGACGGCTCATGATACCGGTCATGGCAATCAGGCCGACATTCTGGCTGAAGGAGGTATTCGGTAGCCCGCCGAAGATGGCCGCCAACGATGTGCCAACCCCGTCAGCGAGCGTAGCGCCGGAAAGCTCGTCATCCTTGGCCTCACGCCCGGCCCCACCTTCGGCAATCGCGCTGACATCGCCGACTGTCTCGATGGCCGAGACGATACCCATCAGGCAGAAGCCGATGACGGCCGACACCGAAAACGAAAAACCAAAATGGAACGGGACCGGGACCGATACCCAGCCAGCTGTGGACACGTCCTGAAGGTCGACCCGTCCCATCGCGAAGGCCACGCCATAGCCGACCAGCAGGCCAAGCAGCACCGACGCCGAAGACCACATGCCCTTCGTGAAGAATTTGAACCCGAAGGTCGCCACAATGACGATGCTCGCGAGCAACCAGCTCTGCCAGCTGCCATAGTCGTCACTGCCACGCAGCGGTACGCCACCCGCCGCATACTGAATCCCGACCTGAAGCAGCGACAGGGCGATCATCGCGACGACAAGCCCGGTCACGAGCGGCGGGAAGGCGAAACGCAGCCGCTTGACGAAGACGCTGAGACCAGCATGGAAAAGGCCGCCAAACAGGGCGCCCGTGGTCAGCACGGCCATGGCCTCCACGCCCTGCCCGGCGACCAACGGAATCATGATTGGCAGGAAGGCAAAGCTCGTTCCCTGGACAATGGGCAATCTTGAACCGACCGGACCCATTCCGATAGTCTGCAGCAGCGTCGCCAGTCCGGCGAACAGCATCGACATCTGGATCATGTAAAGCAGCGCCGAGACGTCGGGCGATCCAAAACCGAATCCGGCCGCCCCGGCAACAATGATGGCCGGCGTTACATTGGAGATGAACATGGCCAGTATGTGCTGAATACTCAGCGGGATGGCGGCCGCGAAGCCGGGAAAATAGTCTGGGTCCTGACGCTGCTCCCGGGTCATCAGGATCGAGCCCGATGACTTTTCGGTTCTTTCCGTCGAACCGGCGCTCATCAGGCGCCGTCCAGGAATACGAATTTGAGCAGGAACAGCACCGCCAGAACCAACACACCGGGGCTGAGCTTTTTCCAGTGCCCCGAGCCGAGCTTGATGGCGACATAAGCGATGAACCCGAGGCCTAGCCCGGTCGCGATTGAATAGGTGAGCGGCATCGAAACTGCGGTAATGACGGCCGGGACGAAACAGGTCGCATCATCCCAATCGACCTCAGCAAGTCCCCCCACCATCACACATCCGACAAAGATCAGGGCCGGGCCAGTTGCATAGGACTGTATGGCGCCGGCCAGAGGCGCGAAGAAAAGCGCAATCAGGAACAGCAGGCCGACCACCACCGCCGTCAGGCCAGTGCGGCCACCCGCCTTCACGCCAGCGATACTTTCGACATAGCTCGTCGCCGACGAGGTCCCGAGCGCCGCGCCGATCATGGTCGACGTACTGTCGGCGAGAAGGGCCTTTCGGAGATTCTTCACATGGCCGTTCTCGTCAAGCAGCCCGGCCTTGTGGGCGACCGAAACCAGCGTGCCGGCCGTGTCGAACATGTCGACGAAGAGGAAGGAAATCACCACCGTGATCAGGGCAACTTCCAATGCCTTAGACCAGTCAAGTTGCAGAAAGGTCGGCTCAAGGGATGGCGGCAGCGATGCAATGCCGCTCGGCTCCGCGACGCCAAGCACCATGCCGGCGATGGTGATACCAAGCATGCCAATCAGGATTCCCCCGGGGACCTGACGCGTCTCGAGGATCGCGATGGCAACGAAGCAGATAATGGCCAGCAATGTCGGCGTGGCGGACAGATCCCCTAGTCCCACCAGCGTTGCAGGGTTGTCGACCACGATTCCGACACTGGTCAGGCCGATTATGATCAGAAAGAAACCGATACCCGCGGCGATGGAGAGCTTCAGCTCCATCGGTATCGAATTGATGATCCATTCGCGAACCGGCAGGAGGCTGAGGATCACGAACAGTGTGCCGGACATGAACACCGCCATCAGCGCGGTTTGCCAGGCCACGCCCATTCCGATGACCACGCCGTATGTGAAGAACGCATTCAATCCCATGCCGGGTGCAATCGCGATCGGGTAGTTCGCATAAGCCCCCATGATGAAGGAACCGAGTGCCGCCGCGAGGCATGTCGCCACGAATACGGCGCCCGGATCCATCCCGGCCTGAGCCAGAATATCCGGATTGACGAAGATGATGTACGACATCGACAGAAACGTCGTGATGCCAGCGATAATTTCCGTTCGCACATTCGAACCGCGAGCCTGCAGCTCGAAGACCCTGTTTAGCATATTGCCCGACCTCTGCTCTGCTGCTTCAGGCGTCGAAACAGGTTCCGGCACCCCTTCCCATCATTGGAGCGGAGACTGCCGCTCAAAGAGCAGGAGGCACAACATCCCGGCACAAAATTGAGAGGACTTGGCTGTAACTGTTTGCTTTTCCGGCAAACGACCCCTGCGGATTGGTGAAATCCGGGCAAATCTGGTGCAGAAGCGCTCTTCCCGTCCCCCAATTAGCCAGCAATCGTCCGCAAAAAGGCATCACACCCACAAGGACGATTCGTTCCAACCTTGCAGAAATCATTGCCCCAAAAGTCGGTCTGCCCGAGAAACACGATGAAGTTCCATCGCCTCCACTGCTGCCAAAATGAGCGCTCTCGAACAACACAGCAGCATTTGACGATAGATGGCGGGCGAGGCGCATCCCGCCCCTGACAAGGCACCGTGAGGCGGTCATAATGACCTTTATCGAATGAAGGCGCAGCGCATGATCAGCTTTGTAATGAACGGACGCATCAGGACGCTTGAACGCGTCGATCCTGCGCAAACGGTTCTTGAATGGCTCCGCGAGGAGGAACGCCTGACCGGCAGCAAGGAGGGCTGCGCAGAGGGCGATTGCGGCGCTTGCACGGTCGCGCTGGGTGAACTGGTCGGCGATACGGTCCGCTATCGGGCGATCAATGCCTGCATCTTCTTCCTGCCCATGCTGCATGGTTGTGAGCTGGTGACCGTTGAATCCATTGGCACGTCAAAGGCAATGCACCCCGTCCAGAAGACGCTGGCAGACTGCAACGGATCGCAATGCGGCTTCTGCACGCCGGGGTTCGTGATGTCGCTCTTCGCCCGGTACCAGGAGACCGACCCCGCCCTTCCCCACTCGGTAAATTCGGTGCTTGCCGGCAATCTGTGCCGCTGCACCGGCTATGGACCGATTATCGAGGCGGCGCAGGCGCTAACGCCCGAAACGGAGACCAAGTCTCGTTTCGGAAACTCCGAGACCGTGGCGCTCCTTAAATCCATCCAAGACGCGCCGGTGGGCGAGATCAGCTTTCCAGATCCCGTCCATAAAACTGACCGCGCCGGCTTTGTGCCAACTAGCGAAACCGAGCTTAAAGAGCTTCTCGAAACACACCCTGATGCCGTCATGGTCGGCGGCGCCACGGATGTCGGCCTCTGGGTGACCAAGGGCATGCAGAACTTGCCGGCCATGATATTCCTCGGAAACATACCGAGCCTTCGCACGATCGAGCAGACAGAGGCGGGCCTCTGCATCGGCGCGGGCGTGAAATACAGCGATGCACTCACGCATCTGACAGCGCTTCATCATGACCTCGGAAGCCTGCTTACCCGACTCGGATCGGTGCAGGTGCGCAATAGCGGGACGATCGGCGGCAATATCGCAAACGGCTCCCCGATTGGCGACACGCCGCCCTTCCTGATTGCCCTTGATGCGCAGCTCACCCTGGCATCCACTCATGGGGAGCGAACCATCCCGATTGAGAGTTTTTTCATCGAGTATGGACAGCAGGACCTTCATCCGGGCGAATATGTGAAGTCGGTGACCATCCCGCCCATCAGGGACGATCTGGTCTTCCGGACCTACAAGATCTCCAAACGCTTCGACCAGGACATTTCGGCAGTATGCGGCGCGTTTGCCATTGGTCTGGACGGCGGCAAGGTGAAGACTGCGCGTATTGCGTTTGGTGGCATGGCAGGCACGCCCAAACGCGCTACCGCGTGCGAAGCGGCACTTGCCGGTCAGGCATGGACCGAAGAAACCATAAACGCTGCGTGCCTCGCCCTGACGGAGGATTATTCTCCGCTGACCGACATGCGCGCCTCTGCGGACTATCGCCTAAAAGTCGCGCAGAACCTTCTGCGTAAGGCTTTCATCGAAACAACGGCCAGCAACCGGACAAGAATCCTGGAGGCACAAGATACAAATGCCTGAAGACGCAGGAACCGGTTTCGAGACGAACCGCCTCAAGGGTGGCGTTCGTAGCGCGCTGAAACATGACAGCGCCGACCTGCACGTCACCGGCGAGGCCCGCTATGTCGATGACCTTCCCGAGCCGGCTGACTGCCTGCACCTCTACATCGCCACCAGCGAGCAGGCGCACGCGCAAATCAAGGACATGGACCTGTCAGACGTCAGGCACGCGCCCGGCGTTGTCGCGGTGCTGACGGCCAAGGATATTCCGGGCACGAACGATATTGGCCCAGTCATTCCCGATGATCCGCTCTTTGTCGAAGACAAGGTGATGTATCATGGCCAGAGCCTGTTCGCCGTGGCAGCCGAAAGCCGGAAAGCCGCCCGGTATGCGGCGCAGAAAGCCCGGATCAACTATGAAGCTCTTTCACCACTTGTCACGATCGAGGACGCCAGAACGGCGGGCTCGCTAATCGAGGCTGAACAGGTGATGGTGCTCGGCGATGCCGAAGCGGCCATCAGCCAAGCGCCTCATTCGCTGAGCGGGCGGCTGACTGAAGGCGGACAGGACCACTTTTACCTCGAAGGCCAGGTAGCGATGGCCATTCCCGGTGAGAATGGCGAAATCCTCGTCCACTCGTCGACGCAGAATCCTACCGAGGCCCAGCACTTGATCGCCAAGGTTCTCGGCGTTCCGGACAATCTGATAACGGTCGTTGTGCGGCGCATGGGCGGAGGCTTCGGCGGCAAGGAAACCCAATCAGCTCTGCTCGCCGCGGCAGCAGCCCTCTGCGCCTCGAAGACCGGCCGGGCGGTCAAGTTTCGTCTCGACAGGGACGACGACATGATCGTCACGGGCAAGAGGCATGACTTCGAGGTCGGCTGGCAAGCCGGTTTTGACGACAATGGCCGCCTGCATGGCGCGCAATTCGACCTTGCGTCCAGATGCGGTTTCTCCACCGATCTGTCGCTGGCGATCAATGACCGTGCCATGTTCCATGCTGACAATTGCTATTTCCTCGGCGCGGCCCGGATCGTATCGAACCGCATGCGGACGAACACCGTGTCCAATACGGCGTTTCGGGGATTTGGCGGACCGCAAGGGATGATTGCTGTCGAGCACATGATGGACGCGATCGCCTTTAAGGTCGGCCGCGACCCGCTGGATGTACGCCTCGACAATCTCTACGCAGCACCGGAGCGCAATCTCACCCCTTACCACCAGACCGTCGAAGACTTCGTTGCGCGCGAGCTGATGGAAGATCTCGGTACGTCTTCTGACTATCGCATGCGGCGCAAGCAGATCGAGGACGCCAACAAGGATGCCGGAACGATCAAGCGGGGCATTGCGCTGACGCCGGTGAAGTTCGGCATCTCTTTCACAACCACCCACCTCAACCAGGCCGGCGCCCTGATCCACATTTACACGGATGGCAGCATCCAGCTGAACCATGGCGGCACCGAGATGGGCCAGGGCCTGATGGTCAAGGTCGCGCAGGTCGTCGCGCAAGAATTCCAGGTCGATATCGACCGCGTACGGATCATGGCAACGTCGACGGAGAAGGTCCCCAACACGTCCGCCACCGCGGCCTCGTCCGGCTCTGACCTCAATGGCATGGCCGCGAAAGACGCAGCGGAGAAAATCAAGAAGCGGCTGGTGGATTTCCTGTCAGAACGGGAAGGCGTACCGGCCGATGATATCGTCTTCTCCAACAACAGGATCGTTGCGGGGCGGCATGTATTCACCTTTAACGAGGTGATCAAGCAGGCCTATCTCGCGCGAATTTCCCTTTCCGCCACAGGGTATTACAGTACACCCAAGATCCACTATGACAGGGCGACCCATCGCGGCCGGCCATTCTATTATTTCGCCTATGGCGCCGCCGTGTCCGAGGTCGAGATCGATACGCTCACAGGCGAAAACCGGGTCGTGCGGACAGACATCCTCCACGAAGTTGGCCAGTCGCTGAACCCCGCCGTCGACATGGGGCAGATTGAAGGCGGCTTCGTCCAGGGCATGGGCTGGCTGACAACCGAAGAGCTTGTCTATGACAGCAATGGGCGCCTGCGCACGCACGCGCCGTCCACTTACAAGATCCCGACAGCGTCCGACCGGCCGGCAAGCATGAATATCAAAATCTGGGACAAGGGCCGCAATCAGGAGCGCACGATCCACCGTTCCAAGGCGGTCGGCGAGCCACCTTTCATGCTGGCCATTTCGGTCTTTTCCGCGCTGACCCACGCCGTTTCCGGAGCGACGGGGCACCGGGTCTTTCCCCAACTGGACGCGCCCGCCACCCCCGAACGGATTCTCATGGCCGTCGACGCAGCGCGAGCAGAAGCGGAGAAGCTGGCATGACCGACCGTCTCGACTGGGCAAGCGACGCGATACGATTGATCGAACAGGATGGCGCTGCGGTGCTGGTGACGCAGTGCATCGTCGACGGCTCGGCCCCGCGGGAGGCGGGCACGAAAATACTGGTCAGCAAGAGCAAAATCCTCGGCACGATCGGCGGTGGAAACCTGGAACACCAGGCGACAATGCAGGCGCGTCGCATGCTTGAACGCGAGGACGTTACCCATCTGCTTCAGGACTATCCGCTTGGCCCCCTGCTGCGTCAGTGCTGCGGCGGTCATGTGCGCCTGTTGCTGGAAAGGCTGGACGCGCGCGATACGGGCTGGCTGGAACACATCGCCTCAATGGCTGAGCAACCCGGCGAGCACGTGCTGGAAACACGCCTCGATGGAACCGGCCAGCGCAAGACACTGTATCGCCGCAAAGATTGGCCGCACGTACTGAAGACCGGCTTTCTCGGCCATGACGCTTCCCTGCTTCCGGACAACCGGCCGGCTCGCGATGTGTGCGCCGTGTTTTTCGAGCAGGTCAGCGCACTGCCGCCAGCCGTCATGCTGTTTGGCGCTGGGCATGTCGGCCAGGCGATTGCGCACGTCCTGTCGATCTCGCCCCTGCCGATTCGCTGGTTCGACAGCCGCCCAGACTACCTCGAAACCCGCAGCGGGATCGAGATCAGCCACCTGACCGATCCGGAAGAAGCAGTCTCCAGTGCGCCGCCCGCGGCCATCCATCTTGTGCTCACGCATGATCATGAGCTCGATTATCGGCTGACCCGCGCCATTCTCCAGCGAGGTGATTTCGCCTTTTGCGGACTGATCGGATCGGCCACCAAGCGCGCCCGCTTCATCCGGCGGCTGCGCGAAGACAGTGTCCCGCAGGCGGCTATTTCGCGGCTCACCAGCCCCATCGGGCTGCCCGAGATTTCGGGCAAGGCACCCGCGACCATTGCCGTTGCGGTTGCCGGACAGATCCTGCAAATCACCGGCGATGCGGTATCGGCCGACACGCCGCGTCAGGCTTCCAACGCTTCGGTTTTGCGCGCATAGCGTTGCGCCATCACCGCGCAGGCCATCAACTGAAGCTGGTGGTAGAGCATCAGCGGCAGCATGATCAGGCCCATATTCGGATTTCCCGCAAACAGGATCTGCGCGATCGGAGCGCCGTTGGCGAGACTTTTGGTCGAGCCGCAGAAAACCGTCGACGACTCATCATCGAGCGGCAGCGACAGGCGCCTCGAAGCGAAGATCGTGTAAGTGAAGGCAAGCCCAAGGAAGACCAGGACCAGTGAGAGGGTCACCGCGAACTGCAAAACCGAAAACTGCGCCCAGACGCCGCCAGCGGTCGACTCGGCAAATGAACTGAAAACGATCAGCAGGATGACCGTGCGGTCGATCTTCGAGACGAAGGATTTGTACTTCGCCAGCAGGGATTTAAGCAGCGGGCGGGCAAGCTGCCCGAGGATGAAGGGCAGGAGCAGCGTGATCGCAATGTCGATCATCGCGTCCACTACTGAAAACTGGGATTCCCCAGTGGCTGTCACAATCGACATCAGGGCTGGCGTGATCACCATGCCGAGCAACCCGGACAGCGTCGCATTGAAGACAGCGACTGGCACATTGCCGCGCGCCAGCGCCGTCATCGCCACCGAGGAGGACACGGTCGAAGGCAATGCTGCCAGGAAGAAAAATCCCAGCAGCAGGAAGTCAGGCAGGTAAGCCTTCAGTCCGAAATAGAGGACCAGCCCGACGATCGGAAACACAATGAACGTCGTCGTCTGGATGAGAAGGTGAACGCGCCAGTTTTTCAGCCCTGTCACCAGCTTCTGGCGCTCAAGGTTCGCGCCATGCAGGAAGAAGACGAGCGCAATACCGAACTCCGTCACGAGGCCGAGCTTCAGCGGTCCATCCGCGGTGCCGAGCTGCGGGAAGATCAGGGCCAGGATGACGGCGAGCACCATCAGCATGACGAAGCGGTCGGGAAGTATACGCATGGCGTTCAATCGTTCGATGAGAGAAAAGAGACCGGATGGCCCCTGCGAAACTGAGCTATACATCCGGGCAGGCCGGCGAATGAAATTGTCACGTAGCGCCCCCTCTTTGCCAGCAAGCCCCTAAGGCTGGACAAGAACAAAATCTAGTGCAAAGCACTCTAATAAAAGCATCATGCGGCAGGCGTTATCCTTGGGACACGGCGCGAATGACGATTATCAAGACCGGACTTCTCTACTTCGACAAGGCCATAAAGGATGGCTCAATCCGTAAGGCGGCCGAGAATCTCAACATTGCTTCCTCGGCCGTAAACCGCCAACTCCTGCAACTCGAGGAAGAGCTCGGTGTCGAATTATTCGAGCGCTTGCCACGGGGCATCCGACCGACGGCGGCGGGCGAGGCGTTGCTCAATTATGTCCGCCAGTGGAACCGCGATGCCTCGCAGCTGCGCCACGAAATCGGCCGGCTCAAGGGCGGGGTACGCGGTACGATCCGCATTGCCGCCGCCGAAAGCATAACGGTCGACATCCTGCCCCGCGCCATGACACGCCTGCAGAGCCGCTTTCCGCTGATCGACTTCACGCTGATCTCTGGCGACAACTACTCGATTAAATCCGCATTGCTGGCCAAGGATGCCGATGTCGTATGCGCTTTCGACGTTTCGGGGGGATCGCGAACAGAGACCATTTTTTCGGGCCAGTCCAAGGTCGGCGTCATCACGCAGCCGGGCCATCCGCTTGCCAAGCTCGACGAAGTCACGCTCAGCGATTGCGTGCCCTATCCGATCATCGCACCGACTGAGGAGTGGCTGAACCACAGCATCATCCGTGAGCTGATCCAGGAAACCGATGCGCCCCTGCAGATCGCCGCGCGGGTCGAAAGGATTGGGATGCTGAAAAACCTGGTCCAGGCGGGCCTTGGCGTTGCCTTCATTTCGCGCACCGGTTTCGAAGACGAGCTGACCCAGGGCAAGCTCGCCTGGACACCTTTTGCCGATGGCGTGATCCGGCCCACCACTATCTCGCTTCTGGCGCCGAAAGGACGGGTCCTGATGCCTTATATCCGCAGCTTCATCGACCTGATGAAGGAGGAGCTTGAGGCTCACGCGGCGGCCGGGCTTTGACAACGACACGCTTTGTGGCTCAGACGGACACACCTGAACTCAAAATTCGCTCACTGAAGCGGCGAACTCGACATGGCCGCGCCTTGATGACATGCGAAAATCGCTACAGGTGCGCAGTTTGCGGTCGCTAGCGGACCAACCGCCCTGTTTCGCCGCGCCCGGATTGATCCGGCTTGCGAGCGATGCCAAATATAGATCAATCGACATAGACATCCTCGACTCGGCCTCGCTGCGCTCCGGAACAGACGATCATGACACCTTCAAAGACGTCAGAACCATCCATCGCCACGAAGGAAACCCTGTTAGGTGGCTCATCCGCGGATGAGAGCGCAGAATCGCTTGGCATTGAACTGACAGATGAAATGCGCGCCGGCGTCGATCAGAATCTGGAGCTGCTCCTGACGCAATATCACACTGTCCTGAAGGTCCTGACACGGAGATGAACCCTTTCGCGTCAGCCCAAGAGATCAGCAGCGCCGTCCGCAGTGGGGCCGTCACTGCGAGCGAAATCATCAAGGCGACGCTGGACCGGATCGAGTCGCTGAACCCGAAGCTTGTCTGCTTCACGCGGGTTCTGGACGAGGCCGCCATGCAGGCAGCCACCGAAATCGACCGCCTCATCGCTGAGGGCAAGAATCCTGGACCGCTTGCCGGCGTCCCGTTCGGAGTGAAGGACTTGTTCGACGTCGAGGGGCTGACCACCACAGCTGGCTCGGCGATCCTGCAGGATGCACCGCCCGCAACCAGCGACGCCATTGTTGTCGACCGTCTCAGGAAGGCTGGCGCCATCCCGGTCGGCACGCTCAACATGGATGAGTTCGCTTACGGCTTCGCGACGGTCAACCAGCACACCGGGACCACACATAATCCGCACGACCTCGCCAGGCTGGCCGGTGGCTCGTCTGGCGGATCGGCGGCAGCCGTCGCAGCGGGTCTTGTTCCTGTAGCACTGGGCTCCGACACAAATGGGTCCGTCCGCGTCCCAGCCAGCCTATGCGGCATTTTTGGCCTGCGCCCAACTCATGGCGTGCTGCCTGTCGAAGGCACGTTCGCATTTGTCGACCGGCTCGATACGGTCGGCCCATTTTCCCGGTCCGTTGCAGACGCGCGTCTCGCCTTCGAAGTCATGAGCGGCGCTTCTACAGATGACCCGGCACCCGCTCAGATCAGGGCTGGACTGCTCAGCGGATGGTTCCAGAAGAAGGGGCAAGCGGCAGCATTCGACGCCGCCCGCAGAGTTTTCGATATGCTCGATGGAACCGAAGAGGTCGATCTGCCGCTGGCGGAAGCTGGCCGGTCTGCGGCCTTCCTGCTCACCGCGTCAGAAGGCGGGCACCGCCACCTGGAGAACCTGAAGAAACGGCTGATGGATTTCGACGCAGCGACGCGCGACCGGCTGATCGCTGGTGCTTTGCTGTCTGAGAAGGTGATCGCCGATGCGGAAACCATGGCGGATCGATCGATCAACGAACTGATCGGCCTGCTCGACACGTTCGACGTGCTCATTGCGCCGTCGACGCCGAGCGTGGCGCCAGAAATCGCGGCAGGCCTGATCGAACTGGATGGAGAGTTCGTTTCCGCACGCGCCAATCTCGGCCTCTACACCCAGCCACTCAGCCTTGCCGGCGTGCCCATTCTGTCAGTACCCGTGAAGCGGCCCGGCCAGTTACCGATAGGCGTCCAGCTCGTCGCGGCGCGCGGCCGGGAAGCGCTTCTCTTTGACGTGGCCGAACGCCTCAGCGAGGCTGGCGTAGTCAGCGCAGACCCGCCAGCACAATTTGCCGAGGTCGCCTGATGCTGCAGACACCGCGCGCATACAGGGGCATGGTCACTAGCCCGCATCATCTGGCCAGCCAGGCCGGACTCAGCGTGTTGCAAGATGGCGGAAATTCGGTCGAGGCCTGTGTCGCCGTCGCGGCGACACTCGCGGTTGTCTACCCCCACATGACCGGGATTGGCGGAGACGGTTTCTGGCTCGTCAGCGAGCCGGATGGCTCGGTCTACAGCATAAATGCTTGCGGGGCAGCGGGCGAAAACGTTTCGACAGCGCTCTATCGCGACCAGCAGCTGGAGGCCATTCCCTGGCGTGGACCACTGGCGGCGATTACACCTGCCGGGACGATTTCGGGCTGGCAAGCGGCGCTGGCAAGATCCGGTTCGACGCTACCGCTATCCAGGCTGCTGCGGGACGCGGTTCACTATGCTCGAGCAGGCGTCTCCGTCACGAAAGGCGGGGCGGAGGTCGCGGCCAGCAAGGATGCAGAGCTTCGTGAGGTTCCGGGTTATTCGGACGTGTTCCGTCCGGGCGGCGCGCCCCTGAAGGATGGTCAGCAGCTCATGCAGCCCGCTCTTGGGCGCACGCTCGAACGGCTTTGTGCCGACGGTCTCGAAAGCTTCTATGACGGCCCGCTTGCCGCCGACATCGCCGCAGACCTTTCTGAAGCTGGCAGCCCGATCACCGCGGCAGACTTGAAAAATCACAGCGCTGACCAGCCAGAACCGCTATCGCTACGGATCAAGGGAGCCGAACTCTTCAACACGGCGCCACCGACGCAGGGACTGACCTCGCTGATGATCCTGGCCCTGTTTGACCGGCTTGGAGCAGATGGCGTCGACGAATTCGACCATGTTCACGGCCTTGTCGAAGCGACCAAGCAGGCATTCATCCGCTACCGCGAAATTGGTCTCGGCGACCCGGCCTTCATGTCGCAAGATGCCCAGTCGCAGCTCGATGACAGCGAGCAGCTGGATAAGCTGGCCCAGAATATCGATCGCCAGAACGCTCTGCCCTGGCCTCACAGAACCGCGGCCGGAGACACCACATGGTTCGGCGCCGTCGATCATGAGGGGCGGGTGGTGAGCTCGATCCAGTCGATCTATTTCGAATTCGGCTCCGGTGTCGTTTTGCCAAGGACGGGTATTGTCTGGCAGAACCGGGGCGCGAGCTTCCGCCTGAAGCCCGACGGCTGGAATAGCCTGAAGCCTGGCCGCAAGCCATTCCACACGCTGAACCCGGCGCTCGCCAAATTCGATGATGGCCGCATCATGGCCTACGGCACGATGGGCGGCGAAGGACAGCCGCAGACGCAGGCGGCGATCTTCTCACGCTACGCCCGGTTCGGCGTCCCGCTGCAGCAAGCGATATCAGCGCCGCGCTGGCTGCTCGGCCGAACATGGGGCGAGCAGAGCGTGTCGCTAAAACTGGAGAACCGCTTCCCGGCGCGCCTGATCGAACAACTGAAAGAGGCCGGACATGACGTAGAAGTCCTGGGCAGCTTCGAAACGGTCATGGGCCATGCCGGCGCGGTCTGCCGTCACGCGGACGGATTGATCGAGGGCGCGACAGACCCGCGCAGCGATGGAGCGGTGGCAGCATGGTGAATGCATCCGGCACACGCGCTGTTGCACGATGCGACGAGCTGGGCGTCGCGCCATACAGCGTGACCGACGATTTCCTCTATCGCGGCTATCTGAGCGCGGCTCACGCGGCCGCCGTCAACCGCACCGCCGAATGGATGCGCGAGGCGGGAATGTCGGTGCGGATGGATACGGCTGGAAACCTGATCGGCCGGTATGAAGCGTCTCAGGCAGGCCGCAAGGCATTGCTGATCGGCTCACACATCGACACCGTGCGGAATGGCGGACGGTACGATGGCGTGCTCGGTGTCATGCTCGCCATCGAGTGCGTTGCGTATCTCAACGAAACAGGCCGGCGCCTGCCATTTGCCATCGAGGTCATCGCCTTTGGCGACGAGGAAGGGTCACGTTTCCCGGTCGCCATGCTGTGCTCGCGTGCGGTCATCGGGCAGGACGTCACGGGGACGCCGGATCTGGTGGACGGTGATGACATCTCGCTCGCTGAAGCGCTCGACACGTTCGAACATTCGATCACCATACCGATGCCGGAAGGGCGCTTGTCAGCATCAAGACGCCATCCCGGCGACATTCTCGGCTATCTTGAAGCACATATCGAGCAGGGTCCGGTCCTGGAGGCCGAAAACCTCTCGGTCGGTGCGGTGTCCGGGATCGCAGCGCAACTTCGCTTTGAATACACGCTGAAGGGCGAAGCCGGGCACGCGGGCACCAATGCGATGCATCTGAGGCGCGACGCGCTCGCTGGGGCGGCCGAAATCATGGTCGAGATTGAAAATCTCGCAAGAAGTGGAGCGCCCGACGAAGTCGCCACGGTCGGCAGTATCCAGGCCCTTCCCGGCGCGGCAAACGTCGTTCCGGGGGAGGTAAAATTCATGCTGGATGTGCGCGCGGGCGACGATGAGCGCCGTAACCTGCTGAGTGACCGGATCCGAACTGTCGCGAGGGATATTTGCGAGCAGAGGCGGCTATCGCTCTCGATCAGAAAGCTGCAGGATCTCGCCGCGTCGCCCAGCGACCCCGGTTTCGTCCAGATGATGGAAGATGCCCTTGAAGCGACGGGTCACCCCCGGAAGACCCTGGTCAGCGGGGCTGGCCATGACGCGATGATCCTGTCGGAGCTTTGCCCTTCAGTGATGCTTTTCATCCGGTGCGCAGGCGGCGTCAGCCACAACCCGGCGGAGAAGGTCGACCAAGCCGATGCCGATGAAGCGCTTGAGGTGATGTTAAAATTTCTAGATTTGATGGAGGCCCGAGCGGATGCCCAGTTCGTTCAGACAGATTGATCCACCGCAAAGGCTGCTGATGGGCCCTGGCCCGGTTAATGCCCATCCGAGGGTGCTCCGCGCCATGTCGGCTGACCTGCTCGGCCAGTTCGACCCGGAGTTCACCGCCTATATGAATGAGGTGATGGGCCTCTACCGCCCGATCTTCGGGACTGAGAACAAATGGACCTTCCTCATCGATGGCACCGCGCGTTCGGCGATCGAGGCATCGCTCATTTCGCTCGCCAGCCCGGGCGACCGGGTTCTCGTGGTGAATTTCGGTCGCTTCGGCCTGCTTCTTACGGAAATTCTCGCCAGGATTGGTGCTGAGGTGCGCACGGTCGATGCCGAATGGGGCAAGACGGTTCCCATGGACGAGATCGCCGCAGCGATTGCCGATTTCGAACCCAAGGTCGTAGCCACCGTCCATGGCGACACGTCGACGACCATGGCCCAGCCGCTTGAAGGGCTGGGAGAGCTTTGCCGAAAGGCAGGCGCCTATTCCTATGTTGATGCGACGGCCACGGTTGGCGGCATGGAGATCGCGGCCGACCGATGGGGCGTCGACATCGTCACAGGCGGCCTTCAGAAATGCCTTGGCGGTCCATCCGGTTCAGCGCCAATCACGATATCCGACCGCGCGGCCAAACACATCTTCGACCGCCGCCACACCGAGCTCGGCATCAAGCGCGATGATCTCGAACAGGGCAGCGGCCAGCGCATCGGATCCAACTATTTCGATCTTGCCATGGTCATGGACTACTGGTCGGAGAAACGCCTCAACCATCATACCGAAGCGACCAGCATGCTGTATGCGGCGCGAGAATGCGCCTGCGTCAGCCTTGAAGAAGGGCTCGCTGAGCGCTTTGAGCGCCACCGTCTCGCAGGCAAGGCCATGACGGCAGGCCTGAGAGCGATGGGACTGACAGTCTTTGGGGACGACGCCCACCGCATGACCAATGTTACCGGCGTCTACATCCCTGAAACTGTCGAAGGCGAGCGCGTCCGCCAGCGTATGCGCGATGATTTCGAGATCGAGATCGGAACGAGCTTCGGCCCGCTCCAGGGCAAGATCTGGCGGATCGGCGCGATGGGCTACAACGCAGCCAAGAACAAGGTGCTGATTACGCTTGGCGCGCTGGAAGCGGTGCTGCGGACGGAGGGGCACAGCGTACCGTCGGGCGCAGCCGTTGATGCCGCACTGGAGGCCTACACCTCATGACGCGGGACCTGGTCGGATATGGTGCAAGCCCGCCGCCCGCCAATTGGCCGGGCGGCGCGAGGACCGCGGTACAGTTCGTCGTGAACTATGAGGAAGGCGCGGAGAATTGCGTTCTCAATGGTGATGCAGGATCCGAGGCCTTCCTGTCGGAAATGGTCGGCGCGCAGTCCCATCAGGGCACACGGTCCATGGCCATGGAAAGCCTCTATGAATACGGCGCCAGGGCCGGCTTCTGGCGGCTCCACAGGCTGTTCACTTCACGCGGCGTGCCGGTCACGGTGTTCGGGGTCGCGGAGGCGATGGAGATGAACCCGGCGGCCGTCGAGGCGATGCTCAAGGCGGACTGGGAAGTCGCGAGCCACGGTCTTAAGTGGATCGATTACCAGTACGTCCCCGAAGACACCGAACGCGCCCATATCGCGGAGGCGATAGAGATCCATACGCGTCTCACTGGGGAGCGTCCCCTCGGATGGTATCAGGGGCGAACCAGCCCAAACACGGCCCGCCTCATCGTCGAGGAAGGCGGCTTTGTCTATGACGCCGACAGCTATGCCGATGACCTGCCCTATTACGATACCCGACATGGCAAGTCGCAACTGATCGTTCCGTACACACTGGATGTGAACGACATGAAGATCGTCGCCTATAACGGCTTTGCCGAAGGCGAACAGTTCTTCCGCTACCTGCGCGATACGTTCGACATGCTCCACGCGGAAGGCGGACGCATGATGTCCGTCGGCCTGCACGGACGCATTGCCGGGCGGCCGGGACGCACGCTCGCTGTCTCGAAGTTCCTCGACCATCTCCTGGCACAAGACGATGTCTGGGTTGCCCGCAGGATCGATATCGCCCGGCACTGGCTGGAGGCACATCCGGCATGAAGATCAACGTCCCCGAAACCGTCGCGGACGTACGAGCAGCTTTCGACCGCTATGAGGCGGCGCTGATGGCGGACGATGTCACCGCCATGGATGATCTCTTCCGGCAAGCTCCGGAAACGGTGCGTTATGGCGTCGGGGAAGTGCTTTACGGCTATGACGAGATTGCCGCCTTCAGGCGCGCGCGCGGCGGCTCGCCTCAGCGCACGCTCGGCCGGGTCGAGATTACGACCTATGGTGACAGCTTCGCCACGGCCAATGCCGAATTCTTCCGCGAAGACACTGACAAACGCGGCCGGCAAAGCCAGGCCTGGGTGAAGTTCGAGGATGGCTGGAAAATCGTTTCGGCCCACGTCTCCATCGAGGGAGCCGGCTCATGACAATTGAAGACGTAAACGCCATGGACCGGGCAGCGTTCATCGAGACGTTCGGTGAGCTCTATGAACACAGCCCATGGATCGTCGAGGAAACGGCAGGGCTTGGTCCTTTCCGGGATCGCGAACACCTGCAGACTGTCATGACGGATGTCGTCTCAAATGCCGGCGAGGCGCGGCAGCTTGCCCTGCTTCGTGCTCACCCTGAGCTGGCGGGAAAGGCAGCGATGGACAAGACGCTCACGGATGCGTCCACCGCAGAACAGGCCTCGGCCGGGCTCGACCGGATGACGCCCGAGGAGTACGAGACGTTTCATGCGCTCAACGCGGCCTATCGTGAGCGTTTCGACTTCCCTTTCATCATCTGCGTCCGGCTGACCGACAAGCCGGGCATCCTGAAAGCGATGCGCGAGCGGCTGGAAAATGATCGCGCAACTGAATTCCGAACGGCGCTGGGTGAGGTGTCGAAGATCGTGGGCATCCGACTTGAGGAGATAATGTCATGACCGCACTGGACGCACACAATGAGAGGGTCAGGTATGATCTTGAGGCGCTCGGCCTGAATGAGCCGACCTGGGTCGAACCAACGGAGGGGGTCTATGACGTCGTCATCATCGGCGGCGGCCAAAGCGGTATGGGCGCGGCTTTTGCGCTTCGCAAGGAGCGGGTGACCAACGTCCTGATCATCGACGAGAACCCGGAAGGGCTGGAGGGCCCATGGGTAACTTATGCCCGGATGATCACACTTCGCACGCCAAAGGAGCTCCTCTCCATCGATTGCGGCGTGCCGTCGCTCACCTTCCGGGAATGGTGGGTCGCCCAGCATGGCGAACAAAGCTGGGAGGCGATCGAGAAAATCTCGCGCGAGGACTGGATGGAATACCTGCGATGGTATCGCAGCATCCTTGCGCTGCCCGTGCGCAACAGAACGAAAGTTGAGCGGATCGTCCCTTCCGGCGACGGAATCCATACGCTTGACCTGTCCACGCCGGATGGCCAGCAGGCCATCAAGGCGCGAAAGGTCATCCTGGCAACAGGCATCCAGGGCGGCGGTGAATGGCACACGCCGGACTTTATCGAAAAAGCCCTGCCCAAGTCGCGCTATGCCCACACCTCCGAAGACATCGACTATGAAGCGCTAAAGGGTAAGCGAGTCGGGATCCTCGGCGGCGGCGCATCTGCCTTCGATAATGCCCAGTACGCGCTTCACCTGGGCGTCGCCAAGGTTGACGTGTTCATGCGCCGCAAGGAAATGCCCCGGACCAACCCCATCCGGTTCATGGAGAAGACGGGCGTTGTGCCGCGCTTCTCAGCCCTCGACGATGCGACGAAGTACCAGGTCATCTCCCATTTCGTGAAACTCAACCAGCCGCCCACGAACGACACATTCCAACGCGCGGCCGCCTGGCCCGGCTTCGAGCTGCATCTCGGGTCACCGTGGCTGTCGGTGAAGGATACGGAAGATGGCGTTGTCGTCGAGACGCCGAATGGCCGTTTCACCTATGACTTCGTTGTGCTGTCGACCGGCATGCTGAGCGATATCGCCCTGCGCCCGGAACTGGACGAAGTTGCCGATCACATCGCGCTCTGGTCGGACAGGTACACGCCACCTGAAGATCAGCAAATGCCGCTTCTGAATATTCACCCCTACCTCGGCGACAGCTTCGAATACCTGCCGCGCACCGACGAGGGCGCATCCCTGGTTCACGGGCTCTTCGCCTTCAACTACTCCGCCCTGATGACCCATGGCCTTTCGGCATCGGCGCTGACCGGCCTGCCCTATGCCCTGCCGAGGCTGGCCAAGGGCGTTGCCGACCAGCTGTTCCTGGACGATCAGGCTCGCTGGCTAAAAGCCTATCTGAATTATAATGAGCCGGAGTTCGTCAGCGAAGTGCCTGCTGAAAGCAAGGTGGACGCGTAATGGGACTATCGACACACATACTGGACCTGGTGACCGGAATGCCCGCGAAGGGGGTGAAGGTCTCGCTGTCCATCGATGGCGAGCCCGCCGGCGAAAGCGTTACCAATGATGACGGACGCTGTACCGATCTGCTGGGCGGAAGGCCGCTCAAGGCCGGTGTCTACCGCCTCGTCTTTCATGCCGGCGACTATCTGGGCAGATCGGATGAGCCCCCCTTCTTCGATGTGATCCCCATCGATTTTACTGTGACCGATACAGAGCGTCATTATCACGTGCCGCTTCTGCTCTCACCCTTTGGGTACTCCACCTATCGCGGTAGCTGACAAGGCAGAGGAAACGCCTCGGGTTCGCCGGGGCGGCTGCCCTTCTAGTCCGCGCAGATGATATTGCCATTTCCATCAACGTCGATGGTCTCGCAATCGCTGAAGTCTCCAGCGTCATCGTCAACTGGGTCGTCGTCGACAGGCAGTGGCGAAACTGATCCGGCGACCGGGACTAGCTGGTAACGCGCCGGGCCAAGCGTCCCTCTCACGGCAACATCCAACGCACCATTCTCCATCACGCTCATCGTTGCCGGGCCCATGAGCGGCAGGTCCTGACCGGTATACTGGCCGGACCCGGTCTTCTGGATATCGCGAATGACGACCATGCCGGGCCGGACTTTCAGCGTGAACCCGTGAAGCCACGGATCGACGGCATAGGCGCGACCACCTTCGAACCGGATGCGTTTGCCAATGGTCGAGATCGTATAGTCGCCATCGATTGCCATTGGCTCACCCGCCGCTACGGCCTCGCGGGCCGGCAGGAAAGCGTCCATTTGCGGAATACCCGCGGCGGTCGCGAAAGCGCTGCCCATGTCGCCCGCCGCTGCCGCGCACCCTCCAGCGCTCACCAACCCGAGCAGGGATGCACCGCCGAGGGCCCCCTTCAGCATCTGAATCGTCTGGTTCATTGTCTTCTCCCTTCCTTGACGGATCATTGATGATGACCGTCTGGGTACGGAACGGACCGGTGGTGCGGTATGGGTACGATTACCCATTCTGGCTGCGCTGGGAGCCTGCTAGACGATTTGGGCACCGAGACGATTGGAACAGTCACGATGGCGAAGCCCGCCCGACAACATGCGCGACGATCCTGGGCGGCCATCCTGTTGCTGTTGCCGTTCATTGGAGGGTGCGTGACGCAGGCCAGTCTCGACGCCCCAGCCTACTCGCCCTGGGGCATCGCCTTCTACAGCATGTTTGTTGCGACAATCATCGCCTTTGTGGTGATCAACCTGGCGCTCAACAATCTCATCGGCCTTTTCTATTCCGGCCTCTTCGCCGGTTTCCTGGCAACGCTCTGGGCGCTGGAAGGTGGGCTGACGGCCTTCGGCTTCAGCGGCGCCGTCGACACCTCGGCTTCCTATTCGCTTGCGATCGTGTCCATCGCTTTCGGATTCTACACCGCAGAACGTTCGATCGATCCCAGACAGGAAATGAAACGGGCGCGCACGGCGATGACGCTGCTGGCGGGCCTGTCGCTCCTCGTCCTGCTTCCCGTCTGGATGGTGCCGGGCCAATGGCTGAGTTACATCACGCTCGGTCTGGCCCTGCTGATGGCCGCAGCCCACTTCGTCGCGACCCGAACCTGGGCGATGCATGACGACAGCCCCCAACAGGTTCCGAGGGTCGCTGTTATCCTTTTCGGGGTCGCGATGGTCGTTATGGTGGTGCTGGCCGTCTCGCGCGGTGCAGGCGATGCCGCCATTGCGTCGTTGGTCCAGCGGCTTCTCTATGCGGTCGTCACTGCTTCTGCCATGACGGCCGTCCTTATGGCGCTGATCGATGTACGGAAGGCACGGGATGCCGCCATGCAGGAAAGTCTTAGAGCGGCGAGACGCGACGCCGAGACCAATGCCAACCTGCTTGAGATGGAACGCAACTATGCCCGTGCGCGCGATATCGCCGCCCGGCATTCGCGCGCCCTGTCCGAGGCCTCGCACGACATCCGCCAGCCAATCGCCTCCATGCGCGCCGAACTTGACGCGCTGCGCAAGCAAGCCCCAATCGATGTGCTTACCCGGCTGGGCCAGGTTCTCGATCATATGGACAGCCTTACAGGAGAACTGTCGCGCTCAGCCTCGCGCCCCGGCGAGACCGGTCTGCACGGTGAGATGGAGCAGGAAGTCCTGCCCATATCGCTCCTCTTCGATACACTCGACCGCATGTTTTCGGGAGAAGCCAGCACGGCCCGGATCAAGCTTCGATTTGTGCCCAGCGGCGTCTCGGTCGTTGCACCGCCGCTCGCCCTGATCCGGCTCACCGGCAATCTGATTTCGAACGCCATCACCCATGCTGAACCCTCTGCGATTCTTGTCGGGCTCAGGCGACGCGGGCGGCGCGTCCGGCTCGACATCATCGACAATGGAGGCGGTTTCGAGGATGGAGACGCCGAGCGGGCCTTCCAGTCCGGTGTGAAGCGTAAGGCGTCGCCCGGCGCGGGCCTGGGTCTGTCAATCGTCAAGGACTTGTCCGGCACCTATGATATTCCCGTCGATGTGTGGTCAGAGCCCGGCGCTGGCACCTGTTTTTCAATCTGGTTGAGACCCGCCTGAGAAAAACCCGCTCGCGAGGCAATTCGCATTTTCTGAAAACCCCTCTAGACCATTGGGTCGAGGGGAACGCGAATGGCACTGCCGAGCCGGGACAAGTATACAGTCATCATCGCGGACGATCATGAAATCGTCCGCAGTGGCCTGCGTGCGGCGCTTCAGACACCCGGACTGGTGGAAGAAAACGGCCTCGATATTGTCGCTGAAACGAAGAATGGCTTCGAGACGCTTGCCGCCGTCAAACAACACCGGCCCGATCTCCTCATGCTGGACCTGACCATGCCGCAGTCCGGCGGGGCGGAGGTGCTGACCGATGTGCGCCGGTGGAGCCCGGATACCAAAATTGTTGTCTATTCCTCAGTAGAGACGCCGGGCATTCTCAGCGTGCTGATCGACAGCGGCGTCGATGGCATGTTCGCCAAGGGTGGCGCAACACAGATCCTCTACGACAAGCTGCCGCTCATCCTGCGCGGGGGCCGTTACATCGCTCCTGAATGCCTTGCCCTCATCGAAGGCCAGCCGGGCGTTGTCTCGCTCACCGCAAGGGAGCAGCAGGCCCTGCATATGATACTCTCCGGGCGCACGACGAAGGAAATCGCCGAGCTGCAGGGCATCAGCCCCCGCACAGCCGAGAAACACCGCGCGAGCCTGATGAGCAAGCTGCAAGTCAAATCCGTGGCCGAGCTGATGGCCAAGGCACTGAAGGAAGGCCTGATCGACCGCTAGAGTTCGACAGACAATGCGATTGGGTAGAGCTACCCATACAGCTGATCCTCCCGGTCTGAAATCATGGGCACCGTGGTGGTCTCCTACAGGAGCCGCCCTTTGACCAACCATCGACCCGGGAGGGGACAATGAGCATCCTGCAGACGAAGATCATCTTCCTGCTGAAATTCGCGGCGCTGGCCATCATTGCCAGTGTCATCTTCAGCGGAACCGCCGCAGCGGCCTGCGGCGGCAAGAACCAGGATGCCTGCGCCGGCTGGAAGCCGGGGCCGACCTGCAATGACGGGCTGACGCGCTACCAGGGCAAATGCCGCGACTGGGGACAGCCCAACAGGAAACCCTGGCCCGACAAGCGGATCGGCTTCCAGTGCTCGAAGAATTACGCCCCGCAGGGCAATCGCTGCAAGCCATGCGGCAAGGGCGACGGCCAGCCGGCCTGCGAATTCGGACGCATCCCGTCCGGCTGCGGCAATGGCTACATCAACGATAACGGCACCTGTCGGGCCTGCGGGCGCGATGGACAGAAGGCCTGCCCGAAAATCGAGTTCGGCTATCCCTGCTTCAGCAATACCTCGGCGCCAGACGAGAACGGCATCTGCCGGCCTTGCGGCAAGGAAGGCCAGAAGGCCTGCCGCGCCATGAAGGAAGGCCGTCAATGCGAACTCTGGACCACGAATACAAACGGCTATTGCCGCCCCTGCGGCGGTGAGGGCCAGCAGGCCTGCCGCATCACCGACAGGGGCGATACCTGCAAGGAGGGCCTGAAGCGGACCCCGTCTGGCCAGTGCGTCCTGTCTGTCGAGGAAGCAACGCGCCGCGCCGCGCTCGCCAAGTTCGACGAGCTGGGCACTGACCTCATCATGAGCGTGGTCAACCTGAACAGCGACATCGGCGAGAATGAAAGCCTGCAGGCCGACATCGCCGATGAGGACGGCTCGGCCTCCGGTGTCCCGGACAACCAGGCCTGCGCGGGCGACGAGCACCGCTCCTGGACGATCGGCCTGGCCGCAGGTGCGCAGGTCGGCGTTGGCGTCGATGGCGAGGCTGGCATGGCGTTCCGCTGCTCCGAGCATGGTCCGGGCAAGGACTCCAAATGGTATTCCAGCGGCGCCCTGTCCTTCGGGCCGAGCATCGGCGTCGATGGCGGCGTGACGATCGGCATGTGGATGGCGGATTTCAACAACCTTCGCGGCCGTTCGCACGGCTATGTCTTCGACCTGTTCGACCTTGCCAGCAAGATACCGGCCCTGAAGGAGGCGCTCGGCAAGGTGAAGATCAAGGTGAAGGGCGTGCCGGTCCAGCCATCCATCGCGATCGGCTTCTGGTTCGAGAAGAAGGACGACAACCAGAACGGTCTCGATGAGTGGCTCGGCCCCTATCAGGGGTTCACGATCACGGTGGGCGGCTCTGTCTCCGAAGGGATCGGCGCAAAATATGTGAGCGCCAAGACCAACCAGATCTGCGACTATGACATGGACTGCGCCCTGTTCGAATGGCGCCAGGTCGACGATGAAGGCGCCAACAAGGACGAATATGTCTCGGGTGGCCTTCGCATCCTGGTGAAGGAACGCGACGAGGACGGCATCACCGTGGACATTCGCGAGAATGGCTCATGGCGCCGCAACTTGTATTTCGACCGCGATACATGGAGCGACTGGCGCGACTACAAGCTGCTGGGCGACGATGACGATGTACTCGAGCGGATCTGCTTCCGCCGGAATTTCGACGAGATCAGATATATGGACAGGGACCGCAATTGCGACCGCGGCATCCGGCTGAAGAATTACGGCCCCCTGCCCGCGCAAACCGCCTCAGGCGGCGGCTCGGCCACGCGCTCTGTAGCGGAGACGGCGAAGAGCCAGGCTGTGACCAGCGCCGGCGCTTCCATCGATGGCGAATGGATCATGGAGGCGGGCGGCGCCGAGGTCCGCATGGCGCTGCGCCTGCAGGACGGCTTCCTGGTGACGACAGCCCTGCCGGGCGGAACGCCGCTCGTCTACCGCCCGAAAGGCAATGGCCGGTTCGAGGCCGATGAAGGCAGCCGGATCGAGATCCTCGCCCCCGGTATCGCCGCCTGGCGCAGCCGCGACCTGTCGACGACCTACCGGATGCGCAAGGCCGGCTAGGCCCAGCGCCGCAGCCCGCAAACCCGGGCGGGCTGCGGCGGCTTGTCTGTCTTGATCCCGTATCGGCGCTGGCGCGCCTCACATGGATCGGGCTCAGGGCTGTCTTTTCTTTTGATCCCCGCTTCGCGATGGATAGGGCTCAGGGCTGTCTTTTCTTTTGATCCCCGCCTCGCGATGGATAGGGCTCAGGGCTGTCTTTGGTTTTGATCCCCGCTTCGCGATGGATCGCGCTCAGGGCTGTTTGAAACATCAGTCCGCATGGTGAGCGAAGTCGAACCACGCGGACGGAAGGTCAGCTCGAATCCAGAAAGGCCGGTCCAGCGGCGGTACAATTCGCGTCCGATTCCGGTACGAGAACAGTCCAATTCCGGTATGATTCCAGTCTGGCGCCCAAAGCCGCCAGAAACTCGCCCGGCGCGAGCCGCAGCCACGGCGCACGCGGTGCGAAATTCGTCCAGTCATCCGGGTCCGGCCGGTCGCCGGCAAGCTGAAGCGTGACCACCAGCCGCCCGTTTGGCAGCACGGCAACACCCAGCATCCCGACCGGGTTCGCGGCCCG
>NZ_QWFZ01000035.1 GCF_003576315.1 Henriciella mobilis | reverse complement strand
CATAGCCGACCTGGAGGTCAACGATGGTCTCGTCCAAGGCCTGAGCGCCCGACAGCGAGCCGTCGAAGTTCTGGACTTCGGAGAGGAATTCCGACCGGTGACGCGCGCTCACGCGGGCCCGCCAGCCATGGTTCTCGTAGTAGACGTCGCCAGACCATACCGTGTCGGAGTAGCCTGGGATGGCCAGTGATCCGCCGTTACCGTCGTCGAGCTCATTGTCGGCATAGGTGTAGCTGGCATTGAAGCCAAACCCTTCGAGCGCCGGCGGCAGATAGTCGTCGAGGCTCATTCGGAGCGTCGCCTCGAAGCCTGTGATCGAGCCCTCCGTGAAGTTCTCCGGTCCGCTCAGGACGACCGGTGCGATTTCCGGATTGGCGTCGAGGAAGTCGCCCAGGCCACCGGCCCGGATCGATTGCGTGCCGTCGATCAGGAAGTCGCGCTGGACGACCCAGTCCGTGAGTTCCTTGTGGAAGAGGGCGAATGAGACCGCCGTCGTTGCGCCGAAATACTTCTCGAAGGCGAGGTCGAACGAGGTCGACTTGTAGGGACGCAGGAACGGGTTGCCGCCGCTCTGCGTGAAGCAGGTCCGTCCGGCTTGCGGATTGACCGTGCCAACGGCATCCGGCAGCTGGTCTCCATTCGTATCGGCGCAAACCAGATTGTTGGTCTCCAGAGACTGGTTGGCTGCCAGCTGGTCGAGGCGCGCGCGGGTCAGAGTCTGGGCGGCCGCAGTCCGGATGAAGGTATCCGGCATCACCTCGAAGCTGAGGTTCGCGCTCGGCAGGAAGTTGGTGTAGCTCTCTTCGACATCCTGGATAAACTGGTTGGCGCCAAAGTTAAGCGTTCCAGTCGAGCTCTGCGTCGTATCGATGTACTGGAAGCCAAAATTGCCGCGGACCGGCACGCCGCCAAGCTCGTCATCGATTTTGGCCATGGCGTAGAAGGTCTGGATCTCTTCTTCGACCATCCATTCGGTATCGAACGTCGCCTTTTCCACCGTATAGGTGCCGTCGTTCAGCATGCGGCCGGTGCGGTAGGCGATCATGTCGAAACCGATATCGCCAGAATCCGTCTTGCCCGCGATGGCGTTGGACGGGATGGCGAGCGATCCGTTGACGAAATCCGGACCGGCGCGGAGGAAGGCTTCGTTGGAGTCGAAGGTCTTTTCGCGCTGGGTGTACAGGAAGCCGCCGACCAGGCCGGTGATGAATGGAAGCTCCATGTCGTACTCGGCTTCCAGGCGGATCTGGTCGAGTTCGTCCTCGATCTTCGGCTCTTTGATGAAGCCGACCTGGCCCCAGCCACCCGGATCGGTCAGGAGCACGACCGACGGATCGGTGTAGTCCAGGTCGTGATCGATCGAGTACTCGCCATCATTCGGGAAATTGAAGGTCAGCGTGTCGAAGGGGCCCGCGCCGGCGAAACCGGTGCCGGCATAGGACTCGTAGTCGATGTCATTGCGATCGAGGGTCGAGCGCGAAATGTCACCGGTCAGGGTCAGCCGGTCCGTGACGTCGTAGGACGAGTTGATGCCATAGGCCCAGATTTCGGCCGTATTGCCCTCTTCGTCCGTGCGCAGGATCGGGTTGACCGGAGCGTAAGTGGCGCTGTCGGCAAAGCCGCTTGATCCCGTGATGTTGGTCAGGGCCGGGCTGGAATTGGCCCATGAAGCGACCGGCGTTTCAACACCCCGGAAGATGCCGGAATCCTCAGTATCGGTGTAGAAGGTATCGATTGTCGTGCGCCAGCGATCGGTTGGCTCGAACTGCAGGGAGCCAGCGATGGATGTCCGCTCGAAGTCCCGTGACACGACGCCCGTTCGGGGGTTGTCGGAGGGATACACAAGCCCGGTCGTGCCGTCGATGCTGGTCTGGCCGTCATTGGTTTTCAGCTCGCGCGAGTAGTACTGCGTCGGGTTCGACTGGACCGTGGCGGCGAGCGCCCAGCCGATCGTGCCGGCTTCGTTCTGATCGATATAGGATCCGAAATAGCGGAACCCGTCATCGTCGAAGTCGGGGTTCAGCTGGCCATTGTCATTAACCGTGTACTTGGCCGACAGGTTTATGCGGCGGTCACTGTAATCGAGCGGGCGCACGGTACGCAGGTCGACGGCACCGGCAATGCCGGTCGCTGCGAGGCGCGCATCCGGGGTCTTGTAGACCACGCCCTGCGAGACAAGCTCGGACGGAAACTGGTCGAACTCTACGCCACGATTGTTGCCGGCGGAGACCACCTCACGGCCATTCCAGAGCGCGAGCGAGAAGTCCGGCCCCAGGCCGCGAATGGAAATCTGCTGCGAGCGGCCACGAACGCGCTGAGCGGTGACGCCGGGCAGGCGGGCCAGCGAGTCGGCGATTGAGAGATCCGGCAGCTTGCCGATATCTTCCGCCGAGATGGCCTCGACAATCGACGTCTCGTTCTTTTTCAGGTTGAGAGAGTTCTGGATGGAGCCGCGAATGCCGGACACCGTGACTGTGCTCAGGCGTGCGGTTTCGTCTTCGCCGTCCGCAGCTGTCTCGTCGCCGTTCTGTTGCGAGGCCGCCGGGGCCTCTTCCTGAGCAAAAGCTGCCGAGCTGCTGAACAGCAAGGCACTGCCCGCGACGCCTGCAAGAAGACCCTGCCGGATCGAGTCCGTGAAAATCATATTTTCCTCCCTGACGCTTTGCGCCCGATTTTTTTAACCCGCCCCTGTGTCGCAAAAATTCGCAAACTTTGCAAACGGGAAATCGAAAAAAATTTGTAAAGCCAGCGTATACTACCCGTAAGTGAGGCGAAAAAGCTACAGTTCGCACGGTTTTCGGGGACTCGAAAATAATGCAAAACTTGCAAAAAATAATGCAAACGCAGTGATTGTTTAGCAGATTTTCAGTCATGGCCGGTGTGGTTCGCCCCTCATGGGTAGCCGATGCCGTGTTGGAATCGGGGGCGCGCGCTGAGGGTGTGAGGCCTTCGGCTGAGCCAAAATGCAGCCCGGCTGCGCCGCATGTGTTTCGGGTTTATGGAATGTAAATCTGAATCGGTTTCAGCAGATTGAAACGATTGTCCAAAACCGACCGGGGCGAGTGCGCATGCTCGAGCTTTTCCTGGCGCCTGCTGCTGTTGCAGGCGCTCAACCTGAAACCGTCATCGTTCAGCCTGAGCCACTGCCGCCGGGCGTGCGGCGCATGCTTTCGGCTGCGATGCGTTTTGACGATCCGGAACAGGCAGAAGCTGTCATCTCGGCGGCCAAGTCAGCCTATCCCGACCAGGCCGGTCAGATCGACCGTTTCGTTGAAGAGCTTCAGAAGCCCGTTGCGCCTCTCAAGATTGCGCCACTTGTCGTGGTCGCGCCGGTCGATGTGCAGATCGAGGAAGCGGAGCTGGAGAAGCCCACCTACTGGGATGATCTCAACGCGGAACTCACGCTGAACGCCGTTCAGACCAAGGGCAATTCGGACACCTTCCACCTCGGCATGCACGGCAAGGTCAATCTCATGCGCCGGGCCCAGATCCACAGGCTTGAAGGTTACGGCAATGCGTCCCGGGCCAATGGCGTACAGAACCAGAGGAACTGGGGCGCGTCCTATCAGCTGGATACGCTTTGGACTGACAGGTATTTTGGCTATGTCCGTGGCTCAATTGACCGTGATGCGTTCTCGGGTTTCGAGACCAGCGCATTCGCCGGCGTCGGAGCCGGGACATATCTGGTCCAGCAGGACGCGCTGACGATTCGCAGCGAGCTGGGGCCGGGATACCGTTTGCTGAAGCTGTCGGAAGAGGACAGGAGCATTGACGGCGTTGGCATCTACGGGTCCTTCGAACTCGACTGGGCCGTTAATGAGGACTGGAACTTCGAATTCGACTCCAAGGCCACGCTTTCGGAGCCGACATCGACCTTCAATCCGACGCTTCGTCTGAATGCCGCTGTAACCGACCAGGTGCGCGCGGGCGTCTCATATGACTTCCGGTATGAAACGGACCCGCCCCTGATGAGCGAGAATTACGATTCCAGTCTGAAGTTCGATGTGATGTTCCATTACTGAGCGGAGCCTTCAGCCTGCGCAGCTTTCCTCAAGCGATTCCAGTTCAGCTATGGAAACCGCCATGTCGTGGTCTGACAGGGAATGCTTCTCGGACAATTCATTCCATTGCTGGCGTGATTGAGACACCAGGGCGCAACCTTCAGCCATTTTGCCCGCCTTCAGGTAAATGCCTGCATAGAGGGAGAGGCTGTAGGCCCACTCGCGCTTTGCGCCAAAATTGTCGGGCGATCGCTCGAACTCGTCGAGGCTGTAGCGTTTCGCCTTTGCGGCGGCCGCGATGGCTTCGGCATGCTGGCCTTCATAGGAAAGCGTCTTGGCAATTTCGTCCTGTACGCCGCCTAGCATTCGCTGCAGCCACGCATCGTCAGGATCGTTTGCGAGCAGCTCTTCGGCGATCTCCCGACTGCGGATCATCTCGGCAAGGGCTTCGGCTGGCCGGTTTTCCGAGCGCAGCACAGCGCCGCGTTCATAATGGATCGTCACCAGCGAGCGGTAAGGCTGTATATTCTCAGGATTGTCGCGATACGATTCAAGGCGAAGACGGACGGCCTCATCCCAATAGGGAAGGCTGTCGCTCGAAATGCCTTCCTTGTCCGCCTTGCGGACCAAGGCGCGCGCGACCTCGACATTGATCGACCCTAGCAGGAGTTTCGCTTCCGGTTCATCGGGATAGGTTTCAACCAGCGTTTCGCCCGCCGCGAGCGCATCTTTCAGGATTGCGATGCCTTCCTCGTCCTTGTCCATCCAGGGCAGGGGGACGCCTGACATCATCTTTGCCCGTACGAACTGGCGGTGATCGTCGAAGGGCGCGCCCGGCAACGAGGTCAGCTTCCGGTACATCGCGGCCGATTGCTCAGCCAGCTCATGAGAGCGCTGGTTCTGGTCCGAGGAGACATAGAGATGCGTGGAAAGGGAGAACGCGACTTCGCCCAGCGTGCGAACCGCCTGCCTGTCGTCCGGGTGGCTGTCATAAAGAGATTGCGCTTGTCTGTAGGCCGCTTCCAGCATCTCGCCCGCTTCGTCCCGGCGGCCAAGATTGGCATTCTTGGGATTGCCGAGGATGTCGGCCAGGCGCTTGTATCCCCGGCTGGCTTCAAGCTGGACATCCAGCGATGCGCGGGAGTCGCCGCTCAGCGAGTCCAGATAGGTCTGGGCCTCGTCGGCCAGTATTGAGATGGCATGGGTATTCCCGGAAACCTTCTCCATCTCGTCATAGAGGTCGAACATCATGAAGGTTGCGAGTTCCCGGACATCGTCGAATCGCGCATCGGCGGCCATCCGGTTTTCGCTCGCTGAGCGGTAAAGGGCCGTCATGGTGATCAGGCCGCCAATCAGGGCCAGTGTTGCCAAGGCTGTCGCCGTTGCGCCGATGCGGTGACGGCTGAGATACTTGCTAATCCGGTAAGGCGTACCGCCCTCGCGAGCTGCAACAACATAGCCCTTGCGATAGCTGGTCACGTCTTCCAGCAGGCTGTCGACCGAGGGGTAGCGGTCTTTCGGATCGCGCGCTGTCGACTTTGCGATGATCGCGTCGAGATCCCTGTCCCGCATGGTTTCGGGGAGCAGGGCGGCGAGGATCTTGCCGAGGGAAAAGATGTCAGAAAGCGTATTTGCACCGCTGCCGGTGGCGCGTTCAGGGGCGGCAAATCCTGGCGTATAACTGAGCATCTCCGGATTGATCGCGTTGGCGGTTTCCTCCTCGTCCTCATGCGGCTTTGCGATCCCAAAATCGATCAGTTTCACATAGCCCTCAGGGGTGACGAGGACGTTGTTTGGTGTGATATCTCGATGGATGATGAGGTTCTGGTGGGCATGCCGTACCGCGTCACAAAGGTCGTCAAAAAGCGACAGCCTGGCATCCCGGGCGAGCGAGCGCTCATCGGCCCAGTCGGTGATCGCCATACCGTTGACGCGCTCCATCACGATGAAGGGCGCGCCGTCTTCGGTCTGGCCGCCATCATAGAGGCGGGCGATGTGGGGATGGTTGAGCCGTGCGAGGATGCGCCGTTCCCGCTGGAAGCGCTCGACGAGCGAGTCCGACAGCGCGCCTGGGCGCACGACCTTTATGGCGACGACGTGGTCGAAGTCCTCTGTGTCCCGGTGGCCTTCATAGACTGCTCCCATGCCTCCCTGACCGATCAGACCGGTGATGCGGTAGGCGCCGACGCGTTCTGGAAGGGGGGCGTCCTGGTGGTCCGTGGCGGCGCCGCCGGTCCGCAGAAGGCTGGCATGTCCGGTATCCGCATTGAGCAGCGCGCGAACACGGGCCAGCAAGGCGGTGTCGTCCCCGCAGGCGTCCTTGATCCACGCTTCGCGGCTGTCCGAGGACTGGTCGAGCGCCTCGGAAAAAATCGTCATCGCCTTGGCGTCAAGCGAATCCGTGCTCATCCCGGGCTGCGTCCTGAAGGCTGTCCAGCAGCCAGGCGCGAGCCACCCGCCACTGGCGCTTGATGGTTGAAACAGACGACCCGGTGACTTCCGATATGTCCTCAAGGCTCAAGCCGCCAAAATAGCGAAGCTCGACGATTTCGGCTTTCTCGGAATCGATCACATTGAGGCGGATAAGTGCCTTTTCGAGGATATCCAGTTCAACGCTGTGAAGCCCGCCATCAGCGATCCTCGACACCAGCGTGACCTTGCGGTGACCGCGCTTGCCGGACTTTTTCTTGCGGGCATGATCAATCAGGGCGCGGCGCATGGCGCGCGCCGACAATGCAAGAAAGTGTGCCTTATCGGTCCACTCGATCTGATCCATATGGATCAGCCGGACAACCGCTTCATGTACAAGGTCACCCGTCGAAAGAGACGCGTTGCTTTCGGATCTCAGCAAAGCGGCTGAAACCTGTCGCAATTCGGAATAGAGCAGCTCGAACAGCCGGTCGCGGGCCGCCAGGTCGCCCTCGCGCCACGCGGACAGCAAGTCCTTTGCCGCAGCTGCATCTACAGTTTCCATGCGCGTCCTCCTCGACTGGAAGCCTTCCATAGTTGCGAGCCAATCGCAAGTCTGCTGCCAAATCGCGCGCCGCAAAAATATTTTCGGCCTTGTGACCCGTTCTGCGCCCGGGCTGCGCCTCCTTCTATAGACCCGACGCATTTCGAGGACGCAGACATGCAGGAGACACTGGACCAAATCCCGCCCGAGGCCTGGCCGCTGATCACGCTTCTATTGAACGTGACCATGGCGGTGGCCGCGGTCTGGCTGGCTTTGACGGTATTCGTCTGGTGGCGGCGCTCGGCGTCCAATCTGACCCCGGTCCAGTCGGCTGGAAAGAACAAGGCGGCCCAGCCGGACTTTCTGAAAGTCGATCACGCGGCCCGCGAGGCAGCGATTGCACGCGGGGCGGCCTATGATGAGGCGCTGGAAAAGCGGGCGAGGGAAGAAGCCATGGTGGGCAAGCGCCGGCCGGTTTCCCTGGCCGGCCGTCTGGCGGGTCTCGTTAGCTTCCTGATGTCCGTCTTCACCTTGGCCACCATGATTTATGGCGCGATCTTCCAGGTCAGCCGCATGGGCTCGATGATGCAGGAGTACTCCTCCATCGAGCGGATGGGGGCGGTGATCGCCAACCATCCCATCGCCTTCGCCGTGACATCGCTTGTCATCATCGTTCACGTCTACCGCTTTTTCAAAAGCCGCCAATGGCAGGAGGGCTGATCCATGGCCTCGCAACCACTCGTACTGACCGACCCGGACCTGCTTGCGGAATTTGTCCGTGAATCCGAATTCAAGGCGTTTCTTGAAAAGCGCTTTGCGACCCCGCCGGATCTTGCTGCGCTCCTGTTCCGCAATGGTGAGCTGATCGACACCTACAAGGGTGCGCACTTTTCAGCAGGTGGGCTGGTAAACGCCGTAAAAAGCGTCGTCGGCGGATCAAGTCATATCGCGATGATGCTCGCCGACCTGAAACCGTTCCAGGTCCAGCTTCCGGTCTTCGGGACGTCCAAGGACGATGTCTACATTGAGGGGCTGGCGACGCTGGAGCTGCAGCTCGACCCGGACAAGCCGTCCAATATCCTTGGCCTGATGAGCGGCGTGTCCCGAAATGAGAGCGATGGGGCTTCGAAGGAATCCGCGCCCTCGGCCGGGCGAAAGAGCCTCTCGCGGATGGATGTGCTGGAACGCATTGCGCCGCATTTCTCCGACCGGGTGATGGAAGCGGCGCTGCGTCAAGTGAACGCCGAGGATATCCGCGGCGAGCGCGGCCTGCAGGACAAGATCCAGGCGGACATGATGCAGGAAGCCGAACGCGTTTGCGGCGATATCGGCGTCATGGTGCGGGCCGTATCAGTGGAGTGGGCGCTTAGCGATGTCGAACGAGAAGCTCTTCTCCGCGCCCGTCTGAACCGCGAGCAGGACATGCTCGACCACCAGCTGTCGCTGCTGAAGCGGGAGGTGGAACGCCAGTCCGAAGCGACCGAGATTCGGGTTACCGCCAATGTCGACATGGCCAAGCTCGAAAGCGCCAGCGAGGATGAGCTTGCTCACATGGTGCTCAACAGCGAAGTCGCTTTCCTGGACGCGCGCGAGCAGGCGACACGCCGCCAGGAAATGGAGGCGCTTGCCCACGAAATCGAGGTGTTGCGGACCGAACGCGCGGCCAAGCTTGAAAACGACCTCGCCGAAGCGAGCCACCTGACCGACCTGACATCGGAAGCCAGCCGGCTGCGCACCGTCGAGCGCGAAATCGAGCTCCTCGATGCCAAGCACGTCGCCGAGATGAAGAAGATCGGCGCGTTTACCGATGTCGAGATCAGGGAACGCAGCGAGCGGATGGAGCTCGAACTCGCCCGCATCGCGCAGGAGCAGTCTGCCGCCAATCTGCGCAGCCTCATGGACATCGAGCATTCAGGCAAGGACCGCGATACCGACCGCGATATTCGCGGCAAGAAAGCCGATACCGAAAACGAAATCGCGAAGGTGCGGGCAGACACCGACTTCCGGACTGCGCAGCTGCAGGCCGGCGCGAAGATGTCGCCGGAGCAGATTATGGCGATCAATGCGGGCCTGTCGCCGGATGTTGCCAACGTCCTGATTGAGCAGGCCCGGGCAAAAGCCGGTGGCGGCGAAAGCACCATGGAGGCCATGCGCGAACTGGTCAGGGGCGCCGCCGAGGAGCGCGAAGCGGGCCGGCGCCATGAACTCGACATTCTCAAGGCAGGTATGGCCGGGGCCACTGGCGTTGCCCACGGTGCAGGCGGCAAGTCCGGTCATGAGCATGATAGCGGGCTGGAGACCTCTCCGACGACGGTCGATTGTCCGAAGTGCGGGCGAACCCTGCCGGCCAAGGCGAATTTCTGCACCGGCTGCGGACACAAGCTGCGGACCTGATGACATGAGTGCGCCGTCTTCCTCCCATAACCTTCCCGAGCGCACTCAGCAGCCCTGCTGCTACACGTCGGCGCTCGAAGAGGATGCGACGTTCTGCGGTGAATGCGGCAAGCCGTTGATCCGGTGCATGGCGTTCGAGGAATGCGGTGGCCTGCTCGACGATGCGGGACGGTGCACGGTGTGCGTGTCACCGCACCTCCAGATGGCGGCGGGCGCGCAGACTGAAGCGCGTATCGGTGAGGCCGTCGCCATACCTCTGCTGCTGGCAAACCGCTCAGGCGTGGGCCGCCCATTGTTCGTAACGTCCGTATGGAGCAGCGAAGGCTACGGCGAGTGGCGTGAGGTCGATCTCGGCTGGGAGCGGCTGCATGCCGGCGAGCAAAGGCCCTTTTCGGTTCGCACCGATCCGCTGGGTCTGGCCGGCATTCATGGACTGGAAGTCCTGATTGCCGTGTCGAGCCACTGGCGGTGGCGCCAGGAGGCCTTCGTCTTTGCCGCTTCACTGACCATCGAGGTCAAGGATGACAGCAAGGCTGCCGCGCCCGTTGTAAATATTGGCGGGCAGAGCGCCGGGCACGGCAACACGGTCTACATTTCGGGGCAGGGGGCTTCGGATACCGTCGCTAAGCGGTCGACTGAAGCGGTCGACCTTGCGCTTGTCCGGGCAGAGAAGCACGAACGCAGGCTGGGACTTCGGGGGACCAGTGAGATGGTGTGGGTGCCGAGAGGCGCCCGCCTTGCGTGGGAGGGGTTTCCGGACGCGGAAACCCCTTTTCCCGGCCCCATCCTGACATCGGACGGCATTCTTTCGGCTGGCCGCAGCCGGACCCGAAGCCAGGGTGGTCCAGGCGATATACGTCTGCTCGTCCGCGACGAGGCCGGCAACATCGACCGTGACCTGAGCCAGCAGATCTCGCGCCGCCATTTCGAGCTCTACATCGAATGTGACCGCCTGATCCTGCGTGTAACGGGCGGTGGCGGTGTCTCAGTCAATGGCAAGGGCTATGGCCGCGACAAGACCGTGGTCCTCAGTGATGGCGACGAGATCGCGCCGCTGCGCGCTGCCGAGAACAAGTTTCGCCTGAAGGCCCGCTTTCAAAAGGAACACGGCCGGGTGACCGACATCACTTTCCAGGGCCTTCCGCCCGTTGCCTGATGGAACAGACCTCATGACGACCTGCAGCAAATGCCAGCACGCAATGAGCGAAGACGACAGCTTCTGCCCGGAATGCGGCGAACCTGTTCACGAGAAGCCCGCTTCAGTGGACGTCTCCGCCATGCAGACGGTGGGCGGGCTGGAAACCCTCGACGATACGGGCACGGTTTCACCGAGCTCGAGAAAGCAGCCGGAGCTAGCGCCCGGAACCGTCTTCGCCGGACGCTATACCATTGAGGACGTTGTCGGGCGCGGGGGCATGGGCGTGGTCTACCGCGCCGATGACAAGCTGGCAAAGAAGCAGGTTGCGCTGAAGCTGATCCGGCCCGAACGCCTCGCTGGATCGAATGCCGTCGACCGGCTGATCTCTGAAGGCATCACGGCACGCGACATCCGCCATCCCAATATTGTCGCTGTGTATGATGTCGGTGAAGAGGCCGGCCAGCCTTTCGTGTCGATGGAGTATCTCGACGGGCAGTCGCTTCGCGCCTGGCATCGCCAGAAGGTACAGGCACGTGAGGATGTTCCGTTGCGGGTTGCGGCCCGTATCATCGCCGAAATCCTGGATGGGCTGAAGGCGGCCCATGCAGCCGGGGTTATCCACCGTGACCTCAAGCCCGAAAACATCATCCTGGCGGGGGAACCGGACGACAAGGCCGCGCCGCTCAAGATCCTTGACTTCGGCATCGCCCGCGCAGCCGGCGGGACGGTAGACAGCGGCACAGGAACCGGCCTCGGCACGCCGCGCTATATGGCGCCCGAGCAGATTACCAATCCTGATGCTGCCGGGCCGTCAGCCGATCTCTATTCGGTTTCGGTGATCTTCTATGAATTGCTGGTCGATGTCCTGCCACAGGGTCACTGGCAGCCGCCGTCCGGCGGTCGTTCGGATGTGCCGGCCGATATCGATGCGCTGATCGAGAAGGGGCTTTCGAACCGCCCGGCCAACCGGCCGCAGAGCGCGGAGGACTATCGCTCGGCACTGGTGGACGCCGTCAATCTGGGGCGCCCACCAGCTCCCGATCCTCGGCCTACACCAGGGCCGGTCGGCCCTGGCGGCAAGATCAAGCCCTGGTGGTATGTGGCCGGCGCCGGCGTAGCGGGTGTCGTCCTGATCGCGGCGGTCTGGCCTGAAGATGTTATCGACGACGATCCCTGTGTCGGTCTCGTTGGCGACAGCTGGCGGATGTGCATGGGCTATGATGTCAATGACGATCCCGATCCGGTTCCTGACCCTGATGACGACGATGGTCCGCCATACTCACCGCCACCGCCTCCGCCGCCACCCGTGCGGGCGCTGAACGGTCAATGGAATGACGGTTCGGGCATCGTCTACGACATCCGCATGTCCGATAGCGGCCAGTTCAGCGGAGACGGCTATGGAATGGATGGCGGCTACTACACGATCAGGGGGTCCTTGTCGGGTTCGAACGGGACCTATGTCGTCTCCGCACCGGCCATGGGGCTCTCGCTGCAAGGCCGGGCCAGCTGGGACCGTCAGTGCCACATTTCCTATCAGACCTTCGACCCGTCGGGCACGACGATTGTGGCCCAGGGTCAGATGCATGTGAATCATAATCCGGGGGAGCCGTGTCCATGACCGATGACAAGAAGACATTCGGCCGGCCAACCCATTGCTGGAACTGCAACTCTCCGCTGCCGGTCTTCACCTATCAGTGCGGCATTTGCCAGACAGACAATACGCCCATTTTCACTTCTGGAGCAGGAGGTTCCATGGCCGACTTCACAAACTACAAGCTGACCGGCTGCATCTTCGACAAGACGGCGCCCGCCGCCCCGGAACTGATCGCGTCGAGCATGCGGCTGCCCCGGCAGGTCGACCTGCGCATCCATTGCTCGCCGATCGAGGACCAGCTCACCACGTCTTCGTGTGTCGGCAATGCCGTGGTCGGCGCGCTGGAGTTCCACCAGAAGAAGGCCGGCCTTCCGGTCACCGACATGTCGCGCCTTTTCGTCTATTACAATGCCCGTGCGCTCTCGGGCACGCAGGGACAGGACAGCGGCACTTTAATCCATCACGGCATGGCCTCAATGCTCGCGCACGGCATTTGCGAAGCTGCGCTCTGGCCATTCGACCTGCAGCGCGTGACGCAGGCGCCGCCTAAAGCCTGTTACGAAAATGCGCAGAAATATGAGGCTGTTCAGTATGCCCGCACCCCGCGCGGCGAGTCGGCCCTCAAGGCGCTGGCGCAGGGCCTGCCGATCGTCTTCGGCATGTTTGCACCGATGAACTACTACAACCACGCCAATGAGACCGGCGTCATGCCGAAGCCCGACCAGGTGCCCAACAACCAGCCGCCCGCTGGGCATTCCATGCTGATCGTCGGGTATGACTTGGATGACAACACCTGGCTCGTGCGCAACAGCTGGGGCGTGCGATTTGCGGAGAATGGGTATCTGCGGATCCCCTTCGAGACCATGGACGCCTGGGCGCCGGAAGAGGCGTTCTGGACCATTGGCGCCATCGAGCAGGCTGAAGGATTCAAGCTGGCAGGGCCCAGTATGAACGAGGCCATGAAGAGTGTCGGCATTGACCCTGAAGAGATGACCGTGGGCGGCTCGACACTGGACAAGCTGCGCGCCGACTTGCGCGGGCGGCTGTCGAGCGACCTGGAAACGGCCAAGCGCGATTTCAGGGATCGCCTGCGCGGCAAGAAATAAGGTCAGTTCCGGCAGAGCAGACGCCGAGCGCCTGAAGTCTTGTCAGTCCCGGAATGAAACGGCCAGGACATGCTGCGAACGTATACAGGCGCCATTCGCGGGCGTATGACGCATTCGAAGTAGCGTGGGATTTGCATGAAGGGGATCAAATCGAGCCCCACGGAGTATTTCCTTGTCGGATGCATCACCTGGTCAGGCCCGGCGGCAAGTCGGTCTTCTAGCGGTCATGGGCGTTGTCGCGCGGCTTTGCGCGCAGATGATGCTGCTTGTCCTGCTCCTGCTGGCTGGCCGCTTCCTGACGGTCGAACTCTTCGGTATCTTTGTCCTGTCGTCGATCCTGATGAATTTCGGCGTGATCCAGATGTATTCGGGCATCTATCACTTCGTGCTCCGGGAGCCTGCCTTCGAGCAGACCAAGGGAACGGCTTTTACCCTTCAGATGATGTTCTCGCTGGCGTTCGCAGCTTTCATCCTGGCCTGTTCGCTTGGCGTGTACCTGCTCGGCTGGGGCGATCTTCTCGCGCAACTCATGGCGTTTACCGCCGGTATGCCGATCCTCGCGCTGATCGCGAGCTGGCAAGAGGCGGTGCTGCTACGAAAAGGGGACGTGAAGTTCTACTATGGTGCGCTGATCTGCTCGGAGATCGCAGGGTTCACCGTTTCCGTGCTGATGCTCGTCAACGGTCTTGGGGTATGGGCGCTGATCGTCAACCGCTATGTCGCTTCGGGCCTGATGGCCGCAGCGCTTTGCTGGAAATGCGGCCTGCTGCCAAAGCCGGAATGGTCGCGCGACGACGCGCGCAAGATCGTCAGTTTTGCAACGCCTCTCTATGGAAATTCCGCACTGGCCTACTTCACCTCCTCCGGCGCGGACATTGTCCTCGGCGGATTCCTCACCGCGCGCGCCGTTGGCCTGTTCCGCATGGGCTCGCGTACTGCCGGGGCGGCATTTGACCTGTTCGCGCAGACCTTCCGCATCCTGACCTGGCAGGCCGTCGGCCGCATGGCGCGTGAAAAGCGCCTGTCAGCCGAGCTCTGGACGAGCCTGCTGGTCATCAACCTCTCCATCATGCTCTTTGTACTTGGCTCTCTCAGCCTGCTCTCGCATGAGCTCATCGCCGTCATGCTCGGTGGCGAGTGGATGGCCATGGTGCCGGTTCTTCAGATCCTGTGCTGGGCCAAGATCATCACGTCGGCTGACCAGATCGTCAGCGCACAGCTGGCGGCGGCGGGTCACACCGCCTTCCTGTTCCGCTCGCGGGTACTTGAGGCGATCATCCTTCTTGTGGCGCTACTCTGCACCGTTCACTTCGGTATTATTGCGGTTGCCTTCGGCATGTTTCCGTCCGCTCTGGTCTATGTTCTTCGCCTGACGCACAAGCTGACGCGCCTGACGGACACCACCATGCTGGCTGTTGGCCGGGCTGTGCTGCCTGGGCTTGCGCTTGGCGCAGCGGGTCTGCTGGTTGTTTTTGGCGCGTCCATGCTGCTCGAGGCGCAAGGACCGATCGTAACCATTGCGGTCACGGCAATTGTCGGTGTGGTGACCTATGTCGTCACGGCTTTTGTCGCGATGCGAACCTGGACACTGGGCCTGCTTCATACGGTGAGCACGGCCATCCTGCCGGCCAGTGAGAATGAGCCGGCAAGCAGCTAGGCTTCTGCCGTAAGCGCTGTGCCACCAGTCTGCATGGTTCTTGCTTCAGGGGAATAATTGCGTCACGAGTAAAGCAGTGGCGATGTCCATGGGGATGAATTTGACGCGCCAGTTGGGGATAGAATGTCGTCCGGCAAGCTCGCCGTATCGCCAGATGCGGGAGATTGGCCGTGAGCATTGAACTTATTGGCCTGATCACCTTTGGCCTTGGCGTACTTGCCGTTTTGCGCTCAAGCGCCATGGCGCTCACGCTGGCAAGCTGTATGGGCCTCCTGGGCGCGGCATCCGCCATGTCGTTTGGCAGCGCCAATATTACGCCGGGCCACCTCAGCCTTGGCTTTCTCGTCCTGGCTGTCCTGATCCGGAACAGGGGGTTCGATTTTGCGACCGTGGCGATGCAGCAGGGCCGGCCGGGCTTTCTGCTGCTGCTGCTGTGCATTTGGGGCTTCAGCTCCAGCATTCTGATGCCGCGGCTTTTCGCCGGCGAATTCATGGTTTTCCCGATGAACGCCGACCGGAAGTTCATCATCGAAGTGCCGCTCTATCCATCGGGCGCCAACTTCAACCAGGCGGTCTACTTTGCCGCGTCTCTGTTCATTTTCGCAGCCGTCTCGTCGATGGCGCGTACCAATGAGATGCTGAAAAAGGCCGGCGGGGCGCTGATCATTGCGAGTGCGCTCAACCTGGTCATCGTGCTCGTGGACACCGCCACCTTCGCCGTTGGCGCGAGCAATGTTCTCGATTTCATCCGGAACGCAGACTACTCGCAGAACTTCTCGCACAAATTCATGGGCGTTAAGCGGGTCACCGGCGCGTTTCCTGAGGCCGCGACCTTCGCGACCTTCAGCGTCGGCCTGTTCGCCTTCAACTTCCGTCTGTGGCGCGGCGGCGTGCGCCCGGAAGTCACCGGCCTGATCGCGCTGCTCACCTTCTTCTCAATCCTTTTCGCGTTTTCCTCGACCGGCTATCTCGCACTGATCTGCTATCTGTCAGTTGCATATGCGCGGTCGCTGGCGAAGACCGATGGCCGTCGTTCGCTGGCGGCACGCTCGTCGACCAACCGGATTATCTTCATCTCGCTCGGCCCGCTCACCGCGCTTGGCGCAGCCACCGCTGTTGCCATCAAGCCCGACCTGATCGCGCCGATCCTCGAGACTTTCGACCAGTCCATCACCAACAAGCTCGGAAGCGCCAGCGGTGTTGAACGCTCGTCCTGGAACATGGGTGGCCTGGAGGCCTTCGTGAACAGTTTCGGCCTGGGCGCTGGTCTAGGCAGTGTCCGCACGTCCAGCTTCCTCGTCGGCGTGATTGCCAATCTGGGGATTATCGGACTTGTCCTGTTCGGCCTGTTCTTCATGCGCCTGTTCCTGGAGGATGTCTCGAAGCGTTCGCGCCTAGCCGACGATGAGGCCCAGCAATACGCTTCGGCCGGACGGGCAGGCTGTTTCGCTATCCTGATCGCGGCGTGTGTATCCTCGTCGACGGTGGATCTCGGTATCCACTTCTACGTGATGGCGGGTATCGCCTGTGCATCGGTATTCTACCGAAAGGGTGTATTGCATTACTATGTGGAGCCGCCAGAACCGGCACAGGCAGCGCCGGGGACGCGGGCGCGTCCCGCGCTCAACCCGGGACCTGCCTCCTCATAGGCATTCGCAAAGGCTGGAATGGGGCACAGCCGGCTGGGTGGTTTTTGCGCAGGACTTCGCCAGTCAGACGAATCTTGAGGCAGTCACTAGCAGTTTGCGCGCAATCGAATGACGCGAGGCCCTTTTTTTCCTAGTCTCTATTGCGCAGTTGGCGCGCCAATTGCACAATCGGATCGGGTGTCTCGATATCTCGCAGATCAAGCCGGGACACTCGTTAGGGGACACTGATGAGGGGCAATTCAGCTTTCATCGGTACATTGCAACATCTTATGGACGTGGAAGGGGACGCCATGTTGTTCAAATACGATCCAGGTTCTGCTCACGAGACTTTCAAGAAGCAGGGCTATGTTCATCTCAAGGACGTTCTGTCTGACGAGTTCGTCAGCGAACTGAAGGGTTTCTACGAGGATTCCCAGAGCAATCAGCTCAACGAAGCGCAGAACTGGAAGATCTACGGCAAGAAGCGCCAATATGTCTTCGAGTTCAAGTCGCAGGAAGCTGCAAATGAATTCCGCGACGGTCTGTCAGCACTCACAGGCATCGACAAGGATGGCTTCACGATTTCCGAACGCCACCTGAAGGTCTATGACGAGGCGGCCGATCCGTGGCCGGCGCCGCACAAGGACCGGGCAGCATCGGCTGTGTCCATCGGTCTTCCGGTGCACCTGTCTGAAGGCTCCACGGTTTGCGTCTTTCCGGAGCTGCAATTCGGTCCGAATACGGAAGAGCGTGCGGTCTTCCTGACCGATCGCGACCACCCGGATCTCGAACACGTTTACCAGAAAGAGACAGCCGTCATGCTGCACGAAGAGATCGGTGATCTTATCGTCTTCCTCGGCTCGTCGATCTTCCATGAGCGCGTGAAGCCAGCCGGCACGGCCATCCTTTACATCAAGGCAAATGGCGACGGCCGCGATCCGCTCGGTGAAAACATCTTCGGCGAAAAAGAAGCCGAAGTTACACCGGCATAGAAGCCGGATATCGAAACGGTCTGAATTCAGGGACGTATTCAGCACCAGTAGCGTATAAGGGGACAATTACATGGCAGAGAAACTGAAATCGGCAGAAATGACGCCCGGACCGGGCTTCATGATCCGGACAAACTTTCCGCGGCCGCCGAAGGAAATCATCGAAGGGTTCGCAGAGTTTGAAACGGCCGACGTATCAGACAGCCTGAATCGCCTTTACGCGATGAGTGGTGAAATCTCGAACCTGTCCAACGACAAGGAACTGCTTGGCCCAGCCCTCACGGTCAAGTGCTATCCAGGTGATAATCTGATGATCCACAAGACGCTGGACATCGCAAAGCCTGGTGACGTGGTTGTCGTTGACTGCAGTGGCGCGATGACGAACGCCGTGTTTGGTGACCTGGTCGCCAACAAGGCCAAGCATCGCGGCATTGCTGGCTTCATTATCGATGGCCTGATCCGTGACCTTCCGGGCGTTCAGGAAACCGGCCTTCCGGTTTTCGCGCGCGGCACCACACCGTTCGGCCCGCTTCATCGCGGCCCGGGCGAGATCAACACGGCGATCTGCTGCGGCGGTGTTGTCGTCAATCCAGGCGACATCATCAAGGCAGACCTGACCGGTATCGCGGTTGTTCCGCGTGACTACGGTCCGGAGATCCTCAGCCGCCTTCGCGCAAGCAAGGTGCGTCAGGCTGAGTATGTCGAAAACGTGAAACGCGGGATTTTCTCGAATGCGTGGGTTGATGACCAGCTCCGCAGCACGGGATGCGCGTTTAACGACTGATAGCTAACCTCCTGATGGTCTGGAAGACTTTTGCTCATGCCGGTTCAACCCGCCACTCGCGTCTGGCTGCGCAACAAACGCCGCTTGCTCGATGCCCAGGCCGGACTCGCGCGACGGCGCTTCCGGACCGTCAGGAATAGTTTCTACAAGGCACTCTGGTCCGAGGCTGCCGAAAAGGTCGGCGCGACAGCCGAACGCCGCGCCAACGGACTGGTCCAGATCAGCCGAGGCGATCGGGCGACCTTTGTCGACCATTCCGACCTGATGCTCGACAGCCAGGTGACCCTGCGGCTTATGGCCAACAAGGCCATGACGTTCGAATTCATGGCGAAGGCCGATGTGCGGACACCCGCCTTCGAGAACTTCACGCTGGCAACACTGTCCAAGGCCGAGAAATTCCTCGCCAGCCAGTCCGGCCCGATCGTGATCAAGCCCGCTGACGGTACAGGCGGCGGGCGCGGCGTGACCACCGGCATCACGACCGAACACGCGCTTCAGGTGGCCGCCCGTCACGCGGCCGGCTTCAATCAGGCGCTCATGGCCGAAGAACAGCTGACCGGAGACAACTACCGTATTCTCTATCTCGACGGCGAATTCATTGATGCCGTCCGCCGGGATTCGCCAACGGTCACCGGCGATGGCAGCTCAAGCGTGTCGGCGCTGGTCAAGGCGGAGAATGAACGCCGCCTCGCCATGGATCCGATCACAGCGCTCAGCCCGCTGATCCTCGACCAGGAGAGCCGGAACACGCTGGCTGCCGAGGGCCGGAATTCCGGTTATGTGCCGAAGGCCGGAGAAGTGGTCCGGGTCAAACTGGCGGTCAATGAGAACGCAGCCGCGCAGAACCATGTCGTACGCGATCAGGTCCATCCTGAAATAATCGAAGCCGGCGCCCGGCTCGCCAAGGCATTCGGCGTGAGATTTGCAGGGCTCGACGTGACAGCGGACGATATTTCCGTGCCGCTTAAGGAAGGGGGCGTGATCTTCAACGAGATCAACGTCAATCCGGGGATACATCACCACTATCTGGTCGCGAATGACGACCAGAAGGCGGATGTGGCTGCGGTCCTTCTTGAGAAGATGTTCGAAACGGGATCGGGAACGATTCAGATATGACCAAGATTAATACCAGCACCCCCGTCATCCTGCTCGGAGGACGCGAAAATGCTGTGGCCGTCGCCCGCAATCTGGGCCGGCTTGGTGTGCATGTCACGGCCACGGGGCTTCCTGGGTGCCGGTCTATGGATTCCAAGTACACCCGGCAGACATTTCCTGTGCCGGAAGGAAACACCGCGCCCTATTACTGGCGAAAGCTGCTGCTGGAAGATCAGCTCGAGACGCTGAAGGGCAGTATCATCTTTGCCTTCTGCGATGAGTCGCTGGCCTTCATGGAAGCTAACCACAAGGCCCTGTCAGAACACTACCGCGTCGAGGAATTCGTTCCCGAGCTGCGCCGGACCATGCTGGACAAGCAGGCCACGCTCGCGCTTGCGCGCAAGGTCGATGTGCCGACGCCGAACTATTGGGAAATCAAGTCCGATCTGGACGTGCTGAACATCCGTGAAGAGATCAAGTTTCCGGTCATGGTGAAGCCGCTGGATTCCTACGCCTTCATCCATGAATTCGGGACCAAGCTTTTCATCGTCGAGGACAGCTTCGAGGAAGTCGTCGAGAAGGTCGCGCTGGCGCGTTCGCGCGGGCAGGACGTGATGGTGGTCGAGATGATCCCCGGCCCGGATGACCTGCTGAGCAGCTACTACACCTACCGCACCGCCGATGGCGTTTGCCTCTTCGACTATACTAAGAGCGTCATCCGCCGCTGGCCGATGAACAAGGGCGGCGGCTGCTTCCACCAGTCCGAATGGCTCCCGGAAACCGCAGAGCTCGGCCGCCTTCTGTTTGAAAGCATTGGCTGGCAGGGCATGGGCAATGTCGAGTTCAAGCGCGACACCCGCGACGGCAAGCTCAAGATCATCGAGGTCAATGCGCGGTTCACCGCAGCCCACCGCCTCGTCACGGAAGCCGGAGCACCGATCGATGAGATGATCTATTGCCACCTGACCGGCCAGCCGGTTCAGGAATTCAGGACGTACTCCCAGAAACTCCGCCTCTGGTATCCAGATCGGGACTTCATGGCCATGCGCGAACAGAGCAAGCTCGGCATCATGGGCCCATTTTCCTGGGCAAAGACAGTGCTGGGCCAGCCCTTTATCCTGCCATATTTCAGCGTGAGAGACCCGATGCCGACCCTGGCAGAGGCGTGGGGCAACGTGTCCAAGGTCTTTTCGAAAGTGGCTAATGTGTTCAAGGCACAAGGACGCCATGCGGATTCGAGGCGCTGAACTCTATCTGGTTACCCGGCGGGTGATGATCGCTGCTGGCGTCGATGCCGAGCAGGCCGACGCCGTGACCGACAACCTCGTCTGGTGTGACAAGGTCGAACGCCGCAATCATGGCGTTGAACGCCTGCCGATACTTCTGAAGCGTGTGGCCGCTGGCGGCATCAAGTGTCCGCCGGCGCCCGTCTTCACCGAGCTCGCGCCCAGCGCGCATCACCTCGATGGCGACAATGGCTTCGGACACTATGCCGGACGGCTGGCCGTCGACCGCGCCTGCGACATCGCAGCCAGGCAGGGCGTCGGCGTTGTAGGTGTGACCGGCAGCAACTTTTTTGGCGCGGGCGCCTACTATGCCGAGCTGGCCGCGCGCCGGGGCATGATCAGTCTTGTCCTCAGCAATTCCTTTCCGAAGGTCGCCGCGCCGGGTGGCCTCGATGCGGTACTCGGCACCAACCCGTTTACTTTTGGCGCGCCGCGCCGTGATGGCCGCTCCATCCTGGTCGACATGTCGACCGCTGCGGTGGCCGGATCGACGGTTCGCGAAAAGGCCGCCAAGGGCGAGATGTTCGAGCCGGGTGTCGCTATCGACGCGGCCGGAGACCCCATCCTCGACCCGAACAAGGTTATGGCGGGCACACTCCTGCCAGCGGCCGGCGGCAAGGGCTTTGGCCTTGCCATCCTTGTCGAGATCCTGAGCGCGGTCCTGACTGGCGCCGGCATCTCGCGCGAGCTTGGCTCAATGTACAAGCATGTCGATGCGGGCGGGAAGAATGGGCATTTCATCCTGGCGCTCGATGCTGCGCGCTGGATGCCGATGGACGATTTTTATGCGCGCATGGACATGCTGTCTGGCGTCATTGCAGCTTCGGGCGGGGACCGCGATGTCCGGATGCCGGGCGACGCCCGCTGGGCGGCGTTTGCCGAGAGCGAAAAGAACGGGATCGACCTCGAGCCGGCCACGCTGGCGGCGTTTGAGGATCTGGCCGAAGCGTACAATGTCCAGCTTCCCTGGAAGGGGGCGAGTCAATGACGCTTCGGGTCGCTATCCTCTGTACGGGTCCTGATACCCTGGCGCCGTGGATGCTGCGGCTGGCCGAGGGTATCTGCAGGGCGCCGGAACTTGAACTGTGCGGCTTCCTGGTTTCGGATAGCCAGGCATTGTCGTCCCGGAGCGGTCCGCTCTTCAAGGCATGGTGGGCCTTTGAAAGCCGGCTCCTTGCCAAGCCGCAAGCGGCTGAAACCGAGCTGTTCGATCAGGCCCGCGCAACGCTGAAAACCGGCGAGGCCAACGTTGACGGCGTTGCTGTGCTGAAGCCCGACGTCGTGATCGACCTGACGGCGGGCGGCGATGCAGATGCCATCGCGTCCGACGTGCCGCTTGGCGTCTGGTCGGTGGATGTGTCGCGTGAAAGCCTCGGCGCCGGCGCGATGCAGGCGATTGTGAAGAAGACGCCTGTGACGGAGGTCACCCTCTTGCGGACGCCGGGCGGCGGGAAGGCTAAGACCCTGGTCTCGTCGGCGGCGCTCAACACCAAGTTTGTGGTAACCCGCAATCACCTCTTCATGTGCGAAAAGGCGGTTGCCCTGATCCTGCGCGAATTGAAGCGCGCCGAGCGCGGCGGCCTGCATCTGGACCAGCTCGCCGAAGCGCCGCAGCCGCGACGCACGCCGGGGACGCTGGACCTGCTGGTCTACCTGACCAAGTTTACCGGCGGCATGATGGCGCGCCTCGTCGAGAAGGTTGCGACCAAGGTAGGGCTGCGGCCCGGCATGTTCTTCCTGAAGACCAGTGAAAGCGCCTTTGCCGACGCCGATCCGTCGGCCATGCGCTCGCATCCGACGCCGGCCAATGAATACTATGCCGACCCGTTCCTATGGGAGCGGGATGGCGAGACATGGTGCTTTTTCGAAGTCTATGACTACACGACAGGCCGCGGCCATCTGAGTGCGGGCCGGTTCGAGGATGGCGCGCTGGCGGATGTTCGCCCTGTGCTAAAGACGGATTACCACCTGTCCTTCCCGTTCCTGTTCGAGCATGACGGCGATCTCTTCATGATGCCGGAGACATGTGGTGCGCACCGTATCGAAACCTGGCGCTGCATCGAATTCCCGGACCGGTGGGAGCGTGAGGCCACAATCCTCGACAATGTGATTGCAGCCGATTCCAGCCTCGCGCAGATCGGCGATGACTGGTGGTTGTTCACCAACATTTCGAACGATCCGTTCGGCGAGATGAATTCCGAACTGCATCTCTACAAGGTCGACGGGCCGGGCATGAAGACGCTGACGCCACATGCGCTCAACCCCGTCGTCTTCGACTCGCGCACGGCCCGCAATGGCGGGCGTATCCTCGAGCGGGATGGCGCCTATTACCGCATCTCGCAGGACAATTCCCATGGCCGCTATGGCTATGGCCTCAACGTCATGAAGATCGACCACATCTCGCTCGACGATTACCAGGAGACGATAGTGCGCAAGATTGAGCCGGACTTCGAACCGGGCGTGATCGGCTGCCATCACATGGATGCACGCGGCGATACGGTCGTCATGGATGTCCGCCGACAGGTCGGCGGGTTTGCAAGCGCGCGGCGTTCGCCCGCAAGGAGCCGGCATGGATAAGATCGACCGCATTGTCGTTATCCACGACTACAGCATTGCCGAAGGCGGTGCTGGCATTCTCGCGCTGAAGGCGGTCGAGCAGTACCGAGCGCGCGGCTATCCTGTGACGCTGCTGACGGGGCAGGCGACGACCGACCATCTCGAAGATCTTGGTGTCACGGTCAGCGGCCTGAACTCCCAGGGCCTGCTGGAGCGCTCGGCGCTTCAGGCCATGCGCGACGGCATCCATAACTCCAACACGGTGGCGATGATCGGCCGGTGGATTGCCGAGCATGATACGCCGGGAACCGTCTACCATCTCAACAACTGGGCGCAGATCCTGTCGCCGACCATCTACAAGGCGCTACGACCGGTGGCCGACCGGACGCTGGTGACCTGCCATGACTTTTTCAATGTCTGCCCGAACGGGTCTTTCCTGCACTTCGGCAAGTCTGAGCCGTGCGACGCCAAACCGATGTCGACAGCCTGCTTCATGAAGCAGTGCGACCGGCGCAATGCGATCCACAAATACTGGCGCTTTGCCCGCCACATGCACCTGAACCGCATCGCACAATTCGATCAAAGCCCGTCTACCTTCTCCTTCATTCATGAAGAGATGCGCCTGAAGTTTCGCCGCGCCGGGTTTTCGGCGCCCGATACGGTGGTCATTCCCAATCCGGTTGATGCGTGGACAAATGCCCGCATTCGCGCGGAAAAGAATGCCGGTTACCTGTTTGTCGGCCGGCTTGGACGCGACAAGGGCGCCGATATCGCGCTCAAGGCGACGTCCGATGCCGGCACGACCATCACCATGGTCGGCAGCGGTGAGCTGGAGCGTGAGGCGTCGCGCAATTTCCCGCATGCCCGCCTGACAGGCTGGCTGCAACCGGGCGAGATTGCGCAATATGCCCGCAAGGCGAGAGCGCTGATCGTGCCGAGCCGGGTGACCGAGCCGTTCGGCCTGGTCATCCTCGAGGCGGCCATGAGCGGGCTCCCGGTCATCGTTTCGGACTCAGCCTACCTCTCAACGGATGTCGAACATCTCGGATTCGGGCGGCGCTTCTCGGTCAATGATCCGCGCCGCCTGGTTGAGCTGCTCGAAATGTTCTCGCATGATGACAGCCTGATCGAGAAGATGAGCCACAAGGCCTATGAGCATGCGCCCTCGCTCTGCCACACGGCAGCGAGCTGGACCGATGCGCATATCGACGTCTTCAACCAGAAACTCTCGCGCGCCAGTGTGCCGAGCAGCCGCCAGCTTGAAGCCCGCGAGAATGCGCTGCGTGGCATTCCGAGCCATTCGCCGTTTAGCTAGTGTTCTGTTCTCTGTGGGGTGGGGATGTATCACGTAAACAATTTCAGGGGCGCAGCAATCCTGCTGATCGTCCTGACGCACTGTCTGTCGGTCTACGAGGTACAGCCGGAAATATTCCGCTACCTGGACTCCGCGATCGGTAACGACACGTTCTACTTTGTCGCCATCGCCGGCTTCCTGTTCAGTTTCACGACGAATGACTTCAGCTATGGGCGGTTCATGCTCGGCAAGTTCAAGGCGATCATCCTGCCTTACCTTGTCCTGTCCATACCGGCGATCGCCATCTACTGCCTGGGGATCAAGACCGACCATGCCTGGATGGACATGGACTGGTTTTCCAGCCTGAACCCGGTCTTGCAGGTCGGGTTCCTCTACGCCACTGGCGCGCACCTCGGCCCGCTCTGGTTCATCCCGATGATCATCACGCTGTTTGCGCTGTCACCCTTGTTTGTCCTCCTGAAAGACAGGGTAGGAGCTCTGGCAATCGTGTTCCTGCTGAGTGTCGTTGTCGGGGTAATTGTCGGGCGTCCCGAGAGCGACAAGTTCCCGGAACTGGAGTCGGTCTATTTCCTGCCGGCCTTCCTTCTTGGGATGTTGCTGGCGGCGCGGCCGGGCCTCTACCGGACCCATGCCAAAGGCGCCGTGTTCGTGGCGCTGGTCCTGCTCGTATTCAGCGCCAGCCTGCCGATGCTCGGTGATGCATCCCATGCCTTCAAGATGCGCCTGCACCTGCTGATCGAGCTTGTGATGTCGGTGTGTCTGTTCAGCCTGTTCTACGCCTTCATGAACCATCGCACGCGCTGGCTGGACCTGTTTGCACGGATCAGCTTCTTCATCTTCTTCGTGCATGGCTATTTCGTTGCCGTCTTCCGGCTCATCGACAGTCATTTCCTTGCCGATGTGCCGGCGCTGGTGACGCTGCCGGTCTACTTCGCGGCGACCGTATTGCTGTCGGTCGCAAGCTTTGTGGTGCTGAAGATCCTGCTGAGAGACCGCAGCCGGACCCTTATCGCGGCCTGACAGTCAGCCGGTCAGGCCATCCGGACAAGACGGGCGTCCTCGCGCAGCGCTTCGAGCCCATCGATGCTGGTGGATGTCCAGTTGCGCGGCAGGTTCTGGCCGAGCAGCTGTTCCAGTTCGAGCGTCAGGCTGACATAGGACAGGGAGTCGCCGCCAAGGCTCTCGAATGTATCGTCTGCAGAGACGTGGTCGGTCTGCATGACGGATCGGAAAGCCTCCATGATGGTTTCCGGCCGGTCCTGGCTGAAACCAAGCGCATCCTTGATCAGAAAGGCGATCCGCCGGAACACCGATACACGTTCCGTGGAGCCCGCGCGCTTGATCGCCGCGTAATCGATCTTGCCGTTTGACAGCAGCGGCAATGCGTCGAACATCCGGGTTTCGAACGTCTCTGCCGGCAGGGAGAACCGCTCGCTGCTGGCATCGACGATCTCGCGACCCGCTTGGGGGCCCAGATCGCCTTCCAGGGCAATGACAATCTTTTCGTCCGTCCCGGTGACGGCGGCATGGGCATGCATGGTCTTTGCAAATGCTTCCACCTGGTCGAGGCTGATGCGCAGGCCGAAAGGTTTCACAAACCGGCTTACGCGCCCGGTGATCTCGAACAGGTCCGGTGCGATTTCGCGGGCAAGGTCTCCGGTCAGGAGGATGTCTGGCGTATCGTCGCTGGCCAGTTCGCCCGGCTCGAGCGCATAGCCCATCATCACATTGGCGCCGCGGTAAGCGAGAATGCCTTCCTCGCCCAGGTTTTCGACGGGTACGCCATCGTCATCGAGAACCATGAGTTCGCCGCCTGGAATAGCGCGGCCGATGGAGTGGGGATAGTCCGCGGCCATGTCCGGCGGCAGGAAGGACATGCGCGGCGCTGCTTCGGTCTGGCCGTACATGACAAAGAATTCCTTGCCGCAGCGCGAGAAGAGGTCGGCGAAATGCCTGACGAGGCGGGGGTGCAGCTTGCCTCCTGCCTGTGCCGCATAGCGCAGGCTGGCATGGTCAGCCGGGTCGAACTGACGTCGCTCCAGCATCTCATAGCTGTAGGGCACCCCGGAAATACTGGTCGCGCGCGTCTCGTCGAGGGTCTGCCAGAATGCGTCTTCCATCCAGGACCGGTCGGTCAGCACGATACTGGCGCCGGCCTCGAAGTGTGAGTTGATGATGGACAGGCCGAAGGAATAGTGCGGCTTCAGATTGTTGAGCGCACGGTCAGCAGGCGTGATCCCGAGATAGTCGACGATGGACCGGGCATTGGCCTTCAGGTTCTCGCGCGACAGCTTTACGAATTTCGGTGTGCCTGTGCTTCCCGATGTCGACAGCAGGACGGCGAGGTCCGGGTGCAGGTCGAGTGGTCGGGAATTGAACGTCTCGGTCGCATCGTCCGACATCAGTACATTGGGGGCGTAGGCGTCGATCAGCGATTGCGTCTTCTCAGTCTCGAAGGAGTCCAGCAGATGAACGACCGACCCGCTGCGCAGGGCCGCGCAGTAATTCACGACCGACTGGATTGTGTTGCGCGCCTCGATGAAGACCAGGTTACGGCCGTTCCGGAGGGCTTCTGCAGCGGCGTTCGCGCGCGCGTCCAGCTCGGCATAAGTAATTGATGCGCCTTCATCCGGGGCGATCAGCGCAACGCGGCTCCCGTCCGCCACGGCGAAACCGTTCAGAAATGGCATGTCAGGTCCCCACCTGCCTGTACGACTGCGTACAGCTTGCAATCATCAGACCATCCTGTTGCAAAAAAATACAGTGAAATGTGTAGCAGCTGACGCATTGGCCATTTCCCGGCCGCTGCTAAAGTCAACGACATAGTTTCTTTTGAAACTGGATGTTTTTTGCCCGCCCTGTCATGAAAGGGCATGTTGGAACCAGGAGCCATATTCGATGAAACCGAGCTTGCTTTTCAGCGCATCGGCGCTCGCCCTCATGGCGATCTCCGGATGCGAGGCCGCGCCGACCGAAACCGCTGCAGCGATCGACAGCGAGACTGCAGACAGCCCATCCGAAGAGGCCGACGCCGACACGCCCGCGCAGGATGAGTCGTGGCGCATCCTGACGGCCGAGTGGTCCGGGCCCTATGCCGGTGTGCCGCCATTCGATGCGGTTGAGGTCTCGATGTTTCAGCCTGCGCTTGAATCGGCCATCGACAGCGCTCGCGAAGAGCTCGACGCCCTGACGGCGCAGGATGCTCCGGCGACCTTCGACAATACGATCCTCGTTCTGGAAGAGGGCGCGGCCGAACTGGACCGTGTCTCGACCCTGTTCGGCATCTGGTCGTCGAACCTCAGCAGCCCGGACGTGCAGGCGGTCCAGCGCGAGATGGCGCCGAAGCTCGCCGCTTTCCGTGATGAGTTCTATCAGAATGAGGCGCTCTTCGAACGCATCGATGCGATCTACAATGGCGACGAATACAGCACGCTCAACCCCGAGCAGCAGCGCCTGGTCTGGGACTACTACACAGACTTCACGCGCGCCGGGGCTGGCCTTGACGATGCCGACAAGGCGCGTGTCGCCGAGATCAACCAGGCACTCGCATCGCTCTATACGACCTTCTCGAACAACCTCCTCCACGACGAGGAAGCCTATGTCACCTGGCTCACCGAGGACCAGCTTGAGGGCCTTCCGCCATCGGTCGTCAGCGCAGCGAAATCGGCTGCTGCTTCGCGCGACAATGAAGGCGGGGAGTATGCCATCCTCAACACGCGCTCCTCGATGGATCCCTTCCTGACCTTCTCCGACAACCGGGCCCTGCGTGAAGAGGTCTGGCGCACCTATTACGATCGCGGCGACAATGGCGATGAGTATGACAACAATGCCGTCATCGCCGACATCATGAAGCTGCGGGCGGAACGCTCCGAACTGCTCGGCTATGACAATTATGCGGCCTGGGCCCTTGAGAAGAATGTCGCCGGCACGCCGAAGGCAGCGATGGAGCTGATGATGAAAGTGTGGCCGGCGGCCAAGGCGAAGGTTTCCGAGGAAGTCGCTGCCATGCAGGCGATGGCCGATGCCGAAGGGGCCGACTTCGAGATCGCGCCATGGGACTATCGCTACTATGCCGAAAAAGTCCGCCAGGCGGAGTACGACTTCGACTCCGAAGCCGTGAAACAGTACCTGCAGCTGGAGAACCTCCGCGAAGGCATGTTCTGGATGGCCGGCGAGCTTTACGGCATGGAGTTCACGCAGATCGACGACGTGCCTGTCTTCCATGAAGATGTCCGCGTCTGGGAAGTGACCCGCGACGGCGAGCATCTCGGCCTGTGGTACTTCGATCCCTATGCACGCGCGGGCAAGCGCTCCGGCGCCTGGATGAATGCTTACCGCACGCAGGACAACTTAGACGGGTTCACCACGCCCATCGTGTCCAACAATTCCAACTTCGTGAAGGTGGGCGAGGGCGAACCGGTCCTCATTTCCTGGGACGATGCCACGACGCTGTTCCATGAATTCGGCCATGCCCTGCACGGGCTGAACTCGAACGTGACCTATCCGTCGCTGGCGGGCACTGCCGTGCCGCGTGATTATGTCGAGTTCCCGAGCCAGGTCCATGAAAACTGGCTGCCGACGCGTGAGGTGCTCTCGAACTATGCGCTTCACGTCGAGACCGGCGAGCCTATCCCGCAGGAACTGGTCGACAAGATCGAGCGGGCGGCGAATGCGCGTCAGGGCTTCGACACGACCGAGTATCTCGCCAGCGCGCTGGTCGACATGAAACTGCACACGATGACAGACTTCGAAGGCTTCGACGCTGATACGTTCGAGCGTGAAACGCTCGAGAGCCTCGGCATGCCGGAGGAGCTGCCAATGCGCCACCGCATGCCGCAATTTGCCCACGTCTTCTCAGGCGAGGGCTATGCGGCCGGCTATTATGCCTATCTGTGGGCCGACACATTCAGTGCCGACGCTTGGGAAGCGTTTGAAGAAGCTGGTGGGCCTTACGACCGGGAGACCGCCGACGCGTTCGGTAAGTGGATCCTGTCTGTCGGCAACACCATGTCGCCGTCGGATGCCTACATGGCCTTCCGCGGTCATGCGCCCGATACCAACGCCCTGATGCGTGACCGGGGCTTCCCGGTTCCCGACGAATCGGCGGGCGAATAGGTCTTGTGAGCTAGTTCCCGGCCGCCTGAAGGCGGCCGGGGACGAGATCAGCTGCTGGCCTGGGCAAGCTGCTGGAGCAGCTGCTCCTTCAGGTCGCGCTTGAGGAATTTGCCGCTGGCATTGCGGGGCAGGGCCTCGTCGAGAATCCAGATGAAGCGCGGCACCTTGTGCTTGGCCATGATGGTGAGGCAGTGCTCGCGGATGGCGTCCTCGCTCAGCGTTTCGCCGGGCTTGGCGACGATGGCCGCAGCAACTTCCTCACCGAGGCGCTCATCTGGCAGGCCGAAGACAGAGCATTCGGCCACGGCCGGATGACGATACAGGCCGGCCTCGACCTCGGCGCAGTAGATGTTCTCGCCGCCACGTAGCACCATGTCCTTCTTTCGGTCGACGATATAGATGAAGCCATCCTCGTCGATGCGCGCAATGTCGCCCGTATGCAGCCAGCCATCGGTGATGGTTTCAGCGGTCGCGTCCGGGCGGTTGATATAGCCCTTGATGACGGATGAGCCGCGCACCCAGAGCTCGCCGGTCTCGCCCTGCGGCACTTCATTGCCGTCCGGATCGACACATTTGGCCTCGTAGCTTGGCATGGCCGGGCCAGCACTGTCAGGCCGGTCGACATAGAAGTCGGCTGCGACGGACGTGATGATGCCGCAGGTTTCAGTCATGCCATAGCCTGTGTTCGGGCGCGCGGTGGCCACTTTTTCCTCGATTTTCAGGACGAGGTCCGGCGGGACTTGCGCGCCGCCGCCGCCAAGCGCCATCAGGCTGGACGTATCGGTCTTGTCGAAGTCGGGATGGTTGATGAGTTCGCGCGCCATGACGGGCACACCGCTCACCGTCATGATCCGGTGTGTTTCGATCAGGCGCAACGCCTCGCCCGCATCCCACTTGTACATCAGCACCATCTTGCCGCCGGCTGCGGTGACGGCATAGGCGGCGCAATTGTTGGCGGTGACGTGAAAGAGCGGCGTGTTGATCAGCGTCACCGGGACCGGCGGCGGATCGGGCGGCACCTCGCCGGTGGCATACATGACGGCCAGCGCGGAGGAGGCGCGGGCGTAGAGCATGTTGTACAGGTTCGACACGCAGCCGCGATGGGTGAGCTGCGCGCCTTTCGGAAAGCCCGTCGTGCCGGATGTGTAGAAGATGCAGGCATCGCTGTCCGGGTCGACCGTGACCTCGGGCATCTCGCCGCCCGTGGCGACCACATCGCTCCAAGGGGTGACATCGGCGGGGTAATCGTCCAGCCGCACCCCGACCAGCGTTGTGCCGGCGACCATGTCCGGGTTCTCGCGCACGCGGGCCAGGCGCTCACTGTCGAGGAAGATGACTTTCGGCTCTGAATCCTTCAGCGCGTAGGCCATTTCCTCGGCCGTCCACCAGGCGTTCATGCCGACAACGGTGATGCCGACCGAGCAGCACGCCCAGTAGATGATCATCCATTCGGGATAATTGCGCATGGCAATCGCGACGCGGTCGCCCGGTTTCACGCCTTGCGCAAACAGCCAGTTGGCGACCGATGCGGTCAGCGCATGCGTTTCGGCGTAGGTCAGCGTTTCATCGTGATAGGCGAGATAGTCACGGTCAGCGAATTCGCGGGTCGCAAGCCACACTTCTCGCACGCTCGGCGGGGCGTTCTTCCAGGTGCGGATACGGTTGCCGAGAACGTCGGCCTCGACGATCTCGAAGTCTGCGCCCGGCCCGGTCAATTCATCACGGGCCCGCTTCAGCTCGGCATAATGCATGGTTCCTCCAGAGAATTTTTTGTTTGCCTAGTGAAGTAACATGCACCAGCGCCCCGCGAAACGCTGAACGCGGGGGAAAGCGGGCGATGTGTGCAAAAATGTTCCCCATAGTTTCCGCCCCTGCCGCTTCACCGGCATAATCGCCTCACCTCGCACCCGGGCAGGGCGGTCCGGACCGACCGGTGGGTGCGCTTCTTGAGGCAGGCAGCGGGCAAGCGAGCACGCGGCTGGTCTGAAGAGGGCTTCGCAAGGAGCTGGGGCGGAAGTGACCAGTGCTGCCGGCAGGGTGTAACGCCCCTGCCATGGGCGGTCGGCGCTATCGACTTGTGCGCGTGGGCGACGGCTCGTCCATGTGTCACCTCTGGGCGGCCCGCGTCAAACGAGCGGGCAAGCTTCCGCGGGCGCGTCCGGTTCGGGCGCTCTATCGCCGTCTCGAAAGAGCGGCAGTCACTTCAGCGTTCAAACCGGACGCGCCCGGCCCTGTCATTCACAGGGCAGTCTGTTCGAAACGCCAGGGCCGCCGGCTCGTGGCGGTTTTGGCGCAGGGAGGGCAGATTTGATCCCGCATCGGCGCTGGGGCGCCTCACATGGATCCGGCTCCGGGCGGCCAGAGCTGCACATCCGTTCCTTCCGAGACAAGCCCGCAGGCACGCAAACCGGATTGTCGATTGCAGCTTGCAGAATTGATCCGTACCATCTCCAAAAAGCGGCCATGAGAGTCGGCGAAGCATTAAAGGGGAGGGCCATATGGCAGACGAAACCGCTAGAGCGCGCGCGAAAGCCTATTGGAAAGACACCGTCCGGCTGACCATCGGCCTGCTGGTGATCTGGTTTGTCGTCTCCTATGGCGCGGGCATCCTGCTGCGTGACTGGCTCGACCAGGTCTCCATTGGCGGGGCGCCGCTCGGCTTCTGGTTCGCCCAGCAAGGCGCCATCTACGTCTTTGTCGGCCTGATCTTCTTCTATTGCTGGGCCATGCGCCGGATCGAGAAGAAGCACGGGGTGGAGGCCTGACATGCTCGACCCGTGGACCCTTTTTTTCGTCGTCACGACATTCGCGCTTTATATCGGCATCGCCATCTGGGCGCGGGCCGGTTCGACCGACGATTTCTACGTCGCCGGCCATGACGTCCACCCGACCGTCAATGGCATGGCGACGGCAGCCGACTGGATGTCGGCGGCCTCCTTCCTGTCCATGGCGGGGCTCATCGCCTTCATGGGCTATGGCGGTTCGGTCTATCTGATGGGCTGGACGGGCGGGTATGTGTTGCTCGCCCTGCTGCTTGCGCCATTCCTGCGGGAGTTCGGCAAGTTCACCGTGCCGGATTTTGTCGGCGACCGGTACTATTCCACGACCGCACGCGTGATCGCGGTGGTTTGCGCCCTGTTCGTCTCGTTCACCTACATCGCAGGGCAGATGAAGGGCGTCGGCGTGGCCTTTTCAGGCTTCCTGGGCGTGCCCTTCGAGTGGGGCATCATCATCGGCATGGTGATCGTTTTCTTCTACGCCGTCCTGGGCGGGATGAAGGGCGTCACCTATACGCAGGTTGCGCAGTATTGCGTGCTCATCTTCGCCTACACCGTCCCGGCGATCTTCATGTCGATCATCATCACGGGCAACCCGGTCCCGCAACTTGGCTTCATCGGCGAGGCCAAAGGCGAGGGCATCTCCATGCTGGAGAAGCTCAACACCGTCGTCACCGATCTCGGCTTCCTTGAATATACCGAGACCAACAAGTCGATGATCGACGTCTTCTGCATCACCGCTGCCCTGATGTTTGGGACGGCGGGGCTGCCGCATGTCATCATCCGTTTCTTCACGGTGAAGAGCGCGGGCGCGGCGCGGGTATCGGCCGGCTGGGCGCTGATCTTTATCGCGCTCCTCTACACCACGGCGCCGGCGGTGGGCGCTTTCGCGCGGATCAACTTCATCGATACGGTGAACGAGTCGACCTACATTTCCGACGAGGAAAATTACGAAGCGCGGGCTGCAGAAATCGAGGCTGAAGGCGGCAAGCCTGTGCCCACCTGGTACAAGGACTGGGAGCCGACAGGCCTGGTCGCCTTCGAGGACAAGAATGGCGACGGCATCATGCAGTATCGCGGGCCGAATGCCCCCGATGGCGTCGCGAACGAGGTGACGCCCAATAATGACATCTTCGTCCTCGCCAATCCGCAGATCGCAAACCTGCCCGGCTGGGTGATCGGGCTCGTCGTGGCCGGGGGGCTTGCGGCAGCGCTATCGACGGCGGCGGGCCTCCTCATGGTGATCAGTTCAGCCGTCAGCCATGACCTCTGCCGGCGAACCCTGTTCAAGGGCATGAATGACAAGACCGAACTGCGCGTGGCGCGCAAGGCTGCGGCTGGCGCTGTGCTGGCGGCCGGGCTGCTTGGCATCTTCTCCAATAATCTCGGCTTCGTTGCCCAGGTGGTCGCCTTTGCTTTCGGGCTCGCAGCGGCATCGCTTTTCCCGGTCATCTTCCTCGGCATTTTCTGGACGCGGATGAATCGGGAAGGCGCGATCTCTGCCATGATCACGGGGCTCGTGACGACGTTCGGCTATATCTACTGGTTCAAGTTCGTCGACACCGATCCGGCGCACTGGCTGTTCGGTGTCTCGCCGGAAGGGATTGGCTTTGTCTTCATGTGGCTGTCGGCTGCGGTCGGGATCGCGGTGGCGCTCGCCACCAAGGCGCCGCCGCAGGACATCCAGGACCTTGTCGAGGACATCCGGGTGCCAGGTACGCGGACAGCGCATGGCCAGGGAGACGCGGATATGGCGCCGCTCAGCCGGGAGTAGCGCGTTCAACTGTCCAGCAGATCCGTGAAAAGCTCGACGAGAGAGACGGGCAACGCGGCATCGAAGCGAATATCGTCCAACCCCTCCACCGCCCTGATAAGCTGCAGGCTGTTTGTCAGGTAAAGCGCGTCGGCGCGCGCGAGGGCCTGTGCCGAAAGGCTTGCCACCTCGACCTTGAATCCGGCGTCGGGCGCGGTCTTGAGCAGCCAGGCGCGCATGATGCCATCGACGACCCCATCCTCTAGCGGCGGGGTAACCAGCGTCTGCCCGAATCGGGCGAAGATATTGGCGATGGAGGTACAGGCCGCATGGCCGCCCGGCGTTAAGTAGAGCGCATCGTCAAAGCCAGCCGCTTTCGCGCGCTGCGTGCCGATGACGGCGTCCGTATAGGACAGCGTCTTGCGGCGCGAGGACGGCGCGCTGGGATTACGCAGGATGTCGCTGCAGGCCAGGCGGATGGGCGGAGCCGGGAAAGCGGGTTTACCGGGGTCGAACTTCGAGATCAGCGTGGCTTCCCCGAGGGCGCGCGGGGCAACGCCTCTGGGGCCCGGCCCGCGCGTCACGGTCAGCCGAAGGGCGCCGTCTTCTGCGTCGTCGGGAATCGCGTCTGCAGCGAAGCTGCGCAGCGTTCCGGGATCAACATCGATACCGAGTGCGGCGGCGTCTTTCGCGAGCCGCTCAAGGTGCGCCTCCATGAGGAGGACCTTGCCAGCAACCATCAGGGAGGTGTCGAACACGCCATCGCCAAGCATCAGCCCCCGATCAGTGAGGTCGAATGGGTCGCGACCGGCCGGGCCAGCGGACGTCTGGCTCAGCCTGATGGTCGGTCGTATGTCCTCGGTTTTACTCATCGGCATGCCCGTAGCCGCCACCGCCCGGAGTCTCAATGGTGATTGTGTCGCCGGGCTCCAGCTCGACCCGGGAAATGCCGGCGACGTCTTCCGTCTCGCCGGTCTTGCGACGGACATATTGGCGGCCGGTTTCAGCATTGCCGCCGCCTGCAAGTCCGAAAGGCGGGATAAAGCGGGACGAGGACACCAGGGTGACCGTCGTCCCGCTCAGCGCTTCGATCTCGCGGACGACACCGTCGCCGCCCTCGTGCTTGCCCGCACCCCCCGATCCCGGCCGCAGCGAGAAGCCACGCACTCGCAGCGGGTAGCGAAGTTCAAGGATTTCAGGGTCGGTAATGCGGGTGTTGGTCATATGCGTGTGGACACCAGACGCGCCGTCGAAGCCCGGGCCTGCACCCGCGCCGCCACAGATCGTTTCGTAGTACTGGTAGGTATCATTCCCGCAGAGGAAATTGTTCATCGTTCCCTGCGCTGCCGCGCAGGCACCAAGTGCGCCGAGCAGGACATTGCAGACCGCCTGGCTGACCTCGGTATTGCCCGCAACCACGGCGCTGCCTGGAGAAGGAGAGAGAAAACTGCCATCGGGGATGACCAGCTCCAGCGGTCGCATGCAGCCTTCATTCAAGGGCAGGTCGTCCGCCACCAGACAGCGGAAGACGTAAAGTACTGCCGACCGCGTCACGACGGGCGGAGCATTGAAGTTACCAGGACGCTGGGCGCCAGTGCCGGAGAAGTCGATCCGGGCCGAACGAGTGGCGTGGTCGACCTTGATGGAGACACAGAGGGGCAGGCCGTCATCCATTTCCACCTGCATCTCGCCATCGCTCAGCCGGTCAATCACGCGGCGCACGCTTTCCTCGGCATTATCCATGACATGGCGGGCATAGGCCGAAACGCCGGCCCAGCCATAGCGGGCGATCATGGCTTGAACGTCACGGGCGCCCGCTTCATTCGCGGCAATCTGGGCGAGGATGTCCGAGACATTGGAATCCGGATCGCGGGCGGGGTAGGCGGCGCTTGCGAGCAGGTCGCGGAAGGCCGCCTCGCGGAACTCGCCGGCCGAGCGCAACAGGAAGTCGTCAATCACAACACCCTCTTCCTCGAGCGTTTTTGCATCAGGCGGTGTGGAGCCCGGTGTCATGCCGCCAATGTCGGCGTGGTGGCCGCGATTGCCGACGAAGAAAAGGATCTTGCTGCCGGTTTCGTCGAAAACGGGCGAGATGACGGTGATATCCGGAAGATGGGTGCCGCCATTAAACGGATTGTTGAGCGCGATCATATCGCCGGGCCTGAGGCTCGTGCCGCGTGTCTTCAGGACGGTGCGTACACTTTCGCCCATGGCGCCGAGATGCACCGGCATATGCGGTGCATTGGCAAGGAGCTGTCCCTCTGCGTCGAAGAGCGCGCAGGAGAAATCCAGGCGCTCCTTGATGTTCACGCTGGTTGCCGTCTCGCGCAGCACGGCCCCCATCCGCTCGGCTATCGCCATGAACATGTTGTTGAACAGTTCCAGAAGTATGGGGTCCGGCGTCCCGTGGGCGGCGATATCACCGCGTGGCTGGATGGCCTTGCGTGTGATGATGAGGTCGCCTCGCGCGGCTACGCTGACGCTCCAGCCCGGATCGACGACCGTGGTCTGCGTCTGCTCGACAATCAGGGCAGGGCCTTCAATCGCATCACCGGGACGAAGATCGGTGCGCTGATAGACAGGCGTTTCGAGCTCCTCGCCCTCAAACCACGCGGGAACTGTTGCTGTCGCCTCGGCATTGCCTTCACTGCGAGGGGGGCGTTCCGGCAAGCGGACATCGGTGCCCGCCCGTCGCAATTCGCTGGTGACGCTCTCAATCGTGATCGACCGGTCGGGGGTGGTGAATCCGAACTGTCGCTGGTGGCTTGCCTCGAACGCGGCGCGCATGACCTCGGCACGATTGAGTGGAACATCGATGGTCGTGTCCGTACCCGAATATCGAAGTGCTATGCTGGGCGACCAGTCCAGCGACTCCGGGCCGGCACCGGCGAACCGATCGTTCTGCGCAGCGCGGAGAGCGTCGACGGTCTCTCTTGCGTTCGCCACCCCGGCTTCATCGAGCGGCTTCTCGACCGAGGCGCGGCGGATATCGATCTCGTCCGCAAGCCCGATGCCGAGCGCCGAGAGAACGCCGGAAAAGGGATGAATGAGGACTGTGTCGATACCAAGTTCCGAAGCGACCAGACAGGCATGTTGGCCACCGGCCCCGCCAAAAGCCTGGAGAACGAATCCGTCCGTATCGCGCCCCTTTTCCAGCGTCACCTTGCGGATTGCCTGGGCCATATTGGCGACCGCAATGCGAAGCGCACCGCCGGCGATCTCCTGCGCGGTCCATGCGTCCCCGCTATCTGCCTGAATAGTGCTGGCAAGTTGAGCAAAAGCTGCTTCGACGGCATCTACGTCAAGGGACTGGTCTTGCCTGGGGCCAAAGACGGCAGGGAAATAGGCCGACTGGATACGCCCAAGGAGAATGTTCGCGTCGGTGACCGTCAGCGGGCCGCCGCGGCGATAGGCACACGGACCCGGATCAGCGCCAGCGCTGTGCGGGCCGACCTGCAGCCGGCCCTGATCGAAGCGAATGATCGAACCACCGCCTGCCGCCACGGTGTGGATATCCATCATCGGCACCCGCAACGGCGTCCCGGCAACGTCGGCTTCGGTGACCCGTTCGAACCCGTCTTCGTAGACCGATATGTCGGTCGATGTGCCACCCATGTCGAAGCCGATCACCTTGTCATGACCGAGCGCTGCAGCGCTGCGCGCCGAACCAACTACGCCGCCTGCTGGGCCGGACAGCACCGCGTCCTTTCCCTGGAACGTATCGGCGTCTGCCAGTCCGCCATTCGATTGCATGAATCGAAGCGGAACCTTGCCGAGGGCGCCTCTTACTTGGTCGACATAGGTGCGCAGAACTGGAGAGAGGTAGGCGTCAGCGACGCTTGTCGCGCTACGGGCGACATAGCCAACCAGCGGATCGGCCTGGTGGCTCAGCGTGACATGATGAAAGCCGATCTCCCGCGCAATCTCGCCCAAGCGGCGTTCCATTTCCGGAAACTTCCACGCATTCATGAGCGCGATCGCGCAGGATGCCACTCCATTGTTCCTGGCTTCCGACAGAATGGAGCGGGCGGCGTCTTCATTCAGCGGCGAAAGGACGGCTCCATCAAGGCCGATACGGGCATCGACTTCGCGCACCACGTCATAGAGAGGGGCGGGTTTCCGGATATCGAGCGCAAAAATATCCGGACGCGCCTGACGCCCGATGCGCAGGAGGTCGGCGAAACCAGTCGTCACAATGAGAACCGTGCGGGCGCCTTTCCGCTCAAGCAGGGCGTTTGTGGCGACCGTGGTGCCAATCCGGACATCCTCGACTTGACGTGTGTCGAGCGCTGCATCGTCGTCTGCCCCCGTGAGATGGCGAATGCCGGCGATCGCCGCGTCCTGATAGGCGTCTGGATTCTCGCTAAGCAGCTTGGTGATTTCGAACGAACCGTCCGGCTTGCGGGCGATGATGTCGGTGAAGGTCCCGCCCCGGTCGACCCAGAAGTGCCAGCCATTGGCAGATTTGCCGCCAATTGTGTCGCTCATAACGTGGCAAGCCCTGTTTCAATCGCGCGCCACACCCCGCGCGCGCCAAGCAGGGCGGCGATCAGGACGACGATTACCCCTGCAAAATTCGCCATGGGTCCATTGGCCATTTTTCCGAGGAGGCTGCGGCGGTTCATGACGTAGAGAAGAAAGACAGCAATAACAGGCAGGAGAATCCCATTGGCGGCCTGTGCGATGAGGATCAGCGAGACGGCTTTTACCCCACTGAGGGCAATGGCGGCCCCAATCGCGACAATAGAGATCGAGATGATGCGGAAGCGCCGGGTCTGACTGGCGGTGGTTTTCGGCGGCAGTAATTCGTTGAGAGCATAAGCCGTTGCCATCGGCGCCGTTACTGCGGAGGTCAGGCCAGCACCCAGCAGGCCCGCCCCGATCAGGTAGCGGGCCGCAGGGCCGAAAGCGGGCTCAATGGCGAGCGCCATATCGCGAGCACTCGAAACTTCGATGCCGCGGGCAAAGAGGCTGGCAGCTGCGGCCGAGAGGATCAGGATGGAGACGACGCCGCCGAGGGCGATTGATACGGCCGCTTCGCGCCGGGCCTCGGTGACACTGGCAGGATCGTCGTTCCATCGCTGCCGGGCCGCCGCCGCATGGAGGAAGAGGTTATAGGGCACAATCGTCGTACCGATCAGGGCAATCGTCGTCAGCAGACCGTTCTCGGGAATGATCGGCCAGAGACCAGACAGGAGGTTGAGCGGATCGGGGCGCGTCAGGATAGCAGCCAGCAGGAATGCGCCGGACATGAGCAGGACGAGCGCTACAAGGATCCGTTCGATGGGCTTGTAGCGGCCGATAAGCAGGATGGCGCCGGCCACGAGCGCGATCGAGAGGATCATTGCCCGGCGTGCGCCTTCGCCCGCAATCGCTTCTATACCGAGGACTCCGCCGACGATGTTCCCGCTTTCATACGCCGCATTGCCAATTGCAAGCGCGGCCAGGATCAGCCCTGCCGCGATCGCCGTACCAAGCGAGCCAGGTGCCGATTTGAGAAGGGCCTCGCCAAGACCGAGCCGTGCGCCCGCGCCAAGCCTGGCGGACATATCTTGTAGGATGACGGTGGAAATGGTCGCGAAGACGAGTGCCCAAATGAGAGCGAAGCCGAAATTCGCTCCGGCCAAGGTGCAGGCCGTGACGGTTCCCGGCCCGATGAAGGCGGCGGCGACCAGCGTCCCCGGTCCTGTTCGAAACCGTCGCTTTCTTTCTGGCATTTGCGCGCCTGACTCGTCTTGTTTCCAGCCGCTATCCCTAGAGTTTGCGGGGCAGCGATCAAGAGCAGACCGTGTCGGCGTTCGATCGCTTAGTCTTCCAGCAACCCTGCCTTGTCGAGAATGGCGATGGCTGGTGCGAGTTCATCCTCGACCTTTCTCCAGCGGTTCAGCGAGGTGGAATAAAGCGGTCGGCGGACCTGAACGGAACTTGCTGTCGCGACGGGCGCGGCATTTTCGTGAAAGGCAAGGCAGGCCGGGTCGAAGTCAAGGCCGCAGAAATCCAGCAATCGGCGGGTTTCGCCTTCCTGGTCGGCGATGATCGATTCGTAGTGAACCTCGGTAAAGCGATCCTCTGGAAGTGCGTCCCGGAAACGGGCCATCATCCGGTCGAAACCAACATAGTACCTGGCTGCTGTCTCAAGGTTCAGCGAATAATTGTAATAGGAAAAGCTCGTCGCAAACAGCTGGCGATAATTCGACAGCACGGTGTCTAGCGGGTGCCGGCGCAGACAGATCACCCGGGCATTCGGCAGAGCTTTCAGGATCAGTGGTGCGTAAAATGCGTTCAACGGCATCTTGTCAATGAACCGGCCTTCCATACCCAACGTCTTGCCCACCTGTGCAATATATGCCCGGCCCAAAGCGTCCATGTCGGCCTGCTGCGCCCCAAGCAGCGTCTCGCGGTCAAGGACATAGCGCGATGGCGTGTTCAGCTGCCGCTTGAGGCAAAGCGCAAAATCCGTGAGCTCCCCGGCGGATGTCATGACCGGGTGGCTCGACAGTATGCGATCGACGAGCGTTGTTCCGGTCCGTGGCAATCCGACGATGAAGACGGGGGCGGCCTGATTACGTCCGTCGGCGAGATCGAACTCCGCCGTCGAGATGGCCGCCTCGAACAGGGCACTGTCGCTGTCGAAACTATAGTTCAGCGTGGAAAGCTTGGCTGCCTTGCCGCGCGCGAGCCAACTCATGGCTTCCTTGTGTCGGCCGAGATCTTCCAGCGTTTTCGCAATGGCATGACAGATGTGGAGTGTTTCATCAGCCTGTTTTTCGCTGGGGCGCCGGGCAAGGGCTCCCTGAGCCGCCATCAGGCGGTCGAGGTAGTTGTCGTCCTCGGTTTGACGTGAAACCTGGACTAGTCCCGTCAAAGCGCGTGTTTCCGACGGATCACGCTCCAGACACGCCTCATAGGCTTGGCGGGCCAGGTCCATCTTTCCGACAAACTGCAGTGCAACGGCCAGATTGTAGCGCAGCCGGGCGGAGCCCGGGGCAGTTTCAACCGCCTTTTCATACCAGGGCAAGGCGCGCTCATGCAGGCCGGCGCGGCTGTACACGACACCGATGGTGTCCAGGATCGCGGCATCGGACGGGTTGTGATGAGCTGCCTGCTCGACAGCGGCAAGCGCCTGGTCGCGATGATTGAGGGCTATCAGGCTGCGCGCCTTCTGCGCCAAGGCTTCAGAGGGGGCTGCACCAAGACCGATGGCACGATCATAAAGCTCTATGGCCTTGGCGTGGTTCTCATGGTCGGCTGCGAGTATTCCCAAAAGAAAGTACGGCTCGCCCCGGTTAGGGTCAGACCGGATAGCCTTCATGCACAAGGCATGTGCATCCTTGTAGGCACGGCGTGCAAGAAGGTCACGCACCAGAGAAAAATCGCCTGAAGTCATCAAGTGTCCATAAATTGGTCAGTTGCCCGCTACAATTGTGACATTTGTGTCACCGATCGGTCAAAAGCAGTCGATTGGTTGCGAAATTCATTGATAAACGGAAAGTCTCGGGAAAAGCTTACCTCTTGATCCGCATGTAGGAGGTACGAAACAATGAAAACAAGCTGGCTTTTGGGTGCAAGTGTGTTTGCACTTGGGATCGGGGGCGCGCTGCCAACCGCCGCCGCACAGGAGTCTGATGGCGAAGAAGCTGTCGCCCGTCAGGATGTTGTTGTCATCACGGCAACCCGTCGTGAGGGATCGGTTCAGGATGTCCCGATCAATGTGGCCGCCGTCGGCGCCGCCCAGATCGAAGAACAAGGCATCAGCGAGCTTTCAGACCTCCTTTCCTTCGTACCAGGGATCAACGTCGTCGATCGCGGCGCGCGTCAGGGCAACCCGATCATCGTGCGGGGCATCAATGCCGACCCGATCGGCCCGGGCGATGGTGACAATTCAGGGGGCGGCACGGTCGCGACCTATCTTGGCGAAGTCCCGCTTTTCATCGACCTCAAGCTCAACGACATGGAGCGCGTCGAGGTCCTGCTTGGGCCGCAAGGCACGCTTTATGGTGCTGGTACGCTGGCGGGTGCTATCCGCTACATTCCGGTCAAGCCGCAATTCAACACCGACATGGTCGAAGCCCGCGCCGATGTTTATCAGTATTCCGAAGCCGACAGCTTCTCCTATGATACCGGCTTCACCTTCAACAAAGGCTTTGGCGACAACTTCGCGATCCGCGGCTCGATCGATTTCCTCGACGATTCCGGTTTCGTCGACCAGCCCTTCCTGCTTCGTGAAATCGGTGTCTCCAATCCTGACCCGGATTTCTCTGATCCAGCCGATGTCGCGGCCAATCTGCGCCGCGAAGACGATGTCGACACCGAGGAAGCCGTCTCCGGCCGGTTTGCTGCCCGCTGGACGCCGACCGACTGGCTCGATGGCACGCTGACCTACTACTTCCAGGACGTCGATGTCGGCGGCCGCCGGATTTCCAATAAGCGTACTGTCTTCCCCGGCGCTGGACCTGAAATCTTCTCGGCGGGTGACTTCGAGAATGGTCTTCGCGTGCCTGAACCGAACGAGATCAAGAACGAGCTGCTTGCGCTCGAGGTCATTGCCGATCTCGGCTTTGCAGAGCTGACGTCGGCGACCGGCCTTTCCAAATTCGAGGACGATGGCCAGCGCGACCAGAACAACCTTCTGGTATCGCTTGAGTACTCATACGAACTTTTCCCGGCCTTCGGTTCCTTCACGCGCGAAGTTGGCGAGACCGAGACATTCACCCAGGAAATCCGACTCGTTTCCACTATGGACAGCAAGTTCGACTGGATTGTCGGCGGGTTCTACTCGAAGCAGGAGAACGTTGCGACGTCTGAAGAATATGTGCCGGGCTATCCGCAGTACGCCAATGACGTGCTGGGGTTTGACTTCATCACAAACCGCCCGGATGGCTTCGAGTATTTCTCAATCGCTCACAATGAATTGACCGAGTCGGCGATCTTCGGCGAAGTCGGCTACCAGTTCACCGACAAGCTCAAGGCGACAATCGGTGGACGTTTCTATGAATATGAACTCTTGGACGGTGCAATCACCGAGCGGTTCTATCCATCGGGTGATCCGACCGTGCCCAACGATACAACGGTGTTCTTCCCACTTTTCGAGGATCCGAGTTTCTCTTTGATCACGCTGGACCAGATCAAAGGCCTGCCTTTCGATCCAAGCCTGACCCAGGAAGACGATGGTTTCCTCTATAAATTCAACGTTTCCTACGATGTGACGGACGACTTCCTCGCTTACTTCACAATCTCGGAAGGTTATCGTGTTGGTGCGTCCAATGGCATCGGCCAATGTGATGAGTTCGATCCGAATGCGACTCAGGGTGCGTGTGCCTTGGCACCCGGCCAGCAGTACGGTCCGAATCCGGGCGATATTGCTCAGTTCGACGAGCGCCAGTTTGGCCCAGACAAGACAACCAACTATGAGATTGGCGCCAAGACGGCCTGGCTCGGCGGAGATCTCATCCTGAATGGTGCGATCTTCTATGTCGAATGGACAGATCCTCAGGTCGCTTCTGCCACAGTGAACGCGAACATTCCGATCACGGTCAACGCGGCAGGCGCTGAATCGACCGGCATCGAACTTCAGGGCTCATGGCGTGTCACAGATCAATTCGATCTTCGCGGTTCATATTCCTATGCAAAGACCGAGCTGACAGAAGACGTGCCGTTCCTGATCCGTACGATCACGCCGCCAGGCTTTGGCACGGCTTTCGAGGACGGCAAGGCTGGCGACCGCCTGCCGGGTTCGCCTGAAAGCCAGTTCTCGGTGTTCGGTCAGTATTATGTGCCGCTCGCCAACGGTAACCAGCTGATCTTCAACGGCTCCTATGCCTGGCAAGATGATATCCTGACCCGCACGGGGGGACGCGGTTCGTCGGTTGCGATCCCGTCCTATGGTGTTGCCAATGCCAAGGCGACCTATGACGCGGAAGACTGGTCCGTCTCGCTCTACGTCAACAATCTGTTCGACGAGTACATCGAGACCGGCATCATCTCGACTCCGCTGTCCAATCAGATTGTGTCGGATATCAATGGCGATCCTGTCACCGTGCGTTCGCATTACGCGACGCTGGGTGCGCCGCGGACGATCGGTGTGCGGGCGAAGATCCGCTTCGGCAACTGATCATTTTTAGAGGTTCTGCCCGCGCAGCGGGCGGACCATTCGGCCCCGTTCGCCAGTCCGGCGAGCGGGGCTTTTTATTGGCCGCCGCTGTGTGACAGAAGAGATTGGCCGGAACGCCGTGGCCGACAGAGCCAGCCCACTTCCTCGCCTACGGGTTCTTACGGATATTGTGCCGGCGTTCACCGGGTTAACGTTGATTTGACGGCTTCGCTGGGATTGAGCCTCCGACTCCTCGATCCCGACCTTGGAGCCTTGCAGACTTGTGAGTTGAGGGGCTTGCAAGGCTGCAACTGCGCCGTCCGGGCACGCTCATTCCGCCCGGACGGCGCAATTTTTTATTTGCCTTTCCAGACAGGTGCGCGCTTTTCAAGGAAGGCACGCGGTCCTTCCTTGGCGTCTTCGCTTGAGAACACAATCGCAGATGCTGCGCCGGACTTTTTCCAGAGCTCCTCTTCGGTGCCCTCGAAGGCCTGTCTGGCGACCTCAAGGCTCTTCTGGACAGCGAGTGGCGCATTCACACCGATTTGGCCAGCAAGCGACTTGGCTTCCTCAAGGACCTTGTCGGAGGCAACCATGCGATTGACCAGGCCGAGCTGGTACATTCTTTCCGCAGGCATCGGATCGCCGGTGGCGACGATTTCCAGTGCGACGTTCCGGGGAAGGGCGCGCGGAAGCCGGAAAACACCGCCTGCGCCGGCAAAAATCCCACGTTTGACTTCGGGAAGGCCGAAACGGGAATCGTCTGCCGCGACGATCATGTCGCAGGCGAGCGGAAGTTCACAGCCGCCAGCCAGAGCGTTTCCGCGAACCGCTGCGATCCAGGGTTTGGTGCGCGGGAAGCGGACGAATCCGGCAAAGCCGCCGGCTTTGGTCGACAGGGATGCGGCGTTGCCTTTCGAAATTTCGGACAGGTCCGCGCCGGCGCAGAAAGTCGATTCAAGTGAAGACGTCAGAATGCAGACCCGTACATCGGGGTCACGCTCCGTCTCCTCGCAGATCCAGCCGAGCGCTGAAGCGACGGCACCGTTTACCGCATTACGTTTGTCTGGGCGATTGAGTGTAACGACGGCGATATGGTCCTTCACTTCATACAGGACTTCTTTTCCAACGCTTTCTGGCTTCTCAGACATCAGGTATCCTCCACTTTTCTGGGTTGCTCGACAGAGAGCATGTGACCGGGGCGGGCGGCAAGTCTGTCCCAGCGTCATTAGGCTAGACGTTGCGCGAAATGTTGCTGCGGGCAAGCTGTTGTGAGTCTGGTTTAAGGAGACGCAGTTTGCGCGGGGAGGTCCACGGGCTGGGAGCCGTCTGAATCTTCCTCAGTCACTAACAAGTTGCTATAAAGGTACTCGGTTCTTCGGGGCGGATGTCAGATGTCCGCTTGAGGCGCGCCGGTCATCTGGCTTTCCGGACTTTCACCACGGACGCCCGGACGAGGGACTTGCGCGGCCTCGGAACAGATGGAGGACCACGATGAAAATTCACGACATCATGCACAAGGACTGCTGCTACATCGAAGCTGACGAGAGCCTTCAGCTGGCTGCGACGAAGATGCAGCGGGAGGATGTTGGAGCCTTGCCTGTTGCTCGCAACGACAAACTGGTTGGAATGATAACTGATCGGGATATCGTCGTGCGGGGCGTGGCGGTCAACAAGGATGTCCGGAGAACCAAGGTCAGCGACCTCATGAGTTCTGGTGTGCTTTATTGTTTTGACGATGACGAGGTCGAAAAGGTCGCCGAAAACATGGCTCAGCAGAAGGTTCGCAGGCTGCCGGTTGTTGACCGGGAAAAGAAGCTTCTCGGTATGGTGTCGCTGGGAGATATCGCCTGGCGCGCGTCGGGCAGCGCTGCAGGCGAAGCTTTGTCGCAGATTTCCAGGGCCGCCTGACGCTCCGGCCCTTTGACCACGGGTGTCAGGACGCCAATTGTCCGACTGGCACGCGCGATCCGTCGGGGAGCGCCTTGAAGCGTTCCCTCCGGATCGGTCGGCCTGCATCCTCGGGGGCAGGCGCGCAGACAATGCGGTCGCGGCCGCGCGTCTTGGCGGAATAGAGAGCGGCGTCTGCCATGGGATAGGCATCTGCAAATGCGGTGCGGCGACCAAACTCGGCAATGCCGAAACTTGCGGTCACGCGAAGGGTTTCGGGCAGCGCGTCGAAAGTGAGGTTGGACAGTTTCGCTCGCAAGCGCGCCGCCAGCTGACGGGCACCCGCTGTATCCGTTCCGGGCAGAAGCAGGCAGAACTCTTCCCCGCCCATGCGACCGGCGACGTCACTGCTTCGGGTCTGAGCGTTCAGGAATGCTCCGATCCGCCCGATAACCTGGTCGCCTGCGACATGGCCGTGTTCATCATTGATCGTCTTGAAGTGATCTATGTCGATAATGATGAGCGTGGCAGCGACTTCTCCCGACCGGGCGTCGCAATAATAGCGCGCCGCCTCTTCAAAAGCGCGACGCGTCTTCAAGCCGGTCAGGTAATCGTGATCGGCATCCTCCCGAAGGTCGGCGAGTCTCTGCATAACGCAAACGGCCACCAGAGCGCCTCCCATGGCCGTAACCGACAGTGTGGTAACCATGTTCATGGTTGCCCAATAGGCAGTCTGGAAGAAGACGTCCCCGGAAACAAACGAGTTAACGATGTTGTATGGAGCAACCACCACCATATTGATGGCGCAAAGAATAAGTGCGGCGTAGGTGGCCGTGCCGGTCCAGTTGCTGCGCCAGATGCCCCAAAGGCTCGCCGTTGCGACGAGTAGCATGCAGCCCTGAAGGGTATTTATCCAGAGCACACGCTGGCCAAGGTCGGCTGGGGACAACTGAATGATGATGGCAGCGATGACACTGCCGATCCCAATTGTTCCTAGAGTGCCCACCGGCGTCTTGCGAGAGAAGGCCAGATGGATTCCGTCCAGGAGGAGATACAGGCCGCCAGAATAGCACGCGTTATGGAAGATCGCGTTCGCTAACGTATCCTTGTCCAGAATAAAATGGTTGGCCGAGAAGCCGGTGACGGCGAGAAAAAAGGCTGCCGCGAACCGCAGAGCGCTTCTATCTTCCCGATTGTAGTACCAGAAGCTGAGGAAGATCGCACACATGCAACCTGCCACAACCGGTACGGTCAGGCCGATGACGGCGGCTTGATCCAAGTTCATATTCCTGCGAGGCTGACTACAGCTTTGGTACTACCACCTGACCCGAAACTAACGTTTAAACTGGTACTTGAAATTTGTTCTAACGGGCCGGATTCTTGTCTTTTTGGCTAATGAGGGAAGGTTCTGCTGCCGGGCTTTCAATGGCGAATGGCGCTCCGGATCAAATACCAAGGTCGACACTGAGGCGGGCGATTGCGTGCACGAAATTGTTCGGCGTGATGTCGATATCTCCAGTCCATTCCGCGTTCGGAAAACGAGCCAGGATCTGGCGGTAGGCCGCTTCAAGCTGCATGTTTGCAACGCGTTGACCAAGGCAAACATGTGGCCCCATCCCGAAGGCGATATGGTCTTTTGCGTTTACGCGGGTGACGTCCATGCGGTCTGGATCAGGAAAGACGTCCGGATCTCTATTGGCAGCGCCGTAGTACATGACGACCTTCTCGCCTTCCGCGATTTTCTGGCCTCGTATCTCGGCGTCGTCGGTCGCTGTCCGGCGCATATAGATCACTGGAGAGACCATGCGGATGGCCTCGTGTGTCATGTTGCTGATGAGTGAAGTGTCTTTGAGAAGCATCTGTTTCTGTTCAGGAAATTCGGTGAGCAGCTTCATCGTGCCGGACAAGGAATTGCGCGTCGTATCGTTGCCAGCAAACACGATCAGCAGCCAGGAACCGTCAAGCATCTCGTCAGACAACTTCGAGCCATCGATCTCGGCATTGGCAATCGCCGAAAGAAGGTCCTCTTTTGGGTCCCTACGGCGCGCCTGCAGGACGTGTTTTCCGAAATCGAACATCTCAAGCACGTTCTGGACAAAGGCGCCGAAGAAGGCCGGATCGATTTCTTCTCCCTTCCTCATCGTATCGCTGGCCCGCTCCAGATAATGCATCCACTCGATCAATTTCGGGCGGTCGGATTCGGCGACGCCGAGGATTTCGCACAGGGTGAACAGGGGCAATTCGGCAGAGAATAACTCGACCATGTCGACCGGCCCGCCCGAGTCCCTGGCGCGGGCTTCCATAGTGTCGAGCAATGTCCCTACTTTTTCGTCCACCCGCGCTTTCAGGTTCGCAACATAGGCTGGTGTGAAGAACGGCATGTGCGCGCGGCGCAGCGGCATATGATAGGGCTGATCAAGGCAAATCATTGCATCCAGCGAGGCGCGATGGAGCAGCGGGTGGCGCTGATCGGCGCGCCCGTAATTCATCAGGATGCCGCCCCTCTGCGACGAGAATACCTTCGTGTTGAGCTCGGTGGCGCGCACATCGTCATACCGCGTAAGCGCCCAGAAGCCGGCGCCTTCGCTTTCATCATGCCAGCAGACGGGTGATTGCTTGCGCATCGTCGCGAAGGCCTCGAAGGGCTGGCCCGCCGTAAAGAGGTCGAGGTCCGTCAGGTCTGCGGCGGGCGGCGTATCGAATGCGAGTGGGTACTTGTGGCCCTTGGCGATGTCGGCATCTTCAACAGCGGTTTCGCTGATATTGGCGAGCATGGTGGTTCCTCCGGCAAGTCTTTCTGCTTGTTGACAACAATGGTCTCAGAAAGCCCGGGCGGCGCCAAGCCCTGCCCGAAGGGCAGTCATTTACTGCTCGGACAGCGCGGCGTCCGCCAGCATGAGGGCACCTGTGATCCCGGCATCATCGCCGAGCGAGGCGGGCACGATACAATCGGACATGTCGCCAGCGCGTCCACAATCAATATAGCCGGCAAGGCTCGATTTCGTATGCCGTCGGATCGCTTCGATCAGGCCGGGAGTTTTCATTACTCCGCCACCGAAAATAATTCGGGCGGGGCGATGGGTCAGGGTTAACGTTCGGGCGAGTTGGGCGAGGTAGGAAGCTTCTACATCCAGGCCTTCGTGGCCTTGCGCCAGCTCCGAAAGTGATTGCCCCCAGCGCGCCAGAATAGACGGCCCGCTGGCAAGGCCCTCAAGGCAATCGTCATGAAGAGGGCAGACCGACCGGGCCTTGCCGTCATCGTCGGCGCGGCTGACCTTGATATGGCCCATCTCGTAATGTCCGACACCATTGAGAATCGCCCCGTTGTGGACGACGCCTGCGCCAATCCCGGTACCCACCGTGACATAGGCTATGACGTTTTCGCCTTGTCCGGCGCCAAAACCCCACTCGCCCAGGCAAGCGCCGGAAACGTCGCTTTCAATCCGTAGGGGGCAGCCGAGCCCGGCGAAGGCGTTTCGGTAGGAGGCGCCCTGCCAGCCTGGCTTGGACGTCACCAGCACCTCTCCATAGGTGGGCGATGCCGGATCGATATCCACTGGGCCGAACGCTGCGATACCGAGCGCGCTTATCGGGCCGGCGTTGCCGAGCGCATCGCGCAAGCGCGCGAACGTCTCGTCAGGAAAGGTGGTTGGGACTTCGATGCGGCGCTGTATCTTCCCAGGCGCCTCAGCCAATGCGGCAACGCATTTGGTTCCACCTGTCTCGATAGCGGCCAGCATGAGACCGGCTATAGCATGTCGCTTGCCGCTGTCACTCAGCCAATTGGCCGCCTTGCTGGGCACGGGCTTCTTCGAGCTCTTCTTCCAGCGCACGGGTTTCCTGCGTACGTGGCTTCGACAGACGCGCAACGCCGAGATAGATCACCGGTGTCAGGAACAGCGTGAAGAGTGCGGCCAGCCCCAGCCCGCCGAAAACCACCCAGCCAATGGAATTGCGCGCTTCCGCGCCGGCTCCACTCGACAGGATGAGTGGAAGAGCGCCAAGTACAGTGGAAATCAAAGTCATGACGATCGGACGTGCGCGGATGATTGCGGCTTCGAAGACAGCGTCCTTCACAGACCGCCCCATGCTGCGCAGCTGGTCGGCAAACTCGACGAGCAGGATACCGTTCTTAGCCATCAGACCGATCAGCATGATCAAACCGATCTGCGAGTAGATATTGAGCGACACGCCTGTAAAAGTCAGGGCATATACGGCCGCCGCGAGCGCGAAAGGAACCGACAGTAAGATAACCAGCGGACTGGTCACGCTTTCGAATTGGGCGACCAGCACCAGCAGAACGATGATAAAGGCGAAGCCATAGGTGATGAGGAGATCGCGATTGCTTTCCTCCAGCGTCGCAGCATCGCCTTGCAGTATCATGTTGATGCCCGCAGGAAGGGCCTCATCACCCAGCCTTTCAATCTCGGCAATGGCATCAGCGAGCGGCAGCCCCGGCGCTATGTCCATATCGACTTCGATAGCGCGCCGTTGAGCGGTACGGTCCAGCTCGGCGGCGACACCCTCCTCGCGGATTTCCGTCAATGTCGAGATTGGAACGAGCGCGCCCTCGTCGGAGCGAACGAAAAGGTTCCGCAGGTCGCCCGGGTCTCGGATGGCGCCGGTTTCCGACTCCAGGATGATAGGAATAGCCTGGTCCTCGACATTGAGATCAATCAGATCTTCGCCGTCGACCATGGCCCGCAGGGTGACTGAAATCTGGTCCAGCGGCACGTTGAGGTCAGCAGCCCGGCGCCGGTCAACTTGCACGGAAAGTTGCGGCTGGGTTGGCTGGTAGGAAATATCGGCATTGGACAGGATGTCGCTGCTATCGACTGCGCGAGCCAGCGAGCGAGCAGCGGCATAAATGTCATCATAATTATTGCCGGTCAGGGCGATCCGTAATCCGCCGCCGCGCCCGCCCCAGCCGACGCTAAGGCTTGAGCGGCCAAAAACCGAGACTCGCGATCCAGGGATTTCCGACATCGGGCCCTGCAGAGCTGAGATGACATCCTGCTGGCTTAGCTCGCGCTCTTCCCACGGGGCTAGCCGCGCCGTGACGTTGACGCGGTTGGGGTCCCAGGCGCCGACAATCGTGAACAGGTTTTCGATCGTGCCATCATCGACAAATGGCTGAAGGAGCGCTTCGATTTCGTCCGCCTCCTGTTCCATGTAGGCAAGACCAACGCCATCGGGTCCTGTGGCGAAGACCTGGACGACTCCCCTGTCTTCGGGGGGCACGAGTTCTTGCGAAAGGGACCGGTAAAGCAAGCCAGCCCCGATGGCGGCCAGCAATGACACGATGACGATAACCATCGGGCGGTCGAGATTAAAGCGCAGTGCGCGTTCGTAACCGCCGAGCAGCAATCGTCCAAAGCGTTCGAGTGCATTGTCCTTCCGGTCGGCCGGATCACGTTCGATGAAACGGAATTTGGAAGCAATGGCCGGCGCAAGCGTCAGGGCCACTATCGATGAGATACCGACCGAAAGCGACATCACGAAGCCAAACTCCCGGAAAAGGCGACCGGTCGTCGATGGAAGGAAGGAAATCGGAACGAAGACGGCGATCAGAACAGCTGTGGTGGCTATGACAGCAAAGAAGACCTGCTGGCCGCCGATGACCGCAGCTGCACGCCGGCGAAGACCATCGGCCTGCTTACGCTGGATGTTTTCCAGAACCACGATGGCGTCGTCCACAATCAGGCCGGTTGCCAGAACCAGTGCGAGCAGGGTGAGCAGGTTGATCGAGAAACCGAGTACCCAGATGCCGGCCACGGTCCCGATTAACGAAACGGGGATCGCGACGGCGGGAATAATTGTTGCCTTTGCCGACCCGAGAAACAGCCAGATAGTTCCGACGACGATCAGCACGGTGATGGCCAAAGAGAGCAGGACTTCCTCGACCGACTTCTCGATAAATACGGCTTCGTCGGAGGTCACTTCCAGGCGGATGTCATCGAAGCGACGGTTGAGCTGTTCGATCTTTTTCTTGGCCGCGCTGGATATCTGAATGGTGTTTGATTGCGCCTGCCGGACAACGCCGAGCCCGATGATAGGGTTGCCGTTGTATCGCAGAAAGTCATCGGCGTCGGCCGGCCCGAGAACGGCTTCTGCGACATCACCAATCTTGGTGTCGCCGCGAATGTAAATGTCCTTGATGAGTTCGGGGGTCGCGGCCGTTGCCTCGGCTCTCACGATAAGTTCCTGGCTTTCAGAGCGGAAGCTGCCGACTGGCACGTCGAATGGCGCTTCGCGAAGTGCGCTTGCAACGTCTGCTATGGTGAGACCGAACCGACTAAGGCGGAGCGGATCAACCACGACACGCATCTGGCGCTCGCGTGTTCCAAATTCCTGTATCGTTGCGATGCCTTCGATCGACAGGAATTCCGGAATGATGTCGTTTGTGATGATGCGCGACAGCTCTTCTTCAGAATAGGCGGTCGAAATCACGGCGATCGTCAGGACCGCTTCGCCTTCGCTGTCGGCCTTGGTTACAGCCACGTTCTCGACGCGGTCGGGCAATTCGCGGGTCACGCGGCTGACGGCTTCGCGAACGTCCGAAGCGGCCGTGTCCAGATCGACCCCCGGATTGAATTCGATGCGAATGCGCGAATTGTTTTCTTCGCTGGAGGAGTTGATTTCCCGGACGCCGGAAACGCGGGAAATCGCCCCTTCAAGGATGCTGGTAACTTCCGCATCCATCGTTTCTGGTGCCGCGCCAGGCAGGTTGGCGCGCACGGAGACGATCGGACGGTCGACATCGGGCAGCTCACGGACCTCGACACCGAGCATGGCTGCCAGTCCGGCGATGACGATCAACAGGTTCATCACCGCCGCCAGCAACGGACGGCGAACCGAAAGGCCTGGCAGGCCAGCGCCGGGCGGCATCATGGCAGGGCTGCGGACGGACCGCCCTCCCGGCGCTCATCGCCCGGACCAGCAATGGTCTGGCTGCGTCCAGGGGTCTCGACAGGTGTTCCCTGGCGAACCTTCTGAACACCCTGTTCGACAATCCACGTTCCTTCGGGAAGGTCGGCCTTGACCAGAACCATACCGGCATCCCTGCTGACAATCGTGACGGGGACGCGGTCAGCGCGACCATCTTTCACCTGCCACAGGAAGGCGCCGTCGCCGCCCCAGACAATGGATTCTTCCGGCACGGTCGGATAGCGCTGTCCAGGCAAGTCGAAGCCGATCCGGAAGCTCATGCCGGGGCGCAGACGGTCATCGGAGTTATCGATTGAGGCTCGCACCGTATAGGCCCGCGTTGTTGCGTCTATGGCGCTGTCCACAGTGAGCACTTCAGCTTCATAGGTTTGCGAGGGGTCCGAGAAGGGTTCGACTTCGAAAATGTCGCCAGTCTCGATACGCCCGAAAGTCTGCTCGGGCACGGGGAAGTCCACAAACAGCGTATCGCGAGCGTCTAGCCTGGTGATTACCGTGCTGGTGGTGATGCGCGCACCGGGATCGATATCGGTCAGGCCAACATGTCCGGAGAAGGGTGCCTTGACGGTACGGCGGGCGAGGGCGTCGCGCGCAATGTCGAGTTGTACCTTTGCGGTATCATAGGCAGCCTGAGCACGATCCATCTCGTTGCCGGCGATCACGCCTGGTGTGCTGGCACGATTGTAACGGTCGATGGTGCGCTGGGCGTCTCGCAAGGCAACTTCTGCTTCTTCAACGTCGAGCCGCTCAGCGCGCGCTTCAAGCTGCACGAGGACGTCCCCTTTGGCGACATAGTCACCAGCCTCGAAGTTGACTTGTGTCACTTCGCCGGCAGTTTCGGGATAGATGGTTGCTGAAGAACGGGCGCGCGCGGTGCCCACTGCTTCCACGCGGGTGGTTTCAGTCCGATAGGTGACGGAGTAGGCCACGATCTTGACCGCGCGTTCAGCGCGCGGCTGGTCGCTCGCCGATTGCTCGCCCTGACAGGCCGCCATGACCAGCGCGGCTACCAGGCCCAGATATGCCAGTTTAAGGTGTTTCACATCCAAGCCCCTAGCAAATCTCTCCTAATTCTTCGTTCAACCGCAGCGGGAGTCGCTGATAACGAGGAACACACAAGACCGCTGGGAGTGAAGTCCCCCGTTCATTGCATGCTGACCCTTTGACCTCAGAAGTAGGTCGCTCCGGTGGGGAAGCCAGTCAAACTACTGCGTAAATCACACATTCCTCAATGAAAATCCCGGCTTTTCGGGATCACGCGGACATTACGGGGGTGGGTATGCAGGCTGCGTGGCTCGGGCCCCTTGCGGTCAGGAATGGGGCGGACAACTTCGTCGGCTCGGTCGAGCGCGTGGCGTAGCGGGTCACTGAGCGTGGTTTCAGACAGGAGGCCAAGGTCGTCGGTCCGGTCGATCAGCTGTTCGGCGACGATGTGGGTGACATTATCGGCGCGCTGGACGCGGCCTTTCACGAACATGATGCGCGCGCCCATGACTACGGCCCGGAAGCGCTCGAATACGTTTGGCCAGACGACAAGGTTGGCGATACCGGTTTCGTCCTCCAGCGTGATGAAGCAGACCCCGCTCGCTGAGCCGGGGCGCTGGCGCACCAGGACAATGCCTGCCGTCTGTACCCGCGAGCCGTTCCTGAGTTCGACGGCTTCCTTTGTACTGATCGTACGCAAGCTTCTGTAATGCGCGCGCAGGAAGGACATGGGGTGCTCCTTAAGGGACAGACGTGTCGTCTGGTAATCCTGCAGGACGTGTTCAGAGAGCGGCATCTCTGGCAGAGGTGTACGAACCTCGCCGCCTTGCTCAGCCGTATCGGCAGCCGCAAAGAGCGGCAGCGGCTTGCCTGCCGCCTCCCCGCGCGCAGCCCAGAGCGCGGCCCGCCTGTCCAGCCCCATCGAACGGAAGGCGTCGGCGGCGGCCAGCAGCTCCATGGCCCGGCGCGTGATACCGGCCCGGCGGCGTATGTCTTCGGGCGCATCGAATCCGCCAAGACGGGCCTGGAGCATCTGCTCCATTTCGTCTTCGCCAAGCCCGTCGACCTGCCGGAAGCCAAGGCGGACAGCGAGTCTTTGGTGAGTATGCTCGCAGGCTGTCCCTCGCCTTCGGCTCGGGCCTTCTGCGCCTGGCCCGGTCGGGCCGTGGAGGTCTTCATCTTCATAAGCAAGCGCGCAGGCGCAGGGGCCGTCGCCCCCAGGTGAAGAAGAGTCCCGAGCAGAAAGCCCAGAGGGTTCCAATGTGTTATCCCAGTCCGACAGATTCACATCGGCCTCACGCACCTCGACGCCATGTTCACGCGCATCACGGACGATCTGGGCCGGGGCATAGAAGCCCATGGGCTGGCTGTTCAGCAGGGCTGCACAGAAGACATCGGGGTGATGGCACTTCAGCCAGGAGGAGACATAGACGAGCAGGGCGAAGGAGGCGGCGTGGCTTTCCGGGAAACCATATTCCCCGAAGCCTTTCACCTGGTCGAAACAGCGCTGCGCGAATGCCTTTTCATAGCCGCGCGCGGCCATCCGCTCCACCATCATGTCCTCATAATTATGGATCGTTCCGACCTTCCGGAAGGTTGCCATGGCACGGCGCAGGCCATTGGCCTCATCAGGTGAGAACTTCGCCGCATCCATGGCAATCTGCATGGCTTGTTCCTGAAAAAGAGGAACGCCGAAAGTACGTTTGAGGATTCTTTCCAACTCGTCGGGCGGACCATGTTCGGGTGCCGGAGAGGGGTAGGTAATCTTTTCCAGCCCCTTGCGGCGGCGCAGATATGGATGGACCATGTCGCCCTGGATCGGCCCGGGCCTCACAATCGCGACTTCGATGACAAGATCGTAGAAGACCTTGGGGCGAAGACGCGGGAGCATGTTCATTTGCGCCCGGCTCTCGACCTGGAAGACACCGAGCGAGTCTCCCTCGCACAGCATGTCATAGGTCGCCTTGTCTTCGGGGGGGATTGTGGCGAGGTCATAGTCCAGCCCCTTGTGGAGCCGCAGCAGGTCGAAAGCCTTCCGGATGCAGGTCAGCATGCCAAGCGCCAGCACATCCACCTTCATGATGTTGAGCGCGCTGATATCGTCCTTGTCCCATTCGATAAAGGTACGCTCATCCATCGCGGCATTGCCGATCGGCACGGTTTCGACCAAGGGCCCGCGTGTCAGGACGAAGCCGCCGACATGCTGGGACAGGTGGCGCGGAAAACCGATCAGCTGGCGGGTGAGCTGCACCGCGCGCCGGATGGTCGGGTTTGCCGGATCGAGGCCGGCCTGGCGGATCTGCTTCTCTTTCACGTCCGAGCCGAAGCTACCCCAGACCGTCCCCGCCAGCGCCCCGGCAATATCCTCCGAAAGGCCAAGCGCCTTACAGACCTCGCGCACGGCAGAGCGAGGACGATAGGAGATGACGGTCGCGGTGAGGGCGGCCTTATGACGGCCATAGCGGCGATAGACATACTGGATGACTTCCTCGCGGCGCTCATGCTCGAAATCGACATCGATATCGGGCGGTTCCTTGCGTTCCTTTGACAGAAAACGTTCGAAGAGAAGCTCAGTGATGCCCGGGTCCACACTGGTCACGCCGAGGCAGTAGCAGACCGCCGAATTCGCCGCCGATCCACGTCCCTGGCAGAGAATGTCCTGGCCGCGCGCCCAGGCGACAATGTCATGCACGGTGAGGAAATAGGGGGCATAATCAAGCTCCCGGATCAGGCCGAGCTCCTTGATGAGCGCAGCGCGGACCTTCTGCGGTATGCCGTCGGGATAGCGCCATTCTGCTCCCGCCCAGGTAAGGCTCTCCAGGTGTTCCTGCGGGGTCTTGCCGGGTGGGACAGGTTCATCCGGATATTCATAGGCAAGCTCGTCCAGTGAGAAGCGGCAGCGCTCGACAATCTCCAGGGTCCGGCGCAGGGCCGGTTCAAAGCCCCTGAACAGGCGCGCCATTTCGTCAGGCGGTTTCAGGTGACGTTCGGCGTTGGCTTCGATCCGGTAGCCGGCTTCTTCAATCGTACAATGCTCGCGAATACAGGTGACAACATCCTGAAGGGGGCGCCGCTCCGGTGCATGATAGAGGACATCATTGATCGCAATGATGGGTACGCCGCCGGCCTTCATCCCGAGATCGGCAAGACGGGCGATCTGCTCGCGATTACGCCCGGAGAAGGCGAACCGTGCGGCAAGATAGAGCCGGCCGGCCCAGAGCGACTGCAGCCGCTCCAGACGCTGACGGAAGGCCTCATCCGGCTTTGGTGGCGGGATGGCGATGAAGACCTGGCCTTCCGCATGGGCGAAGATGTCGTCCAGCGTGATATGGCACTCACCCTTTGGCGCGCGCAGCTTGCCATCCGATAGCAGGCGGGAAAGGCGGCCATAGGCATCCCGGTCTGTCGGGTAGCAGATCAGCTCGAAACCGTCAGTCGTCACCAGCCGCGCGCCGATGAGCAGCCGCAGGCCAACTTCTCTGGCGGCCAGGTGTGCGCGCACGACTCCGGCCAGGGTGTTGCGGTCGGCAACGCCAATCGCGGCAAGGCCAAGCCCTTTGGCCTGGGCCACCAGTTCGGCCGCATGGCTCGCCCCTCTAAGGAAGGAGAAATTCGTCGTGACGGCGAGTTCGGCATAATCCGTCATGCGAAGACCCCATGGACGAACCATGTAGGCGTGCCGCCGCGGCCATCATGGTAGAGACCCTGACGGAACACCCAGTAGCGCCGGCCGGTCTCGTCCTCGACGCGGTAATAGTCCCGCGCGCGGGGCAGGTTGGAGACCGGTTCGCCCGGATCCTCGGTTTCCAGATCATTGCGAATCTGGTCGATCAGGGCCGCATCGGCGCGCTTGTCGAGCTTTGGGGCGAGCCATTTGCGTTCGACGCCGTCAGGGCTCTGTGCGGGCGGTGGCGGCGCGGTATGGGTCCACCATTCAGGTGCAATCCGTTCCGGCCCGTCGGCACGGGCAACGCTGCGTGCGATGCGGCGCCAGACAAAGCGCAGCGGTGGGCCATCCGGCACTTCGGCGAGTACCTTGATCTCTTCTGGCGGGTCGATGATCCGTATCGGGCGCGGGCCTTCCTGCGGGCCGGGCATGCGCGAGATGGGCAGGGCACCCTCATAGATGACATGTGGTTCAGCGCGTTCTGGCAGGTGGCTCTCGGCCGGCCTGACGAGGCTTACGACGCATTCTCCGAGTTTTGCCGTGATCCGGTCTGCCAGTGCGGACAGCAGGACGGGATCTGAATCGCTCGCAGCAAGGTCTCCGGAGAGTGCGGCGGCGCTCATCTCCATCAGCCCGGTACGGCGGGCTTCAAGCATGAGCAGGTCAATGCCGAAGCCGGGATCGATCCGCTCCACCTTTTCATCGAAGAGGCGAAGTATGTGCTTCGGGCTGCGCGAGGGCCGGGCCAGCGTGATCGAGACAGTCGACAGGCCGCCATCGGCACGAAAAGCGTGAAAGGCAAAGGCGCGGGCACCTTCACCACGTGCGGCAAGGTCAGCGCAGAGGCGCTCGGCCAGCCTGTTCAGTCCATCAAGAATGCCCTCCTTGGCGAGTAGCGGCTCAGGACAGGGCAGGCGAGCGGACAGGGCCGGGGGCGGGGTGATCGGGTCGAGCGGCTCATGGCGCAGGCCAAGCGCCTGATCGAGACGGAGCAGCACGGCATCGGCCGCGCTCCTGGACTGAAAACGCCGACCAAGCGCCTTGCGGTCAATCCCGTAGAGCTGGCCGATCTGGCGCAGGCCAAAGCGATTGAGCAGGGTCTCGGCTTCAAGTGTGATGCGCAGGGCCGTGACAGGGAGTGTCGAAAGTCCGTCGGCCTCCTCGCCATCTTTCAGGATTGTGCCGGGGCTGGAGCGGGCAAGCGCCGATGCGGCCCCTGGCGTGGCGGCAAGGCCGAGCCGGTGGGGGATCGCATCAGCCTCCAGAGTGGCGGAGATGGCCTCCATCATGGCCGGCTCCCCGCCGTGCAGGTGATCACAACCGGTTGTCTCAATCATCAGCCCGTCAGCACCGTCGAGAGCGACCAGCGGGGAATAGCGGATCATCCAGGTGGCAAGCCGGGCAAGGGCCCTGGCGTCAGCCTCGCGGTCGATATCCTCATGCTGGAGGTCCGGGCAGCGTGCCTTTGCATCGGCAAAGCCAAGACCCGGTGAGATGCCGAGCGCGCGTGCAGACGCATTCGCTGCGACCACGCGCAGGCCATGCGTGCCATCTTCCAGCAGGGCGAAGGGCGCGCGCGGTTCAGGCGCTTCGGCGCAGGTCCGGGCTGACGGTTTGCCGAGGTTGCGGCGCCTTGCGCGGCGCAGGCGTGTCAGTGGCCAGTCCGGGAACCACACGGAGAGATAGCGTTTCATTGTCCAGCTCGAGATTGAAGACATGTCCCGCCATGGCCGGCGCCTGGCGGGATCGTTCGAGAGTAGCCTGCCAGCGCAGCGCGCCGGGTGCGCGAGCATCGAAGGGGTTTGGCGCTGAAGGCCGCGGTTTTACCCGCCAGCGGGCAGACGCCGCGCTCGAGCCTTCATGTCGGAAGGGCAGCATCAGGATGACCGGCACACCGCAGCGCCCAGAGGCAAGCGTCAGCCGACGTGAAGCGGTGAAATCGATGTCTTCCAGCTCCGCCATAACGAGGCTGACAGCGGATGATCGCACCGCTTCCTCAATAGCCCAGAGTGTGTCGGCGAGCTTGCGTGTCTCGGCATGCAGGACTGGCCGCTCGTCACGAATGAGTGCGGGCAGGCCAGCTTGCAGCAGACGGCCATGCTCCTGACGCAGCCGTCTCTGACGGATCCAGAAGACTGGGCCGGGGGCTGGTTTTGCCGCTGCCAGCGCAAAACCGCTCACCGCGCCCATGTCGCCGTGCGCATGCTCGCAGATTTCGTGAACACCTTCGGCCCCGAGCTTCAGCGGGAAGCGTGCATCTGCCTTTTCAGGCTTGCGGTCGAGGCGAAAGACGCCCGGTATGTTCAGCGCTTCAGACTCCATATGTTCTTATTTTGTTCTATAGCAAAAGAGTCAAGCCCCGTGACACCCGGCCCGGCTGGTGCCACTATTTTTTCGAAGAAGAACTAATATGCAGGGAGGCCGGGTTTACGATGGGGGCTGACGGGCACGACAAGAAAAAGGGCTGGAGCAACTGGTCCGGTAATCAGACGGCGGAGCCGCAACATATTGCCAGACCGCGCGATATAGAGGAACTCAAGGCCGCAATCACCAGGGCGGCTGGACCTGTACGTGTTGTTGGCGCCGGTCACTCCTTTACGCCTCTGGCGGCGACGGATGGAACGCTGATCAAGCTGGACGGCATGGGGCTGGTCCACAGTGTCGATCAGACGGCGAAGCGTGCCTGGGTGAATGCCGGCGCACGTCTGAAGTACCTGTCGCCGGAACTGGAACGCCACGGTCTTGCCTTTCGCAACCTTGGTGACATCAACGAGCAGTCCCTGGCGGGGGCAATTTCCACCGCGACGCATGGCACAGGCGCCGGGCTGCCCTGCCTTTCGGCGGAAGTCACGGCACTGAAACTCATGACCGCGAGCGGCGAGTTGCTGACCATCTCGCGCGAACGCGACAGCGATGCTTTCGACGCCGCCCGCGTTTCTCTTGGTGCGCTCGGCGTAATTGTTGAGGCGGAAGTCCAGCTTGTCGATTCCTACCGCTTGCACCGGCTGACCTGGGCCGAGCCCTTGGACGCACTGATCGGTCACGCCCAATCGCGCTGGAAAACCCGCCGGAATTACGAGTTTTTCTATATCCCGTTCTCGGGCTACGGCATTTCGATTGCCCACGAGGAGACGAAAAACAAACCGACTCCAAGGCCTCCACAGGACGATGACGAAGCTGTCCTGGGCCTCAAACGGGCGCGCGACTATGCCGAGGACGACGTTGAAGGAAGACGGGAATTCCTGAAAGCGGCGTTCGAGTCCTTCGAAGGTGAGGATGTCATTGGCAACAGCTGGCAGCTGCTCGCCAGTCAGCGCAATGTCCGGTTCAACGAGATGGAGTACCACCTGCCGGTCAAAAAAGGGCTTTCGGCCCTGTCGGATGTGATTGCGATCGTTGAGAAGAAGCATCCAGATGTCTTCTTCCCGATCGAAGTTCGACGGACGGGCGGCGACGATATCTGGCTTAGCCCCTTCAACGACGGAGGCCGGATTTCAATTGCCGTGCATGCCTATCACGAGGACAGCTACGACTTCTTCTTTTCCGATATTGAGCCCATTTTACGAAAGGCCGGCGGGCGCCCGCACTGGGGCAAGCTTCACAGCCTCGATCACCGGTCGCTGTCGGACCTATATCCCGAGTTTGTCACCTTCTCGAAAGTGCGGAACCGGCTTGACCCTGAGGGGCGCTTCCTGACGCCCTACCTGAAAACGCTGTTTGGCGTGAAGGTCACAAGATAATGGCCGCCCCCGCCCTGGACGCAAACTACTTCGCTGCCTTGTCTAAAGCCTTGAAAGAGGCTGGCATTGCCCAGCCCACCCTGGTGATCGATCGCCAACGGCTCGACCACAACATCGAAACGCTTCTGGACGACCTGCCCGAAGGGATGGGCTACCGTATCGTGGCAAAATCCCTGCCGTCTGTCGGCCTCATCCGCCACATCAGGACGCGCACGGGTTCAGACCGGCTGATGACCTTCAACATTGAGATGCTGTTGGCCCTGGCTGGAGAAATGCCGGAAGCCGAACAGCTGCTGGGAAAGCCGATGCCTGTTGCGGCCGCAAGGCGCTTCTATAGCGAGGCCAGCCCTGACGCCAATATCAAGTGGCTGGTCGATACCCCAACCCGGGCGGAACAATATCTGGCTCTCGCTGCAGAGCTCGGAATCACGATGCAGCTGGTGCTCGAAGTCGATGTGGGTTTGCACCGCGGCGGTTTTGCCCCGGATGACGCACTGGTTAATACGGTGAGGTCGATCGACAGATCAAACCACGCAGCATTCGCCGGGCTGATGGGGTATGAGCCGCATGTCGCGAAAATGCCGGAAAAGGGCGGATTGCGTGAAGTGGCGCTTCAAAGCGCGTGGTCAATCTTCTCAAAAGCACAAGCAATGACATGCGCTTCACGTACGGCCAGCGGTCTGATTCTGAATGCTGCCGGAAGTCCAACCTACAGGCTCTATCGCGATACGGAAATTGCCAATGAAGTCTCGGTGGGCTCGGTTCTCGTAAAGCCGACTGATTTCGATACGCCTCTGCTGGCCCCCCACTGGCCAGCGAGTTTCATAGCAACGCCAGCGCTCAAGGTTCTGGACGGGATCAATATTGCAGGCTTCGAGTTTGTTCGCGGCCGGCAGCCGGATCTACCTGAGGGACACGACAAGACGGTCTTCATTTTTGGGGGCAACTGGATGGCAGAGCCCGTCTGGCCAGAGAGCGTCGTTCTGAACGATACCTATGGGCGTTCCAGCAACCAGCAGATGCTGACGGCGCCGTCGACTACGCCGATCGAGCCCGACGAATATGTTTTCCTGAGGCCGAAACAGTCGGAATCCGTTTTCCTTCAGTTCGGAGATATCGCCGTCTTTGAAAACGGTTGCATTGCGGAGAGATGGCCCGTCTTCCATGCTTCCGCCTGAAGCAATGGTTGAGCCGAAAGCTTCGAAACAGCTTGCCTTTTATGGCGCTTCGGAGCGATATTTCGTCTATCATGGGGACGCATTCCAATCCACCAGTGCCTGATGAGGACCGTGAACCGCTTAATCAGGAGCGAATTGTCGATAGTGCGCTGGAACTTCTCGACGAGACTGGGCTTGACGCATTCAGTACACGCAGGCTTGCGTCCCGCCTTGGGATCAGGAATGCGTCGCTTTACTGGCATTTCCGCAACAAGGACGAAATTCTCGATGCGATGTGCAGGCGGCTTTATCAGTCGCTGATCCCGACGCCGAGTCAGCACGAAGCCGAATTCGATTGGTCGAGTTGGCTGGCTGACGGTGCCCGCGCAATCAATCGTGCGGCGCGAGCGACAAGAGATGGTGCGCGCATCATGGTCCGGCTGCATTTTGATGATGAACTCACACGGGGACGGATCAACAAGTCGATCAACGTGTTGGAACAGCACGGATTCTCGAGAATTGAGGCGGTCTACGCCATTCAAACCCTGCGCCGTTTCGCGCTTGGTTCGGCTCTTCAGGAGCGCATTGTCGATGAAGAAATCAAGTCTCGCTCCGAGCCGACGCATGACGAACTGTTCGAGTTTGGTCTGGACATGATCATTGAAAGTCTTCGCCAGCGCTTCAGACGTGGTGAAGGGGCTGCCTGAAAGCTGGGCGGTAAAATCTCTTTCGCTTGTCAGGACGGGCTTTCCAGCCTCGCACGACAATCCTTGACCGAAAGTTCTTTGCAATCGCGGCCATAATGCGCTGCGATGGAGCCGGCTTCGCGCAACTTCAGGAACCTACATGGCAATTCTCGCCAGCATCCATCACCTCACGCACTACACCTATGACAGGCCGGTCAGTCTGGGACCGCAAATTATCCGGCTAAGACCGGCGCCGCATTCGCGTACGCGGATCGTCTCGCACAGCCTCAAGGTGTCGCCAGACAATCACTTCGTGAACCACCAGCAGGACCCGTATGGCAACTGGATGTCGCGCTTCGTGTTTCCCGACCCGGTCCGGGAATTCAAGATTGAGGTGGATCTCGTTGCGGACATGACGGTCTACAATCCGTTCGACTTCTTCGTTGAAGAGCGCGCCCAGAAATGGCCCTTCGAGTATTCCGACGATTATGCGGACGATCTCGGTATCTATCTGACGACGGAGCCGCTCACCCCGAAATTCGAGGCGTTTCTCAAGGATGTTCCACGCGGAACGACGGGGACAGTCGACTTCCTCGTCGATCTCAACCGGCGCGTCTCGGACGCTGTCGATTACATCGTCCGCCTCGAGCCGGGCGTGCAGACGCCGGAAGAGACGCTGACGATAGGCTCGGGCTCTTGCCGGGATTCGTCTTGGCTGCTGGTCCAGCTCATGCGCCGTCTTGGGTTCGCCGCGCGCTTCGTGTCGGGTTACCTCATCCAGCTGAAGCCTGATCTGGTTGCGCTCGACGGGCCGGCAGGCACGGACCATGACTTCACGGACCTGCACGCCTGGGCCGAGGCTTACATCCCGGGGGCGGGGTGGATCGGCCTCGATCCGACCTCAGGCCTGCTCACCGGCGAAAGTCACATTCCGTTGGCCGCAACCCCACACTACAAGACCGCGGCGCCGATTGCTGGCGGCTTCACTGGCGATCCGGACACGAAGACCGACTTCCATTTCGACATGCAGGTCGCACGTGTCGCCGAGCATCCGCGGATCACGAAGCCCTTCTCCGATGAGAGCTGGGCTGATCTTGATGCGCTCGGCAACAAGGTGGATGAGGTTCTGAAGGAGCAGGATGTCCGCCTCACCATGGGCGGCGAGCCGACCTTCATCTCGATCGACGATTTCGAAGCGGCTGAATGGAACACAGCGGCTGTCGGCCCAACCAAGCGAGACCTCGCCGACAAGCTGATCCGGCGCCTGCGTGACCGCTTCGCGCCTGGCGGTTTCCTGCATTACGGGCAGGGGAAATGGTATCCTGGCGAAACCTTGCCGCGCTGGACCTTCTCGCTCTACTGGCGCCGGGATGGCAAGCCGGTCTGGGCGGATGAAAACCTGATCGCCAGCGAGACCGAGCAGTACGATGTGGGCCCCGAAGAAGCCCAACAGCTCATGACTGAGATTGCGACCGAACTCGGCGTCGACACAGACGCGGTGGTGCCGGCCTATGAGGATCCCGGCGAATGGCTCCTCAAGGAAGCCAAACTGCCGGAAAACGTCACGCCAGAGAATTCCGAACTCAAGGATGCCGAGGCGCGGGCGCGGATCGCGCGGGTCTTTGATCGTGGGTTGACGGAACCGTGCGGGTTTGTCCTTCCCGTCCAGCGCTGGCAGGCCAAGGCGACTGGACAGCGCTGGCGAACAGAGAAGTGGAAGCTGCGGCGGGGAAAACTTTTCCTCGTCCCCGGCGATTCTCCAGCCGGTTACCGTTTGCCCCTGGAGTCGCTGCCGCATGTGCCGCCAGCGCTTTATCCGTACATCAACATTACTGACCCGGCTGCGCCGCGTGGCCCACTGCCCGACTTCACGCTGAAAGAAGCGATCAACCAGGATGAAGACGGGGTCGTTCGCCAGCCTGTCGCAAGCCGGACAGCTGCCTCAGCAGGTCAGGATATCCAGGAGCAGACGCTCGATGGCGCGGAGGAGGCTGTTCGTACAGCGCTGTCTGTTGAAGTGCGTGACGGACGACTTTGCGTCTTCATGCCGCCAACAGAAGCGCTGGAAGACTACCTCGAGCTCATCCGTGCGGCCGAGGCTTCGGCGAAAAAGCTGGGCCTGAAAGTCCATATCGAGGGTTATGCGCCGCCGCCCGATCATCGCCTCAACGTCATCCGGGTTGCACCAGATCCCGGCGTCATCGAAGTCAACATCCATCCAGCGCACGACTGGCAGCAATGCGTGGAGACGACCGAGACGATCTATGAAGAGGCGCGGCAGACCAGGCTTGGCGCGGACAAGTTCATGATCGATGGACGGCATACCGGTACCGGTGGGGGCAACCATGTGGTAGTTGGCGGGGCGACGCTGCTCGACAGCCCGTTCCTGCGCCGGCCGGACCTGCTGAAAAGTTTCATCCTGCACTGGCTACGTCATCCGAGCCTGTCCTACCTGTTCTCAGGCATTTTTGTCGGCCCGACCAGCCAGGCGCCCCGGATCGATGAGGCGCGTCATGATACGCTTTACGAGCTTGAGATCGCGCTTTCGCAGATCCCGAAGCCGGGAGAGGGTGACATGCCGCCGCCCTGGCTTGTCGATCGGCTGCTGCGCAACGCGCTGATCGACGTTACGGGTAATACGCACCGCTCGGAAATCTGTATCGACAAGCTCTATTCCCCGGACGGTCCGACTGGAAGGCTGGGCCTCGTCGAATTCCGTGCCTTCGAGATGCCGCCGAATGCACGGATGAGCCTTGCCCAGCAGCTGTTGCTCCGGGCGCTGATTGCACGCTTCTGGAAAAGCCCGGCCACAGGCAAGCCGCCGCGGTGGGGGACAATGCTGCATGACAAGTTCATGCTGCCGGAATTCGTGTGGCAGGACTTCATGGAGGTGCTGGATGACCTGCGCGAGCATGGCTTCGAGATGAAGCCGGAGTGGTATGCTGCCCAGTTCGAGTTCCGCTTCCCGTTCTGCGGCGAAGTTACCTATGAGAACAACTGGCTTGAGCTTCGCCAGGCGATTGAACCCTGGCATGTCTTGGGTGAGAGCGGCGCGATTGGTGGCACAGTGCGCTACACTGACAGCTCGGCTGAACGCCTTCAGGTAAAGCTGAAGGCAACTGCGCCAGAGAGATATGTCGTCACCTGTAATGGCCGTCGGCTTCCCCTTACGCCAACTGGAGAAAATGGGACGCAAGTGGCCGGGCTGCGCTATAAGGCCTGGCAGCCACCGCTTTCATTGCACCCGACCTTGCCCGTAAACACGCCACTCACCATCGACATTTTCGATACCTGGTCGAACCGCGCTATCGGCGGATGCGTCTATCATGTCGCGCATCCCGGCGGCCGGAACTATGAGACCTTTCCGGTCAATTCCAACGAGGCCGAAGCCCGCCGGCTCGCGCGGTTCGAGCCGCATGGCCATACGCCAGGGGCACAACTACCTGAAACCGAGCGCCCGCATCCGGAGTTTCCGACGACGCTCGACCTGCGTCGCGGCGTTGGAGTGTAGATCGATGAGCCAGGCCAACCCGGCACAATCGGACGCTATCTGGAAGTTGCTGGAATCCTACCGGCCTAATCCTTCGGCGCCCGATGAGTTGCTGGACGAATTCGGCCAGCTGCGCCCTGCCTGGTCCGGGCTTCTATCGCACCTGGCTGGCCAGACGCCAGAAACCATCAATAGCTGGTTCAAGCGTGGGGATATGTACCTGCGCGATTCCGGCGTCTTTCTCCGCCAGTACACAAATGACGTTTCGCGCGAGCGCCCATGGCCGCTTTCGCATGTGCCCGTCCTTATTCACGAGCGCGAATGGGACGAGATCTGCAGGGGACTGACACAAAGGGCGCAGCTGCTCCAGCAGGTTGCAGCTGATCTCTACGGAGAAAACAGGCTAGTCCGAGATGGTTACCTGCCGGGCCGGCTCATTGCACAAAGCCCGGAATGGCTTCGTCCTCTTGTCGGTGTTGATCCGCCATCTGGGAAATACCTGCACTTTCTCGCTTTTGAGATCGGACGGGGACCGAATGGCCAATGGTGGGTTCTGAACGACCGCACGCAGGCACCGTCTGGCGCGGGCTATGCGCTCGAGAACCGCGTGGCGACATCTCGCGTCTACGCTGAGCACTATGCTGAGGCGCGTGTGCACCGGCTGTCGGGTTTCTTCCGGGATGTCCGTGCCAGCCTGCTAAATCTGCGGCGGTCGGCGGATAATCATGTCGCGATCCTGAGCCCGGGACCCTACAGTGAGACCTATTTCGAGCAGGCCTATATCGCGCGCTATCTTGGTTTGCTCCTTGTCGAGGGCGAAGACCTGACTGTCGTGGACGGAGAAGTCTGTGTGCGGACTGTATCTGGACTGCAGCCGGTTGATGTCTTGTGGCGCCGCCTGGACGCGCTTTACTCTGATCCCCTCGAACTGGAAGAAGGCTCAAAGCTCGGCACGGCTGGCCTTGTTGGGGCGGCCAGACGGGGCACAGTCTCGATGGTGAATGCGCTCGGGACCGGCATCCTCGAAACCCGTGCCCTGATGGCGTTCCTCCCGCGGATCGCCCGCCATCTTCTTGGAGAGCCCCTGGCACTTTCGAACATTGCCACCTGGTGGTGCGGACAGGCAGCCGAGCGTCGCTATGTGCTGGATCACGTCGACAAAATGATGATTGCGCCGGCCCTTTCGACCCGCATGCCCTTCGACCCTGATGAGACGACCGTGCTCGCGGGCGAGTTGAAGTCATCAGTGTACAAAACTGTGCAGCACCTGATCGACGAAGAGGGTGAAAATCTCGTGGGGCAGGAGGCGGTGTCGTTTTCGACTTCACCGGCCTTTGTCGATGGGCGCCTGCAGCCGCGCCCCATGAGCCTGCGGGTCTTCATGGTGCGAACAGATGACGGATGGTCTGTCATGCCGGGCGGCTTTGCGCGGATCGGACCTCAGGAAGGCTCGACCGTTCTCAATATGCAGAAGGGCGGCTCTGTCGCCGACGTCTGGATTATCAGCGATAGGCCGGTCGATACCCGAACAGCGCTGGTCAGCGAGATGACGGCCGAGCCGCGCGCCAAACGCGGCGCGCTGCCAAGCAATGCGGCGGAGAACCTTTACTGGCTGGGTCGCTATGTTGACAGGGCCGAAGGATTTGCGCGCCTTAACCGGGCATATCATTCCCGGCTGGCAGATGCGGAATCGCCGTCGTCCCCACTGTTGAGACACCTGTCAGCTTTCATGAAGCGGATCGGGCTCGACACCAGCGAAGCGATGCCTGCTGGCCTGGTCAGTGCTATCGATTCCGCTTCCAGAACAGCAGGGAGCGTGCGTGACCGCCTCTCGCCGGATGGCTGGGCGGCCATCTCGGAAATTGTTGATACAGTGCATGACGAGGACGAAGAACTGGACCCTGGCGACGAGACAGCAAGGCGCATGGTCTGGTTGCTGCGGGAGTCGAGCGGATTTACCGGCCTCGTCCACGAGAACATGTACCGATTCACCGAGTGGCGCTTTCTCAGCCTTGGGCGGTCCATAGAACACGTCATGTCGCTGGCCTGGGCCTTGGCAAGCTTTCTCGACCCGGGCGCGCCTGACGGATCGCTTGATCTGGCGCTGGAATATGGCGACAGCACGATTTCTCACCGCCGACGCTATGCGTTCATTGCCTCACGCAAATCCGTAATCGAACTGCTGGCGCGGGACCCGCTTAATCCGCGGTCGTTGATTTTCCATCTCGATGTGCTGAAGGCGCATGTGGAGGCACTACCGCGCGCGATGGAAAATGGCCATCCGTCAGAGGTTTATTCGCAGCTCCTCCGCATTCACACGAAATTTGTAACAATGCCGCAGGATGCCATGAACAGCGCAGCATTGCTGGCTTTGAGAAGCGATATCGGAGCATTTTCCGACTGTCTCGGCCGGACCTATATGAGCTGAGGATCGTCATGCGGTATGATATCAGCCTGCGCATTACCTACAGTTACAAGGCGCCAGTCTGGGCGGGCCGCCACATGTTGAGGTTCGTGCCTCGCGACCTGGCGGGGCAGCAGCGCGCCATTGCCGCGTCGCTCGATGTCGCGCCTGTACCCAGCGAACGAAGCACCTTTCGCGACTTCTTTGGCAATCAAGCGCATGAGATCGTCTTCAGCCACGCCCATTCCCGGATAGAATTCAGCCTGAAAGCGCGGATAGAACGTCATGTCCAGGTCAAGGAAGAGACCTCAGGCCTGGCGCTGGATGCGCTGCCGGCAGCGTTGAATGATGTTCACTCGCTGGCACCGGATTCGCCCCTTCATTTCCTTGGCAGAAGTCCTCGCATCCGGCCCAACCGACAATTGAGCGACTATGTCGAGGACATGCTGCCGCCAGATGTCGGTGTTGCCGATACGGTGCAAATCCTTGGTGAAGCCCTGAACCGGGACATGTCTTTCGACGCGACCGCCACGTCAGTCGAAACGTCGCACGAAGAGGCGTTTGCCGCCCGTCACGGCGTCTGTCAGGATTTCAGCCATATCATGATTGCGGCATTGCGTAGTGTTGGCATTCCGGCTGGCTATGTCAGCGGCTTTCTTCGGACGACGCCGCCGCCCGGACAGGCGCGGCTCAGCGGTGCTGATGCCATGCATGCCTGGGTTCGGGCTTGGTGCGGCCCGGAGCTCGGCTGGATCGAGTACGATCCGACAAACGCTGTCCATGTTGGTGTCGACCATATAGTCGTCGCTTACGGACGCGATTATTCGGATGTGTCGCCGGTCAAGGGCATCCTGAAAGCGGCGACCGATCAGCAGAGCCGCCAAGCCGTTGATGTCATTCCGCTGGAGGATGTGCCGGGCTAGCGCTTTCGAGACCGGGAGCCGCCTGAAGGATGCGCTGCTGCGCTTTCGGGCTTTTCCATGCAAAGGTCCAGGGCAGGCCCAGCCGCGTGGCCGCTTGCGCTGGCGGTGACCCTTTTACCGGAATTCGCTCGGCCAGGGCGCCGAGCGACTTAAGCGACATGCGAGCGAGCGGACTGAGATCATATTCCGGACCGAGCTCCAACACTTCGCGGACTTTCGGCGGCAGAATGGACACAGACGCATTGGCGAGGCTCGACTGCAGCGACTTGGGAACGTTTCTCATTTCCTTGCCGGACTTCACAATGTCGAGGAACTCGGAATTGATCGGGTGGGGCTCGAACCGCGGCATGAGCGCTGCGAGCATAGCATCGAAGTCTTCGGGACTGCGGATCGGATGTTTGACGCCATAAAGTCGGGCGACCTGCTCTCCTTCCTCGTAAAAGCGGCATTTCTCGTCATAGGAGACCGGCTTCACGAAGCGATCATAGGCGGTCAGAAAGCCGAAGCTCGCCGTTGCTGAAACCCAGTCGAGGAGTTCGACGTCGAGCGCCTTGTAGGCCTCCCCTGACGGCGTCATTCCTGTCACCTTGCTGTGCATGTTGGTGACGCCCTGGATAACTCGGCGCGCTGCGCTTTGCGGACCGTAAACGCCGACCATGGCCGCGGTCCCGGTGCGTTGTGAGCGTCCGATTGGATCTGTCTTGAAGACCGAGTGATCCCAAACGCCGGAACGAATGCGTGCGTCTGCAAATTCAAGAAGAACGGCTGCCACACCGCCAATGGCGAGTGCGATCGGATTCTTGAATACGCGCCAGGACATGGAGTCCGGTGCGGCGAATGCCGGCTCGCCGGCGGGCACAGTATAGTCGATCTTCCAGCCGAGATACGATTTCATCTTTTCCAACGGGTAGAACTCCTGCGGCTGCGGCGATCATCAAAACTTATAACATGTTACAATAATGGTGGCAGCTGCAGCAAGCTGGCACTTCTCACAGGTCGTCGGGCCATTTGGTTAAGTGATCTGGTCCAATTCCCTTTCCATGTTTGCACCCCGGTTAAGAGGCGAGGCTTTAGGGTAGGCCTAAACTCATGTTCGAGGAATGCACCAATGCAAATGTCCCCAGTGATCACTCTTGTTCTGTCGATTGCGTTTGGTGCGGCTGCCCTTTTTGGCGCAAGGCTCTGGCTATCCTCCTCCGAGCCGGATGCTGTGCGCTCGGTCGAGGTGGCCGCACCTGCAGAACCACCGAAGGCACCGGTTCTCATTGCGGCACGCAGCATCCCTCGCGGTGTCTCGGTCAGTCCCGACTGGTTCCGCGTCGAGGAGCGGCCTGTCAGTGCGATTCCGCCTGGCAGCTTTGACTCGCGAGAGGCGCTGGAAGAGTCAGGCGAAAGCCGCCGGACGCTGATCGATATTGCTGCTGGTCAGCCCCTGTCGAATGCGATGTTGCTGTCTCCTGGCATGCGGGCATCGCTTTCGGCCAAGATTGAGCCCGGCTACCGCGCTTTTACCATCCGCACGACAGCTGTATCGGGCGTTGGCGGCTTTGTGCTGCCGGGTGACAGGGTCGATGTGATCTTCACCGAAGATGCCGCCCCTGATTCAAAAGTCTTGAAGCTTGTCTCGAAGGTCCTCCTGCAGAATGTGGAAGTGCTCGGCGTAGATCTCAACGATGACATGACGGGCGAGCAACCCGACGTCTTTGAAACGGCCACCTTGTCAGTGTCTCTGGACCAGGCACAGAAACTGTCCGTCGCATCGCAGACCGGCACATTGTCGCTTGCTTTGCGAGGCAGCGCTGATGATGCGTTCGAGCAAGCCGAGCTGGTGTCGCTGCGCGAAGAGGAAAAGCCGCGCAAATCCGTCTACGTCGCGCCGAGACCTCGGCCGCTACAGCCCAAGGCACCTGTGTCGTCGACGATTGAGGTGGTTCTTGGCGAAGACATCAGCCAGCACGTCGTCCCGGCCAGCCAATAAAGGACTTGGGGCGAAAGCCTAAAGGACAGAATGCCTCACAAATGCTTCTCGCCCCGGTTCCCAGAATGAGGGCCGGGGCTTTTTCATACCGTTTTGAGTGATCACCCGATCGCGCCATGGTGTGCGCGGTTCTTGTTTTGGAGCGCGCGCGTCTTGTTTTGCGAGAGACGTCTAGGGGGTCAGGTCTGGCTGAAGACGTACATCATCCGTACGATAGCCGGCAGCATCAGCACGACGAGTAGCGACGGGAAGACGAAGAGGATCAGCGGCACGACGAGTTTCGCCGGCAGGGCCAGGGCTTTCTCTTCAGCGTAGAGCATCCGCTTTTCACGCATGTCCGATGCGAAGACACGCAGGGTCTCACCAACGCTCGTGCCGAGTTCCTCGGACTGGCGCAGCATGGTCGCCAGAGCCCGGGCCTCGTCGAGACCAAGGCGGTCGGCGAAATTCTTCCAGGCTTCTGTCCGTGCACGTCCGGCCCGCATTTCCAGGTTCATGATTTTCAGATGGTCGGCGAGATTGGGATAGCGCTGGACCAGCTCATCAGAAACGCGCTGAACCGCACCGTCGAGACTTAGACCGGCCTCCACACAGGCGACCAGCAGGTCCATCATGTCCGGGAAGCCGTTTCGATATTGCTCCTCGCGGCTTGCGACCTTCTTGTCGAGGATGAAGGAGGGGGAAATGAATGCAATGATTCCGAGTGCGACGGACGACAGCAACAGGCCGTGCTGGGGCATGTACTGGTCCACGAGCGGCCAGCAGGCAAGCAGGATGAATTGTGGCAGGATCAACGCAACGAAGCGGACGCCAATGTAGATGTGGGGCGCGGATTTGCCGTAATAGCCAGCCTTCATCAGCCGGAACCGGAGCTTCGTCAGGTCCGCGGAGTTCGGATCGGTGAAGCGGCGGCCGATCTTCTCGACAAGGCTCACCTTGGGCCGTTCGGAATAAGCCGATACCCGCGATGGGCGGCCGTCGTCAGCCTTGAGCCGGTCGCTGACTTGGCGCCGGTCGCGAACCGACCGGAAAACCTTGCTGCCAAGGACAAGCATCGCGGCGCCCATGACGATCATGATGATCGTGATAGCGGTTATCTGGTCAGGGCCCGGTGGGGGCATTGCTTCTACCTCCTCAGACCTTGAAATTGATCATCTTGCGCATGACGAGATTGCCGATGGCCATCCAGAGAAGGCAGCCGCCCAAGCCATACTGGACAAGCTTTTCGTCAATGACATCGCCATAGAAGTTCGGCGTGATGACATACATTGCCCCCATGACGAGGAATGGCGCCGCGGTAAGGATCAGTGCTGACGCACGCCCCTCCGACGACGCCGCCTGAACCTTCAGGCGCATCTTCTGACGCGCGCGCACCGTTGACGCATTGACCTTGAGCAGGCTCGCAAGGTTGCCGCCGGTTTTGGCCTGAAGCCGCACAGTGGCAGCGAAAAGCTCGACGTCTGGCTGGCGCGTGCGCTCGGCAAGTTTGCGGACGGCTTCTTCAAGGCTTGAGCCATAGGAGATTTCGTCGGCAGCAAGACCAAATTCAGAGCCGATCGGGTCCGGCATTTCGCGCCCTACCAGCGAGACCGCCGTGGGAACCGGGTGACCCGCCTCGAGGCTTCGGACGATGATTTCAAGGGCGTCCGGCAGCTGGGCGCCAAGCAGTTTCTCCCGTTGGGCGACCTTGTGCTTCAGAAAGAGCAGGGGGAGCAGAATGGCGGCAACAAGTCCGGCAGGTACAGCAAAGGTCGGGCTTTTCAGGAACCAGAACGCGGCACCAAATGCCGCCGCGCCGACACCTGCCGCAACAGCTGCCCAGACGGTTGGCTGAAAACTCAAGCCAGAGCGGGTGACCAGGTCGTTGAACCATTGCAGGGACAGCCGTCCATTGCCGTCCTGGTCGAGACCACGCTGGCGGCGCAGCTCCACGATCAGGTCCGCGACCGTAGCCTGGCTGTCCTTTACCTTGAGGCGCTTGTTGATACGGGTCTTTTCGAGCGCTGTCTTGCCGAACCCCAGCGCTGACTGCACCGCCATGAAGGCGGAGCCGAAGGCAAGGACATAGATGACCGCTTCAAATCCCATGGCGGCTTACGGCACCTTGAGAAGCGGTTTCGACGGGTCGAAATATTCGACGGGAAGACGGATGCCGCGGCGTTGCATTTCGTCGAGGCAGCGCGGCCTCAGGCCGCTGGCGCGAAATTCGCCGACCACCGTCCCGTCTTCTTCCGTGCGCAGGCGTTCGAACTTGAAGATATCCTGCATCTGGATGACTTCGCCCTCCATGCCCGTGACTTCGGTGACATGGGTCACGCGGCGAGAGCCATCGGACAGGCGCTGGGCCTGGATAATGATGCCGATAGCCGAGGCGATCTGGCCGCGCACAGCTTCCTGTGAAATACGCAGGCCGCCCATGGCGACCATCTGTTCAAGTCGGCTGATGGCTTCGCGTGGATTGTTGGCGTGGATTGTCGCCATCGAGCCTTCGTGGCCGGTATTCATGGCCTGAAGCATGTCAAAGGCCTCTTCGGAACGCACCTCGCCCAGGATGACCCGGTCTGGCCGCATCCGCAGGGCGTTCTTCACGAGTTCACGCTGCCGTATCTCACCTTTGCCTTCGAGGTTGGGCGGACGGGTTTCCATGCGCGCAACATGCGGCTGCTGCAGCTGGAGTTCAGCGGCGTCCTCGATGGTGATAAGGCGCTCCTTGTGACTGATTGCAGCAGACAAGGCATTCAGCAGCGTCGTCTTGCCTGAACCTGTGCCGCCAGAAATGATGCAGGTCACGCGGGACTTCACGGCACCGTGGAGAAACTCGCCAACTTCCTTCGGCATCGCCTTGAAAGATATGAGCTTATCCAGTGTCAGCGGCTTCTTGAAAAACTTCCGTATGGAAACGAGTGGACCGTCAATCGCAACGGGTTCGATCGCCGCATTCACACGTGAGCCGTCGAGGAGGCGGGCATCGACCAAGGGCTGGCTTTCGTCCACACGGCGGCCCACCGCAGACACAATCCGGCTGACGATCCGGCGCAGGTGAGCATTGTCACGAAACTTCGCTTCCGACAGTTCCAGCTCACCATGGCGTTCGACATAGACCTGCTTTGCGCCATTGATCAGAATGTCGGAAATGCTCGGGTCGGCGAGCAGGGGCTCAAGTGGGCCGAGACCGGTCATTTCATCGTAAACGGAGTCTGCGAACTGGGCGACTTCCGCCTGGTTCATCGGAATACGCTCTTCACGGACGATTTCGGTGACAAGACGCCGGACCTGGCGCTTCATCTCCGTCTCGTCCAGCTTGTCGAGCATGGACAGGTCAAGCTCGTCGATGAGCTTGTTATGAACGCGAAGCTTGGCGTCGAGCAGGTCGAAGGCCGGCGGCGTCTCTGCCTCGTCAGCAGAATCTTCCGTTTCGTCCAGCCCCGTCAGGAAGTTGGGCGCTTCGACAGGTGCCTGACCTTCAGTATCCTCGATGGCTTCGGTCGACGGCCCGTCTTCATGAGGGGGCTGCTGCGCTTTGGAGAGAAGGGAGAACCGGCCCATTATGCGCTCCTTCTTGCCTTGATGGTTGACGAGGTTGCTTCCTCACCATGTTCAAGCGCGTAGATCAGCGCTTCGACATCTTTTGAGATACGGTTGCCCGGCTTCGCCTGACTGACGGCCTGGCCGAAGTTCACGGACGCCAGGGCCGCTTCCCAGTCGGACGAGATGGTTGCGTACACCGGGCGCCCGATCGCTTCTTCAGCCTGCGAGACTGTGACGGTATTGCTGAACATGCGCTTGGCCATGCGGTTGAGCAGGATGCGCGGCTGGGCGAGACCGTCCGACAGCATTTCCAGCTCTTCTACACGGTGACGGGCAGCGTGCAGGGCTGGCACGGTCAGTTCGCTCATGACGAGATTTTCGTCTGATCCTGTAACGACCGCCGCTGTCCACGGTGTCGGCCAGCGGGGCAGGTCAATGACGACGTGGTCATAGGTCGAACAGGCGACGTCGAGCACCTTGAGTATGGCCTCCGGCTTGATCGTATTCCAGAGCCGGTCCGAGCGCGGCGCCGAGAGCAGGTGGATGCCGTTCTTGTGGCGTGAAATGAAGGCCTGCAGGAGGGCTTCATCGATGCGGTCAGCAGATTGGGTGAGCGCTGACTGGTTCAGGCTGGACGGGCAGTTCAGATAGGACGCGCAGGCACCGTCAAAGAAGTCGAGGTCGACGAGGCAGACTGAATTGTTCGTTTCCCGCTGACTGATCTGGTAGGCGAGTTCCACGGCCAGCAGCGTCGCGCCACAGCCGCCGACCGAGCCAGTCACACTCCAGCATCTGCCGGTATTGTCGGTTCCCATGCTGTCACGTCGGGTGACAGTCGAAATGGATTGTTTCAGCTCATCTGCGTTTACGGGGACGTCCATCAGGTCCCAGCGGGACATCGCAATGATGTGCTTGACCGCGAGAACGGGGACATTCTTGCCAACCACGATGCCTGGCAAATCGGGATGTTCCTGCGAGATCCGGATCATCAATTCCACAAGATCGAAGCTGGCATCCTGTTCGATGACAGCGATGCCGCCTGCATCCTTGCTGGCCGCATCGACAGCGTCCGCCGCACCTGCGTGGACGGTGAGCGACACTGAACTCAGGTCTCCTGCAGCGTCCGAAATATTGCCTCCCCATTGAGGCGCGTAGACGTGAAGCCTGGTCTTTGAGGTTGGGGCTATTGCCGCGGATTCATTGTTCATTCTGCGCCCTCCGAAAATTGGGGCACGTAGCCCAGGTCCGGGCGGACTGACTGGGTTTCGATATTGGACTTGACTGCCTCGCCGAGTGGCCTGTCCGCGCCTTTTTCAAGGTCGCCGAGAAACACCCGTTCAATGTCCGATGGCGCACGCGTCTGTTCCAGCGGGTCAGACAGGCGCGTGCCGCGGCCTGCAGGGTGAACAAGGCGGGGCGTGATGATGATGACGAGTTCGGTCTCGTTCTCGCGGAAACGATTGGAACGGAAAAGCGCACCAATGACGGGCACATCCGCGAGCCAAGGTGTCTGTAGCGAGGTGCTGTCGACCGTGTTCTGGATCAGGCCCGCAATCGCAAAACTCTCGCCGTCGGCAAGCTCGACGATAGTGTGTGCCCGGCGTACGCTGAGGGCCGGGATTTCGACATCGGCAAGACGGACCGAGTTGCGCGGATCAAGCTGGCTGACTTCCGGACGAACCTCCAGGCTCATCTTGGAATCCGAAAGGATCGTGGGCGTAAAATCGAGGCTCACGCCGAACTCGCGGAATTCGATTGTGATCGTGTCATTGTCAGCGGCCACCGGCACGGGAAATTCGCCGCCAGCAAGAAAGCTGGCCGTCTCGCCCGAGCGCGCCACGAGGTTCGGTTCAGCGAGGGTGCGGATGATACCCTTCTCCTCAAGGGCCTGCAGGAAAACGTCTATATCGACGTCGCCCGAGCGCCCGAGGATCGAAGCGATGGATTTCGGTGCTCCGCCCGACAGCAAGCTGGACCCAGTCGAGAATAGAAAATCACCCGCGCGGCTCACCTGGTTGCCAAGACCGATTTCCTTCACATCCTCGCGCGATGCTTCGACAAAGCGGACTTCCAGCATGACCTGTTGCGGACTGCTGATCTTGAGCGCGTTGATCACTGCTTCGGGAGCATAGCTGGAGGCGATCTCCATGATCTCGGCGGCCGTTGCATCATCGGGAACATCGCCGCGCACATGCAGACGATTGGCCACAGTTCGAAGATCAAGGTCCACGGCAGGAAAGAGTGCGGTGACATCGCTGCGGATCGCGCCGAGGTCATGCTGCACGTGGACATCAATCACTTCGACAAGGCGGCCTTCGTCATCATAGACGAGGATGTTTGTGCTTCCGATCGTCCGGCCACGGACGTAAAGGCGGTTGTCAGCCGTCGGCGAAGCGTCGGCGATTCCCGGCTGTGATACGGCAATTCGCTTGAATGGTCGCGAGATGTCGATCGGCGTGGACCTGTTCACTGTGACCGTGAGGTCGCGCTCGACCGGGCGGTTCGTCGTCATGGCTGCAGCGGATTCTCCGCCAGCCAGCGACGTTTGTGCGTGTGCGCCGCATATCAGGCTCGTGGCGAGGATTCCCGCCCGTCCGATCATTGCGATGCGTTTTGCTAGCAGCATGGTCAGCCCCTGAACGTTCTGTTCGGGCCGCGAGAAATGCGGCCTTGCCAGCGTCAAGGCCTACAGAAGAGATTTGAAGCCGCGCTAAAATGACGGCGTCAAACTTCTTCGAAATTTGCTGTATCGGGTTTGTCTGTTTTCAGGTCAGCTGTCGCGAACCGGTCCAACCCAGACCTGTTGGGCGTTCACAAACTCCATGATGCCATGCGGGCCGAGTTCCCGTCCGAGACCGGACGCCTTTATGCCGCCCGATGGCAGGCGCGGGTCCGTCTTGACGATGCCATTGACACTGACTTGCCCAGCCTCGATGCGGCGCGCCATCTCTTGCCCCCGCTCGGTGTCGGTCCAGACGGAAGCCGCGAGGCCGAATTCGGTGTCGTTTGCGAGCGAAAGCGCGTGTTCCTCGTCGCGCGCTTCAATCAGCACACCGATGGGACCAAACGTCTCTTCCTTGAAGGCTGTCATGCCAGGCTCGACGTCGGCAAGCAGGGTGACGGGGTAGAAATAGCCGTCGCCTTTGGGAACTTCGCCGCCCAGCAGACAGGTCGCGCCTTCGGAGATCGTGCTACGGACCTGCCGGTCCAGGGTGGCACGCAAGTCCTTGCGGGCGATCGGACCGACGTCGGTTTCTTCGAGCGCAGGGTCTCCCAGCTTCAAGGCGCCCAGTTTCTCGCTCATCAGCGTCTTCATTTTCTCATAGACACTGGCCTCGACGATGATCCGTTTCGCCGCGATGCATGACTGTCCCGCATTGATGATGCGCGACAGGGTCAGGACATCGGCGGCCTTTTCGAGGTCAGCGTCAGCGAGCACGATGGATGGGTCGGAGCCCCCGAGTTCGAGGACTGCGGGCTTGACCTCCGAACCAGCAATCTCGGCGACTTTTGCGCCGCCGCGCGAAGACCCGGTGAAGGAAATACCGCGCACGCGCTTGTCACGCATGACGGCCTCGACCCGCGGCGTTTCGATCATCAGCGCCTGGAATAACCCCTCGGGCGCGCCGGCGTCGCGGAAACATTTCTCGATCGCCAGCGCGCAGCCCGGGACGTGCGGGTCATGTTTCATCAGGCAGGAATTGCCGGCCATCAGTGCCGGTGCGCTGAAGCGGAAGGCGAGCCAGAACGGGGCGTTCCAGGGCAGGATGCCCAGAACCGGGCCGATAGGCAGGTGTTCGACATAGGACAGTGTTGCATCGGACTCGATGACCTGCCGTTCCAGGTAGGCTTCAGCATTTGCAGCATAGTGCTCGGCACACCAGGCAGACTTGTTGACCTCACCGCGCGCTTCCTTGATCGGCTTGCCCATTTCTTCCGTCATCAATGGCGCAAGGGTTTCGACTTGTTCGCGCATCAGCTTGGCGACCGCGTTCAGCAGCGCAGCCCGTTCGGCAAAGCTTTTTTCCTTCCATTGGCGATACGCTTCGACCGAGGCCGTCAGCTTCGCTTCGATGGCCTCATCGCTATCTGGTTCGACCTCGCGAACAATGTCGCCCGTTGCCGGGTTCACGGCAGTCAGCATGATCCTGTCTCCAGTCTTGTCGTTCAGGCGCTCGCGGCCTGGCCGTTGCTCGATTTGGATTTTGACGCATCTCCGGACGGTTTGTCGGAAGACGCCTTCTTTCCGGGCTTCAGCGTGAATTCTTCCTCAAGAGAGAAGAAGCTTTCACAGCCGTCCTCGGTGACATAGATCGTGTCGGAAATGCCGACCGTCTTGTCGCCATCGACGCCCCAGACCCACGGAATAATATGGAAGGTCATGCCTTCCCTCAGGATTTGCGGGTCGCCTTGCATCAGCGAGAGAATGTAGCCCTCGTCCCAGCTCGGCGGGAAGGCGATTCCGATCGAATAGCCGGACCGCGTGATGAGCGCGCCGCCATGGCGACCATCGCTGACAATATCCCGTACGATCTTGTCTGCATCTGAGACCGTCAGGCCAGGCTGGATATAATTCTTCAGTTCCCGCAGGGCCTTGATCATCTGACGCTGCGCGCTCTCCATCGAGCTGGACAACTGGTCCTGCAGGACGACCGTGCGCATCATCGCCGTGTGATAGCGCCGGTAACAGCCGCCGACCTCAAGGAAGACATGCTCACCATCCTGGACGGTGCGGCCTTCCCAGGTCGCATGGCCGATCATCGAGCGCGGGCCGGACGTCACGTAGGGCATGACGGCCGGTGGTTCGCCACCAGCGCGGAACATTGCTGCAGAAACGGCCGCCCCGATTTCGTTCTCGGTCACGCCCGCCTTTACGGCGTCGATACCGGCTTGCATGCCGGCTTCGGTGGCCTTGGCAGCCTTCTTCATGACTTCGATTTCGGCCTTTGACTTCAGCATCCGGCCCTCCTCGACGATGCCGAAGCAGTCGAGCAGGCGCCCTGATGTGTAGGCCGAACGGATACGGTCCTGCTGGTAGGCAGGCAGGAAGTAGGAGTTCCGTTCGTAGCCGATGGTCGAATTGTTGAGACCGAATTCGCGGAAGCTCTCTACCAGTGTCTGGATGGCATCGCCATTGTCGGCGAAGGGGCGCGTCTTCTCGACCCAGGTGCGGGCATGGACGTTCGACTCCTCCATGTTCCGGGTGACCATGTAGCAGTCACCGTCGAGCGGAACGACAAGCGCCTGGAAGAAGGAATACCCGGTGGTCTGATAGTCCGTCATGTACATGATGTTCTCGGGGTCCGAGATCACCACGGCATCAAGGCGCCGGTCCTTCATGCGTTCACGCAGTCCTTCCAGCCGCCGCACATATTCCTCGTGCGGGAAGGTCATGTCATCGCGCTGTCTCATGCCGGCTCCATCACGCTTTGAACGGCTTTCTCGAGAAGGCCGAGGCCTTGTTTGAGATCGTCTTCGGGAATGGTCAGTGGCGGGATCAGCTTGATGACGCGGCCTTCCGAGCCGCAACCGCCAACGAGCAGGCCCGTACGGAAGCATTCGGCGACGATCTTCTTGGCGAGCGCGCCGTCCTTGGTATCAAGGCCCTGCATCATGCCCTTGCCGCGGACTTCCATGCCTGGCCCGGCCATCTTCTGCAGGTGCGTGCGCATCAGGTCGCCCTTGGCACGGACCTCCTTCATGAAGGTGTCATCCTTGAAGTAGTCCATCGCAACCTTGCCCGCGACGAAGGAAATGCCCTGTCCGCGGAACGTTCCGGTATGCTCGCCCGGCGACCAGTGCTTGTCGAATTCAGGTTTGTTGAGGTTCATGGCGAGTGGCGTGCCGAAGCCGCCAATGCCCTTCGCGAGCGTAATGATGTCGGGGTCGAGATCCATGCCGTCGAAGCTGAAATAGGAGCCTGTACGGCCACAGCCGGCCTGGATGTCATCAATAATAAAGAGCGCGCCGCGATCCTTGGCGAACTGACGTATTTCCTTCAGCCACGCCTCGTCGGCGACGTTGACACCCCCTTCGGCCTGGATCGGCTCGATCAGGATGGCTGCGGGCGCCTCATAGCCTGAAGAGGCATCCTGGTATGTCTCCTCCATGCCTTCAAGCGGGTGGCCAAAGGGCAGGCGATCGACATAGTGGAGTGGGACACCGGCGGCGTTCCGGAAGTAGGCATTGGCCGTCGCCGCAAGCGAGCCCAGCGTCATGCCATGGAACCCGTTTGTGAAGGCGATGATCCTGTTGCGGCCTGTGACCCTGCGGGCGAGCTTCATGGCTGCCTCGACCGCATTGGTTCCGGTCGGACCGGTGAACTGCATGCGATAGTCCCAGCCGCGCGGTTTGAGGATGGTGTCGACAAAGGCCTGCATGAAGTCGCGTTTTGTGGTTGTCATCGTGTCCAGGCTGTGCGGGATCCCATCAGACTGGATGAAGTCGATGATCGCTTCCTTCATCTTCGGATTATTGTGGCCGAAATTCAGAACACCGGCACCAGCAAAGAAATCGATGTAGGATTTTCCGTTCTCATCTGTCTGGCGGGCATTGGAAGCGGACTTGAAAACCGTGGGATAAGTCCGGGCATACCCTCTGACATTCGATTCCCAGCGTTCAAATAGTTCCATTTTCAAGTCTCCTTTCGGTCGGATGGTTCGGCCGGCCTCAATCCAGTTGGGCGGTTGATTGCGTTGGCAGTGGCGCACCAGCCAGACGCGCATAAATGCGCGTGACGATGGGCAGCAGCCGGTCGTTAAAATCGTAGCGTGGCGAGTGGCATGGCACGTCATGTCCGTTGCCATCATCTGCACCAATCAGTGCAAAGGCGCCGGGTAACTCTTTCAAATAGTAAGAGAAATCCTCTGACGCCATGATGGGCACAGGCAATTCGCCGAATTGCCAGTCATGTCCAAGATCAGCCGCGATTGCAGCTCTCATCTCGCCGGCCTGGCTAGCGTGATTGATCGTCGCGTCATAGCGCGGGAAGATTTCGACGGTCGCTTCGACACCATAAGCGGCCGCTTGTGCGGTCGCGATTTCTTGAATCATTCCGTCAATGCGGGCCCGATCTGATGGATCGGCGATCCGGATGCTTCCGGCAAGGACCGCGCTGTCCGGGATGACCGTTTCGCCGCTGGGGGCCTCGATCGACGTTACGCTGACCACGGCAGCGTTTTGCGGCGTAATCCGGCGCGCGATGATCTGTTGCAGTGCCATGGTTACTGCCGCAGCGGCCAGGACGGGGTCACGCGTATTCTCCGGCTGGCTGGCATGCCCGCCCGAGCCTTGCAGGTGAATCCGGAACGTACCGTTGCCGGCCATAACGGCTCCGTCCGGGCAGACGGCCTTTCCGAACGGGATCGCCGGCCAATTATGCCAACCGAAAATGACGTCCAGACCATCAAGAGCGCCGTCCTCAATCATTTTTTTCGCGCCGTGCCCGCCTTCCTCCGCCGGCTGGAAGAGCAGGGTGACCGGTCCAGGCAGGTCCGCTTCGTGCATCTTCAGCCATGCGGCTGCCGACATAAGGGCGGCTGCGTGGCCGTCATGACCGCAGGCATGCATGCACCCTTCGTGTGTCGACACCCAGTCATGCTCTCCCGCTTCGCGAATGGGCAGGGCATCGATATCGGCGCGAAGCCCGACATGCCGGCCGGGCGCATCCATCGCCAAGGTGGCGAGCGTTCCGGTGCCCGCGCATGTACGCCAGGGAATGTTCAATGCATCGAGGGATGCGCGGATGGCGGCGGCGGTGTTTTCTTCCTGCCAAGGCAGCTCCGGCTTTCGATGAAGGTCTCGGCGAAACGCTACGGACGCCCCGATCAGAGATGTCCATTCATCCGAGTTGGCTTCGCTTTCCAGCCTGAAGATAATGTCTTCCATTTCTTTAGCGTAAACTCCGGCAGTCAGACTTCAACCCGCCTTCGGGGAGTAAATCACCTCGTTTAGCGAAACAGTTCGTGGGCAAATCATCCTGAAAAATGAAGAACTTAGACTATCTAACCATCACGTGGCCGTCTTTGAACTTCAAGGCTTGGCTGTTTTGCTGTCAGCCTTTTGAAGACGTTCGATGAAATCACTGGGCAGGCTGTGCGGCTTGCCGGGCTGGAATGCCCTTCTCAGTCCGCTGGACACGGCTTTTCGGAAGGCGCGCCGGTGCTGACGCGTCTCCTCGCATGCCGTATCACCTGTCAGCTTTCCGCTTTGTGTTCCCATGATCCTTCTCATCGTTCCCTTATCAAACTGTTTGGCGGGCAAACCGTTCCGGAATCGTTTGAATTGTCAGCGAAATCGAGCGTGACCGGCGATGCTTGAATGAGGTAGGGACCACCTACAGGCCTGGAAGCGAGCCCCACGGAACCGTAATGATTGTGAGGACCGTCGCGGCAATCGACGCCACATAGCCTAACAGCATGAGCACGCCGTCCCGAGCAACAAAAGCAAGCCCAAACAAGACAATTGCGGCTCCGGGCGCGGCAACCGCGAACGGCACCAGTTCCAGCGGGATCATCAATAATGCAAGAAGGGTGACCATCAGGGCGGCAACAACCACCGCGATGCGGCCTGTCAGGAATTCCAGCCGCTCGGATATCATTTTATCAATCCGCTTTAGCCAGGGCTTGGCGCGGCGGTTGGCGGCTTTCAGCTTGTCTTTGCCGATTGAGCGCTTCTGCACAAATTTGGGTACCCAGATATGTCTGGCGCCGAACAGGATCTGTAGCGAAAACATGATGATGATCAGGCCGATCAGCGCCGGCAGGCCGGGAACGGCTCCCAGGGGCGGCAGCACAACCAGTAGGCCCAAAAAGGCGATGACCGGTCCAAACGACCGATCGCCGAATAGGTCCAGCACATCGCCAAAGGTAATCTTTTCGCCATCAATATCGTTGATGGCCCGATCCAGTACATTTTCCAGCGGGTCGTCTCGCGAAGCCGTCAAGTCTGTCCCTTCCGTCTGCTCCATACAGATAGTGACAGCGCTCGAGGCGCCAAAAGGTTCACCGCTTACAGATCGGGCCTGGGGACATAAGATCAATCAGCGTCTGGCGTAGGACCGGGACAAGCTTTGCCCGATCAAGCCCCGGATGGCGCAGTACGCGGCTTGCCAGTCCTGAGACGACCACCATCAGCATGTCAGCGCGGGCTTCGGCATCGCAAAGTCCAAGCTTTTCGCCAAAAAGGCGGATCAGTTGCTTTCGTACATGTTCGTCGTGGCGCTGGATGATTTTGGCGATTTCGGGATTTCGCTGGCCTTCCGCCAGCATCTCCATGTTCAGGACCGACTGAATGATGTCGGAATTGTCTGAAATTGACCGAGCCGCGCGGTCGGCCATGGCTTCGGCCAGTTCGCTGGGGGCAATGGCGTCCAGTTCAAGAAATCGCTGAGACGATAGCGCTGATTCACGGTCTACGATGGCCGCGATAATCGCCTCCTTGTTCTCGAAATAGTGGTAGATGTGGCCGACGCTCATGCCGGCTCGTTTGGCGATCTTGGCCATTCCGGCATTGTGAAAGCCGTATTCGACAAAACAGTCAGCAGCCGCATCGAGAACCTGGTCGATCCTTGCAGCTCGCCGTTTTTCTGCTCCCGTCATTGGCGCGCAGTCTTTTTGCACCATTTAACTCCAAACTCGATCGACGCCCCTTGACTTGCTGCGGCGCAACAATAGATAGAGCGTTCATTCTAATTATACAAAGTCATGCTAATATCAAGACATATACCCATGGCATGACTCGAGAAGGACCGAAAATGGCCTCCACGATTTCCTCCCTCTACGCTGGTCGCCGCGTTCTTGCCGCGGCGGCACTTGCCAGCGCCATTTTCCTGGCTGCCTGCGGGTTGGGAGAGCCGGCTCAAACGGCCAACCCGCAACAGATGCAGACATCCGCGGTTCCGGTTGAAACGATTTTGCTGGAGTCGGTTTCGGTTGAGAGCGTCCGGTCTCTGCCCGCCCGCGCAACCGCATTTGCCGAAGCCGAGATCCGTCCGCAGGTCTCCGGCCTGATCGAGAAGCGCCTGTTCACGGAAGGCCAGCAGGTGAGCGAAGGCGACGCGCTCTACCAGATAGACCGGTCGGAATATGTCGCGTCGGTGGAAAGTGCCCGCGCAGCGCTTGCCCGGGCTCAAGCAACGGCCGAGACGGCCCGCCAGACTGCTAGCCGTTTCCAGCGGCTCAGCGACATCAATGCTGTCAGCCAGCAATCCTATGACGAGGCTGACGCTGCTGCCAAGCAAGCCGAGGCCGAAGTCGGCATACAGAAAGCAGCCCTTGAGCGGGCCCGCATTGACCTTGCCCGTACGACTATCCGGGCCCCGATCGACGGCAGTATCGGCCGTTCAACAGTTACGCCCGGCGCGCTTGTTACCGCCAACCAGCCTCAGCAGCTCGCCCGGATTCTTCAGCTCGACCCGATCTATGTCGACATGACAGCGTCAAGTTCGGAAGTGCTTCGCTGGCGCCAGGATGTGGCAGCCGGGCGAATTCGTTCCAGCGATGGGAATGCAGGTGTTCCGGTGACGGTCCGGCTGGAAAATGGCCAGGCCTATCCGCATCGCGGCGCGCTTGAGTTCAGCGAAGTCAGCGTTGATGAGGCAGCCGGTACGGTGATCATCCGCGCCCAGGTTCCCAACCCGGACGGCCTGATCCTGCCGGGCATGTTCGTGAAGGCCGAGTTTTCTGCCGGGACGCTCGACGATGTCTATCGCGTCCCGCAGCGCGCCGTTCAGCGTACGCCGAAGGGTGAACCTTTTGCCTACATTGTTGCAGATGATGGCACGGCGCAGCAGGTCATGCTGGCGATCCAGGAATCCGAAGGCAGCGACTGGATCGTCACTGCCGGTGTGGAAGCAGGCCAGAAACTGATCGTTTCCGGCTTTCAGAGACTGCGTGCGGGCACGCCGGTTCAGGATTCTTCGGTTTCCGGGCGCAACCTGGCATCAATGAAGGTGGCTCCTTCGAGCGTTACCCCTGAATAGCGGACCCGCGACATGGCAAACTTCTTTATCGACAGGCCGGTCTTCGCCTGGGTGATCGCTATTGTCATCATGCTGGGCGGTGTCATGGCCCTGCGTGTCCTTCCGGTCGCCCAGTATCCTGACATTGCGCCCACCACGATCAGCGTCAGCGCAGTCTATCCAGGCGCTTCGGCCAGGGCGGTTGAGGACTCCGTCACACAAGTCATCGAGCAACAGATGACGGGGTTGGACGGGCTCGACTACATCTCATCCACGTCGAGCTCGGCGGGGACCAGTCAGATCACGCTGACCTTCGAGACCGGCACCGACCCGGATATCGCTCAGGTGCAGGTCCAGAACCGGCTGTCTCTTGCGACCCCGCTCCTGCCGGAGCCGGTCCAGCGCCAGGGTGTGACAGTAAACAAGGCCAGCACCGGCTTTCTGATGATCACCTCGCTGTATTCGCCCAATGGGACGTTCGACCAGACTGACATCGGCGATTATATCCGAAGCAATCTTTATGACCCGGTCAGCCGGGTCGATGGTGTTGGTCAGGTCCAGCTCTTCGGCTCGCAATATTCCATGCGGATCTGGCTCGATCCTGACAAGCTGTTCCAGTACAATCTTGTTGCCGCTGATGCGATCGCAGCGATCCGCGCGCAGAATACGCAGGTCTCGGCTGGCTCGCTTGGTGGAACGCCAGCCGTCGAGGGACAGGAGATCAATGCGACGATCACCGTCCAGTCCCTGCTGTCGACGCCAGACGAATTCCGTCAGCTGCTGATCAAGACAACGCCGGAAGGTGGTTCCGTTCGGCTGGAAGATGTCGGCCGGGTCGAGATGGGCGCGGAAAACTATTCCTTCGTTGCCCGCTTCAACGGCATGCCGGCATCCGGCTTCGCGGTGTCGCTGGCGACCGGCGCAAATGCGCTGGATACAGCCGAGGCGGTCAAACAGCGGGTCGCAGAGCTGTCGGCGAACTTTCCCGCCGATCTCGAATATGCCTTTCCCGTCGACTCTACACCCTTCATCGAGACGTCGATCCATGAGGTCCAGAAGACGCTGCTGGAAGCCGTCGTGCTCGTCTTCATCGTCATTCTCGTCTTCCTGCAGAGCCTGCGCGCGTCTTTCATCCCCATGATGGCGGTTCCCGTTGTGCTGCTGGGGACGATGGTGGTGCTGCTTGCGCTTGGCTTCTCCATCAACACGCTCACCATGTTCGCAATGGTGCTCGCCATCGGCCTGCTGGTCGATGACGCAATTGTCGTAGTGGAGAATGTCGAACGGGTGATGGAGGAAGACGGCCTTGGGCCGCGTGAGGCAACAAGAAAATCCATGAAGCAGATCACCGGCGCCCTGGTTGGCATTGCCACGGTGCTGTCGGCTGTTTTCGTGCCAATGGCCTTCTTCCCGGGATCGGCCGGTCTGATCTATCGCCAGTTCTCGGTGACGATTGTCTCGGCCATGGCCCTTTCGGTGGTGGTTGCGCTTGTTCTCTCTCCGGCGCTTTGCGCCACGATCCTGAAAGGCGGCCGCCATGGCGAGCCGGGCGGCGTGTTGGGAGCACCTGCAGCCTTCTTCAACCGCAACTTCAATCGAGTGCGGGATGGTTATGAAGCTGTCGTTAGCCGGATCATTCGCCGTCGCTGGGTCTTTGTCGGTGTTTTCGCGGTTATCGTGGTCCTTGTCGGGTTCGGGTTTTCCCGCCTGCCAACCTCTTTCCTGCCTCAGGAGGACCAGGGGCGCGTCATCACGCTCGTCAGCCTTCCCGCTGATGCCAGCCTGGAACGCACGGCCGAGGTGGTCGACCAGGTTCGCGAGCGCTACTTCGATGCCCACGGCGACAGCATGGAAGGCATATTCACACTTGCTGGTTTCAGCTTTGCTGGGCGAGGGCAGAATAACGGCATCGCGTTCGGCGCCCTGAAAGAATGGTCTGAGCGGACGGAACCCGGACAGGGCGCAAGTGAGATAGCCAACGCCGTTACGGGGAGTTTCTCTTCGTTCACAGATGCCATGGTGTTCGCCATCGTCCCGCCGCCGATCCCGGAGCTCGGGAATTCGGCTGGTTTCGACCTGTATCTTCAGGACGCAGGCAATGAAGGCCACGAAGCGCTCATGGCGGCGCAGGGGCAACTTCTTGGAATGGCCGGCCAGAACCAGAAGCTCGCGGGGGTTCGGCCTAATGGCCTCGCCGATGGCCCGCAATTCAAGATCGACATCGACTATCAGAAAGCCCAGGCGCTCGGCATTTCAGTTGCCGATATTACCAACCTTCTTTCGGTCTCCTTTGGCGGCAGCTATGTCAACGACTTCCTGGACAGGGGCCGGATCAAGCGGGTCTATGTGCAGGGCGAGGCGGAATCCCGTATGCAGCCGAATGATCTTGGTGACTGGCGCGTGCGCAACGGCAATGGTGGTATGACGCCGGTCGAGGAAATCGTTTCGACGGAATGGACTTATGGCTCACCGCAGCTTCAGCGATTCAATGGCCTGTCAGCGGTCAATATCCAGGGCAATGCGGCGCCGGGAGTCAGTTCGGGTGTCGCGATGACGGAGATGGAGACGCTCGTCGACCAGCTGCCCGGCAATTTTGATCTTGCCTGGTCAGGCATCAGTGCGCAGGAGCGGGAGGCCGGAAGTCAGTCGACAATGCTCTACATCCTCTCGATCCTGTTCGTCTTCCTTTGCCTGGCGGCACTTTATGAAAGCTGGATCGTTCCGATTGCGGTGCTGCTGACTGCACCTCTGGGTGTGGCGGGGGCAGTCATTGCCGCGCAACTGCGTGGGCTCGACAATGATATCTTCTTCCAGGTGGCCCTGCTTACGACGATTGGTCTTGCTTCCAAGAATGCCATCCTGATCGTAGAGTTTGCCCGCGATCTGGAGCGTCAGGGCACCGAGCTTGTCGAAGCCGTGAAGAGCGCGGTGAGGATGCGCTTCCGTCCCATCATGATGACCAGTTTTGCCTTCGGGTTCGGCGTGCTGCCCCTTGCGCTCAGCACAGGGGCAGGGGCAGCTGGACGTGTCGCCGTAGGCACAGCCGTTGTCGGAGGCCTGATATCGGCAATTCTGTTGGGCTTGTTCTTCGCGCCAATGTTCTACGTTGTAGTCAGGAAACTTGCAGGCGGGCGCCCGCTCAAACAGGCGCAGCCTTCGGAGGCATGAGCATGAACCGGAAATCACTCCTACTGGCAGTCGCAAGCGGCACCCTGATCCTTTCGGGCTGCATGACCGTCACCGAACCCTATGAGCGGCCTGATGCGCCGGTGCCGGCCGCGCTCCCGGTCACCGATCCGGACGGTGAACCCGTCGAACCGGTTGTCTGGGAGGACGTTTTTACCGCGCCAGAATTGCGCCAGCTGATTGAACTCGCCCTCGACGAAAACCGCGACCTGCGGATCGCGGCGGCCAATGTGCAGCTCGCCCGCGCGCAGTACGGCGTCTCACGCGCCCAACGTCTGCCGGCCGTCAATGCACGCGGCGCTGTGACGGAAGGCGGTACGTTTGAAACAGGCAATGCCGGCGGTGCCGGGTTTGGTGACAATGCATCCGCCAGTATCGGCGTCACGGCTTATGAACTCGACCTGTTCGGTCGGGTCGAAAATCTCAATGAAGCAGCCCTGCAATCCTATCTCGCAACCGAAGAAGGCGAACGCGCTGCGAAAATCTCGATTGCTGCGACGGTCGGTGAACTCTGGATGCAGCTGGCCGCCGACAAGGCATTGCTCGCCCTGGCCGAAGACACGGTCGATGTGCAGTCGGAATCGCTGGAGCTGACAGGTGAGCTGTTTGACGCTGGCGTTGCGACCGAGCTGGATGTTCGCCGGGCCTCGGCCAGCGTCGAGACTGCGCGGGCCCAGGTTGCCCAATTCGCTGCACAGGTGGATCAGGACCTGAATGCACTTCGCCTTGTGGTGGGGACTGACCTGCCCGAGGGGGTGTATGATGCGGCCCGGCTCAAGCCTGCACCTCTGGTCAGCGACGTTCCGCTTTCGCAGTCCTCTCTGGTGCTGCTCAAGCGGCCGGACGTGCAGCAGGCAGAGCGCCAGCTGTTAGCGGCGAATGCGAATGTCGCCGCAGCGCGGGCCGCTTTCTTTCCGGTCATCTCACTGACCGGACAAGTCGGATACGCGTCGAGCGACCTGACCGATCTGTTTGACGGAACGGCCGGTTGGAGCTTCGGGCCCTCTATTTCGCTTCCGATCTTCGACGCCGGCGCAAGACAGTCCAATCTTGAGGTCAGTCAGGCGCGCCGCGACATCGCGGTGGCCGGCTATGAGCAAGCGATCCAGTCCGCCTTCCGGGACACAGCGGATGCGCTTGCGGTGGCGCGGACAATTGATGAGCGGGTCGATGCGCTTGGGCGGCTGGTTGAAGATACATCGATCACGCTGGAGCTTTCTCAGGAGCGGTTCCAGGTCGGGGTCGATGACTATCTCTCCGTGCTTGACTCGCAGCGTCTCAATTACAACGCTCGCCAGCAGCTCATTCAGGCTGAACTTGTCCGACACCTCAACATCATCGCGCTTTACCGGGCCCTTGGCGCGTGGCCTGAACAGGGTGCGGTCTCGGCTGGACCGCAGGGACAAGATTAGCGCCCGGGCGGCACAATCCGCTAAACTTGACGCGAGCGTCACCTAGACAGACGGGCAGTGGTCGTGCTCTCATCGCGAGCATGACACAGGAACATTTCGATGTGCTGATAATCGGCGCCGGCCTGTCAGGCATCGGTGCGGCCTATCATCTGCAGGAAAAGTGTCCGGGAAAGAGCTATGCCATCCTGGAAGGCCGAGACGCCATCGGCGGGACGTGGGACCTTTTTCGGTATCCCGGTATCCGGTCCGACAGCGACATGTTCACCCTCGGCTACATCTTCAAACCGTGGACCGAACGAAAGGCCATCGCGGATGGTCCGTCCATTCTGCGATACATCAACGAGACGGCTCGCGAGAACGGTATCGACAAGCAGATTCGCTTCAACCATCTGGTAAAGCGGGCAAGCTGGGATTCTGAAACGGCGACCTGGACCATCGAGGCCGAAGATGCGGTTTCGGGCGTCATCCATAGGCTGAGCTGCAGTTTCCTTTACACCTGTGCGGGCTACTACTCCTACGAGGGTGGCCACCGGCCCTCTTTCCCGGGTGAGGAGAGCTTTTCCGGCCAGATCGTTCATCCTCAGGCCTGGCCGGAGGATCTCGACTATGCCGGCAAGAAGGTCGTCGTCATTGGCTCTGGCGCGACAGCGGTGACGCTTGTGCCGGAAATGGCAAAGACCGCCGAACACGTCACAATGCTGCAGCGTTCACCCACCTATGTCGTGTCTCGTCCGGCAGAGGATTCAACGGCGATCCAGCTTCGCAAATGGCTGCCCGGAAAATGGGCTTATGGCGTGACCCGCTGGCGTAACATCCTGTTCCAGATGTTCTTTTTTAATATGGCCCGGAAGCGCCCGGCGAAAGTCAAGAAGCGCATCCTCGACATGGCGCAGGAACAGCTGGGCCCCGATTTCGACGTCGAGACTCATTTCACACCGACCTACAATCCATGGGATCAACGCCTGTGTCTGGTCCCCGACGGTGACCTGTTCCAGGCCTTGAAGTCCGGCTCTGCATCGGTCGTGACCGATCACATTGAGCGATTCAGCGAGAACGGGATCGAGTTGAAAAGCGGCGAACACCTGGATGCCGACATTATTGTTACGGCAACGGGGCTGAAGCTGAATTTTCTCGGCGGGATCGATCTGGTCGTGGATGGTCAGGCTGTGCAGCCCGGCGAAATCCATGGTTATCGCGGGATCATGTTCGAGAACGTGCCAAACCTGGTTTCGACGTTCGGTTACACGAATGCGTCCTGGACACTGAAAGCCGACCTCACGGCCGACTTCACGACCAGGTTGCTACGCTTCATGGACAAGAAAGATTATGATGAGGTTCGTCCGGAAGCCGGTGAACCCTTGGGGGACCAGCCATGGCTCGATTTCTCGTCAGGTTATGTGCAGCGGGCCAGCGAGAACCTGCCAAAACAGGGCGACCGCATGCCTTGGCGTCTGCATCAGAATTATGTGAAAGACATATTCGCCCTCAGGCATGCCAATCTGGAAGACGGCGTGCTCGTCTTCAGGTCGAGGCGGTCGGAGAGCGAAGATACGTCCGACGATTCGCTTAGGCCGCCCGTTGCGGCCCAGTGAGCCTGCAGGCGACTGCAACAGCCGGGCAAAATGTCTTGAACGCGCTGCTTGCTCGGCGTATGTCACGCGCGAGTGCCGCCTTAGCTCAGTTGGTTAGAGCGCTAGATTGTGGATCTAGAGGTCTCCCGTTCAAACCGGGAAGGCGGTACCATTTCCCCGGCATCGCAGAAGAGCGGCTCGTGCGTTGCGCGAAACTCGTCCGAAATTTGTCCAAAATTGTTGCATTTACGCAGCGCAAGCAAAAAAAAACTACAAGAAGCCAACGGACTTGCCCGTCGCATCTCGCTTCCGGAACAAAACTTTTGTAGACCGATTCCATGCGGGTCACTCCGTTAGCTCTGCGGTCGGTGAGTAATGGTGCTCATGCGGCTCACAAAGAGGAATGAGTATGAAAAGAACTCTGATGTGCGCGACAGCTGCGGCCGCTATGGCGTCGGCAGGTAATGTCGCAGTCGCCCAGGACGGCTGGTATGGCCGTGCTGATCTTGGCTACACTTTCGATGGCACTCTGGATCACGATGCTGAGCCGGGGTCGCTTTACTCCCTCGGAGGCGACTCCGATCTGGATGGTGGCCTTCCGGGCATCAGCGCGGGGATCGGTTACGGTTTCGAAAACGGTTTCCGTATTGAAGGTGTCGCTGGCTGGCGTGCCGGCTCGCTTGATCCGGATGGCGTGATCAATGGCGGCCCGCCGGTTGATACGGCTTCGCTGTTCTTTGATCCGGGTTCGGACGGCAAGATTTCCGTTATCGACTTCATGGTGAACGGCCTCTACGACTTCATGCCGGAGTCGTCATTCAACCCATATGTGGGCGCCGGTGTTGGCATCTCACAAGTGAAAGCAAAGGCTTTCAGCCTGCGCGCTGCAGATGTTGGAGGCAACACGTCGACCGTTAACGGCTTCAGCGATGAAGATGCGGTTCTGGCATATCAATTCCTTGCAGGGATTGGCTACGACATCACCGAGCAGCTCATTCTCGATATTGGCTACAAGTATTATACGACGGACGATCTGCAGTACGTTGGCCGCGATTACAACGCCAACCCGGTCAACTATGAGGCCCAGTACACCGATCACAGCGTGACGGTTGGTCTGCGGTACCAGTTCGGCGCCCCGCCGCCACCACCACCGCCGCCGCCTCCGCCACCGCCGCCGCCGCCACCGCCGCCGCCTCCACCGCCTCCGCCGCCGCCACCGCCGCCGCCGGAAGAGGTTGAGGAAGCGCCGGTCGCAGCCTGCTCGACGCTGAACCAGGCCTTCGTGGTCTACTTCGAGTGGGACAGCTCCGACCTGACGAGCCAGGCGGCTGCCGTGATCGACCAGGCTGTTGCCAACATCCGGGCGCGTGAAGACTGTGCCCCGGGCTCGGTGACGATTGTTGGTCACACCGACACCTCGGGTGCAGCGACCTACAACGCCCGCCTGTCGCAGCGCCGTGCGGCTTCTGTCGCAACAGCACTGACGTCGCGTGGCATCGGGTCTGACATGATCTCGACCGAAGGCCGTGGTGAGAACGATCTCGCCAAGGCGACGCGCGACGGTGTTCGCGAGCCGCTGAACCGTCGTTCGGAAGTCACGATCATCGTCCGCTAGGACGGCGATCCGACAACCAGAAACAGGAATGGCCCGGCAATGCGCCGGGCCATTTTTTATGGTGCAGACTGTTGGAAACTCCGGGGATGGAT
>NZ_QWFZ01000034.1 GCF_003576315.1 Henriciella mobilis | reverse complement strand
CCACCACCGCCGCCGCCTCCGCCACCGCCGCCGCCGCCACCGCCGCCGCCTCCACCGCCTCCGCCGCCGCCACCGCCGCCGCCGGAAGAGGTTGAGGAAGCGCCGGTCGCAGCCTGCTCGACGCTGAACCAGGCCTTCGTGGTCTACTTCGAGTGGGACAGCTCCGACCTGACGAGCCAGGCGGCTGCCGTGATCGACCAGGCTGTTGCCAACATCCGGGCGCGTGAAGACTGTGCCCCGGGCTCGGTGACGATTGTTGGTCACACCGACACCTCGGGTGCAGCGACCTACAACGCCCGCCTGTCGCAGCGCCGTGCGGCTTCTGTCGCAACAGCACTGACGTCGCGTGGCATCGGGTCTGACATGATCTCGACCGAAGGCCGTGGTGAGAACGATCTCGCCAAGGCGACGCGCGACGGTGTTCGCGAGCCGCTGAACCGTCGTTCGGAAGTCACGATCATCGTCCGCTAGGACGGCGATCCGACAACCAGAAACAGGAATGGCCCGGCAATGCGCCGGGCCATTTTTTATGGTGCAGACTGTTGGAAACTCCGGGGATGGATTGGGCCGAGGGCGGTCATGAAGCCAAGGTAGAAGGCCGCTGCGGACGATCGCGTTTATCCAGCGTTCCGGTTTTGGCCGGCTCAGGCCGCAAACCTACCAATAATTTCATATAAAAGTCGTTTTCTCGCCCTCGTATATGGAACCAATCTTCTATAGACGAGTAGTCACACGGAATGGTCCGTTAGTCTCTGCGGCCGGTGGGCAATAGTGCCCATGCGGCTCACAAAAGGGGATGAGTATGAAAAAAACTCTGATGTGCGCGACAGCTGCGGCCGCTATGGTGTCGGCAGGCAACGTCGCTATAGCGCAGGACGGCTGGTATGGCCGTGCTGATCTTGGCTACAGTTTCGACGGGACACTGGATCACGATCCGGAGCCCGATTCGCTTTACTCCCTCGGGGGTGATTCCAGCCTCGATGGCGGTCTGGCCGGCGCCCAGCTCGGCCTCGGTTACGGCTTCGACAATGGCTTCCGCCTTGAATCGACGATCGGTTACCGTGGCGGCTCGCTCGATCCGGACGGCGTGATCAATGGCGGCCCGCCGGTCGATTCCGCGATTTACCGTTACGATGCCGGGTCCGACGGCAAGATCGGTATCTGGGACCTGATGTTCAACGGTCTTTACGATTTCAACCCGGAAGGCCAGGTCCAGCCCTATCTCGGTGCTGGTATCGGCCTTGCCCAGGTCGACGCCAAGGCCTTCAGCCTGAGCGCGCTTCTGCCTGACGATACGCCCGTCACGGTTAACGGCTTCAGCGATTCCGACACGTCGATCGCTTACCAGCTTCTGGCCGGTGTTGGTTATGATGTGACCGATCAGATCACGCTCGATCTCGGCTACAAGTATTTCGTCGCCGAAGATCTGGACTTCGCGGGCCGCGGCCCGGGAACGGCCGGCAATCCTCGGATTCCGGTGGCCTACGAAGGCGCTTACACCGATCACAGCGTGACGGTTGGTCTGCGGTACCAGTTCGGCGCCCCGCCGCCGCCACCACCGCCGCCGCCTCCGCCACCGCCGCCGCCGCCACCGCCGCCGCCTCCACCGCCTCCGCCGCCGCCACCGCCGCCGCCGGAAGAGGTTGAGGAAGCGCCGGTCGCAGCCTGCTCGACGCTGAACCAGGCCTTCGTGGTCTACTTCGAGTGGGACAGCTCCGACCTGACGAGCCAGGCGGCTGCCGTGATCGACCAGGCTGTTGCCAACATCCGGGCGCGTGAAGACTGTGCCCCGGGCTCGGTGACGATTGTTGGTCACACCGACACCTCGGGTGCAGCGACCTACAACGCCCGCCTGTCGCAGCGCCGTGCGGCTTCTGTCGCAACAGCACTGACGTCGCGTGGCATCGGGTCTGACATGATCTCGACCGAAGGCCGTGGTGAGAACGATCTCGCCAAGGCGACGCGCGACGGTGTTCGCGAGCCGCTGAACCGTCGTTCGGAAGTCACGATCATCGTCCGCTAGGACGGCGATCCGACAACCAGAAACAGGAATGGCCCGGCAATGCGCCGGGCCATTTTTTATGGTGCAGACTGTTGGAAACTCCGGGGATGGAT
>NZ_QWFZ01000033.1 GCF_003576315.1 Henriciella mobilis | reverse complement strand
TAAACTCGCCCGATACTGTTGAAAAACTCCGAGTCAAAATGGGCGAATTCTGATTCAGTGATTTTCGTGCAGATCGAGGAGATGCGCGATGATGGGACGATTGGAAGAAGACGCTGCAAAGCTGTTCTATGAGTTCTCACTGGATAAGATGGTTCCGGCGGATCACTTGGTTAGAAAGATTGATCGGTTCCTCGATTTCGATGATATCCGGGCGCACCTGAAGCCCTTCTATAGTCACACGGGACGACCATCGGTTGATCCGGAACTGATGTGCCGGATGCTGATTGTTGGATACTGCTATGGCATCCGATCTGAACGTCGTTTGTGTGAAGAGGTTCATTTGAACCTTGCCTATCGATGGTTCTGTAAGCTGGGCATTGAGGACCGTGTCCCCAATCACTCGACGTTTTCTAAGGCACGTCATGGCAGGTTCCGTGAGAGTGATCTCTTCCGGAAATTGTTCGAGCAGGTCGTGTTCAGCTGCATGTCGGAAGGTCTCGTCAAAGGCGAAGGCTTTGCGGTTGATGCCAGCATGATCCGCGCCGATGCGAGTGAGGATCATGCCGTCGAGGCGGGTGAGCCGATTGATTGGTCTGATCCGAAGATCGCGTCGAGACCAGTTACCGAATATCTTGATGCGATCGATCAGGATGGTGCGCCACGCAAGAAGATCTCGCTCACGGATCCGACGGCACGGTGGACGGCTGCAATTGGCGGACAGGCCCGTTTCACCTGGGCAACCAACTATCTCCTGGATGTCGAGACATCCGTCATCGTCGATGTTGAGCCAACACCCGCTTATCGCAAAGCCGAGGTTGAAGCGGCCAAGATCATGATCGACCGAACCGAAGATCGGTTTGGGCTCAAGCCAAGACGCCTGATGGGAGATGCTGCTTACGGCTCAGCGGAAATGCTGGGCTGGATGGTCGATGAGAAACAAATCGAGCCGCATGTCGCGCTCTTCGAGACCCCAGGCGCACCAACGACAAACTTTACCATCAAAGACTTCCAGTATCACGAAGACCGAGACGTCTTCACGTGTCCTGCTGGAAAGGAGCTGCGTCAGTTCTGGAGAAACTACAAAACACCGCGCTCTGGCATCTCGAAAGATAATCGCAGAATGTATCGGTCGCGAAATACCGATTGCGCCGTTTGTCCCCTCAAATCCAATTGCTGTCCATCTGCGCCGTTCCGAAAAGTCAGTCGGTCCATCTACGAACATGCCCGCGATAAGGTGAAACGATTACGCGGAACGCATGAATATGAACAATCGAGACGGGATCGAAAGAAGGTCGAGATGAGCTTCGCGCACTTGAAGTGCCAACATCGCTTCCGACGATTAAGGTTGCGAGGCCCTACTGGGGCCAATGACGAATTTCTTCTCGCCGCAACAACTCAAAACCTTAGAAAACTCGCCAAATACGCCACCAAACCGTCTGCCACTCTCCAAAACGCCGCTTAGAACGGCCAATTGAAGCGAGCACCCCGAAGAAATAGGCCATTATAAAAAGCTAGGTCAAAAGACTGCCGAAAGTAGCCGCGAGTTTTTCAACAGAATTGCCCCAGAACGGTCTCTGACCTAAGCGGCAGGATGCGCCCTAAATCGGACTCTTAGAGAGGTCCAGCGACGCAAACTGGAAGTAGTTGCGCAAGTTTAATTCAATGGTTAGATTTTGAGGATGGCAGAGGTCGACTTCTTTTACGATCTGCGAAGCCCATACACATACTTTGCATGGCATCGCCGAAATGTACTCGAAAGCGTCGGGGCAAGCTTATCGCTCAGGCCCGTGTCGATTGATGTACTCCTGAGCCTTCAGGCCGGGCGTCAGCCGTGGGCTGAATATGTCGATCCTCTGGCTCCGCCGAAACGCAGTCATCTGTTCGCGGACATTCCACGAATGGCGAAGTATTGGAATATTCCACTCGGCGGACCGAGATCGTTCAAACCTGGTTCAAAACAAGCAATGTGCTTTGCGACTGCGTTGTATTCTACTGGAGAAAATCAATCAGAATTTGTTGATGCCGCGCTGAAGGCGCTATGGATCGACGCGAAGGACCTGGAAGCTCCTCATGTCTTGGCAGATATAGAGAGCAGTTCCCCAATAAATGCACTGACAGATGCTGAGAGACAGGCCGCCCTCGAAGAACTGACAGCGAACACAAGGGCAGCTTACGAACTGGGTGTCTTTGGTGTTCCGACTTTTCGTTATCGAGATAAGATATATTTTGGTGCTGATCGAATGGATGTTTTGGCTTCGTCCATTTCCAGGGGCTAACTAGCTCTTTAGCGGTAAGCCGTTTCATTGACTAGAGTCCTATTCTCGCTCCAAGTAGGACACTGATGGAGATCACATCGATGACCGCAAATGGCGAATTTCAGTCGTTCTAATCGGAGTCCCCCCTAGTTCGAACCGCCTCGCAAATATTCTCCCCAGTCCGCCATCATTGGCCTTCGCTTTTCGACCTGCGACATGCGTTTGTAAGCGAGTTCAGTGTCGGAGCCCTGCTTGTGCGCGATCGCAATTTCGGCAAGTTCACCGGGATAGTCTGTAAGCTCTGCGACCCAGTCTCTAAAAGTAGATCGCAGACCATGGGGTACAGCCCTTTTTCCCGTCTGCTGATCCAGGAAACCTGAGCGACCAAGATTCACTTCATCGTTATGGATCTCCCGCATGATCTTTGAGATAGTGCTGTCACTCATGGGCCCGCCGTTCACGCCAGGAAAAACATAATCGCTGAAGCGGATATCTTCGGCATCACGCAGCAGCTTCATCATTGGGGCCGTGAGCGGGACGGTATGATGTCGTGTCTTCAGCTTGGTCCCCTCGCGGTTTGGTGGAATTGTCCAGACCTCAGAATCGAAGTCGATTTCTTTCCACGTCAGAAACCTCACATCCCCTGACCGCACCGCCGTGAGGCAAAGAAATTCCAACGCGCGCGCAGATATGGGCTCTTTCTGTCGGAGCAGCGAGAACCAAGTCGGGGCTTGAACAAAAGGAACCGCTGGCCTGTGTTGCGTGACCTTATCGCGACCAAGCGGATTCAAAATGGGCTTGAGATCAGCCCATTTTGCGGGGCTATCATCTGTCCGGTACCCCTTTGCCTTCAGCCAAACAAATATTTTATCGAGCCTGATGCGAAGCTTCTTCGCCATTTCGCGCTTTTCAATCCAAAGAGGCTTCATCACCTCGGCGACTTGTAAGGAGGTGATTGTGTTGACGTCTCGTTTTCCAAGCCAAGGTATAATGTGGGTGTTCAGCGAGCTGCGCCAGGCTTTTCGTTCCTTCTCTTTGACATCTTGGAGCTCCAACTCAGAAAACAGGTCGACGGCATCCGCAAAATTGATCCTACGTTCTTCGACAGCCTTCTTACTAGCGATCGGATCGATCCCCTCAGCGATAAGCTTTTTCCAGGCTTTTGCTTTTTCACGCGCCTCTGCGAGCGTGACGAATCTTGCTGAGCCCAATCCAAAATGACGTCGACGTCCATTCAGCATCGCGCGAAACAGCCAAGACCGGGAGCCAGTTTCATAAATCACGAGGTATAAACCGTCGACAACGCCGACTGGGTGCATGGTCTTTCTGCCCACCCCATTGTGTTGTAAAGATTGGACAGACTTGGCTGAAAGTGGGGTAACGATCTTCGGCATCTGAGTTCGACTCCGCAATGGGGAGCCAGTCTCGCCCCACCAACCTACCCACCAAAAGGAATTTGATTAAGGGGGTATATGATGGAACACGAGAGCACAAGAAAATTCTTCGAACACTCTGATTAAATTGCAATTTTCGTCGAAATGGAACGGCGTGAAATACGGTGAAATCGGCCAAAATTTCCTACTCGCGGAGCCAGCGAACTCCCACACAACCGAACTTTCAGGAATCAGCCCACGTTCAGGGCTGGCAGGCCCGCACGCCGAGCACCGGTATCAGCGTGCGCCAGCCCTCTGGGGTAACGATTTCCAGCTTGCCCTGCTCGACACGCTGGCCGCCCTGCAGCGGCTCGCCCGGCACGACAGTCAGCATGACCTGCTCTCCCCCCGGCGCGGCGAATCCCTGCTCGGTCATGAACTCGCCGAAGATCTCGCCGCGATTGATGGTCTGCGTGACCTCGACGGCCTCTGCGCCGATCTGCATCGTCGCGCGGCCGGACTGGGCTTTTTCGAAGAAGATGAACTGGGTCGGCTCTGTCCGGTTCCAGAGAAACAGGCCGCATTCATTGCGCTCAAGCTGTTGCGGGCCGAGGCCTGATTCGGGAACGACATTCACGGCTGGTACCAGCGTTTGCGGGTCGACCGTCTGGCGCGCCTGTTCTACGGGCGCCGGGTCAGGGCGCGACGAACAGGCGGTTGCAAGGGCCGTAGCCAGGAGAATCGCGCTGATGTGTCTGATCATGGCGTACCAGCTCCTCCTGCCACAGCATCCCGGCGATAGGTCCAGCTCCCCTCCTCCCGGGAAAAGCCCGCATTGGCAAGCAACATCTCGATGTCGCGGTCTGCGGTATTGACCACGACATTGATCGTCGCAGCGCCCTGAAGCGTCGCAGCGGCATCGATATTGACCGAATCACCGGATGGGCCGTCACCTGAAAGCGCGATGTCGAAAGCGCCGTTCTCACAGCCGAGGGCGCCTGTCAGATCGGAGAATTCGCGCCCGAATTGCTCGGCAGCGATGGATAGCGTGTCGGAATGCAGGGCCCCGCTCGCCTTGCTGCACCGCTGACCGTCAATGCGGACATGACCGTCAGAGAGCCGGAACGTGCCGCCAATTGACCGCAGGTCGCTAGACAGGCTTTCGAGCGCGGAAATGTTTTGCTGCAAACGAATGTCGCTGGCCTCGATGGAGTCCTGGTCGATCAGCGTCAGAGAGCCGGCCCCGCGCCCGCCTGCGCCGCCCCACTGCACATCGAGCGTCGGCTTGAAGGACAGCAGCGAAAGCGGCTTCAGTGCAACGTCGACATCGCCAACCGGCTGGCCGTTCAGATAGACCCCCATGACCCGGCCGTTCCAGATCGTGCCTTCAGACTGGGTCCACTGCACGCCCATGCCATTGAGCGGCAGCTTGCGCATGACGTAACCGAGCGGAATTTTCGCTGCGGCAAACCAGACGAGCGCCACAACAGCTATCACCGCCAGCAGGAAACGAATCATGCCTCGCCTCCGGAAATCTCGACAGTAGCGCGGACGCGGCCTGCACCGGCCTGGTCGATGCTGAAACGTTCCACCCGGCCGCCAAGCCGGGTTTCAACCTCGTTCAGCCAGTAGAAAAGCTGCCGGGAATCGGCCTGCTCAAACACGAGCGAAAACCGCCCCTGCGCCCCGCCCTGCAGACGCGAAATCGAAAGCCCTGACTGCTGGGCTGCGCGGGTGACGGCCGTCTTGAACGCATCCGCATCGAGGCTCGAGCCGGTCGAGACCGCAATGCCTGTACTGACTGGCGACCGGGCGCGGCTGGCCGCGGACAGGTGTTCCAGCTGCGCCAGTTCATCGGCCGCCTGCTGGCGTGCCTGAAGCGCATCGGACCGCCCCGACAGGAGCGGCGCGACCATCCCGTACCAGATAATGACCAGCGCAAGCAGGCCGCCGGCGCTTGCGATCAGGGCTTTCTCACGGGCCGAGAGACCTTGCCACCAGCCGCTCATGACGCCGCCTCGATCGCGAACTCGCCCATGACCCGCTGACCGTTCTGGCGCGCTTCGCCAAGCCGGACCGACAGGCCCTTTTCTTCCAGCCGCGCGCCGATGGCATCAGCGTCAGCATAGCTGCCGAAGACGACCATGGCGTTCAGCCGGCCCGCCGACGCATCGTAGCGCAGCGAGCGGATTTCGGCGCCCTCGACAGGTTCGATCGCTTCATAGAGCGCTGCGGTGGCCATTGTGGGCCGCAGGCTGGACGATCCGGCTGCACGTCCCTGGCGCAGCGTTTGAAGGGCGACCGCGAGCCGGCCATTCGCATCCGGCGCCACCGCCATGATGAGGTCACGCGTCTGGGCCTCCAGCTGTCCGGCCTGCTTTTCGAGTGCGCGGGTCTCGAGCCAGACCGAGCCAAGCCAGAGAATGGCTGCTGCCGCAGCGATTCCGGCAACGGGGCGCCAGGCGGCAAGCCCATCCAGCTGCAACGGGCGGCGGACGCTATAGTCTCCCTGGCGCAGCGACGTGACGCTGCCGGCGGCCTCATACCAGGCGGCGAGCTGGACAAACCAACTGTTGCGGCCTTCGATTGCCTCGCCGGTGGGTTGTGCGTCCGGCGCAATTGAGCGAACAAGGTCATCCGGCACATCGCGATCAAGCGCGAAAACCGATTGAGCGGTGCGGACCAGGATTTCGTCCGGCCCGGTTATCATTCCCGGCACGTCAGGCAAGCAGGCTTGCGGCGCGACGAGATCGGCGTCCGGCACCCCGGCCGCCTGCAGCGCCGCGATCCAGGCCTGCATGTCTGCTACGCTCGCGACCTGGACCTCCCGGTCGGGACCATCGCCTGGGGCGCCAAGAGCGGCGTGCAAGGCCTCGACCGGCTGGGCGAGGTCATCCTCAAGCGCGAACAAGGCGACCCGGCGCGCCTCTGCAGGCTTCTTCACGGAAATATCGGCGCGGTGAACCGTAACGCGGGTCCCAGGGACGAAGGCAACGGCGCGCTCGCCCTGGCCGTGCCCGCGCGGCGGGGCCGTATCCACAGCCCAGTCACTCGCCGAACGCCAGGCGAAAAGCGTGTCGTCGCCGTGGTTTTCGGGTAAGAGGATGAACAGTTCTGCCAATCCCTATCCTTTTCGTTCCCGGCGAATGGCCGTCACTGAGCCATTCTCTTCGATGCTGAAGAGCACGTCGTAGATCCTGCGCAGCCCGCGATACTCGATCACCGTTCGCACGCCAATATGGCTGGCCTCTACAGAAAGCATATCAGCGCGACGCAGCTCAGGCGATATTTGTGCCAATTCCGGCAATTCCATCATGGCGCTGACACTTTCCCAGCCACCAGGCGGACGCTGGAACAGAACATCGCGCGCTGCTTCAACCGTCAGTGCACCCGACATGGCCAGGGACAGGAGCGGCGCCTCCCGTTCGGTCAGCGTATTGATATTGAAGACCTGGCTTTCTTCCGAAGGCTGCGCGCAGAGTAGCGGGTCCAGCGCATCGATCAGATCCGGCTCGAAATAGCGGATCGCCCGAAGCTCGCTCAGGCTGGCGAGGGGCTGGCCAGACGTCCGATAAGGCAAAGGCAGGCCGGCATAATAACTGTCTTCCGCGCCCCCGAGGCCGGGCGACTGGTCCGGATCCATCCAGTCGATGACGGCCGATGTCATCATCTCCGGATTGAGCCCCTCAAGACCTGCGAGGTCGAGCAGCATTTCGAAATCATCACGAACAGACGTGGCCCCTTCCGACGCGTCACCCGCCGCTGCACGGCCCGCATCCCTCAGCCGGTTCACGTTGAAACAATTGGTCGCGTCAGTGCCCGTGATCGAAATCACGCCGCCTTCAAGGTCGAAATTCATCGCCTGAGACAGCCCCGGCATGCCATCGAAAAGCCTGGCACCGGAGGTGGCGACAAGGTCTTCAATCGCAAGGGCTGCGAACTGGTCAGCCCCGGCGACAAACCAGTTGGCCTGGGCGCTGGCATCGAGGGTCTTGGCCCTGTTCGTGCTGGCCAGAACCGCGGAAGAGATCATCACGGCGACGATGGACATCGAGGCGACGATCATCAGCACAGTGACGAGCGCCACCCCTGCCTCCTTGTGATGCTTATTGGAAGCGCTCATCCACCCCCTCCCACGCCAGACGCGATCGTCAGTGTGCGGCCATCGTCAAAACGGATACGGATATCCACCAGATCAGGCAGGTCATTGGCAGGCGGCTCCGGCGTGCCTTCCCAGTAAGCCGACATCTGGTCACCCTTCCAGAAGGCCAGTTCGACCTCCGCGACATCGCGCAACAAGACGCGCTTGGCAATCGGGGTCGAGGCCGTTGCGTCCGGCCGCAGCCAGGCCGTCCGGACAAGCTCCCCGTCGGCAGAAAGATCGTAGAGAACCGTCTGAAGATCGCTACGCTGCGCCGTCCCGTCAGGATTCATCCAGCCATTTCGCACGAGATGAAGCAGGCCATCGACGCGATTGGTTTCACCACCGGCCAACGTCATTGGGCCGTCATAGGCGTCCACCGGCTCTGTGCCCCGTTTGACAACTGCTTCGAGATCGCCGCGGATCAGGGCCTGCGCAATATCCAGCTCACGCACCATCGCTTCGCGGTCCCGCAACTGTTCGCCGGACGCGGTGGCCCGGAGCAGAAGGTTGCCGCCCGCGACCGCCAGGATGGACAGGATAAACAGCGCCACAAGCATCTCGGCCAGGGTAAAACCGGCCTGCCGGGCAGATGATTGCGGGCGGGTCATCTGGGCTGCGCTTTTAATGTGATGAGGCGCGCCAGATCCTGCTCGGTCTCGGCTTGCTGCACACGGACCTCGAGCCGGAACAGGTCCGCCTGCCCCGTCGGCACGACACTCAGCGTCCAGGTGAACCGGCGGCCCATCTGTTCCTCGGCGCCGGAGGTCTGCCCGACTGCAACCGGCTGGCGGTCAGCCATGGCGCGGGACAGGACATTCTCGGCAGTGGTGCGCGCCAGCAGTCGCGCTTCGAGGCGCCCGGAATTGCGCAGCGCGTCCGATGACAGCTGCATGAGCGGAACCGCTGCCAGCGCCAGGATGCCTAGCGCCGCCACGGTTTCGACCAGGCTGAAGCCGCCTTCGCGACGGGTTTTCTTGCTATCCCGATTGGCCATCGCGCACCTCGCCATCCGGTGTAATGTGAAGGGTGCGCTCGAACGCCCCGGCCGATACAATGATGTCCGCCGGTTCGCTGACGCCCAACGGATCGAAAACCAGCAGTCTTTCACCCCGCTCATTATCGCGTCCTGTTTCTCCCGGACGCACCAGCCTCACGGAGACACCCTGCGGCAGGCTGGCCAGGTCACGCCCGGCCGGCTGCCAGTCAAATCCGTCCCAGCGGACAAGGCTGACCTTGCCATCCACCGCGCTGATCGCCAGCGCATCACCGGTCAGAACCGCCATGTCCTGGACCTCGCGAACCGCCTGTCCGAGATCGCGCAGGGCACGTTCATGCGGACCCGGACGGTCTGGCAGGGTCATCACGGCCACGCCCGCGACCAGCCCGACGATGAAGACGACGAGCATCACCTCGACCAGCGTCATGCCGGCCTGTCTCGAGAGGCGGGCTCGGCGCCTCATGCTGCCTCAGTTCCAGTTGCCGATATCGGCATTCTCTTCCTCGCCGCCGGGTTCGCCATCGGCGCCGAGCGAGTAGAGATCGTATGCCTTGTCGGAACGTTCGGCAGGTCGGCGGTAGACAAAGGGGCGGCCCCAGGGATCGAGCGGCACCTTGTTGATATAACCGCCCTTGCGATAGGAGCCGGCGGTGCTGGCGCCCGACGGTTCGGTTACGAGCGCTTCCAGCCCCTGCTCCGTCGTCGGATAATCATACATGTCGAGGCTGTACTGCTCGAGTGCGTTTGCCAGCGACGTCACATTGGTGCGGGCCGTCTTTAGCTGCGCATCGGTACGCGCCCCCAGAACATTGATCAGGACCACCGTCGACAGGAGGCCGATGATGAAGACGACCACCATGATCTCGGTCAGCGTGAAACCGGCTTCCTTTGACGGGCGCCGGGCGGGTTTGCGTAGTTTCATCGAGGTCACCTCCTAGCCGATGGCAAATGTGTTGATCTGCAGGATGGGCAGCATGATGGACAGGACGATCAGCGCCACGATGCTGGCCAGGAAGACGATCATGATCGGCTCCAGCAGTCCGAGTGCTACAGTCGACGCATTGTCGAATTCGTCTTCCAGGTATTCCGCGGCCCGCTCCATCATGCCGGCGAGGTCGCCGCCGCGTTCGCCGCTGGCCACCATGTGCAACAGCATGGGCGGGAAGACCGCCTCGGCGCGCATCGCCCGCGCGAGCGTCGAGCCTTCCTCGACCTTGCGCCGGACACTGGCGACTGCCCGCCGAAAGACAGCGTTGCCGTTCGCATTGCGGGCCGCGCCAAGACATTCGGGGACGGGTGCGCCGCTGCCGGACAAGGTTGCGAAGGTCCGGGCAAAAGAGGCCGCTGCCACGCCGCGTGCGAGCCGGCCGATGACCGGCAGCGAGAGCAGGAAACGGTCGCGCGCTTCCCTTGCGGCTTCGGCCTGCATCAGGCGGCGGAATGCCCAGCCGAATGCAAGCGCTGCGATCAATACCGCGATGCCCCACTGTCGCAGGAAGGTAGACAGGCCGATCACTGCTTCGGTCAGCCATGGCAAGTCCTGGCCGAGCGTGTCGAACTGCTCGACAATGGCGGGCACGACGAAGATCATCAGAAGCGTCACGACAATCAGCGCAATGACGCTGAGAACAATCGGATAGATCAGCGCCGACAGGATCTTGTTTTTCATCTTCCTCGATTTCTCGAGGTGGGTGGCAAGGCGCTCCAGCACCTCATCGAGGCGTCCCGATGCCTGCCCGGCCGATACCACAGCGCGATAGAAAGCCGGAAAGGCGCGCGGGGCGCTGTTGAGCGCTTCCGACACCGAATAGCCGTCCGTGATCGCAGACCGCACCCCCATGAAGACCTTGCGTGTGGCCGTCTTCTCCGCCTCTGCCGCGACAGAACCAATCGCTTCCTCAACGGGCGTACCGGCCTTGACCAGCAGGGCGAGCTGGCGGGTCGCGACGACGAGATCGCCACCGGGCAGTTTCTGGTCATGACCGCTTGCCGTTGCTTGCGAAGCCTTCTTGCGGCTCTCGCTGACATCGAGCGGTGAGAGCTGGCGCAGGCGCAACTCCTTTCGGGCCGCGCGCGCCGAGTCGGCCGTGATCACGCCCGAGGTCCGCTTTCCGTCCGCACCGATGGCCTGATAGTCGTAGACTGCCATCTCTAGTCCTCATCCTTGCGGCAGACGCGCAGGACTTCCTCGACGCTGGTCTGGCCGGAGACGACGTATCGGCGGGCATTGCGGAACAGTGTGTCGTGGTCCCTGAAGGCGCGCGCTTCCAGTTCATCGTCGGAGACATCGTCCCGGATCAGCTGACGCACCTCCTGGTCGACGAGGAGCAGTTCGTAGACGCCAAGCCGGCCTTCATAGCCGGTCTGTGCGCAGGACATGCAGCCGCGCGGGCGGTAGAAATCGTAGTGCTGGTCAGCCGGCAAGCCGAACATCTGCTTTTCGTCCGCGCTTGCCTCATGCGGCTCCTTGCAGTGATCGCAAAGCTTTCGAACCAGGCGCTGGGCGAGCACGGCGCGCATCGTGGCGGCGAGCACATAGGGCTCGATACCCATGTCGCGCAGGCGCTGAATGGCGCCCGCGGCGCTGTTGGTGTGAACGGTCGAGAGGACCGGGCGCCCGGTCGAGGCGAATTCGAACGCGACCTTGGCGGTCTCAAGGTCGCGGATCTCGCCGACCATGACGACATCGGGGTCATGGCGCAGGATCGCACGTAGCGTGGCGGCAAAGGTCAGGCCGACCTTGTGGTGCATCTGGGTCTGGCTGATCCCCTCCAGGCCATACTCGATCGGGTCTTCCAGCGTCATGACATTGCGCTGGCCATTGTTCAGCACCGACAGCGCCGAATAAAGCGTTGTCGTCTTGCCGGACCCGGTCGGCCCCGTGACGAGGGTAATCCCGTTCGGTTGTGCGAGCACAGAACGGAAGCGAGCCAGCGTGTCCTCATCCATGCCGAGCTCATCAAGGCCGAGCAGCGCATTGCGGGTATCCAGCAGGCGCATCGTGACCCGCTCGCCATAGCGCGAAGGCAGTGTCGAAACCCGTACATCGATGGAGCGCCCGCCGATGGACAGTGATATGCGGCCATCCTGCGGCACCCGCTTCTCGGCAATATCCAGGCGCGCCATGACCTTGACCCGACTGGTCAAGGGCGCCGCCAGCCGCCGCGACGGCGTCAGCACTTCCTGCAGAACGCCATCGATCCGGTAACGGACGGACAGATTGTCCTCATGCGGCTCGATATGGATGTCCGAGGCGCGGCGCTTCACAGCCTCGTAAATGAGACCGTTGATCAGGCGGACAACCGGGGCATCATCATCCCCATCAAGAAGGTCAGCGGTCTGCGGGATATCGTCAATGAGCGACATGAGGTCGCCAGCGCCATCCATGGCGGCTTCGGTCTCACCACCGTCAATCGCCGCACGCGCATAGTGTTCGGACAGGGCGCGCTCGAAGCGCGTGGCGTCAAGATGCTGGAACCGCAAAGGCCGGCCGATGGCGCGGCGCGCTTCAAGGATAGCGATCGGGTCGGCGCCTGCCCGCACGCCAAGCGCGACAGCACCATCCTCCTGCGACAGGACCACCAGTCCCTTGTCGCGGGCAAAGGCATAGGTCAGCAGCGGTCTGGTCTCGGCCTCACTCATGATTACATCTTACGCCGAAGGCACGTCAGCCTACCAGCTTACTCCTCATCCAGCACGGGCGCACCCAGGACTTCGCCGAGAAACTCGTCGATCGAAACATCGACATCCTCTCCGCGCATGATCTCCTGTGCGCGAATGTAATTGTAGCTGCGCGCCGTTACGCGCGACGCATCCTCGCGATCCCGGACGATTGTCGGCTTGATAAACACCATCAGATTTGTCCGTGTGCCGCCCTTTCCTTCCGATTTGAACAGATTACCGGCCACAGGGATGTCACCAAGGATCGGCACCTTCGAATTCTGCGTCGATTCCGTCTGCTCGATCAGGCCGCCAAGTACGATGATTTCACCGTCGTCGGCCAGGACGCTGGTCGAGATGTTCCGCGTGCTCAGGATAAGGTCCGGCGACGTGTTGCCAACGGCCCCAAAGACGCTCGACACCTCCTGGAAGATATCCAGCCGGATCGTATTATCGGACGAAATGCGCGGGGTCACTTCCAGTTTGACGCCGACTTCCTCGCGCTGCACGGTTCGGAACGGGTTGGTATTGGCCGAGCCCAGCACTTCGCCGGACGTCAGCGGGACATTCTGGCCAACGAGCAGCGATGACGTGCCATTGTCCAGTGTCATGTTGAATGGCTTGGAAAGAACGCGGGAATTCGTGTCCTGCTCCACGGCAGTAATGACGGCGCCGAACAGCGTATCGCCGCTCTGACCGCCCACACCGAGCAGCGCGCCGTTAACGCCGAGCAGCGAACTCAGCGCCGCATCCGTGAACGGACTACCGTTCGAACCGCCCGGCAGGTCACCATCCGTGATCAGAGCGCCCGCAAGTGCCAGCAGGTTCGGCGCAGACCGTGAGAAGTTCGTCGTCGCAAACGGCGTAGTTGAATCGCCGGTGCCGGACAGCAGAAACTGCACACCAAGTTCGCGCGCCGTATCGTCGGACATCTCCACGATGATGGCCTCGACAAGGACCTGGGCCCGGCGCTTGTCCAGGGCTTCAACGACACGCTCCATCGACATCAGCGTATCAGGCGTTGCGCTGATGATGAGCGAGTTCGTTTCCGGATGGTGCGCAATCGTCGCCCGCGGTGTGCCTGTGTCCGCCGGTCCCTGCTGGTCGGCCATTGTCGCAGCCAGTTTTTCCAGGATGGGGACGATCTCCTCCGCCTTGGAATTGTTGAGCTGGATGACCCGCAGATTATCGCGCGTCGGCTCGGCACGATCGAGTTCAGAGGCAACACTCAGGGCACGCTCGACAAGCGCACCATCGCCGCGGATGACAACCGAATTGCTGGTTGGGGACGACGTCACTTCAAAATTGTCCACCGGGTTTCCGTTTCGCGTACCCAGCAGGTCGGTCAGCAGCTGCGCCATCTCGCGCGATGGCACGCTCTTCAATGCCAGTGTGCGCACATCGGTACGGTCATCCTGATCGAGCGTCTGGATGACGTCGCGGATACGCGGCATGTTCGAGGCATAGTCGACAACAACGAGCGAATTGGAGCGCGCGTTCGCGACCACCTGCCCCTGCGCATCCACCAGTGGCTTTACCATCTGAGCAGCTTCGACCGCCCCGAACGTCTCAAGGCTGAAGACCTGCGTGATGAAGGTGTTCGGCCCCGTGTTCGCGCCTCCCGCTTCGCCCACGGCCAGCTGTTCAGGCACAACGCGGTAAACGCCCTTGCCGGCCGGGATCGCTGCAAAGCCGTGAACGCGAAGCGTCGACAGGAAGACCTGGAAGACCTCGTCGGTCGTCATAGGCGCCTGTGAAAGCACCGTCACACGGGTGCGCGCGACATCCGGGTGCAGAATGAAGGTGTAGCCCGTGATGATCGAGACATCGTCGATGAGCGACGTGATCTCAACATTGTCGAGGCTGAGTACATGGCGCGCCGATTGAGGCGACTGCATTTCTGCCTGGGCGGCCTGTCCGGCCAACGCAAGCGCCGAGAGCGCGATCACGATTTTCTTCATGAGCTGTATCACTCCTCCTCGACGCGAATATCAATCGACCGGGACGTACCTGCACGAACCAGACCGACTCTGGCGACACCGCCGCTGGCGAGTTCGTCCGCGAGGCTGGCGACATCAATCCTCGCTACCCCGTTTCCATTGACGCTGACCAGGCGGTCGCCGGGCGCCAGACCAGCTGCGCCCATCAGACGACTGTTTCCCTGAGGCCCGACGACGAAGGCGCGAACCTCGCCATTCTCGACCTCAGGCGCAATTTCGAGACCTGCCAGCAGCGTGCGCGCAGACACGCCGGGGGCGAACACTGGAGGGCTTGCCGCCTCGACAATGCCGCCTTCCGTGCGAAGGTCGTCGCGGTCCTCAATCACGCTAAGGCCCGCATCGCGGCCGCTGCGCATGATCGTCTCATCGCGGCCATCGCGCGAAATGATTGCTCGGTCGGCCAGGACACGTTCCAGCACCACGCCCGGCAGGACTTCATCACCGGGCTCATAACGGGTCGTCTTGTTGTCCGGGGTTGTAATTGTGGCGGACGAGACCCCATCCTCCCCGCTCGACATGAACAGGGCGACCAGCTTCAGATTAAGGTCGGTTTCCGGCGCGTCCTCGATCGCAGGCGCCGTGCTTTCGCTGGCGGAAAACGGGTTGGCCTTCATGAGCAGGCTGAGATCGGCACGCACGGCCTGCCCGCTGGTCTGCGAGACCGGCGTTGGCAGGGCGCGCGGCGTCAGCGTCGATACGGCATCAGTGGGCGCAATCAGCAGCCAGGCGATCCGGGCCACCAACCAGGCAAGCAGAACCAGCAGCACCAGCATCGCGCCGGTCCTGGCTGTTTCAACGAGCCTTGGGTCCATCACCCTCATCTTTTTCCTCATGCCCTCTGACGGGACAGAATGAACGAGGGCGGGTCACCCCGCCCTCAACGCTACATACTAGGCCAGAACAGGCGGTCTCGCGACCGCCCGCTACAGGTCATCCTAAAAGCGGCGCTTCAGGCCGAACGAGATGGACGTGCCAATGTCATAGACATCGACGTCCACCCGGTCGCCACCGCGCGCCTGGTAGGCTTCGTACTCGTCGCCAAGCAGGTTCTGTACCTTGAAGCTGAACTCATAATCGCCCCCAGCCAGTTCGAAGGCCTGGTTGAGCACGAAATCGAGCGAAATCGGCGGCTCTTCAAGGATGGCGGGGATATTCAGTGCAAGCGCTTCACCCGAACGGATCCGCTCGCTCGCATAGTTTACGAGAAGGTTGGCCTCCGTCCCCTTCATCTCGTCCGTGTAAACAAGCTGAAGATTGAACAGGTGCTCCGATTGGCCCTGCAGGCGGCGCCCCCCTTCGATGAGGCCGGCAGCCGGCAGCAGGAACGGTTCCGGATTGAGCGGCGTCTGGTTCGTAACGACACACTCGTCAGCATACTGAGCACAGAACTGCGCTGTCGTCAGGCCGAGATCTGACGGGCTACGCCCGGCCGTCACTTCGGAGTCGGACCAGGTATAGTTGGCCTTCACCGTCAGGTCCCGATCGCGGAAGAAGTCGAGGCCGAGCACATCGAACAGCGGCAGGATCTGCTCATACTCCACCTCGAGACCATACAACTCGGCGCTCGGCACGTTGATGAAGGTCGTCTTCGGCGTGTCGCCGGTGCGCTGGTTGATCTCCTCGATCGGGCGTTCCATGTCCTTGTAGAACAGGCCGAACGTGATGAACTGGTCGCGGCCGAAATAGTACTCGGCCCGCACGTCATAGTTCTTGATCGACGCATTGATCAGGAACGGGTTGCCGAGGAAATTCACGTCCGTCTCGGTGTTGAGGAATTCCGTCGGCGCCAGCTCGCGGAATTGTGGGCGGGTCACGGTTTCGGAATAGCCACCACGCACCTGAAGGTCATCGAACGGGTTCCAGGTGATCGTCGCCGCCGGCAGGATATCGTACTCATAGTCGCAGCTGCCATCCGGCTCACGGTCGACGCAAGCTTCGACATAATTGAGGGCCGGATCTGCGCCGATCGACATGGTGTCGACCGCCTCGATCGCCCGCTCATACCGCGCACCGATCGCACCGCGCAGGAATGGCGTGATCTGGGTGTCGAAGCCGGCATAGAGCGCGTCGACTTCGAGCGTGGCGATATATTTTTCCGGGAAGGTGGCGCCGCCAATCGAACTTGCGCCGAGCTGGTCGGTCGCAAACAGGTTGGCGAACAGATAGTCGATCCGTGTGCTGGAGACCGGGACGCCTTCGATCGCGAAGATACGCGAGGTCGCAGACCGGTCATTCTCGACATAGGCGTAACCGGCTTTCAGGTCCGTTTCGCAGAAGAGATAGCAGTCACTGCCCCGTTCGAGCGGCAGCTCGAAGTCGATGCCGAGATCGGTGGAATCATCATCGATCCGGCTGAAGGTGAAGGTCGTATCGGCTGAGTTCGCGAGCGTCTGCAGGCCATTACCGGAGTCCTGGTAGAGGATCGAGAACTGGTAGGGTGCATCCCGAAGGGCTTCGGAATAGGACGCCCGCCACTCGACCTTCAGGTCCATCAGCGACGGGAAGAAGTGCTCGCCAGAAATCTGGGTCGTCCACAGCTGGCGCTCGAACCATTCGATATTGTCATCGCGCTCGAAGTTGTCGTCAAAGTCGATGCCCTGGACGGTCCGTGCTCTCTTGTCGCTGGAGCGGGCGATCAGCGCCGTGCCGCGGATTTCGTGATTGTCGAACAGGTCGAAACCGACCGTTGCAAAGCCATTCAGGCCGACAGAGTTCTCGGTCGAGTAGAGCTCGTTCTCGAACCGGGCGGACAGGCCATCGCCATTATTGTCGGCAAAACCGCGCGTGCCCTCTTTCGTGGTCCAGTCATTGGAATAGGACACAGCCCCCAGCAGGCCCATCGAAATGTCCTGATTGATGTCATAGCGCTGGCCGCCTGTCGCACTGAGGCCGATATTGGCCGGCACGATGCCTTCCTGGATGATCAGGAGGCCGGAATTGTTGGTCAGTGAACGCGCGAAGTTGGCGTCCACACCCGTCTCCGGAATGTCCGGCATGGTGCGGGTATTGTCGGAGAAGCCGAGGAAATCGAGATCGCCACCGTCATAGAGCAGGCCGTCCTGAAAGGTCGTCTGCGTATTGCCGCTGACAGAGGCCGACACCTCGAAAAAGGCTTCGTCAGGCACGGTCTTGGTGCGGATATCGACCAGGCCGCCGCCGAACTCGCCCGGAAGGTTGGGCGAGAAGGTCTTCTGCACGAGGATGCTGCGCAGGACAGAGGTCGGGAAGAGATCGAGCGGGGCGACCCGGCGCAGCGGCTCGGGGCTCGGCAGTGGCGATCCGTTCAGCGTCGCGCTGGAATAGCGCTCATTGAGGCCGCGGACATAGACGAAACGATTGTCGGCGGTCGAGATACCCGCCACGCGCGCAAGAGCCGCAGCGGCATCGGTGTCGCCGGAGACCTGGAAGTCGCTCGCGTCGATGAGGCTTGAGACCTCAGAGGTCGAGCGCTTTTCGTCCGGAATGAACTGGCCGCGAACAACGACGCTCTGCTGGCGCAGTTCTTCCTGCGACTCTTCGGTTTCCTGGCTGACGGCCAGGCTGGACATGCAGACAAGTGAAGCACCTGTCAGCAGCGCCAGACGGAAGTAGGTGGAAGGTTTCAACATGGGTTCCCCCTGGGAGGAGAGGAGTTTCCTCCTCTGTGAGATATCCGAGAATGCGATGAGGCAGAGCGACCGTTTCCGGACCGCTCTGCCCCGGTTATTCAACAGGTTTTAGTTGCTCGTAGCATTGCCTGAGAGGTCGACCGTCCAGCCGAGGAACCAGTCGTCATTCGCGTCTTCGACGGCGCCGACATAGGTTGTCGGAACCAGGTTGCCGATACCGGTCACGTCGTAGACCGGAACACCAGCCTCGGCTGTGCCCGGAACAACCCCGGTCGCACCACTGACGAAGCTGAAGCCCGACAGCGACTTCGTGCCGGTGACGATGTTGTCGCCCGCCACAAAGGCCGGAACACCGAGGCTCGCATCCGCCGGATTGTCGCCATCGGTGGCGAAGTTGGCGCTGTTGTCGAGGAAGAGCGAAGCGATCACGAGGTCACCATTGGTGAAGTTCGTGAAGGTCTGCGCGCTGTCGACGTCGAGACCGGTGGACCAGTCAGCAACAATGCTGTTCGCCAGCGTGCCCTGCGTGCCGCGGCGCAGCAGGACGCCCTGCTGGGTTGCCGGATCGCCGGAGTTGATGAGCGTGATGTTCGACAGGTCGGGCGCCGAGAACGGCGTCTTGTCGTTGGCACCATCGCGGTTATCGGCCTCGATGCCGCGGGGGTCGCCAGACATGCCGCCATCGGTTCCAGCGACGCCCGGATAGGCGATCGCATATTGCAGCGAGCCCTGCCAGCCATCCGTCCAGTCGATCGAGTCGTCGCCGACGCCCGTCACGACAATGTTGCTGGCCGAGACCGTGCCGCCGAACCACTCGATGCCATCGTCGAGGTTGTTGGCAACCTGCACATAGCTGACATCCGTGCCCGAACCGACGCCTTGGAAGGCGATGCCGTTAAGCTCGTCCTCATTGGTAAGGCGGACGCCAGCATACTGGACGCGGGTGTAGCGAAGACGGCCGCTATTGTCGTCAGCGGTCGCACCGCCGAAGAGGCCAGAGGCGCCCTCGCCCGACTTTTCACAGCCGACCGTGCCGCCCGTGGCGGACGCGTCGATACAGGCATTGATCGGCGCACGGCCATTGATGACCAGGCCGCCCCAGACGCCTTTCAGGCTGTCGGTTGCGGTGACCGAACCATCGACGACACCCTTCGCCGTGAAGACGACTGGCGCGCTTGCCGTGCCGTTTGCAACGAGTTGCGAGCCGCGAGCAACGATCAGGTAATCGTCATTGCCTTCGGCAACCACGGTGACACCCGGATCGATGGTCAGCGTGACGGAGTTGCCACCGGCCAGCGGCGATGCCGGGTCGGGACCAAGGTCCGCGCCGACGACGACCGTACCGTTCAGCTCGTAGATCAGCTCATCGCCATTGGCGAGCGTCATGTCGCTGGTCAGCGCACCGCCCGGGATCTGGCAGAGACGCTTGCCGTCCAGCGTACCGTTCTCGGTCGTGCCGACCGGGCAGTCAGCTGGCGGGAAGAGCGTGCCCGGCAGTGCGAAGTTCGCCCAGTTGTTGGCTTCGGTTTCGGTGTCGCTGAACGCGCCGATGAAGCTCGTTGCGACGAGGTTTCCGATACCAGCGGTCGCGAAGACCGGTACACCCAGCTCCTCGACGCCCGGGAAGTAGCGATCCGAAAGCGAGTTGTTGCCGCCGACGATATTGTTGGCAGCAGCATAGGTCGCCAGCGTCTGGACACCTGCCGTGGCCGGATCGAAATCCGTGGTGTCGTCTGTGTCGGATGCGAGCGTTGCGTCCGCGTCGATGAACAGCGAGCCAACCACGAGGTCGCCATTGGCGAGGTTCTCGTAGGTGAAGCTGTTGTCGATATCGAGACCCGGCGTGTAGCCACCGGCCACGATGCCGTTGACGACATTGCCGCGGGTGCCGCGGCGCAGCAGGATGCCCTGCTGGTTGCCGGCCGAACCGATCAGCGTGAAGTTCGAGAGGTTCGGGCTGGAGATCGGCGTCTTGGAGTTATCGCCGTCGCGGTTATCAGCTTCGATGCCGCGCGGATCGCCAGAGGACGGAACCGTCGAATTGACGACGGCGTATTGCAGCGAACCCTGCCAGCCGTCGGTCCAATCAAGCGAATCGTCGCCCGCGCCGGTGATGACGACGTATTGCGCACTGACCGTGCCGCCGAACCATTCGATACCGTCGTCGAGATTGTTGTGGACCTGGACGTGGCTGACAGACGTCCCGGAACCGACACCCTGGAAGGCGATGCCGTTGAGTTCGTCTTCATTTGTCAGGCGGGCGCCTGCATACTCGACGATCAGATAGTCGATGGAACCGGAAGAATCGGTCGGATCGTCGCCGCCGAAGAGGCCGGAGGCGCCTTCGCCGGATTTTTCACAACCGGCCGAGCCGCCAGCGGCCGTCGCGTCGATACAGGCGTTGATCGGCGCGAAGCCGTTGATGATCAGACCGCCCCACTGGGCGTTCGTGCCGGCCTCGATGATCGAGGAGCTGGTGTTCTCGTCGTTGATGGCTGCGCGCGCCGTCATCCGGACCGGGTTGGTCTCGGTACCGTTAACGACAAGCTGCGACCCGCGGCTGATGACGACATAGTCATCAGAGCCGTCGCCGGTCCCGGCAGCGGCCGCGCCATAAAGAACGGCGCCTTCTTCGAGGGTGAGCGTGGCGGATGTGCCGCCATCTTCACCGATAAACACCGCGCCGCGTACGGCAACCGTGGTGTTCGCGGGGATGGTCAGGTCGCTGGTGATCGTCGTCGTCGTCGCACCGGCATCACCGATTGCGCAAACGTCGATGCTGGAGAAGCCTTCCGACGCGATCGCAGCGAAAGTGGTCTCGCTTGTGCCGGTCGGGCAGCCCGCAGTTGGCACCAGGTCAATGGTGGACGCAGCAGGCGGCGGGGGCGGCGGAGGCGGCGGTGGAGGGGAAGTCGGCGGCGCTGCTGCGCCGGGGGAGGAAATGTCCGTATCAGAACAACCGGCGATTGCGAGAACCGCGGCGCTGGCAAGGAAAATGAGACGTAGGCTTTTAGCCGTTTTCATGGGAGCCCCCTTAGGCTTTTCGATCCATCTGACGAGCGGCATCATCGGGGATGTGCCGAACTCGGCGGGGCTATTGCACAGCTCATTAACACTATTGCGACATCACAAAACATTCACAAAACTATTCGATGTCAGTTTTGTTTAGCTTTTACGACGGATGCGTGACGCAGACAGTATTAGAGGCAGTATTACAACTCACGTTACTTCGGTCGTTTTCGCCACAGGAAGACATGCAGTCGCGATATGCGTATACTGACAGTTTGACTTCCGGAAACTCCAAATAACTATTTTTTAGCACGTTTTCCGGGCACTAAGAGGCATGCTGCGGAAATACCACACGCTCAATCAATTGCAGCGGTTGCGAAGAATGTAACCTGATCGGCCTTCAGGAGCCGCTGCCTGCTCAGCTGTCCGGCTCCAGCGTGCCCACACCTTCAAGCGCCGAGTCGAGGGCGACTTCCATAAGCACGCCGTCTCGGGAGAAGAACAGGATTTGTCCGTCACCTGACATTCCAGGACCGAAGTCGATTCCAGGCGTATTGACGGGCGCACCAAGATTCTCGGGTTTGCCCCACTGGCCATCTTCGCCGCGTGCGATCGTCCAGATATCGACGACGCCGAGTTTGGGATTGCGATGGCTGTAGAAGAAGAGCCGGTTGCCATCCGGAGTGACAGCAAGATGGGCTTCCGCCTTGGCACTGTTGATCCCATCCGGCATGGCGGTGACCTGCCACTCACCCGTTTCGGCGTCGAGGGCCGCTTCGAAGATGTCGTGCCCCCCAATGCTGTCATAGCCATTCGAGGTGAAATAGAGCCGTCCGGCCCGGTCCATGGCCGGGTTCAATTCGTCGGCGCCGGTATTGATCGACGCCGGCAGGTGCTCGGGTGTGCCCCACCCCTCTTCTGTCAGCGCCACCCGCCAGATATTCGCGTCGCGCTGGCCCCGTTCGAGAATGTCGACATCCGACGCGTAGTAAAGCATCCCGTCGGCAAAGCTGAAGGACGGGTTGGTTAGCTTGTTGCGGCGCGGGAAGTCGAGTTCCTGCGGCTCGCTCCAGCTGCCATCCGGCTGGCGGCGAAGCTCGTACAGATTTGTGAGGTCGTTCTGCTCGCGCGCAAAGACACGCACCGACCCATCTGGCGATTCCGTCAGCCCGTAGGCGCGGGTAAAGGGCGTCGGAGGCGCCTGCCCGGGAAAGACTTCAACCGGAGCATGTGGCAGAGACGGAGCAGACGTTTCACCCGCACTGCAGGCAGCGATGACAGCGGTTGCAAACAGGCAAAGCGCGCGTTTCATGAAAGCCTCCAGCGGTTTGTGACGAAACGCGCGCCGTCATAGCCCCGGCGTGTGACGCTTTTTCTACAGCCGCTGCATACACCGCGCGCATTGCCTGCCATGGCCTTAGGCCGCACAGTAAAACCGGAAGCCCCTGCAGAACGAACACAGAGACACCCGTTCACGTCATATGAGGACGAGCCGGCCATGAGCGAACAGCCAAGAAGTGACCGGAAACATCGCCCGAAAGGCTCAGTACTGGGCGCGCTTTGTCTTGCCTGTGTCTGGTTCGGCGGGGCCGCACTCGCCGCGCCTGTTTGCCACCCTGGACGCACACCTGTGCAGATAGAACCGGGTGAATTTGTGATGGGGAGCAATCAGACCTATCGCGAAGAAGGCCCTGCCCGGACGGTGCGGGTATCGGGTTTCTGGATCGACCCGACCGAGGTCACGGTCGGCCAGTTTCGCGCCTTCGTCGAAGCGACCGGCTATGTAACACTCGCAGAACAGGCGCTTGATCCGGCCGACTACCCAAGCATTGATCTTGAAGCCAATCCGGAGCTGGCAGACCTCTTCAAACCCGGCGGTGCGGTGTTTACGCCCGACAGCGCCAGCATCTCACGCGGCCTCAGCTGGTGGACATATGTACCGGGCGCTACCTGGCGGTATCCACAGGGGCCTGACGCGCCCGCAGCGAGCGATGAGGCGCCCGTCACCCAGATCGCATTCGACGACGCAGCCGCCTATGCGGCGTGGAAAGGTGGCCGGCTGCCCACTGAAGCGGAGTGGGAATATGCCGCGCTCGGTGGCAAGGCGCAGGCTGCCTTCGCGGCCCAACCCGCCCCCGAGAATGCGAACACCTGGCAAGGTATCTTTCCAATCGCCAATACGGCTGGCGACGGCTTTGAGGGCGTCGCCCCTGTGGGTTGTTTCCAGCCAAACGGCAACGGGCTTTACGACATGCTCGGCAATGTATGGGAATGGACAGCCGACTGGTATGCGCCTGTCCATGACACGGGGACCGAGAATCCGAAGGGCGTTCCACGCAACCGCAGCTTCGACCCCGCCAATCCAGGTGTGCCGTCGAGGGTGCTGAAGGGTGGCAGTTTTCTGTGCGCAGACAATTACTGCCATCGTTATCGTCCGGCCGCGCGTCACCCACAGGAAACAGGCCTCGGCACCAACCATATCGGGTTCCGGCTCGTCTATGACGAGGCACCGGCGGACGACTAGAGAGCGCCGCCAGATGAAAAAAGCCCCTCCCGGCCATCTATCCGGGAGGGGCATTTTCCTGCGCAGGATATGAGCGCCTAGAAATCCTTGGTGAAGACAAGGCTGAAGGTGCGCGGCCGGGCGTAGATGCCCTCCGAATAGCCGGTCGCCGTGGACGCGGACGTCGTTCCCGACAGAAGGTACAATTCATCGGTGAGATTGTCCCCGCGCAGACTGATGCGCCAGTCATTCATGACATCTGCCAGCGTGAGCGAACCCGTCAGCAGGGTCACGGAGTCCTCGCCAATATCATTGCCGGCATCGAAGAAGATCGAGTCCCGGTAGCTCACATCAAGACGCGGCGTCAGTTCGAAGCGCGATCCGATGTCGAACACGTATGATGCGCCGATATGAAATTCGGTCTCTGGCGCCCGCGGAAGACGGTCGCCCGCCTGTGTTGTCGCAGTTGGCGTCTGTGCACCGAGGTCGGGCACCGTGCGAACCGTGTCCATCTCAGCATCCAGGTAGCCGATGCTGGCGTCGACGATCAGCGCATCCGTCGGCGCATAATAGAGTTCGAGTTCCGCGCCATTGATGGTCGCCTCCCCCGCATTGAACAGGAGCGGCGCCGGACCAACGCGGTAAGTCAGCTGGATATCGTCATAGGCATTCGAGAAGATGGCACCGTTCAGCCTGACCGACGGCGCCGGGTTTGACTTGAAACCGACCTCGAAGGACTGCGCGGTTTCCTCATCGAAGGCCAGCGGGCTGCCATCGGTATTCAGCAGCGCATTGTAACGCTGGTTGAACCCGCCCGACTTGAAACCCTGCGAGAACGATGCGTAGGCCATCAGGCCCTCGTTGAAACGATAAGTAACGTTGGCCGAGCCGGTGACAGAGCTGAAATCCTCGGTGAAAGGCGTGCGGGCCACGAACAGGCATCCAGCAACAGGCGCGCCGACAACCGGGCAAAGGTCCGTCGGGATCGACGGTTCTGGCGTGCCAACCCCAGCAACATTGAACCAGGCGCCCTGAATGCCCTTTTCTTCTTCGGTGTAGCGAAGACCGCCGGTGACGCTCAGCGCCTCGGTAAGGTCATACGTCCACTCCGTGAACAGGGCCACGGCTTCCGTGGTCAGTTCGACGCGGTTGGTATCGTAGGATGTCCCCGGTGTGCCCAGCTGGACAATGACACGGTCCTTGCTGGTTTCATCGAAATAGTAGGCGCCGACCACACCATTCAGGCGGTCTCCGGTATATTGCGCCTGAAGCTCCTGCGAGAACTGGTCGCTTTCCGACGAATAGTTCGTGTACAAAATGAGCAGCGGGGTATTGTCGGCATCTCGGGCCCCAGCCCATTCGAGCTTCCGTCCCGAAGAAATCGACTTCAGCGTCCACTGTTCATTGACGTCCCAGGTAACGACCGCAGACAGTCCACTATTCTCAAGCGTCGAGAATATGCGCCCTGTGCCGCCATTCACGAACGGACCCCTGTCCTGAAAGTCATTCGCGCAGCGCGGGTCGTCAACGTTCGGAACCGGCGTCGGCGGAGGGAAAGACGATCCGGGACATCCGGCAAATGCGCTGGCAATCATCGGGAAGGCCGCGGTTTCATTGATGTCGAGGAAGACAAAGGGCGAGCCGTTTTCGTCCTCCTTGGCGTAGTCGCCGCGCACGAGGACGTTCAGGGACGAAGTCGGATCCCATTCGAGCGACACCTGACCTGTCCAGCTGTTCTCATCGCCAAGATCGGCGCCATCCACAGCCCGCGTGACATAGCCGTCGCGCGACCGCGCGCCCAGCGACGCCCTTACGCCTACCGTATCCAGATCGAGAAGATCTACCGCGGCAAACCCCTCGAAGAGATTATCCTCACCCACACCAACGCGGATCGTGTTGCCGGCTCCTGGACGGTTTGTGGTCAACAAGACAGCGCCGCCGATCGTGTTGCGGCCAAATAGTGTGCCCTGCGGCCCGCGAAGGACCTGCGTTGTGGCGATATCGCGAAAATCCATCGCGCCGCCAACCGACCGCCCCATGTAGACTTCGTCGATATAGACACCGACCCCGGGATCGACCCCGGGCGTCGCATCGGTCTGGCCGATACCACGGATGAAGACCTGCGCTGCCGAATTGTTGCCCGTCAGCGTTCCGTAAGTGGCAAATTGAAGGTTCGGCACGATCTGTGTCAGGTCAGTCGTGGCCGAAATGCCCTGGCGTTCAAGGTCTTCTGCATCGGCCACACTGACCGATACAGGAACATCCTGAAGGCTCTCGCTGCGCCGGCGGGCCGTCACCTGGACTGATTTCAGGGTGCGTTGTTCGGACGCCTCCTCCTCGCCGCCTTCATCCTGGGCGAAGGCGTGGCCGGCGAGCGCAGAACTGAGGACGGTTGCGCCCAGCAAGGTGCGCGCAAGTGATTTTCCAATAAACATGAATTCCTCCCTTTTGTTTATCGAGGAGGCCCGACTGGCTGGAACTGAATTACAACGATGCTCACGAACCAAAAGGCGCGCAGCCAGCGTTGTTCGCCATCCCGCCAGTCATTCCTCCACGCTCAACTGCCGGGCCATTCTCTCGTAGCCGGCTAGCCTGAACGCTATGGAGTATAGCTTTTTAATCGCTATGCACAATAGCTTTCTAAGGGAGTTGTTCTCCCATCCGAATTTGATCGATCAGTGACGCAAATTGGCCACATGCCGGGCGTGGCAAGAGTCTCTGAATTCGTCTTCCTTTTGGGAAAATACACCGGATGCCCTTTATCCCAGTATTCGCACGGCCGCATCCATCTGATGATTTTCCAGAATGCCAATTCTCAGTCCAAAATGCCCGGTCATCGCGGAAATTATACTGCGCACGACCGGCATCACGTCCTTGGATATTCGCCTTCACCGAGTATTGACATGATTAACAATAATCCAGAGACTGAGGCGGAGCGTGCGCCTTGCGCGCTCGGGGACAATCATCGCTAACGTTGGGGGACATCGTGAGCGGACAAGCAACTATCCCGAGTGACCGGGCGCGATCAGCTGTGCCCGACTCCCTGACAATATTCTCATATGCCTGGGCGGCGCAGAGCCTGGTTCAACTGGTCTTTTTCAAGGAATGGGCAAGCCAGGGAAACATCCTCGGCTACATTTTCGCGGCCCTGGCCATTGCCGTCTTCGTCTTTCCGGGACGGCTCTTCCTGTTCGTGCCGATGGTGATCGCCAGCGTCACCTATTTCGTGTCGCAGTGGCCATTTGTGGTGAACCACGTGTTCGTCGATACCTTTGTGTCGCTGACCATGCTTGTCGCTTTTGGCTTGATGGCATTGCGATACATGACGTCACCGTCGCAATTCAGCCGGCAGACGGCTGAGGCCTGGTTCGTGAAGTTTGCTCCCGTCTGCGGGGCGATCTTTGCCTTCATGTATTTCTCGATCATCATCTCGAAACTGAACGCAGGCTTCTTCGATCTCGATGTCAGCTGCCTGTCGGGCATGATCGAGGAAGCGCAGGCTAACCGGCCTCTGATTTCCGGGCCTTTATCCCTGTTCAGCGTGGAGTTCTTCTTCTGGTTCTTCATCGTCGCCGAAGCCGCCCTGCCCGTCATGCTCGCCTTCCGGCGCACGCGGCTGGCCGCCTTCTATTTCGGCGTGCCATTCCACATCCTGCTGGGCCTGATGGGGCACTGGCCGTTCTCGTCATTCATGATCTCGCTCTATGTCCTGGTCGCCATGCCCGCGCTGAAAGGGGTGGCGCAGGAACTGGTGGCGCGTCTGGAAGAGATGAGGCAACGCGTCGTGCCGGCCATACCGGGCACATTGCTGTTTGCCGCAGCGAACGGCCTGCTTCTGGCCAGCGTCGTGGTACTGAAACCGAGCTGGATTTGGCTGCTCTGGACCAGCGCCCTGTCAGCGGTCCTGATGGTCGCCGTCATGCGCGAGCACTTTCACCATGGCCTCTTTTCCGGCACGGGCGCAACGCCGATGTGGACGACGAGGCCGGGCATACTCTGGGTCTTCTTTGTCCTGGCGATTGCCAATTCCGCCTCGCCCTATATCGGCTTCAAGACTGAATCCAATGTCGCGATGTACAGCAACATGCGGACCGAAGGCGGGGTGAACAACCACCTCTTCATGCCAAAGGTGGCACTTTTCGACTTTCAGGACGACCTGGTCGAAATCGTCGATTCGAACTCACCGGACATACTCGATCTCAAGACCCATCCGGCGCGCTATGGCTTTGTGGGTGAGGAATTCGAAGTCTACATCCCATACTTCGAGTTCCGCCGCGCGGTGAGCAGCCTTGAAGGCCCAAATGACCTTCAGATCACCTATCGGCGCAATGGCGAGTTGCGTGAGTTCAGGCGCGGTGCAGACGACAATGTGGATGCGGACCTTGATGTCCGCCCGCCGGTTGTCTTGGCCAAGCTCGCCTATTTCCGTCCTGTATTCAAAGGCGAGGTGTCCTATTGCCTGCACTGAACGATAACAGCGCGGACGGCAAACCGGGCCCTCCCCCAAAGCTCGATAACTGGCTGCTCTACGACGGTGAATGCCCGTTCTGCAGCCGGTATGTCCAGCTCCTGCGGATCCGTGAGACGGCCGGCCCGCTCCGACTGATCGATGCGCGGAATGGAGGACCGGAGCTGAAGGAGGCATTGGCCGAAGGCCTCGACCTTGATGAGGGCATGGTGCTGAAAGTGTCAGACCGGCTTTACCATGGCGACGACTGCGTCCACATGCTCGCCCTTCTCAGCGCGCCAAAGGGTCTGTTCAGCCGGTTCAACAGCTGGGTCTTCAAGTCCCGGCTGCGGTCTGCCCTGATCTATCCAGTCCTTCGCACGGGCCGGAACATCACGCTTCGCCTGCTGGGGCGCAGAAAACTCCAGGCAAGGAACGGATAGATTGACGGTCTCACCAAGGGGCCGGCGAACCAGATGAAAATGGCATTCTCATCGATGGGAAACGGAATACAAATATGATGTGAGCGCAGTGCTTGGGTGGGGACAATCAACAGAAAACGTGCAGGCGGCCTCAGGGCGCCCGTGCTGATTGTTATTGATCCACAAGGGGACAGCAATGTGGAACGCAAGACCTTCAATCACAGGCGGCGCCGCGGCCAGAGCCGGCATCGCGCGGAATTCGGCCGCTATAAGGCCCCGGCCGGCGTGCCCTTGCGTCTGCTCCGGTGGCATTCCCGGCTAGAACCATGAAGTACAGAGCGGAAATCGACGGACTTCGCGCCATCGCCGTGATCCCGGTCGTGTTTTACCATGCCGGGTTCGACGTGCTGAAAGGCGGCTTTGTCGGCGTCGACATCTTCTTTGTCATCAGCGGATACCTGATCACCACCATCATCAAGACCGAACTTGATGAGGATCGTTTCAGCCTCGTCCAGTTCTACGAACGGCGCGCCAGGCGAATCCTGCCTGCGCTCTTTCTCGTCATCCTGGTTGCCCTGCCGCTCGCCTGGATATGGCTGCCGCCCCGCGCCATGGAAGAGTTTCTACAGAGCATCTTCTCGGTCTCGCTCTTCTCATCCAACATCTTCTTCTGGCAGGAGAGCGGCTATTTCGACACCGCGACGGAGCTTAAGCCCCTCCTGCACACATGGACGCTCGCCATTGAAGAGCAGTACTACATCCTCTTCCCGCTCTTCCTGATGTTCATGAAGCCCTTCGGCACGCGCAAGACGTTTATCGTTCTCGTTGTCGCGCTGGTGATGAGCCTCGGCCTGGCCCAGTGGGGCTCATCGGCAAAGCCGGTCGCAACCTTCTACCTGCTGCCCACCCGTGCCTGGGAGCTGGCCATCGGCTCTCTCGTGGCGTTCCAGCTCATGTATTCCAGCTGGACGCCGTCCCGCATGGTCAGCCAGGGTGCGAGCCTTGCAGGCTTTGCGCTGATTGTATTCTCGGTGTTCGCCTACAGCGCCGACACTCCATATCCGAGCCTCTATACCGTCGCGCCAACCCTCGGCACCGCGCTGGTGATCCTGTTCGCCAGGCCAGGCACATGGGTCAAGGCACTGCTGAGCCTGAAGGTTCTGGTAGGGATCGGCCTGATTTCCTACAGCGCGTATCTGTGGCATCAGCCTCTGCTCGTCTTCGCGCGCTATCAGTTCGCCATTGAGGGGCCATCCATGTTCGTGATGGCCTCGCTCGCCATCCTGACTTTCATTCTCGCCTATCTCAGCTGGAAATATGTTGAGACACCTTTCCGCAACCGAGCGCTCTATTCGCGCGGTCAGGTCTTCAGGGCGTCGGCGGCAGGCATAGCGGCCTGCATGTCCCTTGGCATTGTCGGCATGGCCACAAATGGCAAGTTGCTGCAACCCGATGCCACGACCTATCATGTGGAGCTGCTGGACTATAATCCTGACAACCGGACCTTGCAGGAGGCGACCTGGGACCCCCCTGCGGGACCTAAGCGGCGACCCGCACTATCGCGTCGACAACAATCCATTCGACAGGACGCTCTGGTTCGATCTCGATGATGAGCGGCCGAGGCTTCTGCTTGTTGGCAACTCGTTCTCGAAAGATCTCTACAATGTCCTGTCGTTCAGCGAGGTCAGCAAGGTGTTCCAACTGGCCCGATATGGCGTTCAGACCGGCCATATCGACGAGACCTTCTTCGGGTCACCTAATTATGTAAATGCCGACGTCATCATCCTGGCATCGAAGAACAACTGGCAGGACCTGAAACATCTCGAGACAGTCCTTGAGCGCTTCGAGGCAGACGGGAAGATCGTCGCCATACTGCGCAATATCGTTTCTTTCGATGAGCACCTTGGCGGCACGCTCACCCTTGCGGATATCGCTGTCATCGAACAGACGCGCGCTGGTATCGAGGATGGCGACACCATCCGTGACGAGGCCGACGAGCGATATTATGAAGACCTTGATGCGCTCAGCCGCGAGCGGCGCTCCAAACCCTCAGTCCGCCTGCTGGACGATCTGTCGGTGCAGTTCCCACGGCTGATCCAGCTCGACAGGATGGGCTATGCGTGCGCCCTCGAACGGGCGACCTGCTACTCGATGGATGAGAAGCTGAACAAGTTCTTCTACGATTATGGCCATCATACCCTCGTGGGGGCCCGATTCTTCGGCCGGCGGATTGACAGGATCGGCTGGTTCGACCCGGTCTATGAAGCCATTTCTGACGCCCCACCCCCCGACCGCGCCGGCACCTCCGGAACGCAGGACCTCAGGTGATGCAGGGACGGTGTCAATCGTCGGGATAGAGCGCGTCCGTCCGCCCGAGCAGTCGGTAGGAAACGAGGCCGACCCACTCATCGACGACGTCATCCAGCAGTTCGAACCGTGTGGTCGGATTCATGCGGCTCACCGCCCAGGATGGTGGCAATGCCCTGTAATCGACCGGGTACGGAATAACGTCCACGCCGGCCTGCCGGAACGTTCCGACCGAACGAGGCATGTGACGCGCCGAGGTAATGAGAAGATACTGGCCGGCCGGATCCGGCAGCATGTCGGCTGAAAACATCGCATTTTCATGCGTGTTTCGCGACTCGTCCTCAAAGATAATCGTCTCCGGATCGACGCCGACATCGGCGAGGAAAGCGCGTGTAATCCTCGCCTCATCGGGATTGCCCGTGACGATGATTGGCAGGTCCGGGCGATGGCGACGCAGGGAAGGAATGGCCGCCAGCCGCTCACCCGAGCCGGTGAGAAGGTAGACGCCGCGCAGATCCGTCAGTTCTCCCGAGCCGGTCGAACCACCGAGGACGATGGCGCCTTGGATCTCATCGATGTCATATGCGGCCGGCTCTATGCGGTCCTCGAGCGACCAGGCTAGCCAGTCTGCAAAAGGGGTGAGGGAGATCAGGGCCACAAGCCCCCCGGACGCCCAGAAGCTGTATTTGGCCAGCCGGCGGTAATCGAGGGCCAGCATGGCGAGCCCGAGCCCGACCAGACCAAGGCAAAGGTGCCAGGGCTGGATCACGAAATGTATGACCTGCGCAATCAGATACATGTTGTCCCCTGCCGGCAGACTTAGCAGACCGAGGCCAACGACGCCAACACGCGGGCCGGTTTTCTAGCCGCTACTGGCCTGCGAACTCAGGATCATCGGCTCGAGATTAGCCAACACTTCACGCGCATCATAAACGTTTGCGCCATCTTCCGGCTTATCGCCGCTAAATAGCTTTATATAGGCATGTGCCTCGTAGCGGCGGCTTTCACGGTAGGTGGCATCGTATGCCCAAGGATAGCCATAGGAATAGTATGGGAAGCGGTGGCGCGCATAGGGATAATATCCGTATACTGCGGGTGTATGGCCGGCGGCGCGCCAGGTTGAGCTCGTATCGGTCGCGCGCTCGACGACCATGAAATAGTCGGCACCATTCGCCACGGTGAGCTCAGCGGCCCGATAAAGCAGGAAAGCCTCTACGGTTTCCCTCGGCGTGGCGCTGTTGCCCCGGAACGCGACCTGATAGCGATCGCTCTCGATCTGCTGGTCGCTGTAGCCATACTGTCCGTCCATTGGCCCGTAGGGTGTTGCCGTCTGGCAGGCGGCAAGCAGCGTAGCGGAAACAAGTGCGGTCAGAAGTGCAATACGCATGAAACTGGTCCTCCTCGGCCTGATTGCCGCTGGACATTGGCGCAGCTGCGAAGCGGGCGCCTTGCGCAATGTCAAATCCGGCCTGCGCCGCAATGACCATAAGCGAGGTGACCTGAACCGAAATTTCGGCGCTTTGCTGCGCTATTGAAGGCATGGCTTCCGGGCGACAACTGAATACAGTGACGGCGATGGGCTAAACCGGAGAGAAAACGCAACGACATGACTGACCTGATATGGATCCTATTTCTCGTCTTCGCGCTCCAGCCGATCATAAGCACTCGCGTCATGGAATGGTCCCGGCGCGGGAAGTTATCGCAGATCGAACGGGCCAATGGTTCCCGGGCAATCGCGCTCATCCACCGGCAGGAAACCATGCGGCTGCTGGGATTTCCGGTCATGCGCTACATCGACATGCAGGATTCCGAAGCCGTCCTTCGGGCCATCCAGATGACGGGGAACAATGTCCCGATCGACCTGATCCTCCATACACCGGGCGGGCTGGTCCTCGCTTCGACCCAGATTGCAAGGGCTATCCGCGCACATCCCGCCAAGGTCACCGTCTACATTCCCCATATGGCCATGTCCGGTGGAACGCTGATCGCCCTGGCGGCGGACGAGATCGTCATGTCACCGCATTCGGTGCTCGGGCCCGTCGATCCGCAGATCAACCAGTACCCGGCCGTGTCCATCCTCGACGTGGTTGCCCGAAAGCCGGTTGCCGAAATCGACGATGAAACGCTGATCCAGGCCGATGTCGCCCGCAAGGCACTCGATCAGCTGCGCAAAACGGTAGAAGCGCTTCTGTCTCCCGATGTCGATCCGGGCAAGCGATCCGCCCTGGTTGACGCGCTCAGCAGCGGGCACTGGACGCATGACTATCCGATTTCAGCTGAGGAAGCCTCCGCCCTCGGTCTCAACATCTCCCTGGATATGCCCTCATCGGTTCTCGATCTGATGACGATGTATCCCCAGCCGACGCGGATGGGCCAGAGCGTCGAATATGCCCCTGAACCAAGGACCCGTCCGCCATCCGGCCCGCGGTGATCCGGACGGCGTTCGCCACTCCGCCGCTATTGCTGGCCGTATTCCTCGGCTGGATAGCCCAACTGGTCGAGCGCCTGGCTTAGATACTCGTCCGCCAGCGGGGTCTGTTCGAGATAGGAAATGAGGTGGAGGCTTTCGGTTTCGCGCGCCTGTCGCCGGGCGGCGTCCCAACGGCCATCGAAATCGCCCCGGCCGAGCCAGATCAGTGCGAGCAGGTCACGCAACTCGTCAATATCAAGCGCTTCGATCACGCCTGTTAGCTCGGCATGAACCGGGTCGACTGGCCCTGCATTCACATCCTCGTCGAGCTCCGCCTCGTCGTACTGGACCGGATCACTTTCGCGCTCATCATCATCAGGCTGCGGGCCGTAATCCTCGGCCGTAAACTCACGTGCGAGTTCCGCGATCCGGTAAGCCACGGCCGGATCGATTGTCAGGTCGAAAGATCTCTGTGTCATTGCGTCTGCTTTCCCAATCCTCTCAAAGGCCGGCCACGTACTTCTGCGGCCAGAGGCGCTTGATCGCCTCGGGCAAGGTCGCGATGACATTATCGATTTCGCCTGGATCCATTCGCTCCCACAACACGGCGAAGACGCCCCGCGTGGTTGGCCAGGAATCAAGGGGATAGCCAGGTGGCAACCGGTCATCCACACGGCCCACGAAATCGTCGGCGCTTCGTTCCTTTGTCGGCGACTCCGAAAATTTCCAGCTTTCGAAGAATATACCCCGAAGCAGCATCGGCATCTGCGCGCTCAGATGCACAGCCGCAGCCGGCGGCAAACGATCGCGAAGCGCATGCAGGACCGCCCGCAGTGCCGCGTAGCCATGATGACGGTCATTCAGCTGAAGTTCCTCGGCCACACGGTCGATGAACTCATACGTCTCAGTCTGCGTTTGCGCGAAAACGGGAAGAGCCTCACTCATGGCGGTCATCCTTTCGGAGAAGACTTCTGATGGCTGAAGGTTACGGCGAGCCGGTCACCGCGCCTTGATCAAGATCAAAGCCGCATGATGGCAATCAGGCACATTCGAATGCGTTCCGCAGGCCGGGTGGGGCCGCCTATGTGTATTCCAAAGAGAGCAGGAAAAGTGTCAATGCGTCGGACCAATCTCGTACATCTGCCCAAAAGTCTTGCACTGGCAGCTTCGCTTGCGGTCGCAGCATGTCAGACAATAGAGCCAACCCCCTATCAAGCCAGAGAGTCCGGCGCCGGGTATAGCGAAACAAGCCTAGGGGAAGGCATTTACCGGATAAGCTTCGAAGGCAATGCGGTAACGTCCTACAAGACCGTTGAGGACTATCTCCTCTACAGGGCAGCCGAAGTGGCCCATGAGCATCAGGCCGATACATTCACCGTGCTCCGCAACACCGAGCCGTCGACGTTCATCGAAAGCCGTCTGGAAACCACCGTCTGTCATTATTCTCCGGCAGATTTCTCCCAGTTTGTCTTCTACCCCGACGCGGAAGCGGTTGTTGACGACCCATCGCCCGCGACGCGTTTCGAGGCATATATCGACATCAAGCTGGGTCCCGCGCCAGCGGGGGCGGATGATGCGCAGGTTTTCCGGACGCAGGAGACCCTGGATTATCTCGCATCCTGCGTGGGCGGAGAATAAACGGGCGCGCCCCGTCTTAGTCGGCGGTCCAGGCTGTTATGGCCTGCTCGATATCCTTTATGGGCAATTTTGTCAGATCCTTTGGAATCTCATGTTTGAGAGCCGCTCTTACCGGATCTGTATAACAGCTCCTCAACTCGCCGAGCGTCTTTGGATCCGCCGCAATGACGAGGTTTTTCAACGTCCCGCTGGCCGCAAGGCTCGACAGCTTTTCGACCATCCTTTCGGCAAAACGGCGTTCTGCACGTTCATGCTTGTCAGGCCCCTCGGGCCCGCCGCCAGCATGGCCGCTTGCCTGAAACTGACCCGGCTTCGAACGTCCCTGCTCCCGCGCCGGCGGATTATCCAGCTCGTCATGATCGACATGGCGCAAGTCAATGATCTGCTCGTCGCCCTGATTGACGAGAAGCAATTGCCGGCCGCCGTCGGCGAGCGCAACGATTGTCTTGTTGGGCAGTTTCATGCGGTGTCCTCTTCCTGATCGGCATCACGGGTCCAGGCTCTTTTGTATCGAACCCACATCGTGCCAGAGTTGACGCCGATCAAAGCATGTTCGCGACCTGAAACGAATATTTCTGTTCGCAAACACCGCCGGGTCCACCACAGGAATCCAGGATGTGCCGGATTCGGGCCTGTGTTCGGGTCACGGTGCGGCCGGCCGGAGACCGCAAGAAACGGTTAGGTAGTTTTCCGAATTAACCAATTGGCCGCAAGTGCGCACATTTCTCGCGAGGTGGGAGGAACGACTTCGTTCGGAGAGAAAGACGTGCATATGATGGAGCTTACGTCCCGCAGACTTGCCAGCGACATTAAAAGCGAGCACGAGGTCCGATACAGACCCCATCAGTCACTCTATCTCGACGGCGACCCGGCCCACTCGGTTTTTCGTGTCACGTCAGGCGTTGTCATCGTCTACCGCCTGCTCCCCGATGGTCGCCGCCAGATTTATTCCTTTGCGACTCAGGGCGACTTTCTCGCCCTCGACCTTGGCCATACATATCGCCATTACGCTGAGGCCATTACCGAGGTATCGGTCGAGGTCTATGAACGCACCTCCTTCGAACAGGCCCTTCAGCGCGACGCCGACTTCCGTCGCGCGATTTTCAGCTATCTCACCGAAAGCCTCCTTGCGGCGCAGGAACAGGCCGCCCTGCTCGGCTGCAAATCCGCGCTCGAACGCACGGCGTCCTTCCTCTGCTTTCTGTACGAGAAATCACCCGCTCGCGCGCCTGGCGCCTACATCGTGATCCGCATGAGCCGCAGCGACATTGCAGACTATCTCGGGCTGACCTTCGAAACCGTCAGCCGGATGTTGCATCGTATGAAAGACCTCGGCGTGATTGACCTGCCCAAACCGGACCGGTTCAAGGTTCTAGACTGGCAAGCGCTTGCGAAACTGGCCGGCAAGCAGTCGGCGCAACGATGGGTCGAGCCAAGGCCCGCCCGCATGCCTGGCCTTGCCGGGCGCAGCCGGACGAGCGCTGTTGAGGGGGCCAGCCGCCTGCGTCACGCAAATGACTGCCGGCCTGTCGATTCGAGCATCGCCCGTTCGCACTGAACCAGCCTGCCCGCCTTGGCGCGCGATTGCCAGGATAGCCTTTCCTGGGACAAGCAGGGTCCATTCTTCAAGGTCTGGGTGGTGCCGGCAGAGGGACTTGAACCCCCGACCCCCTGATTACAAAGCGTGCTTAAAAGGGCGAAAACTGTAGGCCTATTCCGACAATTGCTTCTTTGTTCTCCATTGAAAACACTTAGGATTTTTTTCGAGTCGGAATGGAAACCTTAGTTTCGGCAGACCTACTCTCATATACTTTCTGAACGCGAAAGCCAGCGGCGCCCCGGCGCGCGTTTGTTAAGGATAGCCAACTCAGAGTAGACTCGTTCAAACTGAGTGCGGAGAGAACCTAGATGAGCGACTGGGTGAACTGGGTGGGAGACCTTGGGGAGATGGCAGGAAAAGTCGGCGCGCCTCTGATAGCAACTGTTGTTGTGTCCGGCATCGTGTTTTGGGCATCGCTCGGTGTCGCGCTGAATCGGCTCGGAAAAGACGGCCCGGCTTCTGCTGGCAACGCAAGAACAATCGAAAACAATCCTACTGTTTCTCAGGAGAAAGACTCGCAATCGAGCGCCGTGAATTTTCAGCAGATGGAAACAGAAGTTCTAGGCGAAACCAACGTAGCCGGGCGGGACAACGTCACACACAACTTCAATGCCGAGCAAATTTACGTAGTGACCTCGGATACCACTGAAATGAAAAGCAGCCGCCAGATTGTAGACGACGCCTCTCCATTAGGTGGCCGCGCGAAAGTCTGGACGATATGGAAAGAACCGTCGTGGCACAGCGGCGATTACAAATTTAACGAAACTCGGCTCCGGGAGTTCTTTGAAAGTTCTGACTATCAACGCGCACTCTCGGAGGCTGACGCAATTGTATGTGTTGGTCTGGTCTCGAGCCGGATGCAGCCGAGTCTGCGACTCGATCCCGATAGAGATGAGAAACTGAGAATGATGTCTGATAAGCGAGCTCGGATTCTTTGTGCAGAAGTCGCCGCACAAATGAAAAAGCTGGATGACGCTCCGTTGCTCGCTGGAATCGGTCTGGGTTTTAATGAGAAAAAGGCAGACGACGCCAAAGCAGACCGAAAGCAGCGCGCGCTTGTTCTTATACACGTCGAGACTGAAGCAGGAACGCGCCCACGTACTAAGGCCGAGACAGCAGCGGCTGTTCGCAGCGTTATCGAGGCAGACCTGGTCGACTTCAAACCTCAGGAATACTCTGAAGTGAGCAACGGTCGTGAACTGTGCTGGTTTGTCATGGAAGAAGGCGTGCTTGATTGCGACAGCTAGTCAGAGCCGTTGTCCGACAGAGCCTCAGCCAAGCCGACGAGTAACAATTGTTTGTGTTGAGGCAAACCAAGATAGCACTCGGTCAGACGTCCTGCCTCGCCAGTCACATTATGCGGTAGCAAAAAAAGCGCGTGCACCGAGGGTGCACAGACAGCTTGAGCAAAGGCCACGAGATAGCCAAGCGACACATTTCGGTCGCCTCCTTCGAGTTTGGCAACGTAGCTCCTTGTAAAATTGATTTTTTCCGCAACTTGCCCTTGCGTCAGACCAGCATATTGCCTCCACGCCTTAAACTGCGGTCTGTTTCCCTCTTTTTGCTCAGATTCGACCATCCCGCCTTTCCCCATCCGCTCTCTTCTGAGCACCTAACTAGAACAGGAGTCGGAATGCGAGTCGGAATGAGAGTCGGAATGAAACCGCTCACAAATCGCTGAAACTGCAATGGTGACAGTGGTGCCGGCAGAGGGACTTGAACCCCCGACCCCCTGATTACAAATCAGGTGCTCTACCAGCTGAGCTATACCGGCGACGCAGTCCGTTTAAGGCGCGCGGCGCTGGAGGGCAAGATTCCTTTGTAAGATCACCGCATTGCCACATTTGACCCGGTTTGCGGCACTTTTTCGCCGCCGCTGCGTTGTTCCTTCAGTATCGCAAGAAGGAGCAATAAAATGAGCAAGTCGATCATCACTGCCTGCGCTGCGATTTCTGTCTTCACGATGCCGGCCCTGGCCGACGATGCGCGCACACCTCCCTCCGACCCGTACTTCGCGCCAGCCGCACAGGCCTGCGACGACATAGACCTGACGATCTATTTCGAACCCGGCCAGGCCGAGCTCACACCCTTTGCCCGCGGTGTCATCCGCGAGACCCATGATCAGCTGAGCGGTTGCGCCGTGACGTCGATCACCGGCCTTGCCAGCGCCAACGATGCCGAAGCGGAAGCTGACAAGCTGACGCTCGCCGCGGCCCGCCGCGCCGCCATTGTCGAGGCGCTCGATTCCCACGGCATTCGCGCCGTTAACGCCAATCTCAAAATGGACGTCTCTGCGGCCCCGCAGGACGCCGTCATGGCACGGAACGTCAAGCTGACCCTGCAGGCAACACCCGCCCAGGTCGGCTAGACCCGCCCAACAAGGATAGTCCGGACAAGGCCCGCCCTGCCTGAGCAGCGGCGGGCCTTTCGCATCAGTCGAAGAATGACAGCACGATACAGCCTGCAACGAAGCTTACGACTGTGTGAGACGCATCGACCAGGAACGCCGGCCAGGAATGCCAGGGTGAATAGACCAGCCCGTAGGCCATCAGCGGCACTCCAATCAGAAGTGACAGAACAAGGCCAAAGCCCGCAGCGCCCCCGATCGAAGAAATAGCCTGTGTCTTCAGAAAATAGCCCAGTCCGAAGGAAAGCACGAGCGGAATCAGGAAGCCGGCGGCCATCCAGGCCCCCTCCTCGCCCATGCCGGTGCGCGTGCTGATCCCGTCCGCCTCAAGCCAGCGGACCGTGTCTCCGGCCTCATTGAAAAAAACGCCGATGCCGTTCATGTAGGCTTCGGAAAACAATAGTCCGTACCATAGGAAGCCGACAAAATAGATTGCGATTGCCGCGAGCAGGACGCCCAACAGGTTTACATTCGCCAGACGTGGCATGTGCATGATCCTCCCTTGCCCCGTTTCATTTTGTATTCACCGCGCTATGAGTGTCGCCCACCCGCGCGGGGCATGCAGCTTGCCCTCAATCGCTGATCGACGGAAGACACCATGACGACACCAGGCCAACGCCGCATTCTCGTTACGTCCGCCCTGCCCTACATCAATGGGGTCAAGCATCTCGGCAATCTCGCAGGATCGATGCTGCCGGCTGATGTCTATGCGCGCTTCCAGCGCCTTCGCGGACACGATGTCCTGTATATCTGCGCGACGGACGAACACGGCACGCCTGCCGAACTCGCCGCACAGGCGGCCGGCATGTCGGTTCGCGCCTATTGCGACGAGCAACACGAGATCCAGAAGAAGGCTGGTGAAGGCTTTGAGCTCTCCTACGATTATTTCGGCCGGTCCTCGGGCGAGGAGAATGCCCGCCTCACCCAGCATTTCGCACATGTGCTCGAGGCCGAAGGCCTGATCGAAGAGCGGGTGATGGAACAGGTCTACTCCATCGATGACGGGCGTTTCCTGCCGGACCGCTATGTCGAAGGCACCTGCCCGCATTGCGACTTCGAGAAGGCCCGCGGCGACCAGTGCGACAATTGCGGGCGCCTGCTCGACCCGGTCGACCTGATTGATCCCTATTCTGCGGTCTCCGGATCGAAGAATGTCGAGGTCCGCGAGACGCGCCACCTCTTCCTCTTGCAGTCAAAGATGCAGGACACGATCCGGCAATGGGTCGAGCAGTCAAAGGACTGGCCGCAGCTTGCCCGCTCGATCGCCCTGAAATGGCTGGATGAAGGCCTGCGCGACCGCGCCATCACGCGCGACCTGTCATGGGGCGTGCCCGTCACAAACCCGGACGGATCGATCCGGGAAGGCTTTGAAAAAAAGGTCTTCTATGTCTGGTTTGATGCTCCGGTTGAATATATTGGCGCAACCGAAGAATGGTCCAAAGCCACCGGCCAACCCGACGCCTGGCGCAACTGGTGGCGGACGGATGAAGGGGCCGACAATGTCGAATACATCCAGTTCATGGGCAAGGACAATGTCGCGTTCCACACGGTCTCCTTCCCGGTAACCATTATCGGGTCGAAAGAACCCTGGAAGCTGGTCGACCAGCTCAAGGCCTTCAACTGGGTCACCTGGTATGGCGGCAAGTTCTCGACCTCGAACAAGCGCGGCGTCTTCATGGACCAGGCGCTGGACCTGCTTCCGGCCGACTACTGGCGTTGGTACCTGACGGCAAATGCGCCCGAAGGCTCCGACGCGGCCTTTACCTGGGAGGGCTTCCAGGCCTCGATCAATTCCGATCTTGCCAATGTGCTCGGCAATTTCGTCAACCGGATCACGAAGTACTGCGCCTCGAAATTCGACGGACAGGTGCCGTCGGCGGGCGAGACTGGCGAGGCGGAAGCCTGGATGGTCTCGGAACTGGAAACGCGGCTGCCGCAGCTCTTCGAGCATTACGAGAACATGGACTTCCGGAAGGCTGCCGCCGAGACGCGGGCGATCTGGGCGGCGGGCAATGAATACCTCACCAAGGCCGAGCCCTGGGTAAAGTACAAGAGCGACGTCGACGCAGCCGCAGTCGGTGTCCGGACTGGCCTGAACCTCGCTGCCTTGTTCGGCATCATCGCCCAGCCGATCATTCCGAAAGCCGCCAGGATGATCCTCGATGCTCTCGGCATCCCTGAGGACAACCGGACCCTGCGCGCCGACCGGATCGGGCGGGATGGATATGGCGGCCTGCTCGATGCGCTGCCGCACGGCCTCGCTATCACCCCGCCAGACGTTCTCTTCCGCAAGATCGAAGACGATCAGGTGACCGCCTGGACCGAGCAGTTCGGCGGGGAGAGCTGAGTCTGGATTGTCAGCTGTCGTAATCTCGACACCGAACAGCGGTATCGGATCAGGGTTATTGGCGACCTTAAGGCTTCAGCCATGGTCCTTCAGAACCGCGTTGATCCGTTTGGTGAAGTGCACGCTGCGCCGGAAAGAGGCATGTTCATGGGCAATCGCGGTGGATGTTTCCACCGAGATGACCAGACGCTGAAACCCACACACTGGGCAAGCCGGCACTGGATAACCTGCTTGCTGGCGTTCAAGGGGCGGCGCCGCAAACTCATGCAGCCGGGCCAGTACACCGAATTGTTCTTTTTGGATGAGGTGACGGCGCTCGCGGCCGGTCACAGGCCATGCTTCGAATGCCGGCGCGGCGATGCCCTCGCCTTCCGCGCTGCACTGATTTCTCGAAAAGTTTTCGATGAGACACCTTCAGCGAGTGAACTTGATGCGCTGATCGCCGGCGAGGTCCAGGCGCGCCGCCAGGAAAAATTACCACTTCTTCGCTGCACGGCAAATTGGCTGCCGGACGGCGCGATGTTCGAACATGACGCTCGCGCCTGGCTGAAATGGCAGGACAGAGCGCTTTTATGGTCATTTGGCGGATACCAGGCCGTATCCGACCTGCCTTCCGATCACGTTGGATGCCTGACACCATCGGCATCGCTTGAAGCGCTAAGAGGTGGTTACTTGCCGAAACTTCACCCGAGCTTCAATCAACTGGCCGCGTGACGATCAGCTCATTCATGCGGCGCGTGCGCTGTTTGGCGAAGAGAACGTTGTGCATGTGCCAGACCTCGCCATCACCGAGCGTGACTTCAATATCACCTGTCACGACAAGACCGAGAATACGGTGACGCAGGAAATCGTCCGAACGGTAGCGGCACCGGGCATTTGCGCCGCTTTCGGCCCTGTCCCCGCTGCCCCAGAAGACGCGCTCATGCAGCTGTCCGGGCACGATCTCCCAGTAGCGGACCTTGTCGAAGCCGAAGATCATTAGCGCCCACTGTACGAAGATCAGCACGGCCGTCACCAGGTAGAACATGTTGCTCATCCGGATATCAAGCTGGGCGAGGAAATCCGCGATCGGGCCAGAGAGGTTGGCGAAGGTCAGCAGGATAAACCCAATCACCAGGATCAGGCCGAATATGACGGAATTGGCCCCGCGCAGCCTGACCGTTGTCGAGAAGATGACGAAGGCCAGCGTGAAAACGAAAATCAGGCCAAGCACTTTCTGATTGGTCAGCTCCCCCACGATTCCCGTCGCCTGAAGGAAATAGAAGACAAAGCCAAGCAGCCAGATCGGCCACCAGTAAAGGATGGGCGAGTGCGTATAGACCTTCATCGGCTGCAGGAGGTTCCGGTCCAGAAGCTCACCCTTGCTCGGCTGGGGCGTCTTTGCAGCCGAGTGGCTGACCGCGGCTGATGGCTGCTCCGGCGGCTTGTCTGGCGGCGGCGGTGACGGCGGTGTTGTGTCGCTCATGGCGTCCCCTCACTGTGGCGTCTGGTGGACAGTGTAGCCGAGGGGCCGCATGGCGCAAAAGCTTTTCGAGATTTCCTGCGGCGCGCCCAAAGCACCGCTGGCCGTATGCCCCGCATCTGTTAGGGTGGCGCAAGCCAACCCGTATGGAAGGATGCCAGGATGAAGTTCAGCCGTCTCGCCATTTCGCTCTCCGCACTTGCAATCGCAACCGCGCTGCCCGTTTCAGCCCAGCAATCGAAACCAACCCCGGACACCGAGCTGATCGACGTCTACACCTGGCTACACAGCAATCCGGAGCTTTCCTTCAAGGAATCAACATCAGCCTCGATCATGGCTGCCGAGCTTGAAGCGCTCGGTTTCAGCGTCTCGACCCGGATCGGCGAGGACTGGGTTCGCCAGAAATCGATGCGCGACGAAGGCACTGTGCGAGACGACGTCGGCGGTTACGGCGTCGTTGGCGTCTATGAGAATGGCGACGGCCCGACCGTCCTGATCCGCGCTGACATGGATGCCCTGCCGGTGCCCGAGCAGACCGGGCTCGAATACGCTTCCAAGGTGACCAGCGTGACCTGGACGGGCGTTGAAAGCCCGGTGATGCATGCCTGCGGCCATGATATCCACATGACCAGCTGGATCGGCACAGCCCGCAAGCTGATCGAGAACAAGGATGACTGGTCAGGCACGCTGGTGATGATCGCCCAGCCGGCAGAGGAACTCGGCCTGGGCGCCAAGGCGATGATCGAGGACGGGCTGTATGATGATTTCCCGCTGCCGGACTATAATCTTGCTCTTCACGTGTCGGCCTCTGCGCCCGCCGGCACAGTAGCCTACTCATCCGGCTATGCACTGGCCAATGTCGACAGCGTCGATATCCACGTGAAGGGGGTCGGCGGTCATGGGGCCTACCCTCACACCACCAAGGACCCTATCGTGGTCGGCTCGGCCATCGTGATGGCGCTCCAGACGCTGGTCTCGCGCAATGTCGACCCCCAGAAGCCGGCTGTGGTGACAGTCGGCGCGTTCACCGCCGGCGCCAAGCACAACATCATCTCGGACTCGGCCGAATTGCTGCTGACCGTTCGCTCCTATGATGATGCCACACGCCAGCTTCTGCTCGATGGTATCAAGCGTATTGCGAAGGCTGAAGCCGAAGCGTTCGGCGCCCCAGAACCGGAAATTTCAATCGATTCCGACTACACGCCGTCGACCTACAATGATCCCGCACTCACCAGTACCGCCATGGCCGCGATTAGCGGCGCGATCGGCGAGGACAACGTGACTGAGGTCACACCCGTTATGGGCGGCGAGGACTTTTCCCAGTTCGGCCGTACGCAGGAAGACGTGCCGGGCCTGATCTTCTGGCTCGGCGCCATATCGCCCGAGACCTATGAACAGGCCCGGAATGGCGAGACCAGCCTTCCCTCGCTGCACTCTCCCTTCTTCGCGCCTGACGCTGCCCCGACTATCGAGACGGGCGTGAAATCCATGACAGCGGCTGCGATGGCGCTGTTCAATGATGGGTGATGCCAACCGCTAAAGCGTCGCGAGCCAGTCGACGAGGAGCCTGTTCACTTCATTCGGGCGTTCCTGCTGTGTCCAGTGACCACACCCTTCGAGGAGACGTGCGCCTCGCAGGCCCGGAAGGTTCGGCTTCATCATCTCGACTGGATCGCCGGGAAACATCTTCAGCACGAGATCCCGGGTACCGCCGATAAAAAGGCTAGGCTGATAGATCTTGTGATCGTCCAGCGCCGTCAGAAAAGCATGGTCGCGCTCATGATTGCGGTAGCGGTTGAGCGGGCCGCGAAAGCCGGACTGGGCAAATTGCGAGGCGTAATAATCAACGTCTTCCTTGCTGAGCCATGGCAACGGCATGTCCGGCTCGGGCAGGCGATGAAGCAACGTGTCGCCATGCTTTTTGTCGATGGGCCAGGTCCCGTCGGGCGCATCGCCGCTGATCGCGTAGTAGAACCGGCGGATCGTCGCTGCCGGATCGGCTTCGAGCTCGGCCTCCGGCGGGCCCTCATCCTGGAAATAGACCTGGTAGAAGAACATCCCGCGCGCAGTAAAGAACTCACGGAAGACCTGAATCGCCGGTTTGTCGCCAGGCGGAATGTAGGGAACCGACAGCCCGGCAACGGCGCGAAACTGGTCCGGGAACAGCAAGGCCGAGTTCCAGGCGAGCGGAGCGCCCCAGTCATGTCCAACGACAATTGCCGGCGCTTCCGGCTGCAAAGCCTTTGCAACGCCTGCAATGTCGGCCGTCAGGTTTTCCATCGAATAGGCTTCGACGGGATGCGGCTTGTCCGACCCGCCATAGCCACGTACATCAATGGCCGCTGCGGTGAAGCCCGCCGCCGAGACCGCTTCCAGCTGATGGCGCCAGGAGTACCAGCTTTCCGGAAATCCGTGGACGAAGAGAACAAGTGGCCCCTGGCCAGCGATGGCGACCCTTAGCTTGACGCCATTCGTCTCCACGTCACGGAATTCCGGATTCATTGCTGACTGTTTCCTTCTGTGCCGGACTGGGCGGACTGGATGAGCGCAGCCGTATCGGGATGGGTAAACACGCGGTAGCCCTGATCCTGCTGCATGGATGCGAGTTGGCTGATCACGGCCCCGAATTCGATCGGCATGACTTCTACATTGCTGGCCTCAACGCCCTGTGCAGAGACCTGCGCCGCCATGTCGGCAGCGTCACCGGAGCTGAGAAGAATGGGCGTGATCGGCCCGGCACCAGCCTCGATCTGGGCTTCCTTCCCGTCGATCAGGACAAAGAAGACAGGTGCGCCGTAATCCGCATCATCGGCATTCAGGCCGTTCGCGTAACTGATTTCTTCGCTGCTTGCCTCGAACACGACGGGACCTTGCCAGCTCCCCATCATCTGCAACAGCGGAATGGTCGCAACGGACATATCGGCAATCGCGGGGTTCTGCATTGCCTCTTCCGCTGCTCCCGGTTCAAGGAACAGCACAACAGCATTCTCGCCCTGCGGGTTCTGCACCGTGACGACGCCGCCTTCCGCGTCCTGAAGGACAGCAACGTGCAAGCCTCCAAGCGCACCGACGATGGCTGGCGGAATCTGCTGCTGCTGCTGGGCTGGCTCGGCCTGAGGGGCCTGCTGCGCCGTCGCAGCAAGGCCCATTGCGCCGAAAGCGGCCAGGCCGGCGCAGGTCATGATTGATTTAAACAAAGGCAGTCTCCTTGTGGATTGCTCCCGGCCGAGTCTAGGGATCCCGGCCGGGCGGCACAAGAAAACGCCTGTTAACCTTGCTTCAGGGACTCGAACGGCACGTCCTTGTCGACGCGCACATCCTGCGGCAGGCCAAGCACACGTTCGGCGATGATATTCTTAAGAATCTCATCGGTACCGCCGGCAATGCGAAGGCCCGGCGCCCACATGAAGCTCTGCTGGAACAGGGCATTGGACGGCATGGTTTCCGAGTCGGTCATGATCCCGAAATGGTCCTGCATCTCGATCGCCGAGTTACAGATATCCTGCAACTGGTTCGCTGTGATGATCTTGCCGATGGAGTTCTCCGGGCCGGGCGTCTCGCCGCGCGAAAGTGCTGTCTGGGTCCGGAACTTCGTCAGGTTGTAACCCTGTGCAGCAACGTACCAGTCGGCGAGTTTCTCGCGGAAGGCCTGGTCCGTGAGCGAGCCCGTCCCACGGGCGTAGTCCATGATTTCCTTCCAGTCCGGGCCGGGCGAACCGCCGACGGCCAAGCGTTCATTCATCAGCGTGACGAGCGCGACCTTCCAGCCGGCACCGACTTCACCAAGGCGATCGGAGTCGGGAATGCGTACATCGGTGAAGTACACCTCGTTGAATTCCCTGCCGCCGGATGCCTGGTGGATCGGCTTTGCCTCGACACCTTTCTGATGCATGTCCACGATGAACATGGTCAGGCCCTTGTGCTTGGGCGCTTTCGGGTCCGTGCGGGTCAGCAGGATCCCGTAATCGGAGAAGTGGGCACCGGTGGTCCAGACCTTCTGGCCATTGATCACCCATTCATCGCCGTCCTTGATGGCGCGAGTCTTAACACCCGCAACGTCAGAACCGGCGGCTGGCTCGGAGAAGAGCTGGCACCAGATTTCCTCGCCGCGCAGCGCCTTTTCAACGTAGCGCTTCTTGTGCTCATCCGAGCCGAAGGCGATCACGGTCGGCACACACATGCCGAGACCGATGGCGAACGGACCAACCGGCGCATCAAACTTGGCTTCTTCCTGGTTCCAGATGACCTGCTGCATGGCCGTGCCGCCACGCCCGCCCCATTCCTTGGGCCAGGTGATCTGGGCAAAGCCACCTTCGGCTTTCGTCTTCTGCCACGCCTTGGCGCGTTTCAGGAAGTCATCGGAGGAACGGTGACGGCCACCAGCCCCGTCCTTGAGCTTCAGGTGTTTTTCAAGGAAAGCGCGGGCTTCCTTGCGGAATTCTGCTTCTTCAGGGGTATCGTTAAAGTCCATGACTTTTCCTCCTTAAGCGGCGTTCTTGCGCTCAAGAGCGCTGACAAGTTTCTCTTTCCAGACTTTAGGTGAGCCGGCCTGCACGGCAAGCAGCTTGGCGCGGCGGTAGAAAAGATGGCAGTCCACCTCCCAGGTGAATCCCATGCCCCCATGTGTCTGGATATTCTCTTTCGAAGCGAACCAGTAGGCCTCGCTCGCGGCGAGGCGTGAGGCAGCTGCGGCTTCCGGCAATTCAGCCGCATCGGTGGAAAGGGCCCAGGCGCCGTAATAGCAGTTGGACCGGGCAACCTGGTTCTTCACATACATCTCGGCGAGTTTGTGCTTGATCGCCTGGTTGCCACCAATCGGACGGCCAAAGGCATAACGCTCCTTAGCGAAATCGGTCGCCATTTCGAGGCAGCGGTCTGCGCCGCCCAGCTGTTCGAAAGCAAGAAGGACAGCCGCGCGGTTCAGCAGCGCGTCGTGCAGATCGCCGCCGGCACCTGCTTCACCGATCCTCTGACCGGGAGCGCCGTCGAACTTGATCTCCGCATGGCTGCGTGTGGGCTCAAGCGTTTCGACCGGAGTGCGGGTGACGCCGGGACCGTTCAGGTCCACCAGGACGAGACTGGCACCAGCACCTTCCTTGGCAAGCACAATGGCATGCGTGGCAATGTCGCCATCCGTCACCGGGATTTTCGTGCCCGAAACCTTCGAACCGTCGAAGCTGGTGGACAGTTTGGCCGGGTCGGGATTGCCCGGACCTTCGCTGGACGCATAGCAGCCGACGACTTCGCCGGAGACGACCTTGGGCAGGATGTCGCTTTTCTGCGCTTCCGATCCGGCGATCTTCAGGGCTTCCGCAAAGAAGTAGGCAGTGGATGCGAACGGCACCGGCGCAAGCGCCCGGCCCATCTCTTCGGCAATGACACACATTTCCAGCATACCGAGCCCAAGCCCGCCATATTCTTCCGGAATCGCCGTGCCGAGCCAGCCCATCTCGACGACCTGCTTCCAGACGCCTTCATGATGGGATTTCGCCTTGTCGTTCAGTACTTCCCTCACATGGGCCGTCGTACATTGGGCGCTGAGAAATTTGCGTGCTTCGCCCGCAAGAAATTTCTGGTCCTCGGAAAAGTCGAAATTCATACGACTTCGTCTCCCTGGTTTATCGGTTGTTCTGACCAGACAATAGCGCGCCCGGTGTCGACTAAAAGCCGTCTCGCAGGGGAAGGACCTAGCGTCGCCCCGGCAATTTCATGCGAGAAGTATCAAATTTTGCAGACCGGCTTCACTGGCTCTCAAACGAGACGTGCCAAAAGACACCAACTTCGGAGATTGGTCATGGCGAAAGCGCTCTTTCACAAATCGCAACGCGTCTATGTGAAGCCTGTCGGCACATGGGCTCTGGTAGAGAAAGTCCTGCCGCACTGGGTGAAGGACGTCGAAGAACCGCTGCGGGTGACCTATGATGTCGGCCTTGGCCGCGAATTCACCGCCGGCGAACTCGTATCCGAAGAAGTGATGCGCCGGCGAGAGGGCGGTAATTCCGCCGACGATGCTGTCGAGCTCGAGAACTGGCGGATTTACCGCGCCAAGAACCGCTGGCAGGACGGCGATGAAGTTGCATCGCACCCTTATCCCGGCACCTTTCCGGTCGTGATGACCGATGAGAATGATTGGGGCGGATGGCGCGTCCCCGGATCGGAATACGACCGCGACCCGTCGAAAATCGAGTATCAGGCCCGCCTGATCATGAATGCGCCGCGCATGCTGAAGGTCTGCCGACAGCTGTCGGAATACGCCTCGCGCCATTCCGGCGAGCTTCCCGAAGAGCTGCAGAAAGCCGTGCGCAATTGCCAGGGCATCCTGCGGCACGTGTATGAGGTCGGCGACTCCCCCAAAATCGCGGCTGAATAACTGCATTCAGAGGCTGGCCGCGATTGTGGCTGGCGGCGCACCGTCCTATCTCTAGCGCAACGACATTTGCCAAGAGACAGGACAGGATACGCCATGCGCACGGAAACGCCGGTTTCGGTCAAGCTCGAAGACTACACACCCTACCCGTTCGAAATTGACTCGGTTTCGCTCGACTTCTCGCTCGAGCTGGAAGCGACGCGCGTGCGCACGAAGATGTCGGTACGGCGCGTGCGTCCTGGTGAGTTCGTTCTCGATGGCGAGGGGCTGACCCTGAATGATATCTCCATCGACGGAACCCCGTTGCAGGTCTCGGACTACAAGATCGCCGACAGCAAGCTGACCATCGCGGACGTCCCCGACACATTCACGCTCGAAACGGATGTGACGATCAATCCCAAGGCAAATACCGCACTGTCAGGTCTCTATGTTTCCGCCGGACGTTTTTGCAGCCAGTGCGAGGCCACAGGATTTCGCCGGATCACCTACTGGCCCGACCGTCCGGACGTGATGAGCCGGTTCCATGTCCGTATCGACGCCGACAAGGCCACCTATCCGATCCTTTTGTCGAACGGCACCCCCGGCAAGGCGGGCGACCTGCCGGGCGGACGTCATTTCGCAGAATGGGACGATCCACATCCCAAGCCGTCCTATCTCTTTGCCCTCTGTGCTGGCGATTATGACGTCTGGAGAGACAGCTTCACCACGATGAATGGCGACCATGTCGACCTCGGTGTCTATGTCGACAAGGGTCAGGCAGACCGCGCCGAATGGGCGATGGAGAGTCTGAAGGCGTCCATGAAGTGGGACGAGGAACGCTTCGGGCGCGCCTATGACCTTGGCGTGTTCAACATCGTGGCCGTCCGCGACTTCAATTTCGGCGCCATGGAGAACAAGGGTCTCAACATCTTCAACTCGGCCTATGTGCTTGCAAGCCCGGACAGCGCGACCGATGCGGATTTCGAGGCCATCGAAAGCATTGTCGGTCACGAGTACTTTCACAACTGGACGGGCAACCGCATCACCTGCCGCGACTGGTTCCAGCTCTGCCTGAAGGAAGGCCTGACCGTCTTCCGCGACCAGGAATTTTCGTCCGACCTGCGCTCCCGGCCGGTCCAGCGGATCAAGGACGTCATGCGGCTTCGCGCGCGCCAGTTCGCCGAAGACGGAGGCCCGCTCGCGCACCCGGTTCGCCCGCAGGCCTACGGCTCGATCGATAACCTCTACACCGCGACCGTCTATGAAAAAGGCGCCGAACTGATCCGGGCACTTACGGTGCTGATCGGCGATGATGCCTTCAACAAGGGTATGCAGATCTATTTCGATGAGTATGACGGCACAGCCTCGACCATCGAGGACTTCTATTCCTGTTTCGAAAAAGCCTCCGGCCAGGATCTCAGCCAGTTCCGCCTCTGGTATGCGCAAGCCGGTACGCCCGAAGTGACAGTCGTGGAGGAATGGGACGAGGCCAAAAGCGAGCTGACGCTGACGCTCAGCCAGAAAACGCCGCCTACGCCGAAACAGGACACGAAGAAGCCGGTCCCGATTCCACTGCGTGCGTCCTTGCTTGATGGCAAGGGCGGCCATGTCGAGGCTGGGGGCTGGCAAGATGGTGAGACCGTGATCGTCCTCGATGAAGCCGAGAAGACCGTGAAGGTAAACCTCGCCAAAGGCAGCGCCCGGCCGCTCCTGTCCATCAACCGCGAATTCAGCGCGCCTGTGCGCGTCCGCCGCGATCTCGACAAGGCAGGCTTGCTCAAACTGGCCGCTGCCGAAACCGATCCGTTCAACATCTGGGACTGTTTCCAGTCCCTCGCCAAGACCGAGATCTTCCGCCTGCTCGACGAACCCCAGTCGCCGCCGGACGACGCCCTCGTGTCCGCGATGGCCGATGCGGTTCGGCTGAATGAGAGCGATCCGGCCTTTGCGGCTCTTCTGACCGTGCTTCCAGACGTCGGCGAACTGTTCCAGGACAGGGAGCCTGCCGACCCGGCGGGGCTGGATTCTGCCCGCAAACGCCTGCGCAAGGCATTCGCCGAAGCGCTCGCAGGCGACATCACCCGGATCCTCGAGCAACCGTCGCCCACCCCATTCAAGCCCAGTGCAGAGCAAGCCGGCACCAGGGCGCTTCGCGGCGCCATGATCGGCCTGACGGGCGCCCTTGGCACGCCGGAGGCCGCGAGCCAGCTGAAAAGCCATTTCGACTCGGCGAGCAACATGACCGAAAGTCTTGCCTGCCTGCGCTCTCTCATTCCCCTGCCCGGCAAGGCGCGGGACGAAGCAATCGAAACCTTCTACGCGCGCTGGAAGGACAATCCGCTTGTCATCGACAAATGGTTCGCCGTGCAGGCGGGTCAGGGCACAGCCGAGGATGCCAGGCGCCTGTCTGAACATCCCGATTTCGACATGTCGAACCCGAACCGCGTACGCTCCGTGGCGGCAGCCTTCTCGATGACCAACCTCGCCGCGTTTCACGCACCTGACGGCAAGGGCCATGAGGTCATTGCGGACATCATCCAGCGCGCCGACAAGCTCAATCCCGCCCTGGCTGCGCGCCTGCTGACCAGTTTCGAGCAATGGAAAAAGCTTGAACCGAAAGCCCGCGCCAGTGCCAAGACCGTGCTCGAGCGCCTCCAGGAGGCCGGCCTGTCCAAGAACGCCATGGATATTGTGTCCCGGGCTTTGGATTAACAACCGACTCGGCTTCATTAACGCGGGTGCAAGCATTTGACCGGATTGTCCGGGATCGTTTGAATCTGCGTCGGGAACCGAGTCGTTGGCATCTTTTGGCCGGGCAAATAGCAAGGATGAGGTTAGCGGGCCCCAGGCACGATCAGCTGGATCGCTGAAAGCGATTCTGGTTCTGACGCTCATGGTCCTCAGCGCTGCGCTGGGCCTCATGATCTGGAACAGCCACCAGGCCCGGAACGGGCAGGAACTGAAGGTACTGAAGCGCGATGCCCTACTGGTTGGGGAGCGTTTCATCCGAAACGCAGATCGCGCTTCCGACCGGCTGGAAAATGAGCTTCGCGCCGGCGTTCGCCTGTCCTCGATTGATCCGGCCTATATCGGCCTAGATTCCATTCACAATATCGACGCTGCCTTGGCATCGGATGATCCAACCTTGGCGCAGGCCGGCAAACTCGCCGCCAATCTTGCCAGCTCCGGAAACAGTATCGGCCTGCTGGACGACGGCAAGCTGGTCCTCAGTCATGTGCCAACTGTTGGCGGCACGGTCGTTGGAATTGTGGATGCGCCCCGCTGGATCCCTGAGCTGAATGACGGTCTACGTCTCGTGCTTTACGGCGATGCAACCGTGTCTTTGGGCGATAGCGGCATCCTGCCGGCAAACCGGGCCATCAGGGATGCTGGCACCGGCTTCCGCCTGGAGGGCATCCAAAACCGCTCTGCATTGGCCTGCATCGACATCAAGGGCGCAAGCTTCTCCATGTGCCTGTCGCGGTCAAGTCCGCTCCTGACGCTGGATTCTCTCCTTTCCCTACTCCTAAACATCCTTCTCGTGTCTGCGCCCGCTCTTGCGATCATTGGCCTCTACAACCAGTCAAAACGCGATCGCGCCAACGAGGCCGAACATCGCCATGGGCGTGGTGAGACCACGGAAATTTCAAAGGCAGAACTTGCGACGGCCAATGCCGGCATCGGCCTCTGGGACATCCGGCCGGGCGACGGATCGGGCTGGATCAATGATGAGGCCGCCCGCCTGCTCGGACGACAGAGCGCGGGCGCCATCAGCCAGGCGGAATTCATCGAAGCATTCCACGCTGCCCATCGCGACAACCTGTCTGAAGCGATCGATGATGCAAGGCCCAGCCACGCCTTCAGCATTGACGCCGCGACGTCCACATCGGTTGGCGAAACGTGGCTGGAGCTACGCGGCTGTCAGGTCTTCGATGTGGGAACCGATACCGCGATCATCAGCGGCGTGATGTTCGACGTCACCGAAGCAGTGCGTCGCCGCGAGCGCCAGAAGACAGCCGAAGCCCGCCTTCGTGGCGCGATCGAAAGCTTCCCCTGCCCGTTTGCGCTTTGGGACAGCAACAGACGGCTGGCCTTCTGGAACCGGGCCTTCGAGACAATGTTCGACCTGTCGGACGTGCTGCGGCCCGGCGTCAGCCACGAAACAGTGATGGTCGCGCGCAGCGGCAATGTCATCAGCGAGAAAACCAGTCCCGAAGAGGCCGGCACGATCCTGCTTGGTCTCAGAAATGGTATCTGGATCAAGTTGGTCGAGCGTGCGACGACCAGCGGAACGCTGATCAGCTTTGGCCTCGATGTTACCAATGACGTGCGCAATGAAGAGCAACTCCAGCAGCAGAAGAAAAAGCTGAAAACCCTTGTTCAGGAGCTGGAACGTTCCGAAGGGCACAAGTCGGAGCTGGCTCGAAAGTACAATGAAGAGAAGGCCAAGGCCGAACGATCCGCCGACTCAAAGGCTGCCTTCCTCGCCAATATGAGCCACGAGCTGCGCACGCCGCTGAACGCGATCAACGGCTTCTCGGAAATTCTTGTCAATGAAATGTACGGCCCGCTCGGTGATGAGCGCTACAAGGGCTACGCGACCGACATTCTCACATCGGGCCAGCACCTGCTCGACATGATCAATGACATCCTGGACATCGCGAAGATCGAGGCCGGCAAGATGACCATCGATCCGAAGCCGATTGATCTTGTCGATCCGGTGGACGCCGCCGTGCGGATGATCCGCCGCAAGGCGGAAGACAAGGGTGTGAAAGTCATCCTGCAGGCAGAAGACAGCCTGCCAAAGACCGATGCCGACCACCGCGCCATCCGCCAGATGGTGCTCAACCTGCTGTCCAATGCAATCAAGTTTACCGATGCGGGCGGCAAGATCACGGTCAGCGTCCAGCACCGCGACGCATTTATCCGGGTTGCTGTCCGCGATACCGGCATTGGCATTCCGAAAGAACACCTGCCACGTCTCGCCAAGCCTTTTGAACAGGTCCAGGACACGCGCGAACGCAACTTTGAGGGCACAGGGCTTGGTCTTGCGCTTACAAAGTCCTTCGCCGAAATGCACGGCGGAAAGCTCACGATCGCAAGCGAGCCAGGCAAGGGAACGCTGGTCTGTTTCTATCTGCCCGTTGCCAAGGAAGAGCCGGGCGAAGACCGGTTCGTCGCCTAGTCGTCAGCCTCGAGCGCTGCAACCTCGCTGGAAACCCTTTGCGCCGCCTCTGCCACGCACAGGTCGCCCGCTTCGGCCAGCGCCCGCACACGAGCCTGCGCATTGCTACTGGCCGCGGTTGATGACGCTTGCGCGCTCCATTGCACCAGCGGTGTACGTGACCCGCCATCAAGCAAGGTCAGGCGGAGTTTGCAGGTACCGGTGTCCCCGTTCAGCGTGAAGTCGGCGACACGCCAATAGAGCTCATAGTCGCCGCTAATCCCGGCGGAATCATCCATGGCATATCCGGCACCGCCACTGAAACTGTCGGTCATGGCAACCTGGAACTGGCGCGTGGCACGGTCCGCCCAGGCGACACCGCGCAGAACCTTCAGACCGGAATTGGCGCCTTCAACGGCAACCTGGCGTCCAGCCAGGAGGCGAGACGCTTCCGGTTCGCGCACGACGAGAATCGCTGGCAAAGGAAGCTGGTCAGAAGGTTGGGCAAACCGGAACACGGCCTCCGGCGTCGGTTGTTCCGGCAGAACGCTCACGCAGGCAGCAAGACCTGCGAGCCCGGCAAGGGCCATAGCCAATCGGAAAGATCTCTTCGCAGTCACTAGCGGTCTCCTTCATAGGGCAGCGGCTCACTGCGCAGCAAGCCCTGAGGGTTCTGCTCAAGCTCCCGCGTGACCCGGTCGAGCCGCCGGATCAGGACCCGCAGGTCCTGCGCAATCAGGCGGAAATCGGTGATCGCCTCGGTCGCCGGCCCTTCGATAACGTCCGTTGCAGCCGTGATCGCGCCCTGGCTGGCCTCGATGCTCTTGCGGGCGCCTTCCGACATGGTTTCAAGCTCGCCGATCAGGGTAGAGATTTCCTGGCCGACGCGCACGACTTCGCCGTCGGTGTTGCGGCTGAGCGTCTCGAAGGCCCGGGAAGCTTCATTGATGCTGTCGGCCGCTTCCTTCACGGCTGCGAGCGTGGATGCAACATCTTCGGTCATTGCCTCATCACCCGACAGCAGGTCGGTCACCGCTTCGATATTGTCCAGAATGTTGCTGACGGACTCGATGTTTTCTTCGCTGAGCAGTGCGTCGAAGCGTTCCAGCGCGACATTGGCCCGCCCCATGACTTCCGTACCGCCGGAAAAAAGCTCGGCGAAGGGGCTGGTGATGGACCGGATGACCGGCACTTCCTGGTAAGGGCCGACCGTCAGTCTTGGAGCATCGGGCGAGCCCGCATTGATCTGGACGAAGGTCACACCGGTGATCCCTGCCAGTTCGATGCTGGCCGTGGAGTCGGTCTTGACCGGGGTCTCGGAGTCGATGCGGATACGCGCGCGGACCTTCGAGGCGTCGTTTCGATCAATCCCGATACGGTCCACCTCGCCGACCTTGATCCCGATATAGCGCACAGACGCCCCTTCCTCGAGACTGACCGGGCCGTCGAAGACGACGTCATAGAGATCGTATTCCTGATTGAACTGCGACTGCCCCAGCCAAAGGATGAAGCCGAGGCCGGCAATCACGGCGAATATCACGAACGCGCCGATCATCGCGTAATTGGCACGTGTTTCCATCACTTCACTCCTGCCGCAGCGGCGCGACCCCGTGGGCCACCGAAATACTCCTGCAGCCATGGCTGGTCCATCGCACGCAGCTCATCCATCGTCCCGGCCGCAACCACCCGCTTGTCGCCCAGCGCCACGATCCGATCGCACGTGGCCGCCAGCGTATCGAGATCGTGCGTAACAAGGAACACGGTGAGCGAGAGCGATTGCTGCAAGTCGCGAACCAGTTTGTCGAAGGCGCCGGCGGTGATGGGATCAAGTCCAGCTGTCGGCTCGTCGAGGAACAGGATCGGCGGGTCGAGCGCCAGCGCCCGCGCCAGGGCGGCGCGCTTGCGCATGCCGCCAGACAGGTCCGACGGGAACTTGTCGCCAGCGGAGGTTTCCAGCCCCGCCATCCGGATCTTCTGGTCGGCCAGCTGGCGCATGAAAGGCTTGGACAGGTCGGTATGCTCGCGCATGGGCGCCATGACGTTCTCTCGAACGGTCAAGTTGGAAAACAGCGCGCCATCCTGAAACATGATCCCCCAGAGCGTCTGCACTTCGCGCAATTCGTCGCCCTCAAGCCCCGTTACGTTCTCGCCATACACCTCGACAGTACCACAGTCCGGCTTCTTCAGGCCGACAATCGCCCTCAGCAGGACCGACTTGCCTGATCCCGACGGGCCAATGACACCGACGATCTCGCCCTCATAGACATCCATATCGAGATGCTCATGCACGACATGCGAACTGTAGGACGTCCTGAGATCGCGGACCTTGATCGCCACCTTCGCCATTACCAGCCGAGCTCCATGTAGAAGACGGCAAACAGCGCATCGATGACGATCACCGAGAAGAGCGCCTGCACCACCGACTTGGTCGTCGAGCGGCCCAGCGACTGCACGCTGCCCCCTACGAGCAGCCCCTGCCGGCAGCCAACAAGCGCCACGATCATGCCAAAGACGGGTGCCTTCGACATACCGACCCAGAAATTCTCGATCGGTACGAATTCCTGGATACGGTTCAAGAAAACGGTCGGGTTGATATCAAGCGCGACCCAGCTGACGAATGCGCCGCCGCCAATGCCGAAGAGCATGGCGACAAGCGTCAGGACCGGGGTCATGATCAGCATGGCAAAGGCGCGCGGAACGACAAGCACGTCCATGGGATCAAGCCCGAGTGTTGTCATCGCATCGACTTCCTGACGCATGCGCATGGCACCAATCTGCGCGGTGAACGCTGAATTCGTCCGCCCCGCCAGGATCACCGCGGTCAGGACGACGCCGAATTCCCGCAGCACGGCGATCCCGACCAACTCGACCGTGAAGATGGTCGCGCCGAATTCGGACAGGGTGCTTGCACCGATAAAGGCGATGACCATGCCGACAAAAAAGGAGAGGAACGCCACGATCGGAACAGCGTCGAGACCGCTGTCCTCCATCACGGCCACAAGCGCGGTCCAACGCATCCGCGTAGGCCGGACCAGCGCCATGAACATCGACATCAGCGTTTCGCCAAAAAAGGCTAGCGTATCGACGACTTCATTCACCAGGCTGGACGTCGTGCGCCCGGTGCGCTCCAGCAAATCCACCAGGCCGTGCGGTTCTTCGTGCGGTGTTTCTTCCTGGGGCTTGGGACGAAGGGATGCTGCCTGCGTCAACAGCTGGCGCATGCCGTCCGAACCACCCTCTACTTCAATGGCGTCGATCCCTTGAACGCAGGCGAACCGGTCGATAAGAAAGGCAGCCGCGGTGTCGAACCGCCCTACGCCGGTCAGATCAACTTCCAGCGCCTGAACGTCGGCCGCTTCCAGATGCGATAGCTCGGGCTGGACCGCCGACAGCGTATGCACCGTCCAGTCGCCTTCAATCACCAGTTTCGCCCGGTGGTCGGTGACATTTAAATGGTAGCGCGGCGCGGTCGGCATAATTCACTTGTGGCTGGTTTGCTGTTTACCCTAACAGTCGGAATTTAAGGATGCCGCAGGGCAGACTGTGAAATTAAATCTATTTTTGTCAGACTGCTAATGCATGACCAAACTTGAGCTTCAGCCCGTTTCCTCGCCGCTCCGCAAGAGTTTCGCAATTTCACGCGGCGCGAAGACCAGCGCAGAAACGATCCGGGTCAGCCTGAAGCGTGATGGCAAGGTGGGCGTCGGCGAATGCGTTCCCTATGGCCGCTATGGTGAAACCACAGACTCCGTCGCACAGCAGATTGAAACCATGCGCAGCGCACTTGCCGATGGCATGGACCGGCTTGCCCTGCAGGATGCCCTTCCCCCCGGCGCAGCCCGTTGTGCTGTCGACTGCGCCTTCTGGGACCTTGAAGCCAAACTGTCCGGCAAGCCTGCCTGGGAACTCGCCGGGCTCCCTGAGCCGCAGCCACTGGCGACCGCCGTCACAATCAGCCTGGCGCCGGCCGAGGAGATGGCAAACGCCGCCGCTGAAACCGCCGGTCCCATCCTGAAGCTGAAGCTTGGGGGCGCGCAGGATATTGAACGTGTAAAAGCGGTGCATGATGCCCGTCCGGACGCGAAGCTCATCCTCGATGCCAACGAAGGACTTGATGCCGGCCTGTTTCCCGGGATCGTCCGTTCTGCGGCCGAACTCGGCGTTGTCATGATCGAACAGCCCTTTCCGGCCGGCGAGGATGGATACCTTCTCAAACGTCCACCGGAAGTGGCGATTTGTGCCGACGAGAGCATGCACACATCGAAAGATATCCAGGATCTCGCGCGGCTCTACGACGTCGTGAACATCAAGCTCGACAAGACCGGCGGGCTGACCGAAGCCCTTGCAGCCGCCCGTGAGGCGAAAGCTGCGGGCCTTGGCGTGATGGTTGGCTGCATGGTCGCCGGCTCGATCAGCATGGCACCGGCTGTCCTGCTCGGCATGCTGGCCGATGCGGTGGATCTCGATGGCCCGCTATGGCTCGCCCATGATGTCGAGCACGGTCTTAAGTACGAGGGTGGGAAGGTCTTCCCACCCTCGTCCCAGCTTTGGGGTTAGACACGGACCTAGAGTTCACTCAGACCGCCGTCGACCACGTATTCCGAGCCGGTCACGAAACTCGCATCGTCTGACAGGAGAAAGGTCGCGACCGAGGCAACTTCTTTCGGCTCGCCAAACCTGCCGAGCGGCACGCCTGTCACGATTTGCTCTGAAAGCGCTTTGCTTTCCTCCTCGCTCAAGCCGCTGCGGTTGAAGAAGTCCGTGCCGATTGGCCCAGGGCTGACGGCATTCACATTGATCGCTCTTGGCGCAAATTCACGCGCAATCCCGCGGACAACCGTTCGTAGCGCCCCTTTGGTCGAGCTGTAGACCGTAGCGCCTGGCAAGCCCGCATTGCGGGCAACAGATGTGTTGAAGACGATCTTCCCGCCGTCACGAAGAAGGCTCGCAAGTGCACGGACCTGAAGAATTGGCGCGCGGACGTTGATCGCGAATTGCTCATCGATTTCGTCCGCGTCGGTCTGATCGAGCGCGACAAAGCGGCCAAAACCGGCATTCAGAAAGATCGCGTCCAGTGTCAGGCCGGCTGCGGTAACGGCATTGGCAATCGTGTCGGCGCTCGCTGGATCACGATTGTCCGCCTGGATTGTCAATATACCGGGAAACCGGCGACGCAGGTCTGCCAGACGCGCCTCATTCGACCCGGTCACGACGAGCCGGGCGCCCTCTCCCGCCAATCTTTCCACGGTCGCAAGTCCAATACCGGACGTCCCGCCGGTGACCAGGACCGTCTTGTTCTCAAAGCGTGCCATGACATTCTCCTTTGTTGGCATCGCCCCAGCAGATGGGCACCCGCGCCGCAGGCAGAACGTCAAGTCGTGGCATATATCCTATGTCAGCCCTCGCCCTCCCCCGCCGCGCCAAAAGCGGGCGGGCTTGGCATGCGCCCTGCACATGTTGCGAGAAGATGGCCCCAGATCTGCGTGTTGAGCGCTTTCGATCCCTCGTCGTCCTTCGCCTCAAGCGAGGCCTGGAGCTCGATCAGTTGCATCGCGAGCTCGTTCCGCATGGCTTTCAGGTCCGAAATCAGGAATGACTCGATATGCGGTTCGGCTTCACCAATGCCGGCTGCGGCGAGAAGCGCCTTCATGCGACCGATCTCATTGACGAGAAGGTCTGCCTCCTTTTCCCACATCTCGCCCGCCATAACTGCCATGAGCCCCGCCATGCTGGCATGGCCGCCTGAATAGTCGCCCTCGAGTTTCGGGGCGACTTCATTGACCAGCGTCGCACCCAGCCTCTGCAGGATCATGCCGACATCGCTCATAGCTTCACTCCGAATTTCGGCGCCAGGCGGCTGGCCAGCATCAGTTCGTGGGCGGCGTGGGTAAACCATCCAGACCAGGCCAGGATCGGATCGTCATTCTTGCCGTCAGCAAACGCGCGCGCCGATGTGATCCAGATTCCGAGGCCTTTGAGGTGAGCAAACAGGCTCCACCACTCAAATGCCGCCGGATCGAAACTGCAGCCCGACGCCTCCTGCCAGACTGCAATCGCGTCAGGCCAGGGGATGAACCCGGCCGCGCGTTCCTGGTCGTTGCCGCACCAGAGCAGGTCTGTTGCCCAGGCAAGGTCTTCATAAGGGTCGCCAATATGCGCCATCTCCCAGTCGAGGACGGCGTTGATCCGGCCCTGCCCGTCATGCAGGAAATTCCCCGAGCGGAAATCGCCATGCACGAGCGACAGCTTCTGCGCGGGCGGCGGCGGATTGGCGGCAAGATAGCGGATCGCTGCTTCGGCCACGGGTTGCGGCTCGCGCGCATTGGTGCGGATTTCATTGGCCCAATAGTCGAGCTCGCGCTTCCAGCACTGGTCTGGAGCCGGCGTCTCGATCTCTTCGGCAATCGGCGTGCCGTCGATCTCGAGGGACGCGATGGCCCCCAGATGGCGGAAGAATTCCCGGCCGACCTCGGCCCTATGGGGTTCCACCGCATCGATCTGGAACGGGTTGAGCGGCATGCCGCCCTCGATCCGCCCCATCACAAAGAAAGGCGCACCAAGCGGCCCGGTATCGGTCTCGAGAAACAGCGCTTCAGGCGCCGGAATACCGGCCTTCCCATGCGCTGTCCGGATCGCGGCAAACTCCACCCGCCGCTCGGTATCGATCAGACTGTCCGCCGGGTCACGTCGCAGAATGACCCCTTTCGTCTTGGGACCGGTGGCATCTTCATAGGCGATGTCGACCGAATAGGTCTGACGACTGGCCCCGCCGTGGATCCGGCGCATCTGGACCACACGGAGGTTTCTGGCGCCGGGGATATGAGCCTCAGCATAGGGTTCGAACTGGCGGGCAAGCTCCGGATTGTCGATGACCACCTCAGGCATCCAGCATGTCCTTCCAGCCCGATGCATCATGCGGACCGATAAAGAGCTGCTCGAGGGCGCCGATGCCTTCCGAGCCCTGCCCGTCCGGACCTTCGTGACGGACCTTGGAAATCGCCTGAATGTGAAGATTGTCCGGCTGCTTCCACGGCATGGCCAGCGGTTTGAAGTCTTCCCGGCCAATGGCGTATTCGCCTTTCCAGGCCGCATGGCCCCATTCGGGATGGCCATAGCCGATGCCCTTCATCTGGAAGGTCGCGATGGGCTCGTACGTAATCCTGTGCTCGCGCCCATGGGCATCGCTCGCCGTCAGGACCGCCGAACGAACCCGCCGCGTTCCGGATTCGAATTCCGGTTTGATGACGGGATTGGCAAGATGCATCAGCCCGTCTGCCCCCGCCCCGTCCATGGCAAACACTGACCGGGTGTTCCAGCGGTCACCATGCTGGTCTTCATTGACGTGGAAATAGACCGAGGCATTCGGGAAGTTCATCGGCGTCCAGATCCAGTAGAACTGCGGCAGCTGCTGCGGCACGACGGGTTGCGGATCCTGCGCGCCAAGCGGGCGGACACCCCAGCTGCGATCCCGCGTACCCCAGAAATTATCGCTCGAAATCTCTATGGTCTCGCCATCGACCGTAATGCTCCCAGACCAGCGGCCATTCTGCGTCATGCGCGTGACATCCATCATCATGCGCGAGCCATTGCGCCTGGTGAAGCGCGGTTCCTCAACCGGGAAATGACGCCCCTCGAAAGTTAGGTCCGCGGAAATGCCCTCGGCATCGTCCAGCTTGATGCGGACAGACTGGAGCGGCTGGAACACCTCAATGCTCATCGGGCCAACACGCGTATCCATCCGCTCGAAATTCAGGATGCGCGACAGATGGACCGACTTCTGGACGCCATCCTTGAGGACAGAGAAGGCGCCATCCATGATGTTGAGGTGCGGGTACACCCCGAAAGCGGCGCCGAAGAACACCGAGCCATCCTTGGAATAGCCATTGAAGAAGTACCGGTCGTAAAAGTTCCGGTCTGACCCAGCCACCCAGACGGGCTCCGGTGTCTGGTGAATTGGATATTCGTCGCCCCAGGTGAGCATGCGGTTCTAACCTCCCTTGCGTGACCTCTTGGCGGGCCAGTTCTCTCTCCTAGACTGGCCAAAGCGGACAAGCGGATCAATCGCTGACGTCAGGGAAAAGGAAAACGCCAATGCCAACAAAGGTCTCTGTCGATGAGGCAAACTCGTTCCTGCACGAGGCTTTCAGCGGCGCGCAGAACCGCTCCGAAGTCATGCTGATGGAGGACGGCCACGCGGTCATGCATCTGAAAGCCGGTCCGGAGAACTTGCGCCCCGGCGGCTATATCTCTGGCCCGACGCAGATGACCATGGCCGACAGCGTGACCTATATGGCAATCTTCACAAAGCTCGGGATCACACCAATGACAGTGACGAGCAATCTGAACATCAACTTCCTGCGACCCTGTATCGGTGAGGCCGTCATCGCCGAAGCAAAACTCATGAAACTGGGACGGACACTGGCCGTGGCCGAGGTTGAAATACGGGCTGAAGGCTCCAGCAAGGTCGCGAGCCATGCAATCGTGACTTATTCAATTCCAACCGCCTGAACAGCACCGGAAACCGACTGACGCCACGTCATCCGGGCGATTACCTATTGGACTGTCGTCTTCATGAGGTAGCCTGTCGTGAAAACAGAACAGATCGCGGAGGGAATTACATGCCTACTGGAAAAGGGACCGACATCCTGGACGTCCTCATTGTTGGCGCAGGAATATCGGGCGTTGGTGCGGCCTATCATTTGCGCACGCGCTGTCCCGGCAAGAAGGTCGCCGTCTTCGAAGCGCTCGACAGCTTCGGCGGCACTTGGAAAGTCCACACCTATCCGGGTATTCGTTCCGACAGCGACCTCTACACGTTCGGGTATCGCGACAAGCCCTGGACCGGCCCGCCGATCGCCACTGCCGATGAGATTCTCGCCTATATGGGCGAGTTTATCGAGGAGAACGACCTCGGTCCGCTGATCCATTACAATCACAAGATCACCAAGGCCGCCTGGTCATCCGAAGACAAGCTCTGGACCGTCACTTACGAAACGCCGGACGGCGCACACACCGTCCAGACCCGGTTCATGTGGATGTGTCAGGGTTATTACGACCTCGACAAAGGCTACACGCCTGACTGGGATGGGATGGACGACTTCAAGGGTGAGATCGTTCATCCGCAGAACTGGCCGGACGATATCGACCTTTCCGGCAAGAAGGTTCTCGTCATCGGATCAGGCGCCACGGCGGCGACCCTAGTGCCGAACATTGCCGACCAATGCGAACATGTGACGCTTCTCCAGCGTTCACCGACCTATTTCGTACCGGGCCGCAACGTAAACGAGCTCGCCGACGAGCTGCGGCGTCTGGAGATCGATGAGGACTGGATCCATACGATCATCCGCAAGAAGGTTCTTGTCGACCAGCACGAATTCACACAGCGGGCCAAGGACGAGTCTGAATCGGTGAAAGATGAATTGCTGGCGGGCGTGCAGGCCTTTCTCGGCGAAGACTTCGATATGAGCCACTTCACGCCGCATTACCGGCCCTGGCAGCAACGCATCGCCTTCGTCCCTGATGGGGACATCTTCCAGGGCATCGCCAGTGGCAAGGCCAGCATCGTCACCGACCATATCGACCGGTTCGTGCCGGAAGGAATCAGGCTGACATCGGGGGATGTGCTCGAAGCCGATGTGATCATCACCGCAACAGGCTTCAATCTGAAATTCCTTGGCAACATCCCGTTCGAGGTGGACGGCAAGCCCGTCGCCTGGAACGATCGGCTGACCTGGCGTGGCATGATGATCGAGGATGTCCCCAACATGCTGTTTGTGTTCGGATATTTCCGCGCCAGCTGGACACTTCGTGTCGACCTGCTTGGTGACTTCATGGTCCGGTTGCTGAAGCATATGGACGAGGTCGGCGCCGTTGAAGTCTGCCCGAAGGTTCCAGCCGGCGTCCAGGCAAAGGAACGCCTCAGCTGGATGAATCCGGACGACTTCAACCCCGGTTACCTCAAGCGCGGCGAACACCTGATGCCGAAGCGGGCCGACCATCCCGAGTGGCAGCATACCCAGGACTACTGGCACGAGAAGGATGACCTGCCGGAAATCGATCTCGATGGAGATGTCTTCGAATACTCCGATGCCCAGGGCCACATCATCGACACGCACAAGGCCGATGCCGCCTGAGATGAAGCTTCGCCGCATAGGCGCATCGGCAAACACACGGTAAGAGGCGGACAGAAAGGATTCCTGCATGCCGCCTCTTTCCTTCTTCGCCGCCCTGTTCGGGTTTGTCGGTGTCGCACTGGGTGCGTTCGGCGCACATGGGCTGAAGGGCCAGTTCACGCCCCAGGCCGAAGCCTGGTGGGACACGGGAACATTCTACCTTCTTGTCCACGCTGTCGCCGCGCTTGTGATCGGCCTGACCGGCAGGAAGGACGAGGTCCTGGCAGGTGGCTGGGCCATGATCATAGGCTCGGCGATCTTCTCCTCGACGCTCTACTTCCTCGCCTTGGGCGCACCGCGGTGGTTTGGTGCCATCACGCCTGTTGGCGGCCTGGCATTACTGGCCGGGTGGGCGCTCGTCCTGGTAGGCGTTTTGCGGTCTGCCTGACGCTTCACCGGTCTGGTTAGCTTTCTAGAGGGCGTGCGAACATATAAGGTGAAAACCATGGACCAGGCCGAGATTGTCATCGACACATTCGAGAAGGTCGCAGCCCGCGCAGGCGATCCGCATGACCTGATTTATGCCCGCCTTTTCGAACGCCATCCGCATTTCGAAGACCTCTTCGCCATGGACACGGATGGCGGCATTCGCGCGAATATGCTCACGACAAGCCTGAACTGCCTACTCGGGGTCGCCGAAGGCAGCGAAACACCGCGGCTCGAACTGGAAGCGGCCCGGCTGCACCATGAAGGCTATGGCCTGGGGAGCGGCGATATCGACGAGATGTTCGAGATCATTCGAGACGTCTTCCGTGACGTGCTGGCTGACGACTGGACGCCAGCCGCTGAAACATCGTGGAGTGCTGTGCTCGATCAGATCAGCCGTATCGGCCGCGACCTGGACAGCTGACCGCTTGCATCACCAGCCGTCCGCGCCCCTTCTTGCAGATGCATCGCAGATTTTCCAGGCGCACCCTCCTGCCGGGGATTGGCAGGACGCGTGTTTTGAATAAGGTGCCGGCGATACTACACACGTGAAATAAATGGAGGAAATCATGGCCAGTCTCTTCGACATGAGCGGGAAGGTCGCCGTCATAACGGGCTCCTCGCGCGGAATCGGCAAGGCAATTGCCGAGCAGATGGCCGAACAGGGCGCCAAGGTCGTCATCTCGTCGCGCAAGCCCGGCCCCTGTCAGGAGGTTGCTGGCGAGCTGAACGAGAAGCATGGCGAGGGAACAGCCATCGCCGTGCCCGCCAATATTTCCTCCAAGGAAGACCTCACCAACCTTGTCGACGAGACCCGCAAGGCATTCGGCAAGATCGATGTTCTGGTCTGCAACGCTGCCTCGAACCCCTATTACGGCCCGATGGAAGAGATCGGCGACGAGCAGTTCGAGAAGATCCTGTCCAACAACATTATTTCCAATCACTGGCTGATCCAGCTGGTTGCGCCAGAGATGAGGGAGCGCAAGGACGGCGCCATCGTCATCATTTCCTCGATCGGCGGCCTCAAGGGCTCCCCGGTCATCGGCGCCTACAACATCTCCAAGGCCGCCGACTTTCAGCTGGCTCGCAACTACGCTATCGAACTCGGCCCCCACAATATCCGCGTCAACTGCGTCGCCCCAGGCCTGATCAAGACCGATTTTGCCCGCGCCCTCTGGGAAAACCCGGAGAATGCGAAACGCGTCGAGCAAGGCACCCCGATGCGCCGGATCGGTGACCCGGTCGACATTGCCGGCGCGGCGATCTTCCTGGCGTCCGATGCCGGCAAATACATGGCCGGCCAGATGATCGTCGTCGATGGCGGCTCGGTCATCGTCTGATCGCCATGCACAAAACTGACCTTCCCGGAAACCCGCCGGAAGCCGAAACCGATTTCGACACGTTCAGGCGGGTCGATATCCGCATGGGCACGATCCTCGAAGCCGCCCCGCTCGAGGGCGCCCGCAAGCCGGCCATTCGCCTGCTCATCGATTTCGGCGAAGGCGTGGGCAAGAAGAAGAGCTCGGCCCAGATCACCGATCACTACACGCCCGAACAGCTTGTCGGACGCCAGGTTGCCGCCGTCGTGAACTTCCCGCCGCGCCAGATCGGCAAGTTCATGTCCGAGGTCCTCACGCTCGGCTTTCCCGACACTGACGGCGCAATCGTCCTTTTCTCGCCGGATACACCGGTCCCGAACGGAGCCCGCCTCGCATGAGCCTTGATGTCGATACCAGCCAGTTTTCACCGCACTTCCAGCCCTTCCTGGAAGGCCTTCTCAGCGGCGACTGGCCGAACAAGCCCAAGGGCCTGCAAAAGCTCGGCATCATGCCGGAGCACTGGCTGAAGCATATCGAGCCCGGCCATGTGCGCTATGTCTGGCCGAATGACGGCTCTCACGACATCCAGCCGGGCCGTACCTTCGGTGGCTGGGTCGGCGCGCTGTCGGACCATGTGGTCTCCATCTGCATGTTCTCCGGGCTCACCGAGGGCGAGGCCTTCACCACGCAGGACCTGCAGATCAAGCTGTTCCGCCCTGTCTCCCTGGGCGACATCACCATCGAGGCGCACCTTATCAATCGCTCGCGCACAACCGGTTATGTCGAAGCCGAGTGGCGCCTGCCGGATGGAAAGCTGGCCGCAAAAATCCTGGCCTGGAAAGCGATCCGGTCCATCGAAGCGATACACGGCCAACGCCCGTCCGGCTGATGAAGTGGCGCCAGCACCAGCGCCCGCAGCGTCCGTTGGGACGTGCGGCTTTCTGGTTTTTGATCCCCGCTGCGGCTTCGCCTTCGCGATGGATCGGGCTCAGGGAGTCTTTGGTTTTGATCCCCGCTTCGCGATGGATCGGGCTCAGGGCTGTCTTTTCTTTTGATCCCCGCTTCGCGATGGATCGGGCTCAGGGCTGTTTGAAACATCAGTCTGCATGGTGAGCGAAGTCGAACCACGCGGACGGGAGGTCAGCTCGAATCCAGAAAGGCCGGTCCAGCGGCAGTACAATTCGGGTCCGATTCCGGTACGGGAACAGTCCAATTCCGGTATGATTCCAGTCCGGCGCCCAAAGCTGCCAGAAACCCGCCCGGCGCAAGCCGCACCCACGGCGCGCGCGGCGCGAAATTCGTCCAGTCGTCCGGGTCCGGCCGGTCGCCGGCAAGCTGAAGCGTGATCACCAGCCGCCCATTGGGCAGCACAGCGACGCCGAGCATGCCGACCGGGTTCGCAGCCCGGTAAGCGCGATAGTACCGCTCGAACCGCCAGACTTCGAGGAAGAAGACCGGCCAGTAATAGAGCGGCAGCAAGGCCAGCGTTTCAAGAATCCAGGCGCGGGTCAGCATGCCTGGAATTGGAGCACATGTTTCAGAGGGGTGGGATGAATTGGTCACTCCCCCTGCTCCCTCGGGAGAGGGCGCAGGGAGAAGCATCGCATGTCGATGCGCCGGATCACGGGGATGAGGGGGACTGGCTTGGAAAGGATCGCGCCCGGCAGACAGGCCTGCATCCCCTCTCCCCAACTCCTCTCCCCGGGGAGAGGGGAAAAGTCAGCGCGGTCCGGCGGTTCCTCTCGGCCTGATCATGCCGTTTGGCTGAGCCGCGCCTGGCGGAGTGCGCTGCGCCGGGACTTGCCGGCATCGTCGCGCAGCGGCTCGGTCACCACTTCGATGGACCGAGGCAGCTTGTAGCGCACCAGCCGCTCGGCGAGGTGGGCCATGAAGGCGTCCTCATCCAGCGTACCGCCCGGTACATCGACAATGGCGTGCAGGCGTGCGCCCATATCCTCGTCCGGCAGTCCGATGACGGCGGAACTGCGCACGCCGGGCCACGAATCGATCGCCGCTTCGACCTCCGCCGGATAGATGTTCGCGCCGCCAACGACGATCATGTCGGAACGCCGGTCGCTGAGATAGAGATAACCCTCCTCATCCATCCAGCCCATGTCGCCGAGGCTCTCCCAACCGCCCTCGATCGCCTTGGGTTCGGCGCCGAGATAGTAATAGCTCGTCCCGGGCCCGGCGAGCGGACGCATGAACACCTCCCCCACTTCGCCGGGGGCGACGGGGTTCCCGTCCTCATCGACGATCTTCATCTCGCAGGTCTCGACGGGCCGGCCGACGGAACCCTTGTGAGTCAGCCATTCGGTGCCCTGGATGGTCGTGGATCCCTGCCCCTCAGTGCCGCCATAAAGTTCCCAAATCACTTCCGGGCCGAGCCAGTCGATGAAGGCCTGCTTGAGCCAGGGCGGACAGGGCGCGGCAAGATGCCAGAGCGCCTTCAGGCTGGAGAGGTCATAGCGCGCGCGGACCTCCGGCGGCAGGGCCCAGATCCGGCGCATCATGGTCGGCACCATATAGGCCGTCTCCAGCTTGAGGCGGTCGATCAGCTGCAGCGTCTGCTCCGCGTCGAAGCGCGTCGTCACGGCAACCGTGGCGCCCTTGAACAGCGCGATCATCGCCCAGAGGAAGGGGCCGTTATGGTAAAGCGGGCCGGGCACCAGCATCGATCCCTGCTTGCGGATTTCCAGGAAGTCGGGATCGGGATCCCAGGCGGCGGGCTGGCGCGACACGATCAGTTTCGGCCGCCCCGTCGACCCGCCGGACGTCATCGCCTTGAAGGAGTCGGCGGTCTTCTCCGGCAGGGGCGCATCCGACAGGCTGGCATCGGGTTCGAAGCCCGGATCGACCGAAGCCATGTCGGGATACTCGCCCGCCGGGACACCGACGACGAGTTTCGGCTTGCCGAGCTCAATGATCTGGTCGCGCTCGAACTTCGGCAGCTTCGCGGAGATGGGCTGCGGTGTCGCGCCGAGCTTCCAGGCTGCGAAGGCGGCCTCGAAGAATTCGACGCCGTTCGGCAGCGCGATGGTGACGAAATCGTTCTCACCGACCCCGAGGGCAGCATAGGCGCGGGCCAGCCGGTTTGTCCGCGCTTCGAGCTCACGCCAGGTGCGCTGGTCGCCTTCATGGTCTACCGCGACCCGGTCCGGCTGGATCTCGGCCCAATGCGCCAGGATGCGCGACAGGGAAATATTCGCCACGTGTTTCCTCCACTCCTTGTGCGGCCCGGATATCTCCGGGCTCTGTTTCTGGTATGGGCTATACGGGCTAGGCGGCAGTCCGGCAATGTGCACGCAAGCCTGCCGCTTGTGTGGCAATTTGCGCTGCCCGGAGCCAGTGGATCGAGGCCGCGCAAGAGACTACGAAACGCGGATGACGTGCCCGGCTCCTCTTCGCGCGGTCCAGCTGCTGACCTTTGCCTTCGTGGCATTGATCACGCTGCGCGGGCTCGTGCCGGATGGCTATATGCTCGACCGCTCGCCGGAGACCGGCGCCATCGTCCTGCGTATCTGCGGCGGGCTGCATGAGATGGATCGCGGCCCAGCGGCAGCGCCCGCGACCGGCGGACATACCAGTCACCAGATGCATGATCATCAGGCTCACGGCGCATCCATGCCAACCGGGGAGGCCGAACCAGATGGCATGACGGACGGCCAGCCGGGCGACATGCCCGAGCATGAGCAGCAAGGCGCCATGTGCCCGTTTGCCCTCTCCTCCCTGATGGATACGGCCGCTGCGCCGGCCCTGCCGGCGATGATCGCCATCCGCCAGCCGATGCTTGGCGGCAAACCTTATACCCGGCCGGCTGTGCGCCCCTCCGCGCGCCCGCCCATGCCGCCGCGAAGCCCGCCTGCCGCCGTCTGATCGTTTCCAGAATTCCATTTCAACGAACAGACAGCCTGCACGCCCGTGCGGGCCTTCAGGATATATCATGACTTACAAACTCGTCGCAGGCGCGAGCCTGCTGGCGCTTGGCGCAGCCGTTCAGGCCGCGTCGGCGCAGGAATCGGCGCCTGCCCTTCAGGACGTCATCATCGTCACCGGCTCCAGGTACGACACCGCGACCCAGACCGGTATCGCCCCCGATGCCAGCCCGCTCGACGGGGCCGACATCACCCGGCTGGCCGCGCGCACACCCGGCGGCGCCCGGCTCTCGAACGGGGAGCTGTCCGGCCAGATGGCCTATCGCGGCCTCGCAGGCGAACGCCTGAACCTGCGCGTCGACGGTCAGCGCTTTGCCTCGGGCGGTCCGAACCTGATGGACCCGGTGTTCCATTATGCCCCCGCCCCGCTCGTCAGCGCGGTGATCATCGACCGGGGCGTCAGCCCGGTTTCGGAAGGCCCGGGCCTCGCCGGGGGCGCGGACGCCGTCTTCAAGCGACAGGACTTTGCAGACGGGCCGGACGCCGACTTCGGCTACGACCTCACCGCCAGCGCGCGCTCGGTAAATGACGGCCTCTCGGTCGGCGGCATGGCCGGCGCCTCGACGGACCGCTGGCGCTTCAACCTCCTCGGCGCCTATGAGGATGCCAGTGACACCGACTATGGCGATGGCACGATTGGCGGATCGTCCTTCCAGCGGAGTGTCTATGGCCTGTCGGCCGGGGCGAAGCTCGGCATCGGTGAGGTCGGTCTCGATCTTCGCCGTCACGAGGCGGACCCGTCGGGCAACCCGCCCTTCCCGATGGATATCCAGTATGTCGATACCGACTTCGCCAAGCTGTCGTACAAGGCGGATCTGGACGGCGTCACGGTGAACGCGTCGGTCAACTACACCGATGTCGACCACCTGATGGACAATTTCAGCCTGCGGCCCTCGCCCGCCCCGATGCAGACCCGGGCAACCTTTACCGAGGCGACCACGCGCGGCGCTGAACTCAGTGCCAGCTTCGACTGGCAGGGCGGCGAGCTGGAGGTCGGCACCGACACGGCCCGCGCCGAGCATGACGCAATCATCACCAACCCGAATATGGCGGCCTTCTTCGTGACGCCCTTCCCGGATGTGACGATCGACCGGACGGGCGCCTTTGCACAATGGACCGGCACCATCGGCCCGGTGGAAAGCGAGCTGGGCGTTCGGGCCGACTGGCATGATCACGATGCGGGCGACGCGTCGCTGGCCGCCATGCTGCCCCCGCCCGCGCAGATGCTGGCCGCTGCCTTCAACGCCAGCGGCCGCAGCACGGAGGACACTACCGTGGATGCGGTCGCGCGCATCTGGACGCCGGAGCGCAACGGCCTGTCCTGGCGCGCAACGCTTGCCCGCAAGCAGGCCATGCCGGGCTACATCCAGCGCTTTGGCTGGTTGCCCATCAGCGCCAGCGGCGGCCTCGCCGACGGCAACATCTATGTCGGCGATCTCGGGGTCGATCCGGAGACGGCGCTGATTGCCGAAGCCGGGTTCGATTATGCCGCGCCCGCGCTCTATGCGCGGCCAACCGTCTATGTCCGCCAGATCGACGATTACATCCAGGGCGTGCCCTATGATTCGACACCGGGCATCGCCGACACGCCGGTCGAGATGATCGCCAGCATGAATGGCGATCCGACGCCGCTGCGCTGGGCCAATGTCGATGCGCGGCTGTATGGCTTCGACCTGGATGCCGGCTACGATTTTGACGGGCCGCTGCGCCTGGATGGGGTGCTGAGCTATGTCCGGGGCGAACGCCGCGACATAGACGACAATCTCTACCGGATCGCGCCGGCCAGCCTGACGCTGGACCTGACCTGGGAGGCCGACAGCTGGTCGGCGACCTTCGAAACGCGGGCTGCCGCCGAGCAGGACAAGGTGTCGGTCACTAATGAGGAGGCCCCGACACCCGGCTATGTCGTGCTCAACCTCTATGGCGACTGGCAGGTGAAGGACGGCGTGACAGTCTCGGCGGGCATCGAGAACCTGCTCGACCATGTCTATCGCGACCATCTCGCCGGCTATAACCGCAACGGGTTCGGCGATGTCGCTCTCGGCACACGCCTGCCCGGCGCCGGGCGCGGCGCCTTCATAAGGCTGTCGCTCAAGGGCTAGGCTGTCTGTGGCCAGCCTGGCCTGCGCGCCGGGCTGGCCACCCGCCCCTAGCGGCTGCCTTTGATCGCAGTAGTCCAGATATCAACCCAGTTCGCTTTGTCGCTCCAGTCCATCGCAGCGATACTGTCCACCATCTCCTGCTTCGAGCAAAGCCATTCACCATCTGTCGGCCCAATGCTGATATGTACCCTTGGCATGACCGTTAGCCCATCCACCGGTTTCGCTGGGTAGGCGTAGAAATATATGCCGTTGAGAAGCGGGTCGGAAAAGATGTCGGGCCGTGCAGTAATAGACTCGTCGCATTGCAAGTATTGATCCGCCAAGCGTGTGATTTCCAACAAGGCTTCTTCCGGTTTGACCCCAGATTTGGCTACGCCGTTCAATACTAAATTGAAACGACCATCACTGAATGTCGTGACAAGGAATCTCGAAGGGATATCGAGCCGGTCGGAATACTCTACGTATTCTTGTTGGATTATACTCCAATCGATCGTCGGCCCGCTCACCTGCTTCCATTGCCAGTCGTCAGCGTGTTGAAACGTCCAGTCTTGTGAAACTGTGGCCGAAAACACACTGAGCTTGCCGCCAAGTTGCCTCTCGGAAAGACGGGCGGCCTTGTAATCGGCAATAACAGCAGAAGGAATAAGAAAGCGGGTTACGAGCTCCTTCCTCGACTTCTCTCTTAATTCGGAGTCAGCGTCCTCAAGAAACGAAACAGTGAGCGAGTACTGTTTCTCAGAGAAAAGCGGACTGAAAACGCCATAGGAAAGTCCATCAATCGACTCTCCGGTCTTCAGCTTGATGTCCGATTCGTCGGCGACCGCGCCTGCAGCCAGTCCAAAGGCAATCAGAGAAGTAAGCAGATTTCGCCACATTTTGGATGTTGAACGCGATGTTCGCTTCTCACACAACCCCCTTTAGAAGCGGATCAACCTTTGATAACTGGCGGTCACTGGATCTTCAGTTCCTCATCCACCCAGCGCACCTGCGCCGGACGGAGCATGTCGTTATGCGCGATGTTGATGGAGTGGATAACCGCCTCGATCTCGCGGCGCCAGTGGTCGAGAAACTGTGCGAGGCGCGGGAATTTCGGCGCCATGTCCACGGTCTGCCAGACGAAGCTCTGAAGGAGTTTTGGAAAGTCTGGCCTGTAATAAATGATTTCAGCTGTCAGAAGCCCGCCCCCGGAAAGCTGTTTTCTGAAATCGTCGTGCTGCATTCAGTGATTCCTTCTGTCATGCGGTTGATCCGCATACAGAAGTGCGCCAGAGACGCGGCGCCTGTCAAGAAATACATATATTTCAATATGTTAGCAGCCGTTAAACGTGGCTGCCAGCACGCCCGGCCGGCAGGTTCGGACAGCCTTCCCGAATATCGCAAAAATTTCAGCTTTTCCCCCGTTGACGCCAGCGCGCGCGCTTCCTAATTCAACGCCGTTAGCAGTCACCCCAGGTGAGTGCTAATCCTGTTTTCATTGCCCAGTCAGGGTAACAGTCAAAGGTAGGAAAGCACATGAAGTTCCGTCCATTGCATGACCGCGTTCTCGTCAAACGCGTCGAGGAAGAAGCAAAGACCGCTGGCGGCATCATCATCCCCGATACCGCCAAGGAAAAGCCGCAGGAAGGCGAAGTCATCGCCGTCGGCAAAGGCGCCATCGGTGACGACAATGAAGTCATCCCACTGGAAGTCAAAGCTGGCGACCGCATCCTGTTCGGCAAATGGTCCGGCACGGAAGTGAAAGTCGACGGTCAGGACCTCCTGATCATGAAGGAAAGCGACATCCTCGGCATCGTCGAGTAACGCACCCCCTTCCCCAACAATCCCGAGACCAAGACGTAATCTGAAAAAGGAATACGAATATGGCTGCAAAACACGTCAAATTCGGCACCGATGCGCGCGAGCGCATGCTGAAAGGTGTCGACACCCTTGCAAACGCGGTGAAAGTCACCCTCGGCCCGAAAGGCCGTAACGTTGTCATCGAGAAGTCCTTCGGCGCCCCGCGCACCACGAAGGACGGTGTCACCGTCGCAAAGGAAATCGAACTCGAAGACAAGTTCGAGAATATGGGCGCACAGATGCTGCGCGAAGTCGCTTCCAAGGCGAATGATGTTGCCGGTGACGGCACCACGACCGCCACGGTGCTCGCCCAGTCCATCGTCCGCGAAGGCATGAAGCGCGTCGCTGCCGGCATGAACCCGATGGACCTGAAGCGCGGTATCGACAAGGCGTCTGCCGAAGTCGTTTCCGACCTCGCCCATCATTCCCGCAAGGTGAAAGAGAACAGCGAGATTTCCCAAGTTGGTTCGATCTCCGCAAACGGCGACCGCGAAATCGGCGACATGATCGCCAAGGCCATGGAAAAGGTCGGCAATGAAGGCGTGATCACGGTCGAGGAAGCCAAGTCCCTCGAAACCGAACTCGATGTCGTCGAAGGCATGCAGTTCGACCGCGGCTACCTCAGCCCGTACTTCGTGACCAATCCGGACAAGATGAGCGTCGAACTCGAAGACCCGTTCATCCTGCTGCACGAGAAGAAGCTCTCCTCGCTCCAGCCGATGCTGCCGATCCTCGAGCAGGTCGTCCAGAGCCAGCGTCCGCTGCTGATCATCGCTGAAGATGTCGATGGCGAAGCGCTCGCAACGCTGGTCGTCAACAAGCTGCGCGGCGGCCTCAAGGTTGCAGCCGTGAAGGCCCCTGGCTTCGGCGACCGCCGCAAGGCCATGCTGCAGGACATCGCAGTCCTGACCGGCGGCCAGGTCATCTCCGAAGACCTCGGCATCAAGCTGGAGAACATCTCCATCGACATGCTGGGCACGGCCAAGAAGGTCGAGATCGACAAGGACAACACGACCATCGTCGACGGTGCTGGCGAGAAAGCCGACATCGAAGCGCGCGTTGGCCAGATCAAGAAGCAGATCGAAGACACCTCGTCCGACTATGACAAGGAGAAGCTCCAGGAGCGCCTTGCCAAACTCGCCGGCGGTGTTGCCGTGATCAAGGTCGGCGGTGCCACCGAGGTCGAAGTGAAGGAACGCAAGGACCGCGTCGACGACGCGCTCAACGCAACCCGCGCTGCCGTCGAAGAAGGCGTCATTCCGGGTGGCGGCGTTGCCCTGCTCCGGGCTGCCCAGAACATCGACGTGAAGGGCGAGAACGCTGACGAACAAGCTGGCATCGACATCGTCCGCAAGGCCCTCGAAGCCCCGGTCCGCCAGATCGTCCAGAACGCTGGCCTCGAAGGCTCGGTCGTTGTGGCCAACATCCTCGCCCAGAAAGACCGCGGTTACGGCTTCAACGCCCAGACCGAGGAATATGGCGACATGTACAAGATGGGCATCATCGACCCGGCCAAGGTTGTCCGCTCTGCCCTGCAGAACGCAGCCTCTGTTGCCGGCCTGCTGATCACCACCGAAGCTGGCGTTGCCGAAGCTCCGAAGAAGGAAGGCGAAGGCGCCGGTGGCATGCCCGACATGGGCGGCATGGGTGGCATGGGCGGCATGGGCTTCTAGGTCCGGCCTCCCTGGACGGCGACGGCGGCGGCCCCCAAGCGCGCTGCCAAGGCCAACATCCAGACCCAATCAAGGGCGGTGCTTCGGCGCCGCCCTTTTTTTTCATGCGTGAAATCGGGGCCGGCCGGGCTAGATTGGACCTGTCAGCAAGGGAGCCCGCCATGCCCAGCCACCTGATGAAATCAGCCTTCGCCGCCCTGGCGCTCAGCCTGGCCGGCTGCGCCGCGCTGCTCACGCCTGATGTCGAGGCGACGCCAGAGGCCCTGCGCCCGGGCGCCTATGAACTCGACACCGCGCATGCTGCGCTGGTCTTCAAGATCGGCCATATGGGCTTTTCCGACTTTATCGGCCGTTTCGATGACTTCGATGCCAGCCTCGACTTCGACGCTGAAAATCCAGAGAGCGCGCGCCTGGAAGCCATTGTCGACATGACCAGCCTCAACCTGCCGGACAAGGATTTCGCCGCAACCTTGATGGGGCCCGGCTGGTTTGACGCCGAGGCCTACCCGCAAGCCATCTTTCGCTCGACCGGCATCGAGGTGACGGGCGAGGCGACCGGCCGGGTGACCGGCGATCTAACCCTGCATGGGCAGACCCATCCGGTCTCGCTGGAAGTGACCTTTAACGGCGGAGCGAATGACACGCTGCGCGGCGCCTATGTCACCGGCTTTTCCGCGACCGCCACGATCAACCGCTCGGACTTCGGCATCAGCAAGTTTGTCGGGCCCGTGTCTGATGAGGTCGAGCTGATCATCGAAGTCGAGTTCATGCGGGAATAGGGTTCTCGAATTTCAACAAGCGTTGAGGGTTGCATCCGCAACTGACCATGCGTAAGGATCGCGGCCATGAGCAAGATCTACAAGACAGCCGCAGACGCGCTCGATGGCGTGCTCTTCGACGGCATGACAATCGCCGCCGGAGGCTTTGGTCTCTGCGGCATCCCCGAGCTTTCCATCGCTGCTATCCGCGCGGCTGGCACGAAGGATCTGACCATCTACTCCAACAATGCCGGCGTCGACGGCTTCGGCCTTGGCGTGCTGCTGGAAAGCAAGCAGGTGAAGAAGATGGGCTCGTCCTATGTCGGCGAGAACAAGGAGTTCATGCGCCAGTATCTCGGCGGGGAACTGGAGCTGGAATTCAATCCGCAGGGCACGCTGGCCGAAAGGATGCGCGCCGGCGGGGCCGGCATTGCCGGCTTCTACACCAAGACCGGCTATGGCACGCAGATCGGCGAAGGCAAGGAAGTGAAGGTCTTCAACGGCGAGCATTACATCCTCGAAGAGGGCATCTTCGCCGACCTCGCCATCGTGAAGGCCTGGAAGGCGGACACGACAGGCAATGCCATCTTTCGCAAGACGGCGCGCAACTTCAATGAGCCCGCCGCCATGTGCGGCAAGGTCTGCGTCATGGAAGTCGAAGAGATCGTCGAGCCGGGCGAACTGGACCCGAACCATATCCACCTGCCGGGTGTCTTTGTGCACCGGCTGGTGCAGGGCGAGTTCGAGAAGCGCATCGAGCAGCGCACGACCCGGAAGCGCGAAGAGGGCTGACGCCGTCCCAACCAGCCTACCGGTCTGAAATCAGAGGTTTGGATATACATGATTAAGCATCTGCTCTCCGGGCTTTCGGCACTCCTGGTTTGTGCGTGCCAGAACTCGACCGGAACAGCCTCGGATCATGACGCTGAAGCTTACGCGGCAGCGATGGCTCTTGCGGACCCAGCCGCGATGAGGCTTGAACGTTCCTGCATGTTGCAGACGCCAAAGACGACCTTTACCACCGCGCTTGTCGAAGACGTTTTCGACGGTCGCTACATCTACGCAAAGCGGACCGGGCGCGACAATGGCTACCTCGTCGAGTTTTCCGACACCTGTCGAAAAGCGCAAAGAGGCGTGACACCGCACATTGAGGACATTTGCCGCCGCGACTGGTTGCGGGTTCGCGGTGAGCTTTGTGTCGTTCAGGATATTTACCGCGTCCCGGATGAATCGGTCGGACGGGCACTGGCACTGAAACTCGAGCAGGAGCGCAATCGCGCCGCCTTGCACCGCTCTATCCCCACCCGCGACGCTGCCAAACCAGCTCGGACGAACAATTCCACAGGAGACGAATAATGCCCTGGACACGTGACGACATGGCCAAGCGCGCCGCGCAGGAGCTGGAAGACGGGATGTATGTCAATCTCGGCATCGGCATTCCGACGCTGGTGGCGAACTACATCCCGGATGGCGTCTCGGTGACGCTGCAGTCGGAAAACGGCATGCTGGGCATGGGGCCCTTTCCCTATGAAGGCGAGGAAGACGCCGACCTCATCAATGCCGGCAAGCAGACGATCACGGAACTTCCGCACACGGCCTTCTTCGACAGCTCGATGAGCTTCGCGATGATCCGCGGCGGCAAGATCAACATGGCGATCCTCGGCGCGATGGAAGTGGCGGAAAATGGCGATCTCGCCAACTGGATGATCCCCGGCAAGCTGGTCAAGGGTATGGGCGGGGCGATGGACCTCGTCGCCGGCGTCAAACGCATCGTGGTGATCACCGACCACACGTCGAAATCGGGCGAGCCGAAGCTGATCAAGGAATGCACCCTGCCGCTGACCGGCAAGGGCGTCGTCAACCGGATCATCACAGACCTCGGCGTCTTCGACGTCGTCGAAGGCGGCCTCGAGATCAAGGAAATCGCGCCTGGCGTCACCCGTGACGAGATCTACGAGAAGACCGCCGCGAAGATCGTCAATTGAGCACGCTTCCACCCTGTCCGAAATGCGCGTCCGCCTTCGTCTATGAAGACGGCGCGCTGCTCATCTGCCCGGAATGCGCCCATGAATGGTCGCCCGCCGCCGATGCCGAGTCCGCAAAAGTCTGGCGAGATGCCAATGGCAACACGCTGCAGGATGGCGACACGGTCACCGTGATCAAGGACCTCAAGATCAAGGGCTCCTCATCGGTCGTGAAGGTCGGCACGCGCGTCAAGAACATCCGCCTTGTCGAGGGCGACCACGACATCGACTGCAAGATTGACGGCATCGGGCAGATGGGCCTGAAGACCGAGTTCGTGAAGAAGGCCTGATTGGCATCTGCCTTCGCAGCCATTCCCGCAGCGTCATGGATTGAACACTGCCCTGCCGCCCCTATCACGGACCCTGACAACAGACAGGGAGTAAGACGATATGGCCAAAGGCGCGATGCCCGTCCTGGTGGGCGTGGGACAATCGATGAGCCAGTGGGACGGCAAGTCCGGCGCGGACGGCGCCCCTTCCCCGCTCAGCCTCGCTTGCGATGCCTCGAAGGCGGCCCTGAAGGATGCTGGCGTCGACGCCGGAGAAATCGACGCACTGACCTTTGTCCGGATCTTCGAGGATTCGGTGCCCAGCGCCCCGCACCCGCATGGCCACAACACCAACCTGCCCGGCACGCTGGCCCGCGACCTCGGCGCTTCGCCATCCAAGCTGATCTATTCCGATGTCGGCGGGCAGAGCCCCCAGGCGCTTGCCAATGAGATGGCAAACCGCATCCATGCCGGGGAGTTCGACGTCGCCCTCGTTGCTGGCTCCGAAGCCAATCGCGCCTCGAAGGGCGCACGCAAGAACGGCGTCGAGATTGACTGGGCCGATGATAGTGACCTGGCCTATGAGGATCGCGGCCTTGGCGGCCAGATGCTGAGCCGGCCGGAAATCAAGCACGGCCTCATCGCACCGGCCTTCTTCTACGCCATGTTCGAGAACGCCATCGCCGCCCGGGAGGGCCGCTCGCGGTCAGGCCAGCGCGAAGCCATGGCGAAACTGTTCCAGCCTTTCACGGCCCGGGCGGCGCAGAACCCCTACTCCCAATTCCCCGTCGAGCGCAGCGTCGACTTCCTGAAGACGCCGTCGCCGGAGAATTACGAATTCGCCGACCCTTATCTCAAATGGCATATCGCACAGGATGCCGTGAACCAGGGTGCCGCCATCCTGATCATGTCGGAAGACAAGGCCGATGCCCTCGGCGTGCCGCAGGAGAAGCGCGTTCACCTGCATGGCGGCGGCGAGGCGAGCGACAGCTTCATTTCCGAGCGCCCCATGCTCGACGGGTCCTGGGCCATGGAACAGGCCATCGGCAAGGCGCTGGACCAGGCCGGCAAGGACTCCAGCACCATGAAGTACTTTGATCTGTACTCCTGCTTTCCTTGTGCGGTCTTTTCATCGACACAAGTCCTCGATATCAATCCGTTTACCGATAAACGTCCGCTGACGCTGACGGGTGGCCTCCCCTTCTTCGGCGGCCCGGGCAACAATTACTCCATGCACGGCCTCGCCAGCATGGCGGACGCGCTGCGTGCCGACCCCGGCAGCTTCGGCCTTGTCCTTGCCAATGGCGGCTGGATGACCAAGGAGGCCGCCGGCGTCTGGTCGACGGCCCGGCCTGATGCGTACAAGCCGACCGCCGCATCCGTGAAGGCGACAGAAAAGGTGGAGCTTGAAAGCGCGCCAACCACGGGCACGATCGAGACATTCACCGTGGTTCACGGCCGCAAAGGCGCCGAGCATGGCGTCATCTTCGCGCGCACGGGGGACGGCAAGCGTTTTATCGCGAAGGCCACGCCGGACGCCCTGGAGCGGTTGCGCGAGGACAGCTCGCCTGTCGGCGCTGCTGTCACGGCAGAGACCGCAGACGAGGTCAACACTTTCCGCTTCGCCTGACCCGCCTGCCCGGTTAAGCTGGCCGCGAAACCGGAAGGATTCCATATGCGCGCGCCTGCGATGCGACCGATTGCCCTTGTGCTTGCCTTGTGTTCGATGGCGGCAGCATGCGTCACCCAACCGGAGCCGTGCACGCCTGAATGGGTCGAGTGGAAGACCGACCGGGTCCTCGACCGGTTTGCCGACGCGCATCGCGGCACGGTTCGCGATCTGCGCGAGGTGTCGGGCAGGATCGAGAATCCGTCCGTTCTCACGGCCATCCGGATCGCCAGCCTTGCTGCCGACTCCAAGGACCTGGTGCGCGACTTCAACGAGATCGTGATGCCGGAACTGAATGATGCCATCGCGCAATGCGGGCGTCCGCAGGAATTCGTGCCCGCCTTCACAGGCTTCCTGCGCCGGGAAGGCGTTGGCGAAGACGTGATCGACTGGATCGAGGCCTTCGGTGTGTTCCTCGAAATGCAACAAACCTCATGAATACCAGCAGCGAAAGCACGCTTATCTTCGGCTATGAATTCGACGAATCCGGCCATGCGCGCCGCCTTTCCTGGGAAGACGTCGCCAGCGGCCCGGCCGCGCGGCCGGGTGTTCGCCGGTGGCTGCATCTCAACCGGCTATCGCCAGCGGTGCAGACCTGGCTGACGCGAGATAGCGGCATCGACCAGGTCATCGATCAGGCACTGCTGCAGGAGGATACACGGCCACGCTGCCTTGCCCATGAGGGCGGTCTGCTGATCAATTTGCGCGGCGTAAACCTCAATGAGGGCTCCGACCCGGAAGACATGATCGCCATCCGCATCTGGATGACGTCCGACGTCGTTGTATCGTTGCGCGCGTTTCACATAAAGGCGGCGCAGGACCTCAGCGAACGGATCATGGCAGGCAGTGTCACGGAGAATACGGGTGCCATCATCACGTTTCTCGCCAATGGCCTGACCGAGCGGATCGAACCGGTCATCTCGGAACTCGACGAAAAGGCCGACGATTTCGAGGAAACGCTCCTGACGTCGGATGACAAGCTGCCGCGGAGCGCGCTATCGAGTTTCCGGCGAAAGGTCCTGACGCTTCGCCGCTACATCATCCCGCAGCGTGACGCGCTGGCACAGATGATCCGCGAGGGCGAAGGCCTGTTTACGCGCGCCCAGATCATGCAGCTTCGCGAGGTTGCAGACCGGGTCACCCGGATCGGAGAGGAACTCGACACGATCCGCGACCGCTCCACGGTGCTGCAGGAACAGATCATCGAACAGCGCGCCGAACGGATGAACCAGCGCCTATTCGTGCTGTCGATCATATCGGCCGTCTTCCTGCCGCTTGGCTTCGTCACCGGCCTGTTCGGCGTGAATGTCGGCGGCATGCCGGGCGTCAACAGCCCGCTGGCCTTCACCCTGCTCTGCATCGGCATGCTGACCCTGTCGACCGGCCTCATCTTCCTCTTCCGAAAGATGCGCTGGCTGTAGCCGTCAGGCGCGGCGGAAGATCACGCTGGAATTATTGGCCGGCATGTCGATGACAGCCTCCAGCGCGAGCCCGGCCGCATTTGCCAGTGGCATCAAGTCGATGTCGAGATCACGAACGCCCCAGGCCGGATCCCGGCACTTCAGGTCTTCGCTGAAGCGGGCATTTGACTCGGCAATCGCGCCATTGCGAGCAAACGGTCCGTAGAGGAACAGTTTTCCGCCGGGCCGAAGCAGCCGGCCGGCCCCGCGCAAAAGACCTTCTGCCGCCTCAAAGGGCGCGATATGGATCATGTTCGCGCAGAACATTCCATCGAGCGGCGCGAGCGCCTCAGCCTCTCCCCAATCGTCTGCAGACGCATCAATCGTATACGGCCCGGTCAGACGCTCGCCGGACGGTGCCAGCTGCACCCAGGCGCGCTGGCTGTCGGCGCTCATCTCATCAAGATCGGAATAGATCCAGCGCAGCGCGTCGAACCGTTCCGTCATCCAGGCACCATGCTCACCCGTGCCGGACGCGATTTCCAGCACCCTGCCATCCAGCGGCATAACACGCTCGAAAACGTCTGCAATCGGCTCGCGGTTTCGCGCGACCGAAGGCGAATAGCGCCGCCCGTCCTCGCCGGTGTCACGCTGTTCCAGCGCCACCGACTTGCCGGCGCTGCCGATATCATCGCGGTCCTTGCTCATTTGAGCTCCCGTCAGTTGCGCGGCTTGAACCGGTTTCGCAGCTCGGGCTTCAGGATCTTGCCATTGGCGTTGCGCGGCAGCGGCTCGCTCTGGAACTTGATCTCCACCGGCACCTTGAAGGCCGCGAGCTGGCTGGCGACATGCGCGCGCAGCTCGTCCTCGCTCACCGTCTTGCCGGGCTTCAGCTGCACGATCGCGCCGACTTCCTCGCCCAGTACCTTGTGCGGAATGCCGACCACCGCCGCATCCATGACGGCAGGATGGTCGTAGAGCGCGCTTTCCACCTCAATGGAGTAGATGTTCTCGCCGCCGCGGATCAGCATGTCCTTGGCCCGGTCCACCAGGTAGAGGAAACCCTCGTCATCCAGACGCGCAAGGTCCCCGGTCACGACCCAGCCGTCACGAAAGGTCTCGGCGGTGGCATCGGGCCGGTTCCAGTAGGACTTGCAGTTTGACGGGCTCTTGCACCACAGTTCACCGACTTCGCCGGGCGGCAGCGTCTTGCCATCCGGGCCGACAATCTTGAGGTCAACGGCAAGAGGCGGCGCCCCGGCGCTGTCCGGCCGGTGGACATAGTCCTCACCGATGTTGAGGGTGACCGTCGCGCAGGTTTCCGTCATGCCCCAGCCATTGCCGGGTGCCGCTTCAGGAAAGCGCTTCTTGATGGTCGAGACGAGCTCAGGCGCCGACGGGGCCCCGCCATAGGAAACGACCTCGATCGAGGAGAGGTCGTACTTGTCCCGGTCAGGGTGTTCGAGCACCTGCCAGGCGATCGCCGGCACGCCGCCAATCGTGGTGACCTTTTCCTTTTCGATGATCGGCAGCGCCTTGTCCGCGTCCCACTTGTACATGCAGATGATCTTGTCACCGCGAAGCAGGGTCGGGATCAGGATGGCGAACGCCCCGGTCGCATGAAAGAACGGGATCGACAGCAGTGTCGCGCGCTGCACATCCGGGTCCGGTTCGGGCAGCGCCTCGCCGCGGCGCAGATACATCCGCGCCTGGCAGGTCATCGAGTTCAGGAAGTTCGAGATCACCGCGCGATGCGTCGCCAGCGCGCCTTTCGGCTTGCCGGTCGTCCCGGAAGTGTACATCAGCGTGGCGTCGTCGTCCGGCGCGATCTCGACATCCGGCAGGCTGCGCGGCTCAAGCCCCGCCCAATCATTCGTCTCGCCGATGATGTCCTCGAGATTGTAGACGCCGGGATGATTGCGCTCTTCTTCGGTTTCGCGGGCGATGATGATGGAGTCCAGCTCCGGCAGCTGGTCGACATGCTCGCGAATGCGCTCATAGATCTGCGGGTCGACGATGGCGAGCTTGGCGCCGGAATTCTGCAGGCCGTATTCCAGCTCTTCCCCGGTCCACCAGGAATTCATTGGCGTGGCGATGGCGCCGACGGAGAGGGCCGCAAAAAAGGCGACCGACCATTGCGGATAGTTGCGCATGATGATCGCGACGCGATCACCCTTGGCGATCCCGAACTGGTCCTTGAGGGCATGCGCAAGATGCGACACGGCCTTCAGGTGGGCCAGGAAGGATGCGCGCTCATGCTCGTAGACGAGGAAATCGCGGTCACCATGCAGGGCCGACGCCTCGGCCAGGAAACGGATGGTCGGCGGCGCCTCGGGATAATACTTCATCGATATGCCGTCGATGACCCCTTCGCTGACCGCGAGCGGCGTGCCCGGTTCGGCGAGCTTCCGGTTGGCATCCTCAATCGAAAGTGCCGGCCAGGCCGATCCTGAATCCGCTGCCATTCTGTCTTCCTCCAGATTGATCGTTTATTCTGCAATCAATCACGAGAAACAGGCGAAGGGAAGTGTGGCACGGCCGCGCGCAAAGCCCCGCAACATAAACAGTTCGTGCCGGACGCCCTAGCGCGCCGACAGGGTCTTCGCGGGTGCTGCGATGGTTTCGCCCGCAACGGTATCACCCGCTGGCGGCCAGAGCAGCAGGACACCGAGGCAGGCCAGCGCTGCGAAAAAGATTGTGAGGACGTCCTTCATGAAATGCCCCTCCTGGACAAAGATCCAGGAGGGGCAGCAATCGGCATGCCATCGCACCGCGATAGCAGGCTTTCTATTTTCCAAGCTCGCAGAACTGGACGTTACGCGCCGTGCCGTCCGGTTCTGTCATGCTGAAGACCGGCCCTGCGAGTTCGTCACCGTCGCAGAGATAGCCGATCTGGTACATGTCGACGAGATATTCATTCTCCGGCTCCAGGGCGCCGGCCAGCATCAGGTCTGCTGCTTCCTGGTGGCCGCCAAGACGGAACAGGATCTCGAAACGCTCCATCGGCGAAACTTCGCCGGAGGCGAGCATGTCGGTCAGCGTCGAATATTCGGCCTCGGCCGTCTCGAGCAGCGATGCTGCGTCGGCGGCGACCGCACTGTTGGCGTGACCGATCTTGATTTCCTTGAGGTCAGCGATGGCGCCTTCCAGGTCGCTGCCGCCACCATAGCGCAGCTCTGCCCGCTTGAAGAGGACTTTGGCAAACTGCTCTTCGCTGAGGCCCGGATCGCCCAGGAGCTGGGTCAGGCGGTCGATGGCGATCTGCTCATTGCCCGCCTCGACGAGCGAGTTCACCGTGCCGATGGCGAGGCTGTACTTGGTCTGCTCAATCGACGTTTCGGCTGGCGGTTCGCTGACGGTTACCGGCTCGGTGTCAGGGGCGGTGGTACAGGCCGCGATGGCGACCCCGCAAAATAGCGCGCTCAGGCGTTTCATGATGTGCTCCAGTTCGATCCCGATAAAACTCGTTGGAGCCATGGTTCTAACCGGCGGGGCAAGGCAACATTATGGCCCTGCAACGGCAATTGCGGGTTGGGCCTCATCCTTGCGCGCGGCGGCATTCTTGCCGTCGCCCGGCGCGGGTGACCCGGTGGCCGGCGCTGAAGCGGTCAGCAGGCGCGGGGCCTTGTCCGGCCCGGGCATAGCGGCTGCCGGCCCGCACCAGTGCAGATTGGCGAGATCGGGCCGCTCGGGCCCGAACTGATGCAGCTTCGGCGCATCGGGGCGGTCCTCGCAGATATAGCCGAAGGCCATCATGGTCTGAACCTGTACCGGCGTCGGACTGATCCCGGACTTTCGGTAACGGGCGACCGCCTCGTCATGGCGGCCCAGGGAAAAGACGCCGTCAAACCATTCTGCGATGGTCTGCAGGTCCTCATGCTGCTGCTCGATCCAGATGATCTCGTCTTCCGCCCAACCCTTCTCGATCTTCGCATTGTTGGCAAAAGGATGGTTGGCATCGATGGCGAGGATGGCTTCGAAATCGTCCAGGGCGCCGAGCTTGTCCATGCCGTCCTTCCAGCGCCGCGTCGCCCGCTCGAACAGCGTCTTGCCGCGCTGGTAGTCGCTGAGGTCACTACGGTTCAGGATAGATGTGAGGGCCGCATCATAATCAACTGGGTTCTCGTGGGCCTTGGCCTCGGCGAGCAGCGCCTCATAGGCCGCTTCCGACAGCGTCTGTGGCGACTGGGCAACTGCCGCAAACGGCCCCGGACCGGCCATGCCAGTTCCAAGAATGACAGCGCAGGCTGCCGCCAGCAAATACGTCTTCATCGCCCACCCCATGAACGCCAGATCACTCAGGTGTTAACACCCGCTCCCGGCGAGGTCACCACAAAATCCTGACGAATTCACCTCAGAGGCGAAAAGCTTTTATGACAAATTTTGCCGATCCGGCGGGCAGACCATCGCCCGCAGGTGCTGGCGTCAGGCGCGGGCGAGCTGGTCGATCGCCTGCATGTTGCCGCGACCGAGCGCCTCGATTGCGCGCGCGGCAATGCTGCGGGCGTCGAGACCGGCCTGCTCATACATGAGCTCCGGCTTGTCCTGGTCCTGGAAGATGTCGGGCAGGCACATAGTCCGGATCTTGAGGCCTGTGTCGAAGGCACCGACATCGGAAAGGTGCTGCAGCACGAACGCGCCAAAGCCGCCACGGGCGCCCTCTTCGATGGTGATCAGGACTTCGTGTTCCTTGGCCAGACGGTTGACCAGGTCCTCGTCCAGCGGCTTGGCAAAGCGCGCATCGGCGACCGTGCAGGACAGGCCCTGTGCAGCCAGCATGTCGGCTGCCTTCATCGCCTCGGCGAGACGCGTACCATAGGACAGGATGGCAATGCTGGTGCCTTCGCGCAGGATACGGCCCTTGCCGATCTCGAGCGCCTGGCCGACCTCCGGCAGGTCAATCCCGGTGCCATTGCCGCGCGGATAGCGGAACGCGCTCGGCCGGTCATCGATCTCGACAGCCGTGCGGACCATGTGAACCAGCTCAGCCTCATCCGCAGCCGCCATGCAGACCATGTCCGGCAACGCGCCGAGATAACCGATGTCAAAGCTGCCGGCATGGGTCGGGCCGTCAGCGCCGACCAGCCCGGCGCGGTCAATCGCGAAGCGGACTGGCAGTTTCTGGATGGCAACGTCATGGACAACCTGGTCATAGCCACGCTGCAGGAAGGTCGAATAGATCGCCGCGAAGGGCTTCATGCCGTCTGCGGCAAGACCGGCGGCGAAGGTCACGGCATGCTGCTCGGCGATGCCGACATCGAACATGCGGTCGGGGAATTCCTTCTCGAACAGGTCCATGCCCGTTCCGCCCGGCATGGCCGCCGTAATGCCGACGATACGGTCATCCTTGCGCGCTTCCGCAACGAGGCTCTGCGCGAACACCTTGGTGTAGCTTGGCGGGCCGGACTTCGATTTCTGCTGCTCGCCGGTGACAACGTTGAACTTGGCAACGCCGTGATACTTGTCGGCGGAATTCTCGGCCGGCGCGTAGCCCTTGCCCTTCTGCGTCACGACATGCAGCAGGACCGGGCCGGATTCCATCGCCTTGCAGTTTTCCAGCACCGGCAGAAGGACATCCAGGTCATGCCCGTCAATCGGGCCGACATAGTAGAAGCCCAGCTCCTCGAACATCGTGCCGCCCATGGCGAAGCCGCGCAGGTATTCCTCGGCCTTGCGCGCCGGATTGGCGAGGCCGATCGGCTTGACGACGCTCTTGGCGAACTTGCGGAGCCCGCGATAGGAACGCGAGGATACGAGCTTGGAAAGATAGTGGCTCATCGCGCCGACGGGCGGAGCGATGGACATGTCATTGTCATTCAGGATGACCAGCATGCGGCTCATGTCGGAGCCGGCATTGTTCATCGCCTCATAGGCCATGCCGGCCGACATGGCGCCGTCGCCGATCACGCAGACCACCTTGTTGTCCTTGCCCGTCAGGTCGCGCGCCTTGGCAAAGCCGAGACCGGCGGAAATCGAGGTCGAGGCGTGCGCGGCACCAAACGGGTCAAACTCGCTCTCGGCCCGCTTGGTAAAGCCCGACAGGCCCCCGCCCTGGCGCAGCGTGCGGATCTGGTCCTTGCGGCCGGTCAGGATCTTGTGCGGGTAGCACTGGTGGCCGACATCAAAGATCAGCTTGTCATCGGGCGTATCAAAGACGGTATGGATCGCCAGCGTCAGCTCGACGACGCCCAGCCCGGCACCCAAGTGGCCGCCCGTGACAGAGACCGCATCGATCACCTCCGCGCGCAGCTCGTCAGCGATCTGTTTCAGCTCCTCACGGGAGCGGCCTTTCAGATCGGCGGGCAAGGATACGGTATCCAGAAGACGGGTCTTTGAGGGGAGCGTCATGTATTCGTCCTTCGAGACGGGCTCTTTTCATTAAATTCGGAGTCTATCGCGTCCTGTCGAGAACATAATCAACTGATTGCAGCAGGATATTGGCCTTATCGCGAAAAATTGCGAGGTGCTGCTTGGCTTGCGCGGCAAGGAGACGCACGCGTTCGCGCGCGCCTTCAATGCCCAGTACTGTAACAAAATTGGCCTTCCCGGCGCTTTCATCCCGGCGCAGCGTCTTTCCGACAACGTCCTGATCACCTTCAGCATCGAGCAGGTCATCGGCAATCTGGTAGGCCAGTCCGAGGTCCTGGGCAAATCCGGCGAGCGCGTGGCGGGAATTTTCGCTCGCTCCGCCGATAATTGCGGCAGCCTCGACCGAATAGGAGATAAGCGCACCCGTCTTCAGGCGCTGCATCCGTGTAATCGTGTTGAGATCGCGCGGGCTTTCCTCTTCAAGCATGTCGATCATCTGGCCGCCGACCATGCCCTTTGCGCCAGCCGCATCTGCGAGCCGCTCGATCAGCCGCAGACGGACCATGGGATCGCCGTGCGTGTCCTCGCCCGACAGGATCTTGAAGGCCAGCGTCAGCAACGCGTCCCCCGCCAGCACGGCTGTCGCCTCGTCGAAAGCCTTGTGGACGGTTGGCTGGCCGCGCCGCAGATCGTCGTCGTCCATGCACGGCAGGTCGTCATGAACGAGGGAATAGGTGTGCACGCATTCCAGAGCCGCCGCTGCGCGCAGGAGCGCGGTCTCATCGGCATCGAATAGCGCACCGGTCTCGATGACGTAGAAAGGCCGCATCCGCTTGCCATTGGCGAGCGCTGCATGCCGCATGGCTCTCATCAGGTTCGCTTCCGGCCCCTGGGCGGGCGGAATGAGCTGATCGAGCGCCACGGTGACCTTGTCGGCGATTTCGGTCAGGCGCTGTTCGAATTCCATGCGGGCATCCTCAGTCGAAACTGGCGGGCTCGGTGCCGGGCTTGCCATCGCTGCCCTGCACGATCTGCTCAATCTTCAGTTCGGCTGATTTCAAACGCGACTCACAGTGCGCCTTCAGCTTGGCGCCCCGCTCATAGATCTCGATGGATTTCTCGAGTTCGACATTCCCGGATTCGAGTTTTCGGACGATTTCCTCAAGTTCCTTGAGGGCTTCTTCGAAACTCATTTTCTCGATTGCCTGTGCTGGCTTTTCGGCCATTCGTTCGCTCCCCGGGACTAAGAGAATGCGCGCACCCTAAGCAGGTGTTGGGCGCTGCACAATGGCGGCTATTCAAGATTTGCCGCGATATTCGTAAATCCGGTAACTCCAGTACTTGTCACCGCCGTCGCGCACACAAACCCAGCCAAGCCGGGCCATGGCCGGACGCAACATCCGGTTGAACCAGCCATGCGCGGCCAGGTAGACCTTGCCGTTAGCGGCCGCCTCATGCAGGCGGCTGGCCGCTTCCCTGGCCCGCTCGCGCGCCTGCCGGTTGCTTTCCCCATCAAGGCTATGCCCGTAAAGCCAGGCCGTCCGGGCGATCACATTCCAGGTTTTCGGCAGGTATTTGCGATTCTTGAAGCGGGGCGGCGGTAGCGGCGCCTCGCAGAAAACCTCATCGGTTTCAGGCTCCCGGTCGCTGGCCATGCGCGCCGTCTCTATGGCACGCGGCGCTGTCGAGCTGAGGATGATGTCAGCATCGGCCACCGCCTCTCGCAGATTGTCGGGCACAAGCTGGCCCGGAGCCAGGCTGCCGGCCTCATACTGATCCCACCAGTCGCGATACTCCCGCCAGTCCAGGCGCGGCCCGGCTGCGCGGTCCAGCGCCGGGCGTCCGTGACGGGACACGATAATCGGCCCGCGGGAACTTTTCTGTCTGTCAGTCTTGCTGGCAGCCATTCCTGATCAAGCCTCATACCCCGTCCGACGAGCCGACCATGCCTGTCCGGACGCGAACCATCAACAGGTTCAGCGATTAGTCGGCTTGGTAGGAGTCGGCAAGCTCCGTGGCTGCTCTTGTGCGGGAGAAGGCGTCGCGAAGCCCGAGGATACGCCCCATCGTGTCCGTTTCCGCCAGACATATCTGGTCGAGCCGGCGGCGCGCCTGGGTCATGACCCTGGCCACACCGCCGGGAATGTAGGTTTCGCCACTGCGCCAGGCCTGGCCGAGCAGCCGGTCGGGCCGGATCGCCAGCTCCCGTGCACGGATCACACCCGATCCGATGGGCAGCTGGTAGTTCGCATAATGGCGCTTGTAATGATCCATGCCGGGACCGGCGTCATAGATGGCCGGACCGTCCTTGCTCATCCTCTCCAGCATGTTTTGCACCAGCACGTTGCCTGGCGAATACCGGCTGAATTCCGGCTCAAACCCTGTAATCCAGCCGTGGACAACCTTGTCGGACTGCAGGACCAGCTCGCTGGCGGCATGCTGTCCATCGAAGTGGAGGCTGACAAGGCGCATTCGGAAACGCGGGCCCTGCGTGACCCGCAGCTGTTCCAGAAGGACGCGCACCCAGTCAGGCGACAGCACATCATGGCGGCCGGTGCGCCGGAACTGCTCCTGCTTCAGCAGGATGAGGCGCTCAAAGGTCTCATCGCTCGTGTCGTCGAACCGGAATTCCATAGTGGAGAAATCCCGCTCGATATTGCGCTCGAGACGCCGCATCTTCTTGAAATGTTTCGGCCAGCGTCGCGCCTGTTCTTCGAGATAGGCGTCCCAGTCGTCCCCGACATGGGTGATGTTGGCGCCCGAGATCGCAAGATGCGTCTCACTTTCAGCATCCTGCGGCATCCATCCGAATGCCGACATGCCAAGCAGGCCAACCCCGCGCAGGAAGGCCGCGGGCGTCAGGTCCGTCGAGGCAGACAGGACCGGGCCGTGCCAGTCCGAGAATGGGCCACCGATAGGACGGGCCCAGGCACCCGGCCGGCGATGCAACGCCCAGAAGCCGACCGGCTCGCCGCCCTCTTCAGCCACAGCGATCCGCGTGTCGTCGCGCAGGCCGCCGACAAGCCGCGCATAAATGGGATCGAAGAAGGGGTCGTCATAGATTGCGCGCGCATTGCGGAGTTCGGCAAACGAGACCCAGAGGTCTTCACTTACCTGCGCTGGTCGAAGCAGCCTGAACTTCATCTGTCCCATCCCTGATCACCCCATCGTGTTCAGGGCGCAGATCTGCAAGCGCCACGCCAGATTCGCCTGTTAGGAGAAACTTAACTATAGGCCGCGCCAGAGACGCTTTTTCATGCACGGCTCGGCTTGTGCCTTTGCACATGAATAGGTCGAGAAGAGCACCGTGTCGGCGCGCCCGATCAGGTTTTCAGCCGGGACAAATCCGACAGACGCCTCCTCCGGCGAGATGCCGCGGGGCGGTTCGCAGCCGGCCCGGTCAATCACGCCCTGTTCATTCGGCGGGCAGTGACCGGTCGTCGAGCGGCCATCCTCGGAATTGTCGCGATTGTCACCGATGAAGAGGTAGTGCCCCTCGGGCACTTCGAAGACCGGTGTCGTGTCGAGCGAGCGCATCTGGTTGTCGCCCTGCTGCCACTGATGCGTCAGCCAGGACTGGCCATTGATGGTCTCGCGGTATTCCCGCGCCGTCTCGGCATAGCTCTGCGTGTGCGGGACATAGCGGATGCGGCGCACGAAGTCGCGCTCGATCGGCTTGCCGTTGAGATAGAGTTGTTCGTCGATCATCTGCACCTGGTCGCCAGGCAGGCCAATGATGCGCTTGATCATCACGCGGTCGGTATGCGGGTGCATGAACACGGCGACGTCGCCGCGCTCTGGCTTGCCGCCGAAAACGCGCCCATCGCCTTCGGGCAGCAGGCGCCAGGCACCCCAGGGCAGGCTGTAGCGGCTGTAGCCATAAGCAAACTTGTTGACCGCCACCCGGTCTCCGACCTGCAGGTTCGGCACCATGCTCTCGGACGGGATCACCCGCTGCTCGTAGATCAGGAAGGAAAAGATGTAGAAGGCGGGGATGAAGATCGCGAGCGTAACGGCCCATTCGCGCGCTTCATGCAGCAGCTTGTCTTTCAGCGACCGTTTCTGTTCAGGCGCATCCGGGGTCTGGGAGGAGGTGCTCATTTGAGTCTGACGGCTGTTCCATAGGCGAGCAGCTCGGCAGAACCGCCCATGATCATTGATGTCGTTATGCGCATCGTGACGATGGCGTCGGCCCCAAGCCTTTGGGCGTCGTCTCGCATCCGGTCAAGGGCCTGTTCGCGCGCTTCTGCCATCAGCTTGGTGTATTCGGGCACTTCCCCGCCGACCAGGTTACGCAGCCCGGCCATGATGTCGCGACCGAAAAAGCGCGTGCGAACGACATTTCCGCGCACGATCCCGAGGACGTCCGCAACCTCCCGGCCGGGAACGCTGTCAGCCATGGTCACGATCATGGGCGTGGTCTCCTACTTGTCGACATTTTTCGAATAGTGGTCGTCTTCCTTGCTGCCCAGCCGGTCGGCGACGACCTTGATGAAGAGCAGGAGCAGGCCGAGGAAGACCAGCCCTGGCAGGGCGAACATCATGTAGAGCGGCATGCCGGTTTCAGCCGAGGCCTGGCCGACGGCAAAGCTCACGCCGAGCACGGTCAGGATGCCGTAAATCGCAGCGCCCGCTACAATCAGGCCTATGCCGATAACAAACAGGAAGCTTGTCGGCCCGCGTTCGTTCATGGTCGTCTCCCTTCGTGCAGAAGGAAGACTAGCGTCATGGCGAAACCATGGCGACCCACAATTTCTGTCGCAGGGAACGGCTCAAGCTGCGGTGTACCAGTCCACCCCGTCGCCATCGCGGCTGACAGTCGCTTCGCCGCGCCCGATGAGGCAGCGCAGGTGCGCGATGGCCTCTCCCGTCGCCATGGACAGGACATCGTCACCGATCGCCCGGCCGAAGATGGACGGGAATACGTCAATCACGCGCCGGGGCGCCTGGCCAAGACGCTGCTTCAGGCGGCGAAGCCCGACCTCATGCCCGCGGATCAGATCATCGAGGCGCTTGTGGGCGCCGCGGAAGGGCTCATTGTGCGCGGGAAGGATGAGCGCATCCTCCGGCACGTGTCCGCGAAGCTTCCGACAGCTGTCCAGCCAGTCCTTGAGCGGATTAGCCAGCGGCTCGGTCGGGTGGACCGAGACATTGGACGAAATACGCGGCAGCAGCTGGTCGCCTGAAATCATCACATTTTGTTCGGCGTTGAACAGGCAGGCATGCTCGGGCGAATGGCCCCGCCCCACAATCACCTGCCAGTCATGCCCGCCGAGGCGGATCGTCTCCCCGTCCACGAGCCTGCGATAGGCGTCCGGCATCTGGCTGACGCCGCGCCCGAACCCGCCGAAGCGGTCGCAATAGGTCTTGATCTGGTCTTCATTCCAGCCGGCGGCGCGGTAGAAATCGATCCCGGCCTGCGGCGCTTCGCGTCCCGTATCGGCGACCAGCATCCGGCAGGTGATGTATTCCAGCTGCGACATCCACAGCTCAGCGCCCGGGAATTTCCGGCTCAGCCAGCCGGCATTGCCGACATGGTCAGGATGCATGTGCGTAACGATGATCCGCCAGACGGGACGGCCATCAAGCTTTTGCTCGAAGATTTTCCGCCAGGCCTTCTTGGTATCGTCGAGCGGCATGCCCGTATCGACGATCGTCCAGCCGGCTTCGCCGTCATCAATGAGCCAGAGATTGATCCATTTCAGGGAAAACGGCAGCGGCATCCGAACCCAGTGCAGCCCGGGCAGGATCTCCAGCGTCTCGCCGGGCGCCGGTACGTCGCCAATCGGGTAATCCAGCCCTGCTCTGGCCGGTGTCTTGGTCTGAAATCCATCCATGCGTGCAGAATGACATGGTGCAAAACCGCCTCCAAGCGTGACCGCGGGTCAAGCTGTTGGTTTCAACAGGCAATCACATTGACCGCCAGGCCGCCCTTGCTGGTCTCCTTGTACTTCGACGACATGTCGATGCCGGTCTGGCGCATCGTCTCGATGACCTGGTCGAGGCTGACCTTGTGCTGGCCGGTCCCGTGCAGGGCCAGACGCGCCGCATTGGCGGCCTTCACCGCGCCGAACGCGTTGCGTTCGATACAGGGGATCTGGACGAGGCCGCCAACCGGATCGCAGGTCAGGCCGAGATTGTGCTCCATCCCGATCTCGGCTGCGACGCAGACCGCTTCGGCATCCGCGCCCCAGACCGCGGCCAGTCCGCCCGCTGCCATGGAGCAGGCGACGCCGACCTCGCCCTGACAGCCCATCTCAGCGCCGGAAATCGAGGCGCGCTGCTTGTAGAGCAGGCCGATCCCGCCCGCGGTGGTGAGAAACCGGCGCGCCTTGGTCCGGTCCAGCCTGCCATCATCATGACAGTAGTGACGGATGACCGATGGCAGGATGCCGGCAGCCCCATTGGTTGGTGCGGTCACGACCCGCCCGCCCGCAGCGTTCTCCTCATTCACGGCCATGGCGAAAACATTCAGCCAGTCGAACAGCTGCTCGCGCTCATTCGAGCCGGGATTGTCGCGGAGCTTGCGGTAGAGGCCCGGCGCCCGGCGGGAGACATCAAGACCGCCCGGCAGGACGCCGGTCTGGTTCAGCCCGCGGTCGATGCAGGCCATCATCGTATCAAAAATGCTGTCGAGGCGCTGGACCGTCTTGTCTCGTGCGCGCCGGGCATCCTCATTGTGAAGGACAAGCTCATCCACCCGCCAGCCTTTTGCCCGGCAGATCGAAACCATCTCACTGGCCGAGCCGAATGGATGCGGCGCGCCGCGGGCGCTGGCGACGACATCATCCCGGGCCGGCTTTTCCAGCTGCTTGCGAGACGCGATAAATCCGCCGCCGGTGGAGAAATACGTCCGTGAAAACGGGTCGTCTCCGCCTTCAGGTATCAGGTGCAGGACCATGCCATTGGGATGCAGATCGGGAACCGTATCGGTCTGGAAGACGATATCGCGCACCGGGTCGAAGGCGATTTCGGGCCCCTCAGCCAGCTTGATCCGCTTTTCCTGCGCCGTCTGCCTGAACAGGGTCTCGGCGGCTTCCGGATCGGCCGTTTCCGGCTTGAGGCCGATCAGCCCCAATATGACCGCCTTGTCGGTGCCGTGGCCGACACCGGTCAGCGCCAGCGACCCCTGCAGCTCGACCCTGACAGACCCGGCACCGGCGAGCTTTCCGGCCCGCGCCGCGTCCTGCATAAAACGCCGCGCAATCCGCATCGGTCCCACTGTATGAGAACTGGATGGGCCAAGGCCGATGCGAAAGAGATCCAGGATCGACAGCATAAGGGGGCTCCGGCGCGCAAGTGGTTGCGTTTGAAATCAATGGCTAGCTTGCGCTTGCCTTACGGACAAGGCGGGTGCAGCGTCACAGCAATAAAATGACCCGGGAGGAACTAGAACCATGACAAACCTGACCCGCCGCCACTTTCTGCGCGGTTCGGCTGCAACAGCGGCGTTGCTGCCTTTTGCTTCGGCCTGCGCCCCTGTCCGCGCGCTCAGCGCCACCAGCCTGCCTTCGGGCGATCTTGATGGCGTGCGCATGGCCGAGTTGATCGCGAACGGGGACATAACCTCCCTGGAGTTCACCAATGCGGCCATCGCCCGCGCCGAGACGGTCAACCCGCAGATCAACGCTATTGCGAGCGCGATTTATGACCAGGCCCGCGCGCAGGCTGCAGCGAGTCCCGAAGGCGCATTGGGCGGCGTGCCAACCTTCATCAAGGACCTCGCAAACTGGAAAGGCGCGCAGACCTATTATGGCAGCCGCGCCTTTGAGGGCTACATGCCGGACACCGACGACATTTTCCCGGCCAACTGGCGGGAGATGGGCGTGGTCGTCCTCGGCAAGTCGACAACGCCTGAAATGGGGCTCATCTCGTCGACCGAGCCGCTGGTCACCGGCCCGACGCGCAATCCGTGGGACCTCGATCGCATTCCGGGCGGCTCTTCCGGCGGGGCGGCTGCCCTGACAGCGGCACGCGTCGTGCCCTTCGCGCATGCCAGCGACGGTGGTGGCTCGATCCGTATCCCGGCGGCCTGCTGCGGCCTGTTCGGCCTGAAGCCATCACGCGGGGCGATCATCGAATCGCGAACCGAGGAAGGCATCGATCTCAGCGTCAATCACGCCGTGACGCTGACCGTGCGCGACAGCGCCGCCATCTTCGCCGCGGAGGAAAACCCCGATAGCGGCCTGCCCAAAGTCGGGCGCGTCATGGGCCCGTCCACGCGCCGGCTGCGCATCGCGTTCGCGCCTGAGCCGATCAATGGCGCCGCGCTTGACGCCGAAACGCGGACGGCCATCGAACGCACGGCGGAGCTCTGCCGCGGCCTTGGCCATGAGGTCATCGACTGGTCCATGCCGATCGACGGGAAGGAGTTCACCGACAACTTCCTGCTGCTCTGGGCGGCCGGCGCCTACGAGTTCGCGCAGGATGCCGCCGCCTATTTCGGCAAGCCGCCTTCGGAAGACATCGTCGAGCCCTGGACGCTCGGCCTTGTACAGGAATTTGCCCGGAAGGCCGACAAATTCGAGGATGCGGTCGCCTACCTGGCCGCGTTCGAGCCGCTCTATCATTCATGGTTCGAGGATTTCGACGTCATCCTGACCCCGACTGTCTCGACGCTGCCGCCGAAGATCGGCGTGCAGTCACCGACTGGACCGTATGACGAGGTCCGCAAGTCTGTTACGGACTTCGCTGCCTTCACCGCCCCGCTCAACGTGGCCGGTGCCGCCTCGATGAGCGTCCCGGTCCAGTGGACCGAGAGCGGCCTGCCGGTCGGCTCCCTCTTCTCGGGGCAGCGCGGGGATGACGGGCTTCTGCTCGCACTCGCCTATGAGCTGGAAGCGGCCCAGCCCTGGATTGACCGCAGGCCGGGCATTCTCGGCTGACCGCATATCCCGTCGCGCAACGTGCCTTGCCAGACCCTGAATCTGGCGACACGTTGCGCACCAATCCTTTTGACCCGACCGGAGTTCCGCCATGTCCCTTCGCCTCACTGCCCTGTCCGTCGCCGCGCTGAGTTTCGCCATGGGTGCACACGCTGAGAAGACGGTGCTGTCGGGCGGGAACATCATCGATGTCAGGACCGGCAATGTGATGACCGGCAATTCCATCCTGGTCGAGGATGGCCGGATCGTCGCCCTGGGCGGTGAGGATTCGCTTGGCCTGGACGGCACGGAGACGGTGATCGACATGAAGGGCGCCTACGTCCTGCCCGGCCTGTCCGACAGCCATGTCCACCTGACCAGCCGGCATGACGATCACGGCTATCGCAGCCTCGCCATATCGCTGCCGCGCGCGACGATTTCGGGGGTCGCCAATGCCGAGACGACGCTGAAGGCCGGATTCACCACGGTGCGAAATGTCGGGGCGGCCGGGTATTCCGACGTCGCCCTGCGCGATGCGATCATGGATGGTGAAATTCCGGGCCCGCGTGTCATCCCCGCCGGGGTGGCGCTTGGCATCACGGGCGGCCATTGCGACATGAACCTGCTGCCGAAGGAATATGATGCAACCTCGGAAGGCGTGGCCGACGGTCCATGGGCGGTGCGCCAGAAGGTGCGCGAGAACTTCAAGTATGGCGCCGAGGTCATCAAGTATTGCGGCACGGGCGGTGTCCTGTCCAAGGGCACGAAGATCGGTGCGCAGCAATTCACCGCCGAGGAGATGGCCGCCATTGTCGACGAGGCGCATGCCCTCGGCATGAAGGTGGCGGTCCACGCGCATGGCACCAAGGGCATCCGCACGGCCATCGAGGCGGGCGTCGATTCGGTCGAGCATGCCAGCCTGATCGACGATGAGAGCATCGCGCTCGCCAGGAAGCAGGGCACATACCTGTCCATGGACGTCTACGTATCCGACTTCATCCTGTCGGAGGGCGAGGAAGCCGGTATCCTGCCGGAGTCGCTCGACAAGGAGCGCGAAGTCGGCCGTGCGCAGCGCGAGAGCTTCAAGCGCGCCGTCGAGGCTGGTGCGAAGATGGCGTTCGGCACGGATGCGGGCGTCTACCAGCATGGCCTGAACGGGCGCCAGTTCGCCTATATGGTCGAGTGGGGCATGACCCCGCTTCAGGCGATCCAGGCGGCGACAATCAACAATGCCGACCTGTTCGGCATGGCCGATACCATCGGCGCCATCGAAGTCGGCAAGGAAGCTGACATCATCGCCGTCGGCGGCAATCCGCTGGACGATGTCCGTGAGCTTGAGGATGTCGACTTCGTGATGGCCGATGGCGTCGTTCACTCCAACGAACTGGGCGAATAGATGCCGGGACAGCTTCGGCTGGAAATTGCCGCGCCGGTCGCTGAGATCATCATCGATGCGCCAGCCCGGCGGAATGCCTTCAATATCGAGATGTGGGCCGCCCTGCCCGGCCTTATCGCCGAGGCAGAGGCCTCGCCGGAGGCCCGTGTCATCATCCTGCACGGCGGCGAAACCGGTCACTTTGCCGCCGGGGCCGATATCTCCGAATTCGAAACGATCTATGCCGACCGGGAGTCGGCCGCAAAGAGCCGGGACACAATTTCGGATGCGCTGGACAGGTTGGCCACGTGCCGAAAGCCCGTCATTGCGGCCATTGAGGGCGCCTGCGTGGGCGGCGGCGTCTCGCTGGCCCTGGCCTGCGATATCCAGATTGCAGCAGAAGACGCCCGGTTCGGCGTGACGCCGGCAAAACTCGGCCTTGTCTACCCGCCCGGCGACACACGGCGACTGCTCGCAGCCGTCGGCCCGGCACAGGCCAGGGACATCCTCTTCACCGGCGCGATTTTCGATGCCGGCCGGGCGCTGCGGATCGGACTGGTGGCTGAGCTTTGCGCGCCCGGGACGGCGCTGCAGACGGCGAAGGAAAAGGCTGCCAGGATCGCTGCGGTCTCCCAGTACTCGGTGCGGGAAATGAAAGAGATCATCGCCGCGCTCGGCTCGCCGGAGGGGCTCGATGAGACAGAAGGTCGCGAGCGGTTTGTACAGGCCGCCACTGGACCTGACTTCAGGGAAGGTTATCTCTCCTTCATCCAGAAGAGAAAGCCGGATTTCCCGACCGTCTGACCTTCATTTTCACAATCGTATCGATGGGTTCGTCGCGCTGCCCAGCCGACTTCGATCCTTCGCTCGCATATCGTCATAAACAGATGGATAGACGTTAATGTGATGCATCATTGCATCACTGTGACTGGCGCAGCAGCATGTGACCGCATGTCTCCATTGCATATCTGTATAAATGAAACATATGGCTGCGGAGCGGAATCGCCTCGGTGATTCACTCGGAAACGGACCCGTCAACGATCGGTCCGAAAAACAACATAAAACCATTAGGGAGACCTCAATGCAGCGCAAATCCATCCTCCTGTCCGGCGTAGCTCTGGCGACCGCTTTCAGCGCCCTGCCCGCCATCGCACAGGAGAGCGACAGCGACCGTGAAACGGCCGTCGACCGCGTTCTTCAGAAAGTCACTGTTTCGGCGACGAAGAAGAAGGACGTTGAAGACGTCCAGGACGTTCCGATCGCGGTCACCGCATTCAATGCCGACACGCTCGACGCCCTGAACGTAACGACGATCGAAGACCTCAGCTTCACCTCGCCAAACGTCTCGCTCGACGATGTCGGCACGGCGCGCGGCACGGCAAACTTCGCCATTCGCGGCCTCGGCGTGAACTCATCCATTCCGTCCATCGACCCGGCTGTTGGCGTCTTTATCGACGGCGTCTATCTCGGCGTGAACAACGGCGTGGTTGTCGACCTGTTCGACCTGGAGAGCGTTGAAGTCCTGCGTGGCCCGCAAGGTCTTCTCTTCGGCCGCAACACGACGGGCGGCGCACTGGTCGTCAACACCGCCAACCCGACCGACGACTTCACCTACAAGGCCCGCGCGACCTTTGACGGTCCGATCGACGACGATCGCGGCGGCCTGAACTCCACCATCCAGGCAACCGTTTCCGGCCCGCTGGTCGAAGGCGTCCTGAACGGCAAGATCGGCGCCTACTACAATTCCGACGCCGGCTACTTCAAGAACCTGTATGACGGCGACAATCACGGCGAAGCCCAGACCGCCATCTACAAGGGCGCGCTGGAGTACTTCCCGACCGAGCGGCTCACCGTCCTGCTCAAGGCCGAGTATGGCGACAGCCGCGTCGATGGCCCGACCGGCCAGAACCGCTCTTACTTCGATCGCGACAGCTTCGACTTCTCGATCAACAATCCGGGCTTCGGCGAGTCGGAAACGATCCTCAGCTCGCTGCGCACCGACTATGATGTCGATTTCGGCAACGGTCAGATCACCAACATCCTCGGCTACCGCAAGTTCACGTCCGACACGTCGGGCGATATCGACGCGACGCCGTTCACCCTGTTCCACTCCGGTTCCGAACTCGCACAGGAACAGATCTCCAACGAGCTGCGCTATGCTGGCACGTTCGGCAAGACCGACCTGACGACGGGTGTCTACTACTTCAACCAGACAGTCGACTATACGGAAATCCGTAACCTGCCGACCACGCGCCCGGCAGCCCTGCCGGCCTCCATTCCGTGGCAGTTCTACGGCGGCGGCAGCCAGGACCACACCGTGTATGGCGTCTTTGCCAACGTCGACTACTCGATCACGACGGACCTGATCGCGACGGTCGGCCTGCGCTATTCGTCAGAGGAAAAGGACGCAGACGTGACCTATATCCGTCCGCGCTTCGAATGCTCGGTCGTTGACGGCACCTGCCCGGTCGATGGCAACAATGCGCTCCTCGGCGCTGTGGGCGCCACCGAGCCGAACGGCTTCTCCGATGGCGACGACTGGTCGAACTGGACGCCGAAACTCGGCCTGCAATACTTCTGGGCCGACAATTTCCAGACCTATGGTACCTATACCAAGGGCTTCCGTTCGGGCGGCTACAACTTCCGGATCACGGACGTTGGCGTCTTCCTCGGACAGATCGTTCCGCAAACCGGTGACTTCGGCTTCGACGAAGAGGAAGTCGACGCTTATGAAATCGGCTTCAAGTCGAGCAGCGAGGATGGCCGCGTCCAGTTCAACGGTGCAGCCTTCCTGACCAAGATCTCCGACATGCAGCGTGAGGTGAACACGGCCGGTCCGTCCGGCGTCGTGCAGAACATCCTCAACACGGCAGACGCGACGATCACGGGTGTCGAAGTCGATGGCCGCTGGGCAGCGACCGACAACCTGCTCTTCACCTTCAATGCCGGCCTGATCGATGCCGAGTATGACGATGTCCGTTTCGACATCAGCGGCGATACCGTGGTCGACCAGCGTGACGAGGCCCTGGAACTGCCGCGTGTGCCGCAGGTGACCTATGGCTTCGGCTTCATCCACGACACCGATCTCGGTGACATGGGTTCGCTCGTCTCGACGCTGAACATGCAGTATCGTGACCGCATTGCCTACACCGACAGCAATTTCGGCTGGGTGCAGGGCACGACACAGCTCGCGGCAGACTTCACCTGGGAGACCCCATATGAAGGCTTTGCCGTTTCGCTCTTCGGCGACAACCTGCTCGACGAAGTGCAGGTCGGCAACGACACCCAGCTGCCCTTCCCGGGGCCGCTCTCCAACGGCGTTCAGTCGCCCTTCCAGGCCCTGCCGGGCGGCGGCACGTTCAGCCCGCTCAAGAAGGGCCGTGTTGTCGGCGTGGAATTCACGCTGGCGCGCTAAGGCGACCCACAATTCGACAGGATGGGGCGGCAGAGCGATCTGCCGCCCTTTTCTTTTGCGCCAGCCGGACGAGTTCCTTCTTGGCTGTCGCAGCGGCAGCGATGCTTGGTGTGATTCAAACACCTTCAAGGGAGATACGATCATGAAAGTTGCAGCAGTCAAGAAACCGGGCGGCCTGGAGAACCTGAAGATCGAGGAACGTCCCGATCCGAAGCCCGGCCCGGGCGAGATCCTTGTCCGGGTGCGCGCCAGTTCGCTCAACTATCATGACTTTGTCGTCGTCATGGGCGGCATCCCGACCCCGGACGGCCGTATCCCGATGTCGGATGGCGCAGGCGATGTTGTCGCCGTCGGCGAGGGCGTCACCCGCTTCAAGGAGGGCGACAAGGTCCTCTCGACCTTCTTCCCGAACTGGCATTCCGGCCCGATTGGCGCCGCCGGATTTGCCAGCGTGCCGGGCGATGGCGATGACGGCTTCGGCGCAGAACTCGTCGCCGCCTCGCAGGAAGCGTTCACGCGCATGCCCGACGGCTATTCCTATGCTGAGGCCGCGACGCTGACCTGTGCGGCCCTGACCGCCTGGCGCGGCATGTTCGTCGAGAACAAGGTCAAGCCCGGCGACTGGGTGCTCACGCAGGGCACGGGCGGGGTCTCGATCTTCGCGCTGCAATTTGCCAAGGCGGCGGGCGCGCGCGTCATCGCGACATCCTCCTCGCAAGAGAAGCTCGACAAGCTGAAGGCGCTCGGCGCCGACCACCTGATCAATTACAAGGAAACGCCCGAATGGGGCAAAAAGGCCTTCGAGCTGACCGGCGGGCGCGGCGTTGATGAGGTCGTCGAGATTGGCGGCCCGGCCACCATGGCGCAATCCATCGCCGCCGCTCGTGTCGGCGGGCATATTTCACTGATCGGCGTGCTGACGGGTGTCTCAGGCGAAGTGCCGACCGCGGCGTTCTTTTCCAAGAACCTTACCATGTCCGGCATCACCGTCGGCTCACGCGCCCACCAGGAAGACATGATCGCCGCCATCGAGGCGAACGGCATCAAGCCGGTGATCTCCGACAGCTTCCCGCTCGACAAGATCGCCGAGGCCTTCGGTCACCAGGCCGCGCAGAAGCATTTCGGGAAAATCGTGCTGGAGATCTAGGCCGGCAAGGAAAGCCTCATGGTGAGCGATGTCAAACCACAAGGCTCCCCGATGAAAACCAGACACCCTCGTCCTTTGACTTCGCTCAGGATGAGGGTGTTTTTTCATCAGTTCACCGAGGTGAACTCAGCCCCGGTCTTCTCGAAATAGTCGCGCCAGAAGGCTTTCACATCGCTCATCGGCAGGTCGTATTCCTGGCGCGGGACAACGCGGGCGACGATCTCGACACCGTCCATTTCCGGCACCTGGTCGGCAAGGCGGGTCTTCGAGAAGGCGTCCTTGTCGGTCCCGGTCTTGTAGAAGGAGAACTCGCCGGAATGCTGCATCAGGTCCGAGATGAGGATGATGCGGCGATCCCCGCGCGAGGCCCGGAAATCAGCCCGGTCGGCAATGGAATAGACCGCCTCGAACAGCGGTGAGCTCGGCTGGCGCTTGTCCATAAGCGCCTTCTCAATCTCATCAGAAAGCGGCTCATAGAAGGTCTCGCGCCAGGTGTCCTCGATCATGCGGGGGTTCTGCAGGAAAGGGTTGGCATGTTCGGCCGAGCCCGGCGAGCAGTGGCTGTAGACGATCTTCGCGTCATATGGATCGGCCGAATTCGGCGTGACGACGGTCAGCCGGCCAAAACGCGGCAGGGTGCGCGCCTCGCTGTCGATGAATTCTGCGACCCATCCCAGGTCGTTCGGATTGAACGGGTCCGACTGGTCGATCATGACCACCGTGTGCGCCGGGTCCTTGCGGTCCATGCGGCAACCGGTTTCCGGCGTTGTTGCCGGGCTCGCGCTGAAGGCGGCGAGGGCAAACAGGCCAAACACGCTGGCCAGCATCGCCCCGATCATGCCCCGCCAGAACCAGGGGCCCTTTTCTCTCGACCTAGCCATGACTGAGACTCCTTCCCGTCTGACGGCTTGCTATCAGGCGCTTTTCGCCTGGTGTTCCTGACGCTGGTGATGCTGCTTGTCGCGCATCGCCTGGATGTGTCCGCCCACGCGCTCCTCGATGGAGGAGAGGCCCTTCTGGACCTGCTGGATATGGCTTTCCATCCACTCGCGCACGATGTTCAGCGCCTGGATGTTGTTCTCGATCGCCTTGATTGCCGCATTGGCCTGCTCGCGCTCTTTCTGCGTGTCGAGCGGCGGGATGTTCGGCGTGACGATCTCGTCGAAATAGGCGGGCACGGCGGCCTGTTCGCCCAGCTTGTCCCGGCAGGCATTACGCGCGCGGCGATGGGCCTGGCGGTAGGCAACCTTGAGCGAGCGCTCCTGGTCCCCGGCCCGGGCGGCGATCTCGACGGCAATGTCGCGGCGCGTCTCAAGCAGGTTCATGGCCTTCTCGATCTCGCGCTTGGCGGCAAGGTGGCGCTGCTGCTGGGTCTCGAACCAGATGCGCGAGCGGGTGAAGAAATCCGACAGGTCGTCGCGCACGCCATTGCGCACCTGCTGGCGCTTCTCATAGGCCGCGCGCTCCTTGCGCCAGACCCGGCCATAACCCGGGAAGCGGTCGGAGATGCGGTCATAACCCTCATAGAGCGCAATCGCAAAGACGGTGAGGCCGATCAGCAGGAGGCCAATCGCGACAAGGCTGTCGAGGCCGAAAATGTTCGGGAACATGTCGGCGATCACCGCTGAAGGCGAAATCGCGAACATGGAGAAACCGGCGAGCGAGCCTTCTGCCAGCGCATCATGCAGGGCGACCTCCACGGCATCGCGGAAGTGGGCGACGAAGAAATTCACGAACAGGCCGCACGCGACGCACACGCCCGCGACGATCCCGCCGAGCACCTTCATGTATGTTTCTGGATGGTTGAGGTTTCTGAGGCCGACAAAGCCGCCAACTACGCCGAAGAGGACGTTTACAGCGGAAATACCGAAGGCGACCATCATGCCGCCCAGCAGGCCGGACGACTGCGCATCCTTGAACAGCAGCGCGTTGAAACAGCCTTCGACGATCATGATAAAGATCAGGATCGCGATCGCCTGTTCGACATTCTTCTTGATGTCGGGCGTGCGTTTCTGGAGCTGGTCGCCGAAGCGTTGCTTGAAGCTTTCCAGCTCGACCACCGTGGCTTCGTGATGCGCCTTGGCGTCGGTCGAATCGTCGAATTCGTAGTGACGGTACTCGCTTTCCTCGGCCTTGATCGCTTCCTTCAGCTGCTCGGGATAGATAGCGCCCGGCGTGCAGTCGGAAATGAAGTTGCGCACGGAGGCCGACGTGGCACTCATCCAGGTCTTCAGGCCGCGGCGCACGCGCTCGGCCTTTTCGGCGATCTGCTGTTCGCGCTCGCTCCACTGGTCCTCAGTGATCGATTCAGACGTCGGGATCCCGTCCTGGGCATCCTTGCGGGCCACCCGACGGGTGACCATGCGCGAAAAGCCCAGTTCGCCATCCTTGAGCGAGCCTTTCAGCCCGTGCTGGTTCTGCTCAACCTTCGGATCGAGTGGCTTGACCGGTTTCGTGTAGCCAAGTTCCGCGCCCCAGCGCACCTGTTTCTTCAACATGCCGGACCCTCTTAACAATAGCCCCAGTACGGTTAACGATTACCGGGAAATTGCGCGCGGAGGCTTAACAGAGTGCTAAGCCCCGAGGGACCGCCACCAGCCGGGCGCTGGGACGCTTTGACTTCTCAGGCTTTTTTGGCCGAAGCCGTCCTGTTTGTTACAGAAAGCTAATTTTCACGAGGCGTTGGCAAGCTTCGAAATGACCATGCCGTCCACGTCCAGCGGGGCTGGACGGCTGAGCAGGAAGCCCTGAAGCTCGCTGCAATGGGCCTCGATCAGCCTCTTCGCCTGCGATTCGGTCTCTACCCCTTCTGCCACCACGGGAATGGACAGGCTCGAACCAAGATGCAGGATGGCGTCCACAATCGCCTGGGCCTTCTTGTCACTCTCCATGGACAGGACGAACGACTTGTCGATCTTGATCCGGTCGAAGGGGAATTGCTGGACAAAGCGCATCGATGAATAGCCGGTACCGAAATCATCAAGGGCGATCTGTACGCCAAGCTTCTTGAGCCGCTCGAGGATGCGGGCCGCGACAATCGTGTTCTGGATCAGACAGGTCTCGGTAATCTCGAGCTCCAGCCGGCTGGCGTCCAGCCCGCTCTTGCGAAGCGCATCACGGACGGTGGCATACAGCTTCGGATCGAGGAACTGGCGGGCAGACAGGTTCACCGACACGCTGACCTTTTCCTTCCAGCGCGCGGCCGCCTCACAGGCTGTGTAGATCGACCAGCGGCCGATATCCTGAATGATCAGGCTCTGCTCGGCGACTTCGATGAATGCACCCGGCATGACCAGGCCATGACCTGGCCGGTTCCAGCGAATGAGCGCTTCGAATCCCAGCACCCGCGACGTCCGCGAGCACACTTTGGACTGGTAATGGAGGACGAATTCTTCTGCGCGCACGGCCCGCTCGAGGTCCGCTTCCAGTTTGCGTTTTGTCTCGGCCTGGGCGTGCAGCTCGCTGTCATAGAAGCGCGCCGTTCGCCGGCCGCCATGCTTGGCGACGTAAAGAGCCCGGTCGGCTGCCTTGAGCAAGGCAGCAGGGTCTTCCCACATCAGGCCCGACGCAATACCGACACTGGCCCCTGAGCGAATTGTAACCGCACCATAGCGTATCGGGCGCGACAGGCTCTGGACGCATGCCTCGCCGAGCGCGAGGAGCGCTTTCTCATCCTTGCCATCAGGGTAGATGACCGCAAACTCGTCGCCGCCGAGGCGCGAGACAATGGCATCCTTGCCAAAGGTGATCCGCAGCCGCTGGGCAGATTCCTTGAGCACCGCATCACCGGCCTCGTGGCCAAACTGATCATTCACGTCCTTGAACTCATCGAGGTCGACCAGGAACACGCTGAAGTCCCGGATGGCCGGCGCGTTCTGCGAGGTACGCTCGTCGAGCGCTTTCTGGAAAGCGGCGCGATTGGGCAGCTGGGTCAGCTGATCGAGATAGGCCAGCTCGCGGATGTGGGCTTCGTTTCGGATACGGTCGCGCAGGTCGTAGAGACTGACGGCGACAAGGCCGCGACCGCTGTCTTCAAGATCGCGCACGCTGAGGTCGACGGGGATTGCCTCGCCGGCACACTGGATTTCATGTTCGCAGACCGTATCCGGCCCTGTCCTCAGGGGGTCGAGACCGATCAGGTTTACGGCCTGTGCGCCAACCAGGGCGTCCCGCGGGGTGCCAAGAAGGGCGACAGCCGCTTCATTCACCTCGACGACAACACCATCATCGCGGACAACCAGGATGGCTTCCGATGCGGCATTGACCAGCAGGGACATTGTGCGCTGTTCGCGAAAGCGGAAGCTGGAAAGGACGGTGTCCCAGCCGGCGGCGACCGAAGCGGCGATAATCGCGGCGGCAACACCGAGGACGACCCAGCTGCCGAGCGTTGCAGGCGCAATCTCCCAGCCTGCCTGCGCAAATCCGTCGAGCGGAACGACCGTCATCGCGGTCATGCCGATGAAGTGGAGCGACGCGACCGCCGCCATCGATGTCCCGAGCGCTGCCACGTTGCGCGCCTTGCTTTCGGTGCTGAGACTGAAATAGGTCGCGGAAAACAGCGCCAGTGCGGCGACAAACGAGGTGATCACATAGCCGGTGTCGAACTCGATGAGCGCTGACGCCTTCAGGGCGCCAACGCCATAATAGTGCATCGTGGTGACGGTGATCGTCGCCAGCAATGCGCAGGTCGCGCGGCGAAGCGGCGTCATCGCGCCAATCAGGATCTGGCTCGTGGCGAGGAAACCCGACAGGGCGATCCCGGCCGAGAGAAGCGTCGTCAGACCGTCGAATTGGAAGGCAAATCCTGGCCGATACCCCAGCATGGCAACGAAGTGGGTGGCCCAGATTCCAATGGCGGTAACCGCGCCGGACAGACCGGCCCAAATGCGCTGGCGCATGCGCGTCTCTGCAAGAACGCCGCGCTGGTAAACGATGACCGAGCAGACTGAGCCGGTTGCCAGAACAAGAATGGCGGCCAACACATAAAGCAGGCCATGCTCGCCTGTTACACATGAGAGGATTTCATACATGCCTAGCAGCTGTAGGGCGCTATCATGTATTATGTATTAAAACGCATGCTTTTCAGTGGGTTAATAGATACGCCACGTACTTTAACCACGCCAGGTACGCCCGTTGACGCCCGGCCGCTGACCAGCCTTGCCCCGCGATACTGGATCAGATCTCGCCCCTGATCCGCTTCATGACGCCCGAGAAGTCGAGACCGGCATGGCCGTCCTCATCGAGCTTTGCATAGATTTCCCCGGCATGATGGCCAAGCGGGGTCGACGCCCCTGCCCCTTCCGCCGACGCCAGCGCCAGCTTGAGGTCCTTCAGCATCATGGCCACGGCAAAACCAGGCTTGTAGTCGCGGTTCGACGGCGCGGCCGGCACAGGCCCCGGAGCCGGACAATAGCTCGTCATCGACCAGCACTGGCCAGAGGCCGTGGAGGAAATATCGAAGAAGGTGTGCGCATCGAGACCCAGCTTTTCGGCAAGATTGAAGGCCTCGCAGGTGCCGATCATCGAGATGCCGAGCAACATGTTGTTGGCGATCTTGGCGACCTGGCCATTACCCGCCCCGCCGGCATGAAAGACATTCTTCGCCATCTTCTCCAGCACGGGCTTAGCGCGCGCATAGCCCTCGTCAGGCCCGCCGACCATGAAGGTCAGCGTCCCGCCTTCAGCCGCCGCGACGCCCCCGGAGACTGGCGCATCGAGATAGATGAAGCCGGCCGCCTCAGCCTTCTTCGCAGCCTCACGGGCTTCCTCCACAGCGATGGTCGAGCAGTCGAGAAACAGCGTCCCCGGCTTCGCATTCGCGGCAACGCCATTATCGCCGAAATAGACCTGGTGAACATGCTTGCCCGCTGGCAGCATGGTCACAACGACATCAACGTCGGACACGGCATCGGCGACCGAGGTCGCAGCCGTCGCGCCAGCGCTGACGGCCTGCTTCACCGCGTCGTCATTCAGGTCGAACGCCGCCACCTCATAGCCGCCCTTGGCGAGGTTTGCGCACATGCCGGAGCCCATATTCCCGAGCCCGATGAAAGCCAGCTTGCTCATCATTTCTCTCCGATGAATTTGAGTTCGTCTTCGCCTAGCGTCTCAAAGAAGGTGTTCAGGATGACCGGACGCACCTCTTCCAGGCTGCCCGGGGTCCAGTCCGGCTTGTTGTCCTTGTCAATCAGCACCGCACGTACGCCTTCGTGAAAGCTCTTGGTGAGGACGAGCCGCGAAGCGATACGGTACTCCATGCGCATGTTCTCGCGGAAGTCCTTGCACTGGCCGCCTTCGTGAAGCTGGCGGTGGGCGATCTTGAGCGTGAGCGGTGACTTCTTCTTCAGCCCGGCCGCCTGCCCTTGCGCCCAGTCGCTGCCGGCTTCGAGGCAGCTCATGATCTCCTCGACACTCTGCTTGGCAAAGCAGGCATCGATCTCGGGGATGTGATCGGTGAAACTCGCCCCAGCCTCGGTCTTCAGGCCATCGAGCGCGGAGATGCCCGCTTCGCACAGCCGGTCAGCCAGTCCGTCCGTCTCTTCAGCAAAATGTGTCGCCACACCGACCGCCAGCACGTCCTCGCCCTTCAGCCGCTCACCGGTCAGTGCCAGCCACATGCCCAGCTCACCCGGCAGGCGCGGCAGGAACCAGCCGCCGCCGACATCCGGGAACAGGCCAATGCCCGATTCAGGCATGGCGAACAGCGTGTTCGGCGTCGCGACGCGATAGTCGCCATGCACCGAGATGCCGACACCGCCGCCCATGGTCACGCCGTCGATGATCGCGACATAAGGCTTGGGGTATTCCTTGATCAGCGTGTTGAGACGGTACTCGCCTGCAAAGAATTCGCGCGCTTCCTTGCCGTCCTTGGCCCCGGATTCGGCCAGCATGCGAACATCGCCGCCCGCGCAGAAGCCGCGCGTGCCCTCGGCATGATCAACGACAATCAGCTCGACACTCTCATCGACTTCCCATCTCACGAGCGCATCCGTCATGCGCTTGACCATGTCGGAATTCAGCGAGTGCAGCGCCTTTGGCCGGTTCAGCGTGATCCGCCCGGCCCGGCCCTGCTTGCGTGCGATGACTGTCGGTTCGCTCATACCTGCCCCTTCATCATTTCACGCGCGACGATGACGCGCATGATTTCATTGGTGCCTTCCAGGATCTGGTGAACGCGAAGGTCGCGCACGATCCGCTCGACTTCATAGTCGCCGAGATAGCCATAGCCGCCATGCAGCTGCAGCGCGTCATTCGCGACCTTGGATGCTGTGTCGGTGACAAAGCGCTTGGCCATGGCGCAGAACTTGGTCTTGTCCGGCGCATTCGCATCGACCTTGCGGGCCGCGTCGTAGAGCAGCGAGCGGGCCGCGGCGAGTTCGGTCTCCATGTCGGCGAGCTTGAACTGTGTCGCCTGGAAATCGATGATGGCGCGGCCAAACTGCTTGCGTTCCTGCACATAGGCAAAGGCCCGGTCGAGCGCGTCCTGCGCGCCGCCAAGGGCGCAGGCGGCGATGTTGAGCCGGCCGCCATCAAGCCCTGCCATGGCAAACTTGAAGCCATTGCCCTCGTCGCCCACCCGGTTCGTCGCCGGGATACGGCAGTCATCGAAATTGACCATGGCCGTCGGCTGCGCGCGCCAGCCCATCTTGTCTTCATGCTTGCCGAAGGAGAGGCCCGGCGCGTCCTTTTCGACAATGAAGGTCGAGACGCCCTTCGCGCCGCCATCGGCCGTCCGCGCCATCACGACATAGATATCCGAAAAGCCCGCGCCCGAAATGAAGACCTTCGCGCCATTGAGGACGTATTCGTCGCCGTCGAGCTTCGCCGTCGTCTTGAGGCTGGCCGCGTCGGAGCCTGCGCCCGGCTCGGTCAGGCAGTAGGAGGCGATGAGGTCTGTGGCCGTCAGCCGCGGGACATATTTCGCGCGCAGCTGGTCATGGCCGAAACTGTCGATCATCCACGTCGCCATATTGTGGATCGACAGGAAGGCCGCATGGCTGATGTCGCCGCGCGAGAGCTGCTCAAAGATCAGCGCCGCGTCGAGCCGCCCAAGGCCGGAGCCGCCATGCTCCTCACCAGTGTAGATCCCGCCAAAGCCAAGCTCGCCCAGCGCGACCAGCTTGGCGCGATCCATATGCCCCGCCTTGTCCCATTCGGCCGCGTGGGGACGCAGCTCGCTCATGGCGAAATTCTTCGCCATGTCGGAAATCATCGTCTGTTCTTCGTTGAGGATCATCTTCTCATACCCACTTCAGTCTCATCGGTTCGCGACCGTCTTACGCCATTGCGGCGCCGACGTCAGGAATCCTTGAAGTCGGGCGCCCTTTTCTCGCTGAACGCGGCCATGCCTTCCTTCTGATCATGTGTTCCGAACAGGCCCTGGAACAAGCGCCGCTCGAAGCGAACGCCTTCCGTGGTCGGGAGCTCCAGAGCACGGCCAACCATCTCCTTGGCGGCCATGATGGATGGGATTGAGAAACCGGCAATCGCTTCAGCGGCTTCCATCGCCAAACTCATCAGATCATCATGCGGCACGACGCGGCTGACGAGGCCGATCCGGTCGGCTTCCTCGCCATCGATCATCCGTCCCGTCAGGACGAGATCCATCGCCTTTGCCTTGCCGATCGCCTTGGTGAGACGGATCGAGCCGCCCATGCCAGGCGTCACGCCCAGCTTGATTTCCGGCTGTCCAAACTTCGCCTTTTCCGACGCGATGATGAGGTCACACATCATGGCAAGCTCACAACCGCCGCCGAGCGCGAACCCATTCACCGCCGCAATCACCGGCTTGCGGCAGGCCGCGAACCGGTCCCAACCCGCGAAGTAGTCCTCGACATACATGTCGGAGAAGCTTTGCGGCTGCATCTCCTTGATGTCTGCGCCCGCCGCAAAGGCCCGGCCCTCACCCGTCAGCACGCTGACGGCGATGTCCTTGTTGCGGTCGATCTCACCGAAGACATGGGCGACTTCCGCCATGACTTCAGCGTTCAGCGCATTCAAGCTGTCGGGACGATTGAGCGTGACGAGAGCAATCCGGTTGGAATGCTCGAAGGTGATCGTGTTGTAGCTGGTCATGGCGATCACTGCATCGTCGGGATGATGAAAGCCTGGTCGCCGATATCGCCTTCCGGCCAGCGCTGGGTAACGGTCTTGATCTTGGTCCAGAAGCGCACGCCTTCGGGGCCATGCTGGTTGGTGTCGCCAAAGGCTGAGCGCTTCCAGCCACCGAACGTATGATAGCTGACCGGCACCGGGATCGGCACATTGATGCCGACCATGCCGACGTTGACCTGCGCGGCAAACTCGCGCGCGGCGCGGCCATTCGAAGTGAAGATCGCAACGCCATTGCCATACTGGTGATTGCTTGGGAGCGCCGCCGCCTCTTCCAGCGTCTCGGCACGCACCACCTGCAGCACCGGGCCGAAGATCTCTTCCTTGTAGGATTTCATGTGCGGCTTCACATTGTCGAACAGGTTCGGCCCGATGAAATAGCCATTCTCGGCGCCCTGCATCTTCAGGCCTCGACCATCGAGCAGGAGATCGGCGCCCTCATCGACACCCATCTGGATATAGTCCTCGACCTTGGCCTTGTGCGCGGCCGACACGACCGGGCCGTACTGGGCGTCCGGATCGGTCGACACACCAACCTTCAGGCCCTTTGCGGCGTCCAGCATGCGCTCAACGAACTCGTCGCCGGTCTTCTTGCCGACGGTCACGGCAACCGGCAGCGCCATGCAGCGCTCGCCAGCCGAGCCATAGGCCGCGCCGACAATGTCCTTGACCGCCTGCTCCATATTGGCGTCCGGCATGATGATGCCGTGGTTCTTCGCCCCGCCCATGGCCTGCACGCGCTTTCCGTGCGCCGTGCCGGTGGCGTAGACATACTGTGCGATGTCGGATGAACCGACAAAGCTGACAGCCTTGATCTCCGGATGCTTCAGGATCGCGTCGACGGCGGTCTTGTCGCCGTGCACGACATTCAGCACGCCTTCCGGCGCGCCCGCCTCGAGGAACAGCTCGGCGAGCCGCACCGGCACCGACGGGTCCTTCTCCGATGGCTTCAGCACGAAGGTGTTTCCGCAGGCGATCGCGACAGCAAACATCCAGCACGGGATCATGGCGGGGAAGTTGAATGGCGTGATGCCGGCGACGACACCCAGCGGCTGGCGCATCGAATAGACGTCAATGCCGGGGCCTGCGCCCTCGGTATACTCGCCCTTCTGCAGGTGCGGGATGCCGCAAGCGAATTCGACGACGTCAATACCGCGCTGCACGTCACCCTTCGAATCGGCGACCACCTTGCCGTGCTCGGAGGAGAGCAGCTCGGCCAGCTCGTCGATGTTCTGCTCAAGCAGACCCTTGAACTTGAAGAGCACGCGGGCGCGGCGCTGCGGGTTGGTCGTCGACCATTCCGGCAGCGCGGCCTTGGCCGCCTCAACAGCCTTGTCGACTTCGCCTTCCGTCGCCAGGCCCACCCTGGCCTGCACTTCGCCGGTATTGGGATTGTAGATGTCACCGAAGCGGCCCGACTGGCTTTCAACGCTCTTGCCGGAGATGAAGTGATGCACGCTGCGCATGGCTGAGGCTCCCTGATATGTTGTCTCGTCCTATCGTAAGGACGGCGACCATGCGGGTACACTAAAAGGTTTGCAGCTGACACCTGCAATTTTGCAGGTTAAAAGCCGCCATGAACTGGGACGACCTGAAGATCTTTCTCGACGTGGCCCGCCAGCCAAAGCTGGACGAAGCCGCAGCGCACCTGCACCTCGATGCGACCACCGTCAGCCGGCGGATCAAGCGGCTCGAAACCGAACTCGGCCTGACGCTGTTCGAACGCACGCGGCGCGGCCATGCCCTCACGCCAGCAGGCGAAAAGCTCGCCGACCGGGTCGAGGCCATGGAGTCGCTCTCCTTTGACATCATGGCCGAAAGCACACGGGAGCAGACCGCGGCGGGCCGCATCCGGCTCGGCGCCACAGAGGGACTCGGATCGGCCGTCATCGCCCCGGCCCTGGCCGACTTCCGGCGGGCCCACCCGAACATCGACGTCGACCTGATCGCCCTGTCCGGTTTTGTCAGCGTCCCGAAACGCCAGGCCGACATGTCGGTCCTGCTGACCCGGCCGAGCGCGGGACGCCTCAGGGTGCGCAGGCTCACCGACTATTCGCTGCGTCTCTATGGCACGGCCGAGTATCTTGCCGCCACGCCGCCGGTTCACTCACGCACCGACCTCGAACAGCACACGCTGATCGGCTACACCGAAGACCTGATCTATTCCTCGCAGCTGCGCTATCTCGATGAGCTGCTGCCCGGCCTCACCCCCCATCTGTGCAGCCCGAGCATTGTTGCCCAGCTTGAAATGGTTGCGGCGGGGGCCGGTCTCGGCATTCTCCCGGTCTTCATGGCAGACCGTGAGCCTCACCTCGTCCCGGTGCTCGCCGGAGACATCGAAGTGCGGCGCTCCTTCTGGCTGGCCGTGCACGAGGACGTTGCCGGGCTCAAGCGCAACAGCCTCATGGCCGGGTTCCTGGCAGAGCTTCTGGCATCCCTGCCATGAGCAGGCCGGGCGGGTTCTGGAAAAGAAGGGAGAGGACGAAGCGAAGTGCCGGGTGGGGTGTGGCACTCGCTCCGCCCTCCGCGACAAGGCAGGCCTCGCCGCTCTTTAGTGCCTGACTTCGCAAGGCGAAGTCGAATGGATGCTTGCTAAGCTTAGCGGCACATGAACCCTGATATATCGGGCAAAACTGACATCTCGCTGACGCGGCCTGTGGCATGCCGATTGCTGTTCAGCACCACGGGACACGACAGGTTGCTCGTGTTCGCGTAGTCTCAATGGGTTGCTGGCGGGAATGGCCGGCAAATGAGCAGCAGGCAGATCACGATGCGTGTCCTGGTAGTCGAAGACAACAAGAAGCTGGCCATGCTGCTGTCTGAACGCCTTATGGTGCGCGGCATAGACAGCGATGTCTGCCACGCGCTGGACGATGCCGGCGCCTGCCTTCATGCGGGTGGATACGACGCAATCCTGCTCGATCTCGGCCTGCCGGACGGCGATGGCCTGACCTGGCTTTCGACTCTCCCGCGAGAGCGCGCGCCCGTCCTTGTGCTGACGGCACGCGGATCGCTCGAGGACCGCGTGCGTGGACTGGACAATGGCGCGGACGATTACCTCGTAAAACCGGCTGACGCCGAAGAAATCGCCGCCCGCCTGCGCGCCATTTCGCGGCGGCCGGGTCACCGTCTGGATCCGGTCCTGACGCTCGGCGCACTGACCTTCCACACCGCCGACCGCCAGCTCTTCGTCGACGGCGAACCGGTCTCTCTCGGCGCCAAGGAGGCCAACATGATCGAAGCCCTGCTTCGCCGGCCCGGACGGGTCGTGGCGCGTGAGCAGCTCGAAGCGGCCGTTTACGGATCGATGGAAGCCGTCACACCCAACGCGCTGGAAGCTGTCGCCTCCCGCCTTCGCAAGCGGCTGGCCAATGCATGCGGCGAAGACATGCTGCATACTGTGCGCGGTGTCGGCTATTATCTCGGGACGGGAAGAACCTGATGCAATCCATTCGATCGAGACTGCTGGCAGGGCTGGCGATCTCCGGGCTGATCGGCGGCTCGGTACTCGTCCTGCTTGTGACCCAGCAATACGGTCTGCTGACCGGGCACCACCTATCAACGACACAGACCCTGCACGAGATCTTCGACCATGTGGTGCTGCCTGTGGGTGTGTTTCTGACCCTCTTCGGGATCGGCGCCTTCCTTGTCGTACGCGACCTTGAGCGCAAGCTTCGCGCGACAGCAAGGCAGGTCAGTCTCGCGGCGGGCTCCCTGCAGGCCTACCAGGCCCCGGTCGAGACGCTGCCGACGGAACTCCGGCCCTATGTGACGGCGGTCAACGACCTCATCCTGCAGCTTTCGAGACATGCCGAGCGCCAGGAAGCCTTTGCCGCCGATGCCGCGCATGAGCTGAAGACCCCGCTCGCCCTGCTTGCGCTGGAGCTGGACAAACTTCCAGAGCACGACACCAGGCGGCTGCAGGAGTATCTGACAGCGCTTTCCGACATGATCGACCAGCTGCTGCTCCTGGCCAGGAGCAACGTCACAGAGATCGCAAAGGACAGCCGGATGATCGATCCGGTCGATCTTGGCCGGCGTATCGTGGAGGACATGGCCCCCGCAGCCATCGGGAGCGGACGATCACTCTCCTTCGAGACGCACGATCCGTCCCCTTTCCCGGGGCTGGAGGAAGCCGTTGGCGCAGCCGTTCGAACCCTGGTGACGAACGCCCTGCGGGCCACGCCGGAGGGTGGGAATGTCTCGGTCATCGCCGGACCTGGCGCCTGCATAACCGTGTCCGATGGCGGCAGCGGCCTCGACGCAGCGACGCTGAAAAAGCTGAAAGCAAGGGGCGTTCGTGCAGACATTGCGCCGGGCGGTGCTGCCGGGCTGGGCCTTGCTATTGCCGACCGGATCGCCGAGTCGCATGGCGGAGAACTGCAGACCTGCCTGCCTGAGACGACCGGCCTGAAACTCATCTTTCCCGAGCATCCCGGCCGGACAATGCCGGCCGCCGCCGAATAGCTAGGCCTGCCGCTCATCCGGCCAGTAAAGCTGCATCGGATTGTCGACGAGCAGCTTCGTGCGGAGCGCTGGCGTCGGCGCGAGGCGCGGGATGAGGTCAACCAGCGCACCATCGTCGGGAATGGCATCCTGCATGTTGGGATGCGGCCAGTCCGTGCCCCACAGCACGCGATCCTGGAATTCCTCCACCAGGGGCGCAACGCTCTCCACGAAATCGTCAAAGGGCGGGCCCTGCTTCGACAGGCGCTCGGCGCAGCTGACCTTGGTCCAGACATGCGGACGGGCCCGCAGGAAAGTCCGGAAGGCCTGCATTTCGGCGCCATCGGGCCCATGGCTGACATCCGGGCGCCCCATATGGTCGATGACGATATCGGTCGGGATCGCATCCATGAAAGGCGTCAGCTCATCAAGCAGGTCCGCCTCGAAATAGATGACGACATGCCAGCCCAGCCGGTCGATCCGCCGGGCCACCTCGAGGAATCGGTCTTTCGGCGCGTCATCGACGAGCCGTTTCAGGAAGTTGAACCGCACGCCCCGGATGCCACCTTCGTGAAGCGCATCGAGGCCGTCATCGCTGATCGCCGGATCGACCACGGCGACCCCGCGCGCCCGTCCGTCCGATTTGGCAATGGCATTGAGGGTCGCGCGGTTGTCGGTGCCGTGGCAGCTCGCCTGGACAATGACATTGCGGGCAAAGCCGAGATGATCACGCAGCGCAAACAGCTTTTCGGGGCCAGCATCCTCGGGATGGTACTTGGCCTTGGGGCTGAACGGGAAATCGGCTTCTGGTCCGAAGACATGGCAATGCGCGTCGACAGCGCCGGGCGGAGGCACGAAAGCCGGTCTTGATGGCGACAGCGTCCAGCTCCTGATCCGGGTCATGCGAACACGTCTCCGTCCATCAGCTTGCGCGCCGTGCGCAACAGCGCGGCCGCCTCGACATCGCCTGACTTTCCCATCGTGAGGATACAGCTCATCTCACCGGTCGGATGCTCGATGGACAGCGTCTTGCGCCGACCGCCGGGAATGTCCGCAACGCCAGCGGCGGGCGAACCGGGCAGCAGGCAGGCCGTCGCGACGGTAACAGCACCCAGCACACCAATCGAGGCATGCGCGCGGTGCGGAATGAAGCTGCGGACGCTGACAGCGCCTCCATGCTTGGGCGGGGCAACGAGCATAAGCTTTGGCACCGACTTGTCCGTCACATCGCCAAGATTCATCAGCGGCCCTGCCGTCAGACGAATCTGCTCGATCCTCCTTTTCAGGTCCGTGTTGGCGTCGAGCTCATCACGCGTCTCATAGCCCGTCGCGCCGACATCGCCAGCCTTCATCACGATGCAAGGCATGCCATTGTCGATCAGCGTGCAGGCCACGCCCTCAATCGTGTCGGCCTCATTGCCGGTGGGCAGTAAGGCGCCGCAGCTGGACCCGGCTGTATCGCGGAATTCGAGCGGAATGGGCGCATGCGTGCCAGGCACGCCATCAATCGACGTCTTGCCGGTGTAGCGGACCTTGCCGCCGGGCGTTTCGACCTGCGCGACGGCGGTCTGGCCCGTATTCTCCATGAAGATGGTCACGGGCGTGGTCTCTTCGCCCGCGGCGACCAGCCCGCGCTCTATCGCGAAAGGGCCCACGCCGGCGAGCATGTTTCCGCAGTTCTGCTGGTCGCTCACCAGCGCCTGATCGACGAAGACCTGCAGGAACAGATAGTCGACATCGGCGCAGGGACGGGACGACTTCGAGACGACGGCCACTTTGCTGGTCAGCGGGTCGCCGCCGCCCATCCCGTCGATCTGGCGCGTGTCGGGCGAGCCCATGACGCGCAGGAGAAAGGCGTTTCTCTCATCCGCATCCGCAGGCAGGTCCTCCTTCAGGAAAAAGGCGCCCTTCGACGTGCCGCCGCGCATCCACATGCAGCGAACGCCATCAGACATATTTGAGGCCCATCTCTTTCAGCCGGGGGCGCATGTCATAGATGTCGAGGCCGAGTTCGCCAGCGGCGAGGCGCTCGCGTTTTTCCTCTTCCCTGGCTTCGCGCGCCTTTGCCTGCACAAGGACCTGTTCGGCCTCTTCGCGGGCAACGACGCACACCCCATCATCGTCGGCAACAATCACGTCCCCCGGACTGATCGCAGCGCCGGCGCACACGACGGGCACATTCACCGAGCCGATCGTGTTCTTCACCGTACCCTGCGAATAAATCGCCTTCGACCAGACCGGAAAGCCCATTTCGGTGAGGTCACGCACGTCGCGCACACCAGCATCGATGACGAGACCACGGCAGCCCCTTGCCATGGCCGATGTCGCGAGCAGGTCACCGAAATAGCCGTCCTCGCAGGGGCTGGTCGGGGCGAGGACGAGAATGTCGCCTGCCTTCAGCTGTTCGATGGCGACATGGATCATCCAGTTGTCGCCCGGCGGGGCGGATATCGTGACGGCCGACCCGGCAATCCGCGCGCCGCTATAGATCGGCCGTAGACGGCTGGCGAGCAGGCCCTTTCGCCCTTGCGCCTCATGCACCGTGGCGACCCCGGCCCTGCCCAATCCGTCGATCACGTCGCTCGCTGCCCGCTGGATCGACTGAACCACGACACCGCTCATCGCGAAAACCTCCACTTTGAAACAGGAATGTCTTAGTCGCCGGCAGCGGATTTCGGCCATTCGTACTTAGACATAACTATAAGCATATGCTAATAGTCGGGCGATGGATCCCTGGGATTTCAATCTCCGCCATTTGCGGGCGTTCGTAAAAACCTTCGAACTGGGAACACTGCTGGCCGCCTCCCGGGCCGTACATATTTCGCAACCAGCGCTGACGCAGGGCCTGGTCAGGCTCGAGGACCAGCTGAATGTGCGTCTTTTCGACCGTCAGAGCGATGGCATGGTGCCGACGCAGGCCGGTCACCTGCTCGCCCCCCGCGCCGCCGCCGCACTCGAACTGATCCGCTCGCCGAAAGTCACGCACGCCCAGGTCCGCGCCTTTGTCGCGCTCGCGCGGGGCGGCAGCTATGCCGAGGCCAGCGCCGCCACTGGGCTTGCCAAGGCCTCGCTGCATCGCGCGGTCGCCGACCTCGAAGCCTCGCTCGGTATGCGTCTCGCCAAACGCCGGGGCCGCGGCGTGGAGCTGACCAATGCCGGCAAGGCCGCCGCCCGCCGCTACCGGATCGCGCACGCGGAACTCGCCGCCGCGATTGACGAGATACGCCAGATGCTTGGCCAGAGAGCCGGTCAGCTTTCGATCGGGGCGATGCCGCTCTGCCGGGCCCGCGTCCTGCCGAGCAGCATTGTGGCCTTCCAGGACCGCAATCCGGGCAGCCAGATCTTCGTGGCTGAGGGCTCGCATGTCGAACTGATCGAACCATTGCGTGACGGCGACCTCGACTTCCTGATCGGCGCCTTGCGCGACCCGCCGCCCGGCCCGGACCTCGTGCAGGCGCCCCTCTTCAATGACCGGCCCGTCATCCTGGCCCGCTCGAGCCACCCCCTGGCGCAGAAGGCCGAAGCGGTTACGCTTGAGGACGTTGCAGCCTTTGAGTGGTGCGTCCCGCAAAAGGGCGTGCCGCTGCGTGACCGCTGGGAGGCCATGTTCGACGAAATCGGTATCGCGTGCCCACGTGTACGGGTCGAATGCGGCTCGGTCATCACCATCAGGCAGATCCTGATGAAAACGGACTGCCTGACCCTGCTGTCGCCCGACCAGGTGAAAGTCGAGCTCGAAGCCGGCTGGCTGACGGTGCTCGCCAATGCGCCCGAAACCCTCACCCGCACGATCGGCCTGACCTATCGCGAAGGCTGGCGGCCGACGCGCCTGCAATCGGAGTTCATCGACACGCTGAAGGACATTTCAGCACAAGATATTCTGTTCGTTTAAGCTTATAGTCTGGATCGACTTCCAATTGGCGCACGCCCGGGACATGTGCCTATCCAGACGCCATGACTGTCCGCACGGCATTTCTCGGATTTGGCGAAGCCGCGAGCGCATTTGCGTCCGATCCCCGCTGGACAGGTGATGCCTTTGGTTACGACCTGAAGCTGGACGATGCGGGAGCCCGCGACGCCAAGATGCGCGACTTCGGAGCGGCGGGCGTGGACGCCTCTGCGTCTTGCGAAGACGCCATTTCCAGTGGCGATCAGGTCCTGTCCCTGGTCACAGCCGACCAGTCGCTTGCCGCAGCCAAGACGGCGTCTGGCTACCTCAACGAAGGCACACTCTTTTTCGACATGAATTCAGTCGCCCCGCAGCGCAAGCGCGAGGCAGCCATCTTCATCGGGGCGGCTGGCGGGCGCTATGTCGATGTCGCGGTAATGTCGCCGGTCTACCCCGCGCAGCTGGATGTGCCGCTCCTGCTCAGCGGGCCGCATGCCGAAGACGGCGAGCGGGCCCTCAAGGCGCTGGGGTTCGGCAAGGTCCGCCAGGTCGGTGCTGAGATCGGCCGCGCGTCGGTCATCAAGATGATCCGGTCCGTCATGGTGAAAGGCATTGAGGCGCTGACCGCCGAATGCGTGCTGGCCGCCGATGCAGCCGGTGTCGTCGATGAGGTCTTGGAATCGCTCGGCGCGGAATGGCCAGGCCGCGCAAACTATAATCTCGAGCGCATGCTGGTTCACGGCAGTCGCCGGGCCGCGGAAATGGAAGAGGTCTGCGCCACGCTTGAGAGTCTCGGCATCCAGCCGGCACTGACGCGAGGTACCGTCCGCCGCCAGCGAGAGCTTGGCCTGCTGGGCCATCACACACCGCCCACGCGGCTGGAAGACAAACTCTCGCTCATTTCAGGGACAAAGGAGGCGCGCACCGCATGAGCCTCATCATCGACTGTCATGGGCACCATACGGTTGCCCCCCAGAAGCACCTCGACTACCGCGCGGCGCAGAAGGCGCGCCTTAAGGACCCGTCGCTGCCCCGGCCAGACCGTCCGCACATCAGCGATGACGAAATCCGGGAAGGTATCGAGGCCAACCAGCTGAGACTGCTGCGCGAGCGCGGCGCCGACATGACGATCTTCTCGCCACGCGCCTCCCGCATGGAGCCACATGTCGGCGACCCGGAAACGGCGATCGACTGGTCGCGCGCCTGCAACGACCTCATTGCCCGGGTCGTCGATCTTTACCCGGAGACCTTCATCGGCGTCGGCATGCTGCCGCAAAACCCGAAGGCTGACATGACAGCCTCAATCGCGGAGCTGCACCGCTGCGTGAACGAGCTCGGCTTTGTCGGCTGCAACCTCAACCCTGACCCGTCGGGCGGCCACTGGACGACGCCTCCGCTGACGGACCGCTACTGGTACCCGTTCTACGAAGCCATGTGCGAGCTCGACGTGCCAGCCATGATCCACGTTTCGGGCTCGTGCAATCCGACATTCCACGCCACGGGCAGCTATTACATCGCCGCCGACACGAACGCCTTCATGCAGTTCATCGAAGGCGACCTTTTCAGGGACTTCCCGGAACTGCGCTTCATCATCCCGCATGGCGGCGGCGCGGTACCCTATCATTGGGGGCGCTATCGCGGCCTCGCCGACATGCTCGACCAGCCCGCGCTCGACGGTCATGTCATGCAGAACGTCTATTTCGATACCTGCGTCTATCACCAGCCGGGCATCGATCTCCTGTTCGAGGTGATAGACACGAAGAACATCCTTTTCGGCTCGGAAATGGTCGGGGCCGTGCGCGGCATCGACCCGCAGACCGGCCAGTATTTCGACGACACCAAACGCTATGTCGATGCGCTGAACCTCTCCGCGGAGGATCGCCATGCGATCTTCGAGGGCAATGCAAGGCGGGTCTATCCGCGTCTGGACGCAAGGCTGAAGGAGATGGGAAAGTGACCTTTATCCGCAACAGATGGTATGTCGCCGCCTGGGATGGCGAAGTCGCCAATGCGCCGCTCGCGCGGATGATCTGCAACGAGCCGATCGTACTGTACCGCAAGCTCGACGGCACGGCTGTCGCCATGCGCGACGCCTGTCCGCACCGTTTGCTGCCGCTCTCCATGGGCATGCGCGAGGGCGACAATATCCGCTGCAAGTATCACGGCATGGTCATCGCGCCGGAAGGCAAGCCGTGCGAGATGCCGCTGACCCATGAGCGGGTCAATGAGAAGATCACCACGCCGGTTTACCCGGTCGTCGAGAAGCACCGCTATGTCTGGGTCTGGATCGGAGAGCCCGAGAAGGCCGACGAAAATCTGGTCCCCGACTTCTGGCCCTGCTCGGCCGAAGGCTGGGTCTTCGATGGCGGCTACATGAAGGTGAATTGCGACTATCGCCTGTTCATCGACAATCTCATGGACCTGACCCACGAGACCTATGTCCACATGGGGTCCATCGGCCAGAAGGAACTGATGGAGGCGCCGCTCGAAACGCGGGTGGAAGGCGATGAGGTATTCCTGTCGCGCTGGATGCCGAATATCGATCCGCCGCCCTTCTGGCGCGAAGCCCTGAAGAAAACCGGCAAGGTCGACCGCTGGCAGATCTGCCAGTTCATCGAGCCTTGCTCGGTCATCATCGATGTCGGCGTTTCGCCGGTCGAGGCGGGCGACACGCTGGAAAGTCACGACTCCGGCGTGCGCGGTTTCGTCATCGACTCGATGACACCGGAGACCGAGACGAGCTGCCACTACTTTTGGGGCATGGCGCGCAATTTCGACATTCACGATGCCGGCGTGACCGCGCGCATCAAGGCCGGCCAGGACAACATCTTCAATGAAGACATCGAAGTCCTTGAAGGCCAGCAGAAGAATATCGCCCTCAATCCGGACATGAAGCTGCGCGTCCTGTCCATCGATTCCGGCGGTGCCCATGCGCGGAAGATCATCGAAAGGCTGATGGCCGATGCATAGAAGCGTCAGCGACTATATGAGCGAGTTCGACGATATCCCCGGCACGCGGGTCTATACGACCAGGCGCGCCCGACAGGGTTACTGGCTGAACCAGTTCTGCATGAGCCTGATGAAGCCGGAAAACCGGGAGCGCTGGCGCGCTGACGAAGCGGCCTATCTCGCCGACTGGAAACTGACCGACGCGCAGAAAGAGGCCGTCCTCGCGCGCGACTATAACCGCCTGCTCGATCTTGGCGGCAACATCTACTACCTCGCCAAGCTGTTCTCCACCGATGGCCAGTCCTTCGTCCAGGCCGTCTCGACGATGACCGGCATGAGCGTCGAGGACTACAAGGCCATGATGATGGCCGGCGGCCGCTCGCCCGACGGTGTTCGTTCCATCAGGGAGGGCACCTGACATGGCCAGGCTGACCGCAGGCATCGCCACGAGCCATGTCCCGCTGATCGGCGTGGCCATCGACCAGGGCAAGACCGAAGAGGACTACTTCAAGCCGATCTTCGCCGGCTATGAGTGGACAAAGGAATGGATCCGCAAACCGGAGAACAAGCCGGATGTCGTGATCCTCGTCTACAACGACCACGCTTCCGCCTTCGACATGAACCTGATCCCGACCTTCGCGATCGGCTGTGCGGAGGAATTCGAACCCGCCGATGAGGGCTGGGGCCCGAGGCCCGTCCCTGTCGTGAAGAATGATGCCGATTTTGCCTGGCACATCGCGCAGAGCCTGATCATCGACGAGTTCGACATGACCATCATCAACAAGATGGATGTCGATCACGGGCTGACCGTGCCGCTATCTGCCATGTTCGGGCAGCCTGATGCGTGGCCCGTGAAGGTCGTCCCGATCGCCGTGAATGTGGTCACCTACCCTGTCCCGTCCGGCGAGCGCTGCTGGAAGCTTGGCGAAGCCATTGCACGGGCCGTTGCCGACTATCCTGAAGACCTGAACGTCCAGATCTGGGGCACGGGCGGCATGAGCCACCAGCTGCAAGGACCTCGCGCCGGTCTCATCAACCAGGAATGGGACCAGAAATTCCTCGACGACCTGACGGCCGATCCACAGCGCCTGCGCAGCATCGAAGCGATCGAATACCTGCGCGAGACCGGCTCGGAAGGGATCGAAATGGTCATGTGGCTGATCATGCGCGGCGCCCTGCAGGGCGATGTCCGCGAACTTCACCGCCACTATCACGTCCCGGCCTCGAATACGGCCCTGGGACACATCGTATTGGAGAATGCCTGATGAAACTCGCACTCGCTGGCGCCGGCGCCTTTGGCGAAAAGCACCTCGACGGACTCGACAAGATTGAAGGCGTGGAGGTCGTTGCCCTGGTCGGCCGTACGCTCGAAAAGACGAAAGAGATTGCTGACCGGCGCGGCATCGCGACGGCGACGACAGACCTCGATGAGGTCCTCGCCATGGATGACGTCGACGCGGTCATCCTGTGCACACCGACGCAGATGCACGCCGCCCAGGCGATCGCCTGCATGAATGCGGGCAAGCATGTCGAGGTCGAGATCCCGCTCGCCGACAGCTGGGACGACGCGCAGGCCGTCATGGCCAAGCAGAAGGAAACCGGCCTTGTCTGCATGGTCGGCCATACGCGCCGCTTCAACCCGTCCCACCAATGGGTGCACAACAAGATCAAGGCCGGCGAACTCTCGATCCAGCAGATGGATGTGCAGACCTATTTCTTCCGCCGCACCAACACCAACGCCAAGGGCGAGCCGCGCAGCTGGACCGACCACCTGCTATGGCATCATGCCGCGCACACCGTCGACCTCTTCCAGTACCAGACCGGCGAGAAAGTCGTCGTCGCGCAGGCCGTTGAGGGCCCGCACCATCCTGAGCTCGGCATCGCCATGGACATGTCGATCCAGCTGAAGACCGAGACCGGCAAGATCTGCACGCTGTCACTGTCCTTCAACAATGACGGCCCGCTCGGCACCTTCTTCCGCTATATCTGTGACAATGGCACCTACATCGCGCGCTATGACGACCTTGTCACAGGCCGCGAGGAGCCGGTCGATGTCTCGAAGGTCGACATTTCGATGAACGGCATCGAGTTGCAGGACCGCGAATTCATCGCCGCCATAAGGGAAGGCCGCGAGCCGAACAGCTCAGTCGCAAAGGTCCTGCCCTGCTACGAGACGCTCTACGAACTCGAACAGGGCATGAAGTGATGAAAACCGATGTCGCCATCATCGGGGCCGGTCCGGCTGGCCTCATGCTCGCCCACCTGCTTCGCCAGGCCGGCATCGATGTTGTCGTGCTCGAACGCAAGTCGTCCGACTATGTGCTCTCGCGCATCCGGGCGGGCGTGCTTGAGCAGGTCACCGTCGATCTTCTCGACGAACTCGACCTTGGCGAGCGCATGCACAAGGAAGGCCTGCCGCATGAAGGCTTCTTCCTGGCCGATGGCGAACGCCTGATCCACATAAACATGGCCGAGCTGACTGGCCGGTCTGTCATGGTCTACGGCCAGACCGAGGTCACAAGGGACCTGATGGACGCCAGCGCGGCGCGGGGCGTCGAGGTGGTGTACGAGGCCGAAGATGTTGCCCTGCACGATATCGACAGCGAAAGCCCATATGTCACCTACCTGAAGAACGGCACCGAGCACCGCGTGGATGCCCGCTTCATCGCCGGATGCGACGGCTTTCACGGCCCGTCCCGCAAGGCCATTCCAGACGCTGTCGGCCGGGCCTATGAGCGGGTCTACCCGTTTGGCTGGCTCGGCATCCTTGCGGATGTGCCCCCCTGTAATGACGAGCTGATCTACGCCAATCACGAGAACGGATTTGCGCTCGCCTCCATGCGTTCGAAGACGCGCTCGCGCTATTACATCCAGGTCCCGCTCGACGAGAAGTTGTCGGACTGGCCCGACGACCGGCTCTGGGACGAACTGGCGACGCGCCTCGGCCCCGATGCGGCCAGCCACATCACCCGTGGGCCGGCGCTGGAAAAATCCATCGCCCCGCTGCGGTCCTATGTTTTCGAACCGATGCGGTATGGCAGCCTGTTCCTGGCAGGCGACTCCGCCCACATCGTGCCACCAACCGGGGCCAAGGGACTCAACCTCGCCTCTTCGGATGTGGCTTATCTGTCGCGCGCGATGATCCAGTATTTCAAGGACGGCAAGAGCGAGGGTATCGACGCCTATTCGCAGACCGCCCTTGCCCGGGTGTGGAAGTCGGAACGCTTCTCCTGGACACTGACGACGCTGATGCACCGCTTCCCGGATGGCGGGGCTTTCGGCCGGCGCATGCAGGTGGCCGAGCTTGACTATATTGCCGGTTCGAGGGCAGCACAGACCTCGATTGCGGAAAATTATATCGGACTGCCTCTATGACATTCTCGAAGCGCGCCATTGGCGGAACAGACCTCAACCCAGTCGGCCTGGGGTGCATGTCACTCAGCCAGGCCTACTTCCCGCTTCCGAGCGACGAAGATGGCGAAAGACTGCTGAACCGTGCCCTCGACCTTGGCTATGATCATTTCGACACCGCGCGGCTCTACGGTCTCGGCCACAATGAAAAGCTGCTGTCACGCGTGCTGAAGACACGCCGTGACGAGGTCTTCCTCGCCTCGAAATGCGGGATCGAGTTCGACGACGGCAAGCGCCGCATCGACTGCCAGCCGGCCACCATCCGCCGGGCCGTGGACAAGAGCCTTGCGACGCTGGGTGTCGACCGTATCGACCTCTATTACCTGCACCGGCGCGACTTCAACACGCCCATCGAAGAGAGCGTCGGCGCGCTGGCGGACCTGAAGACGGAAGGCAAGATCGGCGCGATCGGTCTTTCGGAGATGTCGTCGGCCACGCTGCGCGCCGCCCATGCCGAGCACCCGGTCGGAGCGATGCAGACCGAATACTCCCTGTGGACCCGCAATCCGGAGCTGGGCGTGCTCGAGACCTGCGGCGAGCTCGGCGTGGCTTTCGTTGCCTTCTCACCGGTCGCCCGGGGCGCGCTCGCGCGCGGTGTGAAGGATCCGAGCACGCTGCCAGACAAGGATCTGCGGCGCACGCATCCGCGCTTCGACGAGACCAACTGGCCGGCGAACCTGGCATTGGTCGAACAGTTCAACGCGCTCGCAGACGGGGCGGGCATCACGCCGGCGCAGCTTGCCCTGAGCTGGGTCCTGTCGCGCGGCGACCATGTCCATGTCATCCCTGGAACGGCGTCCATTCCTCATCTTGAAGAGAATTTCGAGACGCTGGCTCTCAATGTCAGCCAGGACGTCCTCGACAAGGCCGACAGGCTGATCAACCAGTCGACCGTCTCGGGACACCGTTATCCCGAGCGCCTGCAACGAACCATCGACACTGAAGACTTCGTCTGACCGCTCGACCCGGCCGGCGCGCCTATCCGTAGTCTCCACACTTGCACCCGCCCGCGCCGGGCGCCAAAACTCGCAGGCTGTAGCAAACGGGTCTCGCGCTGTGACTGATGGATAGCCTGTTTACATTCCTCGGCGGCCTCGGCCTGTTCCTCGTCGGCATGCAGGTGCTGACCGACGGGCTGAAAGGCCTTGCGGAAGAGACGCTTCGCAAGCTGCTGGTGCGCTTCACGCAAAGCCCGCTCAGCGGTGCGGTGACCGGGGCAATGGCCACCGCGATCCTGCAATCCTCAAGTGCCACGACCGTGGCAGCGGTCGGCTTTGTCGGCGCTGGCCTGCTGAGCTTCAACCAGGCGCTTGGCATCATCTTCGGCGCGAACATCGGAACGACCATTACCGGCTGGATCGTCGCCCTGGTCGGCTTCAAGCTCGAGCTGACAGCGCTGGTCTTTCCGCTCGCCTTCCTCGGTGCGATGCTGAACCTGTTCACCCGCGGCTGGATCCAGAAAACCGGCTGGGCGATTGCCGGCTTCAGCCTGATCTTCATCGGCATCGACGCGCTGCAATCGGGCATGTCGGTGCTGGAGAGCGCGGTCACGCCGGACACGTTTCCGGGCGACACCATCTTCGGTCGCCTGCAGCTTGTCGGGATCGGTATCCTCGTCACCATTGTCACCCAGTCCTCGAGCGCCGGCGTGGCAACCGCGCTGGTCGCGCTCAGCGTGGGCGCCATCTCCTTCAGCCAGGCCGCCGCCCTCGTCATCGGCATGGATGTCGGCACGACCTTCACCGCCTTCCTGGCGACGCTCGGGCGCGGCACCGCCATGCGCCGCACCGGCTATGCCCACGTCGTCTACAACCTGATGACCGGCATCATGGCCTTCTGCATCCTGACGCCCTTCGCGATGATCATCTCGAACTGGCTGGCGCTCGACCAGGCCGGCGACGCGCAGATCGCGCTCGTCGCCTTCCATTCCACGTTCAACATACTGGGCGTCATCGTGATCATCGGCTTCACGCGCCAGTTCGCCCGGCTGATCGAGACCATCGTTCCCGGCCGCGAGGGCGAGATGTTCGGCGAACTGGAAGACCGCCTCCTGCGCGATGGCACCGCCGCGACAGACGCCGCCGCCGGGCAGGCGAACCGCATCGCCCTGAGCCTGGTCCACAAGCTGGAGCGGATCCTGACCAATCCGTCAGCCCGCCATCTCGGTTCGACCGATGCCGAGGGGGCCGCGCTGGAAGAGCTGTCGGACTATGTTGTTCGCATCCGGACCGATCCGGGCTCGCCGGCCAATTACCGCCTGCAATCTGTCCTGCATGCCCTTGATCATATGTCCCGCCTGCAACGACGCATGGCGGGCCTGCGGGAGGCGCGGCTCAGCTTTGCGCAAGGCGATATCCAGGCCGCGGCCCGCAGCCTGAAGCCGATCCTGGGCGAAATCCATGACGGCGGCTTCACTGGCGAGCTTGTCGAGCGCCTCGATGCGGCGCGCCAGGACTTCCGTGACCAGCGCGAGACGCTGCGCCATGCCGCCATCGCCCACATGACCGAGGCCGAGCTCGATGCAGACATCGCCATGCGCCAGCTCGAAACGATGCGCTGGCTTCACCGGTGCACCTATCATGTCTGGCGCATGGGCGTTCACCTGGAGAATGCCCTCTCCAGCAGTCCGAAGGCGCTGCTCATCACAGAAGAGCACCGTATCGAAGCGGCCCAGCCTGCCCCGCCGGCGCAATGAGCGCGAGGGTGCGCAAAACCTGCTATCGCAAGCCGTGGACTGGCTGAAATCGTACCGGAGACACCATGCTTTACCTGCTCATCAAGGCCACGCTGTCGGCGATCATCATCGTTGCGATCTCGGAGATCGGCAAACGCAGCCCGGGCTTTGCAGCGCTCATAGCGTCACTGCCACTGGTCTCGGTGCTCGGCATGATCTGGCTGTGGCGCGACACCGAGGACACGGCCCGGCTATCGGCGCATTCGGCGGCGACCTTCTGGTATGTCCTGCCAAGCCTGCCGATGTTCCTCTTCATTCCATGGCTGCTGGATCGCGGCGTGCCCTTCTATGGCGCGCTTGCCCTCGGCGCGGCCCTGACGATTGCGCTCTATTTCCTTATGGTGCTGATCGTACCGAAGCTCGGCGTCGATCTCGGGAATTAGGTGCGCTGCGGCCCAAGGACTGAACCCGGGTGTGAGGCAATGACAGGACATAAAGGCCAATCCATCCTCTGGGCGCTAGGCCTGTGGATTGCGTGGACAGGTGCGACGTGGTGGCTCGAGGGGCGCATCAACACGCTCGGCCGGCCAGACGCCGTGGTAGAGCGACTGATCTACGCCATCCTCGCCAACCTGCTGATCGGCGTGCTTGCAGCCGGCCTCGTCCTTCGGCGGCGCTTCACGATAGCATCGGCCCAGCCGCGCCGTAGCGGCTTTGGACCGCTGCGCCGCTCGGCGCTCTTCGTACCTGCCGGGCTCGCTGCCGGCCTGCTTTTCTACATGGCCGGCGGCGCACCATCGCTTGATCCGGTCGTGATCCTGAACGCCTATGCGCAGGTCTTTGTGGTCTCCATGGCCGAAGTCATGGTTTGCTGGGCGGTAGTGGCCGGCTCTGTTCGGCGCAGTGTTGAATACCGGGCTTGGCTGGCGGTTCCGGCAGCAGCCATCATCGCGAGCGTCTTGTTTGGCGTTTATCACTTTGCCCACAGCGCGCCATTCAACACGCCCAGCATGGTCGCTTTTCTGAGCGTGATTGGCCTGGTAACAAGCGCGGTCTTTTTCCTGACGGAAGACCTCTACGCGACCATCGCCTTTCACAATGCGCTCGGCACGCTCGGCATTGTGCGGGCGCTGGACAGCGCAGGCAGCCTTGCCGCATTCGAGACCGTGCAATGGCCCCTCATCGCCACGGCCTTTGCCGGGCTGTGTATCCTTGTTGCGGTCGATGTGACGGTGGTGCGCCCACGAGGATTCGAACCTCGGACCCGCTGATTAAGAGGCAACCATAGAGCTCTGACTATATTGAGATTGTTGCCACCTTTTTCAGTTCTTTCAGACCTTAATATTGTTGGTGATTTTAGATGGGGTGGCAATCATGATGACCGAAACATCAGGTTGACAGACCTTTTGAAACGGACCTGACTGCCGAATTCAATCTGGTGTGAGCGTCGCACCAAGTTCTTCAGCTTGAACTCCGAGAACTCTGCATTTTAATTGCCTCATGAACTCAGGCGATCGACGCTTCTCTGTTTCGCTGCCCGCGCCTGTACGATCCGCAATCTATGCCAATTATCCAGTGTACAGGGCGATCATCACCATTATTGATAGACTTTCTGAGTTGCACGATCTGCAGATGATCACCCAACTATCCAGCACACCAGAACAGGCGCGAACACACCCCGTGCTGGACTTTACTATCGATGATGGTCGCTTGTTTCTTTTTCGGATCAGCTGTCCGGACCGAATATTCTTTCGATTCTCGACCCGGACCGACCTCAATCGCTTCCTGGAAATGGCAAAGCCCGAAGCTGTTCTCTCTGGGAACGAGTTGAGCGCCAATCCGAAAGGCTGGCCGATATACTTCGAGATGATGGCCGCCTTCCGTGCCACCGACGTTGACTATTCGCGTTTCGCAGATGTCTTGGTGGATGTCCTCGAACGATCGCCGACCCGGCGCACCGTGAGGCAAGATGGTGAAAGCGAATTGCAGGCGCTGCTGCGAGAGGTCAACAAGCCCCAGGATGAATATGTCTTTGACGAGATTATCAAGGGCATCCTCGACCGAATAGACGAAGACAATCTCGTCGATGTCATGGGGTCGCTCGCGGCATATGACCCGTATGCGGAGGAAGACCCCAGTAGTGTTCCCGGGATGAAGCTCATTTTGATGAATGACATGGTACGCGAGCGCGGCCGCCTCCTCGAACAGTGCCGAGCCTTGCTGCCCTCAGTCCGGCTAGAATTTGAAGCAATAGGAGCGCGCGCAACGTCTAATCTCGCAGAGCTGGACGCTTTGATCTCATATATCGACAAGAAACTCAGCTGAGGTAATCGCGATCGCGTGGGCAGGCGGAAGACATCCGCCCGGACCGAAAGGGGCCATCGATCTACAGGATGGGGGATTGTTCGCGCGGCTATGGTCGGAAGCGCATCAGATAATAATCTTGGTTGACTGACGGTCTTTGACTTCCAGGCAGGCAAAGGCGAATGTCGCTTTCATGAGCTGGAAATCAGAAGTCGATGAAATCAAACGGCGCCGGGAGCGGGCCATGCTGCAGGGCGGCGATGCGAGCGTCCAGCGCCAGCACGACAAAGGTCGCCTGACTATCCGCGAGCGGATAGCGGCCCTGATCGATGACGACAGTTTTGAGGAAATCGGAAAAGCTGCTGGCGCCTCGGAGCGTGGGGAGAATGGCGAGTTCCTGGACTTCACACCGGCCAATTTTGTGCTCGGTTTCGCCAAGATCGATGGCCGCCGGATCATTGTCGGTGGCGAGGACTTTACCCTGAAGGGTGGATCGCCATCTCCGGCAGGCCTCCGTAAATCAGTCTACGCTGAGGATCTGGCCCTTCAGTACAAGATGCCGCTCGTCCGGCTGCATGAGGGTGCTGGCGGCAGCGTTGGTGGGTCCGGTGGTCCGAGTTTGCCGGGGCCGGTCTTTTCTCCCTCACGGTTCAAGTCTGTTGGCCAAACGCTCGGAACACTGCCGGTGGCGTCCGCTGCGCTAGGCGCTGTTGCTGGCCTGCCAGCCGCCCGGCTCGTTTCCTCGCATTTTTCGGTCATGTCGAAGTCGACCGCCCAGTTGCTCGTGGCCGGGCCGGCCGTTGTTGAGCGCGCCATGGGAGAAAAGCTGACCAAGGATGAGCTTGGCGGCGCGCAGGTTCACACACGCAACGGTGCAGTTGATAACGCCGCCGAAGATGAGACAGAGGCGCTTGCCCAGATCCGCCGGTTCCTGTCCTACATGCCGAACAATGTATGGGAACTCGCGCCGGCTATCAGCTGTGACGACCCAGTCGACCGGCAGGAGGAGGCGCTAATCGAGATCGTCCCGCGGGAGCGGCGAAGGGCGTTTGATATGCGGCGGGTGCTTTCGCTGATCCTCGACCGCGACAGCTTCTTTGAAATGGGAAAGGGCTATGGACGCAGCCAGATCACGGGTCTTGCCCGGCTGAACGGCCATGTCATCGGCGTCTGGGCCAATGATGGCCGGCATCTCGCCGGCTCGATGACCGCCGACGGCGCCCAGAAGGCACAGCGTTTCATCGAGCTTTGCGAGACCTTCCACATCCCGATCGTGGCCTTTGTCGACGAGCCAGGCTTCATGATCGGCTCCAAGGCCGAACAGCAAGCGACAATCCGGCATGGCGCACGAACCGTCATAACGGCAGCCATGACGACTGTGCCATGGGCGTCGGTCATGGTGCGCCGGAGTTTTGGCGTCGCTCAGGCCGCTCATTACGGACCGGACGCTTATGTCCTCGCCTGGCCCTCCGCCGAAAGCGGACCGCTACCGGTCGAAGGCGGCGTAGCGGTCGCGTTTCGTCGAGAGATCGCTGCCGCCGAGGACCCAGACGCCAAGCGGCAGGAGCTGGAAGACATGCTGGCGGCTCGCCAGTCACCCTTTCCAAGAAGCGAGGCACTGGCGGTCCATGAACTCATCGATCCTCGCGAGACCCGACCCATGCTCTGCAAGTGGCTGGATCGGGTGCAGGGCCAGCTGCCGCACCTGCTCGGACCGCGCACCTTTGCGCTGAGACCCTAAGAACGAACGGGACACCATGTCTGAACACAAGATCGAACTCGAGACCGGCGGAACCGTCTGGAAGGTGCTGGTAAAACAGGGCGACACAGTCGCCGAGGGCCAAGAGCTCTTCATCATGGAAGTGATGAAAATGGAGGTTCCCTATACCGCCCCGGCTGCGGGTGTAATAACCGCTCTGAACATTGCTGAAGGCGACGTGTTGCAAGAAGGACAAACCGCCGCCGTGCTAGAATCAACGACCTGACTGCTAAATCCCGGAAGCAGACGAAACGATAGTTGAAGCCTCAAAACGAACTGACCCAACCACGGTAGTTGCCTTGCAACGGCCCAAGTCGATCCGAGCTTGTTTGGAACGGGCGAGAAAGTAGTTGCCTCTTACAAAAGTATTGCTTCCACGCCTTGTTCATACTTGCGGCCTTTTCGAAGCTTGCTTCTCCGTTCAGTAGCGATTTTGGCAAATTGCTTAAGGGCTTCGATATCCTGAACGATCTCATCCGCTTTAGGGAGGCCTGTTGGGAGGCTCTCGGCAGGATCATGTCCGGAATAATGGGAACATCTCTTCATTCCCTCGAATATCAACGGATAGTCACTTTCGGGATCAATACATGCTTCTTCAAGCCGTTGCGTCATGATCTCCGGCCTAAACCTTTGCACAACACGGTTGAGTAAGATCTCTTCTACAATTCTCTCCCAAGTATCACGCATCTGCGTATAAAGGCCGACGACTAGTGTTCTCAATTTCTCGTCGGTCGGATCATATCCCAACTCATCGAGGCTCTTGCTATTTGCTTCAATTTCATTGAGCCGTTCAGTCACGTTCTTCATCTGCCTCGGCTTCTGTGCATCGTCGATAATACCGAAACGGCTCTCACCAAGACTACTCATCCATTCTTCGTGACAGGCGACCTGAAGCCGGCGCGCCTCGGCACTAAGCATGTGATGAAACAGAATATTGTGTGTGAAGACAATCACCTGCCGACCTTTGGCAGCCTCCTCGGCCAATCGACGCGCAACAGATTGCATGCGTGAGTGGTCCAGCGATGAGACCGGATCGTCGATGATGATGCCGTGATCTCGGCCTATCTCTTCAAGCTCCGCCAAGAAACAGGCGAGCGCCAACCCACGTTGTTCCCCTTCGCTCAAGACTTCGCTATTATTGGCGACCCGCTGTCGGGCGGACAAAGCCACTTCGACTATGCTGTTACCCAAATCACCACGATCATTTAGATCGACCGGGATATGCGTCAGATGCAATGCCGATAGTTCATCCTTGAGCGCGTCCTTTAGAGACGGTGTGAGAAGTTTTCGACGACGCGAATTAATTTGACGGGTGATGGGGTGTAACTGACAAAGGCCTCTGCAAGCGCCAATTTTGAGTCGTTCTTCAAGCTTAACCAGACGATCAAGGATCACAGCAATTTCCTGGCTCAGCTTCTTGCGGTCGCTCAACTCCGCAATCCTCAGAGCCCACCTCTTCGCCTCCTGATCGTCAGCGGCAAGACGGTCGAATTCCTCGCTTTCCTCAGCCAGTTTCTTTTCATCGGCGGAAATCAAGTCGACGATGGATTCCGGGAGAGGCTCTAGCTCTTCAAATTTCGTATAGTCCTGTTCCTTCAACGCCTTCTTGAGAAGCGTCAGTCGCGCATTGGCCTTTCCGAAATATTCACCTATCTTCTCTGCAAGTGCCTTTCTCTCATCGTCCAACGCGCTATAGCCCGCGAGAATCGTTCCAACTTCGTCTTTGGACTTGATGCTGTAATTCGAAACTAGGGCTGCGGCCTGATCGAAAGCTGTTTTGGCTGCGGCCGCGTCCGCAGCGGCCCGATCCTCTAGGTACTCATCGAACGCCTTCAATCGAGCGGACGCATCATCGTCCAATTCTTGCTGACATAGAACGCATCGATCAGTTGTCGAAATCTGAGGCGGCTCGCCATTAGGGAAAGCTTCCAGTGCAAAATCACGCGCATATCTCAGCATCTGCGCCCATGTCTCAGATCCGATTTCGGGAATCGGCTGTCCTTTAAACAGGTCGCTTGCTGCTGCCTCAGCAGCCTCGCGTTTGCGAACGGCATCTTTCTGCTTTTCGGATAATGCCTTAATCGCCGTATCCCCAATTTTGCTCTCGAAATCGGAGATGTTGTTCCCCACTGTTCCTAGAGCCTGTTTGGCTTCGCGGCGTAAACGCGCGATGGCAACCGGATCGTTCTTGGTTTCTTCGATCAGGCGATCTAGCTCAGCCTGCTCCTCATCCGTCCAAACGGCGTTCTTTACGATGTCATCTTTGGACGGCAAATCTGCGAGAGCTGTTTCAGGCACCATTTTAGCTAGAAGACTTGAAACTACCGTACCTTCGTTAAAGCCGGTCGGCAGAGTGACTCGAAGATCATTATTGAGCGCATCTTCCCGTGTCTTAAATTCGTTGTCCAAGCTACGCACCGCAAGGCCAAGCTTATTAAGCAGGTCCAGCTCGTAGGGTAGAAACTCGATCTTGCGCTCTTTATCGACGTAAACTCTGGCGGAAGCCGTATCGAATACGGAAATTCGGGCGAGTTCCGACGGCGGCTTTTCATCACCACGCCAGACGAGTTCGTCCTTCTCTTGGTCTTCGCCACCGACACGAAAGCTAATACCCACCTCCGCCGGGGGTGGGGGAGTGTCGTCGTAGACATTACCTCGCAGTTTGCCTGTTTCCAGAGCGCGGCATGTTTGCTTTGCGATGCGGCAGTAGCCGCTTTTACCCGATCCATTGGGCCCGTAGATTAGTGTAACCCCGTTTACGGCAAAGCGGATGGGCGGCTGGTCCGATTCCAGCCGATCCACATGCTTCACAGGCCCAAGGGAAGCCAAAACTGTTTTAGGGGCGTTGCTGGAAGCCTCAGAGAGATGTTCCTGTGCCAAAGGCTCAAGCGCAGGGAGTGCCTCCACCGATAGGCCCTGAGATACTTCGATATACGTTCGTAATACTGAAAGATCCTCTTCGGTCAGTTCTCCATTTTCCGCAAGGCGACGCAAAGCGTCGCGCTGCCAAGTCGGCCGATTTTCATTGGACGCCCAATCTAGCGATTCTTCGAATGGCAAGAGTTCCCCCCTTCCGGTATTAATTTTCACAGATCGGCATTCATCCCGGCGCTAAATCAGTTCAATATCTCATGCTGAAACCAATTCTTCGCCGCTTGCAGTTTTCAGGGACAATTGGCGACCGCCAATGCCCTCGAAAAGTTGCTCACGACACGTAAGTACGATGATCTGAACCTGCCGCCCCACCATGTTGAGAATATCGAACATGCGGCCCATTCTCCGATCATCGGAAAACACCAGCGCATCATCCAGCACGACGGTTGCGGGATGACCTTGCTCGACTAACATCTCGGCAAATGCGAGACGAACAAGAACGGCGATTTGTTCCTGCGTGCCCATGCTCAGATGTTCGAAAGATTCTTCGTGGCCGTTTTCCCGAATGACGCCAACGATATGGAGGTTCTCATCAATCGCGATCTCAGCGCCGGGAAATAATAGCTGCAAGTAGGGACGAACGCGTTTCAGAACTGGCTCGAGGTAGCGCTCCTTCGCTTCGGTCTCGGCGGACCGCAATGTCGATAACAAAAGGGTAAGCACGGCAACCTCTCGCTCGTAGCGCTGACGCTGATTGTCGGCCAACTCGACCTCGCGTTCTTTCTGCTGAATAGCTTCGTCGAGACCAGCGCCTTCAAGAGCTTCAATATGCGACTTTAGCCCGACAACTTTCTCGTTCAGGTCGGAACGCTTGTCACGACGCTCCTGTAGCGCCGTTTCCAAACGTGATATCCGCGCTTCCATTTGCTGCAGCGTCTCGCCCTCACGCTGTCCTTCAAGCTCTATGACAGCTTTCTGCTGATCCGCCACAGCCCTTGAAGCGGTCGTCACACCGGCTTCAAGATAATCATCTGAAACCTGCTCTTCGGCTTCGGCCAGTACCCTCTTTAGCTTATCGAGACGTTCTTTCCCATCGTCATATCGTGCTTTCACACTTCCCAACTCGGTCTGGAGACGGCCCATCTCTTCTTCTGGCCCGCCAAGAGCCGCTCGGGCAGTGGCCTGGATGTCCCTGACTTCCTGCGCACTTTCCTGAGCAGCGGCGAGGGCCTGATCTGCCTCTTTCTCCGATGGCAAGCTCTCGATCCCAAGATCACTCAGCTCTCGTTTGAGAATGTCCTTCAGGCCCGCAATGTGATCCGCAAGCGGCTCCGCACCGGCGTCATAGTCGTCCGTCTCTGGCGCGTGCAACTCGGCTTCCTGTCGGGCAAGTTCCACATCTCGCAAGAGCTTCTCGCGCTTGGCAAGTTGTTCCTCTGCCACATCAACCGATTTGACCCCGCACTCCTCAAGCGCTGCCTTGAGGGCTTCGTTCGCTTCGCGCTGCTGAGCGATGAGCTTATCCCGGTCCTTGATCGCAGGCTGAACAGAAATGCTGCCATAATCGGGAATGGTGATCGTCGTCCCTTCGACCGCTTCCACCGATGTCTGACCGGCCGCAAGTGCTGCTCCATCGACCTCGATCCTGGATAGACGGTCCGAAGGCATATCAATTGAGACGAGGGTCGCGGCGGCAGAAAGGCGGGAACGTGCAGTTTCCAATTTCTTCGCGGCATCTCTGATCGCTTCAATATTCTCGTCGGTCACGAGAATGGCCGCAGCGCCCTGTTGGGCGGCCCTTTGCTTCTTCTCGGCCTCGTATGCTTTCTCGTACCGCTCCTGAAGCTCACGAATGCGGCCCGCGCGCTGAACGGCAGTGAGAACGCGGCGTGCCATCGACACAGCCTTATCCGCCTCGGTGACGGCATCCTCGGTTTTCTTCGCATAATTCCGAAGCCCCTCGACTTGTTTCCTCAGCTCCCGATCTTTTTCGCGAACCTCGTCGAGTTTCTCCTTCGCCGCCTCGACCGTCGCAGCGTCGCTCGTGAGTTGATCTTTTAGAGTGCGACGCTCGGCAAGGGCCTGTTCGGCTTGTTCCAGATTGCGCTTCTTCAGCTCAACATCAGTCGCCGCAGCCTCAATGCGTGATTCCAGCTTGGCAAGCTCACCATGGCGGTTTCGCGCTGCGTTCAATTCCTCCTTGTCCTTCTGGTCTTGCTCTCCCGATGAAAGCCGCGCGAGCGTTTCCTGTGCGGTTTCCAAGCCTTCCAGAGTTCTGGAGAGATCGCTGCGGCGGTTTTGCAGCGCTTCGAGATCTGAACTCAGAGTCTGTACTTCGTCTATTAGCTCCTTGTAACCGCCACGCGGCTTACCGGTGGACGTGACAATTTCGGAGAGCTGTTTCTCCACAGCGTCGGGCAAGGCCCTTCCTCGCCTGCCACCTAGAACCTCACCGACCTCCGACTCCAGTGCGCTGTGAAGGTTTGAGCGCGCGCTGTCAGGAAGATCGAGCGCACCAAAGGACTGACCTTGCTGAACCCAGAGCACATTCCACATACCGAGGGTCTCGGGCTTTGCACCCGTCTTGCCGGGTTCGTCGAACCCGAGAAGATCGCGCAGCGTATCCTCCGCTTCATCGCCCTCCAGCTTTCTTCCGTCCGGGCAGAACAGGTGAGCGTATGGCTTCTTTACGAAACGCTTTCTGATGCGATAAATACCGTCATCGACCTCGAATGCGAGCTCGACCACAGGTGCGGCCTGGTTCCGGTCATTTTGTAGCGCTGTAATTGGCTGCGCCTTGGAGCTGTATTTCTCGAACAGCGCGGCGCGCAGCGCATCGAGTAGCGTTGACTTCCCCATTTCGTTGGGACCGACGACGACGTTCAAGCCGCCGCCGATATTGTCGAGGCACACCGGCGTCGTAAACTTCTTGAACTGATTGACTGCGATGGAGCGAATTTTCATTGGCTCCTCGTCTGCAATTTCATGTGCTCGACGTACAGACGCTGAAGTGCCAGCGCGGCGATCTCCTGGCCGGGATCGCTCATGTTCTCAGCCTTCTGCCTCAGGACATCGGCCGCAGTTCTTACGAAACCGCCCCGGTCGATCTGATCGAGGTCCTCTTCGCTGGGACTCGGGAAGAGCCGAGTATCATCGACCCTCAAATAACCGAAAGCCGCCGAAACCTGATCGATGATCTGTTCCTCAAAATACTGTCGGTCCTGAAGTGAAACCGCACCCTCGACAAAAAGGCGCACCAAAATCTGGCTCAGGTCGTTTCCACTGCCGCGCAGGGTCGCAGCGAGGGCATCAACATCTTCATAACTATTGATCTGCTCGCGATACGTCATCCACTGGTAATAGCCTGTCTTCAGCGGTGCAACGACTGGCGCAGATTCAGCACTTTGGATTTCGACCAAAAGCGCCTGGCCACCGCCCTCGACATCAAACGCATCGGTTTCATGCGTGCCGCTATACCAGACCTTGTCGTTGATCTTCTTTTGTCCGTGCCAATCGCCCAAGGCCAGATAGGCGAGCCCCGCCGACTTCGGCCTACCGGGATTGATATAGTTTGGAACGTCTTTGTCCTCGGAACCAAAGCCACTGACCGTGCCATGCGCTAGACCTATACGGATAACCCCATCCGGGGTTGCCGCTTTATCCATATAAGAAGTGGGGTCCTGAAGAGTGCGCCTGTACTGGAGGGGCGCAGGCAGAACAGCGAATCCATCGCTTTCGAAAATCCTCGGTTCAGCGGAGAAATGAACGATCACATTGTCCGGCACGCCTCTTCGCATGAGCTGATCCCATAAACCGTGTGGCCGATGTGGATCGTGATTTCCTGGCATAAGGTGCCATTTCACATTCTCGAACTTCCGGATGCGTTCCAACGGTTGGTTCAGCGATCGTGGCGACAACGCCTCCATGTCATAGATATCTCCGGCAACTACAACGTGAGGGGCACCATGTTCCAGCGCTAGCTCACCTAGTCGCGTGATGGCCGAAAGCCGCGCTTCTTGAAGCAGCCCCATCGTGCCGTCATCGACGAAGCGAAACACCTTGCCGATTTGCCAGTCAGACGTGTGGATAATGTTCAAGGACATCCATCCTTCTTAATAGCATCGGCGTATCCTTTCCAATGTCTGGTTTTGCGCCCTTAGCGAACATTGTTTAATAGGCTTGTCATTCGCAGTGTTTGGAAGTCAGCCATGCCAATGCGCCCTTTAACCTATTCAGCTGCGGTCGCGGCAACACTGGTTCTCGCAACATATATTGCCTGGTTCACATCGGATGACCCGCAATTCAATCCAGCAACTTTCGAAGCTGAACCGCTTCAGATACACATTGCCCCCTTCGAAGAGGCGCTCACGCTTGCCCAGTTCCGCAATGGCTTGGGAGAAATAGTAACAATCCTGGTTGTCGATTATGACGGAGAAACGGTAACTGGCATTGATTTCGCCGACTTCGGCGCCGCGCGTCTGGAAGACCCTTTTCAAGTCTTGGCACAGGTGGACAAAGCGGACCTGCTTGCGACCAAAGATCAGCTGAAAGCTACTGTGGAGATTAGTGTCGAGCGGCTTTTGCCAACCGGGCCGCCCGGCATGCGACATATCGGTATTGGCACGAACTTTCCCGAACATGCCGAGGAAGCCATGAGCGACTCGGTTTTTGTCTTTCCCAAATTTGGAACAGCAACACCGTCCAGGACCAGCGTCGCGGCATCTCCATCCGATCTCATGGACTACGAAATTGAGCTATGCGCGCGTTTTGACCGACCCATATCATCTTTGGTTGACTTCGATGTTGCGGTGAAAGGGTTCTTCTTGTGCGGAGACTTCACTGACAGGATCGCCCTGCTGGAACTCGCTGACTTCGATAATCTGGATTCCGGATATGGCTTCAGCGACGCGAAGAGCGGTCAGGGCTTCTTTCCGACAGGTCCGTTTCTCGTCGTCCCAGATGATTGGGCGTCGTTCATTGCAGATACTCGCATGATGACTGAGCACAATGGCCAGCCCCGGCAGGATGCCCGGGGTGAAGAGATGATCCTTGACTTCAGGGGTCTCGCTCAGAAGGCACTCGGCGACATGTCTGCGCCTCGCTTCTATTTTGACGGTGATTTTTTCAAACTGACGCCCGAACCATACATTGCGCCTTCGACAACGCTGATGTCCGGGACATCCGAAGGCGTTATTTTCACAACGCCGCGACGCCACGACTATATTGAAATTTTCCTCGCCTACCTTGCATCTGGTGGCCCGCTAAGTGGCAAAAGTCTGTCCGATGTAGGAATCCCGGTCTTTGTGGAGAATGAAGTGGCCGGCGGTCATTTCCTCAAGCCGGGCGATGTCGTCACCTATCGCTCCTCAACGCTCGGCGACATTGTTGTCGATATCGTCCTGGATGATGAAGGGGGTTGAGCGCCAGCATTCACATGCGGCGAAATTGAATCCAGTTAGCCGTTGGCCACAGCTGGATACCTGATCCCGCTGATGACCGGGTATGCGCCCAAAGCGGACTCTTGCTAAATCGCCAAAGGAAGCTTCCAGCATCGTCTAGGTCCATGATAGGTTCCAAATAGCCTCTCAGCGTTAGACATCGAAAGATAAAAAAGGGCGTAAAATGGTTCGGATCACCCTGCTTCTGGCAGCGTGCTTTGCAATGATCTCAGCGTGCGCGAACAAGCCGAACGAAGCTGATGTTTGGGCAATCGTCGAGGCGCGTAATGCGACGTGGGCGCAAAACGACCGCGACGGCCACATGGCGATCTATCATCCGGATTTTCTGCGCTGGTCGATCGGCTCGGACCGTCTGCTCACCAAAGATTCTTTCGGTTCCCTTTGGGATACGATCAAGTCGAATGAAGTCGTCAAACGGCTGGAGATCATACCAAAATACATACAGTTCTATGCCGACGGAAAGGTCGCCGTGGCTCACTACACGATTGATGAGGAATATCAATGGACCGGAGAGGATACAGAGACACGTACCAAGGGCGAAATACTGAAGGGCAATTTGCGGTTCAGTGATGTCTACGTCTTCCAGAAGGGCACTTGGTTGTATGTTGGCGGGCACCGAGACGGGATGGCTCTATCGCCTCCTGAACCGCCTCTTTGACAAGCTCCCGCTCGCGACCAGGCCCTACAGCTTTCGCTTTAGCACGTCCTGCAGCATTTACTTGTCGAGTTACAGATCGGCGACGATCCGCTTCAGCGGGGTATTCTCGTCCTCCAGCTCTTTCCGCCGCTTCATCTCAGACGGCATCAAGCCGCCATAGCCTTTCTTCCAATTGAAATAGGTCATCTGGCTGATCCCTGCCTAGCGACAGATCTCGCCGACCGGAATCCCGGCCTCGCCCTGCTCTATGATGAACGCCTTCTGTGCGTCCGCGAACTTCGTTGGCCGCACCCGCTTCGCTCCTCCCAGTCAGGTTCAAGACTACTGGAAACTCCAGGCAGAAACGATCCAGTTTTTGGGGACCAGAGCACAATCAGGCGACCTTTGTCGGGCTCTTGACCGGGCGCAATGTGTCTATCGCGGCCGAGGGGCGATTTGCCCGCTGCCCGGCCCACACAGAAGTGAGGACAACTGCGGCGCCGAGGGCCTGCAGCGGGGATAGCGCCTGACCTAACACCACCCAACCAAGAAGCACTGCCGTGACGGGGCTCATCATACCAAGCATCGAGACCGCGCCCGGCTCCATCCGGGCGATGCCCCTAAACCAGAGCGCATAGGTGGCGGCGGCTCCGACCAAGCCTAGCCAAGCCAATCCGGCTAGGTTCGTCGCACTAAGAGGTGGGAGCGGCGGCTCGACTATAAGCGCGAGCGGCAGCAGGATCAGCCCCCCAGCCGTCAGCTGCCACGCTGTGAAGCTGAGCGCCGAGACCGGCGGCTGCCATTTCCGGCTAAGAACCGTACCTGCGGCCATTGACGCCGCGCCACCGAGCCCAGCGGCTATGCCTATTGGGTCAAGTGCGGCTTCTGGACCGATTAGCAGCAGCGCCACGCCCAGAACGCCTGCCCCGGCCGCAATGACCGCGCCCGCCCGGATTGGTGTGCCTAGCCACCCATGAGCCATCACGATCACCATCATTGCCTGCAACGCCCCTAGTGTGGCTGCCACACCGCCGGGAAGCCTGTAGGCAGCTACGAACAAGAGCGTCCAGAATAACGCGAAGTTGAAGCTACCGAGTAGGAAGGTGCGTCCTAGCCAGGCACGCGGGGGCAGGCATCGTGTCAGTGCAAGCAAGAGCAAGCCGGCCGGCAGGGCGCGCAACGCCGCCATCGTAACCGGGAAGTCTGGAGGTAGGGCCTCGGTAGTGACCAGATAGGTGCTGCCCCAAATGACGGGTGCAAGAGCGGTTGTGGCGATATCCTTTTTGGAAGGCATCCGAGTCTCCTTTCGAAACGCAGGAATAGGAGCGCCAACGGCACGTCTGGGAGAAGTCACGCGCCGCGCAGCGCCGTTTAGCGCTCGGCCTGCAGCGGGAACGCTATTGGCCGCATGGGAGACGCATCCGCGCCACGGAGTTTCAGGGATCCGCCAACAAAGGCGAACTCATAAACACCGTCACTTGCGAGGTCCTCCAGGTAGACGAGTTCCATAATCGGCACGCCCATCTGTGCGAGCAGGTACGTATGCAGCGGAATGTAGTTGTCCTCGACTTCGGACGGAAATGCCTCAAAGCTCAGATTGTCCGCACCAAGAATCATTGCGCCGCTGTCCTCGACAAGAAATCTGGCAGCATCCAGTCCAAGCCCCGGAGGATTGGTCATGTACGCCTGGGCGTCCTCGTAGACCTGCATCCGGCCCGTCCGGATCAGGACGACATCTCCCTGCCGAAGCGTAGTTTCCTGTTTGCGAAGTGCCCGTTCGATATCAGCTCGGGTGATGCGATACGCCTCGGGCAGCATGGAAACGCCCTTGGCAGCAGCGACGTCTATCAGGACACCTCTTGCGACAATGGGTGGAATAGTTTCAGCGCCCGTCTTCTTCCAGCCGCGATCGCCGAGATGCTCTTCAGCACTAAAGCCGTTAAAGATCTCCCCACCAATGCCGAAATGGTTGAACGCGTCGATGTGCGTGCCGGTGTGGGTGTACATCGAGATCGCAGATCCGGTGTAACCGACATGCGAATTCATTTCTTTCCCAACACCCATGGGATCATCGACCAAAGTTCCCTGTGGCGTATGGGTCATCCATATCTGATAGCGCGGGTCGCCTGCCGCCTGCCAACTCGGCATTCCGACAAAATAATCGACCGACAGGTCATAGACCTGGTCTGCAGAAGCGCGCGCCATGATCTCGGCGCGTGATTGCGGTGTGATCATGTTGAGCCGGCCAAGTTCGTCCTCGGGCCCCCAGGGGCTTTCGCCCACAGCATTCTGTGCGATGGACGGTGAGACACCGGCGGCACTGACCATTAGCACAGCGGCAAAATTCTTCAGTTTCACGATATTCATTCCGAACTTCCATTCTCTGACTTGCGATGGCCAGAGATTGGAGTTTTCACCAACTGATGATAATTGCCGCCTTGGTCGAAATACTATTCACTCGGAGTGTATAATGGATCGCTTTTCGACGCTGAGAGTATTCAGGCGCGTGGTGGAATTGGAGAGCTTCAGCGCGGCAGCGCAAGACCTCAACTACTCTAACGCCGCAGTCAGCAAGATGATCAAGGATCTGGAAGCCTATCTTGGCGCCCAATTGATCGTCCGAACGACACGCTCGCTCCGCCTGACAGATACCGGCAGGATTTACTTTGAACAGATCTGCGATGTGCTTGACGGAATAGCCGCTGCGGATGATGCCGTTCGCACCGAAACAGGAACGCCCCGAGGGCGCCTCAGGATCAGCGCGCCGATGTCGTTCGGCCTGGTCGTCGTGTCGAAACTTCTGCCCCGCTTCGCCCGGCAATACCCCGAGATCAAGATCGACCTCATCATGAGCGACAGCTTCGTGGATATTGTCGGGGAAGGATTTGACCTTGCCATCCGGGGCGGCCAGCTCGCCGATTCCAGTCTCAGGGCGCGCAAACTACTGGACATCGAAAGGGTGCTGTGCGCCTCGCCCGCTTACTTGTCTGAACGGACTGCGCCCACCAAACCGGACGAACTTACAGAGCATGCCTGCCTTGCCTATTCGGCTTCTACTTCGCCAAATTCCTGGCACCTGAAATCAGGCTCTGAAAGCAAAACGATCGCAATCCGCCCAGCTTACCGGGCGAACAATTCACTCGCTGTCCGCGAGGCTGTTCTGGAGGGTGTTGGCATCGGTCTTTTGCCCAGCCTGTATGTCTCGAAGAGCCTTGCCAACGAGGATTTGGTCAACATTTTGCCAGAATGGAAAGGAGAGGCCCAAGCGCTCTATGTGCTCTACCCTGGCCATCAAGAAACCTCGCTTAAGCACCGGTTGCTGGTGGATTTCCTGGTCGAAGAGTTCGCGAACCTGTAGCCAAAGGCGCGCGATTATTCGCTCAAAGTGAAAAATCTTCCAACCGAAACAGCAATTAATCATCGCGCCTTGCTGGATAAGTTTGTCTCAAATGCAAAGGAGACACGCATGCCGGCCACAATATCCATCGCCTACCATTCCGGGTACGGACATACGAAGGTGCTCGCAGAGGCAGTTCGCGAAGGCCTTGAGTCTGTTGACGGGACCACCGCTCACGTCATTGACGTTACCTCTATGACCGACACAGCTTGGAAATTGCTCAACAATTCGGACGCCATCATCTTCGGCTCCCCGACTTATATGGGCGCGGTTTCCGGGCCCTTCAAAATCTTCATGGACCAGACATCGAGGATATGGCTGAATCGTGGATGGCAAAACAAACTCGCAGCAGGTTTCACAGTTTCCAGCTCGCAAGCGGGCGACAAATTCGCAACACTCAGCCAGATTTCTACGCTGGCTGCTCAACATGGCATGCTGTGGGTCAGTCTTGGCCTGCTCCCGGGAAACAATTCCTCCACCGCTTCGATTGACGACATCAATCGGATCGGAGGCTCCATCGGCGCAATGGCGCAGGCGAATGCCGATCAAGGCGGCGATATTACACCGCCTCAGTCTGACCGCGAAACAGCAAAACTGCTCGGACAGAGGGTCGCGCGGCTGGCGGTCAGATTAAATCACGTATCAGGTCCTGAATTGATCACGGAGCGATAGCTCTCGAACAGGCGGAGAAAATCGTGACAGGATCAAATTCGATAAGTATCCAGCAGGTTGACCGTTTCGTATTTGTCGCCTTGGACCTAGGGTCTGACCTGAGCCCCTCCACTCCCTCACTCATTTCGAGAGTCTGCCCCTTTCATAGTCCATGGATTGAGGTGTGGCGAGCGCGTCGGGAGCGGTGCTCCCACAGTGCTTGAGCGACCGGCGCGCTGCGGGCGTCAGCCCGCCCAGCGATGAGTGAGGCCGGTGATGATTGTAGTCGTGCCGCCAGCGTCCCAGCACCTTCCTGGCATGGGGCGAGGCTGTCGAACACCTCTTCGTTCAGGCATTCGTCGCGGAGCTTTCCGTTGAAGCTCTCGACGAAGCCGTTCTGCTGCGGCTTGCCCGGCGCGATATAGTGCCAGGCGATGCCGGTTTCGCTCTGCCATTCCATGGCTGCTGGATCGCGGCGTGCCCTTCTATGGCGCCCTTGCCCTCGGCGCGGCCCTGACGATCGCGCTCTATTTCCTTATGGTACTGATTGTGCCGAAGCTCGGCGTCGATCTCGGCAACTAGGTACGCGGCGGCCCAAGGGCTGAACCCGGGTGGGAGGCGATGACAGGACATAAAGGCCAAACCATCCTCTGGGCTCTAGGGCTGTGGACCGCATGGACAGCCGCGACGTGGTGGCTTGAGGGGCGCATCAACACGCTCGGCCGACCGGACGCTGTGACGGACCGACTGATCTACGCCGTCGTCGTCAACCTGCTGATCGGCGTCCTTGCAGCCGGCCTCGTCCTTCGCCGGCGTTTCAGGCAAGCGGCAGCTCCGCTAAGCCGCAGCGGCTTTGGACCGCTACGCCGTACCATGCTCTTCGTACCTGCCGCGCTCGCTGCCGGCCTGTTTTTCTACATGGCCGGCGGCGCACCATCGCACGACCCCATCGTGATCCTGAACGCCTATGCACAGGTCTTTGTGGTCTCCATGGCCGAAGTCATGGTCTGCTGGGCGGTGGTGGCCGGCGCGGTCCGCGGCAGTCTTGAAAACCGGGCCTGGCTGGCGGTTCCGGCAGCAGCGATCATCGCGACCGTCTTGTTCGGCGTCTATCACTTTGCCCACAGTGCGCCTTTCAACGCGCCCGGCATGGTCGCTTTCCTGAGCGTGATCGGCCTGGTGACAAGCGCGGTCTTTTTCCTCACGGAAGACCTCTACGCGACCATCGCCTTTCATAATGCGCTCGGCACGCTCGGCGTCGTGCGGGCGCTGGACAGCGCAGGCAGCCTTGCCGCGTTCGAGACCGTGCAATGGCCCCTCATCGCCACGGCCCTTGCCGGGTTCTGCGTTCTTGTTGCGGTCGATGTGATATTGGTGCGCCCACGAGGATTCGAACCTCGGACCCGCTGATTAAGAGTCAGCTGCTCTACCAACTGAGCTATAGGCGCCTGAATTTTGGAAAGGGCGACATAGGCCTTCTCAGTGAAAAAGGCAAATGCCCTTTTCAGAACAGGCACATGTCTCAGATCTCGTAGTCCGGTAGCGAGGAGAAGGCGGCCTTCAGCGCCTCGCCCCAATTGTCAGAGATCAGATTGAAATACGGGTCGTCTTCCTCGATCCGCCGCTGCGCCTTGATAGCGAGGCTGTCGGTCTCATAGAGCAGCAGGTCCAGCGGAAGGCCAACCGACAAATTCGCCTTCAGCGTGGAGTCGAAGGACACCATCATCAGCTTCACCGCGGCCTCGAAACTCATGTCCGGGTCATAGGCGCGCACCAGGATCGGGCGGCCATACTTGGTCTCGCCGATCTGGAAGAAGGGCGTCTCTTCGCTGGCTTCGACGAAATTGCCTTCCGGATAGATCATGAACAGGCGCGGCGGAGCGCCCTTGATCTGCCCGCCGAGGATAATCGTCGCCTTGAAGGGCGATTCCGCGTCCGGCCCCTGGCTCGGCGCGCTTTCGCGGATCACGTCGCGCAGCACCTTGCCGACCGTGCGGGCAGCCTGGAACATGGTCGGCACTTCGAGGATGGAGGGGTTGCGTTCTTCCGGCGCCTTGGTGCGCTCGTCCAGCATGCTGACCACGGCCTGCGTCGTGGCGAGGTTGCCGGCCGTCATCATCACGATGACGCGCTCATCCGGCTGGGTCCAGGTAAACATCTTCCGGTATCTGGAGACATTGTCGACGCCGGCATTGGTTCGGGTGTCGGACATGAACACCAGGCCCCGGTCGAGGCGAAGTCCCACACAATATGTCATCTTATGCCGAAACGGCCCCGCCTATTGCTGTTGCACCTGGACAGAAACGTCCAATCCCTCCTGCGCGTGGCCGAAAGTCATCCCGGACACGGGGGCAGCATCCAGATAGTCGAGCCCGGTTGCCACTGCGACGTATTTTTCATCCGGCGAAATGGCATTGGAGACGTCGAATCCGACCCACCCCAGCCCTTCAACATACGCTTCCGCCCACGCATGGGAAGCATCCTGTTGCACACGATCTGTCATCATCAGATAGCCGCTGACATAGCGGGCCGGAAACCCAAGCAGCCGGGCGCAGGTAATGAAGACATGGGTGTGGTCCTGGCAGACGCCATGGCCGGCGGCCGCCGCCTCCTCAGCTGTGGTCTGCGCATGGGTTTGCCCCGTCTCATAGGCGATTTCCGCGCCGATCAGCTCCATCAGGCCGTGCAGGCGCGCGACATCATCCTCGAAGTCTGCGCCCAGGCCGCGCGCAAGCTTTCGCAGCGTCGGGCCCGGCGCCGTCAGCGGGGTCTTGCGGTTGTACAACCAGAGCGGCGTCCAGCCGGCATGTTCGCCGACAATCCCGGCCTGGTCATGCGTCTCCACCTCCCCGACGGCCCTGAACACCAGTTCGCGCGCGCCCTCCTCGATGCTGATCAGTTGCGTCGAATTATTGAACTGGTCGATGAAGGCCACCTCTTCCTTGCCGCCCTCCAGTTCGATCCGCCAGGAAACGACCTCCTGCCCCCGTCGTGTCTTGGGCGTCAGGCGCAATTGCTGCAGCGCATAGCTGACAGGCTCCGCAAACTGGTAACGGGTCTGGTGGGCGATCTTCAGGCGCATGGGCAGCTCCCGGTCTTACGCATAGAAGCGGTAATCCTTCTCGATCTGCAGGCCGAGCGAATTGTTCGCCTGGATGATGGACTGGATGAATTCGTGCAGCCCGCCCTGGAAGATGGTCTCGATATCGGTCGAGGTCAGCCGGTTCAGCGTCTCGGCACAGATCTCCATGCAGGGGCGGGCCTCGTCATATTCGGCTTCGAGGTAGCCGAGATTGCGCGCAATGTTCAGGTAGCAAAAGGCGATCGAGCGCGGCAGGCGCCGATCGAGGATCAGGAATTCGGCAATCGTGCGCGGACCGGAATCCTTGTTCAGCCAGGCAAAGCTGCGCTCCGCTGCCGCCGAGCGAAGGATCGCCTCCCACTGATAATTGTCGATCGAGGTCCCGACCATCGAGACCGATGGCAGCAGGACATAGTATTTCACGTCGAGGATGCGGGCGACATTGTCACTGCGTTCCAGAAAGGTACCGATCCGGCAGAAATTGAAGATGTCGTTGCGCAGCATCGTGCCGTGCAGGGCGCCGCGCACCTGCGCGCTCTGCTGGCGGATCAGTTCCAGGACGTTGGGCAGCTCGGTCTCGCGCACGGGCCGGGCCAGCGCGTCCTTGAGCTTCATCCAGGTGTCGTTGACGGCCTCCCAGACTTCACGGGTCAGCGCGACGCGTACCATCCGCGCATTCGAACGGGCCGCCTCGACCACGGACATCACGCTGGACGGATTGGACCTGTCCCGCAGAAGGAAGTCGATCACTGACTGGCGGTCCACGGCGTCGTGGCGCTCATCATAGATCTGGCGGACATTGGCCGTTTCCAGAACCGACCCCCACTCGGCGTTTTCCTCGGTGGTCCGCGTCATCATCATGCGCGAGCCCGCCTCGATCAGGCGTGCATTGTTCGCGCTGCGCTCTAGATAGCGGCACATCCAGAACAGGCCGCCGGCCGTCTTTCCGAGCATCATGATTCAAGCACCCAGGTATCCTTGGTCCCGCCACCCTGGCTGGAATTGACCACGAGAGAGCCTTTCTTGAGGGCCACGCGCGTCAGTCCGCCAGGCGTGATGTCGACGCCCTTCGGCGAGACGAGCACGAAGGGCCGGAGGTCAACATGGCGCGGGGCAAGCCCCTTGGCCGTAAAGATCGGAACCGTCGACAGCGACAGGGTCGGCTGGGCGATGTAGCCATCGGGCTTGGCCTGGAGCTTTTTCCGGAAATCGGCGATCTCGCGCTTGCTGGCGGCCGGGCCGACCAGCATGCCATAGCCGCCCGAGCCGTGAACTTCCTTGACCACCAGATCCGCGAGATTGTCGAGGACATAGGCCAGCGAGTCCGGCTCGGAGCATCGCCAGGTCGGCACGTTCGGAAGCTTGGCCTTCTCGCCGGTATAGAATTCGACGATGTCCGGCATGTAGGAATAGATCGCCTTGTCGTCGGCAATCCCGGTTCCCGGCGCATTGGCAATGGTGATCCCGCCGGCCCTGTAGACATCGAGGATACCGGGCACACCGAGCATCGAGTCAGGCCGGAAATTGAGAGGGTCGAGGAAATCGTCGTCGACACGGCGGTAGAGCACGTCGACCGGCGTATAGCCTTGCGTCGTGCGCATGGCGACGCGCCCGTCCACGACCCGCAGGTCATGGCCCTCGACCAGTTCAGCGCCCATTTCGTCGGCGAGGAAGGAATGCTCGAAATAGGCCGAGTTGTGGATGCCCGGCGTCAGGACGGCAATCACCGGCCGGCCATTGCAGGCCGGCGGTGCACACGCCTCCAGCGACCGGCGCAGACGCTTGGGATAGGTCGAGACCGGGCGGACCTTGTTCTTGATGAACAGCTCCGGGAACATCTCGAACATCGTCTCGCGGTTTTCGAGCATGTAGGACACGCCGGACGGCGTACGCGCATTGTCTTCAAGCACGTAGAACTCGTTCTCGCCGGTGCGGACGATGTCGGTCCCGACAATGTGGGTATAGATGCTGCCCGGCGGCTCGACACCGATCATCTTGGACAGGTAGGCTTCATTCTCGCTAATCATGTGGCGCGGCACGCGCCCCGCCCTGACAATCTCCTGGCGATGGTAGATGTCGTGCAGGAAAGCGTTCAGGGCACGCACGCGCTGCTCGATGCCTTCCGACAGGGATTGCCATTCGCGCGCTGACAGGATGTGGGGGACGATATCGAACGGAATGAGGCGCTCATTGGCTTCCTCACGACCGTAGACATTGAAGGTGATCCCGGTCCGGCGAAAGGCGTGCTCGGCGTCGCGCGCCTTGCGTTTCAGCCGCTTCGTGTCCTCCCCGTCAAACCAGTTGCAGTAATGAAGATAGGGTTCGCGCGGCGTGTCGCCGTGACCGAACATCTCATCGAAAGGCTCTGATTCATCTGACATGGAATGACGCGCTTGGCTGCTCCTTTCCCAACTCTGGTTCAATCGTGCCGCCCGACCAGCGACTAAGCAAAAAATGTTTCCTGAATCGCGCTGATCTCTCTCCTAAGTGCCCAAAAAGTAGGCTGATTTCAAGCGATCTCTCCAAACGCGCCGGTTAACCCGGTTTATTTTCAACCCCGTCTGGACGGCTGGCTTGCCAGACGGCAGCGCAGGCTGCTTCGAAGGCCGGAAGCCCTTGCGCCCGGGCCTTGCGGACGGCCGCCATGGCATCGTCCGGCGTCCACGTTCTCGCAATCCCAGGCTGAACGGCACACCGCCCTTCCGGGGCCGCGATGACAATGTCCTCCCCCAGTGCCACTAGGACTGAGCCTGCCTGAGCGGCAGCTTGCCGGACGCCCTCTATCCGGTTGGGCGCGCCGCGTTCGATCTCATCGAAATCACGGCGAAAGCCATCAACGTCAAACACGCTGACCGTCAGGGAATCGTCCGCCTCATCGCCGGCCCCGTTCCAGATGTCCGGGCCATTCGTGCGAACGCCCTCATCGACGGGCACGCCAATCGCCTGAACCCGCACCGAGCCGCAAAGCTCCCGGCCCGGCATCAGCACATGGGCTGGCCTCAATGCCGCAAAAGTCACCGTCAGGTTCGCGCGAAAGCATGGGCCAAGCGGCCGCGCGCTCAGCCCGTCGAGGCCGGACGGCACATCCACCGACACGGTCGAACCAGCCTGCCGGGACAGCGCCGCTGCGACACCGGACAGTGGCCTTGAGAGCCCGCCTCCGAACAGGGCGTCCAGTGTCACCGATGCCGCGTCTGAAAGCGCCTCGTCCAGTGTCCCGACCGCCCCTCCCCACAAGGCGGCTGCCTGGGCCGGGTCGCCGCTGAGCGCCTCGACTGGCTTCATAGAATAGACCCGGACCTCGCGGCCAAGATCCCGCAGGCGCGCGGCGGCGACAAATCCGTCCCCGCCATTGCCGCCCGGGCCGCAGAGGACGCGGATATCACCATCCGGAAAGCTGTCATGGAGATGATCGGCGACGCCCTCACCGGCGATGCGCATCACATCGAAGCTGGCCGTTCCCGCATCGAAGACGTGCTGCTCGGCGGCGTACATCTGCTGCGGCGTGATGATCGGCAGGGACATGCCGCCAGTCTAGCGGGTCATGCGCCGCCTGCCCATGGCTGGAGCGACAGGGTCAGGCCGCGACAGCGCCGACCTGTCTTGGCAGTTCGAGGACTGCGCCGCCGACGGACACGGCCAGCTGGCGGCTGACGGCATTGAAGTCGGCATTGTCGGTGGTCAGCAGCTCCGGCGCGATCGTGTTGAAGCGCCACTCGATCGGCACCTTGCGGATCATCTCCTGCACCATGGGGAGATTATACCCGCCCCCCGTCGGCAGGATATCGACCCGCACCTGGGCACGCGCACCCTGCGAGAGATAGCGTGCGAAATCGACCGCGAGCTCGAGCGACTTGTAGAAGGTTTCCTTCAGGCGGCCGGCAAAGGCCTGGACATGTTCATCGGCGAGGAACTCATCCAGCGTCATCTCGACGAACTGGTCGCCAGCCTCGGCCACGACTCGCCCCTCGGCAAACAGGGCTTCCTTGAGGCTGCGCTGGCGCGCCCGGATCATGGCGACGGCGCCGCGGGCTGCTGGATCATCCGGCAGGAGGCCCGCCTTGTTCACAAGCAGGCGCCGCAACTGCATGTCGAGAAAGTCGCCCGCCTGGCGCAGGACGCAGGCGCTGCCCTCGATCTCCGCGACGACATTATGGCCGGGCCGGCCGGTCACGAAGGCCGCGAAATCGGAAGTGCCGCCGCCTATATCGGCGACCACGACAACCCGCCGTTCGCCCGGCCTCAGCGAAGCAGCCGCGACCGCTGTCGCTTCTGGCACAGTCGTGGTGCCGTGCTCTGAAATCTCGAAGATTTCCTTGTCGGGGAAATCGGATGTGTCTGGAATGGCATCGAAGGCATCATGAACGACGTCGTGAGCAAGGCCATCCTTGGCGAGCAGATCGTCGCCAAAGCGGTCGACCAGGATGAAGGCGTGGCGCACAAGCACGCGAAGCGTCTGTTCGCCCCAGTCGGCGCGCTCCTTGTCCCAGGCCGGGCGGGCAATCCGGAAACGCGGTGGCCAGTCGATCTTACGCTCGCGCGCAGCATCCTCGGCACGGCGCAGCAGATAGGCAAGGTAAAGCGTGATCAGGCGGCGGGCCGAATAGGAATTCGTCGGGTCGATCTCAGGCGGCAGCTTGTCGTCAAGCTCATCGAGCGCATGGGTGCTGAGATACTGCTTCGGCGACATGAACGGGGCGCGCCCGCGGCGCTCACCCCGCCGGGCCGCGGACTCGGCGCTCGCGCCAAAGCGCACCGTGTCGGAATCAACGAAGAGAAGCGACGGCAGCAGGAAAGGGTTTGCCGAGATATCCCGGCCAATGGGCAGGCCATGGATATCCTGGGCCATCAGGTCTTCCGACAATTCGGACGCGACAATGGACACTTTCGAATAGGCGGTGCCGAAGTCGATACAGCCGATGCGCGTGATGTCGCGCTTCTGAAACAGTCTTTGAATCCAGCTCTTCGCCAAGAGGGTCCTCCTCAGTCGGCGGGGCTTACCAGGCCCCGCAGCACAATGAGAGTCTGGTCTCGCGCAGTATGCTTAACGACTGGTTGCTTCAGGACGATTGCGGCCTCGCCCTCGTCAATTTCTTCAAAACAATCAAAGTGAACTGCATCGAATTCGACTTCCTCGCCGCGCTCGAAAACCGTCTCCAGCCCGCGCTTGCGGGCCGCCTGGCGAATATTCTGGAAGATGCTGTCGGCGTTGAGGGCCAGCTGCTTGGCCGCATTCTTCTGGCTGTCGTCGATGACACGCTCAAGGGCGGTCATGCGGGCGCCGAAAGCGGCGATATCCTGCAACGCCATGGCGAGGGCTTCCTCACTGTCGCTCCACGCCGCATCGCTGAGATCGGTGTCCCCTGAGGGCGGCGACGGCGGCGTTGACGGCTTTTTCTCTTCCGCCTTGGCCGGCGCTTTGCCTTTTTGCGCCTTGCCGCTGAAGAAGGCCCGGATGGCGTCGGCATCGGGGCCGGCACGCTCTCGCACCCCAGAAAGGAGCGCGTTCAGCGCGCCAAGCTTCATGCCATCGCGCGGGATGTCCATCGGAAAGCCGTTCGCCATGAACGCCCAGCCCTCATCGGTCAGCGTGTGCACGAAGGGCTTCTTGCTTGTCCTGATCAGCCCGAGGCCGGCCAGCTTCTTGCGGTGCGCGGGCGACATCCTGATCTGGAAGCGCCCAGAGAGGTCGGCATTCTCCTTCAGCGACCCGCCAGACGCCATCAGGGCGACGAGTACCCCTCGCTCTACCGGTGTCAGATCTGCCAAATCCCGGCCCTCATCAGCTCTTCCTGGTCGAGAGGCCTACCTTAGCGAGCGAGTCGGGCAAAGGTCGATACTGATTGTCCGTACCGATCAACCGCGCTGACGGGCCAACTCACCCTCAAGCAGGTCCTTGATATGGATCGGATAGCGCTGGGGCCGCACACCGGTGGCATGCCAGACGGCATTGGCAATCGCGCCCACGGTGCCGGTAATTCCGATTTCGCCAACCCCCTTGATGCCGAGCGCGTTGGCGTGCGGGTCATGCTCTTCAACGAGGATCGACTCCACTGAGGGCACATCGGCAAGCACGGGGACGTGGTAGCCGGCAAGGTCATTGTTGATCGGCCGGCCCGACCGCAGGTCGTGAATGCCTTCCTCGTGCAATGCGAAGCTGAGGCCCCAGATCATGCCGCCATTGAGCTGGCTCTTGGCAAGCCGCGGATTGATGATCCGGCCAGCCGCGAACGCGCCGACAAGCCGGCTGACGCGGACCTGGTAGAGATCGGGATCGATCTTGACCTCCGCGAACACCGCGCCGTGCGAATACATGGCATACTGCTCGGCCGCCGATTTCTCACGGCGCCCGCGCCCCTGCCCCTCAACCTCTGCAATGCCGGCCCGGGTCAGGATCTCGGCATAGGTTTCGCCGCGCGCCGGATCGTCGACCCGGTGCAGGCGTCCACCGCTCGCCCTGACACCTTCATTGCCAGCCCCGTAAAGCGGCGACTCCGGGTCATTCATAGCGATCTCCGCCACCTGGCGGACCGCATCGCTGCCAGCGGCAAACAGCGCGCTGCCTGCCGACGCGGTGTGCGCCGAGCCGCCGGCGACGCTGCCGTCGGGAAGACCGGAATGGCCGATTTCGAACTCGATCTCATCGGCCGGCATGCCAAGGCCGTCGGCAGCCATCTGGGCGAGCGCCGTCCAGGCCCCCTGCCCCATATCGGCGCCGGATGTCTGTGCGCCGACACTGCCATCGCTGCGGATGACGGCGCTGGCCTTCGCCGGGAAGAAGGGCGCGTGGAAAAGAGCGGTGCCGACGCCCCAGCCGGTGAGGTATCCGTCCGCGTCACGCATCTGGCCGGGCTCGAGCGGGCGGCCTTTCCAGCCGAAACGGGCCGCACCCTCGGCATAGCATTCGCGAAGCGCCTTGGCCGAAAAGGGCTTGCCCGTTCCCGGGTCGGTCTCGGCATAGTTGAGCAGGCGGAAGTCAAGCGGGTCCTGCTTCATCCGGTAGGCCGCCGCATCGACCGCGACTTCCAGCGCCGCAGTGCCGCTCGCCAGCCCCGGTGCACGCACCGCGCCCGGCGTTCCCGTATCAACGCGCAGGCCGGTATGAGACACCTTGATGGCCGGGCTCGCATAGATGCTGAGCGAGGCATTGGCGGCGGACTCCAGCCAGTCGTCGAAGCTGCTGGTTGTCGACAGGGAATGATGATCCAGCGCCAGGATGCGGCCATCCTTATCGAGATCGATCCGGACCGTCTGGCGCGTGGCGCTGCGGTGCTGGACGGGGCCGAACATCTGGTCGCGGCGCAGGACGAGCTTGACCGGCCGGCCCACTTCACGCGCGGCCAACATCGCCAGGTATTGCGGCCCAAAGACAACGGCCTTGGAGCCGAACCCGCCGCCGAGATAGGGCGAGCGCAAGGTGACGTTCTCCGGGTCGATGCCGAGATAGGTCGCAATCCCGGCCCGCGCGAGCCCGATCGCCTGGTTCGGCATGTCGATGGTCAGCTTGTCGCCGTCCCACTGAGCGATGATGACATGCGGCTCCATCGCATTGTGATACTGCAGCGGGGTATCGACGGTGACTTCAACGGTGTGCGCGGCCTTTTTGCGTTCCGCGTCGATATCACCGACCTGACGGGCTGGCGGGGTGCCAGTCGTGACAAATTCGGGATCGTAGGCTTCCCCGTTTTCAAAGCCAATACGGGCCGGCTCTGCCTCATATTCCGGCGCGAGCAGACGGGCACCCTCCGTTGCAGCCTCCAGCGTTTCAGCCAGGACAAGCGCAATCGGCTGGCCGGCATAGCGCACGCGATTGTCCTGCAGGACTTCCATGCGCGCGCTGAACGGCACCGGCTTTTCGTCCGGCGAAACGGCGAGTGAAGGGGCGTTCTCCGGCGTCATCACATGGACAACACCCGGATGGGCCAGCGCCGCTTCGGTGTTGAGCGAGATGACCTTGCCCCGCGCGATCCCGCTTTCAAGATAGACCGCATGCAGCAGGCCTTCGGGCTTGTTGTCGGCGGCGTAATTGGCCTTCCCGGTGACCTTGGCGACGCCTTCGCGGCGGGTCATGGACTGGCCCGAATTGGAGCCGAGGCGGACGTGTCCGGCCGGTGCGATGGGTGTGTCAGCCATTCTTACCTCCCTGCCGCCTGCGCGGCGAAGACCGATCCCGGCAGGGCCGGTATCGTCTGCGGCGTTCCGGCCAGCGCCTGTTCGATGGCGCGATGTACAAGCCGCTTTGCGAGTTCGATCTTGTAGGCGTTGTCACCTGACGGCGATGCATCCGCCAGTGCCGCCTCGGCAGCCGCACTTATCAGCTCAGGCGTCGGCGCCTTGCTTTTCAGAGCTGCTTCTGCCGCGCGGGCCCGCCACGGGCGAGCAGCGACGCCGCCCATCGCAATCCGGATATCCTGCACGACACCGTCGCTGATATCGGCCATCGCCGCGGCAGAGACGATAGCGAAGGCATAGGAGGTGCGGTCACGCAGCTTGATATACCGGGCATGTCCGGCAAAGTGCGCAGCATCTGCGGGCAAAGTCAGGGCGGTGACCAGCTCGCCAGGGCGAACATCGGCGCCGCCGGGCGTATCTTCGGTTGGCAGTGTGTAGAACTCTTCAAGGGAAACGCTGCGGGCGCCATCCGGGCCTTGAAGCTCGACACTCGCATCGAGCGCGGCCAGCGCGACACAGAAATCGGAAGGGTGCGTCGCGATACACTGCTTCGTCCAGCCAAGCACGGCGTGCTTGCCCGTCTCCCCGCCAATCGCGTCACATCCGGCGCCCGGCTGGCGGCGATTGCAGCGGCTCTGCTGGTCGTAGAAATAGAGGCAGCGGGTCTGCTGCATGAGATTGCCGCCGACCGTCGCGGCATTCCTCAGCTGGGCCGACGCGCCTGAAAGCAGCGCTTCGGCCACGGCCGGATATGCCTTCGCAAAGCCGGCGTCGCGCGCGAGGTCCGAATTGCGGACCAGCGCCCCGATGCGCACGCTGCCATCCTGAAGGGTCTCGATTTCGCCAAGCCCCGGCAGGCGGGAAATGTCGACCAGCACATCCGGCTTTCGTGCGCCCACCTTCATCAGGTCGAGCAGATTGGTGCCGCCGGCCAGATAGGCCGCGCCCGGTTCGGCGCCAGCGGCGACCGCGTCGGCAATGGATGAAGGGCGTTTATAGTCGAACAGGTTCATGGCTCACCCTCACTCCTTGCCCGACAGGCGGGTCTGTGCGTCGAGCAGCGCCTCGGTGATGCCGGCATAGGCTGCGCACCGGCAGATATTGCCGCTCATGCCCTCGCGCAGCTGCTCGGGGTCATTGGCCGTCCCGTTTTCGCTGAACAGGCCGATCGCGCTCATGATCTGTCCCGGCGTGCAATAGCCGCACTGGAAACCGTCATTCTCGATAAAGGCGGCCTGAACCGGGTGGAGCGTCTCGCCATCGGCAACGCCCTCAATCGTGGTGATCTCGGCGCCGTCATGACTCATCGCGAGCGCAAGGCAGCTATTGATCCGCCGGCCATCCACGAGAACCGTGCAGGCCCCGCACTGTCCCCTGTCGCATCCCTTTTTCGTCCCCGTCAGGCCGACCCTTTCGCGAAGCACATCCAGCAAGGTTGGCCGGGCATCCTCCAGCTCGATGTCGTGTTTCGTTCCGTTGATGGTCAGGGTGAGGGATCGAGTCATGGGCACTCCATGAAGGTGACGGGCTGTGCAGATAAGGCTGGCGCGCGCTCAGGCAAGTGCGGTGGGCCGAATTCCTTTTTGGCACGGTTCAGGCCAGGCCGTCGAGTATGGCAGGATGAACCAAGCGTCGCGCATCTGGGTCCGTCTGGCCAGACCTGCCGCGGCGTCCGGGCAGACGACATTCTGCCTAGCCTGAATGACTGAGGGCATCGGTGAGCACCTCAAGGGCCGCCGAATCCTTTCGCCGCTGCGGGTAGTAAAGAAAGTAGCCGGGCAATGGCGGGCACCAGTCTTCAAGCACAGTGACAAGCCTGCCATCGGCCAGCGCCTCGCTGACGAGGGACTCCGGTACATGGCCAATGCCATAGCCCTCCAGGGCCGCGTCGACGACATGCTCGATCGCATTGAGACTCATCTGTCCATCGACGCGGACACGGACCTCGCGGCCAGCCTTGCTGAACGTCCAGACCGGCAGTCCGCCCATGGCCGGCGGGCGCAGTCTGATGCAGGCATGCCCGGTCAGGTCCTGCGGCTTTTTCGGGGGCTTTCGGCCTTCAAGATAGGCGGGCGCGGCCACGGCCAGCATGCGGAAATCCGGACTGATGCGGACCGCGAGCGTCTCCTCATCGATCCGTTCGCCGAGGCTTACCCAGGCATCGACCGGCGCCGCGGCGCCTTCGGCCGGGCTATCTTCGCTGACGACTTCCACCTGAACGTCAGGGTAGTCCCTGAGCACTGGCGCAAGCTTCGGCCATAGAATGGCCGCCTCGGCGTAACGGGACGCGCGGATCCGGATTGTCCCGGCCGGACGGTCCTTCCGTTCCAGGATAAGCGCGAGGTCCGCTTCCATCTCACCGAGATGCGGCTCGAGGCGATCCAGCATCTGCTGGCCAAGCCGGGTTGGCGTCACCTTGCGTGTCGTGCGGTGGAGCAGCTGGACGCCGAGACGCTCTTCCAGGCCGCGCACCGAGTGGCTCAGCGCCGATTGCGACACACCGATCTGCGTTGCCGCTCGCGTAAAGCTGCTTTCGCGCGCCACCATGATGAAGGACATCAGGTCGACAATGTTTTCCCTCAGCATTGATAAACTGTTCTCATGAGCCCCCGCACTTTATCCCATACTACTCTTGAATGATCCGGTTTCCAAACGTCTATTCGTCCGTCCACGTCGGGAAATCATAACGGACAGCATCGTCAGGGGGCGCATTCCATTCCGCGAAGGTGCGCTCTATGAAAGCGCGTGATGGATAGAGACGGTATCGAAATCGCCCTGGACGCCCTCGACTGGCCCGCGCTTGTCCGGCCTGGATCGCTGGTTGTCTGGGGACAGGGCTGCGCCGAGCCGAACGGGCTGACGGCGGCTCTCATGGACGCGCGTCACGCGGTCGGGCCGTTTCGCGCCTTCGCCGGGATCAGCTATGGCCCCAGCGTGTCGCCCGATTTCACGGACGCGGTCAGCTACCTCTCCTATTGCGGCACCGGGCAGAACCGGACACTCGGGCGCGCGCTCGACATCCTGCCGGTGCACTATTCGCGTCTCGCCCGGACCCTCGAACAGATCGGCGCAGACGAGCTCATCCTGATGGTCCGTCTCGCCGCGGGCGCCGACGCGGACCATTTCAGCTTTGGCGCAGGCGCAGACTATACGGCGGACCTTCTGAGCGCCGCCCGCCTCGTCATTGCCGAAGTCAGCTCTCAGACGCCGACGACCGGCACCGGGCGGGAGATCAGGCGCAGCGACATCGACATTATCGTTCGAACCGATACCCCCTGCCTCGCCCTGCCCGCCGTCGAAATGGGTGATATCGAAACGCGGATTGCCCATCATGTGGCCAGTCTGGTCCGCGATGGTGCAACGATCCAGATCGGCCTCGGCACCCTGCCGCAGGCCATTCTCGACGCGATGCATGGCCACAAGGACCTTGGCGTGCATTCCGGGCTGGTCACACAGGGCATTGCCGACCTGGTGGACGCCGGCGTGATCACCAATGCGCGCAAACCCGTCGACCGCGGCACCACCGTCGCCGGCCTGCTGGCTGGTGGCGAGGCCCTGATGCAATGGGCGGACGGTAATCCGCGTCTCTCCATGCGTCCCAGCACTTATACGCACGCTGCCGATATCCTGGCCGGCATCGACAATTTCACCGCGATCAACAGCGCCATCGAGGTCGACCTCACCGGTCAGGTGAATGCCGAGATTGCTGGCGGGCGGTATGTCGGCGCCGTCGGCGGCGCGGTCGATTTCATGCGCGGGGCAAGGGCATCGCGCGGCGGAGCCGGGATCATCGCGCTGCCCTCAACAGCGCGCGGGCGCAGCCGGATCGTGAACAGGCTGTCCGGGCCGGTGACAACCTCGCGGGCCGATGTCGGCTTCGTGGTGACCGAGCATGGCATCGCCGACCTGCGCTTCGCAACACTCGCCGAACGGCGCGACCGCCTGCTCGCCATCGCAGCACCGGAGCATCAGGCCGCCCTTGCCGATAGCGACGCAACCTGACGCGTCAGATATTGACGCGCTTGAAGACGAAATTCGGCGTCATCCTGATGGCCAGCATGATCCACCGCCAGAACCACGGCGCGTAGACAATCGGCCCGCCCTTTTCGAGCGCGCGCTCAATCGAAACCGCCACGCCTTCCGGCTTGGCCCAGAGCGGGCCACCCTTGTCCAGATGATCGGTCATGGGCGTGTCGACAAAGCCGAGCTTCACATTCACAGCCCGCAACTCTTTCGACATTGCAGCCCATTTGTGGGCGAGGCCCTGCATGAAGGTCGAAAGGCCTGCCTTGGCGGCGCCGTAGACATAGTTTGACCGCCGGCCCCGGTCCCCGGCGACAGATGAAATGGTCAGCACGACCCCCTGCTCACGCGCCTCCATCAGCTGCGCCGCCGGCAGGATCCAGTCGACCGCCGAATTGAAGTTGATTTGCAGGATATCGCGGGCATGCGCCGGATCGGTTTCGGCGCGGGCCTGATCGCCGAGGATGCCGTAAAACACGAGCAAGCCGTCTATAGGACCACCTGTCTGCGCAATCTCCTCGAGAATTGCGGCCTGACCGGTTTCCTGCGCCAGGTCGAACGCGTGGCTGGACGCGATCTCGGCGCCTCTCACTCGCAGGTCGTCCTCGATCTCCTGCAGGGCGCTGCTGTTGCGTGCCAGGAGGGTGAGCTTGTGCCCCTTTGTGGCGAGCCGCCGGGCCGTGGCGACGGCAATCGCCGAGGTCGCGCCGAGAATGACATAATGCTTGGGCATGGAGGCTGTACTCATGATTGGCTGACCCGTTGCCAGAAGCTTGAGGAAATGGCCGGATCGCGAAGCGTTTCCACGCGCTGCCAGTCGGGATAGCCCGATTGGAACATGTCGGCGGAAATCCGGCCATCCTTGGCCGGGTAGAGCCGGCCGCCAGCGGCGCTGACGATCTTGTCGAGATTGTTCATGAGCTGCAGGGTCTTCTGTCCCTTGTTCTGGAAATCGAGCGCGAGCGTAACGCCCTCCCTCGGGAATGAAAGCCATCCTCGTCCCTCGATGGGCCCAAGGGTCTTCAGGACAGCCAGCATCGACCCTTGTCCGGATTCGGCGATCAATGTCAGCATTTCCCGCGTGGCCTCTTTCGCCGTCGAGAACGGGATGACCGACTGGTACTGGAAGAAGCCGCGCTTGCCGTAGAGGCGGTTCCAGTTCTTGATCGCATCAAGGACATGAAAGTGAGAGGTGTAAGGAACTTTCGAGCGGCCCGCCTTCGAGAGCTGGCGCCATCTGTACAGGGAATTGAACGTCTTGAGTGTCAGCGGATTCAAGGCGAAGCCCGGCGCCGTGAAGGGGGCATTCAGCATTCCGGTCCTGTGCGGCTCCAGCACGCCGTCGGACGACCAGTTTCCACCCGTGAACACGCCCCGGCCGAGTTCGTCTTTCCGGGCCGTGCAGTCGACCCAGGCCACGGTGTGCTCGAATTTCGGGGTGTTCTCCTCCATCACCTCAAAGAAATGATCGAGGGATTTAATCGCGAAGATTTCCTGCTCGATGTTTGACGATGCGATCCTGACCAGCTGGATCTCGACCCAGGTGATAATGCCCGTCATGCCCAGCCCGCCAACGGTAGCCCGGAACAGCTCGGGCTCGGAGTCGGGTGTGACCGTCACCTCGCCGCGATCGGAGCGGAGCAGACCGAAAGCCCGGACATTCTCGCCAAAAGAGCCGGCAACATGGTGGTTCTTGCCATGGACATCATTCGCAACCGCCCCGCCCAGCGTCACGAAACGCGTGCCCGGCGTCGTATGCGGAAAGAAGCCGTACGGCACGGTCACCCGCATGATCTCGCCAAGGCTTACGCCGGCCTCGGCTCTCAAGATGCCGGTGTCGCGGTCGAAGGCGATGAAGCGGTCGAGGCCGCGCGTCTCAAGGATCACATTGCCGGGCGAGAGGCAGCTGTCGCCATATGAGCGGCCAAGACCATGCGCGAGCAGTGTTTTGTCCATCCCGGCCGCCGCGTCGAAGACATCGCCCACCCCGTCGCGCCGAGCCGGCGCCGCTACGAAGTGCGGCTCCCGGACGACACCGCCCCATGACCGGATCGCCTTTGTTTCCTTCAGGGTCATGGCGCGTCCAGGAAAACAGCGCCCGCAAAGCAAAGGGCCAGCAGCAGGCCGAGGCCGAGACTGATCCGGTCGCGAACAGCGAAGGAAACCGGGTCATCATGCAGTTCACCGCGATGGGCGAGCAGCCATATCCGCATCAGCCAGAACCCAATGAGGACCGGGACAGCCCAGAGCAGGCCCTGGAAGGCATATATGTCCGACTTGAAGGCGCTCTCGGCCAGGAACAGCACCATGATCACAATCGATGCCGCCGCGGTCGACAAGCCGATGCCGAGCGTCAGCGGGGCATCTTCGGCGTAGTAGCCACGCCCACGGACCTGCTGGCCGGGCGCCGTCGACGCGACTTCGACATGGCGCTTGGCCATCGACAGCGAGAAGAAGAAGAAGAAGACCGAGAATGTCAGCAGCCATTCCGACAAGGGCTGGCTGATGATGAACGCCCCCAGCGCAACCCGCCAGCTGAACAGCGCCGCCAGAACGCTGACATCCAGCATCGGAACGCGTTTGAGACCGAAGGAGTAGGACAGCGACAGGCCGAGATAGGTGAGCAATCCGATGCCGAAGGGGACGGAGACATAAAGGGCTGCCGCCAGTGCACCGGCAATCATCAGAGGCGCCGCTATCAATCCGTGCAGGACAAACAGGTCACCTGCGGCCAGCGGGCGATTGCGTTTGGTGCGGTGACGCCGGTCTGCCGACAGGTCCAGCAGGTCGTTGAGGAGATAGGTTCCGGAGGCGGCCATCCCCATCAGGAAAAAGCCGAGAATCGCAAGCCCCCATGAATCCGGATTCATGAACTGGCCGGACAGGAAGAGCGGCGCAAACAGCAGGAAGTTCTTGGACCACTGGTGAAGCCGCAGCGCCTTCAGCCAGACACCGAGCGGGTTCTGCCGCTTGTTCTCGAAGGTCTGCTCGACGGGCTTTCCAAAGGAGCGCGCCTTTTTCTGGATCGCTTTCGAAGCGCCGGCGAAGACAATGCCGCCAGCCTCTTCCCAGATCGCAAGGTCCGCCTTGCTGTCTCCGGCATAGACAAAGCCGTCCGGGAACGTCTCGAGCAGGAAGTCGCGCTTCTTCCGCCCCTTGAGGTTCACGCTATCCGATGACCCGTAGGCGCCGTCGAGCAGCTCCCTGTAGCGTTTGAATATTTCGTCCGCGACCGACTGCGTCGCCGCCGTGACGAGGTAGATGCTGCGGCCCCTCGCCTTTTCGGAGCGGAGGAAGGGCAGAAGGTCGGCACGCTCGGGAAGCGCATGAATGTCCACCTCGGCAGTCTCATGGATAAAGCGCTTGAACGCCGCACGCCCGCTCAACAGGGTAAGCAGGCCGCCCGAGGTCCTCAATGGCTTGCGAAGGACCGCATTGGCAAAGCCTTCGGCCAGGGTGTCCGTCACAAGGAGCGTTCCGTCCAGATCGACAATGAGCGGCAAATGTTTCGACATGGGCGTCCTGCTCATACGTCCTTCTTGGCCTGCGGCCCGAAGGTGAAATACCGGTGCCCCAGATAGCTTGTCAGCACAGGCGAAGCGACACCGGCCGCATGGGCTATGTCTTCCGGCCGCCATGTCCAGCCGATGGCCGGCAGCAGGTAATCGGCAAGTCCGATTGTGACGAGCCAGACCTGGACAAGCGCGACGACGTTCACAAGGGCAAACCGGGTATATTCATCGGAAACCGAGCGGCCGCTCTTCTGGAAGACGAAGATCCGCGACAGCGTGTACGCGATGGTCATGCCGATCAGGTATGCGACGACAATCGCAATCTCGAGCGACATGTAGGCCGACAGCACCATGCGCGAGAGCCAGTTGCACAGCGCGGCGAAACCGCCTGTCAGCACGAAAGCGAGGAATTGCCGGTTCGCCGCCACGGTCAGGCACGCCCTTCGACGATGTTCTCAACGAGTTTCTTGGCGTAGCGCGCGCTTTCCGACACGCCCCGATCCTCAGGGTAGTAGAAACAGGTATCGGCAATCTGGAGGCCGCGCACGGGTGTTACGGGGTCCGGCAGGATGCTGAGGAAATCCGGCTCACAGACCGGTTGCGCATAGCGTAGGCGCGCAACATGCGAGGCCTTGCGGTCCTCATCGGTCAGCGCCGGATTGACCTGTTTCAGGTATCCGTAGCTCTTCTCGATGAAATAGTCGTCGCTCTCGTCATAGATCGGGTTCGTCTGCGGCATGTAGTAGGGAACATAGACGATATGGTCGTCGCCGGTCGGCCGCAGGTTGGAAAACTCCACAAAGCCCGGAATGTCCATCGAAGGGTCACTGATATTGACCCAGAAGTTGTCCGTTACGGGCCGGGTGAGCTTGTGCAGGATGCAGACGACGCCGACATTGCGGATCCGCTCATAAGGCGCGGTTATTTCGGGTGCCGTCTCCGCGAGAAGGCCGGGCACGAACGGGGTCGGAATGGTCGAGATGACATGTTCGGCTGAAAAGCGTCTGCCATCAGCCGTATCGACACCGCTCACGCCGCCATCCTCGACCATGATTTTCGCGGCCCGCGCCGAGTAGTGGATTTTGCCGCCCCTCGCCTCGATGGCGTCGATAAGCAGCTTCACCAGGGTTTCGCTGCCGCCCTCGATATAACCGAGGCGCTCTTCGAGGAGCGATTTGCGCGACTTCCCGATGCGTTTGATCCGCTGCCAGACCCATGCGGCGGAAACATTGTCTGACAGTTCATAAAATTTGAGCTCCATCAGCGAGGCCCAGAGGCGCTGATAGCCCTTCTTGCCGAGCCAGCCCTCGAACCATTCCCGGGCGGTCAGCTTGTCCAGCCGCTCCCAGTCCGACCGGAGCGTCGAGTAGAAGGCCTGCAGGCCGTAGCGCACCTTGGTGATAAAGCCGATCCCCGGCGCCACGAGCAGCGCGACGGGATTGCCCCACCGCATCAGCCGGCCGTCGAGATAGTAGCCCATCTTCGTCGAGACCCACTTCATCGCATCCGGGCGCCCAAGCTCGTCCAGAAGCTCGAGCGTATCCTCATCGGACAGGCAGCAGAAGTGATAGAAACGCTCGATGGACAGGCCATCGAAGTCGAAGTGCGCCGCCATGCCACCCGGCCGGTCGTCGGCTTCCAGAACTTCGACATCATAGCCTTGCTTTGCTGCCTGGTAAGCGGCGGCAAGCCCCATCGGACCCGCACCGATGACAAGAATTTTGGGCTTCTTATCGGTCATGGGGACTAGGCCTAGAATTCGAGTGTCACGTGGCTGTATTCAGGATGCAGGAAGGCTTGCTCAAGCGCCTGCTGCAGGGGCGTTTCCTGGATACCGAAGATGCCTGGCCAGTCGATAACCTCGAACACGTCCGGTGTCACCAGCGCCTTCAGCTGGCTGGTCGTGAAAGGCGGGTTCCTGTCAAAAATGGCGTAGGTTTTCAACAGCGCCCAGAACAGGTGATAGGGAATTTTGACGATCGGCGTCTTCGCCCCGACAGTGTTCCGGATCGCCCGGATGAGATCGATGTAGTCGATCTTCTGGCGCCCGGAAATATTGTAGGTGCCCTCGATCCTGCTCGACAGGCAGGACTCGATGATCGCGGAGAAATCACCGGCATAAAGCGGCTGGCGCAGATATTTGCCATTGCCCGGTATCGGAAAGACCGGCTTGTCTTCCATGAAGCGGCGCAGCCAGCCCAGATGCTTCCTGTCGAACCATCCGAACATCAGGGTTGGCCGGAGCACCACATGCGGGACCGGCGAGGCATCGACGAGCTTTTCCTGCGCCGTCTTGCTTCGTGTGTAGAAGTCGTCCGCCATCGAGTTCACGACTGAAGACGAAGCATGCACGAAATAGGAGACGGCACCCTCCTCGATCGATTTCAGGCAGAGCTCGGTGGCCGTTATGTTGTTCTCGGTGAACTCCCGCTCCTCAAGCCCGCCAATCTGGGCATGCAGAAGGACGGCGAGGTCACACCTGGCGAGCTCATCCTGCCAGGCACCTGGCTTTGCGAGATCGGCTTCGATGACCGTGATGTCGGCATGCAGGTCTCGAAGGATACGCGTATTGGCAGGATGCTTGTCGGCCGCGATGATTTCGAGATCAGCAGACTGCTTCAAGGACGGAATGAGGTTCTGCCCAACCAGGCCTGCAGCTCCAGAAACAAACACTTTCGGCACGTCGAGCGTCCTAACAATCTGATGGTGAAACCGGCGGCTGCGAGATGCTGTCCAAACCTGTTGCCTGATGACGTGTCAAGGGCGCGGCTTGTCCATCGGCGTCATGGAAAACAGCTGGCCCGCATTTCGCGCCTCATCGCCCAATCGGCGGCCGCTCACGCTCCCCTGTCCGCCCGCTCCGCATGACGCCAGAACTCACTGGCCTGCAGGCACCTTCGTAATCGACAGAAGCGTGACCGCGAGATAGCGATGATCGTCGCTGCCGAACTGGCCGGGCGACAGTGTCCCGTCTGCTTCAAGCGACAGGACGCTTGTGCGCGGCAGCTGGCGGTCCGGCGTCACCTCGATTTCGACGGACGCGTAGATCTGGCCGAATCTGAAGGTGTGCGAGAAGACATCTTCACCACCGATGCGGCCCACCAGCCTGCGCGTATAGGAATCGTTTGGCAGGAAGGCCGCGAAGTCCAGGACGACCTTGTCGCCAACGTCAAGCTCGTCGAATGGGAGCAGCAGTTCGGCATGCTCACTGTCCATCCAGACGCCATCTGAACCGACCGTCGAAAACCCGTCGATCGCCAGGACATCCAGCAGCATCGTGTCCTCGATCCTTTCCGGCGTGAACCGTCCCGAGAGGACGTAATCCTCCCGCCCGGCCTTGTAGACCCCGGTTGTCTGATAGGATGCGATCAGATTGAGCGGATTGCGGAGATAGTCGAATGTCGGCGTGACGCCGCTGTCATTGCGGGCAAGGAAGAACACGTCGCCATTCTCGAATGCCGTTTCGATATCCTGCGCCGAGCAGATGTTCCGGCGTCCGTACAGGACGTGCCATTCATCCCGCATCAGGCAGATATCCCCGGCATTGGAGCGGTCGTAGAGGTTCACGATCATCGCCCCCTCCTGCCAGAAGCGCAGTTCCAGCGGGATGAGCACCGCTTTCGGCCCGGCTGTCGCTTCCAGCATGGCCGGCGCGATGCCAGGATCGTGGGTCACCTCACGGATCCGGTTCGTATCGCCCGTGGAAAACGTGCCGAGATAGATCGAGACCGCACCGAGAAGCAGTGCCCCCCTGAAAAGCAGATGGCTGACCGGGATCGCGCGGAGCACGATGAAAACCAGAACCGCTAGCCCCGACGCAATCGCGCCGTAATACCAGTAGCCGATGTAGTATTCGTGCAGGTTGTCGATCTTCGCGGTGGCGTAATAGGCGAGTGCGAGGGTGAAGGCAGCAAGGACCCAGAAGGCATCGATCAACGTGCTGAAACCCTGGCGCCGCCCCGTTCCGGCCGTCCCGGTCTCGGGCGCATCGGCCGTTGCGGCGGCGTGATCTGGCTGCCCCGCGCGCTGGCGCAAAGCAAGGACGACGGCGGCGATCACCGCCAGCACCGGGATCAAGAGCGCCCAGCCGGTTTTCCAGTACTGGGCCGTGTAATAAAGGCCTTCGGCCAGCGAATTGCTCTCGCGGTCCGAGAATTCCGCATACCGCATGATTTCCGGCGGTGTGACGGTGAGATTGTGCACGGCAAACGGAAAGACGAACGCCGTGAAGATCACCGCGCACCAGACAAGGTGTGACCGTTTCAGCTCGAAGGTGAACGGCGTTTTACGGGCGAACTTGAAACCCAGGCGCAGCGCGACCAGCACGGCTATAAGCGGGACGAGCGCCAGATTGCTCGCATGCCCATGCACGAGCGCCCCGCCCGCAAGGCAGAAGCCGATCAGCGCAAAGCCGGATCCGTTGAGCACGGCCCAGGCGCTGACCCCCAGCAGGAAAGCTGCTGGCACGTAAAGGTTTGGCGGCCAGACGGTGGAAACGACGTCCAGCGTCATGTGCAGGCAGGCAATCGAGACACAGACCGCAACGATCGCCGCTACCATGTGCTCGCGGTTTGCGCTTCGCAGCGTCCGGACCGAGAGGATGAAAAACACAGAAGCGTAAATCGCGGCGCCGATGTTCTGGGCGACCGGCGCCGACGTGATCTTGAGAAGATCGTGAAAGACAACCTCTCCAAAAGTCATCACATAGATGAAGAACGGGCCGGGATGAACGAAGCCGACGCGCGAATAATTGCCGTGCCAGACCACGTCCGACTTGGCCTGGTCGATCAGGATCGAATTGGCCGCCCGGTCTGAGATGGGCACAAGGTCCGCACCGAGCGGAAGCACGAAAAAGACCGGCGCGATGATCAGCAAGAAAAGCAGACAATACAGCGCCTTATCCATCCAGGACGAGGCCTGTTCCGTTCGCATCGTTTCGGTTGTCACCGTCGTGTCCTCACTTGCGATCTGCTGGGAAAATGCTCATCGGTCCCGCCGCGAACGGCGCTGAAACATGTGCGGCTAGTCCTAGTGTACAGGCCGCGCACGCGCAATCCGTCAGGCCCGCCGAATCGCAAAGCCAGACGCTCAAGCGGATGAGCGCTGAACGCATCTATCCAACCGGCAGGGAATTGAGGCTACAAGGTGGATGGCAGAGACATGCTCGCCGTCTCCAGCCTGCAGTAAATGGTACGCCCAACAGGATTCGAACCTGTGACCTACTGATTAAAAGTCAGTTGCTCTACCAACTGAGCTATGGGCGCGCCGAGCCGGTTACCTAGCCGGGTGCGCCGTGGAGGTCAACGCAGCTTTGACGGCGAATTGCAGGTCATGTGGCGCCTTTATTTCGCCCGCTTGATGCGCTCAAATATTTACCATGAAGGCAGTTGTAGCGTTTACGATATCCTGCGCCGCACTTCTTGCGGCCTGCGCGAGCCACGAAACGGGCGCTGCGGCCAATCGCGCCGTCAGCGAAACGCGCTCGGGCGCCACGACGGCCGCCATGACGCCGCTGCGCGATCTCAACCTTCAACGCGAACCGATTCCCGCCATCCTGCAGGAAATCGAGAACCCGTATGACATTCCCGCCGATATCTCCTGTCCGGAGATAGAGCAGCAGGTCGCCGCGCTGAACGAGGTGCTCGGCCCGGACTGGGATGCCCTGCCCCGGCATGAAGCCGATCCGACCGTCTCCGACTACGCCGCCGATGAGGCCTCCGAGGAAGTCCTCGACATCATTGCCGACGAAGCGGGCGCCATCATTCCCTATCGCAGCTGGGTGCGCCGCCTCAGCGGGGCCAAGGCCTACCAGAAGAAAGTCAGCCAGGCCGAGAAACGCGGCAGCCACCGGCGCACCTACCTGAAGGCGCTGGGCTTCATGAAAGGCTGTGAAGGCCTCGCCGCTCCCTATCGCGAACCTTCAGACGAAGCGCTCCCCGTCGAGCCGGCCCCGCCGCCTGTCGACTTCGTCGATACCACCCCGCCGCAATACCGGCCGGCCAGCGCCGATGCGTCTGCGCCGGTCACCCCGAATACGGGCATGAGCCTCGAAGAGACCTATGACTGGCCCGAAGAATGGCCGGATGACAAATGGTCGGAAAGCCCGGCCGATGAGGAAGAGGCTAGTCCTGCTTCGGACGGGACTTCGTCGCCGCCCAGCGATGGCTGAGATGGGCGCGCAGCGCCTCGAACCGGTTCTCTGAAATCGCCAGACGGATCTCCGCCATCAGCGCCTGGAAGAAGGCGGTGTTGTGCCAGGAGAGGATCATCGGCGCGAGGTACTCGCCAGCCTTGACGAGGTGATGCAGGTAGGCGCGCGAATAGTCCTGGCTTGCCGGGCAGTCGACCGCCGCATCAATGGGGGATGTGTCTTCGGCGAATTGCGCATTCTTGAGGTTGATGGGGCCGTCCCAGGTCCAGGCCTGACCATGGCGGCCGGCCCGCGTCGGCAGGACGCAGTCGAACATGTCGATGCCGCGCGCGACGCTTTCGACAAGGTCGATCGGCTTGCCGACCCCCATCACATAGCGCGGCTTGTCATCCGGCAGGTGCGGTACCGTCATGTCGATGGTCCGGCACATCTGGTCATGGCCTTCGCCCACCGCCAGGCCGCCAAGCGCGATGCCGCCAAAGCCCTGTGATACGACCCCCTTCGCGGATCGCTCGCGCAAATCTTCGAAGTTCGAGCCCTGGATGATGCCGAACAGGGTCTGGCCCTCGCGCTGACCGAAAGCCTCAAGGCTCTTGCCGCCCCAGTCGAGCGACAGTTCGAGCGAGCGCAGTGCCTCTTCATGACTGCATGGGAAATCGGTGCACTCATCGAGCTGCATGGAAATGTCCGCGCCGAGCAAGTCGGCCTGGATCTCGATGCTGCGCGCGGGCGTCAGGCGATGCTCGGAGCCGTCAATATGGCTGCGGAAAGTCACGCCCTCCTTGTCCATCTTCCTGAGCTGCGACAGCGACCAGACCTGGAAGCCGCCACTGTCGGTCAGCATCGGGCCGGACCAGCCGGAGAAGGCGTGCAGGCCGCCGAGGCGCTTTACCCGCTCGGCGCCGGGGCGCAGCATCAGGTGATAGGTATTGCCGAGGATGATGTCCGCGCCGGCCTGCTTGACCTGATCCATATAGAGCGCCTTGACCGTCCCGGCGGTGCCGACCGGCATGAAGGCTGGCGTGCGGATTTCGCCGCGCACTGTCTTCAGCACACCGGTCCGCGCAGCGCCCTCGCGGGCCTTGATCTCGAATGGGAAAGTCGCCATGCGAGGGCATGTGGCTCAACCGTAGGGGGCTGGCAAGCCTTCAATCGCGGCTGGCATGACGTCCATGACGGACAGGAGGGCACCCGAATTGCTCGATGAGGCCGGCTTTCTCCGCCATGTCCGCGCCGTGCCAACCAATGTGGCCCTGCTGGAGCGGCTGCCGGCGCTCGGCCTGCCGCATTGCTACCTGGCGGCTGGCTGCCTGTTCCAGCCCGTCTGGAACCACAGGTCCGGCAATCCGCCCGGCTGGGGCATCAGCGATTTCGACATCTTCTATTTCGACGCCTCCGACGTGTCCTGGGAAGCCGAGGACGAGGTCATCCAGCGCGCCGCGCGACACTTCTCTGACCTCGATGCGACGATTGAAATCCGCAACCAGGCGCGGGTCCATCTCTGGTATGAGCAGAAATTCGGGCGCCCCATCGCGCCCCTCACCTCGTCGCAGGACGGGATTGAAGGCTTCCTTGTCGCCTGCACCTGCATCGGCATCAATGTCGACACCGCAGACATTCACGCGCCGGACGGCCTGCAGGACCTCTGGAACGGTATCCTGCGCCCCAACCCGAAAACGGCGAAGGATCCGCTCTTCCTGAAAAAGGCCGAGAGTTACAAGGCGCGTTGGCCCTGGCTGACCATCCAGAAAGACGGCTGATCAGGGCAGAAGCAGGCAGGCATCGCCATAGGAATAGAACCGGTATTCTTGCTTGATCGCATGCGCATAGGCCGCCTGCATCACATCCGTCCCCATCAGGGCGCAGACCAGCATGAAGAGCGAGCTTTCCGGCAGGTGGAAATTGGTGACCAGCGCATCGGTCGCCTGAAGCCTGTCGCCGGGCTTCAGGAAGATGTCCGTCGGCCCCACCGTCGGCACGATACGCCCGCCCTCGACCGAGCTTTCCAGCGTACGCAGCGCCGTGGTGCCGACCGGGACGATACGCTTGCCCCCCTCACGGACCGCATTCAGCCGTGCGGCTACTTCCGGGCTGACGCGCCGCCATTCCTCATGCAGCCTGCCACTTTCCAGCTGGCTTTCCTTGAGCGGCGAGAAGGTGCCGAGGCCGACATGAAGGCGCACCGTCTCGTTCAAAATGCCGGCCGCCGCCAGTTCCTCGCGCAGGCGCGGGGTGAAGTGCAGGCCGGCCGTGGGCGCGGCGACCGACTGGGCATCCTCCCCGGCAAAGCTCGTCTGGTAGGTCTCCCGGTCCTTGCCATCGGCCGCCCGTCGGCGCGCAATGTAAGGCGGCAGCGGCATCGCCCCGAAGGCATCTAGCGCGAGGTCCAGCGCCTCGCCTTCCACGTTGAAATCAAGCGTGATTTCGCCGGTCTCCGCCTTGCCGGTGACCTTGGCCTCGAAGCCCTCTCCGAAGATGATCCGGTCACCCGGCTTGAGGCGTTTGCCGGGCCGCGCCAGGGCGCGCCATTCGGACGGCCCCATGCGTTCGACGAGATTCGCGTCAACGGCGATATTCGACCCCGATGAATCGCGTGCAAGGCGAGTGCCCTTCAGGGCTGCCGGGATGACGCGCGTATCGTTGAAGACCAGCGTGTCGCCGGCCGCGAGATAGCGCGGCAGGTCCCGCACGCCGGCATCCTCAAGCCGGCCATCGCCATGCACGACCAGCAGGCGCGCAGCATCCTGCGGCTCAGCCGGCCGCAGCGCGATCAGCGCTTCGGGGAGATCGAATGCGTAAGCCGACAGGTCCAAGGCAGGCAGCGCCTATTCGTCGATGACGGCAGGCACGCGCGGGATGTCGCAAATGTCGTTCTTCAGCTGAGCCGCCGCGGCCAGCCGGTCGGTCCAGACCTGGATATCCGTGCTCTGGACATAGGCCACCGGGCGCTCATCCTCAGGCAGTTCGGAGGCCATATAGGCCTCTTCAAGAATGTCCGGATCCTCGATCGGCGTGCCATTCGGTTCCGGCCCGATCTTGATGGCGCGCACGACATCAAACCCGTCAATCACGCGGCCCCAGGCGGTGTAGCCCTTGTCGAGGTGCTCGGCCTGGTAACGCATCAGGAAGAACTGGCTGTTGGCGGAGTTCGGATCGTCGGTGCGCGCGGTCGACACGATACCGGGGCAATGGGGCACCCAGCTGTCGACGCTGCCATCCTTCGTCATCTCGGCGAGATAGGCGCTCTGGGTGGCGATCGGGAAACCCTTGTAGAGGCCCTGCGTCGCGCCGCCCTCGGGGCCAACCGGGTTGATCTTCATCTCCTGCGGATTGCGGCGGAAGGTGAACTCGCCTTTCAGGTCCGGCAGGCCGGACTCGCGGCCCTTCAGTGCAAAGATATCGCCGCCCTGGGCCATGAAGTCATCGATCACGCGATGGAAGCTGGTGCCGTCAAAATCACCGGATTCAGCGATGGTGCGGAACTGTTCGACATGGTTCGGCGCCACGTCCGGCAGCATCTCGATGATGATGCGGCCCTTGCTGGTCTCGAAGATCAGCATGTTGTCTGCATCGACCTGGCGCCACTCATCGGGGGCCGCGTTCACGTCTTCCATGGTCCACTCCGGCGCGCTCGCGCTGGAGGGTTCGGCATTCGCGGTGCCGTCGCTCTCTTCGGCGCAGGCAGCGGCGGCCAGCAGGGCGCTACAGGCCAGGGATACGGAAAACAGGCGTGTCATCGTCACTTGTACTTCTCCAGAAGCCTCTCCCTCACGCGCGGCGTGACGAAGGAGGTGATATCGCCCCCGAACTTCGCGATCTCCTTGACCAGGCGAGACGCGACAGCCTGATGCTGAACATCCGCCATCAGGAAGACGGTTTCAATCTCGCGATTCAGCTGCTCGTTCATCGCGGTCATCTGGAACTCGTATTCAAAGTCCGACACGGCGCGCAGCCCGCGGACAATGACGTTCACATTGCAGGTTTCGGCAAAGTGCATCAGCAGGTTGTCGAAGGGCCTGACCTCGATCGTGACATTGCGCGGATTAGGCAGGTCGGCGGTGTCCTGTTCGACAATCGAGACCCGTTCCTCCAGCGAGAAAAGCGGCTTCTTGGCTTCGTTGACGGCAACCCCGATGATCAGCTTGTCGACCAGCTTGAGGGCCCGGCCGATAATATCGAGGTGCCCCATCGTGATCGGATCGAAGGTTCCGGGGTAAAGTCCGACGCGTTCCATTGAGGTTCCTCCCTGCCCCGTGCACTGAATAGCAGGCCAGGACGGCCTGCTACTCTTCTGTATCGTCTTCGCTGTCTTCTACAAGACGTGCAACAGAGACAACACGCTCGCCCTCATTGGTGCGCAGCACCCAGACGCCCGAAGTTGCCCGTCCGGCAATGCGGATTTGGTCGACCCCGGTGCGGATGAGCTGGCCGCCATTGGTGACGAGCATGACCTGGTCATTATCGTCGACCGTGAAGGACTGGGCGATCTTCTTGACCGGCCCCTTCTTCTTGTCGCGGCCCCAGATATTGTGCGCGACGAGGCCTTTGCCGCCACGGCCGGTGACCCGGTAGTCGTAGCTGGAAGAGCGTTTGCCCATGCCGTCATCGGTGATCGAGAGGATGAACTCCTCACGAGCGCCCAGTTCGGCAATCCGCTCAGTGCTGAGCGCGGCTTCTTCCTCACCGCTCTCGTCGGCCTCATCGTCGGCGGCAATATCGCCTTCGTCGATATCGTCCTCGCCACTCGCCGCGCGCCGCATGGCGGCGGCATGCTTGAGATAGGCGCGCGCCTCGGCGGAGGTCACTTCGACATGGTGCATCACGCCCATGGCGATCACCTCATCGCCTTTTTCGAGCCGGATGCCGCGAACGCCCGTGGAATTGCGGCCCGCAAAGACGCGCACATCATCGACCTTGAAGCGGATACACTTGCCGAGCGCTGTGGTCAGCATGATGTCATTGTCTTCGGTACAGATCTTCACCGAAACGATGCCGTCGCCCTCATCCAGCTTCATCGCGATCTTGCCGTTGCGATTGACGCGGATGAAGTCGCTCAGCTTGTTGCGGCGGACCGTGCCCGAGCGCGTCGCGAACATGACGTCGAGCTCGTTGCGGCTCTCCTCATCGTCCGGCAGCGGCATGACCGAGGTGATGCGCTCATCCTTGGCCAGCGGGAAGATATTGACCAGCGCCTTGCCGCGCGATTGCGGCGAGCCGACCGGCAGGCGCCAGACCTTCTCCTTGTAGACCATGCCTTCGGAGCTGAAGAACAGGATCTCGGTATGGGTATTGGCGGTGAAGAGACGGGTGACGAAATCCTCGTCCTTCATCGAGACGCCGGAGCGCCCTTTCCCGCCGCGATGCTGGGTACGGTAGGTCGAGAGCGGGACACGCTTCACATAGCCGCCATGGGTCACCGTGACGACCATGTCCTCGCGCTCGATCAGGTCCTCATCGTCCATGTCCGCATCGGCGAAGGTGAACTCCGAGCGGCGCGGCACGGCGAACTTTTCCTTCACCTCGCTCAGCTCGGCGCGGATGATGTCGAGGATACGCGGACGCGAGCGCAGGATGTCGAGATAGTCGGCAATCTTTTCCGACAGGCCCTTCGCCTCATTGCCGATCTCGTCACGGCCAAGGCCGGTCAGGCGCGAGAGCTGCAGGGCAAGGATGGAGCGGGCCTGCTCGTCGGAAAGGTAGATGGTATCGCCATCGCCCCGGCGGGTCCGCCGGTCGGCAATGAGGTCGAGCAGCGGGCCCATATCCATGATCGGCCAGGCTTTCGCCAGCAACTGCTCACGGGCCGCATTCGGATCCGGCGCATGGCGGATGATGCGGATGACCTCGTCGATATTGGCCACGGCCAGCGCGAGACCGACCAGGACGTGGGCCCGGTCGCGGGCCTTGTTCAGCTCGAACTTGGTGCGCCGGGCAACGACTTCCTCGCGGAACTGGATGAAGGCCTGCAGCACGGCCCGCAGGTTCAGCTGTTCCGGCCGGCCGCCATTCAGCGCCAGCATGTTGACCGGGAAGGAGCTCTGCAGCGGCGAGAAGCGGTAGAGCTGGTTCAGCACCACATCGACGCTCGCATCCTTCTTCACCTCGATCACGACGCGGATGCCGTGACGGTCGGATTCGTCGCGCAGGTCGGCAATGCCCTCGATCCGCTTGTCGCGGACCAGTTCGGCAATCTTCTGCACCATCGCCGCCTTGTTCACCTGGTAGGGAATCTCGCTGACGATGATCGCCTGGCGCCCGGAGCGCACCTCTTCGATCTCCGTGCGCGAGCGCATCAGGACAGAGCCGCGGCCCTCCAGCAGCGCCTTGCGCGAGCCGGCATAGCCAAGGATCAGGCCGCCGGTCGGAAAGTCCGGCCCCGGCACGATTTCCAGCAGCGCCTCGTCATCGATGGCCGGATCGTCGATCATGGCGAGCGTCGCATCGACCACTTCGCCGAGATTGTGGGGCGGGATATTGGTCGCCATGCCGACCGCGATGCCGCCGCCGCCATTCACAAGCAGGTTCGGGAACTGCGCCGGCAGGACCATCGGTTCCTGCTGCGAGCCGTCATAGGTGTCCTGGAAGGGCACCGTATCCTTGTCGATATCGGCGAGCAGGTACTGCGCCGCCTTCGTCATGCGCGATTCGGTGTAACGCATGGCCGCCGGCGGGTCGTTGTCGATGGAGCCGAAATTGCCCTGCCCGTCCACCATGGTGAGGCCCATGGAGAAGGGCTGCGCCATCCGCACAAGCGCGTCATAGATCGCGCTGTCGCCGTGCGGGTGGAAGTTACCCATCACGGCACCGACAATATTGGCCGACTTCTTGTAAGGCTTGTCAGGCGTGTTTCCGCCGACATGCATTGCATAGAGAATCCGGCGGTGAACGGGCTTCAGGCCGTCGCGCACATCGGGCAGCGCGCGGCTGACGATCACGCTCATCGCATAGTCGAGATAGGAACGTTTGAGCTCATCCTCGATATCGACCGGATCGATGCCGTCCTCGTGCGGCGGCTGCGGATTCTCGGGCTCTTCTGGCGGAGTGTTTTCGTCGCTCACGGAAGACCTGCCTTCTGCTATCCTACGCAGGCGTCGAATCGCCCGCCGAATCTGGCTTTCAGCCTAGCAGGCGGCAGCCACAGAGACCACCCTCGGCGCCACCTTTCAGCAGCGCTGGCAGGCCTTTCCACAGGCGACGTCGCCCAACCGCTAGAGAAGGTCCCCGCCGGCTGCGGCTGCGGTCGTTCCGTCCTTCTTGAAGGCGCGGATGACATTCTTGCCGGTGATCCATTTGTGGACCTCGTCCGGCCCGTCTACCAGGCGCTGGGAACGGATATGGGTGTACCAGGCCGCGAGCGGCGTATCGAGGCTGTAACCAAGCGCCCCGTGCAGCTGGATTGCAGTGTCGACCACCTTGTGGACCATGTTGGCGAGGAACACCTTGGCGATGCCGTTTTCCTGGCGCAGGTCCATGCCATTCTCCGCCTTGTAGGCGATGTGCATCAGCATGAGGCGCGCGATGTAGAGCTGGCTGGCGCATTCGGCCAGCATGAACTGGACGCCCTGGCGGTCTTCGAGGCCCTTGCCGAAGGTCGACCGGCTGGTGACGCGCTCTGTGGCGAGATCCAGCGCGCGCTGGGCCATGGCGACATTGTGCATGCCGTGGCGCAGGCGCCCATAGGCAAGCCGGTGCTGGCCCATGGCGAAGCCCTTGCCCTCCCCGCCCAGCAGGTTCTCCTGCGGCACGCGGAGGTTTTCGATCTTCACCTCGGCATGGCCACCACCCATGATTTCGTAGAGCGGGCCATGGACGGCCATGGTCGGGATATCGCGGACGATGTTGTAGCCCGGGTCGGGCAGTTCGACGATGAAGGTCGAGAACTGTTCGTGGCGCGGCGCTTCCGGATTGGTCTTGGCCATGACGACGGCGATGTCGGCGACCGACGCCGCAGACGAATACCACTTCTCGCCATTCAGCACGTAGTGGCTATTGCCGTCCTTCTCCGCGCGGGTCTGCATGCCGGTCGCATCGGCGCCGGCAGCCTTTTCCGTCATGGAGTAACAGACGCGCTTCTCGCCATTCAGGATCGGCTTCAGGAACTTTTCCTTCTGGTAGTCGGTGCCGTGCGCGAGCAGCGTCAGCATGGTGGCATCGTCCGGGCCCTGCGAGTTCATCGACAGCGCGCCGAGATGGCTCTGGCCAAGCTCCATCTGGACCAGCGCATTGGCGAGCGGCCCAAGCCCCATGCCGCCATGCTCCTCCGGGATGAAGGGCAGCCAGAGGCCCTGCTTTCGCGCTTTGCCGCGCAGCTCATTGAGGACGGTCTTGTAGTCCTCGCCATCCGTCAGCCGTTTCTCTGCCGGGATGCACTCATCCTGCACCCATTGGCGCACGCGCTCGCGGACCTTCTTCGCCTCTTCGGGTATCGTGAAATCAATCGCCACAGCTGGCCTCCCTTGTTTGTCTTTCGAGGCAGCCTAGCGGCGATCTTCACGGCTGCACACGCCTGCCGCGAGGTCACGGAGGAAAGCGGGAGTGTAGCTTCGAATTGCCTCTGGCCGCGCGCCGCCGCTAAGGTCGAGTCGGACAGCGTGGAGGAATCGGCATGAGCGAGCAGTCTTCATGGAACCGGCGCAGGCTTCTGCAGGCCGGTGCAATGGCGGGCATCGCCTCGCTGGCTCCACGTGCCATGGCGAATGAGCGGCCGGGCTGGCGCGACGGGCCGTCGCTCCCCATTCCAGTGCAGGAAATCTATCCCTGCCTGCATGACGGCCGGATCCATGTCGCGGGCGGCTTCGTGGCCTCAGGCGGCCGGATTACGGGACCAACCGCTGCGCACCATGTTCTCGATGTCGCGAGCGGCGCCTGGCAGGCCGGAACACCCCTTCCCGTTGCGCGCCACCATCCCCAGCTCGTCAGCTTTTCCGGCAGCCTCTACTGCATTGGCGGCTTTGAATCGCACCAGGCCGGCGCCTGGCAGATGAAGCGGGATGTCTGGCGGCTTGCCGGCGAAGATGAGGGCTGGGTGGCCGGTCCCGAAATGCCCGCGCCGAACGGCGAGAGCGTGACCGGCGTTCTGGGCCGAAACCTTCATGTCGTCGGCGGGCGCCAGCCGTCGGGGACGCGCAATCTCGACTGGAACGACCATACCGATACCGGCGCACACTGGGTGTTCGACGGCACCGCCTGGAGCGATGCCGCCCCACTGCCAACCCCGCGCAACAGCGCTGCGGGCGTTGTCGCCGATGGCCGCCTGCATGTGGTCGGCGGACGGACCGTCTCAGGCGGCAACACCCCCGTACATGAGGTCTATGATCACTGGTCGGACCGCTGGGAGCGCATGGCGCCGATGCCGAAGGCGCAGGGCGGGCTGGCCGCTGGCGTCATGGGCGATCGGCTCTACGCCTTTGGCGGGGAATTCTTCAACAATGGCGGCGGGGTCTACCGCGAGGCCTGGGAGTACGACACGATCGAGGACCGCTGGCGGGCGATTGCCGACATGCCCAAGCCGCGCCATGGCCTCGGCGGCGTGACGGTCGGAAACGACATCTATCTTATCGGCGGTGCGCGCCAGCGCGGCGGCAGCCAGACAAGCGCAGCCGTGGAGATCTACCGCCCTTGACCTTCTGACGGGTGCGGGCGAAAGCCCCGTCCATGGCAGACACCACAGACAATTCAGCCCCGCTGCAGCAGCACAAATGGTACGAGGACCTGCAGGCGATCCTGCTTGGCACCTTGCTGCTCTCCTTCGGTGTCACGCTTTATAGCGAGGCGATGCTCATCACGGGCGGCGTGGCGGGCACCAGCCTGCTCGTGGAATTCGGGACGCGGCTGAGCTTTGGCCCGGTCTTCTTCGTTCTGAACCTGCCCTTCTACATTCTGTCCATCATGCGCATGGGCTGGGGCTTCACGCTCAGGACCTTTGCCTGCATCGCGCTGATCTCTGCGCTGACGCGGCTGATCCCGCTCTGGGCCGACTTTTCATTCCTTGCGCCGAGCTTTGCAGCCGTCATGGGCGCGGCGATGATGGGTGTCGGTCTGGTCGTGCTGCTGCGTCACCGGGCCGGGATTGGCGGGGTCACCATCCTCTCGCAATTCCTGCAGGACAAGGGGATCATCCGCGCCGGGCTCTTCCAGCTGATCGTCGACCTTGTCATCCTCATCGTGGCGCTGTTCATGCTACCGCTGAAACTGGTCGCCCTGTCGATCATCGGCGCCTTCGTGCTGAACCTGACCGTCGCCATCAATCACAAGCCCGGCCGCTATCGCGGGATGAGCTAGGCCCGCCGGTCCTCCACGATCCGCACGGCGTGGCCGGGGTCCTTCTTCACGACGATGTCGGCATGGTCCCGCATCGGCAGGATGTGGTTGTCGAGATTGGGCCGGTTGATGTCGTTCCAGACCTTCAGGGCAAAGACTTTCAACTCGTCCAGCGTCATGTGCCGGAAGCGGGCATAGAACGACGTCGGATCATGCTCGGCCGCTTCCCAGAAGCGCACGAAGCGCTCGACATACCAGGCTTCGAGGTCGACAATGTCGGCATCGAGATAGACTAGCAGGTCCGGCTCGCCCGCGCCCCGTTCCCGGCCGCCCGGCACCGGCAGGCCGAGCCCCTCGAGGATCAGCACATCCGGCCGGGTAATCTCGCGCGCGAGCGCCGGATCGATGTCGAACGTCTCATGGCTGTAGCCCGGAAACCGGGCCGGGCCTGAGCGAACGGCCCGGATCGCAGCCGCCATCGCGGCGCGGTCATAGGTCTCGGGAAAGCCCTTGCGGTTGGTCAGCTCGCGCGCCTCAAGCACCGAATTCGGAAACAGGAAACCATCGGTCGAAACGGTCTCGGACGTGTGGCCGGCTGAAGACAGGTGTCGGGCGACATGCCCGGCCAGCGTCGTCTTGCCCGATGCAACCGAACCGGTCAGCCCGATGACGAGCACCGAACCAGGGCTGGCCATTCCGGCAAGGCGCCCGGCTATGACATCGGTTCCCGGAGCGGCTGGGTGTCCCGCCATCGTGCCTGATCAGCCTCGCCCTAAAACGGGATTTCGTCGTCGAAATCCTGGTTGAAGTCCTGCGGCGGGCCATCGAGTTCACGCGGGCCGCCGGAGCTGCCACCGCCATAGCCGCCGCCACCCATGCGGCCGCCACCGCCGCCGCCCTGACCGCCACCGGGGCTGTCGAGCATGGTCAGCGTGCCATCAAAGCCTTGCAGGACGACTTCCGTCGTATAGCGGTCCTGGCCGTTCTGGTCCTGCCATTTGCGGGTCTGCAGCTTGCCCTCGAGATAAACCTTGGAGCCCTTCTTGAGATACTGCTGGGCAATGCGCACGAGCCCCTCGGAGAAAATCGCGACATTGTGCCATTCGGTCTTCTCACGGCGCTCGCCGGTATTCTTGTCTTTCCAGGTTTCGGACGTCGCAATACGCAGATTGCAGACCTGCCCGCCATTCTGGAACTGCCGCACTTCCGGGTCGGCGCCCAGATTACCGATGAGGATGACCTTGTTCACCGAGCCTGCCATGTCGCGCTCCATTCATTTCGCATTCGAATCGTAAGGCTTGGGTGTAATACGTGTCTTGGCGCGTGTCGCCCTCGCACCCCATATTTCCACAATCCTGCGCCCAAACCACTGTCACTGGCATGATGTTCATTTTTTGTTCTTGTCGTCAAGCTGGACTCCGGGCACACATGTAGATTGATAGACCTGAAGCGTTCCCAGAGGCTTTGCCGATGACTGCCCCCGACCTTCGCATGATCCGCGTGCGCGGTGCGAAAGAGCACAATCTCAAGAATATCGATGTCGACATTCCGCGCGACCAGCTCGTCGTGCTGACCGGCCTGTCGGGTTCGGGCAAGTCCTCGCTTGCCTTCGACACGATCTATGCCGAGGGCCAGCGGCGCTATGTCGAGAGCCTGTCTGCCTATGCGCGCCAGTTCCTCGAGCTGATGCAGAAGCCGGATGTGGAAAGCATCGAGGGCCTCTCGCCGGCCATCTCCATCGAGCAGAAGACGACCTCGAAGAACCCGCGCTCGACGGTCGGCACGGTTACCGAGATCTACGACTATATGCGCCTGCTCTGGGCCCGTGTCGGCATACCCTATTCGCCGGCCACAGGCTTGCCGATCCAGTCGCAGACGGTTTCGGAAATGGTCGACCGGACGATGGACCTGCCGCAGAAGACGCGCCTCTACCTGCTCGCGCCGATGATCCGCGGGCGCAAGGGCGAGTACAAGAAGGAGTTTGCCGAACTCCTGAAGAACGGCTTCCAGCGCGTGAAGGTCGATGGCGAGTTCCACGACCTCGAAAGCCCGCCGACGCTCGACAAGAAGTACAAGCATGACATCGATGTCGTGGTCGACCGGATCGTCATCCGCGAAGGCATGGAACAGCGCCTGGCCGAGAGTTTCGAGACCGCGCTCGGCCTCGCAAACGGCATCGCCGTGCTGGAATATGCCGATCTTGAAGAGGGCGAGACCGAACCGAAGCGGATCACCTACTCGGCCAATTTCGCCTGCCCCGTCTCCGGCTTCACCATTCCGGAAATCGAGCCGCGCCTCTTCTCGTTCAACAATCCGTTCGGCGCCTGTCCGACCTGCGACGGCCTCGGCCAGCAGTCGAAGACCGACCCGGAACTGATCGTGCCGGACAAGGACCTGACGCTCGCCAAGGGCGCGATTGCGCCTTGGGCGAAGGGCCAGTCACCCTACCAGACACAGACCCTGCAGGCGCTGGCCGACCATTATGATTTCGACCTCGACAAGCCGTGGAACAAGCTGCCGGAGAAAGTCCGCGATATCATCCTCAACGGCACGGGCGATGAGGAAGTCCAGTTCGTCTATGATGATGGCCTGCGCCGCTATGAGGTGAAGAAGACGTTCGAGGGCGTCATCCCCAACCTCAACCGGCGCTACCGCGAGACAGACAGCCAGTGGGTGCGCGACGAGATCACCAAATACATGTCGGCGGCCGACTGCCCCGCCTGCGGCGGCAAGCGCCTGAAAGCCGAGGCCCTGGCGGTGAAGATCGCCGATCACGACATTGCCGACGCCTCGGAATTCTCCATCAAGGAAGCCGGCGACTGGTTCGGCTCGGTCGAAGGCTCGCTGAGCGACCAGCAGAAGGAAATCGCAAGCCGCATCCTGAAGGAAATCAATGACCGGCTGGTCTTCCTCAACGCGGTCGGCCTTGAATACCTCTCCCTGTCGCGCGCCTCGGGCACGCTGTCGGGCGGGGAAAGCCAGCGCATCCGCCTCGCCAGCCAGATCGGCTCCGGCCTGCAGGGCGTGCTCTACGTCCTCGACGAACCATCCATCGGCCTGCACCAGCGCGACAATGAGCGCCTGCTGGAAACGCTGAAGCGTCTGCGCGACCTCGGCAATTCCGTCCTGGTCGTGGAGCATGACGAGGACGCCATCCTCACCGCCGACCATGTCATCGACATGGGCCCGCGCGCGGGCGTGCACGGCGGCGAGGTCATTGCTGAAGGCAAGCCGGAAGACATCATCGCCAATGAGAACAGCCTCACCGGCGCCTATCTCTCCGGCAAGGAAGAGATCGCCATCCCGGCCAAGCGGCGCCTGAAGAAGAAGGCCCGGTCGCTGACCATCAAGGGCGCGAGCGGCAACAATCTCAAGAAGGTCGATGCCACCATCCCGCTCGGAACCTTCACCGCGATCACCGGCGTCTCGGGCGGCGGCAAGTCGACGCTGATCATCGAGACCATGTACAAGGCACTGGCGCGCAAGCTGAACGGCGCCTCGGACGCCCCAGCGCCCTATGAGAGCATTGAAGGCCTCAACCATCTCGACAAGGTCATCGACATCGACCAGTCGCCCATCGGCCGCACGCCGCGCTCCAACCCGGCAACCTATACCGGCGCGTTCGGTCCGATCCGCGACTGGTATGCCGGCCTGCCGGAAGCCAAGGCACGCGGCTATGCGCCGGGCCGCTTCAGCTTCAATGTGAAGGGCGGGCGCTGCGAGGCGTGCCAGGGCGACGGTGTCATCAAGATCGAGATGCACTTCCTGCCGGATGTCTACGTCACCTGCGAGACCTGCAACGGCAAGCGCTACAATCGCGAGACGCTGGAAGTCCTCTACAAGGGCAAGTCGATCGCCGACGTGCTCGACATGACGGTCGAGGAAGCCGAGAAGTTCTTCTCCGCCGTGCCGAGCATCCAGACCAAGATGGAAACGCTGAACCGGGTGGGCCTGTCCTATATCAAGGTCGGCCAGCAGGCGACGACCCTGTCGGGCGGCGAAGCCCAGCGCGTGAAGCTCGCCAAGGAGTTGTCGAAGCGCGCCACGGGCCGAACGCTCTACATCCTTGACGAACCGACCACGGGCCTGCATTTCGAGGATGTCCGCAAGCTCCTCGAAGTGCTGCATGAGCTGGTCGATGCGGGCAATACGGTGGTGGTGATCGAGCACAATCTCGACGTCATCAAGACCGCCGACCACATAATCGATATCGGCCCCGAGGGCGGCGATGGCGGCGGCAAGGTCGTCATTACTGGAACGCCTGAAGAAGTCGCCGCAAGTGACTCAAGCTGGACAGGAAAATTCCTCGCCGAGACCTTCCGCCGGCAGGATGAGAGACGCGCCCAGCGCAACAAGGCGAACCGCAAGAAGGCCAAGCAGGCGCAGGCCGCCGAATAGGCTCAGGCGAACACGTCGGGCGCCTGCGCAACCCCGCCGCCGCGCGGATCGGTCTTGGCCGCCAGCGCGGCCGGGCCGGCCCACATGAAGGTGATCAGCCCCTGCACCATCACCCAGAACATCCAGCCTCCAATGATCGGGGCAAGGATGTCGAACTGCATGAGGGCCGACAGCAGCATGAGCGGGTTCTGGGCATCGATCGCCGTCTGGAACCGCTCGATATTCGCCATGATGGCCGCCGCGACGCCGGTGCCGATGAAGTACCAGGTCAGCATGGCGATCGTCACCACGATGATGGCCAGCACGAGATAGGATCCCAGCAGCGTCCAGAACCGCCCGCGCGTGACGTTCCAGGCATCGAAAAAGATGACCCGGCCGTCGCGCACGGTCATCGCCGAGGCGGGCGCAAGCCTCACGCCGATCCATGTCCAGAGGCCGGTAAGCAGCGCCATGCAGAGCAGGACCGCAATCGCGCCGCCGGCCGGATTGTCGAGGGCATAGACCAGCGAGGCCGTGGAGATCGCGATGAAGATGATGCTGAAGATCTGCGCCGCAAGGCCAAGCCCGACCCAGATCAGCCCGACCAGGATCAACCGGAACTCGTCGCCGCCGATCCGAAGACTGAAGCCCTCGTCGCGCACCAGGCGCCGCTGGGCTGCCGCCTCGAACACCGCCCAGAACATGACGCCAAGGATCAGCATCAGCAGGTAGCCGAACACGATCCAGCCAACGATCTCGACCGCGCGCCGGGCGAGGATCGCCTCGATCTCGGCGTCGCTGGCCCCGCCCATCGCTTCGACAAGGATGCTGAACCAAATCCCGAAAAGCGGCTGGAAGAGCGCATAGCTGAGCGCGGTGAGACAGACCGCCACGGCCAGATAGGAGGCGAGGTATTTCCAGAGGAAGCCGCGGGGACCGTCGCTGCGGGCGAAATGCAGAACCGAATTACCAAAACTGAACTGCTGGGCCATGCGCGGCGACGTCTCCGAGTGTTATCGTTTTTCGATATATCACCCGAATGTGGCGTCTGGGTCAACTCTGTTCGGCGCCAGCTGGTTGTAAAGGGTCACCGCCAGACCGTGGCCGAGCCAGTAGAACGGCGCCATGATCAGGGTCCCGGCGCTGGTGAGCCCGGCATAAAGCCCCGCCGGCAGGGCGACATCCCCGGATGGCGCCTGCCCGGCCGTGGTAAAGGAGAAGATCGTGTCGACGCCCATCAGGTGCAGGAAACCCGATGCCAGCAGGGTCAGCACAATCCATGGCGCCAGCTGCAGTACCACCCAGAGCAGCGCGATGCGCGAAACATGGCCGGACGTCCACGACCAGCTGCGGAATATGGTCAGGCGCCGCTCCCCGACGGTCGCCGCACCAAACAGGAAGAGCCGCAGGCCGAGCCAGACAAGCCCGGCCGCCGCCACAAAAAGCAGGATGTAGAGCAGCACCGCGCCGCCGGAGTTCGACAGCGCGCGGATCGACTCCCAGACCGCTTCCGTGCTGCCCGCATTCTCGGACGGGTCGTAGCCCGCCGTGCCGATCAGGATGCCGGCAAAGATGGAGAAGAAGAGCGTCAGCAGGAAACCGACGATAAAGTACAGACCGTAGACAGCGAGGCTCGCCAGGAACAGCCGTCCGGCATCGACAAAGACCGTCCTCACGCCGCTGTCCGGCATCAGCTTGCGGTACATGTCCGCCGACCAGAAACAGCCGACGAAAATCGTGACCAGGCTGACGCACATCCATAGCAGCATGAAGGAGCTGCCATCGGCCGCCAGCCGGTTGAACCAGCTCTGCCCGCCCATGGCCGCTGCGAACAGCAACAGGCCCGGCAAGGTCGGCAGCGCAATCGAGCGCGCATTCGTGAGCGCATCGCGCATCAGGGCCGCGGGTTTTGGAAGCACAGCACTCATCCGGTTTTCCTAGCGCACCACCCGCCTTCGCACACCCTCTCCCTGCACAAAAAGAAGGGGCGGAAGACCATGCTTCCGCCCCGTTCGATCATGTTGTTTGCCAGCGCGCGCTCAGTCGTCGCGGCGGGCGTCCGGCAGGCGGTCGTTGATGTCGTCACGAATATCCAGAAGCGTCACGATCAGGCCGCAGACAAGGCTGGCCGATATCCAGCCGATCAGCGTCCCGACGCCGATTTCCAGAGCCCGCGCCACCGGCCCTTCAAGGCCGAGCAGGTCGTACGCGGCCGCCCCTTGCTGGTAGATACCCATCAGGATGCCGGCGAGGATGATCGCAATGTAAGCGACATAGACCATCGTGCGGAAGCTGTTGATAATAAAGAACTTCATTTGCGTCCCCTTTCCACATTGAGGGTAAGACCTCGCGCAGGAGCATAGCGGCTCTTGCGCAAGCTGTCTTCAGTCAGATTCGCGCTTATTCGCCCATACCGCAGGTCATTGCGGCCTGCATGGCAAAGGACATGAACTGGGTTTGCTGCTCGGGCGTCAGGTCGCCCATGATTTCCTCGGTCGCTTCCGAGCCGTCGCGCGCCGCATCGGCCAGCATCGAGAACAGCTTCCCGTCGAGATTTTTCTCGGCCGCATCGGCCATGCACTCACAGGTCGCCTGGTCGCTCGATCCATCAGCGACACAGGCGTCGACAATGGCCTGCTTGTCGTTGCCGCCGCCACCACAGGCAGCGATGAACAGTAGCGAGGCCGGTGCAATATGAATGAGTTTCACGGCGATTTCCCTCTCAATTGATATCCCGGCAAGGTTTTCACGATTTTCCCGCGCTTGCCAGAAAAAAAGAGGTCATTCGCGCCGTAGCAGGCGATCCCATTGAAACCTGTTGCCCAGGCGCTTCATGAATTCGGCCTTGACGGCGGCGGGGTCATAATCCTCGCGCACCCAGTCCATGAAGGGTTTTCCGCTATCCGCCGTCTCTTCCAGATAGGTGGCGAAAAACGCATCCAGCATGCCGGTCTTGCCGGATTTGACGTGCAGGAAACGGCCAGACAGCTGCTCGGCAGCCTTTGCGACCGGCATCTTCCGCCGGAAGATCATGTAGAGCGCGCTCATCAGTCCGGCGCGGTCAGCGCCTGACTTGCAGTGCATCAGCGCCGGATAGGCGATGTCCTCGAACAGGGCCTGCGCCGCCTCGATGGTCTCGACCTTGGGCGTATCGCGGGAGAAGACCTGGAAATCGACCAGCGCGATACCGGCCGCTTCACAGGCTTCCTTCTCAAGCAGGTAATAGCCCTTGGTGCTCTCGCCGCGCAGATTGATGATGGTACGGATACCGCGCTCGGCCGCATGTTCTGCCACCTGCCGCGGATTGGGCTGGTTGGAGCGCCACATTTCCGGGCTGATCTGGTGCAGGTTCTGGAAGCTCTCGCGCAGGAAGCCGTGATCGCCGAGCACCAGCTCGCGTTCGGCGCGCGCGCGCCCGTCCACCGTCGACAGGTCGGCGGCGATATGCGGGCGCTTCTTCTTGCGCTTTTTCTTCTTCTTTTCCGGCGTCTGTTCGCTCATCACTCCTGCCGCCTAGCCAAGCTGCCTGCTGCGGGCAAGCCGCAAGGTCATATGGGTCTTAAACGACCAGTAAGAAGACGGGCTTAACGTGACCGGGATTTCCCGACCCAGCATCAACAGGCCCTGCACACCCGAATGATTGCCTCCCTTGCCCGCCTCCTCATCCCGGCCCTCGGCCTTGTGGCAACCGCCCTGCCGGCCCTGGCGCAGGGGATCGACATCCAGCCCTCGTCGGTGGAGATCCCGGCCGAGCCGGGCGAGCGCTACCGCCAGATGCTGACGGTCACCAACCTGTCGGATGAGATGTCCCGCGATCTCACGGTGGGGCTGGCGGACTGGACGCTCAGCCGGCAGGGCGCGCTGGTCCTGTCGCCGGAGGGCACCGATGAGCGATCGGCCACTGGCTGGACACGCATCACGCCCGCCTACCTGCCGCTGGCGCCCGGCCAGTCCGGCAAGGTGATTGTCGACATCATCGTTCCGGCCAAACCCGCTGCGGCGGGCGACTACAAGCTCGCGCTGATGGCCTCCGAGGTGGCCCCGGGCGCCGATGGCCGGATGCAGAAAACCGAAGGCGCCAGCCTCTTTTACCTGACGGTCCAGCCGGCGATGAGCGCACCGGAGGTCAGCGGTGTGCGCGTGGCAGGGACGGCCAGTGCGCCGCGGCTGGAGGTCGATCTGACCAATAGCGGCAATGCACATGCGCGCCTTGAAGGCAAGATCCGCATTGAGGGCCGGGACGGCACCGGCCAGACCTATCCGGTCACGAACCTCGTCGTCCTCGATGCCAGCGACCGCACCTTTTCCATTTCGCTGGACGGGCCGCTGCCGCAAGACGCGCGCGTCACCGTCACGCTCGACGATATTTCAGCGCCGCAGGCCAGGACCGGGGTTGCGCCGCTGCGCACCTATTCCGCCCCGCTCGACGCGCCGACCGGCTAGACCAGGCTAGCGGTAGCCGAGCCCTTCCAGCATGCACACCGCCTCATAAAGCGGCAGGCCGACAATGGCTGTGTAGGAGCCGTTGATGCGCCGGACAAAAGGCGCCGCGCCGCCCTGGATGGCATAGCCGCCCGCCTTGCCGACACCATCGCCAGCCGTGGCATAGCGCTCGATTTCCGGCTGGGTCAGGCGTTTGAAGACGACCCGTGACGTCACAACCCGGACCGATTCACGCCCGTCCGGGGCGATCACGGCGATGCCGCTCAGCACCTGGTGGGCGCGCCCCGAGATCAGCTCCAGACAGGCACGGACCTCGTCACTACTGGCAGCCTTGGGAAGCATGCGCCGGCCAAGCGCGACGACCGTATCGCCCGCCAGCGTGTACTCGCCGCTGCGATGCACCGCCTGCGCCTTTTCCAGCGCAAGCCTGTGGGCCAGCGCGCGGGGCGTTTCATCTTTTTGAGGGGATTCATCGATGTCGGCGGGCCTGACGTCATCTGGACGAATGCCTGCCTGGGCAAGCAGATCAAGGCGCCGCGGTGACGCGCTCGCCAGGACAAGGGGCGCGCGCGGGTCTGTCATATTACTTGAAGCGGTAGGTGATCCGGCCCTTGGTCAGGTCGTAGGGCGTCATCTCAACGAGAACCTTGTCGCCCGTCAGGATGCGGATACGGTTCTTGCGCATCTTGCCGGCGGTATAGCCGATGATCTCATGGTCGTTTTCCAGCTTCACGCGAAAGGTCGCGTTCGGAAGCAGTTCCATGATGGTCCCGTTGAATTCGATAAGTTCTTCTTTTGCCATTGGCACTCCATGATTTGCCGCGGAATCGGTTCCGCACGCTTAATATGGTGCGGTTCGGTACTTTCGTCACCGTCTCGACGCAAGTCCTTTTGCACTGCCGCGCCCCTCAGGGGTGCACCAGACAGTAACGCTTTTCTGCCAGAAAGCGTGTGAATTGGACGTAACCGGAAGCCGGAGATCTCATGCCCCTCGACATGCCGCGCGCCGACAAGCCGCCCGTCCAGGCCGGCTACCTCAACTTCATGCAGCTCTTCGACACCATGCCGACACCGTACATGGTGATGGATCGCCAGCTGCATATCGTCTACGCCAACAAGGCCTACCTCACCATGCTGGAGCGCACGCTGGACCAGATTTCGGGCCGGTACATCTTCGATGCCTTCCCGGATACCCCGGAGCGTGTGGCCTCTGTGCGGGAAACATTCCTGCAGACACTGGATGGCGGCACCACCCAGCTGGACCGGCAGGCGTTCCGCTTCGAACATGCCGACGGAACGACCAGCACGCGATGCTGGCAGTGCACCCAGACGCCCTATTTCGACGGCACCGGCAACGTGGTCTACATCATCCAGCACGCCGAGGACGTCACCGAAGAGGAAAATCTCCAACGCCGGAATGAAGCGATCAGCCTCGAACTCGATCATCGCGTAAAAAACGTCTTTTCGGTTGTCCAGGCCGTGGCAGCCATGGCTGGCAAGAACGCTGGCAGCATCGAGGATTTTCGGGAGGATTTCGAAGATCGCATCATGGCGATGAGCCGCACCCATAGCCTTCTTTCGCGCACCAACTGGGCCGGCCTCTCACTCAAGGACATCCTCGACACCAGCATCGAACAGTATGGCGGCTTCGCACCCGGCCGCGCCCATTTCCATGGCAATGACGTCACGCTGAACCCGCGCGCCTCGCAGATGGCCTCCCTGCTCGGCCATGAACTTGCCACCAATGCCGCGAAATATGGCTGCTTCAGTAAACCCGGTGGCCGGCTCGACATTACCTGCTGGCCGGATTTGGCACGCAAGCAGCTGAAGGTCGAATGGAAGGAGTCCGGCCTCAGCGGCATTCGTGCCCCAAAACAGTTCGGCTTCGGAACACGGCTCGAGACCTTCATGCCGAATGTCAGCATCGAACGCGATTATGAGGAAGACGGTATCCGCATCACGATCCGGACCATCCTGCTCGACCGTCCGCTCGACTACGCCGAGGGCTGATCAGCCGCCCGGGGCGCGGGCCTGACCGGCATGCAGCGCGCAGATCAGGGTAAACAGCCGGCGCGCCGTATCGAAATCCACCTCGATCTTGCCTTCGAGGCGTTCGGCCAGCAGCGATGAGCCTTCATTGTGGATGCCCCGGCGCGCCATGTCGATCGCTTCGATCTGGTGCGGGGTCTGCGTCTTGATCGCCGAATAGTAACTCTCGCAGATCATGAAATAGTCGCGGATAATTCCCCTGAAAGGCGAAATCGACAGGATGAAAGCGTGCACCTTCTCTCCGCTTTCCCGGCGGATGTCGAAGACCAGCTTGCGCTCGACCATGGACAGGTGGAGCACATAGGGCCCGCCATCATCATCGATCACGCCGAAGGTGTTTTCCTCGATGAGGTCGAAAATGGCGACGCGCCGCTCATGCTCGGCATCCGGCCCGCTGGAGGACAGCGTCTCCTCGTCGATCTCGACCGCGATGAGGCGTTTGTCAGCCATGGCCTCCGCCGGAATTGGTGCGAATGGAAACCGACCGCGCATGCGCCGGAAGCCCTTCTGCTTCTGCCAGCCGGAGGGCGGCGGGTGCAAGCGCGTTGAATCCGTCTGCGCTCGCCCGCTGGATGCTCATTCTCTTCATGAAGTCGGCAAGACCAAGGCCTGAGCTGAACCGCGCCGCCCGGCTGGTCGGCAGGACGTGGTTGGACCCGGTCACATAGTCACCGAGGGCCTCAGGCGTATGGTGGCCGAGGAACACCGCACCGGCATGCCGGATCTGCGGCAAAAGCAGGTCGGGATCCTCCACGGCGAGCTCCAGGTGCTCGGCGGCGATCGTGTTGGCGATGTCAGCGGCCTGGTCAAGCGACCCGGCCAGGATGATCGCGCCATGGCTTTCCCAGGCCTGACGGGCGCGGGCCTCTGTGGACAAAGATTTCAACTGTTTTTCCACAGCCTCTTCCACAGCCTTGCCCACATCCTTGTTCACAGTAATCAGGATCGACTGCGAGGAGGTGTCGTGTTCGGACTGGCTGAGCAGGTCGGCGGCGATCCAGTCGGGGTTGGCGCTTTCGTCGGCCACCACGAGAATCTCCGATGGTCCGGCGATGGTATCGATACCAACCGTCCCGAAAACCTGGCGCTTGGCCTCGGCGACATAGGCATTGCCGGGGCCGACAATCTTGTCGACCGGCGCAAGGTGTCCAGCCCCGAAAGCGAGGGCGGCAATGGCCTGCGCCCCACCAATCGGATAGAATTCATCCACACCCGCCTTGAGGGCGGCATAAGCGACCGCCGGGGCCAGTTGGCCACCCGGCGCGGGCGCAGTCATCACGACGCGGTCCACACCGGCAATCTTGGCCGGAACCGTGTTCATCAGCACCGAGCTTGGATAGGACGCAAGCCCGCCCGGCACATAGACGCCGACGCTGTCCAGCGACGTCCACTTCCAGCCAAGTTCGACCCCGGACGCATCCTTGAAGATGTGGTCCACCGGGCGCTGCTTCTCATGATAGGCGGCGATCCGCTCGGCCGCGAAGTCGATGGCCTCGCGCAGGTCGGCCGGACAGCCCGCCGCCAGCGCCGCCAGGTCGACATTGTCCGATTGCAGCGTCACCGGGTCGAGGGTCAGCCGGTCAAATTTCGAGGTGTAGCGCGCAACCGCCTCGCCGCCATTCTTGCGCACATCGGCAATGACGTCGCGCACCGTCGCGGCGACATCGCCGGCTTCGCCGCGCGGTTCATCCAGGAAGGCTGCAAAGGTTTCCTTGAAGCTGCCTTGCGTCGCATCGATCCAGCGGACCATCAGCGCTTTCTCCGTTCGTGGCTCGGCGTATGGCGGGTCGTCCACTCATACTCACTGTCCAGCAGGGTGACATCGAGCGCCTCGACGTCGAGGGCCAGTTCACCGTCGCCTGCAAACACGATACGGACAATCCCGCCCGGCGGTTCATCGGCCGGGTCGAATTCAATGGCGAGCAGTGAATAGACCATGTCGGGATCGGCCTTGGAAATGCCGAGCGACTTCACCGACAGCACGCCGTCAAAGGCCAGCAGCGAGCGCACGCGCGCGCCCGGCTCCTTCTTGCGGCGCTTGCCACCCTTCTCTTCCCAACGGAACCGGTTCAGCTCGATCGAGAACCGGTGGCGCCGGGCCTCGTATTTCAGGTGCTCGGCCTTGGTGACCGCATCCTGGATGGCAGCGGAAATCACCGTCAGGTCGTCCTTGTCCTCGGCGATAAGCCTCAGCGGCTTCATGTCAGCCATGTCTGGCGCCCCTATTCCTCACTGTCGCTGACACGCCGGATATCGGCCCCGACAGCGCTCAGTTTTTCTTCCAGCCGTTCAAAGCCCCGGTCCAGGTGGTAGATCCGGTTGACCTCGGTCTCACCTTGGGCAGCGAGCGCGGCGATGACAAGGGAAACCGACGCGCGAAGGTCAGTCGCCATCACCGGTGCCCCTTTCAGGGTCTCCACACCCTTCACAATCGCCTCATGACCGCGCACGGCGATGTTCGCCCCGAGCCGTGAAAGCTCCGGGGCGTGCATGAACCGGTTCTCGAAAATGTTCTCCCGGATCACCGACGTGCCATTGGCGAGCGTCATCAGCGCCATGAACTGCGCCTGCAGGTCGGTCGGGAAGCCCGGATGCGGCGCGGTGTCGACGCTGACCGCGTTCAGCGTCGATCCATTGCGCACAATCCGCATCGTGCCGGCCTGCTTGTCGGTTTCCACGGTGACACCGGCATCGCGCAGGGCCCCGGTCAGGGCGCTCAGCGCGCTCACGGGTGCATTGGTCAGCGTCACGTCGCCGCCGGCCGCGGCGACGGCCATGGCATAGGTGCCGGCCTCGATCCGGTCCGGCATTACGGCGTGCGTGGTGCCGTGCAGCTTCTCGACGCCCTGGATCGTGACGGTTGCCGTGCCACCGCCGCTGATCTTGGCGCCCATCGCATTGAGACAATCGGCGAGGTCGGCGATTTCCGGCTCACGCGCGGCATTCTCAAGCACCGTCTCACCCTCGGCGAGGGTCGCGGCGAGCATGGCATGTTCGGTTGCCCCGACGGAGACGAAGGGAAAGACGATATGCGCGCCCTTCAGCCCGCGAATCGCTGCGGCCTTCACATAGCCTTCCTCGACAATAAGGTCGGCGCCCATGGTCTCGAAGGCCTTCAGGTGCAGGTCGACGGGCCTGGCCCCAATCGCGCAACCGCCGGGCAGCGAGACCGTGGCGTGGCCGTAGCGCGCCAGGAGCGGGCCGAGCACGTTGAAGCTCGCCCGCATTTTCCGCACCTGTTCATAAGGCGCGATGGTCGAGGTCAGCGATTCTGCGTTCATCCGGCAGGTCGAATCGCCCTTCGGCCAGTAGACCTCGACCCCGAGCGTCTGCAGCAGCTGCGAAAGGAATCGCGTATCGGCCAGCTGCGGCACATTGGTGAGGGTGAGCGGCTCAGGCGTCAGCAGCGCCGCCGCCATCAACTTCAGCGCGGAATTCTTCGCTCCCGAAATCGGGATCGTGCCGGAAAGCGGTTTGCCGCCAGTGATCTTCAATCTGTCCATGGCGGCTCCTTATAGTGGTCTTGTCGGCGTGGAAAAGGCAGGAATGCGGCGCACCTGCCCAAACCCTGAACAGAGCCTTTATGTGTCCGTCCCGGCACCCTTTTCGCCCGGTTTGCGGGATTCGTCTTCCCGCCCGCGCCGGGCGGCCTGTTTGCGGCGTTTGAGATTGTCGCGAAGGGCCGCCTTGAGACGGGCATCGCGGCTGGCGGCGCTGTCTTTGTCAGTCATTTGTTCAGTGAACCTTCCGAAACGGTCTTTTCATCATTCCCCGCATAAGCTAAGGGCCTCCCTCACCCGCTTCAAATGCCGCGGTAGCTCAGTGGTAGAGCGCGTCATTGGTAATGACGAGGTCGGGAGTTCAATCCTCCCCCGCGGCACCATTTCCCCCTTACCTGCCACACCCTGCACCGGGCAGCGATGCCTTTCCCGGCCGGGCTTGCGGGGCTCAAGGCAGCCTCTACGCGTTGCGGTCATTCTGGTAAACCGGCGCTAAAGTTTGACCCGGTTGAGCGCTTGCCTTGATGCAGAAGGAAAATTCGCCCCGAACCGGGTGTTTGGAGGGGAGACTTGTCCCGCTCACTGCCCAGCTGTCGCAAAATGTGTCTCTTTCGACACAGTTTCGTCACGATTGCAGATGGAAATGACAAATCCTTCACTTAGTCATTGACGCCTTTAAAGCCGGTTGCCTAGCGTAGTTGGCAGGGCTGCTCGGGCGTCGATCAGTCTCTACAACTGTCAGGGTATGCTCCCCGGAGGTCCTCCTCCGGGTGAGCACTTATGGAGGAGGTCATTTTGACCCAAGATATCTGGAAGAAGAAGCTTCTCGCGACCACGCTTTTTGCTGGCGTCGCAGGCGGCATCTGGGCAGGCGCTGCCATCGCGCAGGAGACGAGTTCGACTCCGGCGGCAGAAGCGTCTGACGAAGAAGAAGAAGCCCCTATTGTTATCGAAGAAGTAGCCGATGAAGACGAGGCCCGTCAGGAGCGCGTCGTTGTCACCGGTTCGCGTCTCGCGCGCGACGAATACTCAAGTGTTTCGCCCCTTCAGGTGATCGATGGCGATACGGCTCGGGACCTTGGTCTCGTCGACGCATCCGACCTGCTCGGTCAGACGACGGTTGTCCAGGGTCAGCAAACCACGACCGGCCTGTCCACCTCCGCCGGTCTTCTGTCAGACAACGGCCCGGGTTCCGCGACCGCATCGCTGCGCGGTCTTGATGCAGGCCGGACACTGGTCCTCATCAACGGCCGCCGCCTTGCTCCGGCCGGTGTGCGCGGCGCACCCAGCGCGCCTGACCTCAACCTGATCCCGGGCTCCCTGATCGAGCGCGTGGACGTCCTGCTGGACGGCGCTTCGTCGGTTTACGGTTCGGACGCTGTTGCCGGTGTTGTGAACTACATCCTGCGGACGGACTTTGATGGTCTTCAGCTCGATGCTTTCTACACTGACCCAGAAATGCGCGGCAATGGCGGCAAGCAACAAGTCTATACCGCGTCGCTCGGCATTTCGAACGATCGCGGCTACATGGCCTTCGCCGCTGAACATAGCCGGACCGACGGCTTCAGTCGTGGTGATTTCGGCAGCTTCTACTATCCCTACACGCTGCCATGCCAACGCTTCTATGCTCAAGGCCAAAGCGGCGATCTGTATGAATCGTGCACCGGTTCATTCGGTGCTGGCGCCGTCAGCGGCACGCCATTCGGCTTCCTCTATTACGATGAGGGCTTTGATTACGGCGCTCCGCTTCCGCCAAACTTCCGCCCGATCCCGGTTACCGCAGACCTGCTGACGCCTGGATCGGTTAACGGCTCTCGCCTGCTGCTCTTCCCTGAGGAGCTGAACGCGACGCTTACGCCGGACTTCTCGCGGACCACCTTCTACACGACCGGTGAGTACGAAACCGACCTGTATGGCGACCTGACGGTCTATTTCGAAGGCTCGCACGCCTATCGTGATACCTACACCAACACGTCTGGCCAGGGCCGTGTCCGCATTCCGGCCGATTATGCTCTCAATGAGCTTGGAGCAACGGGTACGCTTTACTACAACAGCCGGTTCGTGAACGAGACGAACGTGGCCCAGTCGCGCCTGATTGGTGGCATGAAAGGCGAACTGCCCTTCATGAACGCCGGCCCGCTCGACAACTGGGGCTATGACGCTTACCTCAGCTACAGCCGTTCGTCCGGCAATGACGTGGTTAGCGGTATCCCGTTCTATCCGCGTCTGGAACAGACCCTCTCGAATACTCGCTTCGACTCAGCTCTGGGCGAGTTTGTCTGTGATCCGCGCGGTGTTACCGGTGAAACGCAGACCGTAAGCTGCCGTCCGCTGGACTTCTACGACAGCACGTTCATCAATACGGGCCGCTTCTCTGATCCGGCTGATAACGAGTATCTGTTCCCGAACCGCATCACTGACACGACCGTCGAACAGACCGTGTTCAACGCTTACCTGTCGGGTGATCTGTTCGAACTGCCGGCCGGTCCGCTCGGCATGGTGATCGGTGTCGAACTTCGCGATGACGCGATCGAGACGAGGACGGACGCCGGTGCAACTGCCGGTGACTTCTTCGGCTTCTTCGCCGACCCGGGTTCGAATGGTCAGCGTAACCTGCAGGAAGCCTTCATCGAGCTTGAAGCGCCCCTGCTTGCGGATATGCCGCTTGTTCACGAGCTCACCCTGAACGGTGCGGCCCGCTGGACCGAGGAAGATAACTTCGGGTCCCAGTGGACCTATCGCATCCAGGGCGTCTATGCGCCGACCGACTGGGTCAGCGTCCGCTCGACCTACGGTACATCCTTCCGCGCACCGAACCTCGGTGAGCAGTTTGGTGGACGCGTTGTCGGCTTTGGCGACCCGAGCGATCCATGCCGGGTTCCGGGCGTCGCGGTTCCGTTCGGTGACTATGACAACGACCCGAACACGCCGGATACGCGTGAATACCAGCCTAACCTTGATCCTCGTGATCCGGAGGTCATTTCAAACTGTCAAAATGGCGGCGGTCCTTTCGGCCTCGAACCGACCGATCCGACCCAGCTCGGTATCGGCGGACTTGGTTCAACGAACCCGGTCTTCTTCGGCGCACCGACCCAAGTCGCTTCGGGTTCCAACCCGAACCTGGCGGCGGAAACGTCCAAGGCCCTTTCGGCTGGTATCGTGTTCGAGCAACCGTTCACGGACGCCTTCGACCTTCGTGCATCTGTCACCTACTTCGACATCACGGTTGAAGACGAAGTTGACCAGCTGACGGCAAACACCATCGTGAACCGTTGCTACAACTCGCCGAACCTCAGCGATCCGCAATGTGCGTTTGTTACGCGTGCACCGCGTGTTGCGGGTGACGATACGTCTGGTGAAATCACCTTCGTGAACGCCCTCAACCAGAACCTGGGTGACCAGACTGTCGAAGGCATCGACTACAACATTGAATTCAATTACGAATTCAATGTTCCTGGCCTGGAAGGTCCGGTTGGTTACGACCTCATCGCCCGGGCGACGCAGTCGCTGACCCAGACCGAAGAACAGTTCCTGGTGGACGGCATTTTCGTCGATGACGATCTCGGCGAATACGGCAATCCGGAATGGCGCCTGAACTTCACCAACATCCTCAACTGGAACGACTACCGTCTCCTGTTCCAGTCGCGTTACATTGGTGAAATGATTGAAGACAATGATGACCCGTTTGACCAGGTCACGTCCGGCTTCAATCCCTGCGTCCAGGCTGGTGACCAGTTCCCGGCAGGCTCTCCGCAAGCACCGAACGGCGCCGCCTGTATTTCCTACGACAATGCAGAGGAATACTGGGTGCACGACATGTCGGTTGCCTGGCAGGGTGACACCCTGATTGTTCGCGGTGGTATCAGCAACGTCTTCGACGAAGCTCCGCCGCTGACCAACAACAACGACCTCGGTACGCTGGGCGGTATTGGCTACGATCTTGGTGGCCGCACGCTGTTCCTGAACGTTACCAAGACGTTCTAAGCGGTGCATCAGTTGCGGGCCGGGTAGCGAGCCCGCGACCAACAAACCGAATGAGCCCGCGACACGAGTTGTCGCGGGCTTTTTTTGCGCAGCACGAAGACGAGTAAAGCCTTGCTTTCTACCTCACGGAATGGTCGACTTATCCGTATGTAATCAAGGAGATTTCACGTGTTTCAACGGGTCATTGGAACGATTGCTGGGGCACTTTGCCTGCTGTCCGCGCCGGCCATCGCTCAGCCAGAACCGGTGCCGGTCGAAGTCTGGGCCGACACCAACCAGGTCCAGTCGCTGGACATGGCGCCGGACGCAGAGCGCATTGCGATGCTGATGCGCCGCGATCGCGCAGCCGATCCCGAACTGATCATCTTCGACACGGACGATATTCAGGGCTCGATCCAGGCGATCCAGACCGAGGGCCTGATCCCGCAAAGCGTGTTCTGGGCAAACGATACCCACATTGTCGTCGAGCTGATCCTCGAGACCGAGGATGGCGGGCGCCCCGTCTACCTGCCACGCACCGCTTCCTACAATGTGAAGACCAAGAAATGGCAATCGCTGGTGCGCACCACAAACCGGCCGAACCCGCGCGACCCGATGCAGGAATTCATGGGCAGCCTCGGCATTGGTGAGGTCGTCGCATCTCTCCCGGATGAGAAGAACAAGGTTCTCGTTTCGCACACCGAAGACCCCGGCGAGAGCCCGAACTACTACATTACCGATGTCCGGAACGGCAATCGCGACCGCGTGCTGCGCAGTGGCGAGCGCTTTTCGAGCTTCACCTTCGACCGGGCGGGCCAGCCCCGCGGCGCCGAGGAATATGATGCGGCCCGCAACCGCATCGTGACCTATGCGCGCATCTCGCCAGACGATGACTGGAAGGAAATCGGTGCCCTGAATGCCGACAGCCGCGACGCATTCAGCCTCGTCGGCTTCTTCAATCCGGGCCGCCCCGAACTCGCCACCGTGGTGGCGAACGAACCCGGCCGGGATGCAACCGCCATTTACGATGTCGACATCCGCACCGGCGAACGGGAAATGCTGTTCGGCACGGAACGCTATGACGCTGTGGGCGTGATCCGCTCACCCCGCCTGTCCGACGGCGCCAAGATTGTCGGGTATTGGTATTCAGATCTCGAAGGCACCAAGCCGTATTACATCGATGACTACTTCGGCGGCCTTCACGCCAGTATCGAAGCCGCGTTTCCCGGCAAGGATGTATCGATCCGCCGCGTTTCGGACGATAACTCCACGACGCTCATCTATGTGACAAGCCCGCAGGATCCGGGAAGCTGGTATCTCATCAAGGACAACAAGGTTGCGCCCGTCATCACGCGCAACCCCGAAATCCCCGAAGAGGCCCTCTCTCCTCAGGAGCTCGTGACCTATACGGCACGCGACGGCATGGAAGTTTCCGGCTATGTCACCGTCCCGCGCGATATGGAAGGCCCGTTCCCGACGATCGCCATGCCGCATGGCGGCCCCTGGGTCCGCGATGAGAAAGGCTATGACGAATGGGCGCAAATGCTCGCAAACAAGGGCTATGCCGTTTTCCAGCCGAATTATCGCGGGTCGCGTGGACTTGGTAAGAAGCACTGGATCGCCGGGGACAATCAGTGGGGCCTCAGCATGCAGGATGATGTCGAGGACGGCATCAACAAGCTGGTCGAGATGGGCATCGCCGATCCGGACAAGCTGGGCTTCTTCGGCTGGAGCTATGGTGGCTACAGTGCGTTTGCCGCAGCCACCCGCGACAATGATATGTTCAACTGTATCGCTGCAGGCGCCGGTGTCTCCGACATCAGCCGCATTCGCGGCGGCCTGGCTGGCAGCCGTTTCCTGCGCGAGTTCCAGAAGCCGACCATTTCGGGCGTCAATCCCATCGAGCATACCGATAAGGTCACCGTTCCGATGTTGCTGATACACGGCGACTTCGACACGACGGTGCCTGTCGAGCATAGCCGCCGCTGGGTATCGCGCCTCGAAGCCATGGGCGCCGACGTCAAGTATGTCGAGATCGAGGACATGACTCACAGCCCGTTCTGGTATGAACAGAACATGCAATGGCTGCCGGAGCTGTTCGAATTCTTCGATACGAAGTGCGGCTTCTGATCCCTCTCACGGGACAGTCCCAATCAGGAAAGGCGGGCCTTCGGGTCCGCCTTTTTTCATGGCCGGGCCTTAAGGCGCTCGGCCCTGTCTCGGGCTGCGGTCGCCGAACCACCAGAGCGTGGCGGCGGTGGCCGCGAAGGTCGCGGTCTCGGTGATCGAAGCGCGCGCACCTGCATCGGCGCCGAGCCAGATGCCGCCAGCGATGAGCCAGAGCAGCAGCGTCAGGAGCGGCCGGGTCAGCCCGCGCACCGCATCGACCCAGCGATAGCTCGCCGCGATCGCCGTGTCCGCCTCGACCGACGCACGCAAGCCCTCCCAGCGCCCCGCCGTCTCGGCCAGGGCAAGCTCAGCCTCGGTCTCGGCCGCGCGCGCCGCCTGCTGGAGTTCCAGCAAGTCTGTCTCATGCGCCCAGCGGGCCCGTTCATGCGCCTGGGCCTGGCGAGCTTCGAAGAAACCCGCGACCCTGCCAAGCGCCGTCCCGATGAGGCCGAACAATCCGCCGCCCGCCGCGCTCGCCGCCAGTCCTGCTATATCGTCCATACTGTTTCGCTTCCCGGATAGAACCAGCGCGCTGGCCGCGCCCGCCTGTCGATATGGAGGAAGCTGCGCGCGAGACCAAAGCCGGCAAAACCCGCTCGCTCTGCGGCTGACAGCAGGGCGAACCGGTCATGCCCGGCCAGACGGATATCGGCGGCCAGCTGCTTGTGCATCGATAGCGGCGCCCCGTCGACCGCTGCATTCCAGCCCGCACATCGATGCCCCGACGTGATGAAAAGCGGCGCGCCCATATCGGCCCGCATCTGCTCGAGCCCATCGAGAAACGCCGCGTCATGCCAGTATTCGCCGCCGCAGAACCGTCCGCCGCACCGGCAGGCCAGTTCCGCAATCGAAAAATGCGGCCAGCGCCAGCCGGCCGCAACCGCCCGGCCCGCCTCTCTCACGCAATGGAACAGCACGCCTATCCTCCTTTGACGGAGGATAGACTAGCGGCGCCCGTCCGCTGTCGGACGAATTGGGAGGATGCCCGAATTAAGTGTTTGAATTCCGGGCCTTGCGAACAGCTTCCTAGAGGATGCCGCTGGTTGCAGCCTGTTTCGCCACGGCCGCTTCCGGCCGGAAGGCCTTGTGCTGGTTGAGGGCGGCGATGGCGCCTTCATATTCGCGCGCCAGCCGGTCGACGAACTCGGCCGTCGACATGCGTTTGTCGACCGCGCCAATGCCCTGCCCGCAACCCCAGATGTCTTTCCAGGCCTTGGACTTCTGATTGCCGCCGGAGCCAAAATTCATCTTGCTCGGATCGCTTTCAGGCAAATTGTTCGGGTCCAGCCCGGCCGCCTCGATCGACGGCTTGAGATAGTTGCCGTGCACGCCGGTAAACAGGTTCGAATAGACGATATCCTCGGCGCCATACTCGACGATGGCATCCTTGTAGCCGTCCACGGCATTGGCCTCGTCGCAGGCGATGAAGGCCGAGCCGATATAGGCGAAATCAGCGCCCATGGCCTGCGCCGCGGCGACTGCCCCGCCATGCGCGATCGACCCCGACAGGGCGAGCGGACCGTCGAAGAACTTGCGGATTTCCTGGATCAGCGCGAAAGGCGAGAGCCGCCCGGCATGCCCGCCGGCCCCGGCGCAAACCGCGATCAGGCCGTCGGCGCCCTTCTCCAGCGCCTTGTTGGCAAACCATGTGTCGATCACGTCATGCATGACGATGCCGCCATAGGAATGGATGGCTTGGTTGACCTCGGTGCGTGCGCCGAGCGAGGTGATCACCAGCGGCACCTTGTATTTCACGCAAAGCTCGAGGTCTTCTTCCAGGCGGTTGTTCGTCTTGTGGACGATCTGGTTGACCGCGAAGGGCGCGGCCGGCCGGTCCGGATTGGCCTTGTTATGGGCGTCGAGCTCGGAGGTGATCCGGTCGAGCCACTCATCGAGCTGGCTGATCGGACGCGCATTCAGCGACGGGAACGAGCCGACAACGCCGGCCTTGCACTGGGCAATCACCAGGTCCGGATTGGAAATGATGAAAAGCGGAGACCCGATAACCGGGATACGAAGATTCTGGAGCACGGGCGGGACAGACATGGGCAAACCTCTACCTTCAGCGGTTATCTTTTCTGCCGGATTAGGTAGCAGGCGCGGCGTCCGCGGCAAGGTATGACGTGGGGTGAAAGCTGAGGATCACGCCTGCCCTTCGAGCCAGGCAAGATCGCTCTCCAGCTGCTCGCGCAGGATGCGGCTCACCGCCGGCAAGGCCGACTGCCAGCGCTCCCAGGTGTAGAAAGACTTGATCAGCCGGTCATTGCGGCAGGCCGCGCTGACGGGCACGCCCAGGCGAAGCAACCGGTCCGGGCGCGAATAGTCCCGCCCGGCATAGTTCACTTCGCGCCGGGTGATCGCGCCAACCTCGATGATCGGGTTGTTCTGCGCCCGCTCATCCAGCGGCAGCACTTCGATAAATTCAGCCTCGCGCAGGAAGACCGACTTGTAATAGGCTGTGTCACTGAACCGCTTTCGGGCGTCTTCGCCTTGCCGGGCCAGCAGCCGGGGCGAGGAGGTCAGCTCCTCCAGCGCCGAGCTGCGCAGCGACAGGCCACTCGTGCCCATGATCACATTGATCCCCCTGTTGACGGCCGCCAGCGCTTCGGGGGAGTCGTCACACGATAGCAGGCTGTCAAAAGCATTCGATACGAATTCGAGAGTCACAATGGCCTGTTCGTCGGCCTCGTCGAGGGTCGCAAGGTTGGTCACAACCTCCGCGCGGTAGCGCTCCAGCGCGTCCTGATAGGCCGCCCGATCGGCGCGCGCGGTGTTCCAGTTGCCAAGCTGGAGACCGATGAACACACCGGCCACCACGATCAGGAAGTCGAGCCCGACCGCCAGCCAGTTCTGCTGCCCGATATGCTCGCTCAGTCTCCGAAGACGCATCGGCCCCTCGCCCCTGGTATCGCCAGCCAGCATACTGGCCAATCCGCCCGCGCAAGGCGAGGCCTAATTCGCGCATCCGGCACGGCGCGCGCCGTCAACCCGAAATCGAAATCCGGTCTGGCCATTCCGGCGCAAGCTGTCGTAGGCTCAACGCGTGGAGGGGACCTGCCAGTGAAGATCAACGACACGCTCGCCAATTATCTCGGCCAGTTCTGCTTTGGCGCGACGCCAGAGGATCGACCGGATGGCGTATGACGAACAGACAGCTGACCGGTTCCGCCGGGCGCTGACTGGCCTGGTCGGCCTCAGCGAGAAGAAGATGATGGGCGGGCTCTGTTTCCTGCTGAACGGCAACATGGTCGGCGGGGTCAGCAGCGCGAAAGCCGGTCCGTCACGCTTCATGTTCCGGGTCGGCAAGGACAATGAGGCCGAAGCGTCCGCCCTGCCCGGCGGTGAGCCGATGGTGCATGGCGGCCGCCGCATGTCGGGCTTTTTCCATGTCGATGAGGAGGCCTGCGATGATGCCCTGCTGCGCGACTGGGTCTCCCTCGCCGTCAGCCATGCCCTGTCCCTGCCGGAGAAATGACGATGCAGGGTCCCGCTCTCATCGCCTTCCTCACCGATCTTGCCGCCAATAATGACCGCGACTGGTTCAATGCCAACAAGAAGACGCGCGACGCCGCCTTCACAGCCCCGTCCGGCGCTTTCGCCGACGCCATGGCGGCCGGCTTCAAGCAGATGACCGGCCATGACTACAGCGCGAAGATCTTCCGCCTGCCGCGCGATGTCCGCTTCTCGAAGGACAAGACGCCCTACAACACCTATCTTCGCATGGCCTGGGCGCCCGATTGCGGCCAGTCCGGCTCGCCGCGCTGGATGCTCGGCCTCGAACCGGGCGACCTGACCCTCGGCGTCGGCATGTTCGAATTCGAGCGCGCCGATCTCGACGCCTGGCGGGCCCGGATCGACGGCAAGGATGGTGCGGCGCTGGCCGGTCTCATGGACGCGCTCGGCAAGGATGGCGTCCGCTTCAGCGCGCCGGACCTGAAACGCGTGCCCGCGCCCTATCCGCAGGACCATGAGCGCGGCGAACTGCTGCGCCGCAAGGGCCTCACCGCCTGGATCGACGCCCTGCCGGTCGAGACAGCCTTCGGCGATGATGGCCCGGCAAGCTGCCTTGCCGAATTCAGACGCCTGAAGCCGCTCTTCGACTGGATGCTCGGCTGAGCCTGTGCGCCGGGACTGCGGCGTGCCACTATCGCCGCCAACAAGAGATGGGAGGCAGACATGAACATGAAGGACAAGACCGTCGTGATTACCGGCGGGGCGACGGGGATCGGCTATGCGCTCGCCAAGAAATTCGGCGCGGACGGCGCGAAAATCGTGATCGCCGAGCCGCGCGAGCACCGGATGGAGGAAGCCTGCGAGATGCTGGGCGAGCTTGGCGTGGATGCGCGCTGGACGGTGTGCGATGTCACCGACCTCGAAAGCGTCGAGAAGCTCGCCCACTTCACCTGGGGCCAGCATGGCCGCTGCGACGTACTGATCAACAATGCCGGGATCGGGCTGCGCGAGAAGCGCCTGCCGGACACGCCGATGGAAGATGCCCACCGCATCATGGACGTGAACTTCTGGGGCGTCTGGCATGGCTGCCGCGTCTTCGGCAACCGGATGAAGGAACAGGGCTCGCCGGCCATGATCTACAATACCGGCTCTGAGAACTCCTTCTTCTGCGCCTCCACCGGCGCGGCCTACATCGCCTCCAAGCACGCTGTGCTCGGCCTCACCGAGATGTTCCGCCAGCAGGTGCCGAACTATATCACCGTTGGCCTGATCATTCCCGGCTGGGTCGCCTCGGAGCTGAACCCGCAATTCAACGAACATGTCATGCCGGCCGACGATTTCGCCGCCATCATCTATCCGCAGATCAAGGCCGGTGAGCGCTTCGTCGTCAGCCACGCCTACAATGTCGTGCGGATCGACGAGCGCATGGACGCGTTGAGATCGGCCTATGCCAAATACGCCCCGCGCTATGAGGGCGACGAGGAATATGATGTGAAGGTGCTGGTCGGGCGGCTGAAGGACCGGGGGCTGATCTAGCCAGGCCCGCTAGGGCTCCAGCGGCGGAATTTCCATCGTCCCGGCGCCGACAAAACGCAGCACCGCCTGGGTGCGGCTGTGCACGTTCAGCTTCTCGAAACAGCGGCGCACATAGGTGCCGACCGTATGTTCGGACACGCCGAGCAGGCGCGCAATCTCGGTGTTCGACTTGTCGTGCACCATGGCGACCAGGACCTGCAGCTCGCGCCGCGACAGCGTATCCATGCGCACCGTCTCGAGCTCCCTGAGGCGGTAGAAATACTCCGAGAAGAGAAACTTGATCCGGCGCAGGTCCGCCGGGGTCAGGTCCGGGCGTTCCTCCTCGAAGGCGGCAACGAAATAGGCAAAATCGCCGGGCTTGGAATAGACGGGCGTGGTCACCCCGTCATGGAAGCCCGCTGCGCGCATCACGTCCAGGACCGATGTGCCGCGATCATTGAAGTCGAGCGAGGCTTCCAGCGTCAGGAAATGCACCGGCATGCCGAGTGTCATGGCCGCATACATGATCGGATCGTCGCCGGCCATCTGCTGGCGATAGGCGGCTCTCACACTCTCCGGCCAGGTCGAAAGGATGGGCAGCTGTCTGGTGGATGCGGCGCCGCCGAAGGGGAAGGTGTAACCCGATAGGGCGGTGGCCCCGATCGATTCAAACGTCTCGATCAGCACCTCGTCCAGGTCATCCCGGGACGTGCAGCGGTAAATTTCATTGAGATAGGCCGAGAGGTCCAGCACGAACCCAGCTTTCGTTTCTTCTACCGTAAGTAAACTATGCCATTCTCAAATAACTCAATAGTCAATGGCCGGGTTTATTCCCGCGGCCCCGCCATTCAACTTGCCCTGAAGGTTTTTTGCCTGTGATTTCTGGTGCTTCTGGCGATTACCAATTGCGCTGAACCGGCCAGGATTTTTTTGGGACGTCGAGGCCCCACCCGGGGCGGCGCTATAAACTGGGCAGGCTGCCGGCACCCCCGCCAAGAAATCGCACAATCGCCTGTGTGCGGTTATTCACGTCGAGCTTTTCGAAACAGCGGCGTACATAGGTGCCGACCGTGTGCTCCGACACGCCAAGCTCACGCGCAATCTGCGGGTTGGACTTGGCGTTCACGATGGCGACCATCACCTGGCGTTCGCGCAGGGAAAGCTCGTTGACACGCACATCGGTGAGCTCGCGATAGCGGAAATAGTATTCCGAGAAGAGGAATTTGATGCGCCTCAGCTCGGCCGGGCGGATATCATTGCGCTCTTCCTCGAAGGCGGCGGCAAAGCAGGCGACATTGCCGGGCCGTGAGATGACCGGAGTGATGACACCGTCGACCAATCCGGCCGCAAACATTGCAGCGACGAAGGTCTGCCCCTTCTCGTTCAGGTCCATTTTCGCCGTCAGTGAGCGGAAGTGGACCGGTATGCCGAGCGCCATGGCCGCATTCATGAGCGGATCGTCCCCGACCATGATGTCGCGATAGACAGCCCGCACAGAGTCCGGCCAGGTCGAAATGATCGGCAGGCGCTGATCATCATCATAGGCACTGACCGGAAAGTTGTATCCCGACAGCGCCGCGACGCCGATGCGATTGCATGTGTCGATCAGGACCTCGTCCAGAGCTTCCTTTGTCTGACAGTCGGAAACCGCTTCCAGATAAGCCAGGAGTTCCATGTGCACTTCCCGCAAATTTTGCTAATGACGCGACGTAAGCCTGTTCGGCGCCGCTTCAATGCGGGAAGGGCAGTTCAACTGGCCCGAAAAGCAGTCAGGCCTGCGCCGCGCCCTGCAAGGCCCTGACCTGTGACTTCTGGCGCTTCTGGTGTTTGTTGTATGCGCTGAGCAGGCCGAGTTTCCTAGGAACATCGCGGCCTTCGGACAGCGCCTCGATCGCCATATAGTTCCAGGCCTGCTGGCCGAGGGCATTGATCATCTTGAACAGGCCGATGCCGCTGTCCGGCCCGAGGAAGCCCGGCCCAAGCCGCATTGTCTTCGCGTGGTTTTCAAGCCGGTCGATCTCACCGGCCAGCATCTTCGCCGGTCCGCGCGGATCGGTGCAGAGCGGCGCGCCGAGACCGATCATGTCTGCAAGGCCGGCCGATACCGCTTCCTCCATCGCCACCTTCGAGCGGAATCCGCCAGTCGCCATGACCGGCATCGAGGCCTCCTCGCGGACCTCACCGGCATAGTCGACGAAGAAGGCTTCGCGCGCCTTGGTGCTCTCGCGCACGGGCTGGTACTCGGCGGCCTCGAACCCCTCGATGCCGAGCAGCTTGGGCTGTTCGTAATTGCCGCCGGAGACTTCCAGCAGGTCGATCTTCTTTTCCGACAGCCAGCGCACCACCTGGCGGCATTCCTCGAAACTGAAGCCGCCGGTCTGGAAATCGGCCGAATTGAGCTTCACGCCGACCGGGAAGTCCGCCCCGACGGCCGTGCGGACCGCGTCGACCGTCTCGAGCAGCAGGCGCGCGCGATTCTCAAGGTAGCCACCCCATTCATCCTCGCGCTGATTGGCGCGCGGATTGAGGAACTGGCTGATCAGGTAGCCATGCGCGCCGTGGATCTGCACGCCGTCAAACCCGGCCTCGCGTGCCACGCTGGCGCAAAGCGCAAAGCCCTCGATCACCTTGCGGATGTCTTGGCCGTCCATTGCGACGGGCGTGCCGAACTGGCCGCCGGGCAGGTCGAGCGGTATGGCGGACGGCGCATGCGGGGCCGGATTGACCAGCTTCGGCGTCTGGCGCCCGGCATGGCTGATCTGCATCCACATCTTCCCGCCGCGTTCCTGTCCTGCCGCTGCCCAGGCCTTGAGGGCCGCCATATGATCGGCATCGGGGCGGCCATCCACCACGACATTGCCGGGCGATTCCAGGTGGCGCCGGTCGATCAGCACATTCCCCGTCAGAAGCATGCCGCAGCCGCTCTCGCTCCACGCCCTGTAGAGCCGGGCATGGCCTTCGCCCGCGCGATTGCCGACGGCGATCTGTTCGGTCATCGCCGCCTTGCACAGGCGGTTGGGAAGCTGCGCCCCGCAAGGCAGGTCAAGCGGTTGCTCAAGAATGCTGGTCATGGACGGGTGGCCCTCCCTGAATTGTCCGAGCCGGAACCATGGCCCGGCGCGCCCGAACCGTCCAGAGTTGCTTTTTCGCGATCTGCCCCCTAATGAAACCCCTCAAGCCAGACCCGGAAAAGGACAGAGGCAATGGATTTCGCCCGCACACATTTCGCGACGACCTTCCATTCTGCCCGGGCCTCTTTCCATGTCTGCCTTTCTCACCCTCGACCAGCTGTCGCTTGCCAAGCCTGACGGCACACCGCTTTTCGAAAACCTCACCCTGTCTGCCGGCGCTGAGCGGATCGGCCTTGTCGGACGCAATGGCTGTGGCAAGTCCACGCTGATCGCGGCGATTGCCGGAGACGTGCAGCCTGCGCGCGGGGCCATCCACACGCATGGCCGCTTCGCCCGGCTGGAACAGCGCTTTGACGAGACGCTCACCGTGGCTGAAGCGCTTGGCGTCGCGGGGGCGCTTGCCTGCCTCGCCCGGATCACCGCCGGAGACGGCACCGAAGACGATTTCGAGACCGCTGACTGGACGCTGGAAGCGCGCCTCGGCAAGGCGCTGGCCGAAACCGGGCTCGACGCCATGGCGCTCGACCGGCGCCTTGCCACCCTGTCGGGCGGAGAACGCACGCGGGTCGGCCTGGCCCGCCTCCTGCTCGCCGAGCCGGGCCTCATCCTGCTGGACGAGCCGACCAACAATCTCGACGCTGACGGCCGCGCTGCCGTCACGGCGCTGATGCAGCGCTGGAGTGGCGGCCTCATCGTCGCAAGCCATGACCGCGCCCTCCTGGAAACCGTCGACCGGATCGTCGAGCTGACCCCGGTCGGCTGCACCGTCTTTGGCGGCGGCTGGCGCGCATTTGCCGAAGCGCGTGAGGCAGCCCGCGCCCGTGCCGCGCAGGACGCCGAAACTGCCGCCAACAAGCTGAAGTCGACAGAGCGCAAGGTCCAGCAGGCGCGCGAGCGCAAGGACCGCTCGGATTCGCGCGGCCGCGCCGTTCGCGGCACCGGCAGCCAGCCCAAGATGCTGCTCGATGCCCGCGCCGAACGGGCCGAGGCCACGGGTGCGCGCGGCCAGCAGCTTGCCAGCCGCCAGCTCGGCGAGGCCGAATCCGCCCTGTCGGAGGCCGAGGCGCGGCTGGACATTATCACCCCGCTGCACATTGACCTGCCCGCCTGCTCCCTGCCCGCCAGCCGCCAGCTGCTGACGGTCTCGGGCGTCTCCATGAGCTTCGGGGACCGCCCCCTGTTCGGCCCCCTGTCCTTCGAGATGCGTGGGCCGGAGCGGGTCGCGATTGCCGGGCCGAACGGGTCGGGCAAGTCGACGTTGCTAAAGCTCATCACCGGGGACCTCGCCCCCACCTCCGGCACGGTGACCTGCCACACAGGCCGCATCGCCCTGCTCGACCAGCATGTCAGCCGCCTCGACCCGGCCCGTTCGCTCATCGAGAACATGAAGGCGCTCGCCCCGGCCCTCAACGACAATGAAGCGCGCGCCCAGCTCGCCCGCTTCGCCTTTCGCGGCGAGGATGCACTGCAGGCGGTGGGCACGCTGTCCGGCGGCGAACGCCTGCGCGCCGGACTGGCCGCTGCCTTTGCTTCGCCGGAGCCGCCGGAACTCCTCCTGCTCGATGAGCCGACCAACCATCTCGACATCGACGCCGTGGACCTCCTGGAAGCCGCCCTCCAGGCCTATGACGGCGCCATCCTCGCCATCAGCCACGACCAACGCTTCCTCGACGCCATCGGCGTTGAACGGCAAGTTGCGTTGTAACCGCGCCGATTTCGCTTTCAGCCAGAGGTTGGCGTTCCTATGTATCGGGTATGAGGAAGGCACGGTCGCGCGCGCGGCGCAGATTGTCAGGACTGGACCCGCTAAGCTGGAGCATCTTTGCGGTCCTGGTCGTCTCACTTTTCTTCAAGCGGCTCGTCGATGCCTGGGGAACGGTCACCGCCCGGGACTGCGACGAGCAGCACATCGCCTTTATCGGCCCGACACCGGCCTTCGACGGCCCGATGGAATGGCTTCTGGTCATAGGGCTCGCCGGCGCGGCGCTCCTTCTTGTCCAGGCCCTGGACAATCTGCTCACGCGAGACGTCCGTCCGAGCTTCTGGATGCTATGGCTGGTAAATCTCGCGCTCGCTGGCGCGCTTGTCTGGGCGTTCCTCATTGCCTGGGCCTTCTTCAATCCCTCTGCAGGCGCCGCGAGGCCGGTCTTCCAGTTCAGCGCGAGCCTTGCGCCGCAGCAGCATTACGGAACGCCCATCCGGGTCGCAGAACAAGAATATGCCAGCGAAGGCGACTGGATCTGGGACGAGGCCACGCGGTCATGGACCAACGAACCGCTTGGCCTGATCCGGCGCATAGAGCCGGTCCGCACCTGCGAGCCCGCCGAAATGCGCCGGGCGCAGCTTGCGCTGATCTACGGCGAGCACATGCCCGACGGGCGCCCGATTGCCGGCCTCGACGAGCGCGAGCTGACCAAGGCGCGCCCCGGCTACACACTCTACGATCTCAACGGCAATTATCTCGTCACGCTTGGCGAACCATATGTCCAGCGCTCGACGCTCACCCGCCAGCGCGATGCCGCCTATGACGCGGACAAGGCGGCGATGTCGCCCGAAGAGGCCGAGCGGCGCTATTTCGAATGGGTCCGGGACGAGTATCTGACGCCGCGCCCCGAACCGCGCCAGCCGCCGCCCCGCCTGTCGCGCAAAGAGATCGACCAGATCGTCGCTGAAAGCTGGGGCGATGAGCGTCCGTCATGGTATGAGAAGGAATGAAGCTCACCCTCCATGCCTATTGCCACAGCGTCTATTGCTGGATAGCGCGGCTTGCGCTGGCGGCGAAGGGTGTGGCGTTCGAGTACGTCGAAATCAATCCGTTCACGGACAAGAGCTGGACGCGCCACCCCTTCGGCAAGGTGCCGCTGCTGGAAACGCCGAAAGGCGACCTGTTCGAGACTGCTGCGCTCACGCGCTTTGTCGACGAAGCCCTTCCAGGCCCTGCATTGATGCCGGAGGCCCCTTTCGAGCGGGCACGCGTGCACCAGATCGTGTCGCTGATGGATGCCGAGGGCTGTCGCCCGCTGGTCCATCCAATTGCCGCCGAGGGTTATTTCCGCAGGCGCGCCGGCGGTCGGCCGGATCCGGCAACGGTCGAGGCCGGCCTTGCAGCCGCGCCGCGCCTTCTGGAGGTGCTTGAAACCTTGCTTCCGCGGCAAGGCCTTGCAGGGACCGGACAGCTCAGCCTCGCTGACATCCATGCCGCTCCAATGATCGACTATGCCCTGCTCGCGCCGGAATCCGCCGGCTTGCTGGCGCCATATCCTGCGCTTGCTGACTGGTTTGCCACCGTCAGTACGCACGATGCCTTCAAGGCGACGCGGCCCGACCTGCCGCCCCTGGACGTCGCCGTTTCCTGAACGTCGCCACAGCGCCGCACGCGCTCACGCTGTCGTGACTTGCGGGCTGCGTTCGGCCGGTGCACGAACAGCCCGACATGAAAGCCTGAAGACGCCTTCTGCGCCACGGATCATCCGCACGGCCATGAAGCCGGCCCCGGGAGACCGGTTGCGCCGGACGTTTTTCCTATGGGCCATGCCCGCTTTCACGGACATCACGACATGTACACCAACTCACCCGACAATCGTTACGGGTCCCTCGCCGCCGAAATCTACGACATCGACAAGCCTTTCGGGAAGCTCCCGGACACGGCCTTCTACCGGGACGCGCTGAAGGGGCTCGACGGGCCAATCCTGGAGCCGGCCTGCGGGTCTGGCCGCACGCTCGTTCCGCTCGCCGAGGCGGGCCACGAGATGTGGGGCTTCGACACCTCCGCGGAGATGCTGGCGCAGGCCGAAGCGCGCTGCGCGAAGGCCGGCGTGCGCGCCAGGCTGAGCCAGCAGGGCTGGTCGGACTTCACCTACGACCGGCTCTTCTCGGCCATCATCCTGCCGGTCGCCTCCTTCACCCTGATCGAGGACGCTGACACGGCATTCGACGTACTCGCCCGCTTTCATGCCGCGCTGTCGCCGGGCGGCCTGCTGCTCATCGACCTGACACCGCTCGGCACGCTCGCCCCGGTTGAAGACGACCGGCGCAGCTGGGTGGCGGAGAATGGCGACCTGCTCACCCTTCACGCCGTGCGCACGGAAACCGACTGGACGAAGCAGGCCTTCCGCCTGTCTGTCCGCTACGAACGCTGGCGCGAGAACCGGCTGGTCGCCGCCGAGCTCGAACCCATGGTGATGCGCCAATGGGGCATCGAGGAGTTCCGCATGGCGCTGGAGCGGGCGGGCTTTACCGATGCGCGATGCCATGGCGACTACAGGCGCGGCGAGCCGCCGGGGGCCGGGACGCATATGGTGACCTGGGAGGCGCGAAAGCCGGCCTAGCCGCGCCGCGGGCGGCGCCAGCCATCGTCTCCGATTGTCTCCGCAGATTTCCATGCTACGCTTGTAGTGAAACAGGGAGCGAACTCATGCGGATCAATCTTCGGGCTGGCGTCGTCCTGCTCGCCGTCTCCTCGGTCCTTGCCGGTCCCGGACACGCCGACCGCGCGGAAGACGAAGCGGCGTTGCGTACGCTCAAGACTGAAACCTGGCCAGCCATCTACGCCTCTAACGATGCCGAGGCGCTCGACGCCTTCCTTGCGGATGACTTCGTGCTCATTGCAGGCGGCAGCGTCACGCCAAAGGCAAAGGAGGTCGACTGGATGCGCAACAATCCGTGGGACGCGCCGGAGGACTTCCGCTACGACGTCGAGGGTGTCGTCTTTATCGGGCCGGACGCCGCCATCGTCTATGGGCGGGGCCTGAGCACACGGGCAACCGAGAACGGGGCGCCGTGCGCGCACAGCTACTGGTCAAGCAACACCATCCGGCGCGAAAACGACCGCTGGCGCCCGGTCTCCTCACACGTCTCCGACGTCACCTGCGATCCGCTCGCCCCCTAGCCGCGCCGCGCGCCCTGCCCGCCATCGACGCGTAGCAGCATGCCGGAGATGAATTTCGCCTCCTCGCTGACGAGGAACAGGGCGGCGTGGGCGGTGTCCCAGCCGGTGCCCATATGGCCCATGGGCACCATGGCCGACCGCTCCTCGCGAAGCGCCTCAGGCGAGATGCCGCGCCGCTCTGAAATGCCTTCGATCGCCATCGGCGTGTCGATCAGGCCGGGCAGGATGGCATTGCAGCGCACGCCCTTCCTTGCTGCCGACAGGGCGACCGCTTCGGTCATCCGGTTCATCGCGGCCTTGGACGTCTCATAGGCCATCATGTGATGGCCGGCGATGGAGGCGAGCGAGGAGATGTTCACGATGGCGCCCGCACCCTGTGTCTCCATGATGGGCAGGCAGGCCCTGGTGACCAGCCAGGCCGACTTGAAGTTCACCGCCATGATCCGGTCGAACGCCTCTTCGGTGAGGTGTTTGGCCGGGGCGTCGCCCGCGCCAATGCCGACATTGTTGACCAGCGCGTCGATCCGGCCATACGTCTCGAGCGTCAGGCGGGCGATGTTCTCCGCCTCGTCGGCCTTGGCGACATTGACCGCAAGCGCGAGCGCATCGCCGCCCTCCTCGCGGATCGCCGCCACGGTGGCATCGGCGCGTTCAAGCTCCCGGTCGACGCAGACGACGCTTGCGCCGGCACGCGCAAAGAGCATGGCGCAGGCCTTGCCGTTGCCGATGGTCGAGCCGGGCGTCTGGCCCGCGCCGGTGACGACCGCGACCTTTCCGGCCAGCCGCCCCGAAACGTCGATATCGCTCATTTCCTGAGATCCGGGTCGAGGGTGAGGCCCTCGTCGAGCTGGATGCCGAGCGAGTTCAGCAGCATCGAGACCTGGGTGTACTGGCCGACCGTCAGGACGAGGTCGATCTTCTGCTTCTTCGAGAGGAAGGCGAGCCGTGCCCAGGTCGCATCCGTGATGAAGGCATCGCTTGTCAGCTCGTCGGTGGCCTGGAGAAGGGCTGCGTCTTCCTTGCTCCACCCCTCCGCGTCCGGGCCGTCCTTGATGCGCGCGATCTCGGTACGGGTCAGCCCGCAATCGAGGCCGATCCGCTCATGCTGGGCCCATTCATAGCCGGATTTCCAGTTGAACCCGGCGCGCAGGATGACGAGTTCGCGCTCACGCGGGGGCAGGTCATTGTGCTCGGACAGGATGTAGCCGCCATACACCATGAAGCGCTTATAGGCTTTTGGTGCGCGCGCGAGCGTGCGGAAGATGTTGAACACCCGGCCCTGCTGGAAGCGCTGGCCGAGCATCTCCTTCTGCTCCTCGCCCATCTCCTCATCCTTGAGCGGCGCAATCCGGGGTTTGTCCAAGCGCATGCGGTGTCCTCCTGCTTTTTGCCGGGCAGTAAAGGACCGCACCCCGGCAGAGGCAAGCCTCCCGCCACGAGAGTTAGAACCGCAGCAGGGCGCGAAGCTCGCTTTCGATCTCTCTCGCGAGTTCGCGAACCTTGTCCGACCGGTCGCCAGATGTCCCGTACTTCACACCGGTGTCCTGTCCCATCCAGTCAACCAGCTCGATAACCTCGCGCAGCATTTGCTTGTCCCGGTTGGCAAAGTAGAAGTTGCCGTGCTCACGCATGGCATGGAGAACATCCATCCGGCTCTGGAATTGATCCAGGAAGACCGGCGCATCGGAGCCGAGTTCAGCTTTGAACTGATCCCACATCTCGCGACCGGCTTCCGTCTCGAAATGCCGCTTCTGCATGATCAGTTTGAAGAGCGCATGCGTCGCGCGCGGCGAGGGGCGCTGGCGGAGCAGCTGCACCGCCTGCAGCTGGGCATAGGTGAATTCGGGGACACTGCGGATCGCTTCCAGCGTGGCGACGATATAAGGCACGTCAGCCTGGCTGAAGCCGTCAATATCATCGCGAAGTTCCTGAAGAATCCGCTCGAGTTCAAGCTTCTGCCGCCGGGCAAATGACCTGTCGTCCAGTGAACGGCGCAGTTTCGTGTCAGCATTATCTGCAAGAAGCTGGGCGAGCTGCCGCAGCTGTTCGATGGGCGTACCGACCAGCACCTCGTACTGTCCGACCATCCAGCGGGCACCCGCCTTTACATCCGGGTTTTCGGAATGGACCAGTTCGCTCAGGCGACGCGGATTGTAGGGATTTTGATCCCAACTCAGCTTTTTACGCTCATCGACATGCTGCTGGACAAGCTGCCTGAACCTCGATTTGGGAACCAGCTCTCCTGCCTTGCGGTCGTATCGCATTCCGTTCTCGAAGAAGGCCGCTTCGGTGAATGGGTCAAACACGTCCAAATGCCCAACCTTGTAGAATTTCTTGTCCGCCCGCGAGCGTTGCCACAGTCCGATCGCCTGGAAGAGCGCCGCCATGATGACGAGGTCGACCATGGCGCGGGCGGCGAAGGTCAGGTGCTTGGCGAGCGGATTTTCGCTGGTCGTGGCATCATAGGGCGTCTGGATGTCAACATTGTAGATCTCCCACCAGTCGACGAAGGGCACGGCCTTGGCCAGTTCCGCGCCGAAGAAGCGCAGCCAGTCGAAGAAGGCATTGTGCGTCGAATAGCGCTCATCAAACGCAAAGGATTCCGTCCAGCCCTGAAGCTGGTGCAGCGCCAGCGGGACAAGGATGAACAGCGAGGCATAGCCCAGCAACGCCTCGTCCTTTAGGTCGTTATCGAAGCCGACATGGATCTCGCTTCCGCGCGTCGTGCGCAGCCGCGAGGCGGTTTCCCGGTCCTCCTCAACCCAGGCCCAGCGCCGGCCGAGCGCCACCGCGATCAGCATGGCCATGCCGATCGGGATCAGTCCCCATGGCGGCGCGAGGACAAAGCCGAGCGCGCTTAGCGGCAGGATGACGATCAGCACCAGCAAGTGCGGCGTGAACCAGACAGCCCCGTGCTGGGTTGCCCCCGACAGGGGCGCAACGAGACGGACGAGAATGGAATCAAGCCGGCTGACCAGTACGCCAGGCGTCAGAGCCGCGACGCCATTGACCCTGAGATTGCCGAGGGCGGCATCATCTTCCTCACGCCGTTCGCGCCAGTTGTTGACGACGCGCATCAGGTGCGGCGACAGGATGATGGCGAAGAAGACCATCAGCACCACAAAGGTGATGAAGACGCCAAAGTCTTCCTTCATCTCGAACTTCCCGCCCGCCGCCGCCCAGGCAAGCAGCACAAGTCCGGCGATCAGGACAAAGCTCGTCCAGAAGCTGAATTCGCTGACAACGTCGGAACGCAACATCTGTCCCTTCGCATCGCCAGGGCGCTGGGCCGCTTCGAGCCGGGCCTGCCTGTAGAAGCCTGTCAGCAGTGGCACGAAGGCCGAGATGAAGCATGCAAGGAAGCCGATCAGGTGAATGAGGCGCGTCTCCTCGCCGGCGATCCGGAGCGGCAGGGGACCGACCCAGCCACTGGCCGAAGAGGCGTAGGCGACGACGCAGAGCCCGGCGAGGCTCGCCGAAAGATATACGAAGAATTCTATGAAACCGTGCTTGACGCGTCTGACCTGCTCAGGTGTTCGCGCCCGAAGCGGCGTCGCCATCGCTTGTGAGTACGGGATCCAGACGGCTTCCAGTCTCAACAATTGAGCCAGCAGTAGAAGGGACGGGAGAAGACCTGTCAGGACCAGCCCTGCCGGCGTCAATCGCTCAGCGGCCACGATCCCCGCGCTGCCGGACATGACCATGGCGACCATCGCGGCACCCGTCGCCGAGAGGGCCGCCAACACCGTAAACATGTTGTGGTCACCGCGTCCTGACCGCGACTCCTGCACCCTACCCAGCCCCATCGTTGCGCCTCCGAAATGAAGTTGTAGCGCAACTTACCCTTGGTTGAGAAGATGGGACTTGGGCGGGCCCGCCTTTTCCGGCGGTCTACACCTGACTGGCCAGCCAGGCGGTGTAGCCGGCATAGCCGGCCAGCATCAGGGCGCCTTCGCCGCGGGTGATCCGGTGGCCGGTCCGCGCGAGCACGATCAGTGCGCCGGTCGCCGCCAGCATGACCCAGATATCGACCGCCATGATCTCACGCGGGATGGGGATCGGCTGGACAAGGGCCGTCACGCCCAGGATGCCGAACACGTTATAGATGTTCGAGCCGACAATATTGCCGAAGGCGACATCGTTCTGCCCGCGCAGGGCTGCGACAACGGAGGTGACGAGTTCGGGCAGCGAGGTGCCGATCGCGACAATCGACAGGCCGATAATCGTCTCGGAAATCCCGAACCGGGTGGCGAGGCCCACCGCCCCGTCGATCAGCAGCGACGCGCCGAGAATGGTGAGCGCGAGGCCACCGACGGTGAGGACCAGGGCAAGCACGCCGTGCGGTTCGGCAGGTGCGATTTCGGTATCGACACCGGGCGCAGACCCGGCCGGGGCGCGCCGCTCCTGCCAGATCGCGAAGCCGAGATAGGCGACGAGGCCTGCAATGAAGACAAGGCCGGACAACCGGTCGAGCACACCGCTCATCACGACCGCCAGGCAGACCAGCGCCGATATGGCGAGCACCGCCCCGTCACGCTTCAGCGCGCCGCTGTCGACGAGCACGGGCTTCAGCATCGCGGCAAGGCCGAGAATGAGCAGGATGTTCGCAATGTTCGAACCGACCACATTGCCGGTCGCCACACCCGGAGAGCCCGCCATGGCGGCCTGCAGGCTGGTGACAAGCTCAGGGGTGGAGGTGCCGAAGCCGACCAGGGTGAGCCCGATCAGCAGCGGCGACACGCCGAGTTTTCGGGCAACGGATACCGCGCCGCGGACAAAGAGGTCGCCGCCAATCAGCAAAAGCGCGAGGCCGGCAAGAAGGGAGATAACAAGCATGGGAAAAAGAAGGGTTTCGGATTTGGTCGTCCGGCCGCCGTCGCGCGGGGGCTCGTCGTTTCTGACACGGGCCGGACGTCGAACCCCTCATATGCTTCTAGCTGCGGCGGACTTCAAGGCGGGCCTGATTGCTCCCCATGCGGATTAAATTTCATTTAGCCAGGTCGCGCCTCTTCCGCCCTTCGCGGACTCTCTCCATATGACGTCGCGCGGACACTGAGCCCCGCGGACCAGGCTACGGGCCCCGGTCCAACTCTTACCCTGAATGGAAATGCGCAGATGAGCGCACGTAATAAATACATTGTGGCAGCCGTTGCGGCTGTCGCTGTCATTGGTGGCGGCGCCGCCGTCGCCTACTATTCGAACACCCGCACGGCTCCCGAGCCACTGGTGACCGAACAGGTCGAAGACGCCGCCGGTCTCGACCTTGCCGAACTGGAAGCCTCGGTCGAAGCCGAAGCCGTCGCGGTCGAAACCATCGTCGACGCCGCTGATGAGACCCTTGCCGCCGATGAGACGATCGCAAGCGACATTCTCACCGATACGGTAACGGCCCAGCCGGAGACGCTGCCGGCCGAAGTGCAGCCTGAATAGGCGCTTTGCCGATCTGCCTATGGTCATCGCCGCCCGGCGCCCTTACATGGCTCGTCTCGAACAGAGCATGATGAAGGCCTCGACACGGCGATGACCGAACTTTCCGTCAATCTCAATGCGGTCGCCCTCCTGCGCAACCGGCGGGACCTGCCCTGGCCGAGCGTGACCGGCCTCGGTCGGATCGCGCTAGAAGCCGGCGCCAACGGGCTGACGGTTCATCCGCGTCCGGACGAACGCCACACCAGGCGCAGCGACCTGCCCGCCCTGCGCGCGCTGATCGACAATGAGTTTCCCGAGCGCGAATTCAACATCGAAGGCAACCCGACCGAAGACTTCCTTGAACTGGTCGAGGACATTCAGCCGGAACAGGTCACGCTCGTTCCGGACGATCCCGGACAGGCAACCTCGGACCATGGCTGGAATTTCCGGGCCGACGGCGCGCGCCTGCACAAGATCGTGGCGCGCCTGAAAGTCACCACGGGCGCGCGCATCTCGCTCTTCGCCGATGCGGACCCGGCGCAGATGGATGCCGCCGCCGGAACCGGCTGCGACCGCGTTGAACTCTATACCGGCCCCTATGGCAGCTGCCATGACGATCCGGAAGCGGCTGCCCGGGAGCTGGAAAAGCTCGCCCAGACGACCGAGGCCGCCATGGCACATGGGCTTGGCGTCAATGCCGGCCACGACCTGACCGTCGAGAACCTTGCCCCGCTCGTCCTGCGCATCCCGGATCTTGCCGAGGTCTCCATCGGGCACGGCCTGACCGCCGATGCGCTGATCCATGGCTTGGCCGAAACGGTGCGCCGCTTCCGGCGCGCTTGCGGACAGGATGCCTGAAGACGCTCACAGCCATTGGATGGCCTGCCCGACCGCACTCTCCCAGGCGGCCTCGTCTTCGACCGACCACGGATCACAGGGCAGCCAGTCCGGCGTCAAGGGCAGGTCGGCTGGCACGCCGCACGGCCATGAGGCGCGGCCATCCGGCGCCAGACAGGCGCCTGCTTCCATCAGCAGACTGAAATAGTCGTGTACGGCGCACCAGGCGGCCATCGGGCCGGCGCCGTCCGGCAATGTGCTTTCTACCCGCTCAAGGAGAGCGATGGCCGCGACCTCGCCCGGCTCCGGCGCCGCGGTCATGTCCGCCCGCTTGCCGATCCGCGCGAGCGCGGTCTCCAGCTTGCGGGCTTCATCCTCCCAGGCGGCGGCCTCGTCCAGCCGGTTGAGCCCGGCAAGCGCCAGCGCCCAGGCACCATGGCGCTCAAGCCGCGCTTCCGGCGTTTCGGCCAGAAGGTCGCCCTTGCGGATGCCAAGCCAGGCGGCCCAGGTCTTCGCCGTCGACGCCGACACCCGGGCGCGGGCGGCGGCACACTCAAAGGTCTCGCCGGTTCGCAGCGCCGTCTCCAGCGTCCGCACCTTCAGCATGCGGCCAAGCGGCATTCCGGCCATGAGGGGTCTGGCGTCCTGGGTCATGTCGATGGGCGCAAGATTGCCACGGCACCGGCCGGGGGCGGACGAATTTTCGCGGAGGCCTTCGCCAGCGGGGCCGATAGCGGGAAAAGGCACCGTCAAGACATCTCGCCGGATACGGTCAGCCTGCAATCAGACCGGAATCATACTGGAATTGTACTGGAATCATACGGAAATAAGACTGTCTCGGCGGCGGACCATCCGGTGGAGGGGCACCGGACTTTCCCCCGCTTATGAAGATGCTTTTCCGCCGGACATTACGAGGCCTTTTTCAGCCGGTCCCGCATCAGTTCCAGCCATGCCGCCTGTTTGTGAAGCTCGCTGACCAGATCGTCCGGGTCGCCTTTCGCGATCAGTTCGTCGAGCCAGATGCGGGTCACGCAGGTCTGGCTCTCAACCCAGTCCAGAATACGAACCCTGCCCGGCTCCGATTGCGTCGCTCCGCGATCCGATTGCGCTTTCCCGCGCTCCGAGCCGTTCGCCAGATGCTGTTGCCATGCCATCGTCATCGCTTTCCCTCTAAATTGCGAATAGTTCTCATTTGCACGCAATTCGGCGCGCGCGTCAAGAGGCTTTGGACTTCCGCTAGGGAAAGGGCGTGCTTTGACCTAGTGGAAAGCCTTGACCCGCACGTCAACCAGCGGCCAATACCGGGGCAGTCAGAGACAAGAACGAGTACAGATATGGCAGACGGGTTCCTCTCACTCAGCAATGACTTCGAAACCGCAACGGAAGCCGACTGGCTGGCCGCTGTCGAAAAGTCGCTGAAAGGCGGTGGCCTGGAGCGGATTACGCGCAAGAGCGACGATGGAATCGCCATCCGGCCCCTCTATCGGGAAGACGGTTTTGCCAGCGCAACCGACCCGCTCGGCGCGCCCGGCGCCGCCCCCTACCTGCGCGGCGCCAAGGCCGAACCGGACGCTTACCTGCCCTGGGACATCCGCCAGGCCTTTACTCATCCCGACCCGGAGACAACCAATAGCGAGATCCTGCGCGACCTCGAACGCGGCGTGTCTTCTGTAGAACTGTCGGTCGATTGCACGGGCGAGCACGGCTGCGCCATCGAGGATGCCCACACGCTGTCGCTCGCGCTCGAGGGCGTGCGCGCCGACATTGCCACCATCGCGCTCGACCATCGCGGCAAGGGATCGGGCACATCGGTCGCCGCGCTCCTTGCCCTGTGGGGCGAAGACAAGGGCGCGTCGGATGCGCTGAAGTTCGCCTTCAACATCGACCCGATCGGCCTCCTCCTTCGCAAGGGGTTCGTCGAGGGCGGCATGGATGCGGCTTTCGTGCGCACCGCCGAACTCGCCAACGTGCTGGCCCTTCGCTATCCGAAGGCAACCACGCTGCGGGTCGACGCGCGCGCAGTCCACGAGGCAGGCGGCTCGGAAGCGCAGGAACTGGGCGGCCTGATCGCCCATGCTGTCGACACGATGCGGCGGCTGGAGGCAGCAGGATACGACATCAAGGCCTTCCCCGAACAGGCGCTGTTCACGCTCGCCACCGGCGCCAATTACGGGCTGGAAATCGCCAAGCTGCGCGCGGCCCGCCGCCTCTGGGCGCGGGTGCTGGAGGTCATGGGTCTCGATTCCGAACCCATGCTGCTGCAATCGGTCAGTTCCGCCCGCATGCTGACCCGCTACGACCCGTGGGTGAACATGCTGCGAAACACGGCCGCCTGTTTCGCAGGCTCCGTCGGCGGCGCCGATATCGTCACCGTACGGGCCTTCAACGAAGCCCTCGGCGTGCCGGAAGAACTCGGCCGCCGCACCGCCCGCAACACGCAGATCATCGCCATGGAGGAGTCCGGCCTCGGCCGCGTTGCCGACCCGGCCGGCGGGGCCTGGTTCGAGGAGACAGTCGCCACAGACCTCGCCGAAGCAGCCTGGGCCGTCTTCCAGGAAATTGAGCGCGAAGGCGGTCTCGTCGAAAGCCTCTCGGCCGGCAAATTCCAGAGCCGGATCAAGGCTGTACGGGACGAACGCTTCAAGGCCATCGCGAAACGCAAAGTGCCTGTGACCGGCGTCAGCGAGTATCCACTGATCGATGGTGTCGACGCCCCGGTCGCCGAAGCGCACCAGAAATCTGACGCAACGCGGGTCTCGAATGAGGGGCTCAAATCCTTCCTGCAGGACCTGCCCGACCGCTCGGGCGCCGACACGACGGCCGAAGCGCTGGCTGCCATTCACCTCGCCCGTGACTTCGAAACCCTGCGGGACCGCGCCACCACCCATGAACACAAGACCGGCAAGCGCCCGTCCATCTTCATCGCGACGCTGGGTCCACTTGCCGAACACAATGCCCGCGTCGACTTTGCGCGCAACCTCTTCGCCGCTGGCGGGATCGAGGGCAAGGAGGCCCCGTCGCTTCCGGAAGCCGCGGACGACATCGCCGCCGGGTTCAAGGCCTCCGGCTGCCACATCGCCGTCATTTGCGGCAGCGACAGGCGCTACGAAACCGAAGCCGCCGACGCCGCTCGCGCGCTGAAAAAGGCCGGCGCCCAACGCGTCTTCATCGCCGGCAAGTTCGAAGCTGCCTATAGTGACACCAACATCTTCATGGGCTGCGACGCCGTCGAGGTCCTTGAGCTGGCACAGGCCGAACTGGGAGTTGCCAAATGACCACCTTCCCCGATTTCACCAAACTCGACCTCGGAACGCCGCATGCGAAGGCGCCATCCGGATCCCGCAAGCGCACGCTTGAGACGCCGGAAGGCATCGATCTCGCGACGGCCTACTCCGCCGCCGACACGGTCGGTCTCGACTATCTCGATGACTATCCGGGCCTTGCCCCCTTCGGCCGCGGCCCCTACCCGACCATGTACACCCAGCGGCCCTGGACCGTCCGGCAATATGCCGGCTTCTCGACCGCCGAGGACTCCAACGCCTTCTACCGCCGCAACCTCGCCGCCGGTCAGAAAGGCCTGTCGGTCGCCTTCGATCTTGCAACCCACAGGGGATATGACTCTGACCATGTTCGCGTGACAGGCGATGTCGGCATGGCCGGTGTGGCCATCGATTCGATCTACGACATGCGCACGCTCTTCTCCGGCATCCCGCTCGACCAGATGTCGGTGTCGATGACGATGAACGGCGCGGTGCTGCCTATCCTCGCGCTCTATATTGCGGCGGCAGAGGAACAGGGCGTGAAGCCCGAACAGCTCGCCGGGACCATCCAGAACGACATCCTGAAGGAGTTCATGGTCCGCAACACCTATATCTATCCGCCCAAGCCGAGCATGCGGATCATTTCGGACATCTTCGCCTACACCTCTGAAAAGATGCCGAAATATAACTCCATTTCCATCTCCGGCTATCACATGCAGGAGGCCGGCGCGACGGCTGACCTGGAGCTGGCCTACACGCTCGCCGACGGCATCGAATATATCCGCGCCGGGCTCGATGCCGGGCTCGATATCGACAAGTTCGCCCCGCGCCTGTCCTTCTTCTGGGCCATCGGCATGAACACCTTCATGGAAGTGGCGAAGCTGCGTGCGGCAAGGCTACTCTGGGCCAAGCTCGTCCAGCAGTTCAATCCGAAGAACCCGAAATCACTGTCGCTGCGCACCCACTCGCAGACCTCCGGCTGGTCGCTGACGGCGCAGGACGTCTACAACAATGTCATCCGCACCTGCCTTGAAGCCATAGCGGCGGTCGGCGGGCAGACCCAGTCGCTGCACACCAACAGCTTCGACGAAGCGCTGGCCCTGCCAACGGATTTCTCCGCGCGCATCTCGCGCAACACGCAGCTCTTCCTGCAGCAGGAAGGCGGCGCCTGCCAGACCATCGACCCCTGGGGCGGCTCCTACTATGTCGAGCGCCTGACCCACGATCTTGCCGCCAAGGCGCTGGAGCATATCGACGAGGTCGAGAAACTCGGCGGCATGCGCAAGGCCATCGAGGAAGGCGTCCCCAAGCTGCGTATCGAGGAAGCGGCCGCCCGCACGCAGGCCCGCATCGACAGCGGCGAACAGACCGTGGTTGGCGTCAACAAGTTCCTGCTCGACCAGGATGAGGACGTACCGGTGCTGAAGGTCGACAATGCCACGGTGCGCCGCATGCAGCTCGACAAGCTCGCCCGCCTCAAGGCCGACCGCGACCAGGCGGAAGTCGACACCAAGCTCGACGCGATCGCTGCCGCCGCTGAAAGCGGCAAGGGTAACCTGCTGGAACTCGCCGTCGATGCCGCCCGTGCCAAGGCAACGGTGGGCGAAATCTCGGAAGCCGTCGAACGCAGCCAGGGCCGTCACCAGGCCGTCATCCGCTCGATCAAGGGCGTCTATGGCGGCTCGATCGGCAAGGACGAAAAGGCCAATGAAGCCCGGGCGCTCGCCGAAGACTTTGCAAAGAAGAAGGGCCGCAAGCCCCGGATTTATATCGCAAAAATGGGCCAGGACGGACACGACCGCGGCCAGAAGGTCGTTGCCTCGGCGCTGATGGACCTCGGTTGGGAGGTCGAGATCGGCCCGCTCTTCCAGACCCCGGAGGAAGCAGCCCGCGATGCGCGTGAGGCGGGCGTCGATATTGTCGCCGCCTCCTCGCTGGCGGCCGGCCACCTGACGCTGATCCCCGAGCTGCGCCGCGCCCTCGGCAATGAGGGCGCCGCCAGTACCCAGATTATTGCTGGCGGGGTTATTCCGCCCGGTGACTATGACGCCCTGCGGGCCGCAGGCGCGTCGGCGATCTTCCCGCCCGGCACGGTCATTGCAGATGCGGCGCGTACCATGCTGGAGTCGCTGCAGGACGACCCGGTCAACACAGCCGCGGAGTAAGCCCTGGCCAAATGGATCAAGAAACTGCCATGGCTGGTCGACGGCCTCGTCGTCCTGTCATGCCTGAGTGTTCTGGGTTCTCATCTTGCCCGGCAGCACTGGTTTTTTGACGCCGTCGCACAATTCCTGCTGCCCTCGATCTGGGTGCTGGTGGCCGCGCCGGTCCTGCTGGTCGCCTTCATGCTGTGGCCGCGCATCAGCCTGAAGCATGGCGGGTTCATTCCGCTAGCCCTGGCCGGCCTCATCTCGGGTGCGCCGATCCTGCATGACCCCGTCATCCCGGTCCCGGATGGCGCGGTGAAGCTGAAGGTCTACCAGCACAATATCTATGTCGAGAACATCGTCTTCGAGCGCATCGTCAACAAGGTCGAGCGCGAGGATCCCGACATCATCGCCCTCGTCGAGGCCCGTGACGACACGCTGGCGCCATGGGAAGCCCGGCTGCAGGAGCGCTGGCCCTATATGGCGAAAGCACAGACGCGGCGCTACAGCTGGGCCCGGCTTCGCCTGTTCTCGAAATACCCGATCAAGGACTATCAGGTCCGCAAGCGCGACTATGAGCCGGCAACGCTGCATGCCCGAGTCGAGACGCCGAATGGCGAGATCACCGTCGTCGTTGCCCACTTCACGCGCCCCTGGCCCTTCAAGGAGCCGGAAGCGCAGATGCGCCACTACCGGGCACTGAGGACAATGCTCGATGGCATTGACGGTCCGCTGGTTGTCCTGGGTGACTTCAACTCGGTGCCCTGGGGCCGGATCGGCCGGCGCATGCAGGATGATCTCGGCTTCCACCTGGCCAATGAGCGCTGGGCCGGCACCTGGCCGGGCCGGGTGAACATTGACGACATGATGGATACGCCCGGCCTCGCCCGCTTCCTGACCATCCCGATCGACCTTGCCTTCTGCCGGGGGGGTCTTGTCTGCAACAATCACAGCGTCGGCGAAAATCTGGGCTCGGACCATCGCCTGACCCAGTTCGACATCTGGGTCCCGGAGCCGGGCGCGCTGACGCTCGATGACGGCGACGGAGAAGAAGGCGCCAGCTCGCTTGCGCCCTGCCGCGGTGCATGCGAGACTCCGCCCAAGCGACCCCGTGTAAACTGATCAAGGAATGCCTTCATGAAAGCTCTGTACGCGATGGCAGCAGCTGCCTGCCTGCCGCTCGCCGCGCAGGCCGGACCGGTCACACCCAGCGATGTGGAAGCGGTACTCGAAGCCTATGGCGCCGAGATCGCCAGTTCGACCGGCGTTGGCCAGGATGCCCATGTGATCAATGCCCGGCTGAACGAGCGCTCCATGTATGTGCGCCTTGATGAGTGCGACCAGTTCGATGAGTGCGGTATCGTTGTGATGTTTACGGCCTTCGAGATCGACGGCGACATCGACGAAGAAACGCTGCTCAAGACGAACCGCTACAATGACAGCTTCCCGATCGGACGGGCCTTCGTGTTCCCGGCCGAGGATGGCGACGGCAACCTTGTCGGCATCGACTATGTCATCGACGTGTCCGGTGAGTCGGTTATCGATGGCGGCGACGTCCAGCGCTTCGAGCAGGCCGTGAACACCTATGTGAAGCACTGGGTGAACGACTGACAGCCGGGCGGAAGACCGACTGATGCGTGACGTTCCTGACCTTGATACATTCCAGTCCATGGCGGAAGACGCCTATGCCGGCCTGCCCGAGTCTTTCCGGCAGGCTGCCGGCCGGATCGTGATCCACGTTCAGGACTTTGCCGACCGCGATGTGCTGAGGGATCTCGGCATCTCAAATCCGATGCACCTGACCGGTCTCTATCAGGGCATTCCGCTGATCCATGACAGCGTGACGTTTCCAAGCCCGGAATCGGCGCGCATCTTCCTTTACCGGCGCCCCCTCCTGGCGGAGCTGCAGACACGTCCGGATGTGACTCTCAGCGAGCTGATCGAACATGTCGTGATCCACGAACTCGGCCATCATTTCGGCTGGTCGGACGAGGAAATGCACGACCTGCTGGATGAAGCCGGACACGATCATTGAAGCAAATCCGTCGCCCTGCCTTGCCCTTTACGAGCTTCGGTCGATAGATTTGCAAAAACCGAGGGTGAGGGAGGAGACTCAGCAATGAAGGCATTCGCCGATCAGGATGCGACGGCCCTGGCCGATCTGGTCCGGAAGAAGGAAGTCACACCGGGCGAACTGCTCGATGCTGCCCTTGAAAGCGCCCAAGCGGCGCAAGAGCCGCTCAACTGCTTCTCGCAAATCTTCGAGGATCATGCGCGCGAGCAGATCGCGGCCGGGCTTCCCGACGGGCCATTTGCCGGGGTGCCCTTCGCGACCAAGGATCTTGGCGTCCGCCTCAACGGGCTGCCGCTGACCAGCGGGTCGCGCGCCTTCAAGGACACCGTCGCCGATTTCGATTCCACGCTGACCCAGCGCTACAAGGCTGCCGGTCTCGTGATTTTCGCCCAGACGACCAGTCCGGAATTCGGACTGACCACCTCCACCGAAAGCGCGCTCTATGGCAAGACGCGCAACCCCTGGAATACCGAGCGCACTTCGGGCGGCTCATCGGGCGGCGCGTCCGCCACGGTGGCGTCCGGCGTCCTGCCCATGGCGCATGCCAGCGATGGTGGCGGCTCGATCCGCATTCCGGCGGCCTGCACCGGGCTGGTCGGCCTGAAGCCCTCGCGCGGACGTGTTCCCATGGGCCCGCCGCTCAGCGAGAACTGGTTCGGCCTGTCGACCAATCACTGCGTCTCCCGCAGCGTTCGCGACAGCGCCGCCCTGCTCGATGCGACGCAGGGGCAGGAACGGGGCGGACGCTATATCGCCCCGCCGTCGGGCACCAGCTATCTCACCGCCGCCCAGCGTGACCCGAGACCGCTGCGCATCGCGCTCTGGCGAACCGCGCCCAACGGGATCACCCCGGACAAGGAAGCCACCGCCGGCCTCGACGCCACGGCGAAACTGCTGGAATCGCTCGGCCATACGGTCGAGGAAGCCGGCCCGACCCTCAACGGCGAAGCGCTCGGCAAGGGCATGATGATGATCGTGTCCTCCGCCATGGCGGCGATTGCCGACGAGCGCGAGCAGGCCTTCGGGCGCAAGATCGGCGCGGACGATTTCGAGCCGGTCTCCCTGCGTTTCATCGAATTCGGGCGGACCATCCCGATGGCCGAACTTGTCCGCACCAACAATGCCTTCCTGCAGGCGGCCTTCGAGTTCGAGACCTTCATGGACCATGGCAATTACGATCTGGTCCTCGCCCCGACCCTGTCGCGCCCGCCAGTCGAGCTCGGCGTGCTCAGCCTCGATCCGGAGGACATGGACGCCTATGGCGAAGCCGTGACAAGCTTTGCGCCCTGGTGCCCGGTGTTCAACCAGACGGGCTGGCCCGCCATCTCGCTGCCGCTTCACCAGACCGCCGACAATCTGCCGCTTGGCATGATGTTCGGCGCCCGTCTCGGCCGTGAGGACCTGCTCTATTCCATCGCAGGCCAGATCGAGCGGGCCACGCCGTGGATTGGCCGGCGTCCGCCTGTCTGGTTCGACTGAGTTCATGAACGATACGCTGACCACCCATGCTGGCGGCTGCCATTGCGGCGGCGTGCGCTTCGAGGTCGACCTGCCCGGTCATGTCGAGGTCGAGGACTGCAATTGCACGATCTGCGCGATGAGCGGCAATGACCACATCATCGTCCCGGCCAGCCGCTTCCGGCTGCTGCAAGGCGAAGACCTGCTGACCGAATACCGCTTCAATACGGGCACGGCCCGCCATCTCTTCTGCCGGGTCTGCGGGATCAAAAGCTTCTACGTCCCGCGCTCCAATCCGGACGGTTACGGCATCACCTGGCGATGCCTCGATGACTGGCAGGCGATGGACGCGAAGATCACCAATTTCGACGGGCAGAACTGGGAAGCCAACGCGGCGCGTCTGGCCCACAAGTCCCGCGGATAGACTTAGCCTCTAGTCCGGCTGGTCATCCAGCGGCGGCGGCGGACCGTTATGGTGGCCTCGCGGACCATGGCCGTCTTCGCCGAACCGGCCGTGCCAGGCGCGGCGCCGAGCTTCCATCCTGTCCATCCACGCGACGAGCTCTGCGCGCTGGTCTGGCGACAGGGTCGCCAGTTCTTCGGACAGGACCGCGTGGAAAGACCGGGTCAGCTGCTCATCGGCCGCCCGGATATCTTCAAACGCCTGCTGGAGGGCCGCCGGGTCGAACGGATCAGCCGCGAGCGCATCCTTCAATTGCTGGCGCGCACGATGCTTCTCCCGCATATAGGGCGCCGCCTCGCGTAGCCCTTTGCGGAAAGCCGCGCGCATGTCCTGCCGGGCCCCGTCCGGGAGAACCGATTCGAGCGCGCGCGCGATGACAGCATCCTCGCCGCCGCCGCGCGGCCCGCGTTCAACTGGCGTATTGCTGCCACGCCCGACCGTGTTACCGATCCAGAGACCGACCAGAAGGGCATTGGCGATGAGCGAGATCACCAGCACGATGCCTAGGGTCGAGAGCGCTCGCTGCTGGCTCATCCGCTGACCTCCTCGACATAGGCATCGAAGCCGCCATAGCCGAGGGCGCCATAGACGAGGTCCTCGCTTGCCGTCTGATAGCCATCATCGGCGGTGGCAGGCGCCGTGAACACACCGGCCGTCAATCCCATCACGAGGGCAGCCGCTGTCGCGCCGGCCGGCCAGCGCAGCCCATTGGGAAACAGGATATCGCCCAAGCGGCCAGCCCAGCTGGCGCCCGGTCTCGCCGCTTGCGGCGCTTCGGCCAGGATACGCGCTGCCAGTCCCGACGGGGCGTCGGGGATATCGGCCTCCGCAAAGGCAAGATCCAGGGCGCGCGCTTCTTCCAGCGCCGCTGCAAACCGGCCGGCATCCGCCGCAAGATGGGCTTCGGCGGCCGCCCGCTCGTCTTCCGGCCAGAAAGCCGGATCGGCGCCATAGGCCGCAATCAGCGCATGGAGGCGGTCATCTGTCATCATCATCTCATTCCTGTTCCGCTGTCACCGGCCAGCTCAAGCCTCAGTTTCCGTCTCGCCCGGGCCAGCAGGCTCTCCAGCGCCTCGACGCTGACCCCCAAAGTCTCCGCCGCTTCGATATTGCCCATCCCTTCGAAGGCGCAAAGGGTGAGCGCTTCTTTCTGGCGCTCCGGCAAAGCATCGACCAGCGCCTTGATTCGGGCACTTGCCTGTTTCTGCGTCAGCGCCTGCTCGGGCCGCAGGGCCAGGTCCGCCTGCTCGGGCAGTTCGTCCATCAGGACCGGCTTCTTCTTCTTCAGGCGGTCACGGCAGAGATTGATCGCCACGGTGCAGGCCCAAGTCGAGAATTTTGCCCGGTCTTCCCAGTCCGGCAGCATCTTCCAGGCCCTGAGGAAGGTTTCCTGCGTCACATCCTCGGCCTCCTGCCGGTCGCGAAGCATGCGAAAGGCCACACGCCAGACGACCGGCATGTGACGATTGACGAGGGCCGACTGTGCCATCCGGTCTCCAGCCGCCGCCCGTGCGATCTCATCTCGTTCGCTGATCGCTGACACCCAGTCAGACTAGCGCGGCCGGCGCAGGTTGCGAGGGAGGAAATTCGCAAACGCTGCTCCGGCCGCCGCCAGATCAAGTTATCGAGGGCCAGGGCCACCACCGCGGCGCGGGCAATCGCCCATAGCGCCATCGCATCGCCGGTCCCGCATCGCCTGCATCTCGTCAGCGGTGATCACACCGTCGCCATCGGCGTCCATGCGGTCGAACATCGGCGCGCCGCGCGCTTCGAATTCATCGGCGCTGATGACGCCATTTCCGTCGGCGTCAGCCTTTTCGAACATGCGCTGGCGCATGGTTTCCATCCGGCGCGCCTTCTCGGCTGCGTGGAAGGCCTGCATCTCGGCCATGCTCAGACCGCCATCACCATTGGTATCGGCCTCGGCAAAGCGCGCCGCCTTGGCCGCCTCTGCTTCTTCTTTCGTGATCTGGCCGTCACCATTGGTATCGAACCGTTCCATCATGTTTGCCATGCCGCCATGATGCGGCTGGGCCGCAGCAAGGCCGGCTGCACCGACGGTCGCTGTGCCAGCCATCAATGCGATAATTGCAAGTGTCTTCATGTCTCGGGTCTTCCTCTTTTCATGCCCCACAGCGTGGAACGAGGAAGCCTCAGGAGTCCGTCGCGAGCGTGCCGATTTTTTCACACCTGAGGTCTGAGATCTGCTTGCGGACAGACCTGTAGCGGCTCTCGACCTCGCTGAAACGCTCGCACCCTGCAGCGAGGGCAAGACGGGCTTTCAGGCCCTCGGAAAACTGGTCCGCCGTCAGCTCGGCTCCGACAGCAAGGCGCTGGATCTGTTGAATGGACTGAAGGAAGGAGAAGCTCGACGTGATCGTCTTCACCTCGTCAGCGGTCAGCCGCCCTGCCTCTCCGAGCGTCTCCGCTGCATCGATGACGGTCGGCAAGACGCAATCGGCACTATGGCACAGCAGCATCTCCTGCTGCAGAATGAACTCAAGATCGACCAGGCCGCCATCGGCGAGCTTCAGGTCCCACTCCCCGCGCGGCGGTCGCTCTTTCCAGAGGCGGCGGCGCATGTCTAGGATATCCGCGCGCCGCTCATCATCCGGCTTGCCATTCACGATGGCATCATGGGCGATTTCGAGCGCCCGCTCGCCGAGCGCGTCATGCCCCGCCACAGGGCGAAGGCGCGTAAGAGCCATCAGCTCCCATGTCCAGGCATCATGATGCTGGTAGCGGTCGAAAGCCCGAAGGGACGTCGCGACGGGGCCTGCCCTGCCCGAAGGCCGAAGCCGCATGTCGACCTCGTAGAGGCTGCCTTCGGCGGTCTCGGCGGAAATCGCGGTGATCAGGCGCTGGGCGAATTTGGTAAACCAGTGCCCGGCCTCGCTGGCGGCATCGCCATCATCCTCGAAGATGATGATGAGATCGAGATCGGACCCGGCCGTGAGCTCGCGTCCGCCAAGCTTGCCAAGCGCGCCGATCATCCAGTTGCCGGGCTGCGGACCATAACGCCGGGCGGTCTCGATCGCGGCGGCCTCGGACATCAGCTGGACGCAATGGTCGGCAAGGTCACTCCAGGCAAGCGCAGCCTGCTGGGCCGGCAGGCGCGAATGCAGCAGGCGGTGACCGATGAGGAAGGCGCGCTCATTCTGCCAGCGGCGAACCTCATCCATCTGGCTTTCGAAATCGGCCCCGCGCGAGAGGGCGGGTGGATATTCCTGACCGCTCGGCGTGACCAGCGCTTCAAGCAGACCAGGCTGTCGCGCCAGGGTCTGCGACAGGCGCGGCGCGATGGCGAGCGTGGTCACGAGGTCTTCCAGGAGGCTTGTCTCATTGGCCAGCATGGACAGGGTCTGGATGCCGGACCGAAGGCCCTCGAAGAAACGGGTGAACCGCGTGAAGGCCATGTCCGGCTCGCCGGTCCGGCTCATCGCCGCCAGCAGGTCTGGCAACAGAGCCGTCAGCAGGCCGCGCCCCCGGGCGGTACGCGTCGCCGGCGTCTTGCCGCGGTGCCAGTTGGATATGGTCGCAATGATGCGCGAGGGATCGGAAAAACCGTAGGCCTTCAGCGTCTCCACCGTTCCGGGATCGTCATCGACGCCGGTAAAGACGAGATTGCCCTGCACGGCATTCTCATGCTTGCGCTCTTCCTCGGCAAAGAGGTCACGGTAGTGGCCGTGCACCGTCTTCCGGACCTCGGCGACGGCGCGGTCGAAGGCGGCCAGATCATCATGGCCGCAGAGTTTTGCGACGCGCAGGCGGGTGTTCTCATCGGATGGCAGACGGTGGGTCTGCTGGTCTTCCAGCATCTGGATGCGGTGCTCGATATTGCGTAGCACCTCATAAGCTTCGGTCAGCTCCTTCCCGACAGACGCATCGACAGCATCGGCGGCGACGAGCGCATCAAGGCTTTTCAGCGTCTTGCGGTGGCGCAGGAAGCTGTTGCGCCCGCCCATGATGATCTGCTGCGTCTGGACGAAGAACTCAATCTCGCGGATGCCGCCCGGGCCGAGCTTCAGGTCCGGCGATGTGTCCGCAAGATCGCTGGCGCTGGTTCGCGAATTGATCATCCGCTTGATGGCCTGCACATCCGCAATCGCCCAGTAGTCCATATGGCGGCGCCAGACGAAGGGCTCCAGCATCCCGATGAAGCGGTCGGCCGCCCGGATGTCGCCGGCGCAGGCGCGCGCCTTGATCCAGACCATGCGCTCCCAGTTCTGGCCGACGCTTTCATAGTAGATTTCAGCCATCTGCGTGGACACGGCCGGCGGTGTCGATCCGGGATCAGGACGCAGGCGCAGGTCGGTGCGGAAGACATAGCCATCGCCAGTATCTTCCTCGAGGATCCGCATTGCATCGCGCACCACCTTGCTCGCGAGATCTCCGGCCTCGATGCTGCCCTCATAGAACACGGCTGGATCAAAGAAGACCGCCATGTCGATATCGGATGAGTAGTTCAGCTCGAATGCACCCATCTTGCCGAGCGCAATCACGAAGATGCCGTCCTGTGTCAGCGAACGCTGGCGAAGCGCAATCGTCAGCGCCGACTGAACGGCCGCATCGGCAAAGCCGGTCAGGTGCCCGGTCAGGTCGTGGACAGGAAGGGACCGGGACAGGTCCATTGCCGCAACAGCCATGTGGTTGGCGAGCTTGGCCTGGCGAAGCGCCGTCATCGCTTCCTCGCGATCCTCCAGAGCTGCGGCATCCTTCGCCTGTTTCAGCGCATGCGCGGCAAGCTCGGTGGCGCCTTCGCGTTGCAGCAGGGAATAGGCTTGAGGCGCTCGCCGGACGAGCCTGGCAAGATAGGGGGCGAGGTCGGTCCCGGCCTCAAAGGCATCGCGGCCTGTCTCGGCCAGGGGTCTGATATCCAGCATCGAGACTGTCTTACTTGTCTCGCGGCAAGGTTAAAACCGCTTTCAGGCCTTTTGGCTCAGGCGGGCCTTGTGTCCACAGGAGATCGAGATGTCCCTTGTGGAGTTCGGCGACAGCATCGGCCAGCGCAAGCCCCAGCCCGGACCCAGACTGGGTGCGTGCGGAATCAAGCCGGAAGAAGCGTTCCTTGGCCTTGTCGCGCATGTGTTCCGGGATGCCCGGCCCGTCGTCTGACACGGTAATCACGACCGAATCCGACGTTCGGCGGGCCGTGAACCGGATCGTGCCGCCTTCCGGCGTGTATTTCATCGCATTGTCGAGCAGGTTCGAAACGGCCTGGGCGATCAGCTCACGATCCCCGAGCACGATGATCGGCTGGGAAATGTCGCTGTGGAAGGTCAGCCCGGCATCCTCGCAGGCCGGCTCATAGAGTTCGGCGAGTTCCTCAAGAACATCGTGCAGGTCGATCTTGACCATGCGTCCTTCGGACCCCGCATCGAGGCGCGACAGCCGCAGGATCGCATTGAAGGTCAGCAGCACGCGGTCGACCTCTTCCACCGTGCTGGCCAGTGTCTCGCGTGCCGACTCCTGGTCCATGGGGCTCAGCAAGGCCTCTTCCAGCCGGTTCCGGAGCCGCGAAAGCGGTGAGCGCAGGTCGTGCGCAATCGCATCCCCGGAGTGCCGGCTCGCTGCCATCAGGCGCTCCAGCTTCTCCAGCATGGTGTTGAGGTGCGTCGCCAGCCGGTCGAATTCGTCGCCAGAGCCCTGCACCGGCGCGCGGATGGAGAGGTTGCCCGCGACGATTTCCTCGGTCGTGCGCGTCAGCTGCTCGGCGCGGCGGGCGGCATATCGCGAAATGAAGATGCCGCCGACCAGTGCCAGCAATACCCCGATGGGCGCTGCCGTGGTGACGGCGGATGTAATTCGTCGGACAATCCGGCCGCGCTCCCCGGTTTCGATGGCGACCAGCAGGACATTGCCATTCGCCAGCCGGACAATCCGGCCCTCAGCTTCGGTGACGACGGTTTCGCCATTGCCGCGCGGCATTTCGATGGAGAGGCTGACCATGCGGACTTCACCGACCGGTTCAGGCGGTGAGACCGGCAGGTAGGGAAAGTCCCCGATGATGCGTTCACCGTCGGGGGTCTCTAGCTGGTAACGAAAAGGGGCGCCCGGTACGAGCGCCCTCTCGATGACAGATTGTTCAAGCCGTTCAAGTCCACCGGCATTGTAGGCCAGGCCCAAGGCCCGCATTTCCGCGTCGAGACGCTCGTCTGCTTCGGCTCGCAATGATCCGACCGTCGCCTGATAGAGGTAGGCAAGCAGCAGGAATGAGAACAGTCCGAAAAGGACTGAGTAGACGAGCGCCAGCCGGAAGGTGGATGTCCGGACAAACGCGAAGGGGCCAGATTTCATGCCTGTAGGCAGTAACCCGCGCCGCGCACCGTTTGAAGGAGGGCTTCATCAAAATCTTTATCGATTTTAGCGCGCAGGCGGGAAATGTGCACGTCGATGACGTTGGTCTGGGGGTCGAAATGATAATCCCAGACCTTCTCAAGCAACATGGTGCGGGTGACGACCTGGCCGGCATGCCGCATCAGGAATTCCAGGAGGCGGAATTCACGCGGCTGCAGGTCGATCTTCTGGCCCTGCCGCCAGACCTTCCGGGCCAGCAGGTCCATCTCGAGATCGCCAACCTTCAGCTTGGTGACAGGCGGCTCTTCCTTGGACTGACGCCGGCCGAGGGCCTCGACGCGTGCGGCGAGTTCAGCCGGTGCGAAAGGCTTTGCCAGGTAGTCGTCGGCGCCCACTTTCAGGCCTTCGACGCGATTGTCGACGTCCGACAGGGCGGAGAGGAAAAGGGCCGGCGTCTGTCCGCCCCCGTTCCGATACTCCTCGACGAGCTTCAGCCCGTCTTTCTCCGGCAGCATCCGGTCGACGACCAGGGCATCGAATTCCCGGTCGCGGGCCATGGCAAGCCCATTGGCTCCGTCATAGGCCGTCTCAACATCGTGACCGGCTTCGGACAGAACCTTGTTGATGAATGTCGCATGCTCGCGATCATCCTCGATTACCAAGACCCGCATCATGGGCACTCCTCTACTCTCAGTCTTCCGACGAACTGGTGATCTCGGGCGTAACGAACTGGGTCCGCTGGCCGTTCCGCACGGCGAGCAGGATCTTGTCGCGGCCCTTCGCCTTGGCTTCGTCGATTGCCTTTTCGAGGTCCTTCACGGACTTCAGCGGAATGTAGGATGCCGACAGGATCGCCATGCCCGGGCGCAGGCCCGCCTCGTAGAGAGGGCTGTCATTGTCGATATCGCCGATGATCAGGCCGGCTTCGTCCTCGTCGAGGCCGAGGGCCTGACGCGCCGTGGAATCGAGCGGCCGCAGGCTGACGCCGAGCGGGCCTTCTTCGGCATCGCCGCTGGAAGAGCCTGAGCTGTCGCGGCTCGACGGCACAAGAGCGTTCGGATCGACCGGGCGCTCTCCGACCGTGACACTGATCTTCTGGCGTTTGCCGTCCCGAAGAACGGTGAACTCATTCTTCGAACCGGCCAGCAGCTTGCCGACCATACGCGTCACGGACGTCGCATCGGTGGTATCCCGGCCATTGACCGAGAGGATGACATCGCCGCGCTTCAAGCCAGCCTTGCGAGCCGGGCTCTCGTCATTGACGTCGGCGATGATGGCGCCGCGCACTTCGGCGAGGCCCTGGGCTTCGGCCATATCGTCCGTCACATCCTGGATCGTGACGCCGAGCCAGCCGCGCGACACCTTGCCGTCCTTGATCAGGGCGCTGGTGACCTCGACAGCGAGTTCGGCCGGAATGGCGAACCCGATGCCGACAGAGCCGCCGGTGGGCGAGAAGATCGCCGTATTCACGCCGACAACGCGGCCATGCAGGTCGAAGGTCGGGCCGCCGGAATTACCCCGGTTGATGGCCGCATCGATCTGGAGGAAATCGGTATAGGGACTGTCGCCGCCAAGCTCACGCCCATCGGCTGAAAGGATGCCGGCCGTTGCCGTGCCGCCAAGACCGAACGGGTTGCCAAGCGCAACGACCCAGTCACCCCGGCGCAGTTCTGCGTCGGTTTCGAACTCGACATAAGGATACTTGCCCGGCTCTGTGACCTTGATGACGGCGAGGTCGGTTTGCGGATCGGTCCCGACCAGCGAAGCTTCAAGCTCACGGCCATCCTCCAGCACAACCTCGATTTCGGTGGCGTCCTGGACGACGTGATTATTGGTGACGATGTAGCCCTGATCGGAAATGAAGAAGCCCGAACCGAGCGAGCGCGCTTCACGGGTGCGAGGCGGGCTGTCTTCGCCCTCTTCCTGCTCGCGCTCCTGCATGTAGTCGTCAAAGCCTGGCAGGCCGCGGAAGCGGTCGAAGAACTGCTCCATATTGCCCATGCCGGAGACTTCCTGCTCGGAGACAACGTTCACGCTGACCACTGCAGGGCTGACTTTTTCGACGAGGTCCGCAAAACTGAGCGGGGCGCCCTGGGGCGCCTCAATAGTGATCGGTTGCTTCGCGTCAGCCTGCTGAAAATTCTGCGGGACGTAGACGAGAGCGCCCGTCAGACCGGCACCGGCAACAGCCGCGGCCAGAGCCTGCTTAGAAATACCAAACCACTTCATCTTGATCACTCACCTCCTGATCGTGTGTCGCCCCATCGATAGTGGGGGCGATGCTAGGACAGCGCCAGACCATTCCTGAATTAAAGATCATTTAGACATGAGTAAGGCAGTCAGGCGTTTTCATTGGATTTTTTGCCGGACGACAGGCTGATCTGGGTCCGGACTTCCAGCTCACCCTCCAGGGTCCGGTGGACAGGGCAACGGTTCGCGATCTCCTTCAGCCGGGCGACCTGCTCCTCATCAAGCGCGCCTTCGATCTCGATATCTCGGGTGAAGACATCGATCTTGTCCTTCGGCCCGCAGGTCTTGCAGTCCTCGCGGTGGCTCTTCTCATGATTGAGCCGCACGGTGACGCGTTCGAGCGGCCACTTCTTGTGCGCGGCATACATGCGAAGTGTCATGGAGGTGCACGCACCGAGCCCCGTCGTTACCCATTCATAGGGGTCGGGACCGGTATCCGAGCCGCCGACATCTTCCGGTTCGTCGGCAAGATAGCGCCGCCCATTGATGAAGACCTCGTTCTGGTATGGCCCGGCCTCGCCTGTTTCACGGACAATCACGTCATGGGTCTGGTCAATCAGGTCGCCGTCATTGGCAGGCCCGTCGATATACCGGTTGGCCCAGGCGGCGATAACACTGGCGGCAAAGGCCGCGTCATCCGGATTGGAGAGGAAGTGATCGGCATCATCGAGGCTGACAAAGCTCTTGGGATGCCGCGCCGCCATGAACAGGCCGGTCGCGTTGTCGATCCCGACCACATTGTCGGTCGGCGCATGCAGAAAGAGCAGCGGGAGCCGCAGCGAGCGGAGCGCATTGGTCACGTGCGAGGCGCGGACATCCTCAACGAATTGCCGCGTGATCGTGAAGGGCCGGTTGCCCAGCGAGACTTCTGCCTGACCTTTTGCCTCGATATCGGCGAGGCTGTCGGCGAAATTGTGGATCACATGCTCGGCATCCGACGGTGCATTGATGGTCGCGGCCGCCTTGATCGAATCGATCTGCGAGGCCGCAACGATCACCGCCGCACCGCCAAGCGAATGGCCGACGAGCAGGCTCGGTCCACAGCCCTTGGACGCCATCCAGCCGGCAGCGGCGACAAGGTCGGCAACATTGCTGGAGAAGTTGGTCGTCTCGAAGTCGCCATCGGACTCGCCGAGCCCGGTGAAATCGAAACGCAGCACGCCAATGCCCCGTTCGGCAAGACCCTTGGAAACGCGAAGCGCGGCGCGCGACTGCTTCGAACAGGTAAAGCAATGCGCGAAGATGGCCCAGCCGCGAACATCGCCGACAGGGTGGTCTATCCGTCCAACCAGCGTCTGTCCGTCTGCGCCCTCGAAGCGAACCGTTTCCGAATGCATGGCGTTTCACCTTCCAGCTACAGGCGTCCGAGATAGGTATACCCATCGCGGACGGCCATGAGTTTTTCGATCACACCTGCGTCAGCCGGCCTCTTCAGGGGCCACGGGCTCGATGGTGTCACGGCTGCGGTCACGCCGGCGCCTTATGGCGAATGCCAAAGCCCCGCCGGCAATCAGCAGCACGAATGGCGTTCCCCAGAGCAGCCAGCCGCCCGGCCCATCCGCGCTTGGCCGGAACAGGACAAATTCGCCATAGCGCTCGGAAAACCAGGCCCTTATTTCCTCGTTCGACTTGCCCTCGGAGACCATGGCCCGCACCCGCTCTCGCATGTCTGCGGCAATGTCGGAGCCCGAATTGGAGATCGGCTCATTCTCGCAGGCGACGCAGCGGATTTCACGCATCAGGTCCTGCGCGCGGGCTTCCTGTTCGGGATCGTCGAGATGCGCCGGGCCTTCGGCGGCGAGAAGAAACAGGAGGGAGGCAAGTACCGTCTTCATCTAGGACTCTGGCCTGGCTTTCGTCCGCTTGCCGAACATGCTGAGCCCGGCACCAATCGCGATCAGGGTAACACCGAGATAGATGAAGTCGATAAGCGGGTTGAAGAAGACTTCGAACGTCCAGCGGGTCTCGCCTGCCCGGTTCCGACGCCCGTCACCCAGCGCGACGTAGAGGTCGCCCATTCCGGTCTTGTGAATGGCGGTTTCCGTTGTGGGCATGCGGGCAGCTGGATAGTAGCGTTTCTGCGGCTGCAGCAGGGTTTCCGAGCCGCCGCGCTCTGCTGTCAGCGTGGCACGTTCGGCATACCAGTTCGGCCCCTCGACGCTTGAGACGTCATCAAGGCGCACCTGCCAGCCGGCGATGGACTGTGTTTCGCCCTCCTGAAGGGCGAGCGTCGTCTGCGTGCGTCCCGAGGTCTGCAGGACGGCGCCGACGATGAAAATGCCGAGACCGGCATGGGCGAGCGTCATGCCCCAGACGCGAAGCGGCAGTTTCGGCAGGCGTTCCAGTGTCTTTGCCCGGCGCCAGGCTTCCTGGCCTGCACCGAAAAGCAGCCAGACCCCGATTGCGAGGCCGACGCCAGCCAGCAGCGGTATGTCCATCGGCCCGATGCCGGCCAGCCAGAAGACTGCGACAAGACCAGCAAACCCGGCCGCCCATTTCCAGAGCGAAGAGAGATCCGCCTTGCCCCACGCCCAGGCCTGCACCACAGGCAAGGCAATCAGCGCCAGCGCCATGATGGGGGTGAAAGTCAGGTTGAAATAGGGCTCGCCCACGGAAATGGTCTGGCCCGCGGCTTCGGCAATCAGCGGGAAGAGCGTGCCCAGCATGACCGTTGCGGTGGCGACGGTCAGGACAAGGTTGTTGCCCATCATCGCCCCTTCGCGGCTGGCCGCCAGCCAGGCCGGACCACCCGACAGTTTCGGGGCCCGCAGGGCGAAAAGCACCAGCGCAAACCCGCCAAAGGCCAGCAAGCCAAAAAGCAGGATGGACCCGCGCAGGGGATCGACAGCAAAGGAGTGTACCGAGGTCAGCACGCCCGAACGAACCAGGAAGGCTCCAAGCATCGAGAAACAGAAGGCGAGCACCGCCAGCAGAGCCGTCCACGCACTGAAGCTGCCTCGCTTCTCCGTTACGATCAGGGAATGCATGAGCGCCGCCCCGATCAGCCAGGGCATCAGGCTCGCATTCTCGACCGGGTCCCAGAACCACCAGCCGCCCCAGCCCAGCTCGTAGTACGCCCAGTAGCTGCCGAGCGCGATGCCGAGGGTGAGCGGGACGAATGCTGCGAGGGCCCAGCCGCGCGCCATCCTGGCCCATTGCCTGTCGATCCGTCCCTCAATCAGGCCGGCCGCCGCCAGCGCGAACACGAAAGAATAGCCGACATAGCCGAGATAGAGCATCGGCGGATGGATCGCGAGCGCCGGATCCTGAAGCAACGGATTGAGCCCCTGCCCCTGCAAGGGTGCCGGGTCGAGCCGGGTGAAGGGCGATGAGGCAAACAGGAGATAGGCCAGCGCGCCAAGACTGAGCAGGCCCTGCACGCCGAGCGCCCGCGCCTCGAAGGCGCGCCGGTCCGACTTCATGAGCCAGTCGGCGGCTGCGCCAAATCCAAGCCCGACCAGGCACCAGAGCGCCATCGAGCCTTCATGGTTCCCCCAGGTGCCGGCAATCTTGTAGACGAAGGGCTTCAGCGTATGCGAGTTGGCCGCGACCAGCTGGACCGAAAAGTCCGACCGCGCGAAGGCGACGATCAGCGTCAGGAACGCAAACCCCATCGCGGCAAAACCGAGCGACGCGAACAGGCCGGACCGTGCCCGGTCTCCCGCGAGGCCGAACCCGGCCTGGAAACCGCAGAATGCAAGCGCGAGGAATGCCGCGAAGTGGCCGGCTTCGATCATGAAGTCGCCTGTCCTGCCTTCTTCAGCTCACGTGGCTCGTAATTCTCGTCATGCTTGGCCAGGATGCTCTCGGCGGTGAACGCGCCCTGTTCGTCGAACCGGCCGGTCGCGACGACACCTTCGCCTTCCCTAAAGAGATCGGGGACGATGCCGGTATAGCTGACCGTCACGGTCTTGGCGCTGGCATCCTCGATGAGGAATGTCATATCGGCGCCCTCGCCATAGACAAGCGAGCCTTCCTGGACCCAGCCGCCAACACGAACGCGCTTGCCCACATCCGGCAGGCCTTTCTCGGCGATCAGCCCCGGCGTGTAGAACAGGTCCGCATGCTGGCGCAGGGCCACTGTCGCCAGCGCAACCGCCCCGATCAGGAGGGCCGCGGCAACGCCAACGCCCCAGAGTCTCTTGGTTCTCGCTCTCATGACCGGCCTCCTATACAGGACGAGATATCAAAACGCACTGCGACCTAATCAGCTAAGATAGCTTCCCTATTCGCCCGGCTCCGCGGGGGCCTCACGCGCCTCGTCTATCTGCGACTTGAAGACCTCCAGCATCGTAAACAGGGGATCGCCAGGCTCCATGTCCTCGCGCACCTCCTGCCAGTGGGCCTCGGCCGCCTCGATATCGCCAGCCTCATAAGCCGGCAAAGCCGAGAGCAGGCCCGCCCGGTGCTGGCTCGGATCGAGGCGCCAGGCGCGATCGTATAGCTGGGCGGCCGGTTCGGTAACAATGCCGCCATCGCGGATCATGATGATGTCAGCCAGGGCGATCAGTGACGGGACATGCGTGTCGTCGCGGCGCAGGGCGGACTGGAAAGCCCGCAAGGCCTCGTCACTGCGCCCCTGAGAGCGCAGCAGGACACCAATGAAATATTGCGGCTCCGGCGCATCAGGCTGCTGGCGGGCGGCCATCTGCAGCCGCGCCAGCATTTCCGAAGGATTGAGGTCTGCGGCATCACGCTTGGCGATTTCCGCTTCGCGCTCGGCATAGGGCTGCTCGGCCAGCAAAGGCCGTCCGTTCATGAGGTAGAGCCCGCCTGCCAGCAGTCCGGCTACGGCCAGCGCGATGAGAGAGGTTCGGGTCATGAGCGGCGCAGGGCTATCGTCGCCCGAAGTCCGCCCAGCGGGCTGTCAGATAGTGTCAGCCGGCCGCCATTCATCTCGGCGATATCGGCCACGATGGACAGGCCAAGACCCGTGCCGGGCGCAGTCTCATCAAGGCGGACGCCGCGCTTGACCGCGGAGGTCATTTCCTCCGGCGTCAGCCCTTCGCCATTATCGTCGACATGGATCAGCATATGGCCGTTGTCACCCGGCTCAGCGGAGACTTCAACGCGCGATTTTGTCCACTTGCAGGCATTCTCCATGATGTTGCCCAGCATCTCTTCAAGGTCCTGCTGCTCTACGCGGACGAACACATCGCCGGCAATGGTCGACGACACGGTCACGCCGCTTTCATTGAAGAGCCGGTTGAGCAGCCGCACCAGCCCGTCCACGACCGGGGCAATCTCGGTGCGAACGCCCAGCGCTTCGGCGCGGGCAGCCGCCTGGGCCCGCTTCAGGTAATGCTCGACATTGGCGCGCATCGATTCGGTCTGACGGCGCACAACATCGTCGAGCGGGGTGCTGCCTGTCGCTTCATTGCGCAGCACGGCCAGCGGCGTCTTCAGCGCGTGCGCGAGATTGCCGACATGCGTCTGCGCGCGCTCGACGATGGCCCGGTTGTTGTCGAGCAGCTTGTTGAGCTCCTGGGTGAGCGGCAGAACTTCGACCGGATAGTCGCCGTCCAGCTTGGCCCGCGTGCCTTCGCGCACCTGGGAGATGTGCAGCTGGACGCGGTCAAAAGGCAGCAGCGCCAGCCGCAGGCCAACCCAGAGCGCAATCAGCGTGCCGGCCGCAAGGAAAGTCATGCTGATCAGGAGCAGGAAGCGCAGCTGGTTCGCGCCCTCATCAGTCGCCTCACGGTCGGCCGCGGCCATGATGAGGATCGGGCTGTCGCGGTTGGGGACGGTGATCGCACGCGCGGCAACCCGCAAGCGTTCGTCTGCCGGCCCCCGGGCATTTTCATAGACCGTCAGGCCGGGGTTCGCGAGCGCTGCCTGCGCATGTCCCATGGCAAGCGGCAGGGGGCCATCCCAGAGGCTCTGGGAGCGAATATCGTCGCGTATCGCTCCATCTTCCTGTGCCGCGGCAATGGCCCAGTAGCGACCCGACAGCGGCAGGTCGAAGCGCACGTCGCTGGGCAGTTTTTCCTCAATGTCTGTCACGCGACCATCCGGCAGCACTTCCAGGGCCCGCGGCAGGGTGATGAGTACGCTGTCGAGTTCCTGCTCCAGCAGGCTGATCGTTTGCGCGCGGTAGGAGACGGTCATGGCAACGATGCCGCCGATAACGGCAACGAGGCTCCAGGCGATCGCACCAATGAGCATGCGCCGCGCGAGAGACATTCGAGGCTTTGGCCGTAGAGGTCTGGATTCGCTCATCAGATCCGAGCGTGCGCCACAGCGCCCCTACCCGGCAAGGCCAGCCGCTTCGCCCTCGGGCACGACAAGCCTGTAACCAAGCCCGCGTTCGGTCTGGATCCGGTCCTGACCGATCTTCTTGCGCAGGCGTCCGATGAAGACCTCGATGGTGTTGGAATCGCGATCAAAGTCCTGGTCATAGATATGCTCGACCAGTTCGGTGCGCGGCACCACGCGGCCCTGATGGTGGATCAGATAGGAGAGCACGCGGTACTCGTGAGCGGTCAGCTTGACCGGCCGGCCATTGACCGTCGCGCGCGCGGCCCGTGTGTCGACCCGAAGGCCGCCAGCTTCCAGCGCAGCCGCCGAATGCCCAGCCGCCCGGCGCAGAAGGGCGCGCAGGCGAGCCAGCAATTCTTCGGTGTAGAACGGCTTGGTCAGGTAATCGTCCGCACCGGCATCGAAGCCCGCCACCTTTTCACTCCAGCGGTCGCGCGCGGTCAGGATCATCACGGGGAAGTCCTTGCCGTCATCGCGCCAGCGTTCGAGGATCGTCACGCCATCCATCTTGGGCAGGCCAAGATCGAGGATCACAGCGTCGTAGGGTTCGGTGTCACCGAGGAAGTGGCCATCCTCGCCATCAGCGGCCAGATCGACCGCATAGCCCGCCTGTGTCAGCGCATCGGCGAGTTGCCGGCGCAGATCTGCATCGTCTTCAACAACCAGAATTCTCATTAGCCCAACCTAGCTTTTGCTGATCACGCGTCCAGACCTTGCGTCGATCGTGAACGTCACCAGTTCGCCGCGGCCCGTAACCCAGTCTATGATATAGACCTTCTTGCCGCCCCGCTCATAGAGCCCATCGAAACGACGCATATTGCCGCCATATTGCTGACGAATCGGCTGTAGCAGAACGTTGAGGGGCTTGATCTCACCCTTCTCGCGGGCGTCACGCGCCTGGTCGGCGGTGAACGAGTTGCCCCATTGCCCCTGAGCCGATACCGGCTGGGCAAGGGTCACAGCGCCGAGCGCGAGAGCGAGAATGATGCGTTTCATGACACGCCTTATGGCTGAACAGCCCTGAACAGCCCGTGAATGATTGTCGTGGGTTTTAGTCAGGTTGGGGCGTCTCTTCAACGCCCAGCGGCCCACTCCTTGAGGCCGGGATCCTTCGGGTCCTCAAGCATGATCTCCAGGCGCACATAAAGGTGGCCCGGCTTGTCTTTGAACTGGACACCCTTGTTGCGCAGGCGCAGGACGGTTCCGGTATTCGACCCTTCCGGAACTTTCAGCGTGACCGTGCCCGCCGGCGTCTGGACGTCGACCGATCCGCCCGCCACCGCCGTTTTCAGCGGAACCGGCACGGTCATGCGAAGGTCATCGCCGTCGCGCTTCCAGATCGTGCTGGGCCGGACCTGGACTTCGAGTAGCGCATCACCGGGCGGCCCGCCCGTCGACGAAGGTTGACCCTGGCTTTTCAGACGAAGGGTCTGGCCCGTCTCGATACCGGGCGGAATGGAGACGTTGAGCGCCTTGCCATCGCCCATCGTCATCTGGCGCTTGGCGCCCATCACTGCGTCCTCGAAGGATATCTCCACCCGGTAGCGAAGGTCGGCGCCCTTGCGCGGACCAGGCCGGCGGCGCTGCTGGCCGAACATGCCGGCGAGGATATCCTCGAACGGATCACCCTGCGCCGACCCGCCTGAGCGCGCAAAATCGCTATAGGCCCCGTAATTCCGGCCAAAGCCACCCTGCCCCCCGCCTGCAAACCCGGTGGGGTTGCCGTCGGAGTCGATCTCGCCGCGGTCGTATTTCTTGCGCTTTTCCTCATCGCCGAGAATCTCGAACGCCGCGGAGACTTCCTTGAACTGGTCGGCCTTGGCCTTGTCATCCGGGTGCAGGTCAGGGTGAAGGGTCTTCGCCTTCTGCCGGTAGGCTTTGCGAATTTCGTCGGCACTTGCCGATTTGGACACGCCCAGGATTTTGTAGAGGTCGCGCGACACGTCTGGATAACCACGTTCGATTCGGGTTGATGGATCGCTGCATAATTAGGATGCCCCGAGCGGGATTGAAACCCAGTGACCGATACGACCGTCAGTTCCGATTTCAGCGACGCGCGCGCTATCATGGCCTTCAGGCACTGCGGCTGAGGCCAGATCGACCTCCTGACTATGCCCGACGACGCCTGACAACAGGGCTTCCACCCGGTACCGCCGCTGACGCGACGGGTCCGGACGGTCCCAGCAGACGGGGATGTCGATGCCGCGGGGAATCCAGCTCAGCAAGGCCCCGCCCGGCGTCGGCGTCGCCCGCAGGTGAGCGACACTCCAGGGAAGTCCGCCCCGGTCTTCATAGGTGAAGGCAATCGTCTCACCTTGACCTGCACGCCAGACCAGCTCGCGCCCGATCTCTCCTGGCAGCATGTCCGCTGTCGCCAGCTCGCGGTCGACGATCACGCACACAGCACCCGCATCCGCAGGTGAAATGGCCGAGCCCTCCAGGCCGCGGAGCAGGCCGGACAACTGCCAGACGCCATCAGTCATGAGACTCGCTGACTCATATCCGATCAGCTCCCAGCCTGCGCCACTCTGCACGAGGATGCGATTGCTCCCGGCCAGAACGTCGAGCCTGTCTCGGCTCATGAGATCGGAGTCACTGATGTTCAGCGTCAGCGTCCCCGCATGGTCCCAGAGGCCCGCCGGGCCTTCGGCCAGCCGATCGGCCAGCGTAGCGATGCTGGCGGGACCGGACGCGGCGGCGCGCGGGATGAGACTGTTCGCCGTCGCGCCAGCACGGATAATAACAGGACCTGGCCACGGATCGGCGCCAACGGCGATAACTGGGCCTGACGGCATCGCCCCCGATAGCGCCGGGCCGTCGATCAGGACAAGCTCCGGCTGGGCGGTATGCGGTGCCGGGCGTGGCTCGCCGGGTAGCGCCCGGCTGCGGACCGGTGCGCTTGAGGGGGCCCTGACGAGCGAGACGTGGCGCACCAGTCCGTCATCGGTGATATCCGAGGCGACCCAGTCGCCCGGCAGTCCGTCCAGCTGCACCGCATCGCCTGGCTCGAGCGCCAGGGCTTCGACCAGCAAGGCGATATGGGCCGTATCAGCCGCCTGCAGGTCATCGAGCATCTGGGCAGCCAGCCGCGTTGCAACGGCATCGGACAAGACAAGTGGCAACTCTGCCTCAATGGAAAAAGCCGCATCGCCGAGATCGGACCGCGCATCGCTCACCCTTGGCGCATAGAGCCCGTCGGCGCTGATATAGCTGAGCTGCAGGCGGCCCGGCCGCTTGTCGAGAAGTGGCCGGGTTCGCGTGAGGCCGGGCTCGACGAGCCGGTCCGCGCTCACATTGACCTGGCTGATGCTCGCCCCGTCCACGCACACCAGGCCATCAGCCCGCTCGAACATGCCGAGCCCGTCCGTCACCCGAAACGGTTCGAGGATACGGCGCAGCGAGACCGGTCCGGTCGTTACGACGCCTTCAACGAGCCCGCCCAGCTGGCTGGCATCGACGCTGATGCCCGCACGGGCACAAAAGTCGGCCACGATCTCGGCAAGGCCGATCAGGCTTGTCCGGCCATTGAGCCAGTGGCCATAAGCCCAATTCGGTCCGTCGCGCCAGACGGACTCGCGAACCGGAAAGTCCGGCCACGGACGAGCATCCCACGCCCAGACAAACACCTGCTCAATGAAAGGCTGTGCCTGCCAGAAGGCGAGCGCGGCCTCCAGAGCGCGCCGCTGGAAGACATCGTCTCGCTCTCCCGAAGAATAAGGCGGCAAGGCGCTTTCTGAGCTCTTCGGATCGTAGAACAGATTGGGCGCATTCCCGCCCTTGTCGACGGCTGGAAAGCCGATCTCGATCAGGCGGACAGGTTTCATCCCCGGCGACCAGCCGGTCGGGCTGACTGATCTGACGCCACCGGGCCGCTCATGGTGCGCTGCAGTCCACCAGCCAGCGAGGTCCTTCTGGCGGAAGATCCAGTGCTCGCCATGCGCGGTATCGGAGATCGGCGTACGGACTTGTGCGTCGCGGTCAGCTTCGCTGGCATAATACCAGTCATAGGCTTCGCCGCCTGCCATCTGGCCGGCAAGATAGGACGGGTCATCAGCCGCCGAATAACCCGCGACCCGGTCGAGATGGCTGTCCCCCTCGCGCCAGTCGCCGGCGGGCGGATACCAGTCGACACCGACAAAATCGATGTCTGACGATGCCCAGAGCGCATCCAGCGGGAAGAGCACATCGCCGGAGCCGTCGCCCGGCACATAGGCGCCGTACTCGGTCCAGTCGGCGGCGTAGGAGACTTTCACATCCGGCCCGACAATGGCACGCACGTCACTCGCCAGCTGGATGAGCCCCTCGACGAAGGGAAAGGCGCCTGTTTCGTCGCGCAGCCGCGTCAGGCCGCACATTTCGCTGCCGATCAGGATCGCCTCGACCCCGCCTGCTAGCGCCGCCAGCCGCGCATGATGCAGGATGAAATGCCGGTATCCGAAATCATTGTCCGTTCCCAGGAAGGCATCGATAGCCGTTCGTACGGCAGCCGTCTTGTCCGCCGCTTCGGTGATCCGGCCGCGCCAGGGAAAGGCGGCCTGTTCGGCGTCGCCATAAGGGTCGCTCAGCCCATTGCCCGGCGGCACATCCATGAGCAGGAAGGGCGACAGCGTGACTTCAACGCCCTCGGCCTGCAAGGCCGCGATGGCCTGCAGGACAGCAGTGTCAGACGGCGTTCCGCCATAATTGGCACTCGTGCCGGATTGGCTGACGAGGTAGGCACCGGCCCGGTTCTGGCCAGCAACAGACCATTGATACGGGACCGTGGATCGCTCGCGTGTCTCGACGCCGGGCCGGACCCGGCAGTTCCCGGCCCGCAGGTCATCGCCAAACCAGCCGACCGTCAGGGTCGCCGCATCAAGGCTCGGCAGGTCGCTGAGGAGCTGGTCGAGCGACCGGCGAAAATCCGCCTCACCGGCATCATTGTTCATGTTGAGCGCACGCTCCGTACCCGGAAAGTAACGTTCACGGACAATATCGGTGCCGTAAACGAATTCGCCGGTCGACGGGATAATGTTCACGCCGCGCGCAAGGGCGCGCAGCCCCTCGTTGGCGGAAGCAGCCCGTACGACCTCGAAGCTGAATTGCGGCAGCCGGTTTCCGAAGGCATCGAGCGGCAGGTCCTCGAAAACGATATAGGCCGTTCCCCGGAATGCGGGCGCCTCGCCTGTGCCCTCGACCGCTTCAATGAGGGGATCGGGTTCTTGCGTTTCGCCGCCAGCATAGAACCGCCAATTATAGTCCGCCAGCCTGAGGATTTCACCGTTCGCCCAGACTCGGTCGAGCCGCGTGACAGGGCCTTCGCAGACGGCCACGGCGAGGCTCACGGAATAGCTGTAGTCGGAAATCTTCGGCCCGCCCTTGCCAGCCGAGCGCTCGCGGCGGCGCTCCTTGAAGCGGCTCGCCCAGATGAGCTGGCCACCAACGCGCATGCGCCCATACACATTCGCCATGCCCGCACCTTCCCGCGCATTCATGACGTGAAAGGCCTCGATACGCGGTCCCTCCAGCGTGGGGGCGAGCGCGGAATCAATCGCCCGCCCGGCAATCGACCCGGCAATGGAACCCATGGCGGCGCCCGATACGCCAAGCGCGCCCAGGCCGACGCCGTTCGGAAGCAGGCTGGCGCCGAGTGTCGCGCCAACCTGCGAAAGGATGATCTGTCCCATGCTTCGTCAGTCCTCCAGTCCGGGAAACGAAAATGCGGCCGCGATCCGCCGCTCCCACCAGGGCACAAGCCGGGTCTGACAGACCGAGCGGCCCCAATAGGCGTGAATGATCCGGCCCGGCGCAGAGACGATGGCGCAATGCTTGGCAGGCGCGCCCTGCACCATCCGGAACAGCAGGACATCGCCCTCCGCAGCCTTGCCGGCCGGGACTTCAACGAGGACTTCGCGCGCCGCCTCCAGCAAGGCGTCTTCGCCCTTCAGCTCTGCCCAATCGGGCGCATAAGGCGGCACTGGAAGCGGTTCGGCTCCGCAGAGCGCTCTCCAGACGCCACGGAGGAGTCCGAGGCAGTCAGTCCCCACGCCCTTCCGGCTGGCCTGATGCTGATAGGGCGTACCAAGCCATTCGCGCGCCGTATCGACGATATCGGCCCGCCTCATCGCTTGCCGCCGTCATTGCCATTCGCCCCCGGCCCGGCGAGTAGCGCGTCCGGCCCCGGCATGTGCGGGAATCCCCGGAAGTTCGAGACGTTCGAGAACACGTCCCGGCAGGTCTCAAACTGCTTGTCGCAGCTTTGCCCCTCCACCCCGGCCAGTCCGCAACGCGCGTCTCCCAACCGGGCATCGCAGAGGCGCGAATAGGTTCGCCCGACGGGGCGTTCGAGGTCAGCCTTGAGCGACACCAGCTCCGCTTCGAAACCGGTCTCGCGATGAGTGATTTCGCTGAGATAGCCGGTCCAGACGAGCGCCCCGAGAGCCGGGGCCTGCCAGTCGACGCGGTAGACGTGGACGCGAGCCCGATTCCACAGGCCTGCCGCCAGATCGGCCTCAGAGATGGCGTCGGCCGCCAGCGCGCCCGCTCCTGAGGCCCGCCCGGGTTTCAGGCCGCCCGCGAGGTCAAACCGCCCGCCTTCAATAGCCGCGCCCGGCTGATAGGTCTCGTCGCTCCAGACGACAGGCTCATCATGTTCGGTCAGGCAGACAGTCAGACCGTCGGCTCTGGACAGCTTCCAGCACAAGCACGTCGTCAGGACAGATTGCGCAAGGCGGCCCCGGAAGGCCTCATCGATCAGTCGCATGGTCTACCTCAGCGGATTTCGATGATCGGAACACTGACGGCGCGCCCTGCGCCGATCAGCTCATGGGTGATGTCGAGGCGGTCGGTATCGAACCGGACCGGCCAATCGAACTCGAAACCGGCGGTCAATGCGGCGCCATTGGCGGGCGGCGTATCAAACGCGATCTCGCCGGTAAGACAGTCAACACTCCAGCCGGTGGCCTGCGGGACACCATTGACGGCGATACTGATAGTGCCTTCGACAGGCTTGGTGACAGCCTTGACCAGTCCGCCATACGCCTTGCCCAGCTGAAAGGTGTCCGTCGCTCCGTCGCCCATACCAATGGACTGGTCCTGCGGGCCTGGCGCCTGCCCCGGCATGGCGCTCGAATGATCTGCCGGATCGCGGAACCGGAAGCCGCGGAGCCGGCCCATGCGCGCTTCGAAGAAGGCCGTGAGCACGGCAAGGTCGCTCGTTGAACACACCGCGCTGGCAATATCCCAACGCCGCCTCGAACCGGCCCATCTCGCATTGCGCACTTCCGTGCCGCTGGCGAGTGTGACGACATCCGTTCGCCACGCCGCCCCCCCACTCGCACCGGGGCCGACCGGCAGGGGAAACCGCACATCATCAAATGCCGAACCGCTCACAGGAACCGCCCTCCCCGCGCGACCGCCTGCGCGATCGTTTTCGACAGCTCACTTCCCGATCCGGAGATCGCATGAGCCTGCGACGCGTCCTGCATCGACAGGTTCACCGTCATCGATCGACCCGCCTGGTTGAGCCCGGCCGACGCGAGCGCCGCTTCGGCCGCAATCCGGGCAAGGTCGGCCAGGACCGAGCGGGCCATGTTCGAGAAATCGAGCTCGCCGCTGCGGGCGGCCCGGGCAAGCGCCTGTTCGATCCGCAGGCTGGCATCGCCAAACGCCGCCTCGAGCGTTTCGGCAGCCGCCTTGCCCGGGCCGTCGGCCAGCGCCTGCAGGGCGTCGCCCGCGCGCTGAAGCTGGTCTTCATACGGTTCCATTGGAAGGGACCTCCTCTTTGTCAGGAAATTGCCGGATCAGCTCATTCAGGTGCTGCCGGACAAGGCCGCTCTCATGGCCGCCTGAAAGCCAGCGCCACTCGCGGACCGAGCAGGCCCAGAAATCCTGGGGCGAAAGCCCCATCGCGACAGCCTGGCGGAACATGTCAGCCCAGGGCAGCATGGAAGGCCTCCGCAATCGCCGTCGCCGCAGCCAGCGGGCTGAGGGCAGCGCCGGTCAGATTTGCGGCGGCCTCAGCTTCACCACCTGCTCGCAACAGGATGGCGAGCACGGTTGAAAGCTCGCTCGCAGAGAGCCTTCGAAGTCGGGTCTGAAGTTCAGAGAGGGTCCGGCAGCCAAATGCCGTTTCCAGTTCCGCCAGAGCGCCCAGCGTCAGACAAAGGCGGTGCTGCCTACCATCGATCTCGATCGCTGCTTCGCCGCGTGCCCCGTTCATGAGGCTGCTCCGAAGACAGGTTCGCCGGCACTTTGCAGGTCAACCGAGAAGGTCGCTTCGCCGTCATGGGTCCCGCCCCAGTTCATCTGGGCGATCTGGAACGGACCGGTGAAGCTGCCGAGCCCGGGGACGATGAGCTGCCAGCGTGCAATCGTGCCCGCAAAGAAGACGCTGCGCATGCGTTCATCGCTGGCCGTATCCTTGAACAGGCCCTGCCCGCGCACCCGCATGCTCTTCAACCCAGCGCCCGCCAGCAATTCCCTCCATCCGAACGGGCTGTCCGCACTGGTGGCATCGACAGGCTGCTGGTTGAGATCGAACTGGCTGGACCGGATACCGGCGAGCGTGACGAACGTCTCCGGATCACCGCCATCGGAAATCTTGATCAGGACATCGCGTCCTCTCTGGCCTGCCATCAGGCTGCCTCCTCTGTGATGATGCGGACCCTGAGGAGCCCGCGAAAACTGCGAAGGTCCGGCGCGCGCAGGACGTCGGAATAGACCGGTTGGATGAGGACAACCCGCTGGCCAGACAGCGTCAGCGACATGCGCTCGCAAGCTGCGCGCAAGGCGCCTAAGGCCTCCTTGGCTGCCGCCCGCCCGCCATCTCGCGAATGAATGGCGAAGCTCAGCGTATGGGCATGGCCCGAGGCGCCGGCCGAACCGCGCCCCTCGACCTCATGGCGCTCGAGTTCGGCATAGGGAAAGGCCGGCTCCGGCGTTTCATCATCGAAGATCCGGGCCGGATTGCCGAAGATTGCCTGAACGTCGGTATCGGCGCGAAGGGCGATCAGAACCGCGCGCTCCAGGGCGGCCTCGGCCGACCAGATCATGCCGTCAGCGCTCATATCAGCACCTCCCGGCGCGCGGCGATGATCGCCTTCGCCTCTTGCGGCAGGCCCACCTCGCCATTGCGGCGATAGGCATCCAGCAGGATCAGCTTGAGCGCATGGACGAGGTCATCGGGTATCTCTGATGCCGCGCCGAAGCCGGCCGTGAAATCGATCTCGACCCGCGAACCTGACGACAGTGTGGGGAGCGCGGCTCCGGGTCTCAGGCAAAGACGTCCGGCGGCCAGCTGGAACCGGTCGGAGCGGTCGGTGGCGGCCTCACCTGCATCAACGGTTCGAACACCAGTCAGCGAGACCACCGGGCCGGGGCGCAGGGCAATCCCGCGCCGCATCACCGACGTCGGCCATGCGTAACAGGTCCGCCGCAGCGTCCGTGTTACCAGTGCAAGGCCGGCGGCTTCTTCCAGCCGCGCCCGGGCGCCGGCAGCAAGATCAGCGACCAGCGTATCCTCGCCGTCATGGCCGATCCTGAGAAAGGCTTTTGCCTCGGCGAGCGGCAAAGCCTCCTCGCCTGGCGGTGTGAGCACCGTCAGTGTCATGGTCGATACCTGATTGTGTTGGAGGGATGGACCGGCGGGCCGTACGCCCGCCGGATAGTGGTCTAGACCAGCGCCTGCAGCTTCTCGATCACGGCGCCGCCGAGCGGCAGGCCGATCGACCGCAGAAGCTCGTCATCAATCTGTGTCCCGGTCGAGCTGACGAGCGTGGCGATGGCTTCGGCGATCCGCGTGGTGAACTCGTCCTGCTGCGGCTTGGTCAGCAGAGCGGCCTGGCGCAGCAGCGATACGGCGATGGATTCAAACATGGCATTGTTCCTTATGGTTTCGTTTTGAACGGAAAAGCCGGGCGAGCGCATCGCCCGCCCCGGCCAGGATCAGGCTCAGAACACCATCACCTTGATGGCATCGAAGTTCTGGACGCCGCCGCCCACGCGCTTCGTCGTGTAGAAAAGGACGTAGGGCTTGGCCGAATATGGATCGCGAAGCACGCGGGCGCCCTGCCGGTCGGCGATGAGATAGCCGCGGCGGAAGTCACCGAAGGCGATGGCAGCATTGCCCGTTCCGATATCCGGCATGTCTTCCAGCTCCGTGACCGGATAGCCGAAGATGGTCTGCGCCTCGCCATTCATGCCAGGCCGCCAAAGATAGCGCCCGTCCGCGTCCTTCAGCTTGCGGACGGCCGCCACCGTGCGCCGGTTCATCGCGAAGCGGCCATTCGACCGGAACTGCGACTTCGGCGTCTGGATCAGGTCGATGATCTGGTCACCGGCATCGGCGGCGGTGAAGTCCCCCGCGACCGAGCCGATCTGGCCCCAGGCATGCGAGGCCTCGGCGACAATGGTGTAATCGAGAAAGCCCTTCGGCTTGCCGTCGCCATCGCCGTTCACAAAGGCCGCGCTCTCCTGGATGGAGAAGGCCGCCTCGACCTCGTCGGCCAGCCATTCATCGACGTCTGCGTAGGAATCCTCAAGCAGGGTCTGTGTCGCCGCCGGCATGGAGTATAGTTCGCCGGCCGGGAATTCGAGCAGGCTCAAGCCGGCCGTCGTGGACTGCGTGCGTGCGTCTTCCTCGCCCGCCCATGCCGCACCGACGCCAAGGCTGACAGGCTTGCGATAGACGCCCGCTGAGGTCTGGCGCACGCTCGCAATCTGGCGCATCGGCGAAGCCTGCATCAGCCGCGCCTCAATCAGCCGGTCGAGTTCCGGCGGGGCCGTGTAGCCGCCCTGGTCATCGGTCCCGGCCGTGAGGGCCTTCACATCAAGCCGCGACAGGCCGCTCTCGTCGCCGGTTCGCAGGTAGCGAGACCAGGCCTGCGAACGCTCTCCCTCAGCCTCGCTAGCCGGAGCGCCGTCCACCGGACGGGCGGCCTTCAGGCTCAGCTGGTCGAGGCGGCGGTCGATCTTCTTCAGCTTCTCATCAAGAAGCGTATCGGCCGCCCCCTTCGATTCAATCTCCGAAAGCCGGGCATCATTGACCTGTTTATAGGCCTCGAATGCGGCCATCATGTCGGCGGCCAGCGACTTCACGTCCGTCCCGGCCATCTTGGTTTCCTTGGTCATTTTTCTCCTTTCTCAGGCCGCCCGCGCGGCCAATATTTCCAATTCAGTTTGAACTGATCTACTCTTCGCGAATGAAGCGCTTCATCGTCCCAATGCTGATATTCAGCTTCATCGTTTCGGCGATTTCATTCGCCAAAGGTGGTTATCTCTCGGCGTCGATTGGTGGCGCCTTGACGCTCATCTTGGCGATCGCCTGGGTTGTACTCGGCTCTTACGGAGAGGCTCTGCCGAAGGGCGAAAATCGCCCCAATTCAGATCCGACAAATTTCGGAGGTGGCTTCTAATTCTCCGCATTCACGCCGCCCGCGCGGCCGCTCCAAACTGTTTGAATCTGGCAAGCGGCTGCATTGGCTCGGCGACCAGCGAGACCTCGACGAGGTCCACCTCCTTCAGGTCACGGCCGCCCCCTACCCGCGGCGTCCAGAGCCGGGCCCGAAAGCCAATGGACAGGCCGTCGAGACCAGCCCTGGCCAGAGTCTGCGCACCTGGCCGCTCGATCAGACCTCGGACGAAAAGCCCGCGTCCATCCTCGATGACCCGTGTCCAACGGCCCGCGATGGCCCCCTGCCGGTGCTGCAACAGCATCGGCACAGGACCGGACTTCAGGCTGCGCGCAAAGGCGCCGGCCCGGACCACGTCGCCCGACAGGTCCACGGCCCCGAACACGGCCGCATAGCCTTCGATAAGCACCGGCGCGCTAATCATCGGCGCGCTCCAGCCGTGTCTCTATCCGGTCGAGCTGGTCTTTCACCGCGCCGAGTTCTGTCTCCACGCGGGCCAGGCGCTCGGCGACCGGCCGGGACAGCTCAACGCGATGCTCAAGCGTGGATATCCGCTCCGCCGCCGCCCCGGCCCAGACCAGCGCGCCGCCCGTCTGGATCGCGATGGCCAGCAGGAAGCCAGCCGTCAGCTTCTTCTCGATCATTCATCCACCCCCGCCAGCTTGCGTTTCTCGGCATCGGTCAGGAAACTCGCAGCTTCCAAGCGGGACCAGAGCGCCTCGCGTTCAGCCGCGAAGGCTGGAACCTCATCGAGGTCTGGCGTGATCACGACGTCCTCGAACCGGGCCGACAGCCAGATGGAGAGCGCACTCGCCACCTTCTGCACCAGCGGCAGGACCGTCAGGCGCCAGAAGGCGATGTTGGCTTCGCGGTAGGTCGCGTAGGTGTTGTCGCCGGGGATACCGAGCAGCATCGGCGGCACACCGAAGGCCAGCGCAATCTCGCGGGCGGCTGCGTGGCGCGTCCCGGCAAAATCCATGTCGGCCGGCGTCAGCGACATCGGCTTCCAGTCCAGCCCGCCATCGAGCAGGAGCGGACGGCCCGCATTCGCGCTACCGGTATGGGTCGCTTCCAGTTCAGCTTTCAGACGGTCGAACTGATCCGGGGTCAGGGACCCGCCATCACGGCCATAGACCAGCGCGCCAGACGGGCGAGCCGCATTGTCGATGAGGGCCTTGGCCCAGGCAGCGGCGCCATTGTGCAGGTCGAGCGCCTTGCGCGCGGCGGCCAGCGGCGAGAGGCCGTAAATGCCATCGGACGGATGGTAGAGCTTCAGGTGAAGCACCGGGCTCCAGCCATCAGCTTCATGCTGGATGATACGTTGCCCGCGGCGCTGGCGGACCGCCCAGCCTGTCAGGGCGCCCTGCGCGCTCGTTTCGGCGCGGACCGTATCGGCACGAAGCGGAAAGATGCCTTTCGGTTGGGCATCACCCGCCAGCGTAACAGCCTCGGCCCAGGCATTGCCGGTGATCTGCAGGTCTCCATAGAGGCGCTCCAGAAACACATGTCCGGCTTCGTCGGGCGAAGGATGGGCGAGCAGCTGCGCGGCGTCATCATCATTGCAGGCTAGCGGAATGGAGGCAGCCGCCTCGGCAATCATTCGCACGCAGCGATAGGCGACGGCGTTTCCGATATAGCCGTCGCGCATCAGCGCCCCCGCATCCATGCGGCCCCACTGCCCCGTCGGCAGGTTTGCAAGGGCGACAAGCGATGAGGATGAGCGGGTTTCCGCGCTTTGCCATGGCCACTTCATGCACGATGTCTCCGGCTTCAGGGCAGACAGCGATGCCGTCCTTCCCGGTGTGTCTCGATGATGGTGAGACTAGACGGGCCGCCTCTGCGGTCTGACGCTTTCCGGAACCTGCCCGTCATTGCGGGATATCTGGCGGGAGGATTGTTCATCGCTCCTCCATCGGGAGGCTCACAGGCGTTGAATGCTCGGCTCGCCCTGGTCATCGAGTAGCAGCGCGGTGACGGCCCAGACCAGCGCATCGACCCTGTCGGGCGAACCTTTCATCGCGGCAGTGCCGAAGGCCATCATCTCTTCTTCGAGTTCGGGAAAGCCACCGATGTGGAAAACCCGGCCCTGCTCGTAGAGCGCCCCGACGGGCATGGCGCGAGCATGCTTCGACAGCCGGGCATGGCGCAGTGTCACAGGATGGTGGCAGCCCGCATTGTAGAGGATGCTGCGGATCATCTCCCCGCCCTGATTGGCTTCGGCGATGATACGGCTGGCGCCCGTCCGGCTGGCGGCGGAAACCACACGGGAGGCCCACTCATGCGGCGGCAGGCTCCGGACTGTCGCATCTCCAAGGACGAAAGCGGTATCCGGCGCACCCGGCATACGCCTGAGGCCAACCGCAACAATACCGCAGGCATCGGCCTGGAGGCCGGTCCCTGCTGGCGGATCGACGGCAATGATGACGTCGGACAACGGGCCCGGGACCGTTCCCAGCGTCACCCGGTCGATAAGGGCACGCGTCCAGAGCACGCTTTCCGGCGCATCCAGCAATTCGCCATCCAGCTCCTGGCGTCCAAGCTTGGTGTTGGCATAGGTTCGCTCGACATGGCTCAGGAAAGCTGGCGACAGGTGCTGGGCATTGGCGCGCGTCGACGACCGCGTGATAGCCACAGACGGATCCTTCACCAGCTGGCGGATGAGCTGCACGGGTTTTGGTGTCGTCGTGACCATGGCGCGTGGATTGGTGCCAAGCCGGAGCGTCATCTGCAGCATGTCCCAGACATCGCGTCCATTGCGCCAGGCCGCCGCCTCGTCACACCAGGCGGCATCGAATTGAGGGCCGCGAAGCCCATCCGGATCCTCCGCAGAAAAAGCGTAGGCCGCAGCCCCGTTCGGCCAGATCAGGCGGTGCCGGGAGGCCTGGTAATACGGCGGCAATTCGCCCGGACGCACGATCGCCCGCAGGCCCGACACGCCCTCGATCATCACTTCGCGTACATCGCTGAAGGTCGGCCCGACGAGCGCAATCCGCCGCGCCCCACCGAACAGGGCGAGGCGGCGCACCCATTCTGCACCGGCCCGCGTCTTGCCGGAGCCGCGCCCGCCCATGAACAGCCAGGTCCGCCAGTCTCCCGGCGGATCGCACTGCACGCCGCGCGCGCTGAGCAGGAAAGGCAGCCCAGGGCGGGCGCGCGGCTGAAGATCGGTCATGAACGGGCAATAGCTGGTGGCACCGGAGGGTGGGACGGATTGCCCGCTTCGCACGGCCGGTTATCATGCCTGCAAGACTGGAGGGCGAAGAGCATGTTTCTGTTCCTGCTTTGGTGGTGTGTCGATGATCATCTGGCTGCGGCGCTTGAAGCGCCCGGGCTGGGAACGCTCCCGATCTGGGTGCCGCTGATCCTTTCGCTCGCCTTCAGTTTCACCCTGCAGGGTGCGGTGAAGAAGAAGTAGGCGGAATTCTCCGGAAGGGAGAATCAACAGGCCATTCCCGGCCTGGTTGCTGGCGTGCCCCGGTATATGAGCGCAGTCTGCGCCGATGGTTTTCAAGCGTGCGATTCTTTGAGACAGCGGGCGCGTCCGGCGGCGTCGAAATCCATCTTCGCGCCGGTCTGGCGGCAGGTCTGCCGGCTGGTGCTTGCGGTAGGCGGATGGAAGGTTCGCGGCGACTGGCCGGACGCGCCTAAGGCCGTCATGATCGCCGCGCCCCACACGTCGAACTGGGACGGATTCTGGATGCTCGCGGCGGCAGGCCTCTACCAGATCAAGCTGAAATGGATGGGCAAGAAGTCCCTCACGGACCATGCGCTGGGCGGGCTGGTCAGATGGCTCGGCTGTGTGCCTGTGGACCGGACGTCCGCCAGTGACGTGGTCGAACAGATGGCTGCGGCTTTCGCAGACGCCGACCGGATGATCCTCGCCATCGCCCCGGAAGGCACGCGCGCGCGGGCCGGGGAGTGGAAGAGCGGCTACTACCGAATTGCGATGGCAGCTGGCGTGCCCCTGATCGTCTCGGTTCTGGATTATGGGTCGCGGACAATCCGGATCGACGGCATCATCCAGCCAACCGGCGACTACGAGGCCGACCTTCCACGCATCCAGGCGCACTATGCCGGCGCTGAAGGCAGGCATGCCGGCCGCTTTTCAGTCGGCGAGGCTCCTGGAGAGGAACCGTCAGGTGGAGAGATACCGCCGGAAGACAAAGGCTGACGCGGCCGACGCGGCAATCAGCAACAGGATTGCGAGCGGATCGACGAATTCTGCTCGCCTGAACCACGCCGCAGGCACCAGATAGGCGAGCAGCGGCGCGGCCCAGACAGCCGGCTCGCGCGGCAACATGTATCCAAGCACGAAGATCAGTCCGCCCGCGATGGGCAGCCAGAGCCTCACAAATCCAAGCACATCACTGCCAACGGGCAACCACATGAACTGCAGGCTGACGAGAACCGAAAATCCGATCAGGAAAACCGCAAGCCAGGCGATGCGCAGGAGCGGCTTCATCCAGGCTCCGATACCTTGACCGCTAGCTTGCCGAGGTTCTTGCCGGTGAAAAGCCGATCAAGCGCCGCCGGAGCATTCTCCAGCCCCTCAACGAAATCGGTTTCAAACTTGATCTTGCCCTCCATAAGCCACTGGCCCATCGCCTGCATGCCTTCCGGAAAACGGTCGATATAGTCGGTCACGATAAAGCCCTTCAGCGTCACGTGACGCATCAGCAGCATCGAGAAATTGTAGGGGCCAGGTACTGGATCCGTCGCATTGTAGGAAGAAATCAGGCCGCAAAGCGGCATCCGGGCAAAGTCGTTCAGGCGCGTCAGGATCGTGTCCATGATCTCTCCGCCGACATTCTCGAAATTGACGTCGATCCCGTCCGGACAATGCTTGTCGAGGGCCGCGCCGACATCCTCTTTCTTGTAGTTGATGGCCGCATCGAACCCGGCGACGTCTGTCAGCCATTTGCACTTTTCGTCCGAGCCAGCGATGCCGACGGCGCGGCAGCCCTGTATCTTGGCGATCTGACCGACCATCGAGCCGACTGCGCCGGCCGCTGCCGATACGACGACGGTCTCACCCGGCTGGGGCTTGCCGATGTCCATCAGGCCGAAATAGGCCGTCATCCCCGTCATGCCGAGTGGACCCATGAAGGCCGTCAGCGGCAGGCCCGGTATCTGAGGCAGCTTGTTTACCTCATTGCCCGGCTTGACCAGATAGAGCGCCCACTGGCCGAGCCCGGTATTGACGATATCGCCCGGCTCAAGGCCGTCGAACCGGCTTTCCTCGATAATGGCGATCCCGCCCCCACGCATCGGGTCGCCAATCTCGACTGGCGGCATGTACTGGTCGCGGTCCGACATCCAGATCCGGTTGGTCGGGTCGAGAGACAGGTAGACGGTGCGAAGCAGCACCTCCCCATCATTCAGCGCGGGCACCGGCTCTTCAACAAGTTCAAGGTCGCCCTCACTGACATCGCCGACCGGGCGCTTGCGAAGTTTCCAGATCCTGTTTGTCCGAGCCATGCGAGTCTTCCTCCTGATATTCCGGTGTTTCATCCACCTTAGGAGCGCGCAACGCAAGTGACGAGACGTGACGCCGGGTCCGCCTGTTCTTCGATCCGGTTGGGGTTGTCGCTAGTTCGTGGCGCCTGTGACAGCCTCGATCGGTATGTCGTAGTGACGGGCGCAGAACTGGCAATCAACCTTCAGCGTTCCGTCCGGCTCGACCATGTCGTGCAAGGCCTCGTCCGCCATGCCGGACAGGGTCCCCAACAAGCGCTCCTCATTGCAGGTGCACTCATCCTTCAGGATTTGCGGGGCCTCCATGCGCACGCCGCCTTCATGGAACAGGCGGTACAGAAGATCGGGCGCCGCCAGCTCCTCGGAGGTCAGCTCTTCCGGGGTCAGCGTGTTGAAAAGCGCCTGCGCCTCAAGCCATCCCTGCTCGGTGTCGCCGCGCGCTTCGTCTCCCGCGATCCTCTGCATCATCATCCCGCCGCCATGCCACTGTCCGGCCTTGTCGCGCTTGACGGACATGGCAAGGCAGGTCTCCACCTGCTCGGACCGATGGAAATACTCCTCGGCGCAGGCCTGCAGCGAGCCTTTCTCCAGAGGAACAATACCCTGGTATGGCTGGGCGCTGGGCCGGTCGTGCACAATGATGAGCCCAAGCCGGCCCATCGGGCCGAACAGTTGCGGCATGTGAGGCTTTTCGCCCTTGTTGACCTTTTCGAGATAGGCCCAGCGTTCCTGCTCGAAACGTGAATAGGCGCGGACGTTGCCATTCTTGTGGTACTCGCCGACAAGCATGGAGACCGGGCCATCGCCCTCGGCCTGGGTCATGACCCGGCCTTCGAATTTCATGCCGGAACCGACAAGCGAGGCAAGGATCAAGGCCTCGCCGAGGATTTCGCCGAGATGGTCCGGATAGGCATGTCGCTGCAGGATGGGCGACAGGGTGCGTCTGCCCATGCGCAAGATGCGTCCGGCCACGGGCAAGGTCTCCGAAGAGAATCCGGCAACGAAGTCTTCAGGATGGGAAGAGAGGGCACTCACAATGCTTTCCCCTTGGTTTCGGTTTGGGCGCTGATGTGGCGGCTTGAGTCCGGCTCGACAAGTTCAGGGCAACACATGATCTGCCGCCCGGCATATCTTTCTGCAATGTTTACTACGGTTCATGAAATGCGGCCTATCGCTGTAAGGCGACTTTAAAATGACTGGTTTAAAGCACACGCTGAGGGCAACCCTAAGGGCTGAAGTGTGCTGCAAGAACTACGTTCCTTTCTGAAGATCGACGAAAACGAAACCGACCTGAACCGCGCGCGCTTCAGAGCGCTGAGCCGGCAATTGCCGCTGATGTACGGTATCCTGTCGATCAACACACTGGCGGTCGCATTCACCCATATGGATGTCGCACCCGTCCTGCAGTCGGTGATCATGCCCGTGATGGTGCTGCTGTTCGCGGCCTTGCGCACGATAAATTTTCTCAGGGTCCGGCATCGCAGCCTGACAGATGAAGAAGTTCTGCGCGGCCTGCGTCAGACGCTCTGGCTGTCATTTCCGACCGGACTGGTCATTTGCGCCTGGGGTCTCTCCTTTTACCAGTTCGGCAATGACCTCCAGCACGCCCAGATCGTCTTCTTCATCGGCGTGACCTTGCTGACCTGCGCCTTCTGCCTGATGCACCTAAAACAGGCGTCCATACTGGTCACCACGACTGTGACCGTCATCACTTGCAGTTTCCTGATCTCGCTCCAGAGCACCGTCATGCTTGCTGTGGCCCTTAATCTGGGCCTGGTTGCGGTCGCCCTGTGCTCGCTGGTCCTTCACAGCGAGCGGGACTTCGCGCGCATGGTCACGCAGCGGCGTGTGCAGCGTGAGCAGCACAACCGGCTGCTGGCGCTGAATGAAGAGAATGAGCGCCTGGCCAATACGGACAGCCTGACCGGGCTGGCCAATCGCCGCCAGTTCCTTGCCGAGATCGACGCGTGCGTGGAGAAGCATGAGCGCACGGGCCAGCAATTTGTCGTGGCGCTGATGGACCTGGACGGCTTCAAGCCGATCAATGACGTCTTTGGCCATCCGGCCGGCGACCAGGTGCTGGTCGATACCGCAGCGCGTCTTCAGAAACTGTTCAAGGGCCAACCCGTCACGGTTGCCCGCCTCGGTGGTGACGAGTTCGGCCTGCTGATCCGCAACCCCGGCACCGATGACAATGTCCTGGCCATCGCCCGGATGGCCTGCGCTTCGTTCGATACGCCCTTTACCTTCGACGAAGGGGCCGCCAATCTGAGTGCGACGGTCGGCATGGCCCGCTTCCCGACTGCAGCCAACAGCCGAAGCCTGCTGTTCGATCGCGCCGACTATGCCCTGTACTACGCCAAGCAGAATGCGAAATCCGAACCGGTCTTCTTCTCGCATGAGCACGAACGCCTGATCTTCGCCAACAGCGCCCTGGAACAGGCCCTGCGGCATGCCGACCTCGACAAGGAAATGCGCGTGGAATTCCAGCCTGTCCTGGATCTTGGCTGCGGTCACACCAAAGGACTTGAGGCGCTTGCCCGCTGGTCCTGCCCGACGCTTGGCCGGATTCGCCCGGACCTGTTCATCAAGGCGGCCGAAAATATCGGCATGATCGGGCGGCTGACCGAAGTGCTGTTCCGCAAGGCTGTGGATGAAGCTCGCCACTGGCCAGGCGAGCTGACCCTCAGCTTCAACCTGTCCGCCACAAGCCTGACGTCCGAAGCACCGGTCATGCGGCTGCTTTCGATCGCGGACCAGCTTGGCTTCCCGACGCATCGCCTGATCTTCGAGATCACCGAATCTGCCGTGATGAACGACTTCGAAAGCGCGATGGAAGTCCTGAACCTGATCCGCAGTTCCGGGGCGCATGTCGCCATCGACGACTTCGGCACGGGCTTCTCCAGCCTTGCCTATGTGCACCGGCTGCCAATCGATATCCTGAAGATCGACCGCAGTTTCGTACGCGACCTGCACGCCAATGAGCGCAGCAAGAATGTCCTGCGCTCAATGCTCAGCCTCTGTGAGAACCTGAACATTGCCTGCATCGTCGAAGGCGTCGAAACGCAGGAGCAGTTCGATCTGGTCTGCGACCTCGGCGGCCAGCTGATCCAGGGCTACTACTACAGCAAGCCGCTCTCATCAGGCGATGCTCACATGGTCCTGCAGATCGAGTTCGACACGATGAACCGCCCGCCCCTGCGCACGGTCGTCAACCAGTAGGCTTCAGCCTAGCGGAACCAGGCGCCCGGCGCATTGGTCTTGTAGCCCAATGCCCGGTAGGCCGCATCGATCAGGGACTGGCCGCGGTCATTCATCAGCAGGCCCTGTCCCATCTGCGTCATCGTATAGCTGAACGCCATGCCGCATTCGGGGTCAGCGAAACCGATATGGCCGCCTGCTCCGACATGCCCGAAAGCACGGTGACCGATCACGGCGGATTCCCGGCGCCCGGGCGGCTGCCCCCGGTTGTCCATCGACTTCATGAAGCCGGATGCAAACCGGGTGGGAACAAGAAGTGTCGCATCCTGCTGGGTCGCCGTCGAAACCATGCTCATCGCCTGAAGCCGCTCGGACGAGACGAGCGATCCGTCATTGCAGGCGAGCGGCGTGTACATCGCGACCTGTCCGCGCGCATTCGACAGCCCGCCGGCGCCTCCGATCTCGGCCTTGTGAGCGGCCGGGTCATTAGGCGACCAGCCGCCATTGTTGAGGAAGGAGAGCGCCTGAATGGAATCGGGCGCCGATAGCAGCAGCTTTGTGAAGTCTGACAGGGGATCGTCGGGCTTTGGCGCATAGGGAATGATCGGCGCGATATGCGGTGAAACCCCATCCGGCAGGCCGATCCAGAACTTTGCGCCCGTGGGCCCGGCGACCTCGTCGGCGAAAAACGTCCCGAGCGACTTGCCCGATACGCGCCGGACCAGCTCTCCGACCGTCCAGCCGAAATTCACCATGTGATAGCCGTTGCGCGTGCCCGGTTCCCAGAAAGGAGCCTCGTCTTCCATCCGCTTGATCATGTAGTCCCAGTCGAGAAAGCCGCCCTCGCGAACCGGCTCGCGCAGGGCCGGAATGGCACTCTCATGGTTCAGCATCATCTGGACGGTGGTGTTTTCCTTCCCGTTCTTTGCGAACTCCGGCCAGTATTTCGAAACGGGCGCGGACAACTCCAGCTCGCCGCGGTCGACGAGGATGTGGGCACACAATGCGACCGCCGCCTTGGTGCAGGAGAAAACGATGGAAACCGTGTCTTCCTGCCAGGGCTCGGCGCTGGTCGTATCGGCGACACCACCCCACAGATCGACGACCGTCTCGCCATTCACGCTGACGCAGACCGAAGCCCCTGCCTCACCGCGCTCTTCGAAGTTCCGCTCGAACTCGTCCTTCAGCTCCGCAAACTTCGGATCGCAAGACCCCTTCACCGTTCCAGCCATCGGCAGATTTCCTCCTGAGTTTCTGATTCAGAAGCAAATTGCGCCGGGAATATCGCACTGGGCAAGCCTCGCCCTAGGGAAGCCGGCGGTCAGAACAGGAAGAAGTAAACCACAAACCCGGCAAACAGGAGGATACCGACGGCTGCGAGCTCCAGCTCATGCGCCTTCAGGATTTCCTCGGCACGCTCACCCACCAGCATCACTAGCACCGCGAGCGCGAAATAGCGGATCGACCGCGAAAGTGTCACCGCAATTGTGAACAGCAACAGGTTGTATCCGGCTGCCCCTGCCGCCGCCACGCCTACCTGAAAGGGAAACGGCGTGACGCCGATCATGAATAGCGTCGTGAACCCGTTCGATTTCAGCCCATCCATTGTCTCCTGATAGGCGCTCCCGGCGTCAAACATGGACACAAGCGGCTGGATCGCCTCTTCCGCAAAGGTCGCGCCCAGCCAGTACATCATCAGGCCGCCCAGAACATTGCCCAGCAGGAGTGCCGCTGCGACGAGCCAGGCCGTCCTGCGGCGCAGGGCCATGAGCGGAAGGAACAGCGGCTCCATCGGGACAACGATGATCGTGTTTTCGAAAAAACCGATCAGGACGGCGAGTGGCAACGACCACGGGCCTTTGCCCCAGGCTGACACCTTTTCGCGCAGCGAAGACCTTTGACGGGAAGCGGTATGCGACATCAGACTTTCAAACGGACAAGACCATCAAGCCGTTCCGCAGGAAGCTGCCAATTCGTGAACATTTTCCACTCCTCCAGCGTCTGGCCGGTTTGCTAATTGATAAAGCCGCGCTACCTCCGCCCGGCGAGGCAGGAAGTGAAAGAGACTCCGGATTGTCAATGAACACACTGGACAAGGTCTACCGGGCGCTGACCGCCGAGGATGACGGTCGCGTCTGCCTCGACATCCCGGAAAGCGCCTGCAACCACCAGCCCCGCAACTTCCTCACGCATATCGTCTCGCTCGGTGCGACCAAGACGGCCGACGGCCTGATCGATCCGAAACTCGTGCTCGCCTGGCTCCTGACACATCTTGGCGCGCCGGCCGCTTTCATCGGCCTGCTCGTCCCCGTCCGCGAGTCCGGGGCGCTGCTGCCGCAACTGTTTACCGCCGCCAGCCTGCGCCGGCTGGCACAGCGCAAATGGGCCTGGGCCGCCGGCAGCGTCGTCCAGGGCCTTGCCGCCATATCGATCGCAATTGCCGCGCTGACGCTAGAAGGCGCGGCTGCGGGCGCTGCAGTCATTACCGCACTCGCCATTCTCGCCCTGGCGCGAAGCGTCTGCTCGGTCACCTACAAGGACGTCCTCGGCAAGACCGTGTCCAAGTCACGCCGTGGCACAGCCACCGGGACAGCCGCGTCGATTTCTTCGCTCTTCGTCATCCTGTTCGGCCTTGCCCTGGCGTCGGGGCTCTTCGATCGCTCGTCACTCGTGCCATCGGCCATTCTGGTCGCAGGCGGCCTGTGGCTGATGGCAGCGCTGCTCTTCTCCACGCTTCAGGAAGAGCCCGGCTCGACAGAGGGCGGACGCAATCCCCTGAAAGCTGCCTGGAAGAACCTCTCGCTGCTCAAGGAAGATGCGCAGCTACGCCGCTTCATTGCGACTCGCGGCCTGCTCATCTCGACCGCGCTTGCCCCGCCCTTCATGGTGGCCCTGTCGGCGTCGGAAACGGCGACCTCGGCCTTTGGTGGGCTTGGCCTTCTGGTCATCGCCTCTTCGGGGGCAGCACTGCTGAGCTCATATGTCTGGGGACGCCTGGCCGACCGGTCGAGCCGCAAGGTGCTGATCTTCTCGGCGCTCGCGGCAACGCTCGCGCTCGTGGCGACACTGACCCTGCATTTTACCGGACAGCTCCAGGCCGTCTGGGCCCTGCCACTGGTCGTCTTCGCGCTGATGATTGCGTATCAGGGCGTCCGGCTTGGCCGCTCCACCCATCTCGTCGATATGGCAAACCAAGACACAAGAGCCGCCTATACGGCCCTGTCGAACACGATCATCGGCGTGCTGCTGGCCCTCGGGACCGTGTTCAGCCTTCTGGCCGAGGTGGCCGGTGTGGCGACCGTCATCGGCGTCCTGGCCGTCATGAGCGCGGGCGCCGCCGTCGTGGCGCTCGGCCTTGAAGAAGTGCAGGCCTCCGACAGTGAGGCTTGATCAATCCTGCAATTGCGGCACCCTGTGGCCATGAGAGTCGCCATACCGTTCGTCTTCGTCGCCCTTGCCGCCTGTTCGGGTCCGCAGAGTGCCAGCTCGCCGCTCGTTGAACAGGGCCGCGAGATCGCGCAAACCAATTGCGCGGCCTGCCATGCCCTGGATGCGACCTCCGACAGCTCGCATGCAGACGCGCCGCCCTTCCGCACCCTGTCAGACCGCTACCCGATCGACAGCCTGCAGGAAGCGCTCGCAGAAGGCATCGTCGTTGGCCATGCCGACATGCCCGAGTTCAGCTTCGACCCGGACGAGGTCGATGCCCTGATCGCGTTCCTGGAAAGCCTTCAGACCGAGGGCTGACCGGCCTGACAGAAGGGGTAGTGCGTGGCTCGACCGTTTCGCTGGAGCTTCGAGAAACGCGAACAGCTCGGCAGCTGGATCGACCAGGCCGAGCGCTTCCGGCGCCCACACCCCGAAGACCTGGAAACGCTTCGCGTGTCTGCAGCCCGCATCCTGGCGATGAGCGACGGCGCCGATCTCGCCTTCATCGGCCGCTCGCCGGAAAACTTCTATGACTATCTCTGCGGCTGTTTCAGTGGCCTCGAAGGCGTGCCATCGCTGTCGCTTGTGCCGTTTTCCATGCGCTGGGAAGGCGAAGGGGGGATTGCGGCAATCCCGGCGCACAAGTTCTCGGGGCTCAGGGAAGCCCTCGAAGAAAACGGCCTGTCGCCCGCCCGAATCGCGGCCGCAGACCGGCCGACCGCGCTCGTCGACATGATCGCTTATGGCGGCACGATGGGCGCGCTGGTCAAGATCCTCCACCGGATGGCGAACGAGGACGGCACTGACTGGAATGCCGTCCAGCGGCGGCTGAAGATCATCGGCCTGAAGGTGCGCACGAAGAACAGCCCGAACACCTGGCGCTGGCAGCAGCACCAGAACTGGCTAGACCTGATTCCTGACGCGGTCATCAAGAATGTGTCGGCGCCCGCCGGCTTCGTTTTCCTGATTGCCAACACTGATGACAAGGTCACGCGCTCGTTTCATTTCGGGCGCTGGGACAAGGATGAGACCGGTGCCGAGCCCCCTTCGGCCGAGCAGCTGCGCGCAATGAAGCAGGCCGCCTGGCTCTACGATCTTGGAAAGACCCGAGAGGAACGCCATCGCCTCTCGCGGCTCATCGCCAAGCGCCCGGAGATGAAACAGGCCGCAACGCGCGCCATGGTCTCTGCCCTGCGCTAAGGCGCCGAAATGATTGACACAAAACTGTCACAGCACTAGCCCCGGCAAGGTGTTTCCGTTGGGCGTTTTCCATGAACTGCGTTCTCATTGATCGAACAGGTAAAAGGTTAGCTCCGGTCGTCGCAATGCTCATTGCGGGTGCCACAGGGGCCGCCGCCCAGAACACCTCATCGGTCTCCTCGCCAGTCGTAACTGACGACCGCAAAGTGGTGAGCTACCGCTTCGGCTGGACACCCGGCGAGAACGGCTCCGGCGACAGCTATGCCCATCGGTTCGACTACGGTTTCGCCCTTAATGCGCGTTCCAGCCTGAAGCTGAATGCCCGCTGGGAAGACAAGCCCGGCAGCGACTTGCGCTTCGATAACATCAATGCCGAACTGCTTTTCGAACTGACCCCCGAGACTGCCAGGTTCTGGCAAAGCGGCGTTCGCTTTGACGGGCGGATTTCCAATGGGCCCGACTCCGAGAGGATTGCCATTCACTGGCTGAACCGCTGGAATTTCGACAATGGTCTTCAATTGCGCGCGCAGCTCATCGCAAAGCGCGCCTTTGGCGGCAATGCCGACGACGCTATTGTCTTCGAGGGCCGCTCCAGCGCGTCCACCAGGCTCGGCGACGGCTACAGCATTGCCCTGCTCGGCTTTTTCGATCTTGGCACAAGCGAGGATTTCGGCACCGGCGGACAGGACAGCCAGATCGGGCCAACGCTCTCCGGTCCGCTCGGCAGCAGCAGCTGGACCTGGACGGCCGGGAACCTCTTCGGAACGTCAGGCGATGCGCCGGACAATGATGTCCGGCTTTGGCTTTCACGCCAGTTCTGAAGCGCCGGGCCGCGGCAGCCTAGTCGGGGATCCTGGCCGCCTGCGCCTCGATCTCCACGCGCCAGCCCGGGCGGATCAACCCGGCCACTTCGACCACGGCGCGTGCCGGCTTGTTCGGCTGCTCCGGTGTGCCGAAGAATTGCGAATAGCCCTCCATGAAGCCCGCGAAATCCAGCCGTCCGCCGGTCGCCTCATCGCCCACGAGGTAGACGCGCATCATCACCACATCGCCAAGCGACCAGCCCGCCGCCTCCATCCGTTCTTTCATCGCCTGCAGCACGGTCTCCGTTTGCCGCTTGGTATCGCCATAGGCTTCGCGGCTGTTCGGGTCAGCTTCCGTATCGACGACCTGGGGAACAATCCCGCTGACATAGAGGATCTCTGCATCTGACGATATCTGGACCGCCATGGAGATGGGGAAATCCGAGCCGGGAATGGCGATGCGGTTGATGACGCCGGGCGTTCCGGGCTCGGCCGCCTGCAATTCGGGCTCAGCTCCGCCGCAACCGGCAAGCATCATGGCGCCCGTGATCAGGCCGCCAGCGATATGGGCGCGTTTGATGGACATGGTTTCCTCTCAGTTTGCTCTTGTTCTTTCGTGGATCTGACCGACGGCATTATGCGCCGTGCGCACGGCCGCTTCCATCCAGGCCCCTATCGGGCTCAGATGCTGGCCGGCGAAGACAATGGGTCCGTCGCCGGCCTGAACCGCGCGGACCTCAGGCGTGTCATGATCGACGGGCGGGCCGCCGAATGCCTCATGCGCCCAGGCCCCCATCGTATACGGCACACGTCCCCAATTGACGGCGACAGGCCGCTGCAACTGCACGGACTTGCCCGGGTGGATTTTCTCGACCGAGGCCCGGGACGCAGCGAACTGGTCCTGGAGTGACATGCCCGCAAATGTCTCAGCCTGGCCGACGAAATTATACGTGCCCACCAGAACCCCCTCCGGCGCATGGAAGTCCTGGCTTGGATACCAGGCGAGGTTGGAGTCCGTGTCCACATAGGACAGCCCGCCATAGATGTGGTCGTCCGTCTCCCAGAATCGCTTTGACTGCCAGGCCACCTTGCCAGCGGCGTCATAATCGAAGGACGCGATCCCCGCTTTGACCGGCGCCGACAATGTCGTGTTGATGTGCCTGAGCACGGAAAACGGCAGCGTGCAGATACAGTAATCGGCTTCAATCGCGCCGCCCGTTCCGTCCTTCTGGTCGAAGAGCACGCGCACGCCCTCTTCCGACCGGGTCAGGTGGCTGACCTGCACACCGTAGCGGATGTCCCGGCGCATCCGGGCAGCAAAGGCGTAGGGGATCGTGTCCATGCCCCCGACCGGCTGCATCATTGTCGCCTGCTGGAACATGGTCTGGCCGAACATCAGATTGAAGGCAATCGTCGGATCGCCGATCAGCTCGGACAGGGGAATGGGCGCGCGCACCTTGCTGGGCGCATTGAGGATGGTGGGTTCGAGGTCGTAGCCGCTGCGGTTCGAGCCCTCATATGTGCCGCCATTGCCCAGCGCACCATAGATGTTGAGGAAAGACAGCAGACGGTCCTTGTCCTCGGCCGTCATCTCTCCATCAAGCGCGCCGCGCCCGACGGCCTTGGCCAGCAACTCGCTGACACCGCCCCGGATATCGTTGACCACCTGCCTGTGGGGGAGCGGCTGTCCGTTGCGAACGCTCGAGCTTACAAACTTCGAACTGCCGCTTTCATTCACATGCGGCTCGAGCGCAACGCCGAATTCCCGGCAATAGGACAGGATGCCTGTGTGTACGGCCGGGATGCGGGCGGCCCCCGCATTGAAATAATGCCCGGGACTGAACTGGCAGCGCTGGGCGGGCAGATGATCATGTTCCAGGATCGAGTCCCGCCTTACGGTCCAGACGCGCCCGCCCGGCCGGTTGCGGGCCTCGAGCACGGTGACGCTGTAGCCAGCCTTTTTCAGTTCCCAGGCTGATACAAGCCCGGCAATGCCGGCCCCGAGAATGACGACCCTTCGTCCGGCGCCAAGCGATGACGGCGCTGCCGGAGGTCCGGAATAAGCGCCGGCATCTCCCACAAAGCCGAGGGCTTCCATTGCGGCATAGGCCCCCGCCAGCCCCATCACCCTGGAAAAATTCCAGATGACATCGCGTCTCGACAAGCTCCCCGTCATGTCTTTCCCCCTTCGACACCTGCAGGACGTTAGCGCGACGTTTGCTGATCATGCCAGCAAATTCAGGAGCCTGGAGGTGGAATGGCATGGCCTGACCAAAAAGTGGCCGCGCCCGCCGGCGAGCGAAAATCCGGGCGTTGAAATGCCTTGACGCGCCGCTGGGGAAGGATGCTCAGGAAAAGGTTTGAGGGAGACAAGAGCGATGACAATCGACATCAAGAAGGCCGATGGCGTCTGGACGCTGACGTTCAACCGGCCGGACCGCATGAACGCCATCAATGAACCCATGTCGGTCGAATTGTTGGACTTCTTCGAGGGGCTGCGGCGCAATCAGGACGTTCGTGTCATAATCGTCACCGGCGAAGGCCGCGCCTTCAATGCCGGGGCAGACCTGAAAGCCATCGGCACACCGGACGCCCTGCGTGACGGCCCGAAGGGCGACTGGCGGCTTCGCGACACGATCAAGGCCATGCGCGCCTGCCCACAGCCGATCATCTCACTCGTCAACGGCGCGGCGGCGGGCGGCGGTCTGGCGCTGGCCCTCGCCAGCGACATCATCATTGCCTCGACCAAGGCGAGCTTCGTCCCGGCCTTCATCAAGATCGGCCTGTCAGGGTCTGAGCTTGGCGTCAGCTGGCGCCTTCAGCGCACAATGGGCATTTCGAAAGCGCGCGAATTCCTGTTCACCTCGCGGCCCATGTCGGCCGAGCAGGCCCTGGAAAACGGCATCGTTTCCGCGGTCGTCGAGCCTGATGAGCTCATCGCCTATGGCGACCAGCTCGCCGCCGACATGCTGCAGGCGGCGCCGGATGCGCTTCGCGTGACCAAACGCACCCTCGACGCCGCTCTGGAGATGGCCGACCCGGCGCTGCTGATGGAGCTGGAAGAGCGCTCGCAGTCTTCCTTCGTTCGCCGGAACATTCGCGGCCGCGCCGGCTAGTCGAAGACGACGACCTGCCGGGCGACGGTGCCCTTGTTGTCCTTGAGGTTCTGCAGCGCGCCGGTGATGCCCTCCAGGCCGATCCGGTCGGAGACGAGATCGTCGAGGTGCAGCCGGTCCTGCTTGTAGAGTTCGATCAGGCGGGGGAAGTCGATCCGGAACCGGTTCGAGCCCATGACGGCCCCTTGCAGGCGCTTCTCGGTGACCAGCAGCTCGATGCCCGGCACCTCGATGTTCACGCCCGGCGGGATCATCCCGATGATCGTCGAAACACCGCGCGGACGCAGCATCATATAGGCCTGCTCAGCCGTCTGTTTGAGGCCGATACACTCGAAGGAATAGTGCACGCCGCCGCCCGTCAATTCCTTCACCTGCAGGACAGGGTCGCCATTCTTTGGATTGACGAAATCGGTCGCGCCAAACTTCTTCGCCATGGCGAGTTTCTCGTCGGCGAGGTCTACCGCAATGATACGCGAGGCACCCGCAATCGCCGCGCCATTGATGGTCGACAGCCCCACACCGCCGCAGCCCACCACGGCCACGGTCGAGCCGGGCTCGACCTGCGCGGCATGGAACACCGAGCCCACGCCGGTGATCACACCGCAGCCGATCAGCGCGGCCCGGTCCATCGGCATTTCCGGATCGATGGCGCAGAGCGTGTTCTCGTGGACGAGGATCTGCTCGGCAAAGGACGACAGGTTCAGGAACTGGTTCACCGGCTTTCCGCCAGCGCTGAGCCGCGGCTCGGCGCCCTCTTCCCGGTTGAAAAAGTCCCGGTTCACCGTGTGGCACACCGACATGTGGCCGGACAGGCAGAACTCGCAGGACCCGCAGAACGGCGAGAGGATCGAGACGACATGGTCGCCGGGCTTCACGGCGCTCACCATGGAGCCGACCTGCTCGACAACACCGGCGCTCTCATGGCCGAGGATGACCGGCAGTTCCGCCGGGAAGGCGCCATCCCAGAAGTGCACGTCCGAATGGCAGACGCCGACCGCTTTCAGGCGCACCAGCACCTCGCGCGGGCCGGGCTTTGAAATGGTCACATCCTCGATCGACAGGGGCTGGTTCGGCGCCCGCATCACGGCAGCTTTCATGGGGTCTTCCTCCGGTGTTTCCTCACAGCATCGTCCCGGCGGCGTCTTTATTCGCGCCGCTCAGTCTGACATGCAGGTTTACACTGTCAGGACACCCGTCCCTTGGAAAGCCTGCCCTAGCGAGAGGCCCGGCTGGTCACCCGACCAACTACTTGTCCAGGCACCAGCGCATGATCGCCTTCTGGGCGTGGAGACGGTTTTCGGCTTCGTCGAAGACCAGGGAGTTGGGCCCGTCGATGACTTCGCTGTCGACTTCCTCGCCCCGGTGGGCCGGCAGGCAGTGCAGGAATTTCGCGCCGGGCTGGGCGAGATCCATCAGCTCCTCGGTGACGGCGAAGGGTTCCAGCTCTTCCAGGCGCTCATCGGCGTCGGTGTCACCCATGGAGACGAAGGTGTCGGCGATAACAACATCGGCGCCGGCGACGGCGTCCTCGGCGGTGTCGTAGAGTTCGACACGGCCCTGAAGCTCGCGGGCAAGCTCGACATCATCCTCTTCCGGTGCATAGCGGTCCGGCGTGCCCACCGCGAGCGTGAAGCCGAACTTGGCAGACGCGTGGATGAAGGAAGAGCAGACATTGTTGCCATCCCCGACCCAGGCCAGCCGCGCGCCCTTCAGGTCGAGGCCATGCTCTTCAAGCGTCAAGAGGTCCGCCATGATCTGACAGGGATGGGAGCGGTCCGTCAGCCCGTTGATCACCGGGACAGAGGCCGACTCGGCAAAGTCTTCCACATCGGAATGATCATTCGCCCGGATCATGACGAGGTCGACATAACGCGAGAGGACGCGCGCGGTATCGCCGATGCTCTCGCCGCGGCCGAGCTGCATGTCACCTGAATTCATCACGATGGAAGAGCCGCCCAGCTGGCGGATTCCGACATCGAAACTCGTGCGCGTGCGCGTCGAGGATTTCTCGAAGATCATCGCCAGGATGTGCCCGTCCAGCGGCGCGCCGTCGTCGACCTTGCCTTTCGGCCAGCCCGCACGGGCCGACTTCATGGCATGAGCCTCATCCAGGATGGCGCGCAGCTCAGAACTCTCAAGCTGCCATAGATCGATAAAATGCCGGATAGCCATCTGCCCTCCTGCCGAAACACCGTGCGTTCAAGAACCAAAGCGCGCGCCATAATGGAAAATGGGCGTCATGCAAAGAGGTGCCCGGACACAACTGCCAATTGCGAGGACGCCGATCGTCTGCGCGGCTGTGACTTGCCAGCCCCCGGTTTGCCTATAGTTTCACTGTGATGAACGATGCGAGCGCGGTCACCGCGACACAAGCCAGGAATATTCCCCAGGATGGCCCGCTGCTATTCGGCTGCACGCTCGATGGCGAGGGCGGCTGCGCCCTTTTGGACTGGGAGGTGGCGCGGGACTGGGATGGCGAGATCGCCGGCAAGCCGCTGTGGCTGCACCTCGACCGGGTATATGGAGGCCTCGACGACTGGCTCGAAGAACGCCTCGACCTGAATGAGGCGACAGCCGACCTGCTGCTGTCCAACGAGACCCGGCCGCGGGCCTTCCTTGAAGACGATGCGCTGATCACCGTCCTGCGCGGCATCAATTTCAATCCGGGCGCCGAGCCTGAAGACATGATCGCAATGCAGATCTGGTGTGATGGCACGCGCCTGATCACCTTGCGCCGCCGCCCGCTGCAAACCCCGCGCGACATCCTCGCCGAACTACTGGCCGGCAAGGGCGCCAGCACGATCGGCGACCTGTTCACGGCCCTGCTCGAGGAAATGGTCGCGAAGATGAACCGGGCCATTGTCGACATGAACGATCATATCGATGCAATGGAAGCGCTGGATGAGGACGAGCGCGATACCGACGCCATGCTCACCCGGATCGCCGACATCCGGCGTAACTGCCTCGCCCTGAAACGGTACATGTCCCCGCAGCACGAAGCGCTGGTCCTCATCCAGAAGACACCGCCGGCCTGGCTATCGGAAGAGAACCTTGCCGACATCCGTGAGACGGGCGAGCGGCTGAAGCGCTATCTTGAAGACCTCGACGTGTCGAAGGAAAGCGCGCTGGTGCTGCAGGACGACCTCAATAACCGCGCCGCCGCGAAGATGAACCAGACCATGTACATGCTGTCCATCGTGGCAGCGATCTTCCTTCCGCTCGGCTTCATCACCGGCCTGTTGGGCATCAATGTCGGCGGCATGCCCGGCGTCAATTCAAGCTATGCCTTCTGGATAACGGTCGGCATGCTCGTGACCCTGCTGGGTCTGCAATTCTGGATCTTCAGGAAACTGAAATGGCTATAGCAAACTCGATATTTTCACTGGCGCTTTTTCGGGGCGTGCAGCAAACACCCTCCGAGAATGGCGGCGACGTCGTGGAATCCCACTTCGACTGGGACAGTATCCGCCAGAGCGCCATCGACAGCTACAGCGCGTTCAGCGAGAACTTCATCTCCTGGGGCTCGCTCTGGCAGCTTTGTGCCTTTGTCGCGGCGGTCGCGCTCGGCTGGCTGTGCTCTCGCTACCCGGCTGGCCGCCTGCGCAAGTTCGCCGAAGGACGCGAACATCACGACGTCCTCGCGAGGCTCGCGATTTCGCTCGCCCGCATCGTCTGGCCCGCCTTCATCGTCATCTTTCTCTGGAGCGCCACGGCCAGCTTTGAAGCGACCGACCTATCCAATGCCGGCCTGCGTATCGCTGCCAGCCTGATGAATGCCTGGATTGTCGTGCGGTTTGTCACGTCGAACATGAAGGAAGGCTTCTGGCAGGGCGCCATCGCGGTTCTCGCCTGGACCGTGGCTGCCCTCTATATTCTCCGCCTGCTCGGCCCGGCGACCGAGGCGCTGAACGCGGCCGCCTTCACCGTCGCCGGCGTCAAGATCACGCTGCTGCGCGTCATCACCAGCGTCATCATCGCGATTGTCGCGCTCTGGCTCGGCCGGATCGCCGGTGACGCGGCACAATCCCAGCTGCGCTCGAACAAGGCGCTCAACCCGTCCATGGCGGGCCTGCTCGGCCAGGTGCTGAAAGTCGCCTTCATGACGGTGGCCATCCTGATCGCCCTGTCGACCCTCGGGGTGAACCTGACCGCGCTGACCGTCTTCGGCGGCGCCCTCGGCGTCGGTATCGGCTTTGGCCTTCAGTCGATCTTCTCGAACTTCATATCGGGCGTGATCATTCTTTTCGAACGCTCTGTAAAAGTTGGAGATTTCATTGAGCTTCAGTCAGGCGTGACGGGCCTGGTGAAGGAGATCAACATCCGTTCCACGCTGGTCACCACCAATGACAATGTCGACATCCTCGTCCCAAATGAGGAGTTCATCAAGGCGCAGGTCATCAACTGGACCCTGCGCGATGCGCGCCGGCGGATGCATGTCGAATTCGGCGTGGCCTATGCCTCGGACAAGGAGGAGGTCAAGAAGGCGGCCCTCGAAGCGGCTGAGGCCGTTCCGTGGACATATGACGACACGCCGGGCCGTGAGCCGCAGGTCTGGCTCACCGGCTTCGGCGACTCAGCGCTCGACTTCGAACTCGTGATCTGGCTGACCGAAGAGGCCGTGAAGAAACCGTCCCGCGTGAAGGCCGACTATTACTGGGCGCTGCACACCGCACTGACCAAGTACGGCATCGAAATACCCTTCCCGCAGCGCGATCTCAATTTCCGCAACATGGGCGAATTCACCCTTCGCAAGCCAGAACCGGACAGCGAAGGCTAGGTTCAGTCCAGCCAGTTCATGGCCGCTTCAAGTGCGATGTCGTGGCCGTTCCCGTTGTCGGCGACAACGGCTTCTGAAGGGCGCCAGTGATGGCGGTCGATGCCGGAGATGTGCATGAGATTATAGGTCGGTATTCGCAGGCTCATGCCGCTGCCTGGAAGCTCGAACCCGCTTACTCCGCCAGCCAGCCCGGCCATGGGCGATCCAAATACGCGGCCCCGGCGAAGCCCGTCAAAGCCGACCGCCATGCCCTCCCCCATGCTGCCCGTCCAGCGGCCAGCAAGCACGGCCAGCTTGCCCCGCACCCTCCAAGGTCCGCGTGAGGCAGCATAGCGGACCGGCTCACCCTGCCAGCGAGGACCGGATTTCTGGTAAGGCTTCACGCCCGAAATGAACCGGCCGAGAATGGGTTCAGCAACATCGGTATTACCGCCGCCGGGCGTATTCCGCAGATCGATGATCCAGCCATCGGCACCGCGCAAGGCTTCCAGCGCTGCATCGAAGGCCTCCACAGTGAGGTCATCGTCAAGCGAATCCTCAAACCGGATATAGCCGATATTGCCTGGCAGGCGCCGGGCGGTAACCAGACGATCGGCCGGCGCGGGTTCCGGCTGTTCGACGGCGAACGCCTGCACGCTGTCCTGCCGCCGGATCGTAAATTGCCGAGGAGCGCCGCGATAACCGGCGGCCTCGGCGTTGAGCGCCCATTCAAGACGCGCTTCTGGCACCTGCGTGCGGCCAGCCTGTATGCGCGTCATGGCCGCGCCCGGCACTGGGTCTCCATTGATAGCCAGCACGACATCTCCGACCTGCAATCCCGCCAGGGCTGCTCCAGAGTCAGGCCGAACAGCACCGATCACGGCCTCGCCATTTCGCCATTCGATCCAGAGGTCACTGCCGGACGGCACGAGGCGCGGGGAAACCGCCGAATTGGTGTTCAGAGACACATGATTGTCCCACAGCTGGTCTATCAGCCGCTCAAGAAGCGCAAGGTGGCCAGCCTGTCCCAGCACCAGCGGGCTCTCTGCCTCGGCCCGGGCCTGCAGGCAGGCCTCCTCCCAAGCGTCCCGGCGCGTCTCGTAGTAGGCATATCGGGTGGCCACGAGATGGCAGACAGCATTGACGTCCTGAAGGATGGCCGCAGTCTGATCGCTGCTTGTATCCTGAGCGAAGACAGGCGCGCAGAAGGAACCTTGGGCGAAGACCGCAAGGGCTGCGAAGACTTGAAAAATCGGTTTTATGCTGAACTCCCTGAAAGTCGGCACCCTTGACCAAGCCTTGCGAGAATGGCGTCCGTCTTCCCGCTTGTCGATTTTCCAGATGATGAAACTGCAGACCGCCTCGGGGTCCGTGCATGGCCAGTCAGTGATGCCTGATCCGGATCGCCTTGCCGAGTGCAAAGCCGATCGCCACACAGATGGCAATCAGGATGATGCGGCTGGTCGCAAATTCGAATCCCAGAAAGTTGACGTGGATCGACGCCATGTTCTGGACGGCGAAGACCACCAGAAGAATGACCAAGCCGATTGCGATCCAGTGTCTTGCCTGTTTCATGACGTTGCTTTCCTCATTCTTCCACCGATTGTCTCCGACCTTAGCCTAACGCCGCAGGCGACCGGATTCCAGACTGGCACGCTGGGCCCTCGCGAGCAGCGCTGATTGACGCTGCGTCCCGGCTTGCGATGCCCCGCCCGGTGCCTAACTCTTTCGAAAACAAAGGGAGGTCTCACCATGAAGCTTTATAATTCCGTTGGCCCGAATCCCCACGTGGTCCGCATGTTCATGGCTGAGCGCGGTATTTCAGTGCCGCTCGAGGAAATCGACATCATGGGCGGTGCCAATCGCCAAGAGCCGTATCTCTCCGTCAATCCGGCCGGTCAGATGCCCGCCCTTGTCCTCGACGATGGCAGCTTGCTGACCGAAATCACCGCAATCTGCGAGTACCTGGATGAAACCCAGCCGGGCAAGAGCCTCATCGGCGCCACGCCCGAGGAACGCGCCCAGACGCGGCGCTGGACCCGCTGGGTCGATCTCAACATCATCGAGCCGCTGACGGCCGGCTTCCGCTATGCTGAGGGCCTGCCCATGTTCAAGGACCGGATGCGCTGCCTTCCGGAGGCCGCCGACGGGCTGAAGGCGATCGCGCAGGACAAGCTGGCCTTCCTCGACCTGCAGCTGGAAGGCCGCGAGTGGGTCGCCGGTGACAAGTTCACCCTCGCCGACATCATGCTCTTCGCCTTCCTCGCTTTCGGCGAGCAGGTTGGTCAGCCGCTGAATCGCGACCTCAAGAATGTCTCGAAATGGTATGACAAGATGGCCGCGCGCGAGAGTGTCGTCGCCTGAGGGGCGGCGCTACTCCACGTCCGTCTCGGCGGCCTGCTCTTCGTCGCAGATCTCGATCAGGCGATTGAGCTTGGTGACGAACGCGTCGAGGCCGTCGGCGCCAAACTCCTTTTCGATGCGGGCATTGATCGACAGGGCTTGCTTGCCGGCTTTGTCGATCGCCGCCTCACCCTCTTTTGTCAGGGTCAGGACCCAGGACCGGCTATCGGTCTTGCTGCGCGCCTTGGCCAGCATGCCGAGGCCGATGAGACGGCGAACCATGGCAGTAATGGCGCTGTCGTTCAGGCGCAGGTCCCGCGCGAGCCTTGTCTGGTTGAGTTCTTTTGCCGCAGCCACGCGCGTCAGCACACCCAGCTGCGGGCCTGTAATACCAGCCACTTCAACGAGTTGGCGGTCAGTAACCTTGCGAAGCAGCTGCGCCGCGATCTGGAGCCTGGAATAGAGCCTCGGATTTTTTGTTCTTGTTGCCATGTCCCGCCCTTGCGCCGCCCTGCCTCGGCGGATATACTTCACTAGTGAAACAATAGCCGTTCTGGGCATAAACGCAAATTCGCTGCCCCGGCCTCGAATCCTTCACGCTAGAGTCTCTGGGAGGAGAAGAAAACCATGGATACCGGAAGCCTTGAAAAGATGGATGTGCGCGATCCGCTGAATGACCTGCGCATGTCGGAAGAAGCCGTGCCGCTCTATGAGCACGTCAAGAAGTTCATTGCCGAGGAAGTCGAGCCGATGAGCATCAAGTTCCACGAGCTCGGCGAGGGCCGCAAGGACCGCTGGTCCTATGTCGACGGCCAGCTGGAAATGCTTGAAGAGGTCAAGAACAAGGCCAAGGAACAAGGCCTCTGGAACTTCTTCCTGCCAAACGCGGAGACTGGTGAAGGCCTGTCCAACCTGGACTACGCCTACATCGCTGCCGAGCTCGGCAAGAACCGGCTCGCCTCGGAATGCCTGAACTGCTCGGCGCCCGACACCGGCAACATGGAAGTGCTGGAACGCGTCGGCACACCGGAGCAGAAAGAGAAGTGGCTGAAGCCGCTGCTCAACGGCGAGATCCGCTCCGCCTTCGCGATGACCGAACCCGGCACTGCCTGCTCCGACGCACGCAATGTCCGCACCCAGGCTGTCCTGAAGGATGGCCAGTGGGTCATCAACGGTGAGAAATACTACGCCTCGGGTGCCGGTGACCCGCGCTGCAAGATCATGATCGTGATGGTGCAGACGGACCCGGATGGCCCGTCCCACCAGCAACAGTCGCAGATCCTCGTCCCGATCGACACGCCCGGCGTGGAAGTCCTTGAAGGCATGCAGGTCTTCGGCAAGGATGACGCCCCGCACGGCCACATGCATATCCGCTTCACGGATGTGAAAGTGCCTGAGGAGAACATCCTGCTCGGCGTTGGCCGCGGCTTCGAGATTTCCCAGCTCCGCCTCGGCCCGGGCCGCATCCACCACTGCATGCGCTCCATCGGCGCTGGCGAAAAGGCCCTCGACCTGATGATCGACCGCGGCATGTCGCGCGATGCGTTCGGCCAGCCGCTCGCCCGGCTCGGCGGCAACCTCGAGAAAATCTCGCGGGCCCGTATCGAGCTTGAGGCGATGAAGCTGATGGTGCTGAAAGCCGCCAAGGCGATGGACGTGCTCGGCAACAAGGAAGCGCGCGTCTGGATCTCGATGGTGAAAGCCATGGTGCCGGAGCGCGTCTGCAAGATCATCGACGATGCGATCCAGATGCATGGTGCAACAGGTGTCTCGCAATGGACGCCGCTCGCCGACATGTACACCCAGCAGCGCACGCTGCGCCTCGCGGACGGCCCGGACGAGGTTCACCACATGGTGGTCGGCCGCAACGAGCTTGGCCGCATGGGCATGAAGAAAGCGACGAAGGGCTAGGACCTCCCTCCAAACCCTTCATCGACAGAAAGCCGGCACCTTGTCAGGGGTGCCGGCTTTTTTTCGGCTGTTTCCTCGCCTTCGTCATCAGGCCCCATCCGACATAAGTCGACCCTATGAAGGAAAAAGCACCGCCTAACACCACACCAAAAAACAACGACTCAGATGATATGCAAACGCTCTGACATACGTTGATCCAGTAAACAGCAATGCCAGCCGACGTTCCAATAGCAAAGCAGCTTACTACGTAGAGTAGCAATCGAAGAGCGAGCACTCGGCCTACCCCTCCATCTCCCAATCGGAGAGCGCCTGGTCGATGACGCCGACGGCTTCGCGCACATCTTCATCGGAGATGATCAGTGGCGGTGCGAGGCGCAAGACGTTGGCGCCCGCGACACCGACGAGCAGGTTCTTCTCGCGGCAGGCATTCTGGACCGGTTTCGGCGCGGCCTTGAGCTTCAGGCCGGTCAGCAGGCCCTTGCCGGTTACAGAGTCGACCTTGTCGGGGTGGCTGTCGGCTAGGCTCTTCAGCCCCTGCGCAACCGTGCCGGAAACGCGGCGTACCTCAGCCAGGAAGGCCTCGTCAGAGATAATGTCCCAGACCGCATTGCCGACGGCCATGGCGAGCGGGTTGCCGCCATAGGTCGACCCGTGCGAGCCCGGCTGCATCGGCAGGCCAACCTCCTCAGTCATCAGGCAGGCGCCGAGCGGGAAGCCACCGCCGATACCCTTGGCGAGGCACATGATGTCCGGCTGGGCATTCTCGGCCCACTCGAAGGCGAAGAGCTGCCCGGTCCGGCCCATGCCGCACTGGATCTCGTCATAGATGAGCAGTGCGCCGCGCTCGTCACAGAGCTTGCGCAGACCGGTCAGGCATTCTTCCGGCATGGCGCGCACGCCGCCCTCGCCCTGTACTGGCTCGACGAAGACGGCCGCCGTCTTGTCGGTCACGGCCGCATCAAGCGCGTCGTGGTCGCCCCACTCGATCTGGGTGAAGCCTTCGATTGGCGGGCCGAAGCCTTCCAGGTATTTCGGATTGCCGCCAGCATTGATCGCGCCGAGTGAGCGGCCATGGAAGGCGCCCGTGAAGGTGACGAATTCGATGCGCTCCTCATCGCCCTTGGACCAGTGATACTTGCGCGCCGCCTTGAGTGCGCACTCGACCGCCTCGGTGCCGGAGTTGGTGAAGAAGACCCGGTCGGCGAAGGTGCGGGCACAGATCTTGTCGGCCAGTTGCTCGCCAGCCGGCACGCGGAACATGTTCGACAGGTGCCAGAGCTTCTTGCCCTGCTCGGTGAGCGCCTCAACCAGTTTCGGGTGCGAATGGCCGAGCGCATTGACGGCGATGCCGGCGATGAAGTCGAGATACTCGGCGCCCTCTTCGGTATAGAGGCGCACGCCCTCGCCTCGCACAAACACTTCTGACGGCGGTGCGTAGACGGGCATGATGTGGGCGCGCGGATCTGACATGTCTTGAAACTCCAATGTTTATCTTGCCAGCGAAGCCATCCGCATGGCTGGGGCCGGTGCCAAAGTCAACACGAGGCCCCTATACCGCGGACAGGGAATGCTGTCGGTCTGGAAGAAATGCCACAACTGGTTGCAAATGCAATTATGCATGGGCGCCATGACATCCCGCCTCTAGCCAGCGGCTCCCGGACTGCCTATCTGCCCTGCCTGACGATTGCAGTGGCAACAGCTAACGCATTTGTAAGAATCGTTTTTCGATAAGGCCTTGACGTTTTTCGATAAGAGTCTATATTGACTAACAATAAGAAAAGAGAGCCCGGCTGGCGATACCCTGACGCCCTGACCCTGAGCCGCCAGTCGGGCTCCACTCCCAGAGAAACTCCTATGCTTGGGGCCCGAAAGGGCCCTTTTTTCTTGGCTGCGACATTATATTCAGGGCAATCGGTCGATTTGCCCTTGTCGGCACTCAAAGCCGCACAATATGCGCTGGAGAAACAGGAAAACCGGCTCGCAAGTCGTCAGCGTCAAAACGGCGAAATAGGCGGAGACCGGATAAAAAATTGGCGCGGCTATCAAGCCGCGCCTGTAAGAGTTCTTGCAGCGTTTCCTCCCAGAAACTTGCAAAACCTGTATCGCCTTTTTTGTGTCACATTGTCAAGCGACCGATTTCAGATTGGTAACAAACTTCTTAAATGAGGGTGTTTCCTGGTCAAAAATGAAGTCTGTGCGCAAGATTGTGACTGGACCGGCCCCGGATTCAGCGATCGCCCGGGCATTTTTTACCGCGGCATAGGAAGGCGAAAGAACAGAAGTTGCCGAAACAGGTGTCATTCCTTCAGCCTTGATAACGCTATCAGAAATGGGATTCGCCGCGACCAGCATGCGAGTCGCATCCGCCGTTTCCACGGCCTCGACAGATGAGAGAAGTTTCTCCAGTGCACCGAGCGCTTCCTGTGACCAGTCGGCCTTGAGCGATCCGGTGAGCGCGGCCTGGCTTTTCAGGATCACCCCATCGTCGAGCACCTTCAGCGAGTTGGCCTTCAGCGTCGCGCCGCTCGATGTGATGTCGACGATCACTTCCGCCTGTCCGGAACTCGGCGCCGCCTCGGTCGCGCCCGCGCTTTCCACCAGCCGGTACTCGCCGACCGACTTTGCCGCGAAGAAATTCCGCGTCAGGCGCAGATACTTGGTCGCGACCTTCATGCGCCGGCCATGACGCTGGCGGAACCGCGCGCCGGCCGCTTCAAGGTCGCTCATCGTGTTCACGTCGAGCCATGCGGCCGGGACCGCAACGACCACGTCTGCGCCGCCAAAGCCGAGCTGCTTGATCACCGACGCATCGCGAGGCAGGTCGGCGGAGAGATCGTTCAGAAGGTCCTCGCCCGTCACGCCGATATGAAAAGCGCCGTCGATCAGCCCCTGCGCGATCTCACGCGCCGACAATAGCAGGACGTCTGCTTCGGGCAGGCCTTTCAGCTCAGCGGTATAGCCGCGTTCGCCGCCGGCCTGCTTCAGTGAAAAGCCCGCTTTCGAGAACCAGGCTTCGGCATTGTCCTTGAGCCGTCCCTTGGACGGGATTGCAATCGTCAGCCGGGTCATGGCCTGTCTCCCCCATTCAGCCGGTCGGGCCGGACCACACCGCCAATCGCACTGGCATCGACCGCCCCGTTCGACAGCTTGGACAGCAGCGTGTCATAGCGCCCACCGGCCCCGAACGGCCGCCGTCCGGAGGATTCACCCGGCCGGAAGAGTTCGAACAGAAAGCCGTCATAATAGTTGAAGCGCCGCCCGAAGGGCGTGCCGAAGCGGGCGGCCTGCATGAAAGCGGGCGCTGCCTCGCGCATTCTGGCAACCCGCGCATCGAGGCGGGTCAGCACCGGCTCGACCCCGTCAATACCGGCTTGTCTGGCAATGGCGAGCAGCGCGTCTGCCGCCTGTTCGGGCGCGCAGTCGACGGCCATGACCGATTCCAGCGTCTGGCGGGCAAGGTCCGGCGCGCCGCCATGTTCGGCGTCGGCCGCCTGGGCGAGCAGGCCCTCGACGATTTCGTCGATGCTGCGAGTGCCCTGCGGCTGGATGCCGGACAGCGCGAAGATATCGGCGACAATCGCCTTGGCTTCGGCAGCGCTCGCCCCCTTGAGGCGGGCAGCGAGTCCATGCGCCGCCTGTTTCGGCTTCGCCTTGAGCAGCGCAGAGACGCCGCCCACCTGGCGGAAGGCGCGCTTCAGCGCTTCGGCGAGGCCGGGCGCGAGGCCCAGCGCATCGACAAAGGCCGGGAAGACCGCAAGATCGCCCATGCGCGTCTCGCTCTCGGTGACACCAGAGGACGCCGCCGCCTCGCAGACCAGCGCGAAGGCTTCCGCGTCGGTCTCTGCCGTGGACGGTGCGCCATAGCGCTCAAAGCCGACCTGGGTGAACTCGACCGGATCGCTCGCCACGGCGGGCAGGCGGAAAGCCCGCGCGGCGTAGCGCTTCACCGTCTCGCCGGAGACCCCGGCTTCAGCCTGCGCGATGGCGAGCGGCAGGGTGAGGTCAGGGCGGAGCGCACATTCCTCGCCATTCTCGCCGACGAAGACGCAGAGGCGCGCGCGCACCGCCTCGCCGGAGAGCTCCAGCGGCTGGTTCGCCGGCATAACGATGGGCGGGTCACAAAGCTCGCCACCGAGGCGGGCGAAGATATCCTGAGGCGTGCTCATTCCGCCGCCTCCACAATCTCACGAATGCGGGCGACCATTTCGGCGCGGGGCGCTTCGAACTGGCCGGGGCGGGCTTCGCGGTATTCCTCGTTGGACTTGATCGCCTTGGCCTGTTTGGCGCCTTCTTTCAGGTCCTTGATGGTGACGACGCCCTTGGCGATCTCGTCCTCACCAACCATGACCGCAACGGGCGCGCCGCGCCGGTCGGCATACTTCATCTGCGGGCGCATGCCCGACGAGCCCATATAGGCCTCAGCGCGGATACCAGCGGCGCGAAGTTCGGTCGCTAGTTTCAGCGCTTCGGTCGGATCGTCCCGGTTGAGGTTGAGCACAACGACCGGGCCGTTGAGGGCTTCAATGTCACCTGAAATCGCAAAGGCCGTCGCCAGCCGCGAGATGCCGACCGAGAAGCCGGTCGCGGGCACTTTTTCTCCGGTGAAGCGCGCAACGAGATCGTCATAGCGCCCGCCCCCGCCGACCGAGCCGATGCGCACCACATTGCCATCCTCGTCGACCGTCTCTTTCAGGAGCTCGGCCTCGAAGACAGGGCCGGTATAGTATTCCAGTCCGCGCACAACGGACGGGTCGAACAGGACATCGCTGTCCGGGCAGCCAAAGGCTTCCAGCCCGCGCGCAATGGCGGCGAGTTCATCGAGCCCAGCCGACGCTTCCTCGCCCGTGCCGACCGCCCGGCCCAGCGCTTCCAGCGTATCGCCGCGCGTCGCCCGCCCGGCCTGCGCGAAAGCCATGACCTTGTCGATGCTGCCTGCATCAAGGCCTGCGCCCTTGGTGAAGTCGCCGCTCTCATCCTCACGGCCTGGCCCGAGGAGAAGCTTCACGCCGTCCTCGCCAAGCCGGTCGAGCTTGTCGAGCGCGCGCAGGATTGTCAGGCGCGCGGCATCCGAATTGGCGCCGACGCCGTCCAGCACGGCATTCAGCAGGCGGCGCGTGTTCACACGGACGGCGAACTCGCCATCGCCTGCCCCGGCGGCCCGCATCGCCTCAGCGGCCATGGCGACCATCTCCGCATCGGCATGCGCGCCAGCCGCACCGACCGTGTCGGCATCACATTGCAGGAACTCCCGGAAGCGGCCTGGCCCCGGCTTTTCATTGCGCCAGACCGGCCCGGCGGCATAGCGGCGGAAGGGCTTGGGCAGCGTCTGCCAGTTCTCGGCCGCAAAGCGCGCAAGCGGCGCCGTCAGGTCATAGCGCAGCGAGATCCACTGTTCGTCATCGTCCTGGAGCGAGAAGACCCCGGCATTCGGGCGGTCATCATCGGGCAGGAACTTGCCGAGCGCGTCGGCATATTCGAATGCGCCGGTGTCCAGCGCCTCAAAGCCCCAGCGGCGATAGACGGCTGTGACCCGGTCGATCATCTCGCCCTGGGCATGGATGAGCGCCTCGCGCCGGTCGGGAAAGCCGCGTGGCTTGCGGGCGAGGTCCTTGCCGCTCTTGGGAGCATCCGGGTCTTGTTTCTTCTTGCTCATGCTCGTCCTGTCTGTTCAGCCCGGCCCCGCTTAGACGAAGCCGGTGCCAGTGTGAAGCGGGCGCGCTGGACAAGGCGCGAGACCGGGACATCCGGCGTCTGCCTCTGGCGGTTCAATGAGTAGAAGATGAACACTTGGAGAGAGGCGCAGCCGGACCGGTTCGCGCCTCGTGCGGCGCGTCACGCGTGGTGATGATGGTGATGCAGCGTCGTGTTCATTGTGGGCGGTGGATATGCAGGCGCCGGGCCAAAGTCAAGTCTGAGGGGAATCGCCTTTCCAAGCCGGGCCGCACGGTTGATACTCCCTGGGATGCAAGGACAAGACAGACGCAGCTTCCTGGCCGGGCTCGGCGCGGCAAGCCTGCTGGCCGCATGCGCCGGCGACAGCCGCCGTGCCCTGACGCCGCTGAAGCGCGAGGGCGACCTCATCTGGGGCGTCAACGGCCACCCCTTCCAGGCCTATCCCGACATCCCGCTGGAAACGCAGATCCGGCTGGTGCGCGAGCTTGGCATGACGCATTACCGCATCGGCTCGCATGACGAGAAGATGGCGCGCCTGAAGACCATTGCCGACCAGCATGACGTGACCCTGCTGCCGATCATCCATCCGGACGGACCGCTCAAGGAAAAGACGCCGGAGCAGCTCTATCGCGACAGCTACAATCGCGCCCGCTGGCGCACGCGACGCTATCGCGGCCAGTTCGCCATCTGGGAACTGGGCAATGAGCTGGAGAACCACGCCATCATCAAGCCCTGCGAAATGCGCGACGATGGCACGCAATACCCCTGCGAGTGGGGCCCGGCGGGCGGAATGTACAAGCTCGACTATTACGGACCGCGCTGGGAAAAGGTCTCCGCCTCCCTGGCCGGCCTGCTGGACGGCGCCCGCGAAGGCGATCCGGATGCGAAATATGCCATCGGCACTGCTGGCTGGGGCCATCTCGGCGCCTTCGAGCGCTTCGTCGAGGATGGCCTCGAATGGGACATCACCATCTGGCATGACTATGAGCAGGTGCGCGAAAGCTTCCTCGAAACCCTGGCCGGCTATGGCAAGCCGATCTGGATCACCGAATTCAATGCTGGCGGCGGCGGGTTCGAGACCGAGGAAGACAATGCGCGCATGCTGACCGAGCGCATCGCCTACTACCGGAGCATGCGCGAAAAGTACCGCGTGGACGCCGCCTTCATCTATGAACTTCTCGACGAGCCCTACTGGGACGACTTCGAAGGCAAGATGGGCCTCTACCGCGTCCACAAGAACGATGAGGACCGCTGGGAAGTCGGCGAACCGAAACCGGCGGGCCGGGCGGTGATGCGCGCAATGGGCGAGTCGGCATAGCGCTTGCTTCGCGTCTCAGGAGAATTCCGGAGACCGTGCCGTCATGAAACGCATCCTGCTTGCCATCGCCGCAGCCGCCCTGCCCTTCAGTGCGGCAGCCTCGCCTGAACTGGCCGGTGACTGGGGCCTGAAAGCGGGCGACCTGCGCGAGCAGACAGCGAGTCTGATCGAGACGCTGGACACATCCGGCAAGGCCGACATCTCACCAGCCTTTCAGACCGAAATCGAGCGTTTCGCCTATGCCGCCACACAGCTTGGCCGCTGGATCGACGGCAATGACGGCCCGTCCGACCTTGGCTGCATCTTCCGCGGCATGGCCGAAGAAGGCGTTGTCCAGCTCGACGCACTGGAAGAGGCCGAAAACACCCGCGACACGCGCGACAGCCTGCTGCGCCTGGCGGTCATGTTCTCCGATGCCGAAGTCATCGCCGCAGCCGCCACACAGTCGGCCCTGCGCGCAACACCCGCCCTCGACAGCGGCCTTGCCAGCTGTCCCGTCAACACAGCAGCAGCAAAGGCAGCCCTGAAATGATCGGAATCGAACTACGCGTCCTTCTTGAACCGCTGCCGGAAGGCTTCGGGATCGAAAATGCGGATGATGCCAGACTGGCTGCCCGTCGCCATCAGCGTACCGTCATCGGCGAACATCGCTATTCGCCCATGCACGAAGCCATTATGAACGCCTTCAATCTGGATGTCGCAGCAGACCCATTCGGTTTCAACGATCCGGCGAATACGCAGCGTGTTGTCCAGGGAATTGGCGCCTGCTGGCAGGCCTAGCGCATGGCTGGTGCCTGAGGGCACGAAATCATTGATGATGGCAAGCAGCGCCGAATCGACCGGCGCGCCATTCTTCGCCCGGCCCCACAGCACGACACGCCCATCCTCACTGCGCCCGCCCTGGACGTCGCGGCGCGCCGAATAGCGCCCCTGCGCCACGCGCATGTCGAGCCGTGAATGCAGGTCTTCCGTTGTCTCGTCAAAGCGCGGCATGGGCGGACAGTCGTCTGCAGGCGGCACGTCCGGCATGGTGAGCCACTGGTGCGACTGGTCGGAATCGCGTTCGCCAACCGCGGCATTCACCGTGAAGATTTCCCGGTCCTTCACATGCGCGAGGACTCTCGCCTGGGTGATGTTCTTGCCGACGATGGGTGCGCGCACGTCGAGATCGACAATGTCGGGCGGATTGGCGAAGGAGAGGTATTGCGCCGTCGCCCAGATGCACGGCCGGCCTGTGGTCTGCTCCAGCGCGGTGATCGCCGAGGCGAGGCCAACACCGCCGAACAGGAATTTCTGCCCCGGCGGGCCGACACAGATGCTCGGCTCCACATTCAGGTACCAGCGATGGGGATTGTGCGTCGACTGAAGGTCGATGAAGGAGGTCTTGCTCATGGCGGTTGGCTCTAGCGCTCTTTCGGATCGAGCGCGTCGCGCAGGCCGTCGCCGATGAAGTTGAGGCAGAGCAGCGTCACCGCCATCAGCACGGCCGGCGCCATCAGCAGCCAGGGCTTGTCCTGCATTTCCTTTGCGCCGTTCGAGATCAGCACGCCGAGCGAGGTCAGCGGCTCGTTCACGCCGAGGCCGAGGAAGGAGAGGAAGCTCTCCGCCATGATCACGACCGGGATGGTCAGCGTCACATAGACGGCGACCGGCCCGACGACATTGGGCAGGATGTGGCGGCGGATGATGGCAGATCCCGGCACGCCGGCGGCGCGGGCGGCCTCGATGAATTCCTTGCCCTTGATGGCGAGCGTCTGGCCCCGCACGATCCGGCTCATGGTCAGCCACTCGACTGCGCCGATCGCGGCGAAGATCAGGATGATGTTCCGTCCGAAAACGGTCAGCAGCAGGATCACGAAGAAGATGAAGGGCATGGCGTAGAGCACGTCCACGAACCGCATCATCAGATTGTCGACCCGCCCGCCGACATAGCCGGCAATCGCGCCCCAGGTGACGCCGATAATCAGCGACACGATGGTCGCGACAAGACCGACGGCCATGGAAATGCGAAGGCCGAGCAGGTTGCGCGCGACGAGGTCACGGCCCTGTTCGTCGGTGCCGAGCCAGTGCCAGTCCTGCATCGTCGGCGCCAGCTCCGTGTCGGCAGAGATCTTGCTGTAGTCGTGGACCCACAGCATCGGACCGAAGACTGCGAGGAAAATCAGGATGCCCAGCACCCACATCGAGAAAACGGCTGCCTTATTGTTGAACAGCCGGCGGCGGGCATCGTCCCACAATGAACGCCCGCCTGCGAGCGCCTGCTCGACCGGTTCCTTCCGGCCCGTCATGTCCAGCGTATCGACCATCAGTCGTATTTTACCTTCGGGTCCAGGAGCGCATAAAGGATATCGGCGACAAGATTGAACAGCACGATCAGCGTCGCATAGATGATCAGCGCGCCCATGACGAGTGTGTAGTCGCGGTTGATCGCACCATCGACAAAGTAAGACCCCATGCCCGGCAGGCCGAAAATCCGCTCGATGACGAGCGAGCCTGTCATCACCCGCGCCATGGCCGGGCCGGCATAGGAAACGAGCGGCAGGACAGCCGACGGTAGGACGTGTTTCATGATGACGTTGCGCTCGGCCAGCCCTTTGGCGCGGGCGGTGCGCACATGCGGCGAGCGCATTGTCTCAATGATGGAGGCCCGCATCAGGCGCGAAATGATCGCGATCTGCGGCAGGGCCAGCGTCAGCACCGGTAGCGTCATGTTGTAGGGGTTCATCCCGATATTCGGGTATTCGCCGAGCCCGCCAACCGCGAACAGTCCGGCGCCGAGCGCAAAGACAAGGATCAGGATCGGGCCCGTCACGAAGGTCGGGATGGAAATCCCGGCCATGGCGATCCCCATCACGGTATAGTCACCGGCCGTGTTCTGGCGCAGGCCGGCAAAGACGCCGAGCGCCGTGCCCACGACAAGGGCGACCAGCATGGCCAGCGAGCCGATTGCGAGGCTGACCGGCAGGCCATCGGCGATGAGATCGTTGACCGACTTGCCAAGCGTCTTCATCGACGGGCCGAAATCGCCCTGCAGCACGCCGAGCAGATAATCCAGGAACTGTTTCCAGAGCGCCTGGTCGAGGCCGAACTTGGCCTTGATCGCCGCTTCGGTCGCCGCATTCAGCTTCCGCTCGCCATCGAACGGCCCGCCCGGCGCCATGCGCATCATGAAGAAGGCGACGGCGATAATGACCAGGAGGGTCGGAATCGCAAACAGCAGCCTGCGTGTGACGTAGGCCCAGGGAATTCGGGAAAGACTTCTCTGTAGCGCTGACACGTGTGGCTTTTCTCTTTTCCGTTTCACCCGAAGCGGTTATCGGCACTTGGAAGTGCGACCGCGCGAACCTAGGTTCACGCGACGCGTTCGCTTGTCAACGCCACATGACACCGAGGTAACACATGGCTGACATCCGCAAGGTGACGGAATATTTCGCAGTCGCCCCCCAAATCGACGAATCCGACGTGGAAGAGATTGCCGCCAAGGGGTACAAGACGATCATTGCGAACCGGCCAGATGGCGAAGGCGGTGTGGATCAGCCCCGCATGGGCGCGATTCGCACCAAGGCCGAGGAACTTGGCCTGACCTTTGTCGCCCTGCCCTTTTCCGGCGCGCCGACCCCCGAGATCATCGAACGGACACAGTCGATTCTGAATGAAGCCCCGACTCCTGTGCTGGCTTATTGCCGCACCGGGACGCGGTCGATCACGGCCTGGGCGCTGACCCATGCGGGCCAGGGCCAGCCGGAAGAAATCGTAGATGCTGCCGCAGATGCAGGCTATGACCTGTCGAGCATGAAGCGCCTGCTCTAGTCACGGAAACACACCGTTTATTGATGAGCCTGCCACGCTGACGACAGCCCTAAACGGTTGATCCCCGGGATGTGGCGTGCGATTCACAGTTAACTGTCTGAGGGGGCGGTGAGGAGAAATTGGATGTCGCGTAACTGGCTGACAGATTTCAAGTATGAAGACGGCGCCTGGCTTGTGAAAAAGACCGGGCACCGCGTGCCGGCCAATTTCCAGCTCGCGAATGACATCTTCACCTGGCTGACCTTCTACACACTGGCCCAGTCCTGGCGCACCTGGCGCCGGATCACAGGGCACAAGCGACCGACCATCGCCTTCCACCCGGACAAGCCGCGCCCGTGGTACTTCATCTGGCCGGTCATGCATGCCTCCGGCGCCAAGCTGATTTCCGACGTGTCGGCCGCCGATATCGTCTTCCAGTTTGACGATTCCACACAGGTCCGCCACGACACGCCGAAAACCAAGGCCGGCGCGACGCTGGTCAATTTCGGCTGCACCGACATTTCCAAATCGAACGTCGCGGTCGCCTTCGAGCGCGCTGCCGGATACGGCCTCAAGGTCGATCCACGCACCTATCCCGGCCCAATGGTAGAGAAGTCCGAAAAGAATGCCTGCCATGACGGGCGGATCATCGAGGGGCCGATGGAGCCGCTCGAGGACAAGACCTATCAGCGCCTGATCGACAATGAGATCGATGGCGGGCTGGTCGAGGATCTTCGCTGCTGCATTGTCGGCGGTGAACCGACCCTCGTTTTCCGCAAGCGCCGCCCGCTTGCGCGCCGGTTCCTCAATGAGAATGCCGAAGTTTTGCTCGACGAGCCCAAGAATTGCTACACAACTGATGAAATTGCCGTGATCCGGGCATTTGCTGCAGAGCTGGGTCTGGATTGGGGCGGTGTTGACGTGCTACGCGACCGGACTTCCGGCCGCATCTACATTGTGGACGCAAACAAGACAGATATGGGTCCGCCCGTGGCACTGAAGCTTGGCGACAAGCTGAAATCCACCCGCCGCATGGCGCGCGCATTTGTCACCGCGTTCACCGGGAAGCGGTCAGCCTAGAATCACTCACTATCGGGTGGTTTGAAATCTGCCGAAGGGGTCCCATGGCCATTCCATTCGTCAAAGAAATAGACTTTGAATACGGCGAGGTCGAACAGGTCTCACCGCTGATCCGGCGCGTGATCGCGAACAATCCCGGGCCGTTCACCTATGTCGGCACGGGTGTCTACATTATCGGACATGGCGAGGTTGCCGTGCTCGACCCAGGCCCGATGCAGGACGAGCATTTCGAAGCGCTCAAGAAGGCGCTGGACGGCGAAACGGTCACCCATGTGCTCGTTTCCCACGGCCATTCCGATCACTCACCGCTCGCCCAGCCGCTGGCAGAATGGGCTGGCTGCAAGACCTACGCAAAGAATTGCGGCGTGCCGACCGCCAAGGGCGAACTGGGCTCAGCCGACGATCTAGGCTTCCAGCCGGATGTTCTGGTCGGTGATGGTGATGTCATTTCCGGCCCGGGCTGGACGCTCGACGTGATCGAGACCCCCGGCCACACAAGCAACCACCTCTGTTTCGGCCTGCGTGAAGAGAATGCCTGCCTGACAGGTGACCATATCATGGGCTGGTCGACGACGATCGTGGCCCCGCCCGATGGCAACATGGCCGACTATATGCGCTCGCTCGACAAGATCGAGGCGATGGACTTCGGCATTCTCTGGCCGACGCATGGTTCGCCGGTCCGCGAGGATGTGAAAGGCTTCATCCAGGCCTACCGCCAGCACCGGCTGGACCGGGAAGCGGCGATCATCAAGCATCTGAAGGCTGGCGAAACCAACATTCCGCGCATGGTCGAGACGATGTATGCCGACGTCGAGAAGCGCCTGCATCCGGCAGCCGCCATGTCGGTGCTTGGCCACATGCTGAAGCTGATCGAGGAAGGTCGCGTCACCACGCCGGACACCACGCCAACCGTGCGCTCGACCTTCACCTGGACAGCCCTGCGCAAGTCCGCCTGAGGACAGGCTACTCCACCGGTACCCAGACCGCTGCGAACGGATCGACTGCGTCGAGCCCGAAGGATTTCTTCGGCGTGTCGTAGTCGCCCGTCAGCACTTCATAGTGAAGATGGATCGGGATCGGATAGGAGGCGGTATTGCCCATCAGGCCGAGCAACGTACCGAAGGCGATATCCTTGCCTTTACCCGCAGCCCTCTCGCGCGAGGCGAGGTGTGCATAGCGCGTGAAGACACCGCCGCCATGGTCGATGACAACGTAGTTGCCATAGTCGTCGCGATAGCCGGACTCGATCACCTTGCCGTTACCGCCGGCATGGATCGGGATCGACTCGCGGGAAAAAAGGTCGATCCCCTTGTGCAGGCTGGTGCCGCGCACCCCGAAGCCTGAGCTGAGACAGGCCCCGTTCACCGGCGCCACGGCGACAACAACGCCGTCAACGCGGATGAAGGGCGAATAATCGACGAGTTTCCCATTTGCGTCGCGCGCGGGAACATTGGTCGCAATCATGCCGGGGCAGACATTCAGAAAGGTCTGCGGCGTGAAATCATCGGAAACCGGATAGGCGAGCGGCTGGGTCTGCGGTCCGCCGCCTGGCGCTGGGCCAGAAGGCTGGGTTGATGGCGTTTCCGCAGGCGTGGTCGCGCAGGCCGCAAGGACCAACGCCGAAAGAGCCGTGACAAGCCAACGGGACATGCCTGTTTCCCACACCACCAATCTGGATCATCGATCAAAAGCCTGTGGATGACAAGCTGAAGCGGGCCGATTTCCGAAAGGTGGCACGCTGAATCAGGTGTCGAAGCCGCGCCTTCGCGCAATTGCCCTGACGGTTTCAACCCGGCCCGGCGCGGCCTTGTTCACAAGCGCCCAATAGCGCTCCAGCGTTTCCGCATCGGCCTTTTCCGGCGCCCCGCTATCGAAAGGCGGATGCGGATCGTATTCGACCGAGAGCTGGACGAACTTCGCATGTGCTTCACCACGGATACGGGCGACGAGGGCGAGGGCAAAATCGATGCCCGAGGTCACGCCGCCGCCCGTCAGGCGGTTTCGGTCTAGCACGATGCGGCGCTTGACCGGGGTCGCGCCGAAAAAGGTGAGCTGCTCATGCGAGGCCCAATGCGTGGTTGCCTCATAGCCCTTCAAGAGCCCAGCCGCGCCGAGAACAAGCGCGCCGGTGCACACGCTCGTGACCCAGTCAGCGCCCGCCCCCATCGACCGGACCCAGCCAATCGCTTCATCATCCTGCAAGACATCCACCGTCCCGAACCCGCCGGGCACGCACAGGATGTCGGCCTGACCGACTTCATCGAACGTCTTGGTCGGCAACAGCGGAAAGCCGGAATCGGTCGGCACCGGATCGCGTGTCTTCCAGACGAGATCGACGGACGTATTGCCGAGCCGCGAGAGGATTTGCGCCGGGCCGGTCAGGTCCAGCTGGGTGACATTCGGAAAGACGAGGAATGCGACGGAAATCGGAGACAGTTCGGGCATGGGCAGCCCTCCTTGAGTTGAGGTTCATGCCCAGGCGCCCGGCGTGTCTTCGCCGCGCTTCCCGGTGGTGATCCACCTCATGCGCCAGTTACGCAGCGAAGCGGAGTCTACCCTGTTTTCCGGCGGTCGTCGATCAGGGCTCGCGCCGTCCGTCCGCGCGGTCGGCGAGCTCATCCATGAAGGCCGATACTCGCCGCGCATTGGCGCCAAGGTCCGACAGGCCGACGCGGCTGATCGAGCGCATGTCGACACGGGTCGCGCCCTCTACGGCCCGGATGCGCACCGCGATATCGTCCTTGAAGCCGAACCAGCCGGTCGTGGCCGTTGCCTCGATCATGGTCTGCTCGACATCCTCGCCTGTTTCCGGTCGGGTGAAAATATCCCAGCCTCGATCTTCTGCGATGCTCAGCGCATAGCTGGCGACCTCGCCGGGCGACTGGTCGAAATAGAGCGGCTCGATTGGCCGGTCGTAGGCTGGCGGAACCGTCTCGCCATCGACCGTGCGCTCGCTTTCGGCCTCTTCCTGGACCTCCGATACCAGACGCCCGCCCATGCCGGGCCAGCGCTCTTCGATACCGGGGGCTTGCGGAATGACCGGCGCGTCCTCGACCGGGTTCATCGCGTCGTCCGACTTGCGCTGGGCGAGCAGCGCCTCGGAGAAACGGACCGGGTCCGACCAGTCAGTCTGGATGTCATGGATCGGCGGCAGGCTTGCGGCCTGTGCGCCAAAACCTACAAGCCGGAAGACCAGCATCAAGCCGATCAGTAGCGCGCCCAGGGCAAGGATAACCGGCTGTGTTCGCGGAGACTTGATGAAGCCGATGATCAGCGCGATCACCGCAAGCCCGGCTGAGCCGAACGCGATTATCGGGCCCCAGCCGATTGTCATCTTGCCGAGCCCGAACTGCCAGCCCCACAGGCCGTACTTCGTGCCGAGGGCGGCGGCCGCGAACCAGAGGACCGCGAAGATCGACACGCCAAGGGCGACAGCTGACAGCTTCAGGCGCCATCCGGCGCTTTGGGTCGTATCACTCATTCAACCAGCTCCCCGGCTTTTGCTAAGGTGCGAAGACTTAGCGCCTCCGCACCCGAGAGCAAGGCCTCGCGCAGCGTCCACACTGTTGGGTACGCCCCGGATCAGGCCGTTGGAAGCGTGTAGTCCTTGAACATTTCGCGCAGCTTCAGCTTGTTGATCTTGCCGGTCGCGCCAAGCGGAATTTCATCGACGAACTGGACATCATCCGGCGTCCACCATTTGGCGATCTTGCCCTCGAGCTGCTTGAGCACCTCTTCCTTGGTCGGCTTTTCGCCCGGCGCGGGCTGCACGATCAGCAGCGGACGCTCATCCCATTTCGGGTGGTAGACACCGATCGCGGCCGCGTTGGCGACCTTGGGATGACCGACAGCGAAGTTCTCGATATCGATGGAGGAGATCCACTCCCCGCCGGACTTGATGACGTCCTTGGCGCGGTCGGTGATCTGCATGGTCGAATGCTCGTCCAGCGTGGCAACGTCGCCGGTATCGAAAAAGCCATTCTCATCGAGCACCTTGCCGCCATCGCCCTTGAAATAGGCCGAGGAGATCGCCGGGCCGCGGCAGACCAGCCGGCCGGACGTCTTGCCATCGCGCGGCAGCTCGTTGCCATCATCGTCGAGGATCTTGAGTTCCACACCGAAAGGCGGCCGGCCCTGGGTGAGTTTGTAGGCCATCTGCTCTTCGTGCGGTGCATCGACGAGATGGGCCGGCAGCGCACCAAGCGTGCCGAGCGGCGAAAGCTCCGTCATGCCCCAGGCGTGGAACACCTCGACATCGTAATTCTCTTCGAAGGCGCGCAGGATTCGCTCCGGTACGGCCGAACCGCCGATCACGACCTTGCGCAGGTGCGGCAGCTTGAGCTTGTTCTCTTCCAGATAGGTCAGCAGCAGCAGCCAGACCGTTGGCACGGCGGCAGTGATGGTCACCTTTTCCTTGTCGAGCAGCTCATAGATGGCTGCGCCCGACATGTCGGCGCCCGGCATGACGAGCTTGGCACCAGTGGCCGGACAGGCGAAGGCAAGCCCCCAGGCATTGGCGTGGAACATCGGCACCACCGGCAAGACGACGTCCGCCGCCCCCATGCCGAGCGTGTCGACACCCATGGTGATGAAGGTGTGAAGCACATTGGAGCGGTGCGAATAGAGCACGCCCTTCGGATTGCCCGTCGTGCCCGACGTGTAACAGAGCCCGCACGCGGTATTCTCGTCGAAATTGCCCCATTCGACATCCTGCGAGCGGCCGTCGATCCAGAGCTCATAGGACACCGCATTCAGCGAGTTCTCCGGCATGTTGTCCGGGTCGGTGAGGATGATGAATTTCTCGACCGTTTTCAGCTGGTCCTTGGCTGCTTCGACCAGCGGCAGGAAGGTCGTATCGAACATCAGGATACGGTCTTCGGCATGGTTCGCGATCCAGGCAATCTGGTCGGGGTGAAGGCGTGGATTGATCGTATGAAGGACCGCCCCGATGCCCATCGTGCCATACCAGGCTTCCATGTGGCGGTCGGTGTTCCAGGCCAGCGTGGCGACCCGGTCGCCCAGCTTGATGCCCTCGTCGAGCAGCGCCGTGGAGACCTGTTTGGCCCGCAGGCGAAGTTCCGCGTAAGTGGTCCGCCGGATCCCGCCTTCGACGGCGCGGGTCACGATTTCGCGGTCACCATGATTATGGGCGGCATGATCGAGAACCTTGTCCACGGTCAGTTGCCAGTTCTGCATCAATCCTTGCATGTTTCTCCTCCGGACGCTCTTTCGGCGGGCGCTGGTCGCACCGTTTAAATTGGTTGTATGTCCCGTTAGGGTACGCGGCAAGCAATTGAAAGGTGTCTTGCGACATGAAACACGCAAAAACCCTCGCAATATCAATCGCCATGGGCTCTTTGACGCTGTCTGGTTGCCAACAGGTGACCGGCTCGCAGGCGGTCGGCGCCGACACGGCGGCAGCTCAGTCCCCGGCGGACGTGACGCCGCTGGCTGGTCTGTTCGATTGCGTGCGCGAAGAAGGCGGTATCCTGCTGGCAGCCCATCGCGGCGGCCCGGCGCCCGGCTATCCCGAAAACGCGATCGAGACGCTGGACCATGTGCTTTCCAATGCTGCTTTCATCATGGAAGTTGACGTGGCTGAAACCCGCGACGGCGTGCTCTTCCTGATGCATGACGATACGCTGGACCGCACGACCAGCGGCACCGGCGCAGTCGCCGACAGCGACTGGGCGGATATCTCGACGCTCGACCTGGTCGACAATGAAGGCACGGTGACGGACTTCCATCCGCCACGGCTGACGGCAGCGCTGGACTGGGCCGTGCGCCATGGGGCGATTCTCGAACTCGACCGCAAGGACACGACTAGTTTTGACGACATTATCGCAGCGGTCCGCGAGGCCGGCGCCGAAGCCAATGCCGTCCTGATCACTTATGATGATGCCGAGGCCCGGGTGGTTGCCCGGCTCGCACCGGACCTGATGATGACGGCAGATCTCGGTGACGCGGCGCAGGATTCAGGCCTGCTTGAGAACACGCTCAATCCGCAGACGCTGATCGCCTGGACGGGCACAAGCTCGCCGGACCCGGCGGTCTGGGCGGCGCTTGCCGAAGCCGACATCGAAAGCGCTTTCGGCACACTCGGCGCAGAGGGTGAACGCCTAGATGACCAGTACTGGGCCGATGGCGACCCGTCCGAATACAGCCAGCTTGCACGCGACGGCCTGACCTTGCTGGCGACCGACGTGCCCTACAGGCTGGCGCGCGCCGATGGCTGGATCGGCACCGCACAGGACATCTCGCGCAAGGAGTGCATGTACGGCTTCCGGGACTAGGAACGCCCAGCGGACGGCCCTGACGTGCAGGCTTCCGGAATGGCCGCCTTGCTTTTATGACCCGGGGACTGCCGCCAGCCATGGAAGGAAGGCCCATGATCGCAAAGAGATGTCCCGGTGCGTTCGCCGGTCTGGCCTTGATCACGTTCGGGCTGCTCGCTGCCTGTGACGGATCAAAGGCCAAGCCAGCCGAGAACCCGCGAACAGCGCTCGCCGGGCAGATGCAGGAGGCTGGCGAGACCGTCCGCGCCCCGTTCGACCTGCCGGCCGTCTTTGACTGCGTGCGCGAGGAAGGCGGGCTGCTGATCGCGGCCCATCGCGGCGGGCCCGCGAAGGGCTTCCCGGAGAACACGCTCGAAACCCTCCAGAACGGTTTCGACCACGGCATTCGCGTGTTCGAGGTGGACGTGGCGCAGACGCGCGACGGCACGCTCATCCTCATGCACGACCGCACGCTTGGACGCACGACGACCGGTTCCGGGCCCGTGTCGGACAGCGACTGGGATGAGATTGGCAAGCTCGACACGGTCGACAATGACGGCCTGGTCACGCCCTACGCCGTCCCGACCCTGCATGAGGCTCTCCTCTGGGCGATGCGGACAGGCGCGATCCTTGAGCTCGACCGGAAGGAAACCACCAGCTTCCGCAACATCGTGCAGGCCGTCCAGGGCGCCGGGGCAGAAAGCAATGTCGTCCTGATCACCTATAATGACGACGAGGCGCTGCACGTCTCCGACATTGCGCCGGAAATGATGATGACCGCCGGGATCGGCGGGCGCGCCCATGAGGCGGACATGCTGGCGCGGGGACTGGATGCCGACCGCCTCATCGCCTGGACCGGGACCGAGCGGCCCAGCCCCGGCAAATGGCGCGGGCTTGCCTCCAAGGGGATCGAAAGTGCATTCGGCACACTCGGGCGCGCCGACGAACGCCTCGACGACCAATACTGGGCCGATGGCGATCCGTCCGAATACGAAGCATTCATCGAGGATGGCCTTGTCCTGCTGGCAACCGACACACCTTATCGTCTTTTGAAGGCGGGCGGCAGCATTCGCCAGGCAGCAGACACCGCACGCACGCGCTGCCTTGGTGAGCCTGGACAATAGAGGCATCTTGACCATTGGCGCGGACAGGCGTATCTGCCGCCGCCAGGTGAGAGACGCCTGCCGTTCGCCGGAGCCGATGGCTTCGATGGTGAAGATCTCCGGGGCCTGAAACCCCGACCTGACGAACCTGTCCTTTCTGTCGGACCGGTCTCGCGGCAAGGCGAACGCCCGCATGTCTTGACCGGTCACCGGCTTCGAAAGGCCAGACCATGACGAATACCATCACCACAAGGCGCCAGGCCAAGGCCCGCGCCATGGAATTGCGGGCAGAGGCCCGACAACAAGGCAAGAGCCTGAGCCACGCCCGCGCGCTCGAAGCGGTTGCCCATGAACTTGGCTATCGCGACTGGAATACCGCCTCTGCGCGGCTTTCCAACCAGTCCGAAATTCCACTTCAGGTTGGCGAACGGGTTTCAGGACGTTACCTGAAGCAGGCTTTCAACGGCCGCGTCCATGCTGTGCGGGAACTTGCGGGCGGGCTCGGTTTCGAAGTCACGCTACACTTCGACGAGCCTGTCGATGTCGTTGAGTTCGAAAGCTTTTCCGGGCTGAGACAGCGCGTCAGTGCAATGGTTTCCGAGGATGGCGTGTCCTGGGACAAGACCAGCGACGGCGTCCCGCACCTGATCGTCCAGCGCGAGGAAACCTTTCTCGTCTAGATCGGCAGGAAGGTCTTAGCTTAAGGCGCATTAACGTTAACCGGCCCGCGGATTTTCTCGCGGAATTTTTGGAAATGGAAACCTGCTGTTTAGGTCTTTTGGCTACACACGCCCCATACAAGACAAGCGGTTGCCGCATGGCAGCCGAAGACCGGGCCGGCATGGCTCGGGGATGGGGAATGTTGGGTGGCCAGGGGACTTAAGCTCCTTTTCTATTTTGGTCCGCTGATGTTTGCGGCCGGTTTTCTTGCGCCTTTGACCGCGCAGGTCATCGCCGCAAGCGGATGGACGCCGCCATTCGGGCTAAGCCCGCTTGGCTGCGGGTTCATCGTCGCGGCCGCCCTCGGCATCCCCGCCCAGATAAGGGGACGCTGGATCTGATGAGTAATCGTGACCTAAGCCAGCTTAGCGACCGTGACCTCCACAAGCTGGAGACCGATATCGCCCGGCGCCATATTGATCATTTTCCGTGGCTGGCCGTCGTCTGGGCATTTACCAATCTTGCGATCTGGCTGTCGCTCTGGCCGCTGGTCTTCATGGGCATCATGCCGGTCTGGCTGGGCCTGATCATCGCCACGATCAATGCAACCGCCAGCTACCTGCCCTCGCACGAGGCCCAGCACGACATCATCGCCCGGCCGGGCTCGAAACTGTACTGGCTGAATGAACTGGTCGGCCACCTGTCGACCCTCCCGCTGGCCCTACCCTACCGCGTCGCCAAGCTGACGCACCAGCAGCATCACAAGCATACAAACGATCCGAACCTCGATCCGGACTATTCGGCCCATGCCAATGGTCCGTGGCATGCCATCTGGCGCTCAATCCAGAACCGTCAGCCACGCGGCAAAGGGGCATTCAACGCCTATGGACGCACGCTGCTGGCAATCAATCGGCGCGACGTGTTGTTGCAAGGTGCCCTCTACCGGCTAGGCTGGTTTGCGGCCCTGATTGCACTGGCCTGGTCAGGCCATGCGATCGAGGCGGCCTGCCTGTGGTGGCTGCCGCACCATCTGGGCTACACCTATCTCCAGTTCTTCCTGAGCTGGGCGCCCCACCATCCGGGCGATGACAAGAGCCGCTATGGCAGGACACGCGTCTTCCGCTCCATGCTCGGCAATATCGGCTCACTCGGCATGCAGTATCACATCGTGCACCACCTGCACCCGCGCATCCCGCTCTACCGCACACCGAAGGCCTACTGGGAAATGCGCCCTGTCCTGGAAGCGCGCGGCGTCGACGTCCACGCGCTTTAGGGCGAACGCTCAGGGGTAAAGGCGCTCATGCGTCCAGATACCTTCCTTGCGGGCGAATTTCAGCCGGTCATGCATGCGGAAAGCCTGGTCCTGCCAGAACTCGATCTCATCGGGCACAAGCCTGAAGCCGCCCCAGTTTGGCGGGCGCGGAATATCGTCTCGTCCTTCATACTGGGCCTGGAGCGCAGCAATGCGATCATCAAAGACGGCGCGCGATGGCAGCGGGCGCGACTGGTCTGAGGCGATCGCGCTGATCCGGCTTTCACGGGCCCGCGAGGCGAAATAGATGTCCGCCTCCTCGGCAGAAACTGGCTCGATATGGCCGCGAATGCGGACCTGGCGGCGCAGCGACTTCCAGTGAAAACCGAGCGCGGCGACCGGGTTGGCTTTCAGCTGGTCGCCCTTGGCGCTGCCAAAGTTGGTATAGAAGGCGAACCCCTTCTCCGAGACATCCTTCAACAGGACGATCCGGACATCCGGGCGCCCATGCGCATCGACCGTTGCCAGCGACATGGCATTGGAATCGTTCGGCTCGCTCTCGCGCGCCGCCGCCATCCAGTCCCGGAAGAGCGGCAACGGATCGTCGGTTTCCGGGATCAGCGGCTTTCCGGCGCTGTCCTTGTACTCTTCAGCACTGGGGCTTGGTGGGATGATGTCACTCGTTTCTGAATCGCTCATTTGCCTGACCTCTGACTGGCGAACCGATCACGCCATGATGCCCCCGTCCACACGCAGCACCTGGCCGGTGATATAGTCTGCCTTGTCAGAGGCAAGGAAGGCGACGGCATCCGCGACATTCTGCGCACTGCCCCAGCGCCCTTCCAGCGCCACGACCTTGCCGATCCGTTCCATCGTCTTCTCGCGGTCGAGCCCGGCATCGAAGGCCGTCTTCCACATGCCATCATCGATGACGCCCGGCGCCACCGCGTTTACCCGCACGCCCGAGCGGCCAAGGTCCAGCGACAGGTTCCGCGTCATCGAGTTCACAGCCCCCTTCGAGGCCGAATAGGCAATCTGGCCGATGCTGCCGGAGAAGGCCGACACTGAAGAGATGCTGACAATATTGCCCTTGCGCGACTTCAGGCTGTCACTCAGCGCATCGGTCAGCAGGATCAGGTTGCGGACATTGACGGTCAGCGTCGTGTCCAGCCCTTCCTCGGTCACCTGGCCGGCCGGCTCCTGAACCGCGACACCCGCATTGTTGACGAGAATGTCGACCGGGCCGAGCTGTTCGAGGATCGCCTCGGCGAGCGGCTTCCAGCCTTCCGGGGAGGACAGGTCGGCGTGCAGCACGACCGGGTCGTTCGGCAGCTGTTTTGCGAGTTTCTCCAGGGCCTCGGAATTGCGGGCCACCAGGGCGACGCGCGCACCGCCTTCGGCCAGCGTCCGTGCAATCGCCTCGCCGATGCCTCGGCTGGCGCCGGTCACGACGGCATTCTTGCCGGAAAAGTCGTAAGTCAAAATAATTCCTCCGCATATGGTTGAGGCCGACAGTATTGTGTTTGCAGCGCGAGGCAAACGCCTGGCGGTCATCAGGGGACTGTTCAAACCCGTCAAATTGCGCTTGAAGGCGGGCCATGTCGCATAACACGTTCGGCCATCTTTTCCGTGTCACCACCTGGGGCGAGAGCCATGGGCGCGCCCTTGGCTGTGTCGTGGATGGCTGCCCGCCCGGCCTCAAGCTGGACGAGGCTTACGTCCAGGCCTTCCTCGACAAGCGCAAGCCCGGCACCAGCCGCTTCGTCACCCAGCGCAAGGAACCCGACCAGGTGAAGATCCTGTCCGGCGTCTTCGAGGATGACCGCACCGATGGCCAGGTCACGACCGGCACGCCGATCTCGATGATGATCGAGAATGTCGACCAGCGCTCGAAGGATTATTCGGAAATCCGCGACCGTTATCGCCCTGGCCATGCCGACTATGCCTATGACCAGAAATACGGCGTTCGCGACTATCGCGGCGGCGGGCGCAGCTCGGCGCGGGAAACGGCTGCCCGTGTCGCCGCGGGCGCCGTCGCGCGGCGTGTCCTCGGCGAGGACGTTCTGATCCGCGGCGCCGTCGTGCAGATCGGCCCGCATGCCATCGACCGCGACGCCTGGGACTGGGACGAGACAGCGAAGAACCCGTTCTGGTGCCCGGATGCGGCGGCGGCGGCCAGGTGGGAAGACTTCCTCGATGAGACCCGCAAGGCCGGCTCCAGCGCGGGCGCCGTGATCGAGGTCCAGGCCTCCGGCGTTCCGGCCGGATGGGGCGCGCCGGTCTATGGCAAGCTCGACGCCGAACTCGCCGGCGCGATGATGAGCATCAATGCCGCCAAGGGTGTCGAGATCGGCGCAGGCTTCGCGGCGGCTGCCTTCTCTGGCGAGCAGAATGCTGACGAGATGCGCATGGGCAATGAAGGCGTGCGCTTCCTGTCGAACAACAATGGCGGCGTCGCTGGCGGCATCTCCACCGGCCAGGATGTGGTCGTCCGCATCGCCATCAAGCCGACCTCCTCGATCCTGACGGCGACCCAGTCGGTGACGCGGACCGGCGAAGAGGTCGATGTGCGCACCAAGGGGCGCCATGACCCCTGCGTCGGCATTCGCGGCGTACCGGTCGCCGAGGCAATGCTCGCCTGCGTTCTCGCCGATGCGAAGCTCAGGCACCGGGGCCAGGTCGGATGAGCGGACCCCTTTCCGGCGTTCGTGTCGTCGAGTTCGCCAGCATCGGCCCCGGGCCGTTCTGCACCATGCTGCTGTCCGACATGGGCGCCGACATCATCCGCATCGACCGGCCGAGCGGCGTCGGCGGCACCGGGCCGAACCCTGTCCTGCAACGCGGCCGGCCGTCCATCACGCTCGACCTCAAGGCCGAGGCCGACGTCGCCCTCGCCAGGCGTATGGCCACAGCTGCCGATGTCGTGATCGAGGGTAACCGTCCCGGCGTCATGGAACGGCTCGGCCTCGGCCCCGACGACCTGATGGCCGACAATCCGCGCCTCATCTATGCCCGCATGACCGGCTATGGCCAGGACGGCCCTATGGCGAAAACCGCCGGGCATGACATCAACTACCTCGCCCAGGCCGGGGCGCTCGATGCCATCGCAAAGCCCGGGGAGGAACCGCGTGCCCCGCTCAACCTGCTCGGTGATTTCGGCGGCGGCGCGCTCTACCTCGCTTTCGGGATCGCCGCGGCCCTGCATGAGCGCAACACCTCCGGCAAGGGGCAGGTCGTCGATGCCGCCATTATCGAGGGAACGGCCTCGTTGATGGGCATGGTGGCCGGCGCCTACCAGTCCGGCTCGCTGAAACGCGGTTACGACAACAACGTCCTGTCAGGCGCTGCGCCCTTCTACCGGACCTATGAATGCGCCGATGGCCGCCATATCGCGATTGGTTCGCTGGAGCCGCAATTCTATGCCCGCTTCATCGAGGCGATGGACATGCAGCATTATGCCGACCGCGAGCAGCGTGACCCGGCGCACTGGCCGGCCATGTCGGCTGAGCTTGAGGAAAAATTCCGGACCCGCCCGCTGGCCGACTGGCTCGCCCTGCTGGAACCGCTCGATGCCTGCATCAATGCGGTCCTGACGCTCGAAGAGGCGACCAGCGATGCCCACAATGCGTCGCGCGGGGTCTATGTCGAGGCTGACGGTTTCTTCCAGCCGGCCCCGGCGCCGCGCTTCTCGCGGACGCCCGGCGCCCTGCAGGGCAAGGCCGCAGCCCCCGGCGAGGGCGGAGAAGAGGCCCTGAAACGCTGGGGCATCGACAGCTAGCGGCTTATAGCGTCAGCACCATCTGGATGTCGCAACGGCTGTACGGGCTGGATGCCATCTCATCGCAAGTCAGTTCGCGGAAGCCCGAAGCCCGGTAAAGTCCGAGCGCCGCATCCAGCTTGCGGTTGGATTCCAGCCAGATTCTCGCAGCCCCCATCTCACGCGCCGCTTGGATGCAGCCAGCGATCAGGGCCTTTCCGATCCCCAGACCGCGGAGGTCTTCGCGGGCACTCATCTTCACAAGCTCGAGCGTAGCCGGCTCATGCCCGACGAGGAGCCCGGCCGTGCCGACCGGTACGCCGTCCAGATCGGCCATCAGGACACGTCCGCCCCGGTCGATAATCTGTCCCTGAGGGTCCTCAAGCTGGGCCAGGTCCGATGGCTCGATTTCAAAGAGTTGCTCAATCCAGGCGAGGTTCAATGCCTTGAAGGCCGGCCCGTCATCCGGCCGGAAATCGCGCACGCGAACGCTCGAGGATGCTCCACTCATGTAGCCGTCTTAAGCCGCGCCCCGCCCGCTCAGTCAAGCGCTGACAGGACCGCTTTCTCGCCCTCGAAATAGCCGGTTTCCACCGCCGGCTCGAGCGTGAACCGCATGATGGCGCGCGTCCCTTCGTCGAAGGCCGGCCAGTCCGGCAGGCTGGCGGTGTTCGGATCGCCGTCGCGGGCAAAGCTGATCCAGGCATCGGCCATCTTGTCGGCGAGCGGCTGGGCCGCCTCGACATCGCCAACCATGGAGGTGGAATTGGCGAGCTGGTCGAAAGCGAACCCCACTTCCAGCGCATGCATCGCGCCGGGCCAGCCATCCATTTTCGGCGTGTCCCAGTCGAAGAGATAGACATAGGCCGGCGCCCCGCCCTGCCCGGACTTTCGTTCGGCCTGCTCAACAGCATTGGCGGTGAACAACTGGTCGGAGAAGATGGTGATGTAGATGTCCTTGGGTGACTGCTCCGGATAGAGCGCGCGATAGCCATCGACCAGTGCCTGCGCCCTGTCCTGGGGCATGGTCGCGGCCATGCGGGCGACGACATCCTCATAGCTCATCGCATCAATGGCCTCGCGGTCGTACATCACGAAGATAGAGGCCTCATCGTCCACCGTGCCGATCAGCATCGGGATGTCCCGGGCCGTCTCCGGCGCGTCCGGGCTGAACGGATCACGCGGCAGCGAGCGGCCATCGACGACCGGCATGAAGCCCAGTCCGCCGGCCGGGTTCCACTTGCCAACAGCCGCCCTGATCTCACTGGCTGGCAGCGCCTTGAGCGCGGCGATCGGGTCGGCGTCGTCAATCCCGATGGCGGCGAGGAAGTCATTCGTGTTCTGCGCCGCTGCGTCCGGCGTCAGTCCTGAAATCATCGATCCGCTCTGCACGATCGCCTTGTCGAACAGCCCCTCGGCCATGGGCATGGCGAGCAGTGCGGAAACTTTCATGCCTCCGCCGGACTCGCCGAAAATCGTGACATTGTCGGGGTCGCCGCCAAAATTCGCGATATTGTCGCGCACCCATTCCAGCGCCATGACCATGTCGAGCGTGCCGACATTGCCGCTATCGGGATAGGCCTCACCGCCCGGCAGGCCGCCGAGATAGAGATAACCCAGCATGTTGAGGCGGTGGTTGATCGTCACGACAACAACGTCGCCGCGTTTCGCAAGGCGGGTGCCCTGATAGACTTTCGAAGAGCCTGAGCCATTGGTGAAACCACCGCCATGCAGCCACACCATGACGGGGCGTTTTGCGTCATCGGTGCCGGGCGTCCAGACATTCAGCCCCAGCATGTTCTCGCTCTCGGGCAGCGGCGGATCATGGTCCCAGCTGGCAAACAGTTCGCCGTCCATGATCGTCTGCGGGGAGGAATCAGGCCAGTCCGTCGTCTCGCGCAAGCCATCCCAGCTTGCGGGCGGTACGGCAGGCAGGAAACGGCGTTCTGCCGTGTCTCCGCCATAGGGGATGCCGAGGAAGACAGAGATGCCGTCCTCGACCTTTCCCATGACTTCACCGTATTGCGTCCCGGCAATCGGTCGCACCACCACGGCGCCGGTATCGGCTTCAATTATGGTGTCATTCGCAGCCGCACCGGCATCCGGAGCAGGCGAGCAGGCGGCAAGCGCCATCCCAAACATCGCAACCAGTGCGGCAATCCGGCATTTGCGGCTCATGAGCTCCCCCGTTCAAGACAGGAGCGAACCCTAGAAGCGCCCTCGGCGCGCGGCCAAGCATATTCTGCGGTGTCTAGCCGACAAATGCCTTTTCGATCACGAATTCAGCAGGCGCTGCATTGGACCCTTCCGTCAGGCCGGCCTCCAGCATCAGCTGCTTCAGTTCGAGCGTCATCGGCATCGAGCCGCAGATCATCGCCCGGTCGACAGCCGGATCGAGCGGCGGCACGCCGAGATCCTCGAACAGCTTGCCCGACCGGATAAGGTCCGTCGGCCGGCCGGAATGCTCATACGCCTCGCGTGTGCAGGTCGCATAGCGGCGCAGCTTGCCCTGAGCCAGTTCGCCAAGGAATTCGTGATTGAGCGTCTCGTCCACGACCTCGCGGGAATAGGCAAGCTCGGCCACATCCCGGCAGGTATGGGTGACGATCACTTCCTCGAATTTCTCATAGGTCTCCGGATCGCGCACAATGCTGGCAAAGGGCGCAAAGCCCGTCCCGGTCGAGAAACACCAGAGCCGCTTGCCCGGCACCAGCGCGTCATGCACCAGCGTGCCGGTCGGCTTCTTGCCGAGCAGTACCTTGTCGCCCGGCTGGATCTTCTGCAGGCGCGAGGTCAGCGGGCCGTCCTGCACCTTGATCGAGTAGAACTCCAGTTCCTCGTCCCAGCTCGGCGAGGCGACGGAATAGGCACGAAGGATCGGTTTTCCGTCATCGCGCGGCAGGCCGATCATGATGAACTCGCCCGAGCGGAAGCGGAAGCTCGCCGGACGGGTCAGGCGGAACTTGAACAGCCGGTCGGTATAGTGGTGCACCGACAGGACGGTTTCCTCTGTCGGGGCATTCGGATTGACGCGCGGCGCCGTTGTCTCTGTGCTGGCAGATGTCATGCTCTGATCTCGAAACAGGTTAAGTCGCGACCGTCAGATGACGGCGCCAACACGATTGTGCAAGGCAACAAATGATCGCATTAGCAGAACTAAATGCGAGAAACGGGCGCGAGGTTCAACCTCACGCCCGCTCCCAGGGTAGACGCTGCAAGGGGGTCAGGGCGTCTGCAGCGTGCTTACCCAGTTCACATCCTCATCGGTTGTGGTGACGAGTTCGCCCAGTTCGTAGACGTTCTCATAGCCGTAGCCATAGAGGTTGATGAAAGTCGGGATGTTGAGGGCCAGCGGCGCGCGCTTCAGCACGATCGGCTCGACATCATCCTCGAAATTATTGTTGCAGTAGATCAGGATACGCGTGTCCTTCGACGGGATCACATCGGCCAGCTTCTCGTCCGTGAATTCAGCGAAGTTGAGGTGGATCGCGCCATCGATATGGCCCATCTCGAAAGCCATGGCGCTGCGCGTATCTAGGATGATCGTGTCCGGCTCATCCTTCATGGCGTTGAAATCATCGAGGCTGACCAGGCGGGTTTCGCGATAGGCCATGACGTCATCCGTCATCGCTGCGAATCCCGGATAGTCGATCTCTGCTGATCCAGGCGCGCCACCGCGCTCCTGTGCACCGGCATTGGCAAGCAGGCCTGTCGCGACGAAAGCGGCGATCGTGGCCAGTCCAAGTATCGTGTTACGGCGGGCACCCATGGGTCAATCTCCTCTTTCCCATGAGGCGACTGTCCGGGGCAATTGGGGCAAAAAGCGGACCGCGCAGAGGCAATGACGAGAAAATATTGCGCGCAGGCCGGCCTTAATTTGTCAGCGCAGAATCATTTTGCGCTGCAGCATCATTCCGGATGTATGTGCGTTGCCTCTTCCCAATGCTGGCGGCACAGCGACACATAGTGGGATTTCTCGACCTCGACCTGCCGGCCCTCGGTGATCGCCCTGCCCTCTGCATCGACGCGCGCCGTCATCGTCGCCTTGCTCCCGCAATGGCAAATGGTGCGCACTTCGCGCAGCTGGTCGGATATGGCCAGAAGCTCGGCCGAGCCGGGAAACAGCTTGCCCTGGAAATCGGTGCGCAGCCCATAACACATGACAGGGACATGCAGCCGGTCGGCGACGCGCGCCAGCTGCCAGACCTGCTCGGCTTCGAGGAATTGCGCCTCATCCACGAAGACCGCGTCCAGCGGGCCCTGATTCTTGCGGGCGGCGATGGCCTCGAAGAGATCGATATCCGGGCGGTAGAGCCGGGCTTCGGCGTTGAGACCGATCCGCGAGGTAATCTCGGCCGTGTCCGTCTCACCATCGCGATAGTGGCCGGAGGTCCACAGCATGACCTGCATGCCCCGCTCGCGGTAATTGTAGGCCGACTGGAGCAGGATGGTCGACTTGCCGGCATTCATGGCCGAGTAGATGAAGTAGAGCTTTGCCATGAGCGCGCCTCTTGATCCCTGACGGGCCTCAACAGCCCGCCACCGGTCTTCCTATGCGAAGACGAAGCGCCGGTGCCAAGCCCGATTCTGCGGATCGATCATTCGCCGTCCGGTCTTTCCACGGGTTCTGTCAGGAAATGACGGCCTTCGCGATCCTCGATCTCGAGCACCCAGAGGTCGCTGTCGCGTGAGCGGGCCCGCCGGATATAGTCCTCGACGTCGTCGTCGCTCTCGCCAATGCCCTGCAGGCGGACATCGGAAAAGACGCGCTCATTCTCCATGCTGGTTCGCGGGACATAGGCGCGGGCACCGCCATGCAGGTCGGACACCTTGATCAGGACATCGCCCCGCTCCCGGTCGCCTTTCTGCACCACAAAGCAGGCCGCACCGGCCACTTGCGCGCGCCGGATCAGCGCATCTACCCAGAGCCATGTCGGAAGCTGTTCTTCATGCATCATGATCGGGATTTTTCCCCTCAGCGGGGCATCCGGCACGGGGATTGCACCGCCTGTTTCAGATTAAACTCTCGGTAACCAAAGGCGAGGCTCGCACCATGACCCCGTTCCTTACGCTTCTCAACTCCATGGCCGCTGCAACGGCAAGCGCAGCGCCGCAGGAACCCGCGAGTATCGCATCGGCCAGTACCGAAGCCCTCGCCGCCCGCGCCCATGAAACCGCCATGTCCGGCCTCTTCCCGCTGGAAGTCGCCTTCGTGGTGCTGGGCTGCCTGATGGTGACCGGCTTCGTGCTGATGGCGCGGGAATCGCGGATCGAGAACAACACCTCACTCTAAGCGGCGGGCCTTCGGCCTCGCGCTTACTCGGCAGCGTCGTCAATCGCCGAGACATCGTCCGCATTGGCCTTTGGCAGGACCACCCGCACGCGCGTGCCCTGACCGGGTGCGGTATCGATCACGACGCGCCCCTTCATGGCATCGGCAAAGGATTTCACAACGGCCAGCCCGAGGCCTGTGCCCGCCCGCCCGCGTGAATTGCTGCCCTGCTGGAACGGCCGGGCAATGCGGTCGAGGTCTTCCTTGTCCATACCGGCACCCTCGTCACGCACCGACAGCGCGACTGCGGTCTTGCCGGCCTTCGCATCGAGCGTGACCGTCCCGCCCCTGTCGGAATACTTGATCGCGTTGGACAGGAGGTTCTGCCAGATCTGGCGCACGGCGCGCGGATCGGCCTGCGCCCACACCTCGCCTTTCGCCAGCAGTTTGACCGCTACATCGGCCCGCTGCGCCTGTCCCGACAGCTGCGCAATGACGGACTCGCCGCTCGCGACAAGGTCGACGGGCTCGCTGTCGAAGCGGCTGTGGCCGGCTTCGGTCTTGGCATAATCGAGAATGTCCTCGACCATGAGCAGCAGGTCCTGGCCGCTATCATGGATCAGGGATGAATAGTCCTTGTAGGCCTCCGGCATCGGGCCGCGCAGCTCCGACTGCATGATGTCGGCAAAGCCGAGAATCGCATTGAGCGGTGTTTTCAGCTCATGGCTGAGCCCGGCGAAGAAGGCCGTCCGTTCGGCCAGTTCGGCCCGGGCGCTGGCGGCATCCGCGCTTTCCTGCGCGCCCGACGGCTGGGCTTCATTGTCGTTATTGGCTTCCGCCTCAGCCATGAAGACCCGCACGCCGAGATCGTGCCGGTCAACGGTGAAGGATAGGGCCCGCCCGTCGCCGAGCGCCTGAACGAAGCTTCCACCCTGATTGAGGCCAGTCGCGACAGGCTGCTGCATGGCCGGCGGGAAGCTTTCGACGAACACACGCCCGACCCGGAACTGAAGCCCGCGCGGCACCGCGCCCGATACCGACCGGATGCGCCCTTCCCGCGTCACATCGATGATCGCTTCGCCATCCGGCTCGTCAGCGCCCGGCCCGTCAATCGGATCAAGCCCGGCCGCTGGGCCTTCCGAAGGTACGCTCTCGACCAGCGGCCCAGCGGGTGACCGATTTGCGCGCGGCATGGTCAGGTGCGAAACGGGTAATGCTGCGGGATCCGGCCCGGCCTTCAATTCCTCCTGGCGGACAAAGCCCGCGACAAGGAAGGGCAGCAGGCAGAGCCCCGCCAGCGCATACATCTCACTCGCCTTGGCCAGCGCGGCCGCGCCCGGCATGCCCGACACGTCATTCGACACCAGGACCGCCATCAGGGTGGCGATCAAGGCGAAGACGGACGTCTCCACGGCCAGCTTCTTCCACCCGAAGGCCAGCGCGAAAAGCGATGGAAAGACAACGAAAACCAGCGCCGGCGACGCCATGCCGCCTGAGGCGGCGACAAAGACGCTGCTCATCAGGATCCATGGCAGGCAGACCAGCATCGCCCGTCGCCCGCGCGGCCAGTGCCGGCCACCATGCGCAACCGGCAGGGTGGTGACGACCGGGAAGATGCAAAGCCCCGCCGCAATGGCCACAATCGGCCATTCAATGCCCCGCACGGCGACGAACGCCGTCGCGATTCCGGCCAGGACCAGCCAGAAAAGAAAAATGCCTGTTAAAAAGGTTTCACGCATTGAATTAACAGACCGGTCAGATTTGTTAGTCACTCTCGAGGCTCGGCTGAAAGATTACAGTTTCAGTTGAACCGTCTTCCGGGGCTAGGATACGCTTTGAAAATCCGGAAAGATAGGTCAGTGTATAGTCAGCTAATGCGAGGGAGCCTGACGATGAGACTAACCCGTATACACGCGGTGGCGCTGGGGGCAGTCGCTCTGGCCTTTACGGCCACGGCCCAGACGCAACCCGAACCCCAGGTGCAGAATGCATCCGCTCCGGAAGCAAGCCTCGCACCTGATCCACTCTCTTCGGCGGCGGCCGTCTATGCCACGTTCCATGGCGACGTCACCGACATCAAGCAGAACAGTTTCAAAAGCTCCGGCGACATCCAGTCGGCACTGACCAATCTCGGCGGACAGAACTCCGAACAGCTGACACGCGGCTGGATGGCCTACTCCGCCCTCGTCGCATCGCAGAACCCGGAATTCCGCGCTGCCGTACGTGACATCGAAGGCTTCTACGGCAAGGACACGCTGGTTCGTGGCCTGCAGAACGATGTGCGCTATGCCCGTTCGCTGAACGGCGGCAAGTCGGCCGTCTTCGCCGCTCTCGGCGCGGTCGATGCCGACTCCGAACGTCTCGAGACGACAGCTGCCTTCGTGAAGGAGCAGGCCTATTCGCTGCAAGGCCAAGGCTGGGCAAAGGGCAAGATCGGCGATTCGTCGGCCCTCGCGAACCAGCTCCACTCGGCAGCCCTAACCGGCCGGCCGGCCAATGAGGACATGGTGAAAGCCTTCTCCGCGCCGGGCATCGATACGGTCCTGGTGACCGCCGGCAAGAATGGCGCCCCGTCGATCTGGGAGAATGTTTCCAGCGCCGCATCCGCCATCCGCGTGCCTGACGTCGCTGGCGCCCTCGGCATCTCCAACCGCCGCATCGCGACCGGCAAGGAGCCGATCGCCGACCAGATCGCGACGCTGGCCGCCTATCGCATCATTGGCGGCGAAGGCTCTGCCGCTGCTCCGATGCAGCGCGCGATGACCGAGAAGCAAACCGCAGGCTGCCTGAACATGGCCCAGCTCAACCTCCAGCAATGTGTGGCCGCCGCGCACCAGCACTTCGAAGTGCCTTTTTGCATCGGTGAGCATGCCCTTGCTGATGTTGGCCGTTGCATAAGCAAGGTTAGCCAGTAAGCATTACAGTTCTTTCAATCTCTTGCCCCGGGCCGTTCCTGACGGACCGGGGTTTTCTTTTGCAGCCAGCCGGACCAAATAAGGGCCATGACCATACAGGACCGCGCCGACGAGATTGCTGCAGACTTCGAGTTTCTCGATGACTGGGAAACCCGCTACGCCCACATCATCGACCTGGGCAAGGCCAATCCCCATCTTGAACCCGAAGAACGCAATGAAGACACGAAAGTCCGGGGCTGCGCCTCGCAGGTCTGGATGGTGCTGGACGAGGCGCCTGACGGAACGCTGAGCATCCGCGCCGAATCTGACGCGATGATCGTGTCCGGGCTGATCGCCCTGCTGATCCGGCTCTATTCGGGCGCGCCCCGTGAAGAAATCCAGGCCTTCGACGCCCCGGCCTTCCTGGAGAAGATCGGTGTTACGGGCGCCCTGTCGGCCCAGCGCTCCAACGGGCTGAGAGCCATGCTGGACCGGATCAGGTCAGCGGCAGATGCTCAGCCGGTGGCGGACTAGGCGGCCGCATTCCAGCGTCCAGGCCTGCAGCGCTGCGAAGACGAATCTCCAGATCATCCAGCCAGTCATCCATGCGCGGGTCGTCGCGGAAATCCTCTATCTTGTGGCAGCCATAGGCCACGGTGGACCGGTCCCGCCCCGTAGCGGCGGCAATGCGGGCAAGACTCATTCCGAGCACGACATGGCTGAGATACATGGCGACCTGCCGGGCCCGCGCAATCCGGTGTTCGCGCTGCTCGCCATTGAGAATCGCCTCTGACGGAATCCCGAGCGAAAACCCCGTAATCCCGGCGGCCAGCCGCACGTTCAGCTCATCCTTCTGCCTGGCTGCACGTTTCATATCCTGCTCCTGTTCAGTATCGATGCGCCAAGCCTAGGGCACCGGGAACAGGTGTAGGATATTTTTCCTAATTATGTACGTGACAAAGCAGCCTGATTCGACTATTTCTCCTGACGACAGGCCGGCATTCAAATCACAAACATGAAAGGGCGGAGTCTCGGTAAGGAGATTACGCTATGGCCGATGGGCCGTCACAGTCAGGCGCGCAGAAGATCGACGGTCTTGCTCTCGACGCCGGAAACGATTTTCTGGCAGTCTGCAAGCATTTTGCGGAGAAGCCGGATCGCGGGTTCTCGCTTAAGAGAAGGAATCTCCTGGAAGGTTACATTGAGGGAGACTTGCATTTCCACATTAACGTCTTCGACCCTAGTGGCGCGAAGGTAGGTAAGCTCACGTTTTCGGCCGTCCCACTCAGAAACTTGATCGAAATGAAGCACCCCAATGCGTCCTGTATTAATAGCAAAGGTAGTGGTGGCCATAGCCAAAAGGCCAAGTGTTCTGTGGATTTTGTGGTTGCGAAACTCGTTCAGGGCCCAGAGGGTTTTATTTCCTCGCATATAAGGCTTGAAGCTGAGCAGATATGGGTGGAGGGCGGCGGGAACTTCAGAGCGCTTACGCCCGAGGTCGTTTTTGGCTCCGCCCTTGGTCTTTCCAAACGGGAACTTCGTGTATTTCGGGCGCGGCTTTCCTCCCAATCTCTTGGATGCATCGTAGACGACATGATCGAGGCTGGATCTGAGGGCGCCCAAAACGTCGAACGCTATAGGGACCATACTGAGGGGGGGGCTTTCAATGATCTTCGCTTTGAAAAGGATGTGCCCGGTATCAAAGTCTCGCTCGGTAAAGAGTCTGTAGGGACAGCGTTCGTTGAATACCTTTTCTGCGGTTTCAAGCTCGCGCAGCCTGAGGTCTGCGTGCGCTAAAATCGTTTGAGCGCTTCGAGACTCGAACGTAGGATTACGAGGCATGATCAACTCCAAAGACGATAAATTCAACGACACCCTCAAGCGGATGATGGCTCAAGAGCCAAAGCCGCAGGAGGAAATGAAGAAGGGGCGGTCACAATCACGGACTTCCAAAAAGGAAGGGGCGAAAGATCGTGACCGCAATAGAGATTAGCGCCGCTATCAGCGCTATTGTGGCGATAATGTTGGCCGTTTTTGCGTGCTGGTTTGCTTCCCGCGCTGCCCGCGCGGCTTCCCATGCTGCGTCTTTGGCCGAACGAGCAATTTCGATTTGCTCGGCTTGGGAAGACTCATTGCGGGAGCGCTCTTGATTGGCGAGCCATTGCTCGGCCAACGCCTTGCGTCGATTACCATAAACGCGCTGCGCAATCCTGATTTCAACTTCGGCTTCGCCTAGCTCATCAAGCTGACGCAAAAACTCATCGTCTTTGCTCATTATCCCTCCCACTTATGCGGGAGAAATAGTCGGCAAATCGGTCACTTGAGTCGAGTCTTTTGGCGCCTCCTGTAGCGCATGAAGGCTCTCGCCTTCTGCTTAGGCGAGCGCGGCTTCACCAGTCCGCCGATAGGTCAGGCGCTTGCCACCGAGGCTCTTGAGAAGCTGGTTGTGGCGCTCCTCGTCATTGATGCCGAGGGCCTGACGGCGGTTATAGCGGAAGTCGAACTCTGACAGGTAGCGGTGCAGGTGAGCTTCGCCGCAGTGCTGGTAGATGCCTTTCATGCCGCGCTTGAAGACAGAGAAGACGTTCTCAATCGTGTTGGTGTGCACGCCCTCGCGGACATACTCGCCAGCCGAGTGATTGACCGTCTTGTGATCGGCATACTCACGGCCTGTCGTGGTGTAGAGGCGTGACTCGTCGGTGTGCAGGACCGACTTGCGGTCAGCATTGCGGACCAGAATGTCGCGGACCTGAGACTTGGTTGCGATGCGGACATGGAAGGAACGCACGCGGCCGCCACGCTCGACAAGAGCAACAACAGGGCGCTTCTGGTTTCCGCCTGACTTGATGAAGGGGCGGCCTTCCTTCTTGCGGCGCGGTGAGACGTAAGGCACGTCACGCTTGCCGATATAGGTCTCGTCAGCTTCGACAATCTTGCCCTCGCCACCCAGCGGGCCGGAAGAGTCGGTGTCTTCCTTCATGGCTTCGCGAATGCGGTGCATCATGAACCAGGCGGTCTTGTAGGTGACGCCAAGCGTGCGGTGGATCTGGTGAGCAGAGACACCCTTTTTTGAAGACGCCATCATGTAGGTGGCGGCAAGCCACTTGTTGAGCGGCACCTTGGAGCGCTCGAACACGGTCTTGACGGTAACGGTGAACTGCTGGCGACAGGCATTGCACTGGTAGAGGCCCTTGCGCTCCTTGCCTTCCGGGTGGGCCTTGGACGGACGGGCACGCGCGCCCTTGATGGCATGCACGTGATCTTCCATGGCACCGCAATGCGGGCACACTGGACCGTCAGGCCAGCGCTGCGCTTCAAGATGCTCGCGCGCTGCGTCCTCGTCGGTGAAGATCGGATTTGTAAGGTCAATGGACATGACAGCCTCCGTTGGTTATGGGATGCCCCAACGGCGGTGCTTTGTCAAGTATATAATTAGGATATTTTTCCTATTTCAGGAAATCAATCCGAAAAGAATCAGGCGGCCAATCCAGACGGCGCAGCGGAAAACAGGCCAAAGCCCTTGGGTTCCTCAGGCACCTCATGCGCCAGCAGGACATCGTGGCAAAGCACGAAGCTCGATGTGCCGGCGCTGCCGAGCGGCAGGCGCAGCCAGGCATGACGGTCCTTGGCGCGGTCGATGATTCCGCCGACCGGTTCGATCCGGTCGATCGCCGCCATCAGGCCAAGCGACCACATGTCGGCCTTGTCACGCTCGAGCTCATTAATAAGCCTGCCCCGCATCTCACCGCCGAGGATCCGGCGCAGGCCCGACCCGGCAATCCGGAAGCGCGCCTGTCCGCGAAAATCGACTTCGACAATGGAAATGGAAGCAAGATGCGCCCTCAGGGCGCCCGGGTCGATATCGGCCTTGCCCGGAACGAGCCGGTCGCCTTTGACCTCATACCAATGGGAAACGATTTCCCTCTGTGCGGCATTCAGCCCGCGAAAACCTGCTTTAGCAGTCATCTCAGCCACCCCCGTGACGTTGTGATACGTCATGTGTGGCTGAATTCGACTCCCTCGACAAGAGTTCTGTATGTAAAAAATTAACTATGACTGAATGAATACTTTGTTTCGGTTTCGTAACTTTTCCGTTTCGGGTCCGAAACAAAGTATTACGGCATCCTAGTCTATCACTTTTTACCGGTGCCAAGCCCCATCTGCTTTGCCAGCTTCGAGCGCTTGCGGGCATAGCTGGGCGCGACCATCGGGTAATCGTAAGGCAGGCCCCACTTCTCCCGATACTCCTCCGGCGTCATGTCATACTTGGCGCGCAGGTGCCGCTTCAGGGATTTGAACTTCTTCCCGTCTTCCAGGCAGATGATGTAATCGTCGGTAACGGACTTCTTCACCGGAATGGCGGGCTTGGCTTCCGTGACCTCCGCAGCCGGCCCGGACAGCCCCTGCAAGGTCTCATGAACGCTGCGAATGAGATTGGAGAGCTCGCTGCTCTGCACAGGATTGTTGCTGACATAGGCCGCGACGATCTCCGTCGTCAGTTCAAGCGCGTCGGTCATCGGCGAAGCGCCATTATCTACGGTTGCGTCCACTTTTTACTCCAACAGAATTATCTTGATCTTGTCTTCTACTTACAAACGGATTGACGTGTAAATAGTTGCTTCCATTGCAGATCCTAGTCCCCTGCAGTGTCTTTCGCCAGAACTTCTGCCCCAGCCAGCAATCAAAATCTATCTATTATTTGCCGCAGATCGCGCAAGTCAGGCCCGGCAATGCCGGGCCCTGTTCAACGGATGAAGAAGGCGACGAGCAGTGACAGGCCAAGCAGGACGACCGTCCAGATCGCCATGCTGTTGTTCAGCCCGCCCCGCGCCATTGTGCCGCGTGGGCTAAACGCCGCCTCGAGCCGGTTGAAAGCCCGCCCTGTCAGGCCGCCGACCACGCCGGTCATCGCCGGTCCGACCTTCGTCCAGACCGTGCCCGACCAGCGCGCGAGGCCGTAACCGATCTTGCGCCAGAGGATGTCGGTATCGAGGATGATCCCGCGTTTCTCCGGCGGATAGGCCCCGATGCGCTGCAGCACAGCGAAGGCGAAGATAGCCAGCACCAGCAGCTGCATCTGCGTCAGGATGTGATCGGCCGTATAGGGCTCGTACCGCGCCGTATACGGGTCGTCCGCGAAGGGCAGGATCGAGTACAGCCAGTCGAAGCCGAAGCCCGGCATGATGGCCGGCAGGCCGACGCCCACGCAGATGAAAGCCGCCGCGCCCATGGCGAGCAGCATGTTGAACGGCGCCTCGCGCGGGCGCTTGCCGCTGTCATGGCCGAAGAAGGCGAAATACGGGATCTTGATGCCCGAATGCTCAAGCACACCAGCAGAGGCAAACAGCAGCATCAGCCACGGGATCAGGAATCCGCCGCCGGCCACCGCGCTCATCGTCAGCGATTTCGACACGAAGCCGGAGAACAGCGGGAAGGCCGAGATCGAGGCCGCGCCGATCAGGCAGAACAGCGTCGTCCACGGCATGGTGCGGTAAAGCCCGCCAAGCTCCGTCGCCTTGGTCGTGCCGGTGCGGTAGAGGACCGCGCCCATGCTCATGAACAGGAGCGACTTGTACATGATGTGACAGAAGGCGTGCGCGGCCGCGCCATTCAGCGCCAGCGGCGTGCCGACGCCGATCGCGCAGACCATGAAGCCCAGCTGGTTGTTCAGCGAGAAGGACAGGACCTTGCGCAGGTCGTTTTCGATGACCGCGAAGAAGACCGGATAGACGGTCATGATCGCGCCGATCCAGATCAGGCTCTGCTCGCCGGGGAAAATGCGGGCCAGCGCATAGATGGCGAGCTTGGTGGTGAAGGCCGAGAGCACAACCGTGCCCGTCACCGTGGCCTTCGGATAGGCGTCCGCCAGCCAGGTGTGCAGGAAGGGGAACCCGGCCTTGATGCCGAGCGCGAGGAAGATGAGCAGCACGCCCGGATTGCCGAGCTCGAGCTGGCGCACGCTGATATCGCCGGTATCGAAATAGAGCTGCATCGCCCCGAACAGCAGCATCACGCCCGACAGGACGTGCAGGCCGAGATAGCGCATCCCTGCCTTGTAGGCGGCGCGCGTGCCCGACAGGAAGATCAGGAAGACGGAGGTCACCGCCGTCAGCTCCCAGAACACGAACAGGCTGATGAAGTCGCCGCAGAAACAGGCCGCCACAGCCGCGCCCATATAGGACATCGCCATGGAGTCCTCGAGCTGGTTGTCATTGTGCAGCGCGTAGACAGCGTTGATGAAGGCCGCGATCAGGAAGGCGAGCGCAAAGATGAAGGACAGCGAATCGACGCGGTAGAGCACCATGTCGAAGCCCATCAGGCTCATCGTGGCGAGGTCGGTCTCACGCGGTGCGGCCAGCAGCATCACAAGGGCCAGGACCGGCGCAATCAGCGCAAGCCCCTGGCGGACGCGCTGGATCGGCGTCAGTCCGGCAATCACGCCGGCCAGGATCAGGACAAGACCCGGATTGATGGTGGAGAGAAGTCCGCTCATTCGTGGGGCTCCTCACCGGCCGGTTCGGCCTCGTCCTTGTAATAGTCCTCGTCGCGGCGCATCAGCCGGCCGAGCGGCCAGCCGGCCAGCACGACCAGCGCAAAGGCGCCGAAGCCCCACCAGGCATGGAAGGCGGTGATGCCGTCGATGTTGAAATAGGTGTGGCGGAAGTGATGCCCCTCCCCGGCCATGGCTTCGAGCAGCGGCTCAACCAGGACCAGGCCCAGCGAAACAACACCCAGAAGGATGAACAGGACACGTCCCGTCCACGGCTTCGACGTCCAGCCGAACAGGACTTTGGCAACCGGCGAGGTCTGGCTGTCATCAGGCAGCGCATGCTCGCCATGATCGCTCAGATGGGGCGGCTTGGTGGAGTCGCTCATGGCTGGCCTCCGATGGCTGGCAGGAGAAAGTCGTAGAGCTCGCCCATGAAGAAGAACAGGACAAGCGTGCCGACGGCGGTGAAAACCGGCGCCGCGACCGTGAAGATCGGTGCACCCTCAGGCCGCTTGTAGGGCGCCGGTTCCGGCGTACCCTTGGGCGGCATGAGGCCGAGAATGGCGATCGGCAGCAGGTAGGCAATATTGAGAAGCGAGGAGATGATCAGCACCCAGGCAACATAGCTGTCGCCGGAATCGGAAGAGCCGAGCATCAGCAGCACTTTCGGCCAGGCCCCGGCGAAAGGCGGAATCCCGATGATCGAGAGCGAGCCGACAAGGAAGGCCCCGAACACCCAGGGCATACGCCGCCCGAGGCCGCGCATCTCCGAAATCGCCTTCTTGCCCGTCGCGACATAGATCGCGCCTGCACACATGAAGAGCGTCATCTTGCCGAAAGCGTGGGCTGGAATCTGCAGCGCCCCGCCCATCATGCCGGCCTGCGTGGCCAGCATTACACCGGCAGTGACATAGGCGAGCTGACCGACGGTCGAATAGGCAAGCCGGGCCTTCAGGTCATCCTTGGTGAGCGCAATCAGCGACGCGACCACAATGGTGAAGCAGGCAACACCGAGCACGAAATCGCGCGCCGGAGTCTCCTTCAGGAGGTCATAGCCGAACACATAGAGGCCGACTTTCGCCATCGTGAACACGCCCGCCTTCACAACGGCGACAGCGTGCAGCAGCGCCGAGACGGGCGTTGGGGCCACCATGGCATTGGGCAGCCAGAAATGGACCGGCATCAGCGCCGCCTTGCCGATCCCGAAGGCAAACAGGATCAGGAGCGCGCTGGCGATGACGGGCGTGACGCCTTCAGCATTGGCGAGCAGGCCGCCTGGTACGAAATCCATTCCGCCAGCCAGGGTGGCGGTCCAGATGATGGCGACAAGGAACAGGCCGATCGAGGTCGCGAGCAGCGTCATCAGGTAGATACGCCCGCCGCGCAGGGCGTTGGAATCTTCCTTGTGCGCGACCAGCGGGAAGGTCGACAGGGTCAGCACTTCATAGAAGACGAACAGGGTGAACAGGTTGGCGGCCATGGCGACGCCGACAGCGCCCAGCAGCGCAATGGCGAAGCAGATATAGAAGCGCGTCTGATTCCGCTCCCGGTTTCCGCGCATATAGCCGATGGAATAGAAGCTGTTGACGATCCACAGCCCGCTCGCGATCAGCGCGAACATCGCGCCCAGCGGCTCCATCTTGAAGGCGAAGTCCAGCCCCGGCACCGAGGTACCAAGCAGGAGTTCGGCCGGCGCATCGCTGGTAACCGTGCCCGCCAGCCAGACAGACACCACGAACAGCGCGCCTGCACCGAGAAGCGTCACGCCTTCGCGGACATCCGGCAGCTTGCCGGCGAAGAAGATACCGGCAGCCGTGACCAGCGGGATCAGCAGCGCCGCAATAATCAGGGTTTCACCGGTCATTGGGCGCCTCCCACGAAGAGTGCGGCGGCGGCATTGTCAGCCAGGCCCGAGACGAAGTTGCCATTGATACCGACCCAGATATTGGCGAGCGCCAGGATCCAGAGCGGCACGAGCAGCAGCATCGGCGCCTCCTTGTGGCGCTTTTGCGGGTTGTTCGGTGGGCGGAAGAAGACCGCCTCCAGGATGCGCCCCATATAGATCACCGCCAGGACCGAGGAGAAGACGACAATCATCGCCGCCCACCACCAGCCGCTCGACAACAGCGCGGAGACCAGGGCGAATTTCGACTGGAAGCCGGCCGTCAGCGGAACGCCGATCAGCGACAGGGCGCCAATCGCAAAGGCGGTCATCGTCCACGGCGCCGAGCGGCCGAGGCCCGCGAAATCATGGATGCGTGTCCCCTTATAGGTCAGCACGACACCGGCCACCGCCATGAATAGAGCGCCCTTCATCAGGGCGTGGTTGACGAGGTGAAACATGCCCGCCGAAACGCCGGCTGCGGTGCCAAGCGAAATGCCGAGCAGCATGTAGCCAACCTGGGCAACCGATGAGTAGGCCAGCGTCCGTCGAATGTCGCTCTGGAATATGGCCTGGAACGAACAGGCGAGCATCGCCGCGATCCCCATCGGCGCGAGGATCAGCGCAAGGCTGGCGCCCTCGAAGATGTATTCCAGCGAGAAGACCGAGAACAGGAACCGCACCAGCGCATAGATCGCCACCTTGGTCGCCGTCGCGGCGAGGAAAGCGGTCACGAAGCTCGGGCTGTAGGAATAGGCATTGGGCAGCCACTGGTGCAGCGGGAACATCGCGGCCTTCAGGCCAAGCCCGACCAGGATGAAGGCAAAGCCGACCTGCACCGCGCGGTTGCCGCCGACATCCTGCAGGCGCACGGCGAGATCGGCCATATTGAGCGTGCCCGTCGAGGCGTAAAGGAAGCCGACGCCGACGACATAGAAGCTCGCGCCGATTGTCCCCATGAGGAGATAATTGATCGCCGCGGGCAGCGCGCGCCGGTCACGGCCGGAGCCGAGTGCGACGAGCACATAGGTCGCGATGGAGGACAGCTCGAGGAAGACAAAGAGGTTGAACGCGTCGCCCGTCGCCGTCACGCCCAAGAGGCCCATGAAGCAGACCTGGAAGGCGCCGAAGAACATGGCGCGCTTTTCCTCATTGATCTCCGCCTGGATCGACGGCCAGCCAAAGATGCTGGTAAGGAAGGCGATCACGCTGACCAGCAGCAGGACCAGCACGTTCAGCGCGTCGATGCGGAACTCGATGCCGAAGGGCGGCTCCCAGCCACCCATGGCATAGGAGATAATCGCCCCGCCCTCGACCGACTGGACCTGCGCGAGCAGGACAAGTGCGAGCAGCGTGCAAAGGCCCGTCACAAGGACGGTGAACAGCCAGGCCGTGCGGCCCTGCCCGGGCAGGAAGGCGCAAATCGGACCGGCCAGCAGCGGCAGGACGACAATCAGAGCCGGGGCATGCGCTTCGGCCCATGCCGGCGCCAGTTCAAGAATCCACTCGATCATGCCGGATTCGCCTCGCCTGGATGGTCCTCAGCGTATTGTGCCAGCGCCACGTCGAGATCCATGTCGCGGATCTCGTCGGCCTCGATGGTCCCGTAGGCTTCACGGATGCGCACGACGATGGCGAGGCCGACCGCCAGGGTGGCGACGCCCACGACAATCGCAGTCAGCATCAGAACGTGTGGCAGCGGGTTGGAATAGACGTGTTCGAAGCCGTGGCTGGCCGCACCATGAGCCGCATCGGCAGCGCCATGCGCCGCATCGGCGCCATAGGCGGCGGCTGCCTCCTCGCCATGTCCGCCGCCATGGCCCTTGGCATCCTTGCCGTAGAGGATCGGCGCGGTGCCGCCATCGATACGGCTCAGCGAGATGTAGAACAGGATGATCGAAGTCTGGAAGATCGACAGACCGACCAGCCGCTTGATCAGATTGGTGGCCGCAAACAGCGTATAGAGGCCGATCATCATCAGGCCGATGATCGCCCAGTAATTGCCGCGCTCCAGGATGAATTCCAGCATTACCAGTCCTCATCCTTGATTTCGGTGACCCGCCCGGCAAAGGCGTAGAAGATCGACAGCATCGACCCGGCCACGGCGAGCAGCACGCCAAGCTCGATCAGCAGGATGCCGTAGTGCTGGCCGTCATGGCCGCCCGGCGGTTCGTTGAAGAGCGCGTCATAGTCGAGGAAATTCCCGCCCATGATCAGTGCCCAGACGCCGACACCGGCATAAAGCAGGAAGCCGAAGGCAGCGAGCGACCGGGTAAAGACCGGCGGCACCGCCCGCATGGCCGGCGCAATGCCGAAGATCAGCGCATAGAGAATCACGGCCACGGCAAAGATGACGCCGGCCTGGAAGCCGCCGCCCGGGCTGTAGTCGCCGTGGAACTGCACATAGAAGGCGAACAGTGAAATGATCGGGATCAGCGGCTTGGCGACAACCCGCAGGATCACGTGATGATCGGTCTTCTGGCTCATCCGCGTCCTCCCTTGTCCTTGCGGCCGATCGTAGCCGAGAGCGAGCGCTCACCGAAGCCGAGCAGCAGGATCACCGCCAGCGCCGCGGCGAAAACAACACCAACCTCGCCCAGCGTATCAAAGCCCCGATAGGAGGCGAGCACGGCGGTCACGATGTTTGGAACGCCGATATCCTGCGGTGTGCGCTCAATATAGGCGGTGCCGACATAGGTATTGGCCGGGCTGTCCGGATCGCCGAAGGCCGGCAGGTCGATGGTCGCATAGACCAGCATGCAGCCCACAGCGATCACGACGAGCAGCGGCACGATGGCCGTCGAGCGCTTCTCCGGCTTGGCGGTGCGCGAGGTCAGCAGCATCGCGCCGAGCAGCAGCGCCGTGGAAATGCCCGCGCCCACGGCGGCTTCGGTAAACGCCACGTCGACCGCATCCAGCGCCACGAACCAGGTCGCCGAGATCAGCGAATAGATGCCCGACAGCATGACGATGGCGAACAGGCTGCGCATGCGGGCAATCGCAATCGCCACGACAAATAGCAGGCCGAGCAGGATGACATTGATCAGCGCAATGGCGAGGTCGGCGCCTTCGTATCCGGTCATGATGCCTCCTCAGAGTCGGACTCCCCGGCCCGGTCGCGCTGGCGGCCGATGACCGGCTGCAGGCCAGCCGTGTGCGCCGCATTGGCAAGCGCATGCGACCCTGTCGGGCCGGTCAGGAACAGGAACAGCCAGATCGCGGCGAGCTTGAACACGATGAGCCAGCTCGGCGCCAGCAGCGCCATGCCGACAATCGCAATGGTCGCCGCGCCGGTATCGGTCACGCTGGCGGCGTGCAGGCGGGTGTAGAAATCGGGAAAGCGCAGGACGCCAACCGTGCCGATCACCGCCAGGCCGGCCCCGATCAGGCAGAGCAGCGCGCCCAGGATGGGCTTGATCGTCATGATCACGTTCAGGATCTCAGACATCGTCGCCCTCCGGCTGTGTCTGGCGCGCCACCGTCCGGCGCATCAGCGGCACCTGGAAGGAGCGATAGCGGAAGAATTTCAGGATCGCGATCGTCGAAACGAAGTTGATCAGCGCATAAAGCACCGCAATATCAAGGAAGTCCGGCCGTCCCAGCACAAAGCCGAGAATACCGATGAACAGCACGATCTTGGTGCCGAGCGAGTTCACCGCGAGCACGCGATCATAGAGGGTCGGCCCGCGCAGCGCCCGGATCAGCATCAGGGCAATCGCGACGATCAGGGCGATGGCGGCAGCACCGATCATGCTTTCACCTGTGTTGTCTTGCCCGCCTGGCGGCCATCGGCGGCCCGCCACGAGCGTTCATCCATTTCCGTGAAGGCGTCCGGTGTCGCCGATTCCTCGAACAGGGCATGGACAAGTAGTTTGTCGCCCTCGACCTCGACCGTCACCGTACCCGGCGTCAGCGTGATGGAGTTCGCGAAGATGGTTTTGGCGAGGTCGCTTTCGCAGCGTGTCTTCACCTTCACCAGCGCCGGATTGATGTCGAGATCGGCGCTGACACAGGCGCGGATGACCGGCCAGTTCGCCTTGAAGATCTCGATGACCAGCCAGCCCCAGTAGAGAAACAGGTTTGGTGTGCGCGCATAGGGCACGCCTTCCCTGTCGACGGTGTTAAGCCGTGCGGCCAGAAGGATCGAAATCAGAATCGATATGACGGACAGTGTCAGGAGCAGCGGCTTGAACATGCCCGATAAACCGAGCCAAAGCGCGCCCAAGACAACGATCAGCCCCAGAAAGTAGCCCACGCGAAACCCGCTCCGACAATTGCTGCTGCACGTTTATCGTCGCTGTTAATTGCTCGGGCAAGGTTTGACCAGACCCAAGCAGCTGTCAGTGGCCAAATTGACGCAATGGCTGTTTTTGCGGCAACGGAGAACTACGTCTCAGCGCCCGAAAACCAGGCGGGCCGTGCGTTCGGAGGCGGAATACTGCTCCTGGGCCGGCGCCAGTTCCTCTTCACTGGATACATCCGCAGCCGGTCGCGGCGCATAGGAGGCAGACAGCGACCAGTTCCAGTACCGCAGGGTTGTCTGCGCCTTGGCGACCGACAGGAGCTCATAGGTTTCCCGGACATAGGCAAATTGCGGATGCGGCTCGCCTGTATCGAGTTCCATCGGCCGGCGCAGCGCCTTCCAGAGCAGCGGCAGGTAGGCGCGCTTCAGGCCGGTTGCCTTGCAGAGCACGGCCAGCCCTTCCCCGCCTGCGTCCGACAGGATCTTGGCGATGGTGACGGGTTTGACCCCGGCCAGGAAACCGATCTCCTGGGCAATTTCGGGGTTCAGCCCCTTTTCCGCGGCCACTTCGACAGCATGCTCGAGGCTGTCGAACTCGCTTTGGCGAATGGCCCGCCGGTTGCGCTGGCGCCGCTCGATCAGCTGCAGCGTCTTGGTGGCAATCGGATCGTTCCAGGATTCCTCGGCAGCGATGGCGAAGACGTCGGAGCACAGATCGACGAGCTCCAGGCGGTCAGCCGCCTGGCGCTGCAGGATCGCGCGGCGCGTCGCCCCATCGGACCACCAGAACATCGCCATGGCCTGGCTCGGAATCAGCTCAAGCCGCTTGATGATGAGGGCGGTCAGGGATTCGTGCTTGCGCGAATGCTCAACCAGCTGGTCCATGCCAGCTTCGGGAATGACTGCTCCATTATTCTGCAGCAGCGCCTTCAGAACGGCCGGCTCGTCGCGCTTGCACAGCCGCTCGGCGACAGCCGGGTCGATACGCTTGCGCCGGGCAATCAGCAGCCGGTGCTCAAGCGTGGTGTTGTCGATGAACTCGCAAAGGTCTGAGCCGTCGTAGACTTCGTTGTCTTCAAGGACATAGCGCGCCACCTCGACCTTGCACTGGGCAAGGTAGCGCATCAGGCGGCGCGGCGCTTCCTTCGTGATCTTCAGGCGCTGGGCACAGAAAATCCGTTCTTCCTCGGTCGCGTGAAACAGCATGTCGAGCAGGATGTCACCGGCCATGGACCGGTCCTGCGGGGCGGCCGCCGTGGCAGGCAGCGCGACGAAGTCGATCAGCCGGCGCAGCAGTACGCGTCGGGCGCGGCCGATCTTCGGGGAGTCGGGAAGCTCTACAATGTCTGCCATGACTGGACCGGGTTCAACTTATCAGGCGCCGAACCTCGCAGGGAGTCGTTAATATTGAGTTTGGTTGACGTCCGCTTCAGCTGCTAGCGAAACGGATTCCGGCGCTTGCCGGGGTGGACGAAGATCAACAACATCGACACCGCCAGCATCGCGATCGCGAGGGCAAAGAGCCGCCCGCCATCAGTCTCGCTGGAGCCTATGGCCAACGGCACTTCACGGCCAAGCACATCAGGCATCAGGTGCGCCGTCAGCGCGCCGGCCAGGATGAAGAAGGACAGCACCGCGCCGAACCGGCGTGAGTACGGGATAAGCAGGAAAAGACAGGCCAGAAGCTCCGCAATCGCAATCAGGACGCGGCCCGTCGGTTCGAGCCAGTCCATGCCCGTCTTCGTCGCCATGGTCTGGAAGACGATGTTCTCGCTTGGCCGGTCGAACAGCTTCACCATCCCCTCGGGGGGATTGGGCAGCGGGTGGACCGTTGCCTGCAGGAACATGAAGATCAGGAACAGCGCGAGCACCCAGCTCGCCAGAAGGCGCAGTCCACGCATGGCCGGTTTGTCCCTCTCAACTCGACAGATTCCGGAGGATAACGACATGCTCGCAGAAAACAATGACACGTTAACCACACTGCGCTGCGAAGCTTACGCAAGGCGAGACTGCGCCTTTTTGCTTTTCTATCGGAACGCGGCCTATAAGTTGCCCCAATACAGAGGTGAGAGCGTACCGAATGACGGATGACAACCGCGACGCGGAAACCGGCGAGGAAGACATCGACCTCGACGGCCTCGAGGACGACCGCACCGTCCAGATCAAGTCTCCGGTCAGCGGCATCGACAGCGCGACCGGTGCTGGCACCTCGCTGGAATTCACCGCCCGCTCGCTGTTTGCCCGGCGCACGCATCGCTGGGTGAAATCCGAACTGCCCGCCTACCTCCTGATCCAGTGCAGCTGGTACATGGCCTTCGGGCTGCAGATGGTGCTGTTCCCCTATCTCATCACCAACCGGCTGGGCCTGGACGGGACCGAGCTTGGCCTTGCCAACATGGCGCTGTCCGGCCCGTCGGTGATCTTCCTGCTGCTGGGCGGGGTGATCGCGGAACGCTCGCGCAGCAAGCCGCTCCTGATGATCCTGCACTTTGCCGCCGCCCTGCCCGCGGCCGGCCTCGCCTTCGTGCTGGCCACCGGCAATCTCGCCTATGGATTCATGATCATCTACGGAATCGCGATGGGCACGGTCGGCGCCTTCATGATGCCGGCGCGCGATTCGGTGCTCAATGAGGTGGTCGACCGGCGCTCGCGGGTCGGGTCAGGCGTGACCCTGCAGCAGGGCGTCGCCTTCGCAACGATTGCGCAGTTCGCTGCACAGATCGCCGGCCTCATCATTGGCGGCTATGCCGACAAGCTGACCCGGATGCCGGACTTTCTCGGCGGCTTCTCAATCGGCCCGATCCCGAGCTGGGAACTGCTAACCTTCCAGGCGATCATTGTCGCCCTGGGCACCGGCTTTGCGATCTTCCTGGCGCGCGGACGCAGCGTCCAGACGGGCCGCTCGGGCCTCGGTGCGGCGTTCGGGGACATTCATGAAGGCTTCCAGGTGGTGCTGGCCAATGCCAAGCTGTGGGCGATGACGGCGCTGATGTTCGGCGTCGGCATCTTCGTGATCGGCTCCTTCCTCGTCGTCCTGCCAATCATCAACCGGGACATTTACGGTCTTGCTTCGGACGGCATCCGCGACATGTTCGTGACCTTCTGGCTCGGCGCTTTCGTGTCATCGGTGGCGCTGTCAGTGTTCCGCCATATCAAGCGTCAGGGCCGGTTGCTGCTCACCGCCCAACTGCTCGGCTCGCTCGCCATCCTGATCATGCTGGCCAAACCGCCCCACTGGGTTTTCCTCAGCATTGTCTTCGCATGGGGTCTTGCTGCCGGGGTCTCCATCGCGATGAGCCGCTCCATCGTGCAGGATGCCGCCCCGAAGGACCAGCTGGCGCGCGTGCTGTCGATCTACCAGCTCGGCTTCATGGCGGGCGCCCCCTTCGGCGCGGCGCTGATGGGCTGGCTGGTCGACTTCTTCCCCGACCAGCCGCAGCGCGTGGCCGTGGTCCCGGCCCTCGGCATGACCATCCTGATCATCTGGATGGTGATCCGCACGCCGATCTGGAACATGAAGAATGTGAGCCCAGGCCGCGCCTGATGGGGCTGGCTGTCGGCGCAGTCTCTTGAATGAACGACATTTAATGCAGCCGGGGGCGACGGAATCCCTTGCGCCGGGCGTCTGATTTTCCACATGCGGAAGTCAGGAGCCGGCGTTCCCTCCCCTCGACGCCCGAGCCGGCCTCCTGGAGCGGGTAGCCTGGCCATTGCGGCCGGCTACCCGTTCAAGCCGCCAAGGCGCCTCAGCCGCCTTTCTTCGAAATCCACTTGAAGGACGGATCCTCCCACCACGGGAAGAAGGTCGGCATGCCGCTCGACACCGGCACGGTGTACTCGGCGGCCCGCTTTTCGAGGAAGCTCATCACACCCTCTTTCGCATCCGGCGACTGGCCGCGCTCATAGATGGCTGCCGAATCGACGATGTGCGCTTCCATCGGGTGAGACGCGCCCAGCATGCGCCACATCATGTGACGGGTGAGCGCATTGGAGACCGGCGCGGTCTTGGTGGCGATCTCGGTGGCCAGTTCCTTGGCCCGCTTCATCAGGTCGGGCTGCGGCACGACTTCGGAAACAAGCCCGCCGGCCAGCGCTTCGGAGGCCGGGAAGACGCGGCCCGTATAGCACCATTCCAGCGCTTTGGAGATGCCGACCAGGCGCGGCAGGAACCAGCTCGAGGCGGCTTCCGGATTGATGCCGCGGCTGTTGAAGACGAAGCCGAAGCGGGCATTGTCCGAGGCGATGCGGATATCCATCGGCAGCTGCATTGTCACGCCGATACCGACGGCCGCGCCATTGATCGCGCCGATGACCGGCTTCAGGCTTTCGAAGATGCGCAGCGTCACGCGTCCGCCGCCATCGCGCTGGATGTCGGTCTTGTCCGTCCGGCCCGCTTCGCCCGAGGAGGCGCGCGCGTCATAGTCGAACGTCTTCGCGCCTTCCGAGAGGTCTGCCCCGGCACAGAAAGCCCGCTCGCCAGAGCCCGTCACGATGACGACCTTCACATCGTCATCCTTGTCGGTCTCGTCGAAGGCGGCGATCATTTCCTGCATCATCTTGCCGGTGAACGCGTTCATCTTGTCCGGCCGGTAGAGCGTCAGCACGGCAATGCCGTTCTCCTTCTCCAGCTTGATCTGCTCGAATTCCTTGATGACAGTTGCGCTCATCGGCGGCTCTCCCAATTGGTGTTGATCGTCTCGATGGCGCCAGAGAGGCGGATTTCCCCCACGTCCGTCAAGCACCAATCGGACGGCTTTTCGCTCTTCAAAAAATCTGACGCTCGTGTCAGATTTACGCACATGAGAGCCCTGCTGCGTAAAATCTGGCGGCCTGCCCTGGCCCTGTCGCTTGCCCTGGCGGCCACCGCTTGCGCGCGCCAGCCCGAGATTGTCGTGACACCGGGCGACCCGCCCGGCTTCTTCCTCGGCCTCGTTCAGGGCTTTGGAATCATCTTCGCCTTCATCGGCACGTTCTTCGTCGAGGACATGGCACTCTACGCCGTGCCGAATTCGGGCTGGACCTACAATCTCGGCTTTATCATCGGGACCGGCCTGTTCTTCGGCATGAGCGGCGCCAGCGGCGCATCGGGCACGCGCAAGTCATGATCGACTGGCCATCACCGACCACGCTGGCGGCGCCGGCTTTCGTCCTGTCCGTCATCTGGGAATGGTGGGCGGTCAAGACCGGGCGTGCTGGCGGGCGCTATGAGACGAAGGACGCCATCACCTCGATGGCGATGGGGATTGGCAATCTTGTCGTGAACACGCTGACCGGCACGATCGCCCTCTGGATGATGATGCTGGTCTGGCCGTTCCGCGTGGCCGAGATCCCGGTGACCTGGTGGAGCCTGATCGGCCTCTTCGTCGCCTATGACCTAGTCTATTACTGGAAGCACCGCCTCGCCCACCGCATGCGCTGGTTCTGGATGGAGCATGTCACCCACCACTCCTCGACGCATTACAACCTCACCACCGCGCTTCGCCAGCCATGGTTCGGACCGTTCACCGGCCTGATCTGGATCGGCCTGCCGCTGGTCTTCCTGGGCTTCCACCCGCTTTTCATCTTCTTCGTCGGCGGGCTGAACCTCGTCTACCAGTTCTGGATCCACACAGAGGCCATCGGGAAAATGCCGGCCTGGTTCGAAGCGGTGATGAACACACCCTCCCATCACCGCGTCCACCACGCCATCAATCCGCGCTATCTCGACAGCAATTATGCCGGCGTCTTCATCATCTGGGACAAGATGTTCGGCAGCTTCGTGCCCGAGCTTGAAAGCGACCCGCCGACCTACGGGATCGTCAAGCCGCTCGCCAGCTACAACCCGCTGACGGTCGCCTTCCATGAAGCGTTCGGCCTGATGCGCGACTGCTGGCACGATGGTCTGCGGCCGGACCGCTGGCTGCGCCGCTGCATCAACGGGCCCGGCTGGAGCCCGGACGGCAAGCATAACCGCTCGGCCGAACTGAAAGCCGCCTGGGTCGCCGCGCACCCCGAGGATGCGGGCACGCCCGGCCTGCCAAAAACCTGACCAGACGGCCTGCCCGACAGCTTGTCGCACAGTGGAACCCTTGAGCCTCGAAATGACTTCACGTTTACGTGATCCGGGTTTGAGTAGATGACGAGGTTCGCGGCCGATGACGCAATTGCCAGTACTGGGTTTGATCGCCACACCTGTTGTATTGGCTGCGATTGCAATCGAATGGTGGGCGGTCCGCAAGGGCCGGATCAACGGGCGCTACTGCGCCAGGGACGCGGCGACCTCGATCTCCATGTGTGCCGGCAATATCATGATCAATTCCGCGCTGGCTTTCCTGTCGCTGGGCGGCATGGCGCTGGCGGCGCACTGGCGCGTGATCGATCTGGGCGTAAGCCTGACCACATGCGTCACCGGCTATATCCTGCATGACTTTCTCTATTACTGGAAACACCGCGCCGGCCACCGCATGCGCTGGTTCTGGGCCGAGCATGTGACCCACCATTCAAGCGAGCACTACAACCTGACAACGGCGCTGCGCCAGCCCTGGACAGGGCCGCTGACCGGCCTCCTGTTCACCGGCATCCCGATGGTCCTGCTCGGCTTTCCGGTCGTCATTGTCCTCGGCGCCTCCAGCGTGCACCTGGCCTACCAGCTCTGGATCCATACCGAAGCCATCGGCAAGCTGCCCGCCTGGGTCGAGGCGATCTTCGTCACACCGTCGCATCACCGCGTGCACCATGCGACCAATCCGGAATACCTCGATTCAAATTACGGCGGCACGCTGATCATCTGGGACCGGCTGTTCGGCAGCTTCGTGCCGGAGGCAGCCGATGAGGCAACGCGCTATGGCATCGTCAGGCCGCTGCGATCGCACAACCCGCTCGTCGTCGCCTTTCATGGGTTTGGCGGCCTGTTTGCCGACTTCTGGCGCGACGGGCTGAAACCGCACCATTGGGCACGGCGCGCCGTCAATCCGCCCGGCTGGTCACCCGATGGCGATCACCAGCGCAGCGAAGAGCTGAAGGCCGAATGGCGGGCACGCATGGCGGCTGGCCTGGCCGCGGATGAAGACGACCTCATCGAAGAGGACTCCGCGCCGGAAGCCATGAAGATCGCCGCCGAATAGGCCCGGTCCTCCGCCTTGCCACCGGCGCTACAGCCAGACACCGCATCCTTCCCCAGCGTCGGGCATGGACGAGGCCCCCGGTCTTGCTAAAAACGCAGCAGATCACAAGCGCGACCTGCGCCGCTAGAGCGCACGCCGACCGGAGGAGACCTACAGCCAATGCATCCCAGTCATCTTGCCAAGTCCAAACCGGACGCCCCCGCTTATATCATGGCCAGTTCGGGCGAGACGGTTACGTTCAAGCAGCTCGACCAGCGCTCGAACCAGATTGCCCACCTGTTCCGCGCGCATGGCGTCAATCCCGGCGACACGATTGCCATCTTTGCCGAGAACAGCCCGCGCTATTTCGAGATCGCCTGGGCCGCGCAGCGTTCGGGCCTTTATTATGTCTGCATCTCGTCCCGCCTGACGGCGCCCGAGGTGCAGTACATTGTCGAGGATTCAGGCGCAAAGGTGCTGATCGCGTCGGCGGGACTCAGTGGTGTCGCCACCGAGGTGCGCCAGATCACGGACCTCGACGCCTACTGGTCCATCGATGGCGACATCGTCGAGTACCAGTCGCTTGAAGAGCTCCGCGCGCAGCAGCCTGACACGCCGGTTGCCGACGAGATGGCCGGCACCGACATGCTCTATTCCTCGGGGACGACCGGCCGGCCGAAGGGCATCCGCCCGCCGCTGGAACTTGGCCAGAAGATCGACGAGCCGAACGTGCTGCTCGCCCTCGCCAAGGCGCTGGCCAAGGCCGACGGACCGGACATGGTCTACCTGTCGCCCGCCCCGCTCTACCACGCTGCCCCCCTGCGCTGGTGCATGACGTTCACCCGTTTCGGGGCGACGCTGATCATCATGGAGAAGTTCGACCCGGAGAAATTCCTGGCCCTGGTCGAGAAGTACAAGGTCACCCACACCCAGCTCGTGCCGACCATGTTCGTGAAGATGCTGAAGCTGCCGGAAGAGGTGCGCGAGAAGTATGATGTCTCCTCGCTCGTCTCTGCCATCCACGCCGCCGCGCCCTGCCCGATCCCGGTCAAGGAGCAGATGATCAAATGGTGGGGCCCGGTGATCGAGGAGTATTATGCCGGCTCGGAAGGCAATGGCATGACCTGGATCAACTCAAGCGACTGGCTGAACCACAAGGGCTCGGTCGGACGGCCGGTGCATGGCGAGCTTCACATCTGCGACGAGGAAGGCAACGAACTCCCCGTCGGCGAGCCGGGCACGATCTATTACAGCGGCACGACGCCGCCGAACTATCACAACGACCCGGAGAAGACGAAGGGCGCCCTCAACCCCAAGCATCCGGAATGGTCGACGCTCGGCGATGTCGGCAAGCTCGACGAGGACGGCTTCCTCTACCTCACCGACCGCAAGGCCTTCATGATCATTTCCGGCGGCGTGAACATCTATCCGCAGGAAGCCGAGAACGTGCTCATCACGCACCCGAAAGTGGCCGATGTCGCGGTGATCGGCGTTCCGAACGAGGAGTTCGGCGAAGAGGTGAAAGCCGTCGTCCAGCTGGCTGAGGGCGTTGCCGAGAACGAGGAGGTGGCCGAAGAGCTGCTCGAGTTCTGCCGCTCCAAGCTTGCCAAGATCAAATGCCCGAAATCGGTCGATTTCGATCCGGCCCTGCCGCGCCATCCGACCGGCAAGCTGTACAAGCGCCTCGTGCGCGACCGCTACTGGGGCAAGCAAGACTCGACGATTGTATAGCGCACAAGCCCGGCTGGTGCTTGCACCCGGTGCCATTACAACGCAATAAAGCGCTATCAGATTCAAAGCCTTGAGGAAGGAAACAGAAGAAATGGCTGACCCGAAAAAAGTCCATTACAACGACCTTGAATCCATCGCTGGCCAGGAAGTCGGCGTGTCCGACTGGGTCACGATCGACCAGGACCGCGTCAACAAGTTCGCCGACGCGACCGGCGACCACCAGTGGATCCACGTCGATGTCGAGCGCGCGACGAAGGAAATGGGCGGCCCGATCGCGCACGGCTTCCTGACCCTGTCGCTGCTGCCCATGCTCGGCGCGGAGGTCCTGCGCATCGAAGGCACGACGCGCGGCATCAATTACGGCTCCGACAAGGTGCGCTTCACCAACATGGTCCCGGTCGGCTCCAAGGTCCGCCTGCGCCAGAAATGCCTCGCGGTCGAGCCGAAGGCTGGCGGCAAGCAGACCCGCATGGAAGCGACGATCGAGATCGAAGGCCAGGACCGCCCGGCCCTCGTCGCCGAGACGCTGACCGTGGTGTACGGCTAGGGCGCGGATGCCTGACCAACCGACAGGAAGCCGGGCCACCATGCCCGGCTTTTTTGTTGGCCGCGCCAGCCCTATATTCAGCCCAGCAGACAAAGGAGCCTCCCCATGCTTCCACCGAAACCGGCTGACAATTTCAAGCGCGTCTCGAAATCCGAGAAGGAATGGCGCGAACAGCTGACGGAAGAACAGTTCCGCGTCGGCGTGAAGGACGGCACCGAGCGCGCCTTCACATCGACGCTGAATGACGAGAAACGCGACGGCGTCTATCACTGCGTCGGCTGCGGGACGCCGCTCTGGTCGTCGGAGCACAAATTCGACTCCGGCACCGGCTGGCCGAGCTTTTACAAGCCGATCCGCGAAACCGCCGTCGACACCAAGCGCGATTTCAAGATGATCATGCCGCGCACCGAATGCCATTGCGCGACCTGCGGGCTGCATATGGGCCACGTCTTCAAGGACGGCCCGCCGCCAACCGGCGAGCGCTGGTGCATCAACGGCGTCGTGCTGGACTTCCGGCCTGCATGAACCGGCGCACGCTCGCCATCATTGCGGGCTTCATCGGCTTTTCGGCACTGGCCTGGATCGGGACACGCCTCGCCTATCCCGAGCGCACCGCCTATGCCGGCCACTGCGTAAGCCGCGTCGATGGCGCCCTCGCCAACACATGCGATGTACCGGTTGTCGCCGCCCTCTGCCGGGAGGCCGATGGCACAAGGCGCCCGGATGACGATTGCGCCTTCCAGACGCTGGCGCCGGGCGAGGCCTTCACCGCGACGCTCGACACCGCGCTGACGGGCAGGCCGTATACCATGGCCTGCAACGCGCCCTTCGTGCCGCGATGGAAAGTCAGCAACAGCAATTCCAATCTCTTCCAGAAAGGCTGCCGAAAGCCGGACAAGACGTCCGGGCAGCCCGCCTGATCTGGCAAGCCCCTCTGGCCGGGCAGCCTGTCTGCCCATAGGATCAGCGCAAAAGCATTATCTGGAGGGACCGGCACGATGAGCGAAGCCAACAACATCGAGACCATCAAGGCATTCATTGAAGCCTGGACGCGGCTGGACGCCGACGAGATCGTCTCTTTCTTCACCGATGACGGCGTCTATCACAACATGCCGATCAAGCCCGTGCAGGGAAAGGATGCGCTGAAGGTCTTCATCCAGCGCTTCATTGCGGACTGGACCAGCACCGAATGGGACCTTCTCAACATCGCAGCCAGCGGCAACATCGTGATGGCCGAACGGCTCGACCGTACAATGGTCGGCGAGACGAAGGTCGACCTTCCCTGCTGCGGTGTTTTCGAGATGTCGAATGGCAAGATCGCCGTGTGGCGGGACTATTTCGACATGGCCACTTACACCCGCCCCCTGACCGGCTGACCAAAAATTCGCCCGCCCCAGCGCAGGGATCATCTGGACAGCCCCCTCAAAGCCCTTAGGTTTTCGTTTCTCGATAAGAAGGGGAAGCCTGATCCATGCGTCTGAAATTTCTGCTGGCAAGTGCCGCCGGCGCAGCCCTACTTGCAGGGTGCACCACGCAAACCGGAGCAACCGAGCTGAGCGACAACATGACCGAATCCGCAGCATCCACGCCACAGGCAGACGACGCCGAAGACACGGTGAGCACCGCCCTCACCCCGCCCACGGCAAAACGCGAGCCCGTCACCATCGAACAGGTTGGGCGCACGCGCACCGATCCCTATCAGTGGATGAAGGATGAGAACTGGCAGCAGGTTATGCGCGACCCGTCCGTGCTGCGCGCCGACATCCGCGAATACCTCGAAGCCGAGAATGCCTACACCAAGGCCGCCCTCGAAGATCCGACCGAAGGCCTGCGCGAAACGCTGCTGAAGGAAATGCGCGGGCGCATCAAGGAAGATGACAGCTCGGTGCCGGCCAAGGATGGCCCATACGCCTATTATGTGCGCTATCGCGAGGGGGGCGAATATCCGATCTACGCCCGCCGTCCGGCCGATCAGGCCTTTGACGACTCGGCGCCCGAAACCCTGCTCTTCGACGGCGACAAGGAAGCCGAAGGCAAGAGCTACTTCTCGATCCGCGGCATGGACAACTCGCCCGATCACAAGCGGCTGGCCTATGCCATCGATACCCAGGGCAGCGAATATTACACGATCAGCGTCCGCGACATCGAAACCGGCGAGCCGGTCGGCACACCGATCGAGGGCACCTATGGCAGCTTTGAATGGGGCGCTGATTCCGACCTGCTCTACTGGGTCGAGCGAGACGATATGGGCCGCCCGACGGCTGTCTTCCAGCGCGACCTGAACACCGGTGAGGATGTTGAGATCTATCGCGAAGAGGATCCTGGCTTCTTCGTCGGCGTCGGCAAGACCGAGTCCGAAGACTACATCATGATCGAGACCGGCGGGCACACGTCGGGCGAAGTCTGGTTCTTCCCCGCCGATGCGCGCACGCCTGAGCCGAAGCTCATCGCGCCGCGCAAGGAAGATGAAGAATACGACGTCACCCACTGGAACGACGCCTTCTATATCCTGACCAATGCCGATGGCGCGGTCGACTTCAAGGTCATGAAGGCCCCGATCGACCAGCCGGGCCGCGAGAACTGGGAAGAAGTCATTCCGCACCGGCCGGGCACGCTTGTCCTCGGCCTCGATGCCTACAAGGACCACCTCGTCCGGCTGGAGCGCGAGAACGCCCTGCCCCGCATCGTGATCCGCGAACGCGAGTCCGGCGACGAGCACACGATCGAGATGGACGAGGCCGCCTACCAGCTGGGCCTCGGCTCGGGCGAATACGACTCGACGGTGATGCGTTACAATTACGAATCCCCGGCCGTGCCCGACCAGACCTATGATTATGACATGGCAACGCGCAAGCGGGTGCTGCGCAAGACGCGCGAGATCCCGTCCGGCCATAATCCGGAAGACTATGTCGTCGAACGCCTGCAGGCACCGGCCTGGGACGGCGAGACGGTGCCGGTTACGATCCTGCGCCGCGCCGATACGCCGGTCGACGGCTCCGCGCCGCTGCTGCTCTACGGCTATGGCTCCTACGGGATCACCATCCCGGCGAGCTTCTCCTCGTCACGGCTGTCGCTGGTCGACCGGGGCTTCATCTATGCCATCGCGCATGTGCGCGGGTCGCAGGCCAAGGGCTATCAGTGGTATCTCGATGGCAAGCTCGACAAGAAAGAGAACACCTTCAAGGACTACGTCTCCTCGGGCCGTTATCTCGTCGAGAATGGCTATGGCTCTGAAGGCCGCGTGGTCGGCATGGGCGGCTCGGCTGGCGGCCTGCTGATGGGCGCGGTCTCGAACATGGACCCGGCCCTGTTCGGCGGCATCGTCGCGGCCGTGCCCTTCGTCGATGTGGTCAACACCATGTCGGATGAGAGCCTGCCGCTCACCCCGCCGGAATGGCCCGAATGGGGCAACCCGATCACCGATGCAGAGGCCTATGACACGATCATGGCCTACAGCCCCTATGACCAGGTCTCCGATCAGGACTATCCGGCCATGCTCATCACGGGCGGCCTGTCGGACCCGCGCGTCACCTATTGGGAGCCCTCGAAATGGGCCGCGAAGCTGCGCCATGAAGCCCCTGAAGGCGGGCCCTACTTCCTGCGCATCAACATGGACGCCGGCCATGGCGGCTCGACCGGCCGCTTCGAAGGCCTGAAGGAAACGGCGGTCGAATACGCCTTCGCGCTCGCCGCCGTCGGCAAGGCCGAGGGGCTCGACGTCTCGCGCGCGGCCGAAGACTGACCGGACGGGGACGTCCCGGAAGAAAATGAGGAAAGCCCGCGCCGGCAGGATCGGCGCGGGCTTTTTTTATCGCCGGCAGCGCGTCGGTCGCCGGTCCAGACCGGAATCAGACTGAAATTGTACTGGAATCATACGGAAATAAGACCGTTCAAACACCGTCGGACGGGTCGCCCTCGGCCCCATCCATCCCCGGAGTTTCCAACAGTCTGCACCATAAAAAATGGCCCGGCGCATTGCCGGGCCATTCCTGTTTCTGGTTGTCGGATCGCCGTCCTAGCGGACGATGATCGTGACTTCCGAACGACGGTTCAGCGGCTCGCGAACACCGTCGCGCGTCGCCTTGGCGAGATCGTTCTCACCACGGCCTTCGGTCGAGATCATGTCAGACCCGATGCCACGCGACGTCAGTGCTGTTGCGACAGAAGCCGCACGGCGCTGCGACAGGCGGGCGTTGTAGGTCGCTGCACCCGAGGTGTCGGTGTGACCAACAATCGTCACCGAGCCCGGGGCACAGTCTTCACGCGCCCGGATGTTGGCAACAGCCTGGTCGATCACGGCAGCCGCCTGGCTCGTCAGGTCGGAGCTGTCCCACTCGAAGTAGACCACGAAGGCCTGGTTCAGCGTCGAGCAGGCTGCGACCGGCGCTTCCTCAACCTCTTCCGGCGGCGGCGGTGGCGGCGGCGGAGGCGGTGGAGGCGGCGGCGGTGGCGGCGGCGGCGGTGGCGGAGGCGGCGGCGGTGGTGG
>NZ_QWFZ01000032.1 GCF_003576315.1 Henriciella mobilis | reverse complement strand
CACGTTTCGGTTGTTTCATTGGCACTTTCAGCCCCTCACGCCGCCAGATGCGATAGACGCGCTTCTCGTTCACATGCCAGCCATCCCGTCTCAGCAGGGCCGTGATCCGGCGGTAGCCATACCGGCCGAACCGTTCCGCCAGGGCGATGATGGCTGCTGTCAGCACATCCTCGTCCTGACGCGGCACGCGCGGCTTGCGCTGAGTGGAACGGTGCTGGCCGATCACACGGCAGGCCCGGCGCTCGGTTGCGCCGAGTGTCTCAACCACATGATCGACCGCTTCGCGTTTGCGTGAAGGGCTTAGAACTTTCCCTTGATGACTTCCTGAAGGATCTGGTTGTCGAGGGTCAGATCGGAGATCGCCCGGCGAAGCCGCGCATTCTCCTTCTCGATCTCCTTCATCCGCTTGGCCTGGCCAACCTGCAGCCCGCCATACTCCTTGCGCCACCGGTAGTAGGTCTGCTCCGTCACGCCGATCGAACGCACGGCCTGACCCGTCGTCTCACCGCGAGCAAGGCGCACCTCCACCTCCCGCAGCTTCGCAATAATCTCTTCAGGCGTAGATCTCTTGCCCATGTCTCAGCTCCATATCTGAAGCCGGAACTAACTCAAATAATGGACCACTTTTCAGGGAGCAGACCAATTCCGGGTTTGGGGCATCATCCTGACTGATGCTTATCAGCATGCGCATCGCGCAGAATATCGATTCCACCATATACCGCAATCGCCGCGACTCCCAATCCGACAAGCAGATCTGGCCAGTTGGACCCAGTCCACAGTACGATTACGCCCGCGAGAATGATCCCCCCATTCGAGATGAAGTCATTGAAACTAAATGTTGTAGCGGCTCGCAGGTTTACATCCTTCTTTTCTATTTTTTTCAAAAGCCAGAGACAGATCAGATTTACAACACCTGCAATCGCGGCCATTGCCAGCATGATGAGACCGAGGGGTTCAGATCCTTCAAAGTATCGACGGATTGCGTCGCCGGCGACGCCGACGGCAAATACAAGAAGCATTCCACCTGACAGTCGAGCGGCGTTGCGTTTCCAGATCTGCGAACGTGTAAGTGCAAGCAGGCTCAAGCCATACACAATCGCGTCCGAGGAATTATCCAGCCCGTTCGCCAGGAGGGCATTGGAGTCGCCGAACCAGCCTGTGACAAAAAAGCCAATGGCTATGAGTATGTTTAGCCATAGTACGATTTGAAGAGTTCGGCGCTCGTCTGACGTCTCGATTTTCAAGTCTTCGCTACCCATCCTATGATTTTACCATGCGTTGTCGGTGAGGGGAGATGCACCGTAAGAATTTTATCGAAGCGTCTCCGTTAGAAAGCTTTGTATTGCGAGCGTATTGAGGATAGCTGGAGTAGCGGTAGGGCCCTGTGGTGGCAAGTGTGCCCTTGGCTCCTGGTGTCTCGTCGAAACCGAACCGGAAATCTGCGCGCCAAACCACCATATTCGCGATGATGAGAGGGGCAAACCCGAGGCCGAATATCGCCCAGCAGGGTACGGGAGCGGTTGCCCTACCTGAAGCCCCAATCGACAGCGCCGCTCCGAAATTCGTGATCGTACCCTTCCAGATGATTGGTGCCACGAAACGCGAATAACGCTGCGGGAGCCAAATTCTCTGCGCGGGGAAGGCTGCAGACCAAATAGGAATCACAGCAACTGCGCCACCTGTGGCAATGCCGAGTATCTGGATTGTCGTATCACCACTCATGTTGCCTCCTGCGCTTGTGTTTTCAGCCGTCAGGGTTATTTCCTGCAGTCTACAGTAACTAGAGGGGCAAGGGGCGCTATCATGGCCTTGATGACGATCGGAAAACTGTCAGGGGCGACGGCCGTAAAAGTCACGACAATCCGCTATTATGAATCCATTGGCCTGCTCGACGAGCCGCAACGCAGCGCAAGCGGACAGCGGTTGTACGCAGGGGCCTCTGTAGAGCGTCTCCGTTTTATACGTCATGCAAGGGATCTGGGGTTTCCCGTCTCAGCGGTAAGGGAACTGATTTCGCTGCAGGTAGAGCCAGGCAGGGAGTGCGTCCTGGTTGACCAGATTGCACGTCGCCAGCTTGACGAGGTTCGCCGCAGGCTGACCCAATTGGAGGCGCTCGAGGCCGAGCTCAAGCGCATGATCCGCGCCTGCGAAGGCGGCAAGATCGGGACCTGCTCTGTACTCGCTGCCCTTGGCCAGCACGAGAATTGCTTGCACGAACAGCATGATGGCGCCGAGGTGCTTGCAGGGCTTCCGTCAAAAGGCGCTTGACCCTCCAGTGACTGGAGGTGCTAAAAAGAGAGTGAGCCTGTTTACCCGATCATAAAAGAAAGTAGCTAGCCCAGCAATCATGTTTCCGTTCCAAGTCATAACGTGTTTACGAAGGTTGCTCGTCATGGTGATGGCGATAGCTTTTGTTATTGCGCCGATGACGGCTGCGGCGGATATCATGCATCCGGGCGATCAGGCCGCAGAGGAATGTTCTACGAGTGAGCTGGCCCAAGATGCCCCTGATAAGGAGCCATCGCATGAAGGTCATGACCATACCGCGCATCAGTGCGGAAGCTGTCATTTCCATCTGATAGGCGGCGGCGATCTAAGCGGCGCTCCGAAGTCTGTCGTGCAGACAAAACATTTGTTGCCTGGCGGTTCTTTTCTCGAGAACCTCCGCCCAGACGGTCTTTACCGTCCTCCTCGCGCCTAGACCAACGACACAGGAATATTTTGCGTGGCTACGGCCTCGCTGTCGTTGAATCTGGACGAGGAAACCAGCAAAAATGAAAATTCTTATATGCAGCGCGATCACCGCGCTCGCCCTGCCGGTCATGGCCGGTACGGCCTATGCGCAAGGGTGTAGTTCTGTCTATGTCGGCGCGACTGACTATGATCAATCCCGACCACTGACGCTCGACGCGGCTATTGCTCGCGCCGCCAATGCTTCGCCTGAAGTTCTGACGGCGGCTCTCGAGGCGAAAGCTTCATCGGCCGACGCCGATCAGGCGAGCCGTTGGCTTAATCCATCTCTGTCTGTCGAAACCGAGAACTTTGCCGGCAGCGGATCGCTTGAAGGCTTCAATGCCTACGAGACGACCCTGGTAGTGGCGCAGACCTTACAGCTTGGCGATAAACGAAGACTTTCCGAGCGGGCCGCCAGAGCTGAAGCCGCATTGGCGAGTGCCGAATGTTCTGTACGAAGCCTGGAAGCTCAGAAACTCGCAGGGGAACTCTATCTGGAACTTCGTGCCGCTTACGACATGGCCGAGGTCGCTCAGGCCTCAGCCGATCTCGCATCCGAGTTCTCTGGCGTCGTCCAGCGTCGCGTGGACGCTGGAGCGTCGGCTCCGCCTGAGTTGCTGCGCGCGCGGGCTGAAGCAGCAGCGCTTCAGGCGGTTGCGGATGGTGCGCGGGGCCAGGTCGAAGCCAAAGGGCTAGCGCTTGCGTCCGTTTGGGGTAGTCCAGAGATCGACTTTGTCTTGTCTGGCACTGCGGAAATCGTAACAGATCCGGCGGGTGGGTCGGCTCAACCAGATTCTGGCGTTCATCCGTCACTTGCGGCGGCTAAGGCCGGAGCGACGGCTCGTAGCGCGGCGACGGACCGGGCCCGCGCCGGCGCATGGCCTGATATAACCGTATCGGCTGGTGTCCGAAGATTTGAGGACACGGGCGATAGCGCGTTTCTGGCGGGTGTCAGTGTTCCTTTGCCGGTCTTTGACCGCAATCAGGACGCAACGCGGGCGGCCGGATTACGTACCCAGAGTGCCGAGCTATCAGCACAGACTGTTGAGGCAAGGTTGCGGGCCGAGCAGGCCAGCCTGGCTGCGCTGGTCCGGGCCGCGAAATCCCGATTGCAGCGTCTTGAGGGCGAAGCCCTGCCACTGGCCGAAGATGCCTACGCTTCAGCGGCCGAAGGCTACCGGGTTGGCAAGTTCGACCTGACCGCCACGCTCGATGCGCGGCGCAGTCTGATTGAAACCCGCGCCGCCGTAATCGATGCCCGGCTGGCGCTCCAGACATACACGCTGCGGTTGCGTGCGCTGATTGGCGCCGCGCCGTTCGAAGGAGAGATCCAATGAAACTGAATTTATTCTATGCGGCGCTGCTTTCGCCAGCGCTTTTGTATCTTAGTGCTTGCGGCAGTGACGCCTCCGATTCGTCTGGTGCAAACCGGACGCCCCCACAAGCCGAAGATGGCCATGACGACCACGAAGACGGTAGTGATGAGGAGCATGAAAGCCATGATGAGGCCGATGGCGACGATCATGAGGGACATGAAGAAGGAGGCGGTCATACCGAACACGAAGGTGAAGGCGGCGATCATGTCGAGCTGACCGCCGAGGAGGCGGAAGCTGCCGGTATCCGGACCGGGCGAGCCCAAACCGGAGCGGTTTCGGGCCAGCTGGAACTGCCGGCCGAGATCCGTTTCGATGCGGACCGTGTCGCAAGGGTCTCGCCACAGGTCGAGGGCACCGTTGCCCAACTTTATGCAGGCGAAGGCGATATCGTGAAAGCCGGCGCCACGCTTGCCCGGCTGACCAGTCGTGAACTCGCCGGCCTAAAGGCCGATTATCTGAATGCCCTGAGCGCCGAGCGCCTCGCGCAAGCCGAGCTTGAGCGTGAGGAAAACCTCTGGGAGCAGAAAATCACCGCCGAGGCCGATCTGCAGTCGGCGCGTGCGGCATTCGCCGCAGCCAATGCCGGCCGGGAAGCTGCTGAAAACAGGCTTCATGCGATCGGCATTGGTCATGGCACACTGGACAAGCTTAATGAGGCTGCGGACGGGTCGCTTGCACAAGCCTATGTGACGGCTCCCCTTGCCGGAGAGGTGATTCAGCGGAGCGTTTCTCTTGGAGAAACCGTATCGGCTGGCGGCGCGCCCATCTTTGTCATCATCGATGATAGCGTCGTCTGGGCCGACATCGCCGTCTACAAGGAAGATCTCGGCAAGGTCAGCGAAGGCCAGACCGTGACCTTCCAGCAGGAAGATGGCCGCGTCCTGGCCGAGGGGACAATTTCAAATGTCCTGCCTGTCATCAATGAGGCATCCCGCACTGCGACCGCGCGGGTCATTGTCGACAATGCCGAACACAGGCTGAAGCCCGGTCAGTTCGTAACGGCGCGGATCGACACGGGAGAGGGGCGCCCCGTCGTGCGCGTTCCCTCCGATGCGATCGTCAGCGTCGAGGACAGGATTTCGGTCTTCGTCCCGACCGATGACGGGTTCGAACCGCGCGAGGTCCGCACAGGAGAGAGTGCAGGCAGCTATACCGAGATCATTTCCGGGCTCGAGGCCGACGAAGCATTCGTTGCCGAGGGCGCCTTCACCCTGAAAGCGCAGCTTGAAAAAGACGCTTTCGGCGACGGCCACGCACACTAGGAGACCCGCAAAATGATCAATTTGATGCACCGCCTTGCGGGTGGCCGGCTGCTTGCCGCCATTGCCGCACTCGCCCTGTCGATCGGGGGGCTGTTTGCCTTTCGCAGCCTGCCTGTCGACGCTTTTCCCGATCCCTCACCTTCTCTGGTCCAAGTCTTCACCGAAACTGAAGGCCTGTCGCCCGAAGAGGTCGAACGCTATGTCACCTATCCGATCGAGACGGCCATGTCCGGCCTCCCCAAGGTCGACGAGATCCGCTCGACATCCAATTTTGGCCTGTCTGTCATCAATATCTATTTCGAGGACGGCACGGACGTCTATTTTGCCCGCCAGGTCGTCGGTGAGCGCCTCGGCGAGGCCGCCGACGCCATTCCCGACGGTTTCGGCACACCCAAGATGGGGCCGATTTCGACCGGCCTTGGTATCATCATGTACTATCGGCTCGTCGATGAGACCGGCGAGCGGTCGCTGGTTGAGCTGCGCGAGATTGCCGACTGGATGATCAAGTATCCGCTCCAGTCGGTTGAAGGGGTGACGGAGGTTCTGTCACTAGGGGGTTTCGAGAAGCAGTACCAGGTCCGCCTCGATCCCGATCAGCTGACATCCTATGACCTCAGCGTCGGCGAGGTGATTGCCGCCCTGGAGAGCGCCAATCGGACGGCCGGCGCGCAATTCATCGAAATTGGCGCCGAACAGTACACGGTGCGCGGGGTCGGGCTCGCTCGATCTCTCGATGATCTGCGTGAAACGCCGGTCAAGACCGTGGATGGACGAACCGTCCGCGTCAACGACCTCGGTGAAGTCGCCATCGGCGGCGGCGTCCGGCAGGGGCTCGCAACTGCCAATGGCGAAGGGGAGACCGTCGCCGGTCTCGTCCTGAAACTTTATGGCACAAACACGTCTGAGGTGATCGAGAACGCGCAAGCGCGCTTCGACGAGATCAACCAGTCGCTTCCGGATGGCGTCAAAGCCGTTCCGTATTATGATCAGGGCACGCTGGTGAAAAAGGCGGCTGCGACCGTGACGACCGCGCTCTGGCAGGGCGCGCTCCTGGTCGCCGTCATCGTCTTCCTGTTCCTCGGCGGCTGGCGTCCAAGCCTCGTGGTTGTCATGGCCATACCCTTCTCGGTCGGCTTTGCCTTCATCGCGATGAAATTCCTCGGCATCGGGGCCAATCTGATGACGCTGGGCGGGGTGGCGATCGCCATCGGGATGATGGTCGACGGCGCCATCGTCATCGCCGAGAACGTGGATCGCGGCTTGCGCGAACGACGCGAGGGTGAAGATAGCCGCACGACGGTCGCGCGAGCGAGCGCCGAAGTGATCGCGCCGCTGATTGCTGCCGTCCTCGTGGTGATCATTGTCTTCCTGCCGCTCTTTTCGCTACAGGGCACTGAAGGCAAGACGTTTCGGCCGCTCGCCGCTTCTGCCGCGCTCGCCATGACAGGGTCGCTGATCTATGCCGCGCTCATCGCTCCGGCGATGGCGCTCGGCCTCATGCGTCCGCCCAAGAGCAATAGCCAGGAGAGCGACAGCCGGCTTGTTTCGCTGATCAAGCCGCTTGCGGCCTTCTTCGTCCGGCGACGTCTCGCGGCGGTCGGGCTAGCAGGCGTCCTGCTTCTGGTTGGGGGCCTCTCAGCGACACGCCTTGGCTCGGAGTTCACGCCTGCGCTGGAGGAAGGCGATGTCCTGTTGCGTGTGACGATGGCGCCGTCCATCTCGCTAACCGAAGCAAAGGAAACGTCGACCCGCATCGAGACAAGACTGCTTGAAGCCTTCCCCGAGATCAGTTCCATTGTCAGCCGGATCGGCCGTGGGGAAGTCGGCGCGCATGCCGACCCGGTGAACAGTATCGAGGCCTTCGTGGCGCTCAAACCCCGAAGCGAATGGCGCAATGGCATCAGCCCGGATGAACTCCGGGCGTCGATCTCCGAGAATCTCGGCGGCTTTCCAGGCGTCAGGGTTAATGTCGGCCAGCCAATCGCCATGTCGGTTGATGAGCTCCTGACCGGCACAAAGGCGCAACTGGCGGTCAAGATCTTCGGTCCGGATACGGAGGTCCTGCTCGAAGGCTCGCAGGACTTGCAGTCCATTCTTCAGGAAATTCCTGGGGCGACCGACGTCCAGGCCGATCAGATCACCGGCGCGCCGCAGCTTGTGGTCTCGCTCAACCGTCCTGCGCTCGGCCGGTATGGACTGAGCGTGGAGGAGGCGCTCGATGCCTTGCGTTCCGGCGTCGGCGGGGCAGAGGCTGGTGCCGTTTTTGAGGGAGTGCGCCAGTTTCCCGTCATCGTGCGCTATGCCGAAGAGGACCGCAACACGCCCGCGGCCATCGGACGGATTATTCTGGAATCGTCCAGCGGCGCACGGGTTCCACTCGAAAGCGTGGCAAACATCAGGGAGATTGTCGGTCCACGTCAGATCACGCGCGAGAATGGTGAGCGATTCATCACCGTTCAGCTCAATGTGAGAGGACGCGATATTGGCAGCTATGTCGCTGATGCGCAGCAATCGGTCGCCAGCCAGCTCGACCTGCCGGCTGGTTATCGCGTCGAATGGGGCGGACAGTTCGAACTCCAGCAGGAAGCGAATGCGCGGTTCGCGGTCGTGATCCCGATCACGCTCGGTATCGTATTCCTGATCCTGCTATTGACGTTCGGGCGCATGAAATCGGCCATCCTGATCCTGCTCAACATTCCGCTGGCGCTGACCGGCGGGGCGATGGCGCTCTGGATTGCAGGCCTGCCGATCTCGGTGCCTGCGACGGTCGGCTTTATTGCCCTGTTCGGTATCGCGCTCGGCAATGGCATGGTGCTGGTCAGTTTCATGGATGATTTTGCCAGGGAGGGCCGTGGTCGCGATGAACTTGCCGTCGAGGCGGCAGGCTTGCGGGCACGTCCTGTGCTGATGACCGCCCTTACGACGGCGCTCGGCCTTGCGCCGCTGCTCTTCGCAAGTGGTGTCGGTGCTGAAGTGCAGCGGCCACTGGCCACGGTGGTCATGGGCGGGCTGGTCTCCTCGACCGTGCTAACTTTGCTGGTGCTACCCGCCCTTCACCGCTGGTTCGCACCAAAGCCCGACGCGCACCATTCCTTGTTGGAGGCCGAGCATGTTCATCCATCGTGAACTTCGCTTCGCGGTCATGTCCGTTTCTCTCGCAGCCCTGGCCGGCTGCGAGAGTCTCGACAACGTGATGGGGGCCCTTTCAAGTGAGCAGGCGGCCAAGGTGCAGGAGGAATGCGGCCTGATACCACCAAAGAGCCGCGCAAAAAACGCGGTACACGCGCGGCGACGCGCGTATCTCGAGTGCAAGCGCAAGGTGCTGGAAGAGCAGGCCGATCCTGAGCCACGCACATGATCATGACGATCTTGATCCCGCGAGCGATGATCGTCGGGTCTCCATTGCCATCTGGTCAATAAGACTGTCATACGGATCACTGATCCGCCCGCCGTTGGTGGCTGGACGATCGTTATTCTTGGCGGTGTTGCGCTGGTCATTGCAGAGCTTACAGCCCTCCTAATCTATTCGGTGCAGAATGGGAGCGTGAATATCCGGGCGCTCCTCCTTCACAATCTGTCCGACGCACTCGCATCTGTAGCCGTGGTTGCGGGCGACGCGCTCATCCTCATCTATGACTGAATACTGTTCGATCCGTTCGTGACGATCGGTATCGCGGTAACATTCTCTGCCTGTCGTTCCGCGAAATCGGCGGGCCGATCCACATGTTGTGGCTAGGCAGTCCGCCGGACATTGACATCGGTACCGTCATTGAGGCGATGCGGAGCGGTGATGGTGTCGTGGATGTCCATCATTTGCATCTCCGGCAGATGCAGGAGCCCCTTTTGTCAGCTATCTTCGAACAGTTTGTCGGTGAGTGCGCAATCGGGTGTTTCAGCGCCGGTGCAACCAGCCATGATCTCGCCGAGCCGTCGATCCATCTGCTTCAGATCGGCGATGCGTTTACGGATATCGCCCCGATGTGCTTCTGCCAGCGCCCTGACCTCCGCGCAGCTCGGCCTGCCATCATTGATGCCAAGTAGCGAGCGTACATCTTCCACGGAGAAGCCGAGGCTGCGGGCTCGCAATATGAAACGCAGTCGTACCTGATCTTCATTCGAATACAGCCGGTGGCCACTTGCCGTGCGGGCTGGTTCGGGCAGCAATTCGATCCTTTCATAATAGCGGATCGTTTCAAGATTGCAGCCGAGCCGCCCGGCCAGTTCAGCCCGTTTGAGTGCTGCTCGCGGCGATGTGATGGCCATGATGAAATACCCACTTGTGTCTGTACCAACTACAGAGCGTAACGTGATCATGATCGATAAAGCAATGGGAACAGCTGGTCATGGCAGGTACGGAAAACAGCCCAGCAAATGAGCGTCGCTCAAGGTGGCTTGTTGCCGGTGGCATGCTGGGGGCATTCCTTGCATCATCCTGCTGCATCGTGCCGCTTGTGCTGATCAGTCTCGGTGTTTCCGGAGCGTGGATTGGCCAGTTGACGGCGCTGGAACCCTACAAGCCCCTTTTTCTTCTGGTCGCGATCGGATTTCTCGCGGCTGGGTTCTGGGATGTCTATTTTCGAAAAACCAGTGTCTGCGAGGATGGTAGCTATTGCGCCCGTTTGCAGTCGTCAGTCGTCAAGCAGGTCGCCCTGTGGAGCGGCGCGCTTGTCGTGCTGGCGGCCTTGACCATCGATGTATGGGCACCGTTATTTTACTAGCCAGGGAGACAAGTATGAAACGCACATGGATGATCGCCGGACTGGCAGGTCTGGCACTCGCGGGGGGGCTCGCAGTCGCCGGCGCGCAGAATGCTCCGGATGCCTCGGTGGAGGTCGAACAGGCGACAGCCCGTTTTACGATCGGAAACATGACCTGCGCGACATGTCCGATTGCTGTCAGGAAAGCGATGATGCGTGTCGAGGGCGTTAAATCTGTCGATATCGATTATGCGGCCAGGACCGCAGAGGTGGTTTACGATACGGCGGCGACAACGCCTGAGCTGATCGCTGCGGCTTCAACCGATGTAGGATACCCGGCAAGCGTTACGGACGGTTGAACACGCAGCATCTGGAATATCCTGATGAGGCACCTGCCAGTCGATGTTCGCATACATCGTCAGATTTTCACACAAGGCTTTCACTTTGATGTCAAAATGGACTGACCGAAAACTGCTGATAACGGGCCTGGCCGGTACCGTCATTGCGACACCTTCTTGTTTTGCATCAATGAGCATGTGCCTCAGCCCCGGCCGGGTACCAAAAATGGACAGGCTGAACCTTGAAGCTGCCTGCGCCGAGTGCACTCGGCGGGGCATCCAGGTGAACACATCGATGCGTACGAGCGATTCCGCGGTCTTCGCCGCAGGCGAATGCGGCGACAGCGGCCCCAACCTGATCCCGGCCACGCCTCCGACATCGGGTCGATGGTGTGATTTTGAATACTTGATCGAGGCCGCGTCGCCGTGCCCGGTCGCAAGCGGAGGAAGAAATAATGAATCAAACCGTAAAGACAGGCGATTGCTGCTCCGTCAATAAAAACGGCGACGACAGCTATGACCTCATCGTCATAGGTGCTGGCTCGGCCGGGTTTTCGGCTTCGATTAGCGCGGCCGAGGCCGGCAGGCGCGTGGCCATGGTCGGGCACGGCACCATCGGCGGTACCTGCGTCAATGTCGGCTGCGTGCCATCCAAGGCGATGATACGGGCCGGCGAAGCGGTGCATGGCGGCATATCGGCAGCACGGTTTCCGGGCATTGAGCCCTGTGCGCACAGCGTGGACTGGTCAGCGGTCGTCAAGGGGACGGCCGAACTGGTCGACGAAATGCGCCAGAAAAAATATATCGATTTGCTGCCTTCCTATGAGAATATCACCTATATTGAGAAAGGTGCCGCACGCCTGATCGAAGGCGGGATTGAGGTCGGCGGGCGGATCATCGCTGCACCGAAGGTTCTGATCGCCACCGGCTCGCGCCCTTTCTTGCCGGAAATTGACGGGATCGAGACCGTGGAGGCGCTCGATTCCTGGGACCTTCTCAGCCTGCCCGATCAGCCCGAAAGCATCCTGGTACTGGGCGGCGGCTATATTGGCTGTGAACTGGCGCAGATGGCGTCGCGGCTGGGCGTCAAGGTTACACTGGTCACGCGTTCGCGTCTTTTACCCGGCGTTGAACCGGAAGTGGGCGAGGTGTTGACAGAAGCGCTGAAAGCGGAGGGCATCGCGGTCGAGACTGACCTGGCCTACCGCTCGGTGGTGCAGGGCGATGGCGGCGTCACGCTGACGATCGAACGGGGTGGAACGCCCGAAACCCTAACCGCAGAGCGGCTGGTGGCGACCACAGGCCGGGTGGCCAATTCCGAAGACCTCGGCTTGCGCGAGTTCGGCATCGAGACCGATGCGCGCGGATCGATCAAGGTCGGCGCCGACATGGCCACGACGCGGCCGGGCGTCTGGGCGGCGGGCGATGTCACCGATCGCGATCAGTTCGTCTACATGGCGGCTTATGGGGCCAAGGTGGCGGTCAATAATGCGCTTGGTCTTGAGGCTTTGCGCTATGACAATGGGGCCATGCCCTGGGTCGTGTTCACCGATCCGCAGGTCGCCGGCGTCGGCTTTTCCGAGGTGCAGGCGAAGGCGGCCGGTCATGACGTCAAGACCAGCGTGCTGACGCTGGACCACGTGGCACGCGCCGCCGCCGCCCGCGATACCCGCGGCGTCATCAAGCTGGTCGCGGATGCGAAGACCGACCGCCTGCTGGGCGGCCAGATCGCGGCACCCGAAGGGTCTGACACGATCCAAACGCTCGCCATGGCGTTGAAGTTCGCTATGACGACCAAGGCGCTTGGCGAGACGATCTTCCCATACCTGACAACTGTTGAAGGGCTAAAGCTGGCGGCGCAAACCTTCGACAAGGACGTGGCGAAACTTTCGTGCTGCGCAGGCTAAGATCGACATTGAACGCAACAAGGCCTCGCCAGCCCTGGGGTTTCCGGGGAGGCGGATCAATCAGACTTGTCGCTCCGTTCCTCGATATGATTCATTCCTGTCGCCTGCTACGGAAAGATATTTCACGGCGGCGTGCCAGCTCAGGAAGCGCAGCTGGAGTTTCACGAGCCATGGAAACGGTGTCACTTTCAACCGGTTGCAGTCATCAAACAAGGATCGGCACTGTGAATTGTAGTAGATGATTTCGACGCGATAGCCGCGATCAATATGGGCTTCTATCCAGTTTACGACCCCTTCCATGACGGGCTGGGTGAAAGGATTATACAGAAAAACGATCAGGTCACTTTCGGGCGGACTGTAGGTGGCCGCATCCTGACTGATGATCGTCCATGAAATCCCGGGAGATGATCTGAAAACCTGTCCGAGGTTATACCGGGCAGCTTCAGCGATTTCGCCAGCAAATTCCACGCCGATCAGGCGATCGAATCCAAGCTCCGCCGCCTTGATCAGAACGCGTCCCTTGCCACAGCCCAGATCCAGAAACGTCGTCGAGCTGGCACGCGCACGACTGGGTTTAAGCAGGGCTTCGACAAGCTTTATAGGGGTCGGTTCATAGTCGATTGCGTGCGCTTTGTGTTGATGCTCGAAATCAAGCGTTTCGAGCGCGACGGAGGTTCTTGTGTCGATCGCATGTATCGTGTCGAACCTTGAGTTGAATGTCTCATGATATCTGAAAATCAGGCCGGCATGGACGCGGCGGACCACGCCGGACAAACCATCCTCTTTCAGGGTCTGTGCTATTTTTGTTCTTGTCATTGTCGTCATTCCTGTTACGCGTTAGAGAACGGTGTCGGAGCATGCCGCCTTACGGACCTGGAGGGATGTCCCGATGAAGCGTTTCAAGATCCGGGCAGCCGGGGCCATTCGCGGGAATGCTACAAATTTCCATGATGCGATGAGAACCGTCCCGGCCCCGTTTGACCTGGAAGATCACGTCATCGCCTTCAGAGAGGTCAGTCAGCTCAACATCGCCCATTAAAGCGAAACTCATGGTCATCGCGCCCATGGCGATGCCTTCGAAAGGGCCATGGTCGATGGTGACCCGGCCGTCGTCGCGATCAAGGGATGAGATCCTGCCCGTGGCCCGTCCAGTATCGCCGGGCATAGCTTCATCTGCCTGTTCGAACGGTTCAGGCCTGGTCTGCTCCGCAGGGCCGGATGCTGGCGGCGTTCGGCTTTCGGGGTCACTGCAGGCTGTCAGGGTAACGGAACCTAACAAGAAGGCGGTAATCAGAATTCTTTGAGTCATTGGGATTTCCTGGTGAACTAATCGGGAGACGCAGGCATTCCGGCCGCGGAACGCGGCCGGAACCTGATTTACGAATTTTTTGCTTTAAACAGAGGACCGGCTAGTGATCGGTGTCGTCATGATCCTTGCCTGACATGCCGGACATGGATCCCTGTCCGCCCATGTTGCAGTCCATCATGCCTTTGCCTTTCATCATCGACATCATGGATTGCTTGAAAGCATCCGGATCGCCGCCGATCGGCATCATCATGGCGATATCATAATTGTCGCTGTCGTCCTGCTTGAGCATGAAATGGACGTTGTCGCCATTCTCGAATTTGTCGAGCGCAACCATTCCGCCGACCTCGAAGTCCATTGTCATTTCACCCCAGCCGATCTTCTTGATCGGATCGTGTGAAATATTGACGGTTCGGGCATCCAGATCGACGCCGTTAATGACGCCAAAGCCGGGCGCCATGTCGCCGCAGCAGCTCATGCCGGACATGTCCATGTCTTTCATGCTGTCCATTTTCATGCCGGCGTCCTGGGCGAGCGCCGGACCGATCAGGGCCAGTCCGAGGATTGCGCCTGTGACTGCTGTCTTTCTGACGAGGGTTTTCATCGTTTTCTTCCTTTTTGATTGTCTGGCGCGGCTTTCAACAGAGGCCCCCGATGCGCGCCGGGACGGGGGAATAGGGTGGATGGATACGGGACTATTATTTCGACCTCAGATATTTGATGAGGGCAGCGATCCCGAGGATGAGGAGGAGCACAGCAAGCAGCATGAACACCGTGCCGAACAGGCCGCCACCCATCATGCCGCCGTCGATCATCATTCTGCCTGATGAGCGATCCTGCGCGGCCGCCGGCAGCATGGCGCCACTCAGAAGCAGTGGAATCAAAAGCGGAATTTTCAACAGGTGTCTCGTCATGGTTTTTCTCCTTCGGGGGTGAATGAGCCGGCCCGGTTATCCGGTTCGGCCCGGGGTAAATCTGATGGAATCTGCAGCCCGAGCCGGATGTGGTAGATGGCCGGGATCACGATCAGGGAGAGCATGAGGGTTGAGGCCATGCCGCCAAGCATGGGCAGGGCAATCCGGCGCATGACGTCCGATCCGAGGCCGTCGGTCAGGAAGATCGGGGCAAGACCTGCAAAAATGGTCGTGACCGTCATCAACTTCGGCCTGACGCGCATGGCCGCGCCCTTGCTGACAGCTGCGAAAAGCTGGCTCCTGTCAGACGGGTTCGCCTTGCGGACTTCCGCGTCGATATAGAGCAGCATCACGACGGCCGTCTCGACCGCGATGCCGCCCAGGGCGATGAAACCGACCGCGACGGCTACTGACAGATTGTAGCCTGCCAACCAGACGGCCCACATTCCGCCGACCAGACCGAAAGGCAGGCTGGCCATGATGATCAGGGTCCGGTCGAGCCGGCCGAAATGTAGCATCAGCAGCAGGAAGATCAGTGCAATTGCAGCTGGAATGGCGATTCTAAGCCGCGCATTCGCTTCCTGCATCTGTTCATACTGGCCGGAGAACTCCACCGCATAACCCGCAGGCAGGTCGACGGCGTCGCCAATGACCTGTCTGGCGTCTGCAACATAGCTGCCCATATCCCGGTCCGCGATGTCGACGAAAACCCAGCCAGTCAGTCTGGCATTTTCTGATCGGATCATTGGCGGGCCTTCCGTATAGGAAATGTCCGCCAGTTCGCTGAGAGGGATATGGGCGCCGGACGGGGCGGGCACGAGTATCTCTTCCAGGTCTGTGGCGCTCTCACGAAATGGCCGATCATAGCGCAGGATGATGTCATAGCGTTCCCGGCCCTCGACAGACTGGGAGAGCGTCATGCCGCCCAGGGCGGTTTGGATCACGGACTGGAAGGCTGCCATGTCGATATTCCGCCGGGCGAGTTCGCCCCTGTCCGGCGTGATCTCGAGATATTTGCCGCCCATGACCCTGTCGGCGAAGGCCGAGCGCGTTCCGGGTACGTCCGAAATGGCCGCTTCTATGTCCCGGGCAATGGTCTCAATCTCTGTCAGATCATCGCCCGTAACCTTGATGCCAATGGGCGTGCGCACACCTGTTGAAACCATGTCCATGCGAATCTTGATCGGATAGCCCCATGAATTCACGAGGCCGGGCATTTGCAGCTTGGCATCGAGCTCATCGGTGATGTCCTCGACCGTCACACCTGGCCGCCAATCCTCCTTCGGTTTCAGCTTGATCCATGTTTCGATCATGGTGAGTGGCGCTGGATCGGTTGCAGTATCGGCGCGCCCGGCCTTGCCGAAGACACGATCGACTTCTGGCACGGTCTTGATGACGCGGTTTGTCTGGCCAAGAATCTCCCGCATCTTGGTGGATGACACGCCGGGCAGGGTGGTGGGCATGTAGAGGAGCTCGCCTTCATAAAGGGCCGGCATGAATTCCGAGCCGATCCTCTGGACCGGCACGATGACGCTGGCCGTCAGCGCGAGCGCAAGGGCGACCGTGATCCATTTGAACCTCAGGGCTAGATGGAGCAGCGGTTTGTAGGCCCAGACGAAGAAGGCGTTCAGGGGATTGGCTTCCTCGCGCCGGAACCGACCCCGCATCAGGTACAGCATCAGAACCGGGACAAGTGTCACCGACAGAATGGCCGCGAAGGCCATCGCATAGGTCTTGGTATAGGCGAGAGGACTGAAGAGCCTGAAGCTCTGACCGGTCAGGGCAAAGACCGGCAGGAAGGAGACCGTGATGATGAGGAGTGAAAAGAATATGCCGGGGCCGACTTCCTGAGCCGACTCGACCAGCGCTTGGCGGCGCACGCTCGGATCGGGTTTCGGTCCCAGATCCGCCAGTTTCCGGCTGGCATTCTCGACAAGCACAATCGAGGCGTCGACCATGGCGCCGATCGCGATGGCGATCCCGCCAAGTGACATGATGTTCGCTGTGACACCTTGCCAGGACATGATCAGGAACGCGCCGAGCACACCGAGAGGTAAGGTGATGATGGCAACCAGAGACGACCGTACATGGAGGAGGAAGATCAGAATGACGAGAGCAACCGCGAAGCCTTCCTCGATCAGCTTGTCTTTCAGATAATCGACCGAACCCTCGATGAGAGGCGCGCGGTCATACACAGTGACAATCTCGACGCCTTCTGGCAGCCCGCGCTGGAGACTATGAAGTTTCTCCTTCACACGTTCGATCACCGACAGCGCATTCTCGCCATCGCGCATCACCACGATGCCGGACACAGTTTCGCCTTCGCCATTGAGTTCGACAATGCCGCGCCGGAGGGCCGGGCCTTCGACAATCCGGGCGACATGGCTCAGCTGGACGGGGGTGCCATCCTCTGCCTTGACCACGACCTGTTCGAGATCAAGTTTCTCATCGACATAGCCTGATGAGCGGATGACATATTCCGTTTCGCCCTGTTCAAGCACGCGGCCACCGACCTCGCTTGAGGCTGCGCGGACCGCGTCACGGATACGGGTGATCGACAGGTCGTAACTTCGCAGGCGATTGGGATCGATTAGCACCTGGTATTCCCGGACAAAACCGCCGACCGAAGCGACTTCAGAGACCCCTTCCACTCCGGCGAGTTCAAGTTTCAGGAACCAGTCCTGGAGTGAACGCAACTCGGCGAGATCGGTCTTGCCGGTCTTGTCGACCAAGGCATACTGATAGACCCACCCAACGCCAGTCGCATCCGGTCCTATCTGCGGTACGGCGCCTTCCGGGAGTTCGGATCCCAGCCGGGACAAGGCTTCGAGAACGCGCGAGCGGGCCCAGTAGAGGTCAACATCATCGTCAAATATGACATACACAAAACTGGTGCCGAACATTGAGGAGCCGCGCACGTCCTTGGTCTTCGGCAGACCGAGAAGGTTCGTCGATAGTGGATAGGTGACGAGGTCCTCGACAATCTGCGGGCTCTGGCCCGGAAAATCGGTGCGAATGATGACCTGGGTATCTGTCAGGTCCGGCACTGCATCGAGCGGCGTGCGCTGGATCGCCATCCACCCGGTCACAGCCAGTGCAGCGGCGAGCATGAGGACGATGAGCTGGTTGGAAACCGACCAGGAGATCAGCTTTGCCACCCATGATTTGGAGGGGTCTTGCCCCGCGAGGTTTCTGTCGTTTCGTTCAGTCATGACTGTCCCCCGAATGCCCAGGGGCCTGGTCAGCGCCAGTCTCGCCGTCATTGGTCGTCATCGACATGCCGGCCATCGGGTTGGGCCAGTCAATCCGTTCGGCTCCATCTGCGCTGTACGGATTGGCTGGTTTCGCTTCTTCCTGCAGCCAGTACCGGCCCGTTGCGGTGTCCCGGTAGAGCACCAGACCAGCCTCGCTGTAATGCTGAGGTGCGCCTTCCAGCAGCCAGGGTTTCAAGGCCTCGACCAGGTCTGAGAGTTGTGTGGCAAGGTCTTCGCGGTCCGTGGCGTCCTGCGCGGCGGCGAGAGCGGTTTGCGTAGCATCCATGACCGGTGCCAGTTTCGTGTTCGCGTAACGGTCCCGCAGCACTGGCACCAGGGCGAGCGCCGGGTCCACGAATAGCGGATCGATGTCATACCCGTCTCTCAGGGCCTCGTGGAAGTAGAGCGCCATGTCAGTGAAGTGATCGATTTCGGCGAGGGCTTTACTGTCCACCGGAATATCGGAGAGCGGTGTTTCCGGACTGGCCGCGCTCGCATCCGGAGCTTCCAGCTTGGCAAGACCTTCTTTCAGGTTGGCTTCGCTATCGAGCAGGAACTGCCCGCTGGCGACGACCATGTCGCCACTTTCCAGACCCGACAGGATTTCGGTCCGGCCATTGGCCGAAATCCCGGTTTGCACGGCGCGTCCGGAGAAGCGGCCATTGCCTTCGGCGATGACGACACGGGCGCCCTCGCTACCAAGCAGAATGGCTTCACTTGGAACCGAAAGACGCGGTCGGCCGCCGATATTCAGCCTTATGTCCGCATAGGCGCCCGGGCGAAGATAGCCCGACACATTGTCCACTTCGATCCGGACGTCGGCTGTACGGGTTTTCGGGTCGATTGTCGGATAGATATAGTCGACCTGGCCTTTACCGGGGGCATCGGGCGCGCTCGGAAAATCGAGTTCGGCCTGCATGCCTGTTTCCACCAGAGGCAAATCGCTCTCCGGCACCGAGGCAATGACCCAGACATCGGCATAGGATTGCAGGCGTAATATAGGCGTGCCGGGTTTGACATAGTCGCCATTGCGGACCTGGAGCTCGGCAACCGTGCCGCCGGCTTCTGCGTAAACCGGAACACGTTCAATGACCTGGCGGGTTTCGGTCAGCCGGTCGATGGCCGCATTCTGCATGCCAAGGGAGCGCAGGCGCTGGCGAACCGACGCGATGCGCGCTTCGTTACCGATCCTGAACGAGTTCAGATAATCTTTCTGCGCGGCGATCAGGTCCGGACTGTAGATCCGGTAGAGGAGACTGCCGGGGCGGACGGTGTCGCCCTCGGCATTGACCGCCAGATTCTCAATCCAGCCTTCTAGCCGCGAGACGGTAACATTTTCGAGCCGTTCATTGGTCTCGACCGTGCCGAAGGCTCTCAGTACACGGCTGAAATCCCTGGTCTCGGCAGGTGATGTCCGGATCCCCATGGTCTGGATCATTTCCGGCGAGACGGCCACGCCCGATCCGGTGTCATCGGCATAAACCGGGATGTAATCCATGCCCATGGAATCCTTTTTCGGAACAGGCGAGGTGTCCGGCTTACCCATGGGATGCTTGTAGTACAGGATTTCCCCTGTTGAGCTCGTCGGTTCCTGGGTCTTGTCGGCAGGCACCAGGTCCATGCCACAGATCGGGCAGGTGCCGTCCGGATCGGTCGAAATATAGTGCGGGTGCATGGGGCAGGTGTATCGTTGCGTCTCGCTCGAGGCGTTCGGTTTTTCACCCTGGCCGCCCGGTGATCCGCCCGGTGCGCCGCATGCGGCGAGCAAGAGGGCGGCAGATGCGGTGCCCATTATCAGGAATGTCTTTTTCATTGTGTCACCAGGAGGGCATTCAGGCGTGCGATCGCAGCGGCCTTGCGGGCCGTTTCAGCTTCGATTTCCGCCCGGAGTTTGAGAATGGCGATCTCGCCGTCGATGATCGGCGCATAACCGCCAACACCGGATTCATAAGCAATCAGCTGGGCCTCGACTTCGTCTTCGACGGCAGCAATCTTGACCTGCAGCACGTCGATACTGGCATCGGCCGCGCGTATAATGGCGTCCCGGGACGCATACTGGGCCGCCGCATTCCGCGCGGCAGCCTGGTAGCGTTGCTCGGCGCCGGCCCGCTCAGCCTTTGCGGCGCGCAAGTTCGGTGCCTGCTTCCTTTCGGCCCAGAGCGGAACCGTAAAAGTCACCATACCGGAGACCCAGTCATCCCCCGCGAACATCGCGCCTTCATCGCGCTGTTGATAGGTGAGCTGGGCCCCCCATTCTGGCTTCCAGGCCGCGCGGGCCTCGTCGATACCGTAATCGGTAACGCGGACGGCCGCGTCGGCAATGCGTACGGTGTGGAACTCAAGCGCTGCGCCGGACCAGTCTCTTTCAGTCAGGGGAGGGAGGCCGGTCGAAGGGACCAGTCCGACGAGTTCGATCAGGCGCGCATCGGTCTCGGCTTCCTGCCGGTCAAGATCAACAAGCGTCCGGGAAACTTCTGCCCGTTCGCTTTCAATTTCGGCAAGGCGATAGACGGCCGGGCGGCCCGCATCGATCTCGGCCTCGACAATGTCGACAAGCTCGTCGTATTTGGCGTTTCGCGCTTCGGCGAGGGATCTCTGCCTGGTCAGTCTAGTCTTGTCAGCGAGAAGAGCGATGAGTTCGGCGCGCAAGGCCGCATAACGGGCATCGCGAACCGCCTCGGTCTGTGCTGACATCGCCCGGGCTTCACCGGCGCGGGCTTCACGGCCCGCGAAGCTCGGAAATTGTTGCCGAATACCAACGGCTTTATTGGTCGGCAAGTAACTGTCGAATGAGGGATCGAAAATCGGAAAGTTGTTGATCCCGAGGGATACGACGGGGTCCGGGAGTGCGGTTGAGGCGACAGCACGCTCCCGGTCGGCCTCGGCATCGTAACCGAGAGCGGAGAGGCTTGGATGGGCCTCGAGACGGGCTTCAAGCTCGGCAAAGCTCTGAGCGTTGGCAACCGCCGCCAGGGGCACAGCGGCAAACGCTGCGACCAGCAGCATTCTTGAAATGTGGGGCATGATAAAACGGGCTCTTCTGAATTGTGAGAAGCGATGACGACGGGCTGCTGTGGCGGCCGCAGGTCATCGCTCTCAATTCAGGAAGCGCTGCTTTAGCGATATTGGCGTGTGCTGGACGATATCCAGCCGAGGTGGAGGCCCGGTCTTTAGCGTTTCGCGCTCTGGCAGGAATGCCTTTGGTGGGTTAGCGAGAACCGCAGCAAATTCTGGGTCCACATTCGCAACAGGTGCAACTGGATTGGCGTCACTGTGCGCCTGGATAAGCATGGGTGCACAGTCGTATCCCGCGGGGCAATCAGACGATGATGCCTGATCTGTATGCCCGGTGTCGGCCATGGCTTCCATCGCCATGTCATTACAGGGGTGATTGCTGCTCATTTCAGTCGGCGCGGTTTCGGAGGTCCCGACCATCAATGGACACGCCATGACCGGATGAGCCGCCATGAAGGCAGCGGCAAACAGTGTCAGGAGGCGGGTCACAAACTGCATCATTGTTCAAATACGTGAAAAGATTAAAACTTTCATTTCAACAAACTGTGAGGCCGCTACTTCTTGCGGCCACCAAGCACAGCAACAAGTTCCTCGACCTTTTCACGCCGGTCATCGACATTGCTTCCGGTCAGGGCATGATCCACACACGTTGCGATATGGTCATCCAGGATAACGGCCTCGAGGCCGACAAGCGCGGCCTTCACAGCCTGCACCTGACGAATGACATCAATACAATACCGATCGTCGGACACCATCTTCGTGATGCCGCGCACTTGTCCCTCGATGCGGGCAAGCCTTCGGGTCGCGGCCTCTTTGGTTTCAGTCTTCATGGCAGATACCCCATACAGGGTATCCATATGGGGACCTCGTGAAGCAATTTCCAGTCTCTTCATGCGTCAGAAACGAAAGGTTCAGCCCAAGATGGACTGACAGTCATCACTCAATGGCATTTCCAGCTGCGGTCCACGCCTTCATCGAGCCGATATAGACATCGACCTCGGAGAACCCCTTCCGCATGAGCTGCGAGGCGGCAATGGTGGCCCGGGCGCCGCTTCCGCACATGACGGTGACGGGCTTGTCCGGGTCGAGGTCACTGGCCGCCTCAGGCAGCTTGCCGACATAAGCGTGCTTGCTGTCCTTGATATGGCCGCTCTCATATTCGTCGATGGCCCGGACATCGAGCAGGGTCCAGCCAGCCGGCGGGTTGTCTACGCGCGCGGCGACGGTTTCGGTATCGACGAAGTCGAGTGTGTCGAGCGGGCCGTTCTGGACCGCCACGGGCATGGCGCCGCTGACAAATCCGCTCACATTGTCGAAGCCGATCCGCTGAAGCGTGGTGGCCGCATCGACCGCCTGGTCGTCATCGCGCGCTACCAGCAGCACCGGTTTGTCGCCTGGCAGCAACCAGCCCGCGAAGGCGGCAAGCATGTCATCCGGGATGCAGAGCGAGCCCGTGCGGTGTCCGCCGGCAAAGTCGAAAATGCCTCGAACATCGAGGCAGACCGCATCGCCCGGATCGAGCAACTTGGCCGGGGAGGCGGGCCGGGGCGCCGGCGGCGCGGCTTCGGTGCCTTCCATATTGCCCTCTTCCATGCGCCGGAAATAGGGCGGTATGTAGTGGTTCTCGGCCACCTTGGCGTCGATGAAAGCTTCCCGGTCGCCGATCTGCAGGCGTGGATTGTTGAGCTTCTCGTGACCGATGGAAGAGAACTCCCGGTCGGCCATGCCGGAGCCGCAGACCGAACCGGCGCCATGCGCGGGATAGACGAGGCACTGGTCGCCGAGCCCCATCAGCTTCTCCAGGCTGTCATAGAGCAGGCCGGCGACTTCGCGTTTGCGGTCGGGATAGAAGTCCGTGCGCCCTACATCGCCAATGAACAGGGCATCGCCCGTGAACACGCCAACCGGGCCTTCCTCGAAGCTCTTGTCATAAAGCACGTAGGACAGGCTGTCGTCGGTGTGCCCGGGCGTTTCGAGCACCTTCAGGAGCGCGCCGCCAATCTCGAACGTGTCGCCTTCCCGCGTCTCGGCTGCATACTGGATCGGCTTTTCAGGGTTCGGCCCGTGCCAGACCTTTGCGCCAGTCTCTTCCTTCAGGACAGGGGCGCCTGAGAGCAGGTCCTCGTTCCGGTGGGTTTCGAAGACGTGCTTGATGACAGAGCCTTCCTCACGGGCGAGGTCCAGATAGATGCCGATGTCACGCCGCGGATCGATGACGGCCGCTTCGCCATCGGCGCTCAGGAAGTAGGAAAGGTGGGCAAGACCCTGTGTCTTGATCTTTTCGAGTCTCATTCTGTTTCGCTCCTTTTCGGGATCGAATGGGTCTGACTGGACGTGGAAGGCGCGTTAGTCCTCCGCGATGGCTGCCCCGGCAGCGTCGTCTGGATTGAGCGTGCCTTCAAAGGGGGGAACCGGGCGGCTGGCCGCCTCGCTTTCCGTCGATGCCGGGCCATTCTCCGCGATGTCGGAAATCAGCCATTCCATTTCCTTGATCTCGCGGCGCTGCGCCGTGATGATCTCGTCGGCAAGCTCGCGCACACGGACATCCTCGATGCCGGCGCGTTCACTTGTCATGATGGCAATGGAGTGGTGGGGGATCATCGCTTTCATGTAGGACCGGTCGTCGACGGTGCTCTGGCTGCGCACCAGCCAGAGGGCCAGGACGAACACGACCGCAGCACCAACGAAAATGCCAAAGTTGATCCGGCTGTCCTTGTACATGTTGAGCATGAAGCTCAGCATCACGACGGCCATCGCGGCGCCCATGATGAAAGCCATGTAGAAGCGTGTCTCGCTCCAGCGAACATGCTCCCACGCATAGGTGTTGAGGTACATCAGTCCAAACATCACGATCATCGATGTGATGATCATTGCGCCAAACCGCCAATAACTGTTCTTCATATCCACTTTCAACATCCTCCTTATACAGTGGTGGGGTATTTCCACGACTAACGGAGAAGTGTGTGAACAGGTTCCGAGTTAATCCGATTTTTGAATTCCGCCTGTAATTGGACCATCCATTTGGTTTCGCATCAGGAGGAAAATGAATGATGCCGAGCACGAAATCAGCAGGAAACCATTGAGTGTTTCCAGTCCGGCCAGGAACCGTGAATGTCCGGTTGGATAGATATCGCCCAGCCCAAGCGATGCGTAGTTGACGAGGGATTTCCCAGTTCATCAAGGCTGCGAAACCGGCGAATTATATTGGGACGATATCGCCGGTGATGACGAATATCCTTGGGCGTTGGATGAGCCAGCGCCGTTTATCTTCCTCAAGCCGAACTGAGCGTCTGGCCAGCGTTTTCATCAGCGCTCGCTTTTAAGCTCAGAAATACACGTGGCAAGTAAATTGACGATACTGACAGGTTTTGAAGGGCGGCGTGAAGATAAAAGCACAACCTAACCGCTCATCCGTTCGCGCGTGGGTCGTGGATTGATTTGTCAGACTTTTTGCAAAATGGATGCGACTCATGCAAAGAAACATCGGGATGTAGATCATGCACTAGGGGGACGAACTGGCGGCCGCGTATGCGTATTGCGGATTTTAGTGCGATGTTAAGCTTGCTTCATTCGGTGTTAAGGCGAGTAGCTAAAACGGGCTCAATAGCGGCGTTGCTCTGAAAACGGGTTGCTGACCTCGGCAATACTGTCGCCGAGGTCAGTAGGACTTAACCGATTGGTATGCCTTACATGCCGCGATTGTGCTGCTGGAGCTCCTGAAAAGTGAGATACCCATCATCATCGGCGTCTGCTTCCAGAAAGACGTGCTCGGTGAATGCGTCATGCTCGCTGAGGGTCACAACACCGTCGCCGTCGCTGTCCATGAGTCGGAAACGTGCTTTCTTGCGCAGGTCGGCCTGCTCACGCATTTTCGCCCGGCGCGCATGATGGCCGGCGCCATAGGGGCCTGGTCCGAGCTGCGCGCCTTGAAAATCCTCAAGCGTCAGACCGTCGCCATCGGCATCCATCAGCGCGAAATTCGCGCTGTGCCAGGCATCAAACTCTGCGCGGCTGAGTAGACTGTCACCGTCAAGATCGTGTTCTTGCATCCTGCTGCGTAGGCCAAGGTGCAGTCGAACGCCGTCGCGCTCTGTCATGTGTGCCGCTGGTTCTTTTTCCAGCTGAGGGTTTGGGGTTTCAGCTGCGGCAATGCTCGTCAGGAGTAACGAAGTGGTGAGCAAGGTTGAGATAAGACGTGTAGCTTTGTGTTTCATGACACACTCCATGAAGGCCTGACCGTGACACGGTCAGGCGTTTTTTTCCAAAGCCGGTTTGTTTGATAAAGCATGGCGACCCTGCCGGTTTGATTTCTATCAAAAAGACCGTTGGGACCGGTCAAACTGCGCGCCCTCTTTGCAGCGGCTAGCCGATCAGTAAGGGCGTGATCGAAATCTCATTTGAGGCATGTTGGACCGCATTGGTCGATACGACACGTGTCGAGACAGACTTAAGGTCCTCATAGGCATTGCCGGCAAAGAGCGGATGGACGATCACGCAGACCGGTTTTGCAAAGCCAGCGGTCTCAAAGTGGCGGGCCGCTTCCATCATGGTTCGCCCGGAAGAGGCAATGTCGTCGACAAGAACGGGTTGATGGCCGGTCCAGTTTTTAAGGCCAGGCGCTGTCACTTCTACATTGCGGTCGCCATGGCGGACTTTGGAGAGCACAAGATGCGGGGCGCTCGCTCGGTCGGCCACGTCGGACACCCATTGCTCGCTCTCAGCGTCCGGGCCAATGATGAGCGGCTTGTCGACATGGGCCTTGATCCAATCGGACAGTGCCGGGGCGGCGTGCACAACCTTTGTATTGATTGAAAAAACGTCATTGAGATCGTGGATGCGGTGCAAATGCGGATCGACGGTGACCACCCTTTCAAACGCACCTGAGAGCAATCTGGCAAAGTGTCCTGATGACACAGACTCGCCGTCTGAAAATCTCTTATCCTGACGCATATAGGCAAGGTAGGGGGCAATCAGCCCAACCGATGTGGCGCCAAGCTCGCGCGCTGTATAAGCGGCAAAAAGAAGTCCTGGCAATTGCGGGTCAGGCCGGGCGAGCGTGCAAACCAGTTCGACTGCTTTTCCAGAGACATCTGAGGTGAGGCGCACATAGGTCTCTTCGTCCGGGAATCTGCGGTGTTCAAGGGTGCCAAGTTCAGAACTTGTGATTTTGGCAAGCTCAGAAGCCATAGCTTCATTACCGGGAAGCGGAATGTAAATCGTCATGGGTTAACCCTCAATGGTGAAGAGGCCGGCATTGGCGTGAGCGTAGCTCATGGCATAGTCGATCTCGCCCGACGCCTCTGCGTGGATGGTGAGAAGCGGCTCACCAATCGTGATTTGTTCGCCTAGGCGTTTGTGAACGGTCAGACCAGCGGCCGGGCGTTCGGGAGCACCAGCAAGTTTTGCGAGCCTGGAGAGCTTTCTATTATCGATTGCTTTCAAGACCCCTGACCGAATTGCCGCGACGGGCGCAGTTTGCGCTGCGCGTGGTGGTTCGCGCAAACCGCCTTGAGCGGCGCATATGGCCTGAAACTTCGACCAGGCAGATCCATTGTCGAGCGCGTCCTGAGCCATGGCCGCTCCGGTATCCGGTTTGGCACGGCCCGCAAGTTCAAGGGCGGCGCCAGCCAGCGTCAGCGCCCGTTCGCGAAGATCTGGCGGCGCGCTTTTGCTTCTTTGCAAGACCCTGAGCACGTCCCAGGCTTCGAGCGCCGGTCCGATGCCGCGCCCGACGGGTTGGAGCCCGTCGCTGAACACGCAATGGGTCTTGAGGCCAAACCCACGTGCAACGATCGTCATGTGCTGGGCAAGGGCGCGGGCACCGGCAGCACTACGCAGTTTAGCGGTTGGTCCGACGGGCAAGTCGAGCACCACATGGCTCGCGCCGGCGGCGATCTTCTTTGACAAAACAGACGCGATCAGCTGACCTTCGGCGTCGATGTCGAGGGCCCGTTCAATGCGGATGAGAATATCATCAGCCGGGCTGAGCTGGACCGCGCCGCCCCAGGCAAGGCATCCACCTTCCGTTTCAACAACCCGCCTGATGTCTGGCAGTGACAGATCGACTTGGGTGAGCGTCTCCATCGTATCTGCAGTTCCGGCGGGCGATGTGATGGCGCGCGAGGAGGTCTTTGGGACCGTCAAACCCAGGCTGGCCAAGATCGCAACAACAATCGGCGTCGTGCGATTTCCGGGTAGGCCGCCCACGCAGTGTTTGTCGATGACCATGTCGGTATTCCAGTCGAGTTGCTCTCCGACGTTCACCATGGCGCCGGTCAGCGAGGTGATTTCGTCTATGTCGAGGCTCAGCGTGGAACAGGCTGAGATAAAGGCGGCCAGATGAATATCAGAATACAGTCCGGCGGCGATATCAGTCACGATCCGGTCAAATCCATCGCTTGGCAGCCGTTTGCCGGTCATCCGTTGACGCACATCAGAGAGAGACCGAAGCGTTGGAGCGTGGCTGACTTTAAGATCTGCGCCGGGCTCGGCACCAAGCCGGCTCCAAGCCGCTTCAGAAAGACCAGCCTCGCTAAGGGCCAGCCAATCATCGTCGATCTGGTGCAGGGTCGCGACCACGTCCCGCCCGTCGCAACTGATCAGCACACGGGCGCGCGACGTCAGTCCTTCTGAACGGCAGACCGGGCAGTCGGTCCGCATTAGAATGATCGCTTCGTCCTGAGCATGCCATTTCAGGCGTCGCGCGGACAGGGTCGTGGCGGCGTGGGGTTGATTATCCTGCGTCATTCGTCGCCGCTTCCAAGCTCATAGGCCTTCTCGATGGCAACAACATCAGTGCGCCAGCCGAGCTCATCCTGCATACGCGTGCTTAGCGCCTCTGATGCATCGGGTTCGCCGTGAACAATAAATGCTTTTGCCGGACGCTTTTCAAAGCCGCCAAGCCAGGAGATCAGCTCGTCGGCATCCGCATGGGCTGACAAAGCGGGCAGGCTGGCGATCTCGGCGCCGATATGAACGTCGTGGCCGAACATTTTGACCTTGCTTGCGCCCTTGAGAATCTTGTCTCCACGCGTGCCACCGGCCTGATATCCAGCAAACAGGATCGTATTTTTCCGGTCTCCACCAAATGCCTGAATATGGTGCAGAACGCGGCCGCCTGTGATCATACCGCTCGCTGCGATCACAACCTTTGGCATCAGATCATTGGTAATGGCTTTTGAAGCGTCGACGTCACGCGCATAAGTCGCAATCGCGCAAGTCTCTTCACAAACCTGCCGCGCAAATCTGTGATCATCGAGGTGTGTGCAGAGAAGTTCAGTTGCGTTTATCGCCATTGGGCTGTCGAGATAGATCGCGACATTCTCGAGCCGTCCCGCTTTTTTGAGCATCCAGATATGGTAGAGAATGAGTTGAGCGCGCCCGACCGCAAAGGCTGGAATAACCACTGTCCCGCCGCGCCTGGCGGTGCGTGCAATCACGTCACCCAGCTGTTCCATGGGATCGAGCTTCGGATGAGTGCGATCTCCATAGGTGGACTCTATGACGACGTAATCGGCATTTTGCACCGGCTCAGGGTCAAACATGAAAGGGTCGTCATAGCGGCCAAGGTCACCAGAAAAGATAATGGTTTTGCCGCCCCAACGGACTTCAACGGTCGATGCCCCAAGAATATGCCCGGCGCGGCGTAAATAGATATCGGCCCCAATCGCGAGATGAACGTCCTGGTGAAAGTCGATTGGGGTGAGCTTTTCAATCGCCGCTTCGGCGTCGGCGATCGTATAAAGTGGCTGAGCCGGTTTGTGGCGGGTGTAGCGAAGGCGGTTGGCCCGCTCGGCGTCTCGTTCTGAAATATACGCGCTGTCGCGCAGCAGGATTCCGCAAAGATCCTTGGTCGCGCTCGAGCAATAAACGGGACCGCGATAACCTTCTCTGACCAGTTTTGGCAGATAACCACTATGATCAATGTGGGCGTGCGTGAGGACAATGGCGTCGATGGATTTTGGATCAATCGGGAAGGGCGCCCAGTTGCGCTGGCGCAACGCCTTATAGCCCTGGAACAGACCACAATCGATCAGTATACGCTGACCTTCATATTCAAGAAGATGGCGTGAGCCGGTCACGGTTCCAGCCCCGCCAAGACTGGTCAGGGTGAGGGTCATGATGCGTGCTCCCGGCGCAGGACAGGTTTTGAGCGCTCGAGAGCGGATGGATCGCCTTGCCCATCAATGGCGCGCCGTTCATCCTCCGAAAGGAGATCGAGAGTTTTTTTCGGCAGCAACGCCATGGCGGCATCGACAGTATGAGCCCAGGTGCAGCGATTGGCGAACAGCATGCCTGCGACATCAAATGTTCCGCCGCGAGAAATGTAGCCGAGCGCGCGCAATTGTTCCGGCCCGCCATCCAGTCGTCTCAGCACACCCGTCATCGGTTCGGGCCGCGTATGCGTCAGCAGCACTCTTGCCAGCCCGCGCGGGAAAAGGGCTTCAAGCCTGTCTTCGCTCGCTGTGAATGCCTGCTCCATTGCGTCGCGTCCCATGCGGAACCTGCCCGGTTCAAGGATCAAGGTGACACAGCATGGCACGCCGCGTTCAGTGAGTCGCTGGAATGCGGCGAGGGCTTCGTGAGCCTGATAAGCGCCGATCGCGACCAATTGAATGTCGGCTGCCATGATATCACCGGCGATGTGGAGCGCTCCATTTTCCAGCGCGTGTTCGGCTTCCTCTTCGGATAGAAGGTTTGGGACATCTCGTTTCGGTGTCACGAGGCAGGCGATTTCGCCGCGCCCACGATAGATGTTGCGCAGCGCTTCAGCAGCGCTTGGCGCGTCGACCGGGAAGATCACCCGAGCGGTCTCCGACATTTCTCCGAGCAGCGCTTCGGGCAGTGTCGGGTCCTGGTGGGATTGTTCATTCTTGGCATTTTCCCAAGTATGCGAAGTTGCAATAAGCGGGACGCTGATCCAGCCCGGAATTTGACCGAGTTCTTTCTGTCGACGCGCGAAGATAATCTCCTGGCGCAGCGCGCCGAGCATCTTCATGGCGAAGGCCTCGTAGCTCACTGCGAGATTCAGCCCGCCCTTATTGCCAAGGGCTGCAGCTATCACAGCCTCTTCATTCAGCGCCGTGATGAGGCGACCATTTTTGGATTCAGGCGTGCCGGGCTCAGGCGCATTGACCCGATGCTTGAGCATCTCGAGCGTCAGCGGCATGTGGTTGCTGCGAAGCTCGTCAGGGTTTGCAACGCGGACCCGCAAATGCGGATTGGCGCGCACAATTTCGGTGAAACACTGATCGATCGCGTCCATTGCGCAATTTGGGCGGGGGGTGCCGAGCGAACGCGCGTCTGACCTAGGCAATACGGGATCAGAAACCTTGCGAACGGCGAGGGCGTTCTGACTTTCCAACATGCGGTTTTGTATTTTGTGGACGCTTAGGGTCCGGACCGCATCATCAAGCATGTCAGGCGGTGTGTAGAGCGCTTGTACGCCTTCATTGAAGAGCACGCGTGCGCCCTTATTGGTGCGCGGATTTCCTTCCAGTGGGAGATTGTGCGCGCTATTTCCCCCAGCCCCTGGAAACCCAAAACCCTTGATGCAGGGCGCAATCAGATAAGGCAGCCGCGCGGGGTAGGGGCCGTCCGTATCGCTCAGTTTTGAAAGCCGGGCCTCCGCTTCCAATATGCCCCATGCATAAGAGAGGGGATCATGGCCATCGACAATGATTGGGTCGAACCCGCTTAAGGTCAAATGCTTGACTAACCAATCAAGTCCGCCTTCCTGACTGATTTCGGTACGCTGTTCGATCCGCCGGCCATTCAGCACCATCGCAGGCACGGCGAAACCACTATCGCTGGCGCGCCACCAGCGCGGCGCCCAGTCGGATCCGCGCTGCTCTTCGAAAGCGCCGTCGCTCAGAAAGGCGACAAGGCGCTCGCCCAGCAATGGCATGTGGATATATTGCAGGCTGGTGAATCCAAGATACCCGCCTTCCGACAACCCGCCAGCTGTATTCGGGTTGACGTGGCTGCCGAGCGGCACGCCGGGGCGGCCATCGGGGGTGATCGCATAGCCGTAAAAGTCACTGACGAGCCGGGAAAGGCCTGCTTCACTGCGATCATAGCGCCCTTGCTGCGCGGCTGAGACATCGCCTGTGAGTGCGTTGATGGCTTCAATTGCAGCGACGCAATGACCCTGCCCAAGGGTCCAAGCACGGGTATGGCCACTCAACGCATTGGCGGCGAGATAGCCTGCAAATGCGATCGCCATGTTAAACGATCCGCCCATATGGCCTTCTGGCGAGGGTTTGAAATCCCCCGCCTTCAGGGGTGCGCCAGACAGGTCGACGCGACGTGCATATGACATGTGCGCGATGAGCCACATTGCCGCATTCGCGAGTCTGTCCGTCGCCGAGAACACGTCTGCGGCCTCGGTTTGTGTGAGCGCCAAAAGCCCGCGGTCGGCGTTCTGCAAGATACTCTGAAGTCGCTGCTGCGTCTCGGTATCATGGACGATCACGCCATATCCGCTGGTCCATTGTTCTGTCATGATCGTCGATATCCCCCTGCCAGTTCGCGCATCAAAAATCAGGTGAGCAGTCTTGATACGGCGCGTGGCGGGCAAACCCTCACGATCAGATTTGCGTGGATTCAGGCTGGCTTTCGCGGTCCAGAAACGCAGCCTATAAGCAGGAGAAAGGCGATGAGTGTGATGGTTCAGTCTCGCCCAGAAAGGGGTTTTGATGCGGTGCGATAAAACCTGCGAACTGCCTGGCGCAAGTGATTTGATTTCCCTCAACAAGTCCTGCTTTTGCATGACGCTCGGCAGGGCCGATCTTGATGAAGCCATTTTGGATCATGCCGGCAATGATGAGCTCTCGGCGCTTCTGGCGGCGCGGCCCAATCTATTTGCGGCCACGGCCGTTTTTGTCTCACCATCGGACCTGCGGGCGATGCAGGCGCAAGTGTCTGCAATTGAAGCGGTGGCATCCCTGACGTCTTATCAAGAGGTCGCCCTGGCACGCTCAAATGATAATATTTTCAGCGCTCAGACCGGCGCACGCGGTCTGTTCATGGGATACGATTTTCACATCTCTGAAGACGGACCCAAACTCATTGAGATAAATACAAATGCCGGCGGAGCCTTCCTGGTCAGCGAGCTCCAGCGCGCTGCGGCGAAACATGCTGAGGCTTGCGGAGACGCGCGTCTCGCGGATTCGGACGCAATCGATGCAGTCCTTGTTGAAAGCTTCATCTCTGAGTGGCAGGCGACGGGACGGGAGGGCCGTCCGGGCAGGTTGGCTATTCTCGATCAGGACGCATCTGGGCAGTATCTCTATCCGGACATGGTGCTCGCGAGAGACTTGTTGGCCCGCAACGGCATCGAAACCCTCATCCTTGACCCCGAGGCGCTCACCTATGAGAACGGCGATCTTGCGCACGGTGGAAGAGCTATCGACATGGTCTATAATCGGCTAACGGATTTTGATCTGTCCGAGCCAGGTCATGCACATCTGCGCGCCGCGCTCCTCGACGAGGCGGTGGTTATCAGTCCGGCGCCGCGCCACCACGCGCTCTATGCCAACAAACGAAACCTGATTTGGCTTAGCGATCCAGATTCGCTTAAATCGTTTGGCGCGGATGACGCAGACCGACAGGTGCTTGCGGCGATCCCCGATACGCGGCGCGTTACCGAAGACGTCGCTGATGAGCTTTGGGCGACGCGGCGAGGATACTTCTTTAAACCCGCCGCGGGTTTTGGCAGCCGTGCTGCTTATCGTGGTGACAAGCTGACGAAACGCGTCTGGTCGGCAATCCTGGAAGGGGATTATATTGCTCAAGCCCTGGTCCCGCCGACGGTGCGCGCTGTAACTGTCGACCAAGAGCCGGTAACACTGAAGTATGACGTTCGGCTTTACACTTATGCCGGGAAAACACTGCTGTTGGCTGCCCGCGTTTATCAGGGACAGACGACCAACTTCCGCACCAGCGGCGGCGGGTTTGCGCCGGTGTATCAGTTCTGATGATCTGGCATGCTTCGTTTTCGGATAATGGTGCGAAGTCACACCAAACGCTCTAACTAGGGCGCTCATCGCTGCCTCTCGATTTAGCGCCAATCTGAGTTCAATTAGCCAAATCGTCCGCAACTCGGACGAGTTGAAGAAAATCAAAAAATCAACTCTTAAGAGATCTGTGCTAGTTTTTTGAAATGGCTAAGCGATCAAAACAAGGCTCATTGGCCGCGCCTGAAAAGCGTGTCGCTAAGGCGTTGCTTCAACGCGGGTATTGACCTGAGCCCCGATTGGTCCCGCATTTGAATTGAGAGTCTGTCGTTATGGAGACAGACAATGCGCAAGAGCAAATTCACGGAAGAACAGATCATCGCGATCCTGGCGGAACAGGAGCGCGGCATGTCGACGGCGGATGTCTGCCGGCGTCATGGCGTCAGCTCGGCCACCTTCTACAAATGGAAGGCAAAGTTCGGCGGGATGGACGTGTCCGATGCCCGCCGGCTGAAGACGCTGGAGGGTGAGAACGCGAAATTGAAGCGCCTTCTGGCGGATGCGATGCTTGATAATGTCGTTCTGAAGGATCTGCTGGGAAAGTACTGACGACGCCCCAGTTGAAGCGGGTGGCGGCGCTCGGAGCGATGTCGGATCATGACATCTCCCAGCGTCGCGCCTGCCGACTGGTCAGCGTCGATCCGAAGACTGTCAGGCGAGAAGCGGAGCCGGATAATCCGGAGATCCGCAAATGTATGCGCGAGATCGCGGCAACGCGCCGCCGGTTCGGCTATCGCCGCATCGGCTTGATGCTCGAACGCGAAGGCATCGTTATGAACCACAAGAAGCTGAGGCGCCTCTACAGGGAGGAAGGCCTGGCGGTGAAGCGACGACGGGGACGCAAGCGCGCCACCGGGACGCGCGAGCCGATGCCTGTCCCGGACGGTCCATCGAAACGCTGGAGCCTTGACTTTGTGTCTGATGTCTTCGGTCCGGCGCGGCGGTTCCGGATGCTGAACGTGATCGACGACTATACCCGGCAATGCCTGGCACTGGTGGCCGACACCTCCCTGTCAGGCGCGCGTGTGGCGCGGGAGCTTGATCGCTGCATCCGCCTCTATGGCCGGCCGGAGACCATCGTCTCGGACAATGGGACCGAGCTGACCTCGCGCGCCATCCTGGAATGGCAGAACGAGACCGGCATCGCCTGGCACTACATCGCGCCGGGCAAGCCGCAGCAGAACGGCTTCGTCGAGAGCTTCAATGGCAAGCTCCGTGACGAATGCCTCAACGAGGAAGTCTTCGACAGTCTCTCCCACGCCAGAAAGGTACTGGGGCGCTGGCGGCACGATTACAATCATCACCGGCCTCACTCATCGCTGGGCGGGCTGACGCCCGCAGCGCGCCGGTCGCTCGAGCTTGTCGGGGGCTCCACTCCCGGCGCGCTCGCCAGACATCAAACCTTGGACTATGAAAGGGTCAGACTCTCGAAATAAACGAGGGAGCCGAAGGGCTCAGGTCAAGGCCCGCATCCTTCGATGCGGGCCTTAGCTTCCGTCTGCTGATTGATTGCCGGTCCGGAGTCGCCAATAGAAACGCTGCCTCCTAAGAATCGCTAGAACATGGTTCGCAAGCCGACTTTAAAAACGGTGTCATCCGCGCTGCCGGTTTCCAATCGTTGAAAGTCAGCGGTGTCGCCATAGGCTTCTTCATAGGCAAGCTCGACATAAGGTGCGAATTCACGGGTGAATTCATAGCGCAATTGAGCGCTATATTCCGCCGTCGCTAATCCCGAACCAATCTGCCGGGACGGATCGTCTTCGGCATAGAAATCTAGCGCAATGCCGGGTTCGAGGATCAGGCGTTGCGTGAACAAAAGTTCGCCCGTGGCTTCAAATCGGGCGCTGACATCGCCACTCGAAGAGACAAAGGCGGCGGCATCAACTTCGAAGAAGTAGGGCGCAAGACCTTGCAGCCCTATAACGCCATAGGTCTCGCCTTTAGGCTCAAGGTCGTAGCGCACACCAATCTGCGCATCCCAGAATTTTGAAATGTAGCGTGAATACAGCGCTTGGACCTCGGCGTCCTCGAAGTCGCCATCGGCAAACTCACCTTCAGTCTTCCACCAAAAGCGATTATAATCACCGCCGACCCAGCCTTGGGCATCAAAGGCACCGACGGTTTCATCATCAATCTCGGCAATATCGGCTTCGATCAACGTGTAATTGTAGACCGGGTCACCTTCGGTTGCGAGGGCCGGCAGGGCGGTCGCCATGGCGAGCGCACCCACGATCAGGAAATTGGGTTTCATCTGTTTTATCCTTATGGGTGTTTGTTATTGAGCGCCGCCAATGACGTCGACTTGCCGGAACATGCCGGTCGCGGCGTGCTGGAGAATGTGGCAGTGGAAGGCCCAGGATCCGGTGGCATCGACGGTTACATCGGCGGAGATAGTTTCACCTGGCCGGATCGTGATCGTGTGCTTGCGGGGCGCCATGTCGCCCTCGCCATTCACCAGATCCATCCACAATCCATGCAGGTGCATCGGGTGCTCCATCATGGTTTCATTCTTGAATGTGATACGAACGCGTTCGCCGTAATTAAACTCCAGCGGGCCGGCGTCACCGAACTTCACGTCGTTAATCGACCAGAAATACCGTTCCATGTTCCCTGTGAGACGAAGCTCGACCTCGCGATCTGGAGCTCGCCGGTCCGTATATGGCGTGAGCGCGCGGAGATCGTCATAGGTGAGGACTTTCTGTCCTTGCTCCATCGCAGGCATTTCGCCATGTCCGCTATGGGCGTCTCCACTCATGTCCATGGTCATCTCATCCATGCCGGTAGCTTCACCATCAGCCATCGCGCCGTGGCTGGCATGGCCTTCGCCCATCGCTGCCATTGTCAGCTCTGGCCGGGGCCCAAGTTCCGGGATCGCCGCTTCGGCGCCGGGTGTCTCGCTGAGTGTGCCGCGGGCATATCCTGATCGGTCCTTTGCAGCGGCGAAGATCGTATATGATTGTCCCGCCTCAGGCTCGACGATAACGTCGAAGGTTTCAGCGATAGCGATCGGGAACTCATCAACCGAGACTGGCTCGATGTTCTGACCATCGGCCTGGACCACTGTCATTTTGAGTCCCGGAATCTTGACGTCGAAATAGGTCATGGCGGCAGCATTGATGAACCGGAGACGGACTTTCTCGCCCGGTTCGAAAAGACCGCTCCAATTGTCTTCAGGCGTTTCACCGTTCACCAGAAACGAGTAGCCGGTAATGTCGACAATGTCGGTTGGATCCATGCGCATCCGGCCCCACGCCAGTCGCTCCTGGATGACGTCGGTCTTTTCGCCGCCATCAGCATTTGTCCAATCACGCCAGAGGTCGAAAACGGTTCGGCGATTGTAATTGTAATAGTTCGAGCGCTTCTTGAGATTGGCGAGCGCTTTGTAGGGACTGTCGTTCAGCCAGTCGGCGAGAATGATCACATGCTCGCGATCATACTCGAAGGGGTCCGGCTGTGCCGGTTCGATTATGATGGGCGCGAAGACGCCCTCCTGTTCCTGCAGCGCAGAGTGTCCATGGTACCAGTAGGTGCCTGACTGGTTGGCGGTGAAGTTGTAAGTGTAGGTCTCGCCCGGCGCGATGCCGTCAAAACTGATCCCCGGAACGCCATCCATACCAGCGTCCAGGATAATCCCATGCCAGTGAAGCGAGGTATCTACATCGAGTGTATTGGTGACATTGATGGTGACGTCTTCGCCTTCACGCAGTCGCAGTAGAGGGCCAGGGCTCGTCCCGTTGATGCTGACGCCGGTCAGCGTCTTGCCATCGACCGTCCGTTCAAACTGGTCGATCTCCAGATTATAAACGTCTGCGAGTGCGGCGGGCGCGATCAAGCTGCTTGTCGCGATGAGCAGTCCGGCGAGTTTGGAACGCATGATGTTCTCCTTATTGCGTTGGACGCCGCTGGAATATTGGGGGAGGAATAGGCGTCGTTGTCGGATGGTTACGCGGCCAGACCGGGCACCCCTTATGCCCCCTTGGGGTATGAGGTGCGACACTTTAGCGAACCGTCACCGACGCATCGCGCTTTTCAGCCAGGCAAAGATCAGACTGGGGATGATCAGCCACTGCAAGAGCGGCGACAGCCCGGTGTTGAGCGGTCCGATCGTCGGCATTGCTTCGCGGTAGGCCCAGCTTTCGCGGATCGAAATATTCAGCCATTCGCTGAACACTGTATAGGTCAGTCCGATCAGGAGGCTTAAACCTGCGACTCGCCAATAGTTTTTGTCTGGCCATCCACGGCGCCCCGCGATGAGCCAGGCGATCGACAGCGAAGACCCGGCGATTAGGACATCGCCAAATGTGCAGTGAGCAATCGCGAATGCGATCTCGGCGCGTGTCCCATCAATCCAGATCGTGTAAAGCGGCGCGTGGGCGATTTCCCAGATCAAGTTTGCGACCGCGATAATCAGAATGTAGGCGAAAAAGAACTGTAACAACCGCCAGTTTGGAGCTGTGGTTGGTTTCGGGATGTCCAGTTCTTGCGTCATTGGCGTCTCTTGCGAAAATGCGATCAGGTTGCCAATTTCTACGTGTCGACAGGTATCATCCCTCACATGCAGATCGGCATTGTCAGGCGCGCGATCGGTGCATACTGATTTTTATGAATGTTTTTTGAGGGAGCGCTATAGCTGCTGCGTATCTGACAATACGTAATCCTCCCTAAATTTGCTTCTCGAAAGGAGAGTGCCATGAAAAATGACATAGACGCGCTCATCAAAGATCTGAAGGCGGCGCCCCTTGATCGCGACCTTCACAATCTCGAAGCCGAGGTTTGGGAGCGGATTGACGCGCGCAACCCAGCCGGACACCCAGCTTCGCCCGCAGCGATTGCCACAGACAGACGCCTTTTTGCGACACCGGCAGTAAGTCGAACCGCGGCGGTTGCGCTTGCCGTTGCAATCGGCCTTTTGGTCGGATTGTTCGGGGCGCCCAGCCAGTCATCGCCGAGCGATTTTTCGGTCTTCTCTGTTGACGCCCCATATGCCCCTTCCGGGCTTCTGAGGTAAGAGGAGTAATGAAACTAGAACACTGGATCATTGTCGTTTTCCTAGCCCTGTGCGCGGGCATGACCGGCGTGTTTGTCGCTGGAAACTGGTCTGTAACGCATCCGGTCGAAACAGCTTCTGGTTTGCATGAGCTGGTCCATCACGACTTGGATCTCTCAGCGGATCAGGAAGCAGAACTCGAGCTAATCGAACACCGTTTCGCGGCCAGAAAGGCTGAGCTGGAACAAAAGCTTCGCGCGGCCAACTTGGCACTTGCTGGCGCAATGGAGGCCGACAAATCCTATTCGCCCGCTGTTCAGGCGGCCATCGATGATTTCCACACAGCCATGGGGGAGCTGCAAAAAGTCACTATCGAGCATGTGTTTGAGATGCGCGAGATCCTTACCGAGGAACAAGCGATCGTCTTTGACGCGGAAGTCGTTCGAGCACTGACGGAGCTTTAGACATATACACGTGCACAACACAGAGCGAACAGATGCAGAGCTTGCTGTAGCCGCAGCGGGGGGCGAGGAACGCGCTTTCACCGAGCTTATGCGCCGTTACAAGGAACCGCTCTACCGCTACGTTCAACGCTTGATGCGTGGCAATGAAGACGCCTATGATGTGCTGCAGGAAGCCTTTACCGCAGCCTGGCGTTCGATTGACCGTTATGACCCGTCGCGGAAGTTCTCGACCTGGATCTACCACATTGCGCTCAACAAAGTTCGTGATCATGGCCGTAAACGCGCCGTGCGAAGCTTTTTCTTTCAAGCAGCACCTCTGGAGAGCCCGGATCGGCCCGATATCGCGGACCACTCGCAAAATGTTCAAGACGATTATGAGCACCGCGATGAGCTCAACCGTGTCTCGAAAATGGTGGACGCGCTGCCAGATAAGTTGAGGCAGGCCTTTACGCTGCAGGTCCTTCAAGACATGCCCCAAAGTGAAGTGGCCGAAATACTTAGTGTCTCCATCAAGGCGGTGGAAACACGGGTCTACCGCGCCCGGAAAATCTTGCAGGAACAGGTCGAAAAGCTCGATTAGGCTTCTTTTTTAGCAGACATTAGCGGCGACGTTTCGGACCTCGGGCGCGATGCGAGATAGATCCCGATGGCAGCGAGCGCGCCGCCGCCAATGACATTTATCGTCAGTGGCTCTGAGAAGAATAGCGCGCCAATCGAAACGCCAATGATCGGAACGAGAAAACTAAATGCGGCCGCCTTGGATACATCCAGCGACTGCAAAGTCACCTGCCATAACCAATAGGCCAGCGCCGTCCCGGGCAGGGCGAGTCCAAGAAGTGAAATTATGAATTGCGCCGACCAGTCGATGGCCGTTGGGGATTCGGTCGCGAACGCCAAAATTGAGATCGGGATCGCTCCAACCAAAAGCTGTAACCCCATCGCCATCGCCGCATCGACGCGCATCGCTAATGACTTAATGGCGATGTTACCTACAGCGACGCCGCTCGTCGCCATAATTACCAGGACCAGACCGAAGGCTGTTGACCCCCCGCCCGAGGCCAGTACGCGCGGTATGGCGATGAGCGCCACGCCGCCGACGCCGAGGCAAAGCCCAAACCAGCCAATCGGTCCAAGACGTTCGCGCAGAAACACGACAGCGAGCACGGCGGCGATCAACGGCTGGAGACTTTCTATCACGGTCGCAAGACCAGGTGATACAAACTCCGCGGCGTGAAACATCCCGAAGTAGCCAATGCCGGTCATTCCAAGACCAGCAAGCGTGATCCAGCCCCAAACGGTCCACCCGCGAGGCAACGCGGCTCGGCGCAGAGCGGCGACACCTATTAAAACACTACCAGCCAGAACAGCGCGCAGGGCTGCAAAGGTCAGGTGAGGTGCATAAGCGAGCCCCAGCGTGATGAGCGGATAGCAGGAGGCCCATAAGACCATGACGATGGCTGCGAGAATGCGGGGGCTGACAATCAAACCAGGGCTCCGGTGAAACACTTGAAAGAGTGGAGCCAATTATGAGGGCGCCGCCTGTGTGCTGCGTAATACGTTGCAAGTGCCCAATACCCTTGGGTTCGAACAGTTGTAAAAAGGATACCCCTCATGAAACCGATCTGGATCACCGCCGCCGCTGTTTTTGCTTTGTCGCCTATGGCCTTGGCTCAAGACGGCCACAAGACACATGATCAAAGCGAAACACCTGCCGTTGAGGCGGAGACGGACCCCGCCAGTGCCAAAACCTGCATGGCTGGTCATGAAGGCATGGAAGGTATGGAGGGCTGCATGGCCAATATGGAAGGTAAGATGGCTGAAGGTCATATGATGGATCATGGCGGCGATCACATGATGGGTCGCGACAAACCCATGATGGGCGAGGGCGGCATGGCGATGGACATGGATAAAATGACGGAACATGGCGCAGATGGCCACCAAATGCATGCCGCATCTGGTGATCATCCAATGTCTGCGGAAGACTGCGAGGCCAAACATGAAGCTATGGGCCATGATCCAGCTGAGCACTGCCCAATGATGACGGGCGAGGAGGAGGTTGCCACAGAATAAGGCGTGTTCGGGTGTCGTTCTTCGGCGCCGCCGCCTTGGTCCCGGGCCTTCGCACTACGTCCCCCCCAACTGTGAAAGCCCGGACCAAAAATTGTTCGCTTCGACGAACAATGAAGCAGAATGAGATTAGCCCTCCCCTCTCGCTCGATCTCGCTCTGAACTTGCCGCGTCCCATGCTCCCCCCAAAGCCAATATGGGGCGCGGCAATATATTCATCGCTGCATGGGACGCCGCAGCTGCACCTGTAATGGACACAGCGTGCCCGGCGTCTGTTCCAATGATGAGAATTTCAGGGAGTATTTTTATGTCAGACTCCGTTCCCACAGAAGTTGAACGACGTGATTTTATCTTTATTGCGACGACTGCCGCCGCAGCTATTGGAACGGGACTGGCGGCCTGGCCGCTTGTCGATCAAATGAATCCGGCGAGCGACACACGCGCGTCGAGTTCCTTGGATGTCGACGTTTCGAAGATTCCGGTCGGTGGCGAAATCCGGGTTTTGATCGGCGGTAAGCCGTTTTTTATTCGCCGACGCACTGAAGCGGAGATCGCCGCTGCCAACGCCGTTAATTTCGACCGATTGCCAGACCCGGAAACAGATGATGCCCGTCTTAGGCCCCGCCGTGATGGCACGCTCAACCCCGCTATATTGATTACATCGGGCGTCTGTACGCATCTTGGCTGTGTGCCTGTAGGCCCAAATCAGGGCGCGGTCGGAGATTATGGCGGGTGGTACTGCCCCTGCCATGGATCGCACTATGACATTTCCGGGCGGATCAGAAAGGGACCGGCACCGCTGAATCTGCCTGTCCCAGACTATGTCTATCTGACTGATGATTTAGTGACGATCTCGATTTGAGAAACCGAGTTGGAGCGCTTGGCACCAAGAGCGACAGACAATGAAACGCCAATTGGAAAACTCACACCTGATCGTCTTTCTTGTACTTTGCCTGCTTGCCCTGACGGGCTTGAGTCTTTCAGGGACGGCCCGTAGCGGCGGCGATGCCAACCAATTTCACGGCGAGCTGCAACGCGCTGATCTGGCGGCAGGACCTGCCGATGGCGCTGAACTTCATCCCGGCAGATCCTACGTGTTCATCGTGAAGTTCAAAGCGGATGAGGGATTAGCTGAAATTCTTGCGCTTTACCGCCCCCAGCGCGAGCGCGCTGTTCAGGCATTCGGCGTTTGGGCGCGAGACAAATCAGCGTTTCGCGGATTGGCGCTGGATCGAGTCGCATACTCTGGTGAAGCGCTGCTGATTTACGACCCTCGCATGGATGACAGAATACCACGCCCAACGCTCGACGAAATATCACAGCAGCTCAATGCTTCGCCATTCGTGAGATACGCGGACCTTGATTCCATCGTGCAGGCCCGGTCGAAGGCATGCTAAAAAAATTGCACTCAAGAGTTGGGTGACTGATTGTGGGTGCCATGCTCGCACCAGATGCAGTCGCAATTTTCATGGGTGCAGCTGGGGTCTGCGAGCGGCGCTCGAAAACGGCGCCGCGCCAGAGGGAATAGAAGACGTTTTAGAGTTGACGGGCGGTATGCTCGCCTGAGGGCCTCGCCTGTGTCGGCGCGGGCAAGGTGTCCAAGCATGAAATCGATTCCGCGACGCCCAGTGATATTGAACAAGAAGCGATTGACCACGCCAGTTCTAAGCGTTGGCTGGAGCGTTTTCCGCCAAGCCTGTCTATAGCTGGTTCCATGGATCATGCTTTCAGCGGCCAATCGACCTGACCGAATAGCGTAGCGCAATCCGAAGCCGGCCAGTGCATCCTGGAAGCCGGCATGTTCACCGATCACGGGATATCCGCCCTGCAGCGCCGTGCGGAGCAAGCGGGTGTTACCGAAGCCGCCAAACGGCTGAGGGTTCTTCATACACAATCCGGCATGACGCTCGAAGAACGCTAATGTCTCGGAAAGGTGTGATGCCTGGTCGCGAAAGCCCGTAAACATGCAGCTTGCCACTGTCCCTCGTCCCCGATGCACAAGCAAATAGGCGTACCCTTTTGGCGCTAGCGCAGGGTCCAATGCGAGCCAAGCGCCATCCGCCATATCCGTATCGAAGATCTTTCCGACTGCAATAATGTCGGCGCGCCGCGGCCCTCCAGCAAGCACCATCTCGCCGGATGTTTGTGTTACGCGGTCATTGAAGCGAACCTCCACGCCAGCCGCGAGGGCTTGTTCGAGAAGCGCGCGGTCCAAACTGCCGTCTGCGCGACCTCGCCTCAGCAAGTAGAACAAAGGCCGTGCGCCATGCACGCGACGAGGCTTGGTCTGGCTGTCGAAAACAACGCCTTGCCTTACGCCGCAGTGTTCGAAACTTGTATTAATACCTGCTGAGACAAGCTCGTCGAGCACGTCTTGTGGATCACGGGGCTGGATCACGGGCTCCAACATGCGCCATCCCGCGCGCACCGCCGCCCGCGAGGACGAGTCCAAATGATCTATTAGACCTCGCTCTCTGAGCCTCTTGGCTATCGTCATGAATGTGCGGCGCTTTAGAAGCCATAGCGAGCGGCAACAAAAATGTTTGAATTGCTTTGGAGCTGAGCAAACTGGGTTGTTTGCTGCGCGCCATAGAGGATGTTGGAACCGGCCTCCAGGGTTAGGTTATCGGTGATACTCCAGTTGAGGTTCGCGCGAATATACCCATCTTGATCTGTTGATGAGAACGCTGCGAAGATTGTAGCGGTCACTTGATTCTCAGGCCAGACCTTTCGAGCGCGGAGCGTCACAACCTGTCTTGTTTTATCTGGGCGCAGAGCCGCGACAGGTATCGATTGCGTGAGAGCACCGTAATCAATTGTCTGTTCCAAGTAGACTTGAACTGCACCGGTAAAGTCCTTCGCCAATTCACGTTCATACCCCAAAAGGAACCGAACCTGGGAATTTGGAACTGACGGTTCGTCACCGCTTGGGTCTTCTGTGCTGTTATAGTAGGCGACTTCTAAATTGGCGATACCACCCTTCGCTGGGCCGCGTATGCTGCCTCCATATGATGTCAGCGTGTTGTGTCGCAGCGCAGATTCATTTGACGAAAATCCAAGCGGGCTTTTCCAAAAGCCGCTATAAAAATACAACGCGCCTTCATAGGCACCAATTGTTTGGTAGATGCGCGCAGCCAATTCGTCGTCCTGAAATACATCAGCAGGTCGTGTGCTTTCTATTATGGATCTATTCCCAGTGACTTGAGTTTGAAATGGGTTAAAAACGCTTAGTCTTGCTCCATCCGCAAATCGATCGGAATCGAATTGCGGCGAATAGACAATATCGAGATTAGCGATATCACCGAACAGAGAAACCTTCACCGCATCCGAAGGTGCCTTCAAATAGGCGTCGGGGCGCCCGATGAAAAATGAGTTATAATCTTTCGGGAAGAGATCGTTGAGGAATAAATATTCCCCAGTACCCCAAGTTAATATCTGCCGGCCCGCTTTGATATCGATCCAAGATAATGGACGCCAAAGCACGTTCGCCTCGCGTAAATCGACAAATCCTTCACCCGTATTCAAATCAGGCGTATTCGAATCACTGATTGCATCGGCGAGAATATCGACCGCAACTGTTGCGGTAATATTACTCCAGCGTCGGACCGCCTTCAGTTGTAGCCGCGTTTCTGCGAGCGAAAGCTGTTCTTGATCGATCGGGTCGCGCAACCTGGTACCAAGGCGCGTGTCAATAAACGCGCTTGGACGCCAATCTGGTTTTGTCGCGGCTACCTCGGTAGCAGAGTCAGCCTTCGGCGGTTCTTTAAGGTCGAGATTGATCAATCCTTCAGGCAAGTCCGGCTCTGATTGAGTTCGGGCAGCGTCTCTCTCAGTTTCGATTGGAGGCTTCAACCCCTCTGGTAGCGGCGGCACCGCACCGGCTCGCGAAGTCAAGGCTAAGAGGAAGCCTATTAGAAAGATCGTACGGAGTGACATTTCTTAATTCTCGCCGAAGAACTGCCGCGGTGGATTTCTTAAATATCGTTCCGTGAAGATGTCGTCGCTAAGATCAATGTCGTAATGAATGTCACTATAGGTAAGTGTTGTCCGCCCTCCATCCGCGAGGTCTTTCATCGTTGCACGTGTTACAGTTGGAAACCCTTGAATGGTTTCAACCGCCTCTGCCGTGTACTCGCGGTATTTCGAATGGTCAGACTGATAATATTCGACTTGGACGGGTAAGTAGCTTTCTTTGTGGATGTAGGAAATATAATAGGCAAATTCCACGCGATTTGGATCTTTTGGTGTGCTCTTTAAGATATAATAGGTTTCAGTTGTATCTTGGACAACGTGTGTATCTTCCTCAGCGCTTCGCCCAGATACGTCTTCATAGAAAAAGTCAGATCCAACAAAGCTTGATCTCTCGTCTCCAGCCGCAATTCGGCGCACCAGATCCAGCGCTGGTAAATATAGCCAGCGATCATCATCTGCTTGTGGATGTTTCCAAACCAAAAATACAGTATCGCGAACGTCGCTAGGCGCACGAAAGTAGACAAAGAATCGCTGATCGCCTGATTCAGAATTATCGTTGATTTCGTCTTTGCGTAGGATCGTGATATCCCTCGATCTCGTACGTCCCTGTTTGTCGATGATTTGCATAGAGACACGCGCACGGCCATCTTCGCCCTGATAAAATGCAGTCTTTTCCGCTTGTCGTGCGATGTCATTCGCATCGGTATTCTGCGCATGGGCTGGTGGTCCGAAAGCGCTTACAATAATCAAGAAGACCAGAGCGGCTTTATTCATTCTGTTATCCTTTCGCGGTGAAAGAGTGGTTTTTGGAAAACAGAAATCAGAGCTGGCAAGAGGATCAGGCTCGCCGCGCCTGCGAGGATCAGGATGCTTGAAATCAAGATGCCAACTGTTTGATAGGGAACAAGATTTGCAGCCAACAATGGGAGGAAACCAACTCCGACGACGATGACATTTCGAGAAATCGCCCGGCTCGGCTCCTCGAACATCTCTCGAAGCGTTGGTTCCCATGCTTGCTGTCTTCGGAAAATTTCTCGTGTCCTAGCGAGGAAGTGAATTGCATAGTCTACGGCTAACCCGAGTGACAACGAAGAAAGTACGGCGGTTGGCATATCATAGTCCATACCGGCCCATCCAACCGCGCCGTAGATCGTTGCGACGGTAAGGGCGAGCGGAATCATTGCCATAATTCCCCAGCTCAAAGATCGGAACAGAAGCGAAGTGAGTATCAAGACAACTATGAAGCTCCCCAGAAACGCTTTGAGCATGCCGGTCACCATCTCATCTTGCCAGACGAGATTGATATAAGTCAGTCCAAACCATTCGGACGCTAAGGTGCGCGGTGGAGGGTTGCGGTTCAGGTAGTCACCGACAAGTTTCTCCACTTGCGCCATGTCTGTATTGTCGCCGCTTTTGAGCTGAAACCACAAAACGGCATCTTGGAAGTCTGGCGTGACGAAAGTCCAAATATCATCTGGGCGATGTGAGTTCTCGTACATGAGCAGGGTTTGCGCGATCGCAGGCCTGGTATCGGGAATACGGTAAGCTGCAGGATCATTGTATAGTTCACGATAGACCGTCGATACAATATCATACAATCCAGAAACCTTGCCGATGACGTTACTCTCAGCCTCAAGATCAGCGCTCATTTTGGCAATATAGCGAAGCGTCTCTGGAGCCTTGAAAGGCTCATCGTTGACGGCACTATCAGAACTGAGATGCAAGTAGGCCATATAACTACCAGCGAACTCTTCATTAATGATGCGATCAGCCACGCGGATCTGGTCTGACGTCTCAAACCATTTGATCGGGTTGTCATTGACACTGATATTCACAATCCCAATGCCAGCCCACACGACCAGCGCGAGGCTTAATACAATAATGGACTTGGCGCGGTGACCGGCAAAAGGGCCTGCTGTTCGTAAAAACCGTCCAAGCCAGCTTTGATCACGAATTGCGCGCTCAGATGTCTGGAGCGCGCCGAAATCTGCCAACGCCTTGTCTGGCAGGCTCATAAAATAGGCCGGTAAAAGTGTGACTGTGAAAAACCAGGCAACAAACACACCGATTGCCACAAACAATCCAAAGACCTGAACGGGCGGGATCGGTGTCAACATGAGCGAGGCGAACCCCACCGCCGTTGTCAGCGTCGTATACCACATCGGGCGCCAAAGGTCCGCCATAACTTCATTTACAATCTCCAGTCGATCGCGTTCGGGCGTATATTTATCATAGAAATCAGACAGGATATGAATGTCATCGAGCACCGCAATTGGGATGATAAATATCGGGATCATCGAGCTCATGATGTGAATGGTTTGTCCTGACAGAACGAGCAAAGCCATTGTGCAGATCACAGAAGCCATCGCCGCAAGGAGTGAGATCAGAATGATCCGTACGTGACCAAAGAAGAGCCACAAAAGTCCGAAAACAAAAAGCATGGCCAGCGGTGCAGATACGGCCATCTGGAAGAACATTTCAGAGCCAAACCGGTCTTCGGCAACGGGCAACCCAGTAATATGATAAACTGCGCCGGTGTTTTCGAACGTATCTATCAGTTCTTGTAGATCCTGCGCCACGGCGTGGGATATACTTTTTTCGCTTAACGGATAGTAGAGCGCCAACGCCGCTCCATCGTCCGAGATCATCGTACCCTTGTACATAGGGATTTTGAGCATTCGATCACGGATGAGCGCGGCCTCTTGATCGGTTGAGGGGGCGGTTTTCATCAGCCAGGTGAACGAAACAGCTCCCAAACTTTCCGTTTCAATATTATCGACGGTCGAGGGCGCAATAATGTCTGAGGCTATGACGTTCGCAAACGTCCCAGCCCTTTGTTCGTAGCTTAGCGTTTTGGCATAGTCTGTCAGAGTTTTTACGTTGGCGAGATCCTTGGCGTTAAAAACGCCTTGAGGGTGCGTTTCGTTGAGAACGCCAACCACGACAAAATCATAAATATCAAAGACTGTTTTAAGCTCACCATTGCGTACGCGCACCGTCGCATCCGCAGGCAGCATGTTTTCCGGATCGGTGTCGATGGTCAGTGGTTTCAAAAATGGCAGAGCGCCGGGCATGACGCTCGGTGCAAGCGCCAAGGTTGTTAGTATAAACGCAAAGGCCAAACTGAACACAAAGAATCCTTTGCGCCTTTTCGCTGCTGCTTTGGACAGCCAGAGCATCAGCTTTCGTTCTCTACCACGGCTAGCGTTCCCCAACGCGGCCAGAAGCGCGGAGTGACCGCGGCGTAGGCGCGATACTCGCCGCCGAATGCGGCTTCGGCGTCCTTCTCCTCTTTCAGAGCGAGACGGACATACATGAAGACAAGAACCGGGAACATGATCAGGGTTAGGATGGTCGGCCATTGCAGCAGGAAACCAAACATGATCAGCACGAAGCCGGCATATTGCGGGTGGCGCATGCGGGCATAAATGCCGGTTTTGGCGAGCTTGCCGCTGCGCAGCGCCCCGTGCAGGATCGGCCACCCCCATGACAGAACGCTGAAGCCCAGCAAAATGAAGCCGAGGCTTGCGAAGTGGAATGGGCCAAAATGCGGATTGCCTTGCCAGCCGAAAATCATCTCCCAGAAATGCCCTGAGTCATGGGCGAACCAATTGACATCAGGAAACTGCGATTCAAGCCACGGAGAGAGGAAGTAAATCGAAAGCGGGAATCCATACATCTCGGTAAAAAGAGCGATCACAAAAGCGCTGAACGCTCCAAATGACGTCCAGTCTTTTGACTTGGATGGTTTGGCGAAACTGAACGCGAAAATGATAAAGATGGCAGAGTTCAGGATCACCAGAAACCAGAGGCCATATTCAGAATGGGCCATGTTCTCATTCATCGCCTTGTCCTCCAGTCATCTTCCTCATCGAGTTGGGAAGGGCGCCGATCTCCATGGCTTCCGTGGCCTCCATGGCCGCCCATCGCGCTATGCATGAAGAGGTGCATCACGCCGCAAAGAAGCAGGAAGCCAACAAGGAAGACCGCATCAGCGGGAATGTGAGCGCGGTGTTCATAGAATAAAAGAAACCCGATCGCTCCGGCGAAGACCAAAAGCGGCAGCCAAAACCGGCTGCCTTTTGGCTGATGGTCGTCATGATCAGAATGGTTGTGCACGGCGATTGCTCCTATGGCGGGATCAGAACGGACGGGATCCGCGGGTTGACGATGATGGGTTTGTTACGCGGCTCCGGCCTGAAGGCCTCAAACCGGTTAGTTGCGCCGCAAAAATGAAAACGATCAGCAGCCAGTCTTGCCAGCTCAAATGCCCGGCATGATCCAGGACCAGGACCAGGACCAGGACCAGGAGCAGGAGGGCTCCGATGCTGAGCGCTCTGAGGCAGAGCGTCAAAAATCCGAAACCCGGAACAAAACCTCGCACTGTCATGTCGACACCCGGGATCGAGACAGTTTGAGGAGTTGGGCGTTGATGGCGCAGATCACGGTGCTCGCCGACATGAACACCGCCCCAAGCGCGGGTGTGAGGATTACGCCCCAGGGGAAAAACACGCCCGCTGCCGCTGGAATGGCGAACGTGTTGTAGCCGGTCGCCCAAGCGAGGTTTTGCATCATTTTATTATAGGTCGCGCGAGCGAGTTCAATGATCGCTACGACATCTGACGGGCTGGACCGGACAAGAATAATGTCGGCGGTTTCGATCGCGACATCCGTGCCAGCACCGATTGCGATCCCGACATTCGCTTGAGCCAGCGCCGGCGCATCGTTCACACCGTCACCGGTCATCGCCACGATCAGACCGCGGGACTGAACCTCTCGGACTTTAGCGGCTTTTTCTTCCGGCAATACTTCGGCAATCACTTCGTCGAGGCCGATTTCCTGGCCGACCCATTCCGCCACCTGTTGATTGTCGCCAGTGAGCATGATGCACTGAATGCCCATGGCCTGAAGCATGAGGATGGCTTTAGCGGATTCCTCACGAATGATATCGGCCAGCGCGATTGCGCCAGCGAGCTTGTCATCAATGAGCACGAAGACGACTGTCTTGCCCTGCGCGCTCAGGGTTTCGAACCGGGGATCATCCATTTCAAGACCCTGGTCGCGCAAATAGCCGGGGCTGACGACTTTCACGTCGCGGTCCTTAACGAGGCCTTCTGCACCTTTGCCAGGGATCGCCTTAAACTTGTCGACACCCCATGCCTGCGGCGCATCGCGAACGATCCCCTGGGCGATTGGGTGTTCAGAATGAGCTTCAATAGACGCCGCGTAGGCGACGATATCGCTCTCAGTGAATGTCGTATCAAAAACAAGCGTATCGGTGATCCCAAACTCGCCCTTGGTCAGCGTGCCGGTTTTGTCGAAAATGATGGCATTGATGTTGCGCGCTTCTTCGAATGCCGTCCGATCCCGAATGAGCAATCCATTGGTGGCCGCGATCGCGGTCGAGCGCGCAACCACAAGCGGCACAGCCAAACCAAGCGCGTGCGGGCAGGCGATGACCATCACGGTAACGGCGCGCGCCATAGCAAACCCAAATCCCTGATCGGTGAACAGGGTCCAGAACAAGACGGTCGATAGGCCTCCGCCAAGTGCGATAAAAGTCAGCCACTTGGCCGCCGTGTTGGCGAGATCCTGGGTTTTGGATTTGCTGGCTTGGGCTTCCTTAACCAGCTTGATGACGCTCGACAGGAAAGTCTCATCACCGGTCTTGTCGACCCGGATTGTTAGCGAACCTTCGCCATTGATTGATCCGCCGATCACTTCGGTCTCCACGGTCTTGAAAATCGGCTTGGACTCGCCGGTGAGCATGGATTCATTGAGAGACGACTCGCCCCTGACAATGATCCCGTCAGCTGGGACTTTCTCGCCTGGCTTGATCAGAAGATGTTCGCCGCCTTTCAGCGTCGAAACGGACACATCGATTACGCTGCCGTCATCCGCCACCAGGTGGGCTTCATCCGGCATCAGGCTTGCAAGTTTTTCCAAGGCGCGCCCAGCGCCAAGCACCGATTTCATCTCGATCCAGTGCCCGAGCAACATCACCGCAATCAGGGTTGCGAGCTCCCAAAAAAAGGTCTCATCACTGCCGATTGCGACCATGCCGATGGAATAGGCGTAAGCAGCCGTAATCGCGACCGAAATCAGCGTCATCATACCGATGTCGCGGGCGGTGATCTCTTGCAAAAACCCTTTCAGGAACGGCCAACCGCCATAGAAGAAAACAAGACTTGAAAGCCCTGCCAGCACATAACGGTCACCCGGAAACCGCAAGGCATCTTCGAGGCCAAGCCAGCCTTGGATCATCGGCGCCAAAGCGAGGATGGGGATCGTGGCCACCAGCACAACCCAAAACCGCCGGCGATAATCGGCAATCATGCCTTCATGGTCGTGGCCGCCATGCGGGTCCGTTTTTTTCTGTCCGTGACCGGCATGAGGCGCGTGGCGAGAGGGGGGGGCGTGGGTGGAGTGATCCATGGTGGAGGGTCTTTGTCTGCTAAGTCATGCTTTGCGGGATGGGTGAGAGGCGTCGCTCGGCGCGCTGAAGGCGGCGGGAATGCGCGCGTCTGCATAGCGTTCGGGATTTAGTTTGAAAGCTGTGTGGCAACGGTTAGAGCAAAAGAAATAGGCCCATCCACCATATTCCTCTGACGCGTGAGCGTTTTCGAGGGGGATCGTGTTGCGGCAAACAGGGTCTTCTACGGTCATCATCGTTTCTCTTCTCAATGAAAAATCATGCCATCGATATGGAACCCGGCATCGACATGAACGATTTCACCGGTCACGCCGCTGGACAGATCGCTGGCCAAAAACAAAGCCGCTTTTCCGACTTCGCTGGCATCGATTGTTCGTCGCAGCGGTGATTTGGCTGCGGCCTCGTTTAGCAATTCTTCGAAATGGGTGAGGCCAGACGCGGCTCTTGTCGCAACGGGTCCGGCGGAAATGGCATTGACGCGGATGCCGGCGGGTCCGAGCTCATGGGCAAGGTAGCGTACAGCGCTTTCAAGCGCAGCTTTGACCGGGCCCATGACATTATAGTGATCAACGACTTTTTCTGAGCCATAGAAACTGAGCGTGATCAGAGAGCCGCCGCGTCGCATTAATGGTTCAGCCCGCCGCGCCATATGAAGGAGCGAATAGCAAGACACCGTCATGGCGGCTGCGAAACCGTCGGCCGAACAGTCTGTCAAACGCCCCTGAAGATCAGATTTTGGCGCACTTGCAATCCCGTGAAAGACAAGATCAAGCCGATCCCATTTTGCTGCGACCGCGTCGAAGACAGCGTCCAGCGATCCAGGTTTGGTGACATCGCATTCGAGAATGAGATCTGCATCTGCCTTTCTCGCTAAAGGTTCAACATGCGGGCGAGCCTTCTCGTTCAAATAGGTGATCGCCAGGCGCGCGCCTGCACCGCGAAGGGACGTGGCCGCCGCCCAGGCCAGACTATCACTATTCGCAATGCCGACAATCAGTGCGGTTTTTCCGCGAAGATCACAATCGGGTGTGCTCACATCCAGCTCCTTGCAGAATAATACGCAGCCAAAGCCGCCGTCCCTCACGGAGGCAATCGTGAGAGACGGCGTTCCCTGTTAACCGGCGTCGGGGCAGTTGGGGGGAGATGCGCCGGGTCAGGATGGGATACGTTCGAGCGCGAGCGCGACGCCCTGTCCGCCGCCAATGCAGAGGGTGACGATGCCGCGCTTAAGATTGTCTCGTTGCATGGCATGGATCAGCCGTACGGACAGAACAGCGCCCGTCGCGCCGATTGGATGGCCATGTGCAATGGCGCCGCCCTCGACATTCACTATGTCCTCGGAGAATCCCAGCTCGCCGACCAAAGCGACGGCAATGGCCGCGAAGGCCTCGTTAATTTCGACCCGTTCCACCGATGCAAGTGGCCAGGCGGCCCGCTCCAATGCCTGTTTCACAGCAGGTACAGGACCAAGGCCGAACAGTCCGGGTTCGACGGCGCCGACGCCCATGCCGGCAATCCGGACCGCAGGCTGCAGCTGGTTTGTCTCTGCCCAGGCCCGGTCAGCAACGATCATTGCAGCAGCGCCCGCGTTCAATCCGGGAGCATTCCCGGCTGTGATCGTTCCATGCTCTCGGAAGGCCGGCTTCAGATGCGCAAGACTGTCTAGAGTCGTATCCGGGCGATTGTGCTCGTCCCGATCGAATACCGAAATCCCTTTACGGGTTTTCATCTCAACGGGCACAATCTCGGCGTCGAAAAGACCGTCACTCTGGGCTTTCGAGAACCGGCTTTGCGAACGCAACGCCCAGGCATCCTGAGCGGCACGGCTGATTTGGTTCTGTTCGGCTAAGTCTTCGGTATGCCAGCCGGAATGCTCGCCGGAAAAGGCATCGTTCAGCCCGTCCCTAAGAAGACTGTCAATGAGCGCCCCGTCGCCCAGACGATAGCCGTAACGCGCTTTGCCAAGCAGAAACGGGGCTTGGTCCATATTCTCCATGCCGCCAGCGACGGCGCACGCCGCGTGGCCAAGCATGACGTCTTGCGCGGCGGTTATGACCGCCTGCGCGCCGGATCCGCAGACCCGGTTGACGGTCATCGCGGGGACGTTGACAGGAAGACCCGCACCTATCGCTGCCTGACGCGCCGGGTTCATTCCGGCGCCGGCTTGCAGAACCTGGCCCATAATAACGGTATCGACCCGATCCGGTGCAAGTCCTGCCCGTTCCAGAGCGGCCTTGATCGCTATAGCGCCAAGATCGGACGCCGGGACGTTTTTCAAACTACCGCCAAAGGCGCCGATGGCGGTGCGCACTGGCGCGCAGATAACGGGGTCATGACTTGGCATGAGCGTCTCCATTGAGTGATGTGGGGGAGGTTGGCGTGGGATGGCTGGGCGGGCAGCAGTCCGCTTCCGGTAAAGGTGAGCTGCGCGTTGCGTGCACCGGCCAGACCGGGGCTTTGTCTCGCGTCGCGGATTTGCGGTCCTTTGCGGCTAGGCTAAGGCGCGCCAGCGCCAGACCTGCGAGCCGTGCGTTCACCGGATCGGCACGCGATGGCAAGACGATGGGTGCGTTCAGGCCAAGCACCAGGCCGGCAAGCATCGCGTCAGCCATATATTCCAGATTCTTAGCGAGGATATTGCCAGAAACGAGATCTGGGACGAGTAGAATGTCGGCATCCCCAGCCACAGGCGAGGCAATGCCTTTGATTTCCGCGGCTTTAAGCGAAATTGCGTTGTCAAAGGCGAGCGGTCCGTCAACGACTGCGCCGCGCACCTGACCGCGCAGGGACATGACCGAGAGTGCCGCGGCATCAAGGCTGGAACTGATCAGCGGATTGACAGTCTCAATTGCTGAAAGGATTGCGGCTTTGGGCTGGTCGATACCAATAGAAACCATAAGATCGATAGCGTGCTGCAGGATAGCGGCTTTCGCGCCCAAATCCGGGGCGATGTTGACTGCGGCATCTGTAATCGCAAGCAGTTTCGGATAGGCTGGAATGTCCGCCAGAAAGACATGGCTGACCCGCGCTCCAGGCTGACGCAGACCAGCATTGGCGTTGAGCAGTTCTTTTAGCAAGACGTCGGTATGGATCAGGCCTTTCATGGCGGCATGCGTGCTGCCCGATTTCAGTAAACCGGCTGCGCGTTGGGCTGCTTCTGCCTCATTCCAGGCGGGCAAGACCTGATCGGGATGGAATGTGAGATTTGCCGCCTCGGCTTCGGCCTTGATCGCATCAGGGTCGCCGATCAGGATTGGATGGATCCAGCCGCGCTTAACGGCTTCGTCGACCGAGAGTAGGACGTCTCGTTGCGCCGCACAGACAATGGCGACCTTCACGGGCGGTCCTGAGTCGGCAGCGGTCTTGAGGTCGGCAAAATCTCGAAAACCAGTCATGAGACCCGGCGCTCTATCTGCACTGGGGTGGCTTCAAGCATCGCGCGTCCGTAACGGGCGATCATCATCGCCTCGTCAGTGTGAACCGTTTCGACAATCACCGAACTGTCCGGCTTTGAAATACACGTTTCACCCAGATCATTTGCTCGGGTGTCAAAATTTATTCCATAGAGATCGCTAAGTGGCTCGCAGATGGCGGCGCGGATCGAGGGCGCGTGTTCGCCAACGCCGCCGGTAAAGATGATCCGGTCAACACCGCCCATGGCGGTGATCAGTGCGCCAGCTTGCTTGCGAGCTTGATAGGCAAATTGCGCAAGCGCGTCGCTCGCGCGCGGGTCGTCTGTTTTGAGCAGAGTTTTTACATCACCGCTCAGACCCGAAAGCCCAAGCAAGCCTGCGCCATGATAAAGCTGGTCGTGCAAGACTGATGGGGCCCAGCCTTTTTCCAGTATGAGGTATAAGAGCAGCCCGGGATCGACATCGCCGCTTCGGGTCGCCATGGGCAGTCCCGCAAGCGCCGAAAATCCCGTGCTTGTATCTATGGTTTGGCCATTCTCGATTGAGGCCATACTTGCGCCCGCACCGAGATGCGCAACCAGCAGACGTTGCCTGGACATCGCCTCACCGGCGCGGGCGGCAAGATCTGAGACAATAAATGCGTAGGAGAGGCCATGAAAGCCGAACCGGCGGACATATCTGTCTTCCATCGCAGGCGGCAGTCCTGTGCGTTGGGCCGCGATCGGCATGTCTGCATGAAAGCCCGTATCAAAACAGGCATATTGCATCGCATTCGGTAAACGCAGGCGCGTGGCAACGATGCCATCAAGGTTTGCAGGCATATGCAGCGGCGCCAATGGAATCAGTTCGCGCAGATCCGCTTCGACTCTCGGAGTCAGACGCTGGGCCGTTGTGTAGTCGGGACCTCCATGCATAACCCGGTGTCCCACCGCAGAAATGCCGCCGAGATCGACATGAGCGGCCATCTCATGAAAGAAGGTTTCCAGCGCAACGGGGTGGTTGATGCAGCAGGTGCGTTCGTCCCAAAGTGTGTCGCCATAAGCGGTCTCAGCTGACATTCTCGCCTCTGATGCGCCAATGCCGGTGACGGCGCCCGACATTGTCTTGACCACGTCGTTTCCGACCCGGAAGAGCGCGATTTTCAGGCTTGAAGACCCGCTATTGACGGTGAGGACGCGATGACTTTCGCGCTGGGGGGTGTCGAGGGCGCTCATTTCTTTGCCGCCTCGTCCTTTATAGGTTCAGGCAATACGGGCCAGTCATAGAGCCAGCTGAAGGCCAGTTCGGATGCGGCATCGCGAGACTCGCGCATGCGGGTCAGGCCGGTCTCGATCCAGTCGACGCCCATCTTTTCAGCTGTGCGAAAGCGATTGTCCTCATTGACAGCCTTTCGATTGGCGCGAACCATGGGTGCAAACGCGGCGGTCATCGCCATAGCTGGATTGAACCGTTCTGAGAACATGTAGCGTGTCACCCGCATCGGATGAGACCATTTCATAAGCTCTGCTGTGACCGGATTAGACCAGGCGCGCACCCACGGGCTGGCGAAGTTCGAATAAGCCGTCTCCAATTGCGCCGACAGACGCCCGACACGCTCAAATGCCTCAGGCTGGGTTTCGAATACCAGGTCCTCAACCCGGCGGGGTTCAAACCGCACAATGTACTGGTCGTGGTCGCAATCAGGATCGCCGGTCGGATTATCGATCCTCATTTCATAGAGCCCAGGCTCCAGCGCTTCGATATCGGAAAGGTTTTCCAGCATCGCGCGATGTTCGAGGCGCGCGACACTCGCAGATACAAAGATGCCGAGATGCCCGGCATGTTGATTGATCAGATAGACAATGCGTTGATCGGCTGCGATGAGTGCCTCGGTCGTCTCATAAACCGCTGGGATCCAACCAAGTGCCTGATGTGGCGGGGTGATATTGTCGCCATGTGAGGCGAAGATGACGAGAGGATTGCGGATCTGTTTTAAATCAATCTCACAATGGGCCCCGAGTTTCACCAGACCTTTTTCAAGCCGGTTGCCGATAAAGAGGTTTTCGACAATCGCAAGAATCTCTTCGCGGCTCAGGCGGTAGAAGCCGCCCCACCAACGCTCGAAATCCAGGAACCTGTCGGCGGCTGTATCGACGTTTTCAAACAGATCGGCATATTTCCGGAAGATTGCCCCTTCAGGTTTGAGGGTTTCGAAATTCTGGACCAGCCAGGCGCCATCGAACCGGCCATTTCCGAGATCAGACAAGAAGTGATTGATCCAGGCCCCTCCGAGGAATCCTGCCGCAAGCCGCATCGGATTGGCACCGGGTTCACCGGCCCAATAGGAGAGCGGTGACCCGTTCATCACAATCGGTCCGGCAAGGCCTTCGCAATCAGCCGCCAGAAGTGCCGCCGCCCATCCGCCTTGGCAATTGCCATAGAGCACTGGCGCCTCGCCATCATGTCGCTCGGCCACGAGTTCTACAAACTGGCGCAGGCCCGCCAACACATCGGCTAGCGTTTGACCGGAAACAGGGTCAGGCGTGAACACGACGAAGTATACGGGGTAGCCTTCATGTAGAGCGATGCCGACTTCAGAATCGTCTTTGAATCCGCCAATGCCGGGGCCATGACCCGCGCGGGGATCGATAATGATCACGGGTGGTTTGTCTGGATCAAGACAATCGTCGAGGCAGATATCGCCAATCTCGAGTATTTTTAGAAGTTGATAATTGCACGCAGGTTCAAATGTCGCTGCGTCCGCCACGAGCTCATACTTGAACTTCAAGACAGGTGGCATGCCGTCTCGCTCATGGGCGAGCATTGTGTTGGCGCGCTGGCGCAACGCGTCAAAGAACAGAGTTTGTCTCTGCATGAGATCAACCCCATAAGCAGCGGCGTCTGGCAGGCTGGGCCGGGACGAGGCTTGAATGGGCTTTGCGGACTCCGGCCTTGATTGCGCCCGGCGGGCGCTCTTGGACGCTTTCTTTTTGGGATCAGAGCGTTTGGCTTTGCGGGGTTTTTTAGCTGTCATACGTTGATCATCTGGCATGGCTTGAGGCTTTCGCGGTAAGGGGGCGATTGAGAACGAAAGGGTCAGGCTGCGTCACCAGCGCTTTTTAGCGCTGGCATCGATTTTTCCTTGCCTCGGCCCGGCTTCGAGCCGCCTGCGCAACAACAGCCCTTTTTGACGGGCGGTTTGACTTTGGCTTTGGGCGTTTGGACGGCGCTTTTCTTGACACGGTTCATGGCGATCTCCTTCTCTTCAATTTCGTCCTGGCTCGGCGAGCACAAGCAAAAACCGCCTATTGCGGACCTGAAAACAAAGACGCGCGAACCGGAGCGGCGTTACACCCCGCCGCTGCGAAAACGTATCAAGGAACAACCTGGCCCGGAGGTATGGACAAGGCGGTCGCTTCAACGCGTTTTCGCAAGTCTTCAGCGCCCGGACAGGCGCATTGAAAATAGCCGTGTTCGATACAGGTCAGGCAGGTTTGTTCCAGGCGCTGGCGCATGGCCCGGCGTGCGCGGTGAAGTTTCACTCGAAGCGCATTCTCAGACAGGCCGAGATCATGAGCAATCACAGAGCGATCTTCACCGATAAGGTCAGCCCGCCAGATCAGATCCGCGTAGTCGGGATTCAGTGTCGGCAACATTTTGTATAGGCATGCGCAAATAACAAAGTCGATCTCATCATCATCGAACAGGAGGGCAGCCTCTGCCGCATAGGTTTCCAGCGCTTTGTCTGAGCGCGTCATTGCTCGAAAATGATCAGCGATTGTCGAACGAAGAATCTGAGACAACCAGCCTCGAAGCCGGTCTTCATCTTTAAGATCATTAAACCGGGTCAGCGCCTTAACATAGAATTCTTGCAGCACATCCTTGGCATCCGCATCGTTGCGCAATTTTCGCTTCAGAAACCGAAACATGTCCTGATGCGACTCGATGAGCGCAGCTTCAATGGCTCGTTTGCGCCGTTCTGAAGGGCTTGGGTCGGACGTCATATTCGTAAGCGGTTCCACGTATATTGGGGCTTGAGGAGTGTGATACGCACGCCGCCAGAATCGCCCTCAAGCGCGAACGGATTTTCGGTCACTTTTAATATGGCGCTGGGCCCTGAGTGTAATGGTTCAGGGGCCGGGCCGTCTTACCCGTATCAGAGTATGTGGTGAGCGCCGGACGTTGCGCTTGCGCCAGACGAGAAGGATTTTCCCAATGAGCCTTTGGAGTGCAATCGCCAGGAGCCGGCTTGACCGATCTATTCGCAAAGGATGCCTGGAAGTCACGTTTCCAAATGGCGCGACGTCCCTCTTCGGCTCATACTGCGTTAGCCCGATCCGTATCGCAATCAAATCGGAAGCATGGCTTCGCCGCATCCTGCTCGATCCGGAACTGCAGCTCGGCGAGGCCTATATGGAGGGGGGGCTGGTGCTGGAAGCGGGCGACCTTTATGATCTGCTGGATATTTTCTGGACGAATATATTGTCTGATGGCAGCCCGAGTGCCTCGCTACCGGCATTCCTCAGAAAGACGTTTCGGGCGGTCGCGCAGTTCAATCCACGCGCACGCTCGGCTCGAAATGTCGCGCACCATTATGATATCGGCAACGATCTTTACCGCCTCTTCCTCGATGAGGACATGCAGTATTCATGCGCCTACTTCCCTGACCCGGAGACGTCTCTGGCCGATGCACAACGCTTCAAGAAAGATCATGTCGCACGCAAGCTGTGCCTGAAACCGGGCGACACTGTGCTCGATATCGGATGCGGGTGGGGCGGACTGGCCTTACATCTTGCCGGCCGTGAAAATGTCCGTGTTCACGGGGTCACTCTGTCATGCGAGCAGCATTGCCTTGCCCGCGAGCGCGCGGACGACATGGGCGTCAGCGACAGAGTGGAGTTCGAGCTTCAGGATTATCGCAATCTGACCGGGCGTTATGACCGTATCGTCTCGGTAGGCATGTTTGAGCATGTCGGTGTGCCGCACTATCGCGAATATTTCGATCAGATTGCGACGTGCCTGAAAGATAACGGCACGGCGCTCATTCACACGATTGGGCGGACCCCAGGACCGGGAGCGACGAATCCATGGATCGCCCGCCACATTTTTCCAGGCGGTTACATACCGGCGCTATCTGAAATCCTGCCTGCGATCGAAAAAGCCGGCCTGATGGTCCTCGATGTTGAAATCCTGCGCCTGCACTATGCAGAAACCCTCAAAGCCTGGCGATCACGGTTTCTCGCGCGAGCAGACGAGGCCAAAGCGCTCTATGATGATCGCTTTGTACGTATGTGGGATTTCTACCTCGTGTGCAGTGAATTGTCATTCCGGCATGGCGTCCACAACGTCTTCCAGCTTCAACTCGCCAAACGCCAGGATGCTGTGCCGCTGACACGCGACTATCTGTATCGGACTGAGCCCGCGCGTGGCCCCCTTCGACAGGTGTCGCCCGTAAATGATGAAAGACCGTTCGCCAATGCCCAGAGATGACAAAAAAGAGGCAGGACGCTCCAAGAAAGTCTACAAACATGACTTGCGTGACCTGCAGATTGAGCTTGTCAAAATTCAGCGACGGGCAATAGCGCATAACCATCGTATACTAATAATATTTGAAGGACGGGATGCGGCTGGCAAAGACGGCATCATCAAGCGGATCACCGAACATCTCAGTCCGCGAGAGACGCGCGTCGTTGCGCTTGGAAAGCCGTCAGACCGGGACACGCGGAGCTGGTATTTCCAACGCTACGCGTCGCATTTGCCAGCCGATGGAGAAATCGTCCTGTTCAATCGGTCATGGTACAATCGCGCCGGGGTGGAACGGGTCATGGGATTTGCCAGTGATGACCAGGTTGAAGCGTTTTATGACAATGTTGGCGCGTTCGAAAAAATGCTGGTTGGCGACGGAACCCAGATTCTCAAATACTATCTCGACATAAGCAAGCCTGAACAGTCGCGCCGCCTCGCAGACCGTGATAAAGATCCGCTCAAACAATGGAAGAAAAGCCCGATTGATGCGGTCGCACTCGAAAAGTGGGATGACTATACGGCTGCGCGCGATGACATGCTGCGTCGTACGGACTTGACGCACGCGCCGTGGTTTGCCGTTCACACCGACGACAAGCGCCAGGCGCGATTGAATACGATCCGGCATATCATCAAATCGATTGATTGTCCGGAGACGGACAAGGCCCTGGCCGTTCCCGATGAAACAATTGTCTTGCAGGCCACAAAGAAAACCATTGCAGCCCTGCATCGATGATTCACTTCGTCTTCCAGCACACGATGCTAAACGCTGTAACCTGGAACAGGGGCGCACTCTCGACCCGGACTCTTGCCAGCATGGAAATGTCAGAGCAGCCCGTTCGGCTGATTTTCGATGCGGCCGCAGCTCGGTCCAAACAGTTGGAACTGTAACGTATGAGGGCCTCGCGCGTCATATGCGTATCATATCAGAGTAAACTCAAACGTTTGCATCCGTTTGATGTTGATCACCCTATCGCAGACGCGACAATCCGTTTTCCGCGTCGATCGCCGACCAGGAGGCCGCCAGATGACAGACAGTCAGGATCAATGTGACGGGCGACCAGTCATCATGGTCTATGTGCCAATCTTCCGGGAGAAACTGGCAAAGCTGGAACGTCGCGGGGACGGCCATACACCAGAAGCTGTGCGACTTCGCCGGACACTGGCGCGCATAGATCTCGGCCTGACCAAATCGAGATCTTGCGACGATCGCCAGATCCGGTTGACTGCCGCAGAATGAGCTGTCTCTCCCGGCCAAACGAACCCGCGACAGGGAAGCGATTGTGGCGTGTGCGCAGCGCAGCTGCTGTGTCTTCAGTCTCTTAAATCCTGCGGGCGGGTCGATGACCAACACTCTTGTCTTGTTGATCGCCGGAATTCTGATCGTGCTGGCCTATGATTATACCAATGGCCTCCAGGACGCCGCGAATATGCTTGCCACAATTGTCGCCTCGCGAGCAGCAACGCCAATACAAGCCGCGATACTTGTGTCCGTATTCACCTTTCTTGGCCCTGTTCTGGGTGGAACAGCCGTTGCCAATACGATCGGCAACTTTATTGATGTCACTGATCTACAGAATATCGCGTCGCTCACGATTGTGCTTTCAGGCTTGGGGGGCGCAATCGGGTGGAATTTAATTACCTGGTGGTTCGGACTGCCAGCATCCTCTTCTCAAGCGCTCGTAGGCGGTCTGGTTGGGGCTGTGCTGGTTTCTGCCGGACCAGAGCATGTCGTATGGGGGATGTCCGAGTTGAACGCAGGGCGCGTGAGCGGCGTCACCAAGGTCCTGGGTGCGCTGCTTATTTCGCCAGTCCTCGGATTTCTGTTCGGCTGGATTATCCACCGCTTGGTAAGATTTGCGCTGCGCGGCGCTCGTCCGGCCGTCAATCGTAACTTGCGCGGATTTCAATGGGTGGCGACCGCAGCGCTCGCCTTTTCTCATGGTACGAATGACGCTCAAAAGGGGATGGGGATTATCGCCATGTTACTTGTGATCAGCGGCGTCAATGCAGAGTTCACCGTGCCGATTTGGGTGATCCTCGCAAGCGCAACTTCCATCACTTTGGGCACGTTTTCAGGTGGTTGGCGGATCGTTCGAACGCTCGGCTTCGGGATCTACAAAGTCAGACCCATTCATGCGCTTGATGCCCAGCTTGCATCGGCAAGCCTGATTCTGGCCGCGTCCATGACGGGCGCGCCGGTTTCAACCACTCAGGTCGTGAGCACGTCCATAATGGGCATCGGTGCATCTGAGCGTCCAAAGTCGGTCCGCTGGGGCACGGCGCAGCACATCATAGGCGCCTGGCTGATTACCATGCCCGGTGCAGCCGCGATATCGATCGCGCTGTATCTTCTTATGCAAGCGCTTGGCGCAATCGTTTAGCAGGACGCCCTCGGGGCACGCGAGAAAGGAAGTATGATGTCGAAACGCCCAGGTGACGTTAAGCGTCCTCCGAGCCTTGTTCGGATTTTGAACGGACTGTTTCCGCGCACGCCAGATTTTCATCAGTTGCTCAATGATCAATGTGAACTCGTCGTGCAGGGGATGGAGGTTTTTGCTGAATTCATGATGACGGGGGACCAAGCCGCTGCCGACAGGGTTCGCCAGCTCGAACACGAAGGCGACAGTTTGAAAGCAAGAAACATCGATATACTGAACCGTTCCTTCGCAACGCCCTATGATCGTGAAGACATCTACCGCGCGATTACCGCTATCGATGATGGGCTCAACTATGCCAAAACCTCGGTGTGGGAGATGGATGTTCTTGGAGTGAGCCCCGACAAGCCTATGGCTGAAATGGCTGACTTGCTGCTGCAGGGCGCCAGATCACTGCAACGCGGATTCAGTGTTCTGAAAACCAATCCGGGGGAAGCGGAACGCGCCGCAAACGCTGTTCGCAAGACCGAGCGTCACGTTGAGAAAGTCTATCGGCGAGCGATAGCCGAATTATTCAGCCCGCAGCATTATGCCAACGATTTGGCGGCGCGACGCAAGGACCTCAGTGAGGATTTACGACCTTTGCTCGAACCGGACGATAAGGCGAGCTGCGACTCTGTCCTGAAAGGGGTTTCCTTTGTCATGGAGACGCTCAAGCGTCGGGAAATTTATCGCCACCTCTCAAATGCGGCCGATCACTTTGCGCATGCCGGCGATATTCTGCACGATATTACCGTCAAATCCGCCTGATATTGTCGGTCCCTGATATCCTGGCTCAAACCAATCCCCTTGCGCTTTTTGGACTTTGCCGCCCGCAAGCAGACGCGACATTCAGCGAAAGACGCGCGCAATCACTCTTTCTCGTCAACTTTGAACGCCTCGTCATGGCCGCTCCGTATTCCTTCAATGAGGTATCAATTGCCCAGGATCCATCAAAACCAAACCTTAAACAGGCGTAAAGTGAGCACGATCAGTATGGTCCAGCAGCTTAGATAGATTGCTGTGAGCCAAAGTTGCTGATCGGATATGCCTGGGCGTCTGTGGCGAACGCTGCGGATCAAGGCGACAAGGTGAACCGTCAGTCCGAGAAGGGCAATCAGCGCAGCGGTTTCTGCGATATAAGGTGCCACGATTGCACCTAGTCCCACGCCAAACAGGCCAATCCCAAGGCTGGATATGACGCAGGTCAAGACCTTGGGTAAAGTGTGGGAGGAGTGGCTTGAGCCATCGGAAGTTTGCCGGCGGGGACTTTGGTGAGAGTTCATCTTAAACTTTCCTGTATTGTGATGTGGTTCGCCGTCCGAGCCACATCGCAGCCAATAGGACTGCAAGACGAACAGACGCAGACCTTGGCCGCGCATTACACGTTTCAGTTTTTTTGCAGCTAAACGAAACAAGACGTCCAGCCCGCAGGCGCTTCCGCGACATTGCGAGACCCATTCTAGACTCACTCACGAGGCTGGGACCGCAGCCGTTCGCGCCCTCGGAGTGAACGTGCCAAGTCGAAGGCGACGCCACCTAAGGAATCATTGCAGGATTGCGCCCAATATTCGGATATCGTTTCTATCCCAGCTGGCAGGTCGGTGTATCCTGGCTTGCAAGCGGTCCAAATATTTCAGGTGATTGTGTGGTCGATTTGAACGCCTGCGACCGCATCCGGCTCAGCCGTACGAGGTCTTCATCGGTGGGGACGCCAATTGGGTGGCAACACGATTGGCATCGCCGCAAATGGCCAGTAAGGGCGCACCAGCAACATTATCATCGAGCGAATGTCTCATCGGGTCTGAGTGGCTGGAGCCTTTGTCTGGCGGCAGCAAGCAGGCCAAGCCCGGTCACCGCCGAAAGCGTGGACCCGATGATCACACTCAAAGTGACCCCTTGCAAAGCGGTTGGACTATCGAATGCGAGCGCCGCCACGAACAGGCTGATTGTAAACCCAACCCCCGCCAGAAAGGACGCGCCGAGCAAATGCAGCCAGCTGACGCCGAAAGGTCGTTTGCCTAACCCACTCCAGACAGCCAGGCTGGCCGCACCAAATACACCAAGCGGCTTGCCAAGGAAAAGGCCCAGCCCGGCGCCGAGGCTGGCGGGTCCGAGCAGGGAGGATGGCGTTATGCCCGCCAAGTGAATGCCGGAGTTGAAAAAGGCGAAGATCGGGACAACCCCATAAGCGACCCATGGCTTCATGCCCGCTTCGATGACCGCAAGTACGGGGCGCCCATTGATTGTAAGCGGAATGGTCCAGGCCACGAGGACACCGGCAATGGTCGCATGCACGCCTGATTCCAGAACCGCGACCCACACAAATATGCCTATCAGGACATAGGGCGTCATATTTGAAATGCGCATTCGGTTGAACCCGATCAGGACGGCAAGGCCGAAACCAGCCATAGTCAGCGAGACGAGGCTCACCCCCTCAGTATAGAAGAGCGCGATGACAGCCAGCGTTCCGAAATCATCGAATACGGCGAGCGCCATCAGGAAGACTTTCAGACTGGCCGGAACGCGGGCACCAAGTACCGACAAGACGGCGAGTGCGAGTACAATATCGGTCGCGACCGGTACCGCCCAGCCATGTTCGGTGTCCGGATTACCCGCATTGAACATCAGATAGATTGCAGCAGGGGCGAGCATACCGCCCAGTGCGCCAATCGCGGGAAGGGCGATCCTGCGCGGCGATGCAAGGTCGCCGACCAAAACTTCTCGTTTGATTTCGAGCCCGACCGCAAAGAAGAAGAAGACCATCAGGCCCTCATTGATCCAATCGACAAGTGGTTTGGACAGCCCGACCTCTCCGAGTTGAATCGAGAAAGGCGTATGATGGATAAAATCGTAGGTCCCAACAGCCGGAGAATTAACCCAGATAAAAGCGATGGACATGGCTGCGAAAACGGCAAGCGCAGCATGCCGTGTCGACGCGCTTGAATCGGCAGGCAGATGGCCGGCGTCTGCGGTGGCTGCCTTCGGATCTGGAATGAAAGGGGCTTTATCCACACAGTCAGATACGTCTGGTTGGGGTTCACCCCTTGGCCAGGCCGTCAATAGATCAAGGTATCCTGACAAGCGCAAACTATTCGCGTTGTATGAAACCAAGAGCGCTTTTCCCGCGATGGGGGCTGGTGATCAGTTCTGCGCAGCATCATGCCTCGTGAAGAATTTCGTCTGCGTATGAGTGCGCCGGACCACTGCCGCGTATCTGTATTAGTCTTTCATGAAACATGCTGAGCACAGGCGTCGGAAAAAACCGTCATTTACTTTGAGCCAAATGAGCCAGTTCGCACCGGGAAGGCCCCCGATCGCCTGGGTTGCCTCTGCGAAAGAACGCGCTGAATCCGCGGCGGCCCGGCTTCAGTTTCGTACAGGTTGTCGCCATCGAGGAGCATGGTTCAGAGTGATGCAAATTGCGTTTTTCGAAATAGAGCCGCGAGACGCGGCAACGTTTGACAGTCTGAAGCCAGGCAACAGTCTGAGACTGACAGATGAAGCTCTCTCGGCCGGAAATGCCGGCGCCTTCGTTGATGCCGAAATTGTTTCCACCTTCATAAATTCGGCCATCGATCGTGCGGTTCTGGATCAGCTGCCAGCGCTCAAATTGATCGCGACGCGATCGACAGGATTTGACCACATTGACACCGCCCTGTGCGCCGAACGCGGCATTCGTGTCTGCAATGTGCCGGTCTATGGCGAAAATACCGTCGCCGAACATGTCTTCGCCCTCCTCCTTGCACTCAGCCATCGCTTGCTCGAGGCGGTGGAGCGCGCTCGCTCAGGGCCATTCTCTCCTGCCGGACTGACGGGCTTCGATCTCGCCGGTAAGACACTAGGCCTGGTGGGCACCGGCGCCATCGGGCGGCATGTTGTCCGCATTGCTCACGGGTTTGGCATGCATGTTTGTGCATTTGACATCGTGCCGGATTCCGATTTTGCGACGCGCGAGGGCTTTTCTTATCGGACTTTTGACGACCTCCTAACGACCGCAGACATAATATCCCTGCACGTGCCGTCCACGCCTCAGACCCGTCATCTCCTATCTGCGGACGCCTTCATGCGCATGAAGGACGGTGTCGTAATCATCAACACGGCGCGCGGCGACGTGGTCGATAGCCATGCGCTCATCGAGGCTTTAAAGAGCGGAAAGGTGGCGGCGGCCGGACTTGACGTCCTGCCTGATGAACCCATGCTTCGCGAAGAGGCAGAGCTGATCTGTTCGGTTGATTGTGACGGAGATGATCTGCGCACCCTGGTTGCCGACCAGGTTCTATTGCGAATGCCCAATGTGATCGTGACACCTCACTCCGCTTTCAATACGCGAGAAGCCATCGCCCGCATTGCCGAAACCACAATCAAGAACATCAAGACGTATCTAGCGGGCGAGCCGCAAAACCTGGTCGCAACGCAGAAAAATCTGTCACTGAAGGAGCAAGAGCATGTCTGACAAGTCAATCCGGGTCGCCGTAAACGGTTACGGTGTCATCGGCAAACGCGTTGCCGATGCCGTGACACGCCAGGACGATATGCAGCTGGCAGGCATCGCTGATACATCTGTTGACTGGCGGCTGCGTGTCGCGAACCAGCGAGGCTATCGAGTCTTTGCGGCAACCCCAAAGGCGCACACATCGATGAGCAAAGCGGGTATAGTACTGTCAGGCAATTTGGATGACCTCCTGGACGAGGCAGATATTGTCGTCGATTGCACACCGAAACATGTTGCAACCGGAAATGTTGCTCTCTTCCGAAAGCGGGGGCTCAGATTCATTGTACAAGGTGGCGAACCCCACGCCCTTACCGAGCACTCATTCGTCGCCGAATCGAATTTTGACAGCGCTGTGGGCAGATATGAAACGCGGATTGTCTCCTGCAACACGACGTCGATTGTTCGAACGCTCGGCGCGCTGAAACGGGCAGGTTTGCTCAAAAAGGCGCGCGGCACGCTTTTGCGCCGCGCCACCGATCCCTGGGAAAGCCATCAGAGCGGCATCATGAACACGCTAGTCCCGGAACAAAGCATTCCAAGCCATCAAGGCCCGGATGCCCAAAGCGTCGATCCGGATTTCGATGTCGTGACGATGGCGGTCAAGGTGCCGGAAACACTTGCGCATCTGCATTATTGGAACGTTGAACTGTCGCGCGCCGCCGACCGAGAGGAGGTATTGGCGGCATTTCACTCTTCGACGCGTATCGCCATGGTCAGACTGGACGACGGACTGACGGGTATAAACAGTGTCAAGGAACTCATGGCCGACCTGAAACGTCCAAATGACAACCTATACGAAGTCGCTCTTTGGGAAGACCTGGTTACGATTCAGAATAATGAACTCTTTTATGCCTATATGGTCGACAATCAGGCGATCGTCATCCCGGAAACGATTGATGCGATCAGGGCGCTGACAGGGCTTTCGACAGATTCACAAAAATCCATCGCGAAGACCAATGCCGCCCTCGGTATTGGATCGGCGCTCTATTGAAACCGTGATGGCGTGGACCGAGGCGTGTGCGTTGCAAGATCGGTACGTCGCGGCGCCAAACCGCCTGGCAGTGAGCCTAGGGTTTGGTGCCCGAATAGATGGAGATCGATCCGGTCGGCGTGAGCGTGACGCTCTGCTCTTTGGCATGCGTAAATCCCGCACCCCGCATGAATTCGGGCAGCCGGCCGTCCTTGTTGGCTCTGGTGTCGGCATAGCCATCGGTCAGGCGGACCAGGTTGAAAGCAAGCTTCATCGGTATTGAGCGCTGCCGACCGTAATCAGCGATCAGCAACTCGCCACCGGGTTTGAGGAGGCGAAAAGCGTTTGCGAGGATACTTGTTTTAACAGAGACCGGGCACTGGTGGAGCACGAGGCTGATCAGAATCTTGTCCGCGCTTCCCGGCCGGACAATGTGGTCAATCTTTTTGTCGCCCATCGCGGTTACGAATTCGATAGCGGCTCCAGCTCTTACCGCTTTCGCTTCGGCGATCGTTCGTATGTCGGGGTCCGGATCAATTGCGATCATGCGAATGCCAGGCTGCGTTGTTTTGATCAGACACGCCATGCTCGCAGTGCCCGCGCCGATATCGATGATTGTCTCTCCGCCTCTGGGGGCCAAAGCGACGAGCAGCCTGGCTCGCCATGTTTTCTCACGGGTCAGGAGAGCAATGGCGCGATCATAAAGTTCTATCGAACCATGAGGGCCGAGTGCGGGCGTGTAGTTAGGAGCTGGTAACTTGGTCATCACCCGACCCTAGAGCGGAGCAAACCCGCCAGTATTGAATGTTTCAACTGTATTGAAAAACGGCGGCTGTGTAAGTTCCCGGTGTAATGAGTGAGGGAAGGTGGCGTCCATGCCGTATCACCATAAAGGCTGATCGCTCCCATTTGCGGCAGGCTTGGTCCCATGCGCATTGGAGACACCGATGATGAGAAACCTCAAGGCCGACACGTATACGCCTCACTCACACGTGCGTGCGCATTGTCCCCGGGGCCCTGCCTGCAGAACAGCGCTTCTGTCAATTATTGGACTCGGCGTTGCGGCCCTTCCAGCCATGGCCCAGATCAATCTCTACGACAGTGACGTTGTCGCCATTGATGTTGGTCTCGACGCAGCCACAGTCGTTTTTGCGCAAAGCAATCCCTGGTTTGGAGAGCCCGAAGCGAACATCGGTGTCGATACAAGCACATGGGCGGAGTTCGCAGTTGAGCCGCAACTGTACCTGACATTGAAAAATGTATTTGGGGGGGAATTGTCAGCCGGCCTGTCTGCTGTCGGGACGAAGACATACGGCGAGAGCGCAGAAGGTTTCGCCGCCGGGATCAGCGACCCCGGCAAGGCGACGCTCGAAAAGCTCTATGTCGGCTGGAAGGCAGAACTTGGCGAAGATGATTTCTTCGAGGTCATCGGCGGCGATTTTGACTATGAAATTGGTACCGGCTTCCTGATCAAGGATGGTGGCCGTGATGGCGGCGACCGAGGCGGCTTCTACCTGGGTGCCCGTTCGGCGTCGCGCAGCAGCGGCCTCGTTCGCCTGAAGCAAGGAGATCTGCTGCTGGAAGGGTTCTGGCTTGGCAACAATCCGGGCCGGGCCGGTATCAAGGCGCATGTCGGCGGGGTCAATGCCGAGTATGACATCTCCGAGCGCGCCTCAATTGGCGCAACCTATGTCGAAGTTGCCCATTTTGATGACCCGGTCACCGCAAACACAGCCGAGGAACTGAAAACCTACGATGTGCGCGCCGCGATTGACGTCTCTGACCGGTTAACATTTTCTGGCGAGTACGCCCTGCAGGAAGGGGCCGGTTTCTATGAGGGCCAAGGCGGCTACCTTCAAGGCCGCTACAAGCTCGATAGCTTGCCGTTTGAGCCGACAATCACCTATCGCTACGCCGTCGTCACAGGCGATGATCCGTCGACGCCGCAAAATGAAGAATTCGTACCGCTCGCCTACGGCTTCACCGATTACGGCCAATGGTATCAGGGTGAGATCACGGGCAACTGGATTTTCGGGAACTCCAACCAGAAAACCCATATGGTCAAAGGCTCTGCCACGCTGACTGACACCGTGTCGCTGACCGCTTCCTGGCTCAATTTCACTCTGGATGAACCTGGCCAGATCGGTGTGGACGATGAGGCGTTCGGAGACGAAGTCGATATCTTCCTCGACTGGCAGGCGACCGATCGCTTGTTCCTGTCGGCGGCAGCCGCTGTGATGGTGCCGGGCGACGGCGCCAAACAATTTACGGGCGGTGATGAGACCTGGTCTCACTTCATGCTCTACGCATCCGTCGCATTCTAGGAGAGGGGCTGAAAACATGTCAGACTCAATTGAAACGGACGATGCACAGGCCCCATCGAAGGGCTTCAAGTTTCCAACTGCCTATACAATCCTGTTCGCGCTCATTGCCCTCGTTGCGTTGGGGACATGGATTGTACCGGCAGGGCAATATCAGCGAGCGGAGAATGCGGAACTGGGCCGTGAGGTACCGATTCCAGGGACATACGAAACCGTTGATGCCAACCCGCAAGGGATTGTCGATGTATTTCTCGCACCGATTGGCGGGTTCTATAACCCGGACAGCAATCAAGCGCAGGCTATCGATGTCGCGCTGTTCGTGATCATCATCGGTGGATTTCTCGGCGTTGTGACCCGGACAGGCGCCATCGATCATGCAATCGAACGCTGCATGTCGGCCTTGAGGGGGCGAGAGATCTGGATGATCCCGATCCTTATGGCCTTCTTTGCTGTTGGCGGCACGACCTATGGCATGGCCGAAGAATCGCTCGCCTTTTATGGGCTCCTGATACCGGTCATGCTGGCCGCCCGGTTTGATGCCGTCGTCGCCGTTGCCGTTATCCTGCTCGGGGCGGGGATCGGCGTCCTCGGTTCGACGATAAACCCGTTCGCCACGGTTATCGCTTCAAACGCGGCTGGCATCGCGTTTACGGACGGGCTGACCCTGCGGGTTTTCATTCTGGTAACAGGCTGGGCGATCTGTTCGGCCTACGTGATGCGCTACGCCGTCAAGGTGAGAGCAGATCCCTCCAAATCGATCATCGCCGACAAGAAAAACGAAATCGCTGCCCGCTTCAAGAGCGACGGCCATGATCCGGACGCGCCGCTCTCACGATCACAAATCCTGACCCTGATCATTTTCGCTGCGACCTTCGCCATCATGATATGGGGCGTATCTTCGCAAGGCTGGTGGATGGACAAGATGTCGGCCCTGTTCATCGCTGCATCTATCCTTGTCGGGGTCGCCTCCTGGATGGGTGAAGAGGGCTTTATCGACGCCTTCATGGCGGGCGCGAAAGACCTTCTCGGCGTGGCGCTCATAATCGGCATTGCACGCGGAATCGTGGTGATCATGGACGCAGGCAAGATGACGGACACGATCCTGCATGCGGGCGAAGGCGCCTTGAGCGGGCTCGGGCCCATCGGGTTCATCAACACCATGTTCGGGATAGAGCTTGGATTGTCCTTCCTGGTACCATCGTCCTCGGGTCTTGCCGTCTTGAGCATGCCAATCATGGCACCGCTTGCCGATTTCTCGGACGTTGACCGCTCGCTTGTGGTGACCGCCTATCAGTCGGCGAACGGGCTGGTGAACCTCATCAACCCGACCTTTGCGGTCGTCATGGGAGCACTCGCGATTGGCGGTGTGCCCTACCAGCGCTGGCTCCGGTTCATGTGGCCGCTCCTGCTCGGGCTGGTCGTCCTGGTTATGGGGTCTCTGACGATCGCAACCCTGATCAACTGAGCGGGCACAGTCTTCAACGCCGCATACTGAACCGCAATTCAACGTGTTTTTGAAAGGACCTCTCCAATGACAGGCTTCGGTGTACATTCTGAAATCGGCAAGCTGCGCAAAGTCATTACCTGTCAGCCAGGGCTCGCGCACTCACGGCTAACGCCCGCAAACGCCGATGCGTTGCTCTACGATGATGTTCTCTGGGTGCAGGAAGCCAGAACCGATCATGCCGACTTTCGCATGAAAATGGCCAATCGCGGGGTTGAAGTCTACGAATTTCATGACCTCTTGAGTGAGATTGTCGCGATGCCTGAGGCCCGCAACTGGATCCTCGACCGGCGGGTGACCGACGACCAGGTCGGCGTCGGCATGCCGGAGGAGTTGCGCGCCTGGCTGAGCGAACTTCCCCCCTATCAACTGGCGGTGTTTCTGATAGGCGGAATTGCCGTTCATGACCTGCCGTTTAAGGCCACTGACATGTTCGGCAGCTATCTGGGTCCGGACGGATTTGTCATACCGCCACTGCCAAACACGCAGTTCCCGCGCGACAATAGTTGCTGGATCGGCAACGGCCTGACATTGAACCCGATGTTCTGGCCCGCGCGGCGGCCCGAAACGCTGCTCGTCGCCGCTGTCTACAAATTTCACCCGGCATTTGCACACGGTGATTTCAAAGTCTGGTGGGGCGATCCGGATACCGATCACGGCCCCGCGACGCTGGAGGGCGGCGACGTCATGCCATGGGGCAACGGCACTGTCCTTATCGGGATGGGCGAACGCACCAGCCCGCAGGCGGTTGGACAAGTGGCGCGCGCCTTGTTTAAAAACGGGGCCGCGACCCGTGTCATCGCCTGTCAGATGCCGCGCGCACGCAGCGCGATGCACCTGGACACGGTCTTTTCCCATTGTGACCGGGATGTCGCGACGGCTTTTGTCGAGGTTTGCGACCAGATCCAATGCTATACATTGCAACCCTGCGACAAGCCCGACCACGTATGCGTCACAAAGGAGAGCCGTCACCTTTTTGTGATAGCGGCTGAGGCGCTTGGGCTCAAAAAGCTGAACATCGTTCAAACGGGCGGCGACGCCTACAATCAGGAGCGCGAGCAATGGGACGACGGCAACAATGTCGTCGCCCTCGAACCGGGGGTCGTTGTCGCGTACGACCGCAACACATCGACCAACACGCTCCTGCGCAAAGCCGGTATCGAAGTGATCACGATCCGTGGATCCGAACTCGGGCGAGGCCGCGGCGGCGGCCATTGCATGACCTGCCCGGTCTGGCGCGATCCGGTCGATTTTTAAGTGCCCGTTTGGCACCCGTATATTCATGATGAGGACGTATAATGGCCTATAATCTTCAAGGACGCAGTTTCCTGAAACTGCTGGATTTCGACCAGCGCGCAATGCGCTATCTTCTCGATCTGTCGCGTGATCTGAAACGCGCGAAATATTCCGGCATCGAACACCAAAGCCTGAAAGGCAAGAATATCTGCCTGATCTTCGAGAAGGCCTCGACGCGTACGATGTGTGCGTTCGAAGTTGCGGCCATGGATCAGGGAGCAGGCTTTACCTATCTCGGGCCGTCCGGCTCGCATATCGGTCACAAGGAATCAATGAAGGACACGGCTCGGGTCCTTGGGCGAATGTACGATGCGATCGAATATCGCGGGTTTGGGCAGGGAAAGGTCGAAGAACTTGCCGCCTATGCGGGCGTGCCCGTATTCAACGGTCTGACGGATGAATGGCACCCGACCCAGATGCTGGCGGACCTGATGACGATGCACGAACATGCCGACAAGCCGCTCCGCGACATATCCTACGCCTTTGTCGGCGATGCCCATAGCAATGTGGGTCATTCCCTCATGATCGCCGGGTGTCTGATGGGTATGGATGTCCGCATCGCTTCGCCCGGGAGCCTCTGGCCAAGCGACGACTATTTGCAGCCTGCCAAAGAGCTGGCAGCCCGGTATGGAGCCCGGCTGACGATCACCGAAGACCCGGTCGAAGCCGTCAAGGACTGTGACTTCATCAATACTGATGTCTGGGTGTCGATGGGCGAGCCAGCCGAGGTCTGGGAAGAACGGATCAAATTGCTCAGGCCTTATCAGGTCAATGCCGATTTGATGGCGGCAACAGGCAAGCCGACAACCAAATTCATGCATTGCCTGCCGGCATTCCACAATGCAGAAACCGACGTCGGCCGGGACATGCTGGAGAAATTCGGGATATCCGAAATGGAAGTTACTGACGCGGTCTTTGAATCGCCCGCGGGAATCCAGTTCGAACAGGCCGAGAACCGGCTGCACACGATCAAGGCCATTCTTGTGGCCACGATCGGCGGTTGATCCATGCGTATACTGGTTGCCCTTGGCGGAAACGCCCTTTTGAAACGCGGTGAAGCGCTGACGGTCGAAAACCAGCGCGCCAATGTAAAAATTGCAGCAAGCGCGCTTGCCCCCCTGGCTCGGAATCACGAACTGATTGTTACGCATGGCAATGGGCCCCAGGTCGGATTGCTGGCACTGCAAGGGGCGGCCTACAAGCCAGACGAAGCCTTCCCTTTGGATGTTCTCGGCGCCGAGACCGAGGGCATGATCGGGTACGTGATCGAGCGCGAGCTTCGAAACTGCCTGCAAGGGGACAAAGAGATCGCGACACTGCTCACCATGATCGAGGTCGATACGCTTGATCCGGCGTTTGACGCGCCGAGCAAATTTGTCGGACCGGTTTATTCCCGGGCTGATGCAGAACGTCTTGCGGCCGAAAAAAAATGGCAGATCAAAGCGGATGGTCAGGATTGGCGCCGGGTTGTTGCGTCGCCCAAACCTCAGAAAATTCTTGAACTGGATCCAATCAAATGGATGCTCGACCGCGGCGTAATTGTTATCTGCGCCGGTGGAGGGGGGATTCCGACAATCCGGGGAGAAGATGGTCGGCTCAAGGGAGTTGAAGCCGTCATCGACAAGGATTTTGCCAGCGCGTTGCTGGCCCGCGAACTTGAAGTGGATCTCTTCATCATGGCGACCGATGTCGATGCGGTCTATGTCGACTGGGGGCAACCCTCACAGCGGCGCATTATAGAAGCGGGGCCTGATGCTCTGGACACGTATGAGTTCCCGGCAGGATCAATGGGCCCAAAAGTCAGAGCTGCCTGCGCGTTTGTGCGCCATAGCGGCGCAAAAGCAGCGATCGGTGCATTGAAGGATATCGAGGCGATTGTTGCAGGTGCGGCTGGCACCCTCATCATCAACTCGGTTCGCGGCCTGAGAGAGGAATCAGTTTGACACGCCGTCTTGCTCTTGGACGCTCAGGAATCGGACTTTACCGTCCTGTACGGCATTTTCTTCTTTATGCCGCCATGGGCGCGATCATAGGGGTCATTGTTCTTCACCCCATCATTACGCTCGTCTTGTGGATGGAGTATGGCGCTCTGTTTTCACCCGAATATTCTGACTTTGGCCGATTTGCCTGGGAGCGGGTGAGTGGCGCGCCAGTTTACCATCTCATGGCTATGAATGGCATTTTCGCTGCACTCGGCGCGGCAATCGGAATGGTCTTTGCCGTTCTGACACGTGCACTCTCTGTTCAGTTGCGTAAAGCTGAGGGACTCCTTGAGGATCTCCAAACGGCATTGCCAAGTGTCATTGCCGGAGGTGAGAACGAATTCACCGAGTTCAAATCCACTTTGCGGTGGGATATCAATGAATCGAGGACCAATAGAAGTCTTGAGCAAGTCATTGCCAAGACAATCGCTGGATTGATGAACCATGAAGGCGGTCGTCTCCTAATCGGCGTGACAGATGCAGGCGAGCTGACCGGAATTGAACAGGATCTTAAAACGCTTCGGCAGCCGTCAGTTGATGAATTTGAGCGCGCCTTGACGGGGATCGTAAAGACGTATCTGGGGGGTGTCGCTTGCACGCTGATCAGGTGCCGGTTCCTGAAGATCGACGACATGACAATATGCTGGGTGCTCGTAGAGCGCGCCGCAGAACCAGTCTTTCTCGTCTTGTCGGATACCTCGAAATATTATGTCCGCACCGGAAATTCGACGCGCGAATTGAACGCCGCGGAAGCACATGATCATATTCAGCGAAGAGGGAGGTAGAAGTCATGCCTGTCGATCAGCAGAGCGGCCTCCTGTTTTCCGACGCATTCACATCTCGCTTGACTGTCGCTGCGTCAGACATTGATGCGTTCAGCCATGTGAACAATGCAGTTTATCTGAAATGGATGAATGACTGCGCCATGGAACATTCAGCGTCGGTTGGACTGCCCGCTGAAGCGTGCGTCGATCTGGACCGAGGTATGGCGGTTCGGGAAACTAGGCTGGTTTATCAGCGGCCTGCGCGACTTGGCGACGGGGTCATCATCGCAAACTGGATAACGTTCAATGATGGCAGATTGCGAGCCAATCGGTACTTCCAGGTCGTGCGGGCAGATGATCATCAAACACTGATTCTGGGCGCATCCAAATATGTCTGTATCGCGCTTTCCACCGGCAAGCCCGCCCGTATGCCCGATGTGTTCGCGCTGGCATATCAGGTTGAACCGGGATTGCAGCGGCGCCTCGTTGCGGATGCGAGCCTGCGCACTGAGCTGATCATATAAGAGAGCATGTCCCGTATCCGGATTGTCAGCGACTATCGGAACCTGCACGGCGTCGTTCGGCGACGACTGTACTTTGGTGACCCGTTCAATGGCGGTGAAGTGAGCGTGCAAGTCCATGTAAGCCACTGCCAGCTGTGATGCGGCAACCCTTTTGGGGGTAGAATTCGCCCTTCCGCCAGGGTTCGTCTATACGCTCACAGATGCAAAATTCCAGCGGCGTTTCGAGCGCGACTATGTACCGTGGGATTATGTCGCCGCTGGGGACAAGTTACCCTATGTGTCCGACAAACAGCTGACATGGAACGCAGGTGTCGAGACCAATCGCTGGGGTAGGGATCTGTCGGCAAACTATGTGTCCGATGCACGGGCGCGCCGGGCAGGGCGCAATCGAGGCGGCGCAACTCATCGAGGCGCGTTGGGTGGCGGATGCTGCAATATGGAGTGACCTGACGGATCGCATCCGCGTGCGGGTAAAGGCCGAGAAACTTTTTGACGACGTGTATGTTGCCTCAATAGACCCGGCCGGTCTTCGCCCGGGAAAGCCGTTTGAGTTCCTGATGGGCGTTGAGCTATCCTTCTGAGGGGGGCTCAGAAGGCGCCGGTCTTCACCCACTCTAAAAAAGCGATGCACCTATTTCCTGCATTTTGCGACACGGGCCGACACTGCGGACGCCAAACGCGGCTCGAAACGACTGCTCACGCGTGTCAGGCGGGCGGTGTCAATGCCGGCAATGGCGAATGGGTCGAGTGCCATCACTTCTGGCTCACGCAGGTGTTGTTTGAGGTCGTGTGCCGTGTTTCGAACCGTCACCCCGGTACATCATCCAGACCAGATAGGATGACATGACCGCCCCGCCGAAACAGAAGACCGAAACATAGGCGTATGCGAAGAACGTATAGGTTGTGATGAGAACGCCAAACGCGAGAAAACCGAAGATACGCACGCCGCGTACCGATGATAGTAAAAGTGGCAGGATCACAACTGACACATAGATCGCATAGGTAATCTCTCGGCGTCCGACAAAATCGAGGAGTTCGGTGCCTTCATAGACGATTACATGCGACAGGAAGCGGGTATTGAGCCAGCCCTCGTGCGCAAAATAGGGAATGTATTGCAGTGCGCCCAACATCGCGCCGGCTATTACGAAGACGAGGAAATAGGGTTTACGCCGGGCCGGTTCGAGGGCGAAGGTCGAGACCGGAATCCAGACCGGCCAGGCCAACCAGGAAAAAAACATGTATAGGAGAGAGGCACTTGCGATCAGTTCGGTGTTCTGGCTGGACCCGGCGACCCAGACCACGCCTTCGGCCAATTGTTGAATTCCAAACAACAGCGGCAGGGTTGCCAGGGGCAGATAGCGCCGGTCGCCCCGCCAGGCTTGCCGAATGCTGAGCATACCAGCTGGAATAAGCCCGGCGGCGGCGATGAAACTGACTTCTGCTGACAGACACATATGATTTTCTCCCGGATTGCCTATTTGTTGTTCAGGACATGCGCCTGCGAAATAGCCAGGCACCTGCAGTGAGCGTTACGACCGCGATCACCGCCATGGGCCAGGTGTGATGGATGAAGAGTTCGGCAGGCGCGTCCTTCATGTAGACGGCCTTGCTGATCACGATGAAATGCATGATCGGATTGGTCTCGCTCAAAACCTGCAGCCAATCAGGCATGTTCGCGACCGGAGTTGCATAGCCCGACAGCAAAACAGCCGGCATCATATAGATGAAGAGACCAATGATCGCTTGTTGCTGTGTCGCCGCCAGGGACGAAATGAACAGACCGATCCCAATGATCGCCGCCAGATAGACGACCATGCTGGCATAGAGGAGGATCAATGATCCGCGTAGCGGGACATCCAGCACCAGCCAGCCCAGGATCAGCATCGCAGTTGCGCTGGCCAGTCCGATCAGAAGTGCAGGAACCGCTTTTCCGATGAGGATTTCCGTCGGTCGCAATGGAGAAACCAGCAGCTGCTCGAATGTGCCAAGCTCGCGTTCACGCGCAATCGACAGCGCCGAGACCATGAACCCGACAATGGCTGTCAGCACGGCGAACAATGCCGGTACCGCAGACCAAAGCGGGTCGAGATTGGGATTGTACCAGACCCGGGTTACCAACTTTGTAAGCGGCGGAATGCCGAGTGCTGCAGCCGTCTCCTCATTGAAATTCTGCACGATCCGGCCTGAATACCCGGCCAGAATCTGCGCGGCATTGGAGGCTCGCCCGTCCAGGATCAACTGAACAGTCGCGTGTTCGCCGCGTTCCAGGGTCCGAGAAAAGTCGGGCCCGATTCGTAGCACCAGATCAACGGATCGCGCGTCGATAGCCGCCGGGATTTCTGAGTCGCTGCGCAGATAGATGATATCTTCGAAAATTGGAGACCCCTCGAACCTGCTGATCAGTGCACGCGCCTCAGCGCCGCGATCCTGCGTGTACACGCCCAAATTCACGCTGGAGATTTCCTGGGTAATTGCGAAGGCATAGATCACCAGAAGGAAAGGCGGAGAGAAGAGAACGACCCACCGGGTTTGGGGATCTCGTGCGCTGGCGAGAAGTTCCTTGATGATGAGAGACAGGATACGCAGAAACATGTTCCTACTCCAGCCGTGTGCGCGTGGTCAGCGCAGTAAGTCCGAAGACAATCAGGGCAAAGAGTCCAAGCCCGGCCAGATCCGCCAGGATAACATTCCAGACATCGCCCGCGAGAAACTCGGTTTGCAATGTAGAAACATAATAGCGGGCAGGAACCGCGTAACTGATGAGCCTCAGGGCCAGCGGCATACTATCAATTTCAAACACGAAATTGGAGAAATAGAAGGCAGGCAGGAAGGCGGTCAGAACCGATGCCTGCGCCGCGACCAACTGGTTTCGGGTGAGGGTTGATATGAGCAAACCCTGACCGAGCGAGCACAGCATGAACAAGGACGAAGACAGGATGAGGACGCCGAGAGACCCGCGGAACGGCACGCCAAACAACCAAACAGCGGTGATGACCGCAAGGGCCATAGAGCCCATCCCAAGCAGATAATAGGGCACCAGTTTTCCGATCAGCAATTCGAAAATCCCAACCGGTGTCGCGAGCAGGGCTTCCATCGTACCGCGTTCCCATTCGCGTGCGACGACCAGTGCCGTAAGCAGAGCGCCAATTGTCGTCAAAATGATCGCAACCGATCCCGGCACAAGATAGTTGCGGCTCGAGATTTCCGGATTGAACCAGACTTGCGGCTGAAGCTGCACGCTCGGCGGCAGGGCCGGGCGTCCCCGCCTGATCCATTCCTGTTCCAGCCAGTTACCCCATAAGAGCTCAACATAGCCGCTGACGAGATAGGCGGTATTCGGATCGCTCCCGTCAACGATGACCTGGACGGGTGCGCTGTCCGCGCGAAACGCCTTCGCAGAAAAATCGGCAGGCAGGACGATCAAACCACCAATCTTGCCAAGCGACAGATCTCTCTCAAACAGGCGTCGATCGGGTCCGACCTCGACCTCGAACAAGGTCGAGTTTTCAAGAGCCGCCTGAAAACTCGCTGTCTCGGATGATTGCTGCTCCACCACAAGCGCGACGTCGAGTTCGCGTGGATCGAAGGTCACGCCATATCCAAACAGGAATAGAAGCAAAAGCGGCATCACGCCCGCGATCAGAACCGAACTTGGATCGCGCAGAACCTGGCGCGACTCCTTGGTGATCAAACCCGTCAGGCGCCGCCATTTGTGCGAGAAAGGCGCGTGCGGTGTCATGCCGCTTCGCGCTCCCGATCGCTTTGTTCGACAAGCGCGATAAAGGCATCCTCTAGCGTGGGGTCTTCCAGACCATGGGCGCGGGCGCTCTCCTTCAGATCGTCCGGCGACCCGGATGCGATCATCCGGCTACGATAGATGAGAGCGATGCGATCGCAATACTCGGCCTCGTCAAGAAAGTGCGTCGTCACCATAATGGTCACACCATTGGCAACCATAGCATTGATATGGGTCCAGAACTCGCGGCGTGTGCGAGGATCGACGCCAGATGTCGGTTCATCAAGAAACAGGACGTCGGGGTCGTGCATCACCGCGCAGGCAAGCGCCAGACGTTGCTTATAGCCAAGCGGCAGGCTGAGCGCATTCACGATCAGCTTATCGGATAGTCCAAACGTATCGATCATACGTTCGATCGCCGCCTTGCGGACCTGGCCGCGCAAGCCATAAACACCGGCGAAGAAGTCCAGATTCTGGCGCACGCTCAAATCGCCATAGAGCGAGAATTTCTGGGCCATATAGCCAATCCGCCCGCGCGCTTTGCTGGGCGCGTTTTGAAGGTCGAGACCGACAACGCGAGCAGAGCCAGCGCTTGGCCGAAGCAGCCCGCACAGCATTTTGAATGTCGTCGACTTGCCAGCGCCGTTCGGTCCGATCAGGCCGAAAATCTCGCCGCGCCCGACGTCAAAACTTATATCGTCTGCGGCGATGAAGTCTCCGAACCGGCGGGTCAGCGCGTTCGCCTCGACCACTTTATCAACCGTGTGGGTGGCCGCGTCCTGACGGTCGGCAAAGGGCGAGTTGGCTTTGAAACCGCCTCCGATCAAATCCATGAAGGCGTCTTCGAAGCGCGGCGGTGTGAGTGCCATTTCCGACTGATCGCCAGCATCCAGCAGGTCCAGGGACGGCGGTTCAGCGCCCTCAGCCAGGACCAGTCGGACGCGGCTGCCCTGAATGACGCCATCGATCACGCCGTCAAGCTTTGTCGCTTCGCTCAGAACCTTTCGCCGATCGGTGCTGATATGACGGATCTGGTAGGTTCGTCCCGCGACGCGGTCGGTCAGATCTTGCGGCGAGCCTGCATAAAGCAATGAGCCCTCATTCAGGAGCAATACGCGCGCGCACCGTTCAGCTTCATCGAGATAGGCGGTGCTCCAGACAACCCCGATACCCTGGTCGACAAGGTCATAGACCATGCGCCATAGCTCGCGCCGCGAGATTGGATCGACTCCGACGCTCGGTTCATCCAGCAGGAGCAGATCGGGTGTCTTGATCAGTGCGCAAGCCAGGCCGAGTTTTTGTTTCATGCCTCCGGACAGCGCCCCGGCCAGTCGTTTTTTGAAGTCCGTGAGGCCGGTAAAGCGCAGAAGACGTTCGAAGGCGTCATCGCGGTCCGCGCCTGTAACCGAGCGCAGATCGGCATACAGAGTCAGGTTCTCCTGGACGCTGAGATCCTCGTAAAGACCAAACCGCTGCGGCATGTACGACACGATCCGGTGGACGGCGCGGGCATCGCTGACGGGATCAAGGCCTTGAACGGTGATTTTGCCCGTATTGGGAACCAGCAAGCCTGCGATCAGTCGCAGGAGCGTTGTCTTGCCGGCGCCGTCCGGGCCAACAAGGCCGGTCACTTCGCCAGCGCTGACGCTGGCTGTTACGTCGTCGAGCGCGGCCAGGTTGCCCTGGGCAAAACGCTTGGTGAGTTGATCAATCTGGACGAGCGGACCGGGCACGCTCAACGAGTCCTGTCCGGGCTGAGCAATACGGTAACCGGCATGCCCTGTTTGAGACGGTTTTCGGGGTCCTCAGCAATAATACGCACGCGGTAGACGAGGCTTGTGCGCAATGACCGCGTCTCGACTGTTTTGGGCGTGAACTCGGCAACGGGTGAGATGTAACCGATCTGGCCGTGATAGACGTGCCCGGAATCTGTGCGGATTTCTGCGTCCATCCCGGCCTGGATCAGATCAAGATCGGGTTCTTCAATATAGGCGCGCACCCAGACCGGCGAGGTCAGGGTCAGGGTGTAGATTGTTTCTCCCGCGCCTATGATCGAACCTGGTTCACGGACGCGGGTCAGGATGACCCCGTCATTGGGCGCGGTTAGCACCGTGTCGGCAACGCGTTGCTCAGCGAGTGCGAACGCCGCCTGTTCAGCCGCCAGGACCGAGCGCGCCTGATCAATGTCTTCCGCACGCGGTCCGATCCGGGCGAGTTCGAGGCCTTCTGAGGCAGCATCGCGCTGGGCGACCGCGCCGCCGCGGCGCGCCTCCGCCTCCTCATGCGCCTGATGAGAGGCGATGTCGCGTTCAGCGAGGTAGGTTTGCCGGGAAAGAGTCGTTTCAGCCACTTTCAGCGCCGCTTCAGCCTCAGCCAGCAGCGCTTCAGCTTGTGCGATTTCCTGGGGCCGCGCGCCAGCGAGCAGCACATTGAGCGCTGCTTGTGATCTTGCGACGCGCGCCTGGGCCAATTTCACTTCATTATCATAGTCAACCGGTTCAAGCGCCGCGATCACGTCACCCGCGGCGACCTGGTCGCCCTCCTCAACCTTCATCTCTGCAAGCCGGCCCGGGATTTTGAACCCAAGATTGACCTGGCGCACATCGACATTGCCGAAGACTTCAATATGACCCTGCTCTTCGTGGGGGTCCTGAAGCTGTGTCCAGCCGAGGATCGCCGCCGCAAGGAAGACAATGACGATAGCAATCAGGCCATAGCGCTTGAAATGGCGAGTCATTCGCGTCCCTTTCCCCCAATAATACGTATGGCTGCGGTTATTCCCTGAATGACGCACAGTGGGGCGGAGCATTTCAGGTTCAGGTGTATGGAAAGGTGGGGCGAACGGTTCATGGTGATTTGGCCTTGTCCCCATCCCTGATGAACAGGAACAGCATGGCTGCCGAGCAGCTGATCAGCAGGAATCCGTTCAGTGCCTCGACGCCTGCAATCAGGCGCAAATGTCCGGTTGGGACGATATCGCCGAGGCCGAGCGAGGTGTAGCTGACCAATGAGAAGTAAAAGACATCCATCGCGGTCGCCGGGGTTTCGCCGCGCAGATCGCCAATGCCCAACGCGCGGCCTGCACCATATGCGAGGGCGTAGAGACTGACCGCTCCTATATGCGCGATACCAGACACGCAGAGCGCGATAACGAGTTTGCACCCGCGATGATAGGTCGCCGCACCAAGGTGCCGGATCGCGCTTGAGACCATCACGTAATGCAAAGCGCCTGACAGCACGAAGGTGAAACTGGTGATGAGAATAGCCAGGATCATGCTGCGCGCCTCGTCATGCGCCGCGCCAGCCAGAGTGTTACTAAGGGTACCATGATCCACATCAAGAGTGGGACAATGCCAATAGTCGTACCGGGGATGACCGGCATGGCTTCGCTATAGCGCCAGCCCCAGGATGCACTGACCACGACCTGTTCGACCAGCGCAGTCGCAGTCAAACCGGCGCCCACATAGATCAGGAGCGGCATGGGGTTCGAGACGCCCGGCGACCCAACCCGCGCCGCAAGACCGTAAGCGAGCGCCATCAGACCGGCGTCCGCGATAGACGCGACGGCGCAGGTCATGGTCATCTGCCGGTGGCTAAGGTGATCCATTGCATAGAAAGGCATCTGCAAAGCCTCCCAGACAAAGGCAGTGAGGAAGCCGAAAATCACAATCCAGATTATGGGGCGATCGAGCAGGCGCATCAGTTATGTGTCCCTGGCAAGTCACGAATGTGAGTGCGCATGATCGGGCGCCTCCTTGCCGCGGATCCGGCCCAGGTAGAGGGCTTCGAAGGCAAAGATTGCCGCCATGGAGCCCAGTGCGATCACAACGATCATCGGGTCAGCACTGGCCTTGATGAAGAGGAATGCGCCAAGCGCGATTAAGTCGAACAGAATGGCGGCGATCAGGACCCAGGCGCGGGCACCGACATCCTCGCGCAAATACCGCACTACACCGTAATGGATGATGATATCCATGACCAGATAGTAGATCGCGCCGAGTGAGGCGATCCGGCCAAGATCGAAGAAGGCGGCCAGAAAGGCAGCGAGCACGACGGTGTAGACGAGCGTATGCGTCTGGATGCCGCCGGGCATGCCAAAATGCTTGTGCGGGATCAGGTTCATATTCGTCAGCATGGCGAGCATACGTGAGACGGCGAACACGCTGGCCAGAAGTCCGGACGCTGTGGCTATGATCGCGATGATCACGGTGAACGCCACGCCACGATCGCCAAAGGCCGGGCGCGAGGCTTCGGCCAATGAAAAGTCCTTGGCTGCAACAATCTCGTCCAGCGTCAGCGAAGAGCCGACGGCCAGTGCCACAGCCATATAAACGACGAGGCAGATGGCCAGCGACCAGATGATCGCCCGGCCGACATTCTTGTTGGGGTTCTGGACCTCGTCGCCGCTATTCGTGATCGTCGTGAAGCCTTTAAAGGCCAGGATTGCAAGCGCGACACCGGCCAGGAAACCGGCGGGTCCGGTCTGCTCAGTGGTCGCAGAGGATGCCGCTTCGAAGGAGAGGCCTGACGCCCAGAGCGCTGCGCCAGCAAAGACCAGTATCCCGCCGACTTTGAGCACGGCCGCGACTTTGGACACGCCGCCGATTATCTTGTTGCCGGATATGTTGATCACAAAAGCAAAGACGATTAACCCGACTGCAAGCACCGGCACCAGAACGCTGTCTTTAGCGACATCGAAGAGCTGCAATGTGTAGGCCCCAAAGGTACGCGCGACGAGGCTTTCATTGATAATCATGGACATGGTCATCAGGAGCGCGCTGGCGGCGGCAATCGTGGTTGGCCCGTACGCCTTCTGCAAGATCATCGCGATGCCGCCTGCCGACGGGTATTTGTTCGACATCTTGATATAGGTGTAGGCGCTGAACCCGCTGATGAAGGCTGCAATCAGAAACGCAAGCGGGAAGCCGGGACCGGAAAATTGCGCAACCTGGCCGGTGAGGGCAAAGATACCAGCGCCAATCATCACGCCTGTGCCCATCGCGACAGTGCCAGCGAGGCTTAGCGAACCTTTCTTATAGGTTTCGGACGTCATTGGTCCGCTGCCTGCTCGGCTGGGAAACGGCCAACATAGCTGGCAAATACGCTTTGCGCCTCACCATCGAACAGGATCACATCATAGGCGTCAGGCGAATTTGGTGTTTCCATCCCCGGCGAGCCCATCGGCATGCCAGGCACAGATAGTCCCGCTCCGGCGGGACGTTCTTTCAGCAGCCTTCGGATGTCCGCGGCCGGGACATGGCCTTCAATCGCATACCCATCAATCTCGGCGGTGTGGCAGGATGCAAGTTGGTCGGGCACGCCAAGCGAGGCCCGCACGGGAGCCAGGTCCTCGCGTTCGATGACGCGGACGTCCAGGCCGTCGCGCTGAAGATGTTTGACCCAGGCTGTGCAACACCCGCACCAGGGCGTCTTGTAGACGGTAATGGTCTGCGCATTCGCCGGGCCGGCGGTTCCGCTCATAACGGCAAATCCAGCCACGATGGCGAAGACTGCCGCCCCCAGGGATCCAAGAATCCATTTCGACATGAGAGTCTCCTTTCAAATTACAGTTTTACGGATCGCAATCGAAGCGCATTGGCGATGACCGAGAATGAGCTGAGGCTCATCGCGGCGGCGGCGATAATTGGACTGAGAAGCAGTCCAAAGAACGGATAGAGGACGCCGGCAGCAACCGGCACGCCGAGCGAATTATAGATAAAGGCAAAGAACAGGTTTTCGCGAATATTGCCCATCGTCGCGCGGCTCAGCCGCTGCGCGCGGGCGACACCGCGAAGATCGCCTTTGACCAGGGTGACACTGGCGCTCTCCATGGCCACATCTGTACCGGTTCCCATGGCTATTCCGATATCCGCTTGAGCAAGGGCAGGCGCGTCATTGATGCCGTCGCCGCACATGGCGACGACCGCACCTTTCGATTGGAGTTCGCGCACGATCCGGTTTTTGTCTTCTGGTGACACATCGGCCTCTACCTCATCAATGCCGATTTGGCGTGCAACCGCTTGTGCTGTTGCCAGGCTGTCGCCTGTCAGCATGACGACTTTCATGCCAGCCTTGTGCAAGGCGGCTATGGCTTCAGGGGTCGTTTCTTTGATTGGATCGGCGACACCAATCAGGCCCGCCGGTTTGCCGTCCAGAGCGGCGAACATCACCGTCTGGCCGTCGCGGCGATAGGTTTCAGCATGGGCTTTCAGTGTTTCGTCAAAAGCACCGACCCGGCGCATCATCTTGGCGTTGCCGATGGCGAAAAGCTTTCCATCGACCCGGCCCTGCGCGCCTTCTCCGGTGACTGATTCAAAATCGGTCGACTTCAGGCGCGCTGCGCCGCGCTCTTCGGCCCCGTTGACGATGGCTTGCGCAAGAGGGTGCTCGCTCCCGCGTTCAATCGCGGCAGCGTAAGCCAGGAAGTCTGCTTCTGCGAGACCACTCGCAGGCTCGACTGTCACAAGTTTGGGGTGGCCCTCTGTCAAAGTGCCGGTCTTATCGACGACGATCGTGTCGACTTTTTCAAACGTCTCGAGCGCTTCAGCATTTTTGATCAGAATGCCGCTCTGTGCGCCCTTTCCTGTGGCGACCATAATTGACATCGGCGTTGCAAGGCCAAGCGCGCAGGGACACGCAATAATTAACACAGCCACGGCGTTGACGATCGCAAAAGCCATGGCCGGGTGAGGCCCAAAAATCGCCCAGACGATGAAAGTGATAATCGCGATCACGACGACGGCCGGGACAAACAGGCCGGCCACTGTGTCGGCGAGCTTCTGGATGGGCGCGCGTGAGCGCTGAGCTTCGGCGACCATGCGTACGATTTGCGATAGCATTGTATCTTCGCCGACGCGCGTCGCGGCCATGACGAGTGATCCGGTGCCGTTAACTGTACCGCCGGTAATCGGATCCCCTGCTGCTTTCTCGACTGGAATAGGTTCTCCAGTGATCATGGACTCGTCGACATTCGAACGCCCTTCAACAACTTCGCCGTCGACAGGTACTTTTTCGCCTGGCCGGACCCGTAGCCGGTCACCGCTCTGGACATCGTCGACGGAAACCTCTTCTTCCTGTCCGTCCGCCACGATTCGGTTTGCTGTCGGCGGGGTGAGTTCCAGGAGCGCGCGGATTGCTCCCGATGTTGCGCTTCGGGCTCGCAGCTCAAGAACCTGCCCGAGCAATACGAGCGTCGTGATCACCGCGGCCGCTTCATAATATACAGCGACTTCGCCAGCCTCATTGCGAAATGCGTGCGGAAAGATGCCTGGCAAAGCTGTTGCAACAAGCGAGAAGACAAAAGCAACGCCTACGCCGAGAGAGATAAGGGTGAACATGTTGAGGTTCATCGTCCGTACCGACCGAACACCACGGACGAAGAATGGCCATCCGCCCCAGAGGACGACAGGAGCCGCCAGCACGAATTGAGCCCATTGGGACCAACCGGCGGGCAAAAGCCCTTCGAGGGGTTTGCCGGAGATCAGGTCACCCATGGCGTAAATGGCAAGCGGGATGGTGAAGATGGCGCTGATCCAGAATCTACGGGTCATATCGTCGAGTTCTGAAGTGTCTTCTTCGCCTACGACAACACCTTCTGGCTCCAGCGCCATGCCGCAGATAGGGCACCCGGAGTTTCGGACGTCGCGAACGTTTGGATGCATCGGGCATGTATAGACCGTGCCTGTGTAGCCCTGCGGGACGAGATCATATTTGCCGTCCGCGCCGGCATCGGCGTCTCCGCCACCATGGCAACAATCATGATCATCCCCGTGGTGGTGATCATGATGTCCATGCTCGTGATGTTTATGATCGGTATTGGTCATATCCGCCCCTCCGGGGTTTGGCTTCAGTGTCACTCTTAAAGGTCAACGCCCGGGTTGGGCGGCTGATCTTTAATGGAGTTCTTGCATTAGGCTTTTTGGCGATTGAACAGCCGGTAGAGCGGTACGAAGACAAGCGCGATATACCAGCCGTAAACGTAGGACTCGATGAGGCCGAGGAAGAAGCTTGAAACCGAAATGAATTCAAATCCGGGTAGGAGCTCTTCCCACGCACCGTGCATGTGGAGACTAGGCGGTGCGACCAACCCCCATGCGATACAGAGCGTAAACGTGATGGCGAGAAAAATGGATAGGGCGTGCCCAGTGGGGATGAGGCGCATGGTGTTTTCCTTCTCTTTGGTTGTTGCCGCCACATAATTCGTGCGACAGCGATGCGTTGCTTCGAAAATGAGTTAATACCCATAGGGGGTATTGGTTACTCCGTATATATACTTAGGGCCCGCATCGTTGTCTTGAGCAAGACAAGCGCGCCGACCAATCCGCGTTGGGTGAGGGATCAGCTGAGATCATCGACGGACACCTCCAAACCCGACAGGCCAATTTTTGGGGTCACCCCGAACCATTGTTGCAGTCGGCGAGTGAAATGCGCCTGGTCAGCAAAACCGCCCGCGGCCGCTGCATCAGCGAGACTGGACGACGCCTCCATTGCCTTAGCGGCGCCGAGCAATTGCAACCATTGCAATAGGTTGCTGGGCGGAACACCGAAGTCCGCCTTGACGATCTCTCGCAGCCGAGTTGGAGACAGCGCGAGCTCGCGCGCCAGAGCGGCGGGATTGGCGAGTGCGCGAACGTTGCCAAGGGCTTTTTGTAGGCGTGAATCTATGGCCGAACCAGGCAACCGGCCCGCGAACCTTTTCGCCCAATCGCGCGCCTGATTAGTGTCGGTGATGTGCTCCAGAGCGGCTGATAGATCATCCGAAAGGCAGGCAGGCTGATTGCATTGCTGATCGTTTCGAATTCCGGAAAAGCGCGGGTCAATATAGATCGAGCGCGTCAGGCGTCCCTCAGGACCGATGGAATGGGTCTGCCCAGTAGGGATGTGAATAGCCTTGCCGGTCGGGGCTACTATCTCTGAGTTTGTCGTCACCACGACTGCGCCATCCAGCCCGAGTATGGCCTGATGTGCCAAATGAGCATGTGCCGTGTTCTTGCCAAGGCGAGCGTCGAGCGCGGCCCAGCCGACCCCGATGGCCAACGCGCCAGACCAGGGCGCCGCGCTCATTTCAATCTCCCCTGAGTGTCAGGCTCGGTTGCTTTAAGAAAAGCGTAGATCGCTGTTTCGCATTGACCGCACGCGGTCCCGAGCCTGTTCGGGCTGTTGCTCGTCGTTTCCAGCGAGGCTCTTTCAAGGCCTCTGAAAATACCTGCCATCGCTCGTAGTGCCCTGAGGAGATTTTCTCGGCGGTGTTCGATCGACTTCGCAA
>NZ_QWFZ01000031.1 GCF_003576315.1 Henriciella mobilis | reverse complement strand
ACTCCATTTCAGAGCCGATCCTAACTCAAACTATGGGCCAGTTTTTCTGAGGCAGACCAATGCGCCAAAGCTCTCGCCGGGAGATCGGATCGACGCCAACGCTTGGTTCGTCAAGCAACAGCAAGTCGGGTTTCTTGATGAGGGCGCAGGCAAGGCCAAGCTTTTGCTTCATGCCGCCGGAAAGCGCTCCAGCCAGCCGGTTTGTAAAAGGTGCGAGGCCTGTAAATCCCAAAAGCCGCTCAAAGGCCTCTTCGCGGTCTGACCCGAGAACTGACCGCAGATCAGCATACAGCGTCAGGTTTTCCTGGACGCTCAGATCTTCGTAGAGCCCAAACCGCTGGGGCATATAGGACACAATCCGGTGAACCGATCCGCTATCCGTGACGGGATCCAGACCGTTGACAGTGATCTTACCGGTTGAGGGAACCAGTAAGCCTGCGATCAGACGCAGCAATGTGGTTTTTCCAGCCCCATCGGGACCAACCAGACCAGTGACTTCCCCTGCATTGACATGGGCCGTAACAGAATCGAGCGCCGCAAGGGCGCCCTTATCAAAGCGCTTGCTGAGTTGATCTATCTGGATCAGCGGGCCCGGCACGCTCAAACATCCCGGTCGGGGCTGAGCATGACTGTAACCGGCATGCCTTGTTTCAGGCGGTGTTCTGGATCTTGAACGATGATGCGCACGCGGTAGACAAGGCTGGTTCGCAATGACCGGGTTTCGACCGTCTTTGGCGTGAACTCGGCGACCGGCGAAATGAACCCGATTTGGCCTGTATAGACGCGTCCGGAGTCGGTGCGCACCTCGGCGTCCATACCGGCCTGGATCAAATCAAGATCTGGCTCTTCAATATAGGCGCGCACCCAGACCGGCGAGGTCAAGGTTAAGGTATAAATGGTTTCCCCTGCACCGATGATTGCGCCCGGCTCGCGAACACGTGTCAGAATGATGCCTTCATTTGGGGCGGTCAGCATCGTATCGGCGACGCGTTGCTCAGCCAGGGCGAGAGCGGCTTGCTCGGCGGCTAGCACTGAACGCGCCTGATCGATATCCTCAGAGCGCGGTCCGATGCGCGCCAGCTCCAAGCCTTTTGCGGCGGCGTCACGCTGCGCAATGGCCGCGCCATGCCGCGCTTCGGCTTCCTCATGTGCCTGGTGTGAGGCGATATCTCGCTCGGCAAGAAACTCCTGCCGCGACAGGGTGGTTTCAGCGACGGTCAGAGCCGCTTCTGCTTCGGCGAGCTGCGCTTCAGCTTGCGCGATTTCCTGGGGCCTGGAGCCGGCGAGCAAAACGTTGAGCGCAGCTTGAGACCGCGCAACCCGCGCTTTCGCGAGTTTCACCTCATTTTCATAGTCAATCGGCTCGAGTTTTGCGACAACTGCACCCGCAGCGACCTCGTCGCCCTCATCGACCATCATTTCGGCGAGGCGCCCGGGAACTTTGAAACCCAGATTGACCTGGCGCACATCGACATTTCCGAACACTTCGATATGGCCGAGCTCTTCATGGGGGTTGCGTAGCTGTGTCCAGCCGACAATCGCGGCAGCGAGGAAGACGATGGCGATGCCGATCAGACCATAGCGTTTTACCAGATTGGTCATTTGTGCCCCCATTCCTCAATAATACGCGTGGCCGAGTTCCTTCCCTTATAGGCGCAGGCGCGCGCCAAACATTTCAGGTGTAACTGTATTGAAGCGCGAGAGGAGACTCTCATGAGCTGCTTTCCTCGCTCTGTTCGGTCATGAACAGAAACAGCATCGCCGCCGAGCAACTGATGAGCAGGAAACCATTCAGCGCCTCGACACCGGCGACGAAGCGCAAATGACCGGTTGGAACAATGTCGCCAAGACCGAGTGAGGTGTAACTGACGAGCGAAAAGTAAAAGACGTCCATGGCTGTCGTCGGCGTATCACCGCTTAGATCTCCTATCTCTAGAGCGCGGCCCAGGCCGTAAGCGAGGGCGTAAAGACTGGCCGCCGCGAGATGCGCAATCCCCGAGACGCAAAGCGCAGTGACCAGTTTGCGGCCGCGATGATAGCTCGCAGCTCCGAGGTGGCGGAATGCGCCTGAGACAATCGCATAGTGAAGCGCGCCGGATAGCACGAAGGTGACTGCGGAGATGACAATCGCCAGGATCATGGCGCGAACCTAGCCCTGTGCCGGGGCCGCGAAAGCGTTGTGATACGCCCCGCGATAGGGTGCGCCATCGCATTTAAACCAATAAGGATCCCAGTCTTGCTCACCGTTCGCTCGCAGAACGCCACCAGGTTTACCCCCGGCGGACCAGCTACATCACGAGTGAGAGTGCGCATGATCGGGCGCCTCCTTGTCGCGGATCCGGCCGAGATAGAGCGCTTCGAAAGCGAAGATTGCAGCCATTGACCCAATCGCGATGACGACGATCATTGGGTCTGCGGTCGCTTTGATGAACAGGAAGGCGCCAAGGGCAATCAGATCGAATAATATGGCGGCGACTAGAATAGAGGCGCGGGCGCCGACATCTTCGCGTAAATAGCGCAGCACGCCATAATGGATAATAATATCCATTACGAGATAATAAATTGCGCCGAGTGAAGCGATCCGCCCAAGATCGAAGAAAGCGGCCAGGAAGGCAGCCAAAACAACGGTATAGACAAGCGTGTGTTTCTGGATGCCGCCGGGCATGCCAAAATGCTTGTGGGGGATCAGGTTCATATTCGTCAGCATAGCGAGCATGCGCGAAACCGCGAAGACACTGGCGAGCAGTCCCGACGCGGTGGCGATGATTGCAATGATCACAGTAAACGCCACGCCAAAATCACCAAAGGCCGGGCGCGAGGCTTCTGCGAGCGAGAAATCCTTGGCTGCGACAATTTCTTCAAGTGTCAGTGAGGACCCCACCGCCAGAGCGACAGCCATGTAGACAACAAGGCAGATCGCCAGCGACCAGATGATCGCGCGGCCGACATTCTTATTGGGGTCTTTGACTTCATCGCCGCTATTGGTGATCGTGGTGAACCCTTTAAAAGCAAGAATGGCGAGGGCGACGCCGGCGAGGAATCCCGCAGGTCCAGTCTCATTTGTTGTGGCCGAGGAGGCTGCTTCAAAAGAAAGGCCGGACGCCCAGAGCGCCGCGCCAGCAAAGATCAGAATGCCGCCAACTTTCAGGACCGCAGCAATTTTGGATACGCCGCCAATGATTTTGTTTCCGGATATGTTGATTATAAACGCAAAAACGATCAATCCAACGGCCAGAACGGGTACCAGAATACTATCTTTCGAAACATCAAAGAGTTGCAATGTGTAGGCGCCGAATGTGCGAGCGACGAGGCTCTCATTGATGATCATCGACATCGTCATGAGCAGCGCGCTGGCGGCGGCAAGGGTCGTCGGCCCATACGCTTTTTGAAGGATCATCGCGATGCCGCCGGCCGACGGATATTTGTTCGACATTTTGATGTAAGTGTAGGCGCTGAACCCGCTGACCACGGCCGCAAGCAAAAAGGCGAGCGGAAACGCTGGTCCTGAGAATTGCGCGACTTGTCCGGTCAGTGCGAAGATCCCAGCGCCAATCATGACACCGGTGCCCATCGCAACGGTTCCTGCGAGACTTAGCGAGCCTTTTTTATAGGTTTCGGATTTCATTGCCCAACCGCCTGTTCAGCCGGGAAGCGGCCGACATAGCTCGCGAATACGCTTTGCTGTTCCGCACTGAACAGAATGACATCATAGGCGTCAGGCGGGCTTGTTGTTTCCATTCCGGGAGCGCCCATTGGCATGCCAGGCACCGAAAGCCCCGCCGCATCTGGCCGGGTTTCCAGAAGCTTACGAATTTCCGAGGCTGGGACATGGCCCTCAATCGCGTAGCCATCAACCGACGCGGTGTGGCAGGAGGCAAGTTCATCGGGCACGTTCAGCGAGGCCCGCACTGGTGCAAGGTCTTCGCGTTCGATAACACGTACTTCAAGACCATCGCGCTGAAGGTGTTTTATCCAGGCCGTACAGCATCCACACCAGGGTGTTTTATAGACGGTAATGGTTTGCGCATTTGCAGGGCTCGCCAAACCGCCCGAGACGAAAAACCCAGCGGCAAGCGCGAAAAGGGCGGCGGCCAAGGCACCAAGAATCCATTTTGACATAAGTGTTTCCTTTTAAATTATAGTTTGACGGAGCGAAGTCGCAGCGCATTCGCGATGACCGAGAATGAGCTGAGGCTCATCGCGGCGGCGGCGATAATTGGACTAAGAAGCAGTCCAAAGAACGGATAGAGGATGCCGGCCGCAACCGGCACGCCGAGCGAATTATAGATAAAGGCAAAGAACAGGTTTTCGCGAATATTGCCCATCGTCGCGCGGCTCAGCCGCTGCGCGCGGGCGACACCGCGAAGATCGCCTTTGACCAGGGTGACACTGGCGCTCTCCATGGCCACATCTGTACCGGTTCCCATGGCTATTCCGATATCCGCTTGAGCAAGGGCAGGCGCGTCATTGATGCCGTCGCCGCACATGGCGACGACCGCACCTTTCGATTGGAGTTCGCGCACGATCCGGTTTTTGTCTTCTGGTGACACATCGGCCTCTACCTCATCAATGCCGATTTGGCGTGCAACCGCTTGTGCTGTTGCCAGGCTGTCGCCTGTCAGCATGACGACTTTCATGCCAGCCTTGTGCAAGGCGGCTATGGCTTCAGGGGTCGTTTCTTTGATTGGATCGGCGACACCAATCAGGCCCGCCGGTTTGCCGTCCAGAGCGGCGAACATCACCGTCTGGCCGTCGCGGCGATAGGTTTCAGCATGGGCTTTCAGTGTTTCGTCAAAAGCACCGACCCGGCGCATCATCTTGGCGTTGCCGATGGCGAAAAGCTTTCCATCGACCCGGCCCTGCGCGCCTTCTCCGGTGACTGATTCAAAATCGGTCGACTTCAGGCGCGCTGCGCCGCGCTCTTCGGCCCCGTTGACGATGGCTTGCGCAAGAGGGTGCTCGCTCCCGCGTTCAATCGCGGCAGCGTAAGCCAGGAAGTCTGCTTCTGCGAGACCACTCGCAGGCTCGACTGTCACAAGTTTGGGGTGGCCCTCTGTCAAAGTGCCGGTCTTATCGACGACGATCGTGTCGACTTTTTCAAACGTCTCGAGCGCTTCAGCATTTTTGATCAGAATGCCGCTCTGTGCGCCCTTTCCTGTGGCGACCATAATTGACATCGGCGTTGCAAGGCCAAGCGCGCAGGGACACGCAATAATTAACACAGCCACGGCGTTGACGATCGCAAAAGCCATGGCCGGGTGAGGCCCAAAAATCGCCCAGACGATGAAAGTGATAATCGCGATCACGACGACGGCCGGGACAAACAGGCCGGCCACTGTGTCGGCGAGCTTCTGGATGGGCGCGCGTGAGCGCTGAGCTTCGGCGACCATGCGTACGATTTGCGATAGCATTGTATCTTCGCCGACGCGCGTCGCGGCCATGACGAGTGATCCGGTGCCGTTAACTGTACCGCCGGTAATCGGATCCCCTGCTGCTTTCTCGACTGGAATAGGTTCTCCAGTGATCATGGACTCGTCGACATTCGAACGCCCTTCAACAACTTCGCCGTCGACAGGTACTTTTTCGCCTGGCCGGACCCGTAGCCGGTCACCGCTCTGGACATCGTCGACGGAAACCTCTTCTTCCTGTCCGTCCGCCACGATTCGGTTTGCTGTCGGCGGGGTGAGTTCCAGGAGCGCGCGGATTGCTCCCGATGTTGCGCTTCGGGCTCGCAGCTCAAGAACCTGCCCGAGCAATACGAGCGTCGTGATCACCGCGGCCGCTTCATAATATACAGCGACTTCGCCAGCCTCATTGCGAAATGCGTGCGGAAAGATGCCTGGCAAAGCTGTTGCAACAAGCGAGAAGACAAAAGCAACGCCTACGCCGAGAGAGATAAGGGTGAACATGTTGAGGTTCATCGTCCGTACCGACCGAACACCACGGACGAAGAATGGCCATCCGCCCCAGAGGACGACAGGAGCCGCCAGCACGAATTGAGCCCATTGGGACCAACCGGCGGGCAAAAGCCCTTCGAGGGGTTTGCCGGAGATCAGGTCACCCATGGCGTAAATGGCAAGCGGGATGGTGAAGATGGCGCTGATCCAGAATCTACGGGTCATATCGTCGAGTTCTGAAGTGTCTTCTTCGCCTACGACAACACCTTCTGGCTCCAGCGCCATGCCGCAGATAGGGCACCCGGAGTTTCGGACGTCGCGAACGTTTGGATGCATCGGGCATGTATAGACCGTGCCTGTGTAGCCCTGCGGGACGAGATCATATTTGCCGTCCGCGCCGGCATCGGCGTCTCCGCCACCATGGCAACAATCATGATCATCCCCGTGGTGGTGATCATGATGTCCATGCTCGTGATGTTTATGATCGGTATTGGTCATATCCGCCCCTCCGGGGTTTGGCTTCAGTGTCACTCTTAAAGGTCAACGCCCGGGTTGGGCGGCTGATCTTTAATGGAGTTCTTGCATTAGGCTTTTTGGCGATTGAACAGCCGGTAGAGCGGTACGAAGACAAGCGCGATATACCAGCCGTAAACGTAGGACTCGATGAGGCCGAGGAAGAAGCTTGAAACCGAAATGAATTCAAATCCGGGTAGGAGCTCTTCCCACGCACCGTGCATGTGGAGACTAGGCGGTGCGACCAACCCCCATGCGATACAGAGCGTAAACGTGATGGCGAGAAAAATGGATAGGGCGTGCCCAGTGGGGATGAGGCGCATGGTGTTTTCCTTCTCTTTGGTTGTTGCCGCCACATAATTCGTGCGACAGCGATGCGTTGCTTCGAAAATGAGTTAATACCCATAGGGGGTATTGGTTACTCCGTATATATACTTAGGGCCCGCATCGTTGTCTTGAGCAAGACAAGCGCGCCGACCAATCCGCGTTGGGTGAGGGATCAGCTGAGATCATCGACGGACACCTCCAAACCCGACAGGCCAATTTTTGGGGTCACCCCGAACCATTGTTGCAGTCGGCGAGTGAAATGCGCCTGGTCAGCAAAACCGCCCGCGGCCGCTGCATCAGCGAGACTGGACGACGCCTCCATTGCCTTAGCGGCGCCGAGCAATTGCAACCATTGCAATAGGTTGCTGGGCGGAACACCGAAGTCCGCCTTGACGATCTCTCGCAGCCGAGTTGGAGACAGCGCGAGCTCGCGCGCCAGAGCGGCGGGATTGGCGAGTGCGCGAACGTTGCCAAGGGCTTTTTGTAGGCGTGAATCTATGGCCGAACCAGGCAACCGGCCCGCGAACCTTTTCGCCCAATCGCGCGCCTGATTAGTGTCGGTGATGTGCTCCAGAGCGGCTGATAGATCATCCGAAAGGCAGGCAGGCTGATTGCATTGCTGATCGTTTCGAATTCCGGAAAAGCGCGGGTCAATATAGATCGAGCGCGTCAGGCGTCCCTCAGGACCGATGGAATGGGTCTGCCCAGTAGGGATGTGAATAGCCTTGCCGGTCGGGGCTACTATCTCTGAGTTTGTCGTCACCACGACTGCGCCATCCAGCCCGAGTATGGCCTGATGTGCCAAATGAGCATGTGCCGTGTTCTTGCCAAGGCGAGCGTCGAGCGCGGCCCAGCCGACCCCGATGGCCAACGCGCCAGACCAGGGCGCCGCGCTCATTTCAATCTCCCCTGAGTGTCAGGCTCGGTTGCTTTAAGAAAAGCGTAGATCGCTGTTTCGCATTGACCGCACGCGGTCCCGAGCCTGTTCGGGCTGTTGCTCGTCGTTTCCAGCGAGGCTCTTTCAAGGCCTCTGAAAATACCTGCCATCGCTCGTAGTGCCCTGAGGAGATTTTCTCGGCGGTGTTCGATCGACTTCGCAA
>NZ_QWFZ01000030.1 GCF_003576315.1 Henriciella mobilis | reverse complement strand
TGCAGCGCGACAATCAGGATGAGAGTTGCGCGACAAACGGGATGAGAACGCTTCGGGGCGGGAACGTAGGGAGGGCGTAGCCCGACTGGAGTTCCTGCCCCGAAGCGTAAGTTTTTCAGGACTTTCTGGTGCTCGCGGTCGGTGGAGTAAGCTGGCGATTTTCCATTCGGAGGGATCGCATCTTGCCCGGCCGCCACATAACCGACCATCAGATGAGGCTCTATATGACGTACAGGAAGACTTACCCGATAGCCGTTGCCGCCGCGAAGGCGTCGATCAGCCCGGCAACCGCCTATCGGATCGAGAAGGATCCAAGACCGCCTTCACAGAAGACCGAGGCGCGCGGCCGCCGGCGCCCTGATCCCCTGGCCGGCATTTTCGATGCCGAAGTCGTGCCGATGTTGCAGGCAGCGCCGGGCCTCCGGCCCGTGGCTGTTTTCGAGGAGTTGATCCGGCGTCATCCTGATCTGGGTGAGAGCGTACGGCGCACGCTTGAGCGTCGCATTCGGGCCTGGCGCGCCATTCATGGCGAGGAGCAGGACGTCATCTTCCGCCAGGTGCAGGAACCCGGCCGGCTGGGGCTTTCGGATTTCACCGACATGGCCGCACTCGGCATCACGATTACCCACCAGGTTCTGGACCATCGGCTCTACCATTTCCGGCTGGCCTATTCCGGCTTTGAACACGCCCATGTCGTACTCGGTGGGGAGAGTTTCGTCGCCCTGGCAGAAGGCCTGCAGAACGCACTCTGGTCGCTGGGCGGGGTGCCGCGTGAGCACCGCACGGACAGCCTGTCGGCGGCCTTCCGTAATCTGGGCAAGGAGGCGCGCGAGGACCTGACCCGCCGCTATGACGAGATGATCACCCATTATGGCATGGTCGCCTCGCGCAACAATGCCGGCATCGCCCGCGAGAACGGCGCCATCGAGGGCCCGCACGGCCACCTCAAACGCGCGATCGAGGATGCCCTCTTGCTACGGGGGGCGCGCGATTTCGACACCCTCACTGCATATCGCGGTTTCGTCGACGAGATCGTCAGCCGCCGCAACGCGCGCAATGCCAGACGCATCGACGCAGAGCGAAGTGAGCTCAGGCAACTGCCCGAGCAGCGTAGCGCCGACTTTGAGGAACTCGGTGTGCGGGTCACATCCTCAGGCGGATTCACCCTGCGCAAAGTTTTCTACACCGTGCCCTCGCGTCTCATCGGTCATCGCCTGCGCGTGCGCCTCTATGACGACCGCCTCGACGTCTTCATCGGCAGCACACATCTCATGACATTGCCGCGCGGGCGCGCTTCGCCTTCCGGCAAGCATGATCAGGTCGTCAACTACCGACACGTCATCCATGCCCTGAAGCGCAAACCGATGGCCTTGATGCGGCTTGTCTACCGCGACCAGCTGTTCCCACGTGAAGCCTACAGGCAGACCTTCGACCTCCTCGTCGATCGTTTGACCGAGCGCCAGGCGTGCCAGATCATGGTCGAGCTGCTTGGTCTCGCCCACGAACGCGGCTGCGAGCGCGAACTGGCTGAAGAGTTGTCGATCTGTCTGGGTACTGGCGACCTGCCTGACATGGGCCGTCTGCGAACCCGCTTTGCGCCTGATGCCGCCAGCCTGCCCAATGTCGTCGTCCGCCTCGAGCCGCTTCAGGCCTATGAAGCGCTCATCGGCTCCACACCTGCGCTGGCGACGGGAGAAGGAGCATGAAGAACTCCGCGACAGACCCGACCCGGCTCAGCCTGCTCCTCAACGAGCTGCGCTTGCCTGCAACCAAGGTCAGCTGGCCAAAGTTCGCAGACCAGGCTGACAAGGAAGGCTGGCCCGCCGCCCGCTTCCTCGCCGCACTGGCTGAGCACGAACTGGCCGAACGTGATCGCCGCCGCATCGAGCGGCATCTCGCAGAGGGCCGCCTCCTGCCTGGAAAAACGCTCGACACATTCGAGTTCGACACCGTGCCGATGGTCTCGAAGGCTCAGGTCATGGCCATTGTCGCGGGCGACATCTGGCTGGGCAAAGGCGCAAACCTGCTTCTGTTCGGACCGCCCGGAACCGGCAAAAGCCACCTCGCTTCGGCGATCGGACTCGCGCTCATCGAGAGCGGATACCGGGTTCTGTTCACTCGAACCACCGATCTCGTCCAGAAGCTGCAACAGGCCCGTAGAGATCTCGTTCTCGAGAACGCCCTGGCAAAACTCGACAAGTTCGATCTGCTCATCCTCGATGATTTCGCATACGTCACCAAGGATCAGGCCGAGACCAGCGTCCTCTTCGAGCTCATCAGCACACGCTACGAGCGCCGGTCCATGTTGATCACAGCCAACCAACCGTTCGGGGAATGGAACAAGGTCTTCCCCGATCCCGCCATGACACTCGCCTCCGTCGATCGCCTCGTTCACCACGCAACAATATTCGAGATGAATGTCGAAAGCTATCGGCGCCGACAGGCCGTTGAGCGACGAAAGGGACCAGGAAGGCCCGCCGCGTTCGCAACCACCAACAATATCATGCCTGATTGACGCGCCGCGACAATCAAACTGACAAACCTCTTGCAAGCGTCAATCTTTGACGCAATCATTCAAAAATCGCGGCTCCAGATTCTCATCCTGATTGACGCTCGCTTCTCATCCAGAATGTCGCGCTACAGCGGTTTACATCGCGCTCGGTATCCTGCCCGACGGAACCAAGGAAATCCTCGGCATCTGGATCGAGCAGACCGAGGGGGCAAAGTTCTGGCTCAGGGTCATGAATGAGCTGAAAAATCGAGGTGTTGGCGATATCCTGATTGCTGTTGTCGACGGGCTGAAGGGCTTTCCCGAAGCCATCAATGCAGTCTTTCCGCAAACTGTCGTGCAAACCTGCATCGTTCACCTGATCAGGAACTCGATGGGCTTTGCATCCTGGAAAGACCGCAAGGCCATCGCCCAGTCCCTGCGGAGTGTTTATCGCGCCGCAAATGCAGAGGCGGGTCTGGTCGCCCTGGAAGCCTTCGAAGAAGGGCCCTGGGGGCAGAAATACCCTGCTATTGCGCAAAGCTGGCGACGCCATTGGGAACAGGTGATCCCGTTCTTTGCCTTCAGTGAGCCGATCCGCCGGATCATTTATACGACCAATGCGATCGAGGCCCTGAACTCAAAGCTCCGGCGGGCCGTTCGCACGCGCGGTCACTTCCCGAGTGACGAGGCCACCATGAAGCTGCTATACTTGGTTCTCAATCACGCTGCCCAGGAATGGAAACGGCCCCCGCGTGAATGGTTCGAGGCAAAGACCCAGTTCGCTGTCATCTTCGGTGACAGGTTCGTGGTCTGATAATGAAAAAGGCCACGAGCACAAAATTTAGGACAGTCCCTGGTGAACCGCTATGTGCGCCCCCGCATGGCCTGCACCTGTTGTGACCGGTTCCACCAGGCCCCGCTTCCCAGTCGCCCGATCGAACGCGGTCGCCCCGGCCCGGGCCTGCTCGCGCATGTCCTCGTCTCTAAGTATGCCGACCACCTGCCACTCTACCGGCAGAGCCAGATCTATGCCCGGGAAGGGCTCGATCTCGAGCGCTCCACAATGGCCGACTGGGTCGGCAAGTCGACAGCACTGCTTGAGCCGCTGGCTGAGGCGATTGGGCAGCATGTGCGTGCGGGCGCTGCGATCCATGCTGATGATACACCGGTGTCGGTTCTCGCGCCCGGCAACGGCAAGACAAAGACCGGCAGGGTCTGGGTCTATGCGCGTGACGAGAGACCTCACGGATCGGTCGCACCGCCAGCGGCGTTCTACCGGTTCAGTATGGACCGCAAAGGCATCCGCCCCGCAGAGCACCTGAAGGGATACTCCGGGTTCATGCATGCCGATGGCTATGCAGGGTTCGAAGAACTTTACCGGTCCGGCAGGATCACCGAAGTCGCCTGTCTGGCCCATATAAGACGCAAGTTCTTCGACATCGCCAAGGCGACCGGTTCAGCTGTTGCAACCGAAGCGGTGGCGCGCATTGCGGCGCTCTACGCGGTCGAAGCCGAAGCCCGCGGCCAGCCGCCAGACACACGTGTTGAAATACGCCAGGCAAAAGCCCGGCCGGTGTTCGATGACCTGATCAGCTGGCTGCAATCTGAACTGCCAAAGATCTCCGGCAAGTCAGACCTGGCAAAGGCCATCCGCTATGCCCTGACACGCATGCCAAGGCTCGAGGTCTATCTCTCGAATGGCCACCTGGAGATCGACAACAATGCCGCCGAGCGCGGCATGCGGGGCCTGGCTATCGGGCGTAAAAACTGGCTGTTTGCAGGCTCCGAGGGCGGAGGACATGCCGCTGCCATCGCCTACACTCTCATCGAGACCGCCAGGCTCAATGACGTCGATCCACAAGCCTGGCTCTGCGATGTCCTTTCCCGGATCGCTGACCACAAGATCACCCAAATCCATGAGCTGCTGCCCTGGAACTGGAAAGCCTGATCAGGTCAAGGGCGTCAACGCCGGACGGTTACTATTCTATTTGTAATTAAGTAGTAGAAAAATAAGGGATTTGCTGACCGCAAACCGCTCAGCCGCCGCACCCGTCGACATACCATCCTCGATCGCCGCAACCACGCGGCGGCGCAGATCCGTATCCAAAGGCTTTCCCATACCCTCCTCCAGTCGCTCCGACAGAAGGAATCGAATCAGACTTCGACCGATTTGGGAATCCCAAATCGACTCTCGTTGCGATCAAAACGCTCTAGTATGAGCCCAAGCGGAAATTTGCTCAGAATTGCCCTTGTCAGGCCATCGGTCGTGATGGTGCCGCCGATATCGGTCGTCAGGATGTTGATTTTCATCGAAGGTTGGCCCGCGTGGATGCTATGTCCCGCGATGCGGTTTTGAACCAACCGGCTGTCTTTTCCTTTCCTTTTTTGGGTCGACTGCCTGTATTATGTGCCCCATGCCCAATGACCTAAGCCATCGAGGCTAGCCCCGCCAGCCGATCGCCCTACTTGCGCTGTGCGCTACTTCGATCAATCTCTCAATCTTGGCCTTGCTGAAAAACGCTTTCTGTTCTGAGCGGGATAGAACGCTCATTGTCGCGACCAAGCGATCTTGCGAATCCAGGACTGGCACTGATGCCGCCGATAGGCCCGGCACGACGGTCCCGTAGCTCCGCGTGAAACCCACCCGCCTGGCCTCGTCAATCAGGGCGGCAAGTTCGACGTCATCGACGACAATCCCTTCAGCACGCTCCTTGTCGATCCGTTCCCTAGTCTGTTCAGGGGGACAATGCGCTAGGTAGAGTATGCCGGTCGATGACGTCTGCAATGGCAAGACCGATCCCGTGTGCAGCGATGTGAACAGCGGCATTCCACCATCGATCCAACGAATGATCGTGGGCCCGTAATCGCCCCACACGGACAGCAAACCTGTAGTTTTCATCTCCACCAGTAGAGTATCCAAGTGCTCGGTTGCTATCCGTACAGTGTCGAGTCGTGCTATCGCCGCCAAACCCAAGCGTACCATGAGGCTCCCCAAAGAATATTGTCCGGTCTTTTGGTCTTGCGCGACTACTCCGGTGTTAACATAAGAGAGCAAATAGCGATGGGCTTGGCTGCGAGACAGACCCGAATTGTCTGCCACTTCCCGCAGATAAGCCCCCTCCCCTTCACCGGTCTTCACCAATGCCAACAGAACTCGTACCCCGATTTCGACCGATTGGATTGATTTTCTTGGATTATAATTTTCCTCAGATCCTTTTACCGAGGTTTCAATTGCCTTTTTTTTCTCGTAATCCATGATCATCCAATTTGACATTTGTGGCTGCAATCAGTGATTTCACCTGCTTTCCTCCAAACTGGGAAAAGAGTCGAGCAACATTGCTGCGCATCAGCGCGGCTTAAGCAAGGGGCTGTGTTAAGGAGCCCTTTACTCGCTGGGCGATGGCGTAAGCAGTAGCGAGATAATCAACCGGAGCAAGCACAATTTTAGGCGTAGCAGTCCCAAACTATTGGATGAAATACTCTCCTCCGCCAGTTCACGCAACCAATTTTTGGCAGGAGATGTATGACCTCTACGGCATGTCCGCCTTCAAGGTCCAATTGCCATAGTTGGCTTCGATCATCAGAAACAGCATAGCAGGCAATACGGCCGAACCCCTTTGACAAGGAGAAAATAATATGGCTGCCTACGTCGTAGTTGTGACAGGTGCGATTTCGGATCCGACGCTGATGAACCAGTATAAGGAACAGGCAAGAGAACTCCTTGCGGAGCAGGGCGTTTCTTTCATGGCCGGGCCGGTCGTGGCCGAAATACTGGAAGGATCGCCTCCAAACGGGGCGGTCATAATCCGGTTTGAAACCCTCAAGCAGGCTCAGGACTGGTATCGGTCCGACGAATATCAGAAACTGGCCCCCATGAGGCTTGCAGCTTCCTCCAGCACGGCGTTTATCCTTGAGGGACCCTAGTCCTGCGATCTTACCGCGATAGCAGGCGCTTGACCAACCGAGAGAAAAGAACCCCGCCTCAGGACAATCATCCAGGAAACCGGCCAAGCAGAAACGAATATAAAGCCGACTAGGAACACTACAAAATCGTCCGTTACATCTGGGGCGTGTTCCTAGGCTGGGTCATTGCAGAACCCCGGCGCATTTTGTCTGGGAACCCGCACGGGCGTTGCGTTCGCCCTTTTTTCAATTCTTGGTACCTGTTTTGCCTTCCCGCTCTATCTGGTACGGCGCGGACCTTGGCTTGATCGCCAGAGCGGCATGACCTACGAGCAATGATTACCTAAACCCTTTTTGGCCCAAATGCTTGGTAGGTACACGCGCCTGTATCTCCGAGGGGTTGTAGAAGGGCGATCAGTATTCGATGTGACGTTCAGGCTACCCTCGCGGATCGTACGTACCGATCTCGCGTTCGACTAACTGCATTCGACTTTTAGGCACGACCTCATCGAGAAATGCCCTTCGGCCAGCCCGAACATAACGACTTTGAGATCGAGGGAAGTTTCGACTTTTTCAGGTCTGCGAAATCTTCGGCTCCGCATCGGGCGCGAACGCCCTGACGACCAGCTGCGTCAGCAAGATAGTAGCCGCTTCGTGAGCGGCAATCGCCCGGCGGTAGATTTCGAGGCTTGCATGTGCCGCGCTTTCCGGCGAGGTTTGATGATCCACGGAGGCTGGCCGCAAAAGATCGATTAACGCCGACTGGACCTGACCCTCTGATTTCAGCTCAACTGCCTTCAACGCTGCGTAAAGCGCCGTCAGTTCGGGTGCTTCCTCCGAGTCCGTTACTTTGTCGATGTATCGACGCACCCAGCGTCGGGCACCTCGCACCGGGTGAACCAGATTTTCATTAATCGGTGCAATTCTGAGCAGAACCTCGCCGATCTCAGACTGATTGAGCGCCGCAGCTGAGCGCTGTGCGGACCAGAGGCAAAAAAGCACCGCGTTGACATCGAAATTGTGCTCATCCTGCAAGGCCAAGCACAATTCAGCCACTTGCGGCCTGGCGTATACATCCAGCGAGAACTGCCAAAATGCAGAAGCGGCAGTCTGATCCAGCTTGGTCATTCCCACACCGGAGCAGGCAGATGGACGTAGAGCATTGCGCCTACCAGTGCACCGAGTGCAGGAATGCCGGAAGCATCAGAAACTACGCGCGCCGAAATGGATTTCCATCATCGGACGCATGACATCCCAACGCTCAAGCTGCGACCAATGGCCGGAGCGGTCGAGCACATAGAGTTCGGCGTGCTGCAGGTGCTCGATCAGGTAAAGGCTCGTGTCGAGAGGAACGATGCGGTCCTGCCTGCCGTGGAAGATCAGCACCTTATGAGGCAGCTTGCACAGGATGGACGGGGGCATGTTCAGCCCTTCCATTCCCTGCTTCATCGAATCGATCATCTTGACCGCAGTCTTCATGATCTCGGGATCAGTCGCTATCTTATAACGGTTGTTAACGATCTCTTCCATGCCTTCAAATTTGTCAGCATCATAGGCGAAACTGTGCATCAGCTGGCGGTAGCGCGACGGCCGCGGGTCGGCATAGAACGACAGCAGGCGGATAAGTTCGGGTGTCCGCGGGCCAGGGGCGCCGATCGAGCCCATCAGTACCACGCGGTCAAGCCGCTCAGGCTCTTCGCTCATCATCTGCAGGGTGAGCGCACCTCCCATCGAATTGCCGACGACGTGGGCTTTCTCGATCCCCAGCGCATCGAGAAGACCAAAGCACTGTTCGACACGTGTGCCAATCCACGCCATGACGTTGTCGGGCCAAGGATCGGGAATGACCGACTGCCCGAAACCGATCAGGTCAGGTGCGATCACGAAGAAGTTTTCTGCAAGATCTGGCATCAGATGCAACCAGTTGGACCCGGCGTGTGCTCCAGGACCTGCCCCGTGAAGCAGCAAAATAGCCGGTTTACTTGGGTCGCCTGCCAGCAATGTGTGCGAAGTCAGCCCACGCCCCGTGATCTTCTCTTCCCTTACGCTCGTGTCGCCTTGCATCCTGTCTCTCCTCTGTAAACCAAATGTTTCTGCCATGACCGGCCAGCTCTTTGCGACATGCCTATATACGGCCGTTCATAATTGTGCAATGCATTCTTCCAAAATTGGCTATGAGTGAGGAGCGATTTATGGACCAGGATGGCGGTGGACTCGCAGAGTCGGCGGCGGGCCTTAGCGAAGAAGATATAGCAGCGTTTGCGGCCGAGCTCGACCAGGCCGAGCAGTCTCGTCAGCAAATCCGCCAGTTCACCGCGCGCCGACCGGAAATGTCGATCGCTGATGGCTACCGCATCAGCAAAAAATGGGTCGATCTCAAGCTCGCTTCGGGGAGAAAAATCGTTGGGCACAAGATTGGTTTGACCTCGCGCGCAATGCAGCAATCTGCCGGGATTACCGAACCCGATTACGGGACTTTGCTCGACGATATGGTGTTCGAGCAGGGGAGCGACGTGCCTTTCGACCAGTTCATCACGCCCAAAGTTGAGGTTGAGCTTGCTTTCATGCTGGGCAAACGGATCGAAGGGCCGGGTACGACCATTTTTGACGTCCTCAGGGCGACCGACTATGTGATACCGGCGGTCGAGATTATCGACAGCCGCACGTTTCCTGTCGATCCCGAAACCGGCGCGCGCCGCAAGGTGCAGGACACAATCAGTGACAATGCGGCCAATGCCGGGATCATCGTCGGCGGCTTGCCGATGCGGCCTGACAAGATCGATATGCGCTGGGTCAGTGCGCTACTGACCCGCAACGGCGTGATCGAGGAAACGGGCGTGGCAGCAGGTGTACTCAACAATCCGGCAAACGGTGTGGCGTGGCTGGCCAACCGGCTGTCTCCGTGGGGCCAGACACTCGAGGCGGGCGAAATCGTGCTGGGCGGGTCATTCACTCGTCCCGTGGAAGTCCGGCGGGGTGACGTTTTCAACGCCGATTTCGGGCCGCTGGGCGCTATCGGTTTCCGGTTCTTCTAAGGGCAAGACCATGAAAACAAAGCAAAATCGTTTCAAGGACGGGCTCGGCGACGGGCCGCCGCAGCTTGGGTTCTGGTTGGCGCTCGCCAGTCCGGACATCGCTGAAATTTGCTCTGGCCTGGGCTATGACTGGGTACTGATCGATGGCGAACACGGTGCCCAGACCCTGCCCGGGATTGCCAACCAGCTGCGCGCGGTCGATACCGTTCCAGCCTGTTCTGCAATCGTGCGCGTTCCGGGCCACGATCCGGTGACGATCCGCCAGATTCTCGATCTTGGTGCCCAGACAATCATGGTGCCGATGGTAGATACCGCACAGCAGGCAGCGGCGATCGTCAAGGCATCGCGCTATCCGCCGGCGGGTGATCGCGGTATCGGCGGCGCCCGCGCCGCACGCTGGGGTCGCTATCCCGCTTACGTGGCAGAAGCCAACGAGCGCCTATGCATCATCGCCCAGATCGAGACCGCCGAAGCGCTCGACAATCTGGAGGCTATCGCCGCGGTCGATGGCATCAATGCCCTGTTTGTCGGACCTGCCGACCTCGCGGCATCGCTCGGTCTGCTCGGCCCCGCCAATGCAGCGGCGCTTGCCCAAGTGACGGGAGAGGCCCTCGCCCGTATCCGCGCCACTGGAACCCCCTGCGGTATCCTGTCACGGGACGAACGCCTGGTGCAACAATATCTGGACGGAGGTGCTCGCTTCCTCGCGGTTGGCATAGATTCCTTTACGCTCGCCAAGGCTGCGGGAGAAATGGCGCGGGACTGGCACAATCGCATCAATGCAGCGGGTAACGGTACAAAATGACGCAGTGTGACTGGGGGCCTGCGCAAACGGAGGCATCGACCAAGCCACTGAGCGGTATCAAGGTTCTCGAACTTGCGCGAATCCTGGCCGGGCCATGGTGCGGGCAATTGCTGGCCGATCTCGGTGCCGAAGTTATCAAGATAGAGCGCCCCGGCAGTGGCGACGACACCCGCCACTGGGGCCCGCCTTTTGTCATGTCGGATACGGGCGAAAACCTGGGCGCGGCTTATTATCATTCGGCCAACCGGGGAAAGCGGTCCATCGCGCTCGATATCGCGACGCCAGCAGGTCAGGATATCGTTCGCAGTCTTGCGGCAAACGCCGACATCATGATCGAGAACTACAAGGTGGGTGGACTAACCAAATACGGGCTTGACCATGCGGCCTTATCGCGGATCAACCCGCGCCTTATCACCTGCTCGATCACCGGCTTCGGACAGACCGGGCCTTATGCTCACCGTCCCGGATACGACTATATCGCGCAAGCCATGGGCGGACTTATGTCGATGACTGGGGAACCGCAGCGCGAACCGCAAAAGGCCGGCATTGCGGCTGCCGACCTGTTTACCGGGGTCTACAGCGCGGTGGCAGTGCTGGCAGCGCTCAACCACCGGCGTGAAACAGATGTCGGTGCACATATCGACATGGCGCTGCTCGATACCCAGGTTAGTGTGATGGGCAATCAGGCGCTGAACTGGATGACCTCAGGGGTGGTGCCGCGCCGGGTCGGCAACGGCCATGCCAATCTGGCACCCTATCAGGCCTTCCCGACCCGCGATGGAGATCTGATCATCGCGGTTGGCAACGACGGCCAGTTCGCCGCCCTTTGCCGCGTGCTGAATATTGCGCTCGACCGGGACGAACGCTTCAGCACCAATCCCGAGCGGATTCGCAATCGGGTAGAGTTGATCAAGGCCATCGAAGAGATAACGATACAATGGAACCGGGACGAGCTCTTCGAGCAACTCGAAAATGCAGGAATTTCGGCCGGCCCGATCAACGAGCTGGACCAGGTATTCGCCAACCCGCAAGTCATTGCGCGCGGCATGGCGATTGAACGTGCAGGACGTCCCGGAGTGGCCAGCCCGATCGTCATCGACGGTGTCCGTATGGTATCAGACCGACCTGCGCCCGGGGTTCCAGAAGAAATCGGGTTCGATTTACAATAATTCCGGAGCAACCGTGCGATTGCCCGTCGCCCTTGTTGTCGAATTGACGATGAGGCCAAAATGGCCAGTCATGCAAAGCTAGTGCCCAGATCCATCGATGGCCGTCAAATCACGTGTCATGTAATTTATTTCGAAATGCGTGTGGCCACCAAATGCGATGCTCCTGCGCCAAAGGGCTGACGAGGCAGGCAAAATCTCTTGTCGTGCGGCTCGCCCATCAACTGGGTTGAGCGCCCAAAGATGAAGCCACCAACATTTGCGCTCGCGGACGATCCCATCCCCGAACGGCTACGTGCCGCCGTCGCCTACATACATGCCCGGTATCAGGATTTCACCGCAGCCCAGGGCTTCATTCCGCGACCGACTGGCGGCAACACCGTTGTCACCGTCGATGCCTCGGGCCAAGTACTGACTCGCGCGCCGAAGTGGTCGGGCAACCTTGGAGCGGATTATACCACTGCCTTGGGCGGAGGGACTTTCGGAGCAGGCGCAAACCTTTCATGGAGTTCGCGTGTATATTATGACTTCCTGAACAATTTCTCGCAACCTTCCTACAAGCTGACAAATGCCTCGGTTTTCTGGACCCCCGACAGCGGAGCCTGGAAGGCAAGCTTATGGGTGACCAATCTGACCAATGAAAAGGTTCTGCAGACAATTCGGCCGGGCGGTTTCAGTACAGATGGATTCTACGAACAGCCGCGCAAGGTGGGTGTTTCGTTCGAGGTTCGGTTCTGACACTGGCGGTCCAAATATGCTGCGAAGCGATAGCTTCACAGCCCTTCGCTCGATCAGGCGACCATGATCGCCGATCAGTTCTAAGCGCGATTGATCAATCCAGTTGAATTTCCAGAGCGGGCGGTGTCAAATCTGTCCGCTCTCCTTTTTCGGGTTTCACAACGGCTTTATGCAGGAGTGCATCGGTGACGAAATTTTTTCCCGTGCCCTTTCTTTTCTATCAGACCCCCAATCCGCGCCGTCCACGCAAAGCGTCGAAAATGAAAAAGGCCAAGCCAACCCAGATGCATCCGAACGTGAACACGTGAAACAGTCCGAAAGGCTCTTGGAATAGCAGAACCGCCTGCAGGAACTGGAGCGAAGGGCCGATGTATTGGAATTGTCCTGCAAGCGAGTACGGCATCTTCTTGACGGCGATCGAAAAGAGCAACAACGGGACGGCCGTCACAACCCCCGTTAAAACAAGAAAAACGTTGTCGACTGCGTCGGTGCCGAAAACCGGCTGCCCGTGATAAGAAGTCAGCCAAAGCCAGGCTATCGCCATCGGAGCCAGGAGAGATGTTTCAATCAGGAGCCCGCAGAGCGGGTCCAATGGCACAATTTTACGGATCAGGCCCGCCGTGCTAAAGGTTGCCGCTAGAGCCATCGCAATCCACAAGCTTCCGCCCTTCCCGATCGCGAACACCAAAACCCCCAGCGCGGCAAGTCCTACCGCAATAGCTTGGAGCCGGTTCAATCGTTCGCCCAGGCCCACCACACCGAGTAAAACGGTCATTAGGGGTGTGACGAAGAACCCCAGGCTGGTTTCGAGCACGTGATTTTGCAGGACGGCCCAGATATATACCAACCAGTTGGTGCCGATTAGCAAAGCCGTCACGGCGAAAAGGCCGACCGATCGCAGACTAATTGTCTGGCGAAGCGTATCCCAGCGCCGGAGAAGACTTACGATAATCGCCAGCAAAACAACCGACCAGATTACGCGATGTGCCATAATCTACCCCGTAGGGATCGCCTGCAACTGCTTCATGTAGATCGGCAGGCCCCATAGATCAAATAGGCGATAGTTGCATAGGCGATACCCGACCGCATTTCCGATTTCTGGGCCTGATCGATAGCACCTTGCGTTCCGCCCAATTAATTACTCTTTCGGTTTGAGTTTCGGATCGTCCTCGCAGATCGGCCGGTCGCGCTGCAGCAAGATGACCTGCTCGATGCCATCTGACGAAACTTCGAACGCATCATAGACCAACGGCCTGCAGGTAATAGCCCCCACAACATAGAACATCCACGAGGCGGTCAACATGACATTCGGTTTCTCATCATCTATGTGCATGGGACCTTCTGGTACGGCAAAGCCACTGCGAGGGCAGGCAGTGCCAGCCGGTTGTGGCAAGTGTTGAGTAGCCCGTCGCAACCACACCCTTTGGGTTCGTCACCAATAAGTCGGGGTTCTGCGAACGATTTGGTCGCTGCCGCAGCCTGTACCCGAAAATTTTGAGGGTTGGCCGCGATCCCGATCCCTCTGAGGGTACTCTCCTGCGATCATAGCTTCAAACTTCCTGGTTTGCTCCATCAACGGTACCGGCGCGCCGCTCGCGTGAAATGGCGATCGCGATGATGATTATGACGGCACCGACCAAATGATAAAGAGCAAGCTTTTCGCCAAGGAGTGGTACTGCGAGGGCCACCCCAAAAACCGGCGGCAAGTTCATATATATCCCGGAACGGGCCGAGCCGATAAGCACCACCGCGCGATTGAAAAGGCCATAGGCGACGAGCGACGGAAAAACTCCGACATAAAGGATTGCCGCCACCACTTCGACCGGCGGCATCGACGGACCGTTGCTTGCAAGATTAGCGGCGTAGGGCACTGCCATCGATCCCATGCCGATCGCGAAAAGCGCGGCAAGCAGGGTAAGGGGGTGTAAGGCCGGAACTTTGCGAAGGAATGTGGCATAGACCGAGTAGAGGAATACGCCCGTGACGGAAAGCACGTCCCCGATATTTAATGCGCTACCCCGCAGATCGAGGGGATGTCCCTTGGTTACGATCCACATGATCCCCGCAAACGACAGTACGGCACTTAGAGCAAGAACAGGCCGAAGTCGTTCACCGAATAGAACCGCCGGCATAACCAATGTCAGTATAGGCATGATGGATTGCAACAGTAGGCTGTTAGTGGCGGTGGTATATTGCAGGCCGCAATAGACGATATAGCTGAAGAACCCCACGCCGAAGAAGCCGAGCAAAGTGAGAAACAGCCAGGAATCGCGAAGGGTCTGGCGGTCGGCTTTGAGATGTCGCCAAGCGAACGGCAGCACACACAAAAAGGCGACCGCCCACCGCCAGAATGCAAGCGACGAAGGAGACACCAGGTCGCGCACCGCACGGCCGATAATAGGGTTCAGAGCCCAGCATAAAGATGCAACACAAAGCAGCAAGGTGGGCGAGGCCCAGATCGCTGGCCCAACACTGCGCCAACCGGCGAGATGTCGGACAAAGGCGCTCAAAAAACTGCACCTCGTTGAACAAAAGATGCTTGCTGAACACTCATTTTTCGCAGATGGTGCATCGCGTTGCCTATAATGGCTGGACCTGACTGGTGCAAGCCAAATGAGCTTTACGGAGGGAATTATGACCGAAGATGCCCACCTCGTCGACAATGTCGAATCGAGTCAATCGCGTGAAATTTTCTGGGACAAAGATGTTTACAACCTCGAACTTGAAAGGGTTTTTGGGCGTTCGTGGTTGTTTCTTGGTCACGAGTCACTCCTCCCCAAGCCCGGTGATTTTATCACCACCTATATGGCTGAAGACAAGGTCATTCTGTCGCATCAGCAAGATGGGTCATTCCGGGCGTTCATCAATTCGTGCACGCACCGGGGCAACCAGATTTGCCATGCCGACAGCGGCAATGCCAAGGCGTTCGTCTGCAACTACCACGGCTGGGTTTACGGTCAGGACGGCCGTCTGGTCGATGTCCCGCTCGAAACGCGGTGCTATCATGGCCAGCTCGACAAGGCGAAGCTGGGCGCCAAGCACGTTCGGGTAGAGACGTACAAAGGCTTCATTTTCGGCTGCGGCGATGCCGACGCGCCAAGTCTGGAGGAATATCTGGGCGAATTCCGTTGGTACCTCGATACGATCTGGGAAGGTGCCGGAGGCGGGCTGGAGCTGCTGGGCCCGCCGATGAAAAGTATTCTGGCCTGCAATTGGAAGGTGCCGACTGAGAATTTCGTCGGCGATGGCTACCATGTCGGCTGGACCCACGCCGGCGCCTTGGGCCAGATCGGCGGCGAACTTGCCGGTCTGGCCGGGAACCGGGCGGACATGCCCTTCGAAGAACTCGGCTTTCAGTTCACGACCCGGCACGGGCACGGCTTCGGAGTGATCAACAACGCCGCCGCGGCGATCCACGTCAAGCGCGATGGCTGGGCAAAATACCTTGCCGACACCCGCGCTGAAGTTGGCCGAAAGTTCGGACCGGAGCGTGAAGAACTTTATGTTGGCCACTGGAACTGCTCGATCTTCCCGAGCTGCTCGTTCCTTTACGGAACCAATACGTTCAAGGTCTGGCATCCGCGTGGTCCGCACGAGATTGAAGTGTGGACCTACACGATGGTGCCGCGTGACGCCGACGCTGCAACGAAGAGCATGATCCAGCGCGAAGCCACCCGGAGTTTTGGGACGGCCGGAACGTTGGAAAGCGACGATGGCGAGAACATGTCTTCGGCTACCCATGTCAACCGCGGAAACATAACCCGTGATGGTCGAATGGATTCCAGCATGGGCGTTGGTTTTGAAGGACCACACCCTGTCTATCCGGGGATCGTTGGGTCCAGTTTCATCGGGGAAACATCCCATCGCGGTTTCTATCGTTTCTGGAAGGAAATGCTGGACGCACCCGACTGGGCAGCGGTGAAGGCAAATGACGACAACTGGGATTCGGTTTTCACAAATCGCGATTACTGGGCCGACAAGATCGAAGCGGCCGAGTAGTAGACAAAATTCTACACCAAACGTTCCGAAAACCGGAGAACTTATGTCAGTTAAGCAGATTTCAGTGGCCCAAGATGTGCATTTTGCCATCGAAGCGCATTACCGCACCGAAGTCCGGTTGTGGCAGACCGGGCAATACCGTGAATGGCTCAAGGAAATGGTCGCTGAGGACATCCATTACTGGATGCCAATATACGAACAGCGCTTTATACGGGACCGACGCCCCGACCCCACTCCCCACGATGCAGCGATCTATAATGACGATTACGGCGAGCTCAAGCAACGCGTAGAGCGGCTTTATTCCGGCACCGTATGGATGGAGGATCCGCCGTCCAAGATCCGGTACATGGTCAGCAACGTCGAAGCTTTCGATGCGGGCGATGGCGAGTTCGACGTTTATTCAAACGTGGTCGTCTATCGCAACCGCCGCCAACTTGAAATGACCGTTCACACGCTGGGGCGTGAGGATAAGCTGCGCCGGGTCGGCGATGACTTCCAGGTGTTCCGTCGCAAACTGAACATTGATGCCAGGGTAACGCAAGACAAGAACCTGTATTTTTTCTGTTAATCGAGCGCTTGAGAGCGCAATAAAAGGAGAGTTAATATGCAAGCCTATGCCGCGATCATCGAAAGCCAGGGCGGGAAATTTGTCCTGGATAACGTAGATATTGAAGAGCCCCGTGACGGTGAAGTACTCGTCAAGATTGCGGCTGCGGGCATGTGTCACACCGATCTTACGGTCCGCGACCAGTATTACCCGACCCCGCTTCCCGCGGTTCTAGGACATGAAGGTTCGGGCGTTGTCGAAAAGGTCGGGCGCGGCGTCACCACGGTCAAGCCTGGCGACAAGGTGGTGTTATCATTCAGCTATTGCGGAACTTGCCCATCATGCATGAAGGGGCATCAGGCCTATTGCCCGAGCCTTTTCCCGCTCAATTTCATGGGCCGCAGGCTCGATGGCTCGACCCCGATCAGGCGTAACGGAGAAGAGGTGAATGCGTGCTTCTTCGGCCAGTCTTCATTCGCGACCTACTCGATCGCAACAGAAAACAACTGCATCAAGGTCGCAGATGATGCGCCGATAGAGCTTCTCGGCCCACTGGGCTGCGGAATTCAGACCGGCGCGGGCACCGTGCTCAATGCATTGCAGCCTGCCCCGGGCTCGTCGATCGCAATCTTCGGCGTCGGGTCGGTTGGTCTCAGCGCGGTGATGGCGGCAAAGGCTTCCGGTTGCCTCAAGATTATCGCCGTCGATCGCAATCCCACGCGTCTACAGCTGGCCCGTGAGCTTGGTGCAACCGATATTATCGATGCCACGAACACCAATGCCCAAGAAACGATCATTGCCCTAACGGGGGGCGGCGCGGACTATGCGATAGATACCACCGCCATTCCTCAAGTTCTGCGCAGCGCGGTAGACAGTACACATACCATGGGGGAAACCGCTGTAGTCGGGGGGGCAAAGCTGGGGACTGAATTCTCTCTCGACATGAACAATATGCTATTCGGCCGCAAATTGCGCGGTGTGGTCGAAGGTTCGAGCACGCCACAAGTCTTTATCCCGCAACTGATTGCGATGCGTGAAGCTGGTCTGTTCCCGTTCGAAAAGCTTTGCACGTTCTACGACTTCGACCAGATCAATCAGGCCGTCGAGGATACGGAAGTTTCCGGAAACGCAATCAAGGCCATTCTCAAGATGTAATATGGCACTGCGCTCACTCTGCGGTCGATCCCGGCAACAGAGTGGACCGGCCAGTCCAGCTGGAGCCAATCCAACCAGCAGGTTTTGAAAAAGACGAACGGACACCGACCTAATGTTTGGTAAACTTTAGGCGGTTGACACGAACGGACCGTGATTTTGTATGGGGAGTGCGACAGGATGGGCAATAAACCCCAAGTACCTGCGTCATGAGTTCGAACGATGGAGCGGCCCAAGGGCCGACGTCAAGCATTACAGACGGCTACCAGCCTAGAACCGGACTTCCGGTTCCTCGTCGATTCTGGGCGGCATTCTCGATCTGGAGTGCCATATTTCTTACCATAATGGACGTATCGATTGCTAACGTTGCCTTGCCTTTCATCTCTAAAGGCCTGGATGTAACAGCAGCAAAGTCGGTATGGGCAATCAACGCTTATCAGATCGCCATCGTGATGGCACTTTTGCCCATGGCGAAGGCTGCCGAAATCCTTGGCTACAAGAAGGTCTATTTAGCAGGCCTCATGCTCTTCATGCTTGCAGCCTTTGGCAGTATCAGCGCAGGCAGCCTCCCTGTTCTCGCTTTGGCGCGCTTCGTGCAAGGTATCGGTGCTGCGGCAGTAATGGTGGTCAGCGGGGCATTGGTTCGGACAATTTATCCTCCCGAATTGGTCTCGCGTGGAATTGGCTACAATACCATTGCCGTTTCAATTGCTTCGGCCGCCGGACCAGCAGTCGGCGGACTGGTGCTTTCGATTGCAGGTTGGCACGCCATTTTTGCAGTAGGTCTTCCGTTCGGCCTGCTTTCGCTTGCCCTCGGGATTTGGGCACTCCCTCCGGACGCCTCGGTAAAGAAACCTTTCGATTATAGTTCGGCCATCTTGTGCTGTGTGGGTTTTGCGGCGATTTTCCTCACCCTGAACGATCTGGCCCAGAATTCCGCCTCTGGGTGGACGTTACTCGAAATCGGCGTCGCTATCCCGGCTTTATGGTTCCTCGGTAAACGCACGTCCTCCAGTCAGGATTCGATGGTGCCGCTTGATCTGCTGAAGCTAGGCTATCTTCGCGCAGCCTATGCAATGTCGGTCTCAGCCTATGTTGTCATGATACTGATCACCTTGTCCTTCCCGTTCATTCTGCAGCAACGGTTTCACTTCAAGCCTGAAGCGATAGGGCTTTTCATGGTGCCGCTGCCGCTCGGTATCGTGATCGCAGCTTTCGTCTCCGGGCGTCTGGTCAATCGCAATTCGTCGGATTGGTTGTGCGCATCGGGGTTGATCATCCTCGCATGCGGTGCAATTTTCCTTTCATTGTTGCAACCAAATGCTTCCGCGTTTATGATAATCGCCGCGACAGCGCTTTGCGGAATTGGCTTCGGAATTTTCCAGGTACCCAACAACCACAGCATGATCGCAAACGTACCGCACTCCCGTACCGGCGCTGCTTCAGCAATGCTGTCGATGTCACGGCTGATCGGTCAGACGCTCGGGGCCTTGCTGGCCGCGCTGCTGTTTCGCAGAATTGGCGCACAGAGTGATGCGCCAATCATTGCAGCGGCCATGATTGCGCTGATGGTGGCAAGCGCAACTCTGTTGCAACGAGGTTGGAGTCGGTCCGTTACACGCGATACATAATTGAGCATCTCTTAGCAGCCTGCGAGCAGTGGATCGCTGCCCACTAAGCAAACGGCACGATGTTGATCTTGCGTGCGCCGAGCTTTTGACCGACGGGAAGAAAATTCACCGCCGTCATAAAGCCTGGCCTTCATTTCTCCAAAGCTGCCTGCGCCGCCGCAAGACGGGCAATCGGCACGCGAAACGGCGAAGGGCTAACATAGTCGAGCCCTATCTTTTCACAGAATGTGATCGAAGCCGGATCACCGCCGTGCTCTCCGCAGATGCCCAGCTTGATATCGGCACGTGTCGCTCGGCCGCGTTGAACAGCAAGTTCGACGAGCTGGCCAACACCTTCAATATCGAGGCTAACAAATGGGTCGCGAAGGAAAATGCCCTTTTCGACATATGGATTGAGGAACCTTGCCGCATCGTCCCGGCTGACGCCAAGAGTGGTTTGTGTCAGATCGTTGGTACCGAACGAAAAGAACTTTGCCTCCTCCGCAATCTCTCCGGCCATCAGGGCAGCTCGCGGCAACTCAATCATTGTCCCGACCAGATAGTCGAGCGTCCGGCATTTTTCTGCGAAAACCTTCGCCGCCGTTTCATCGACGAGCTTCTTCAGGATCGCGAGTTCCTTCTTCGTGGCCACCAGTGGGATCATCACCTCGGGCACCGGTGCGTCGCCAGATTCTTCGGCCACGTCGCAGGCTGCCTCGAAAATGGCACGGGCCTGCATCTCGTAGATCTCGGGATAGGTAATACCGAGGCGGCAGCCCCGGTGACCCAGCATTGGGTTCATCTCGTGCAGTTCATCCGCTCGCCGCTTGAGCGTGTCGACGCCGATGCCGATGGTGTCAGACAATGCAGCAAACTCGGCGTCGCGGTTCGGCAGGAATTCATGTAACGGCGGGTCGAGCAAGCGGATCGTGACCGGTAGGCCGGCCATGACCGTGAAGATCGCAGCGAAGTCAGCGCGCTGTTCAGGCAACAGCTTTTCCAGAGTGGCGCGGCGACCTGCTTCGTCCTGGGCCAGGATCATCTGGCGAACGGAAGAAATCCGCCCAGCTTCAAAGAACATGTGCTCCGTGCGACAAAGACCAATGCCCTCGGCACCAAACTCGCGCGCCATGCGGCAGTCTGCGGGGGTTTCAGCATTGGCACGCACTTTCATGCACCGATACCTGTCGGCCCATTCCATCAAGGTCGCGAAATCGCCTGCCAGCTCCGGCTGCACGGTTGACACCATGCCGGCCATGATTTCGCCAGTCGCACCGTCTAGAGTGATCAGGTCACCCTCTTTCAGCTCGCGGGTACCCATCCTCAGCGTACGGGTTTTCATGTCGATTGAGAGGCCCGAGGCTCCCGACACGCACGGACGACCCATTCCACGCGCCACCACGGCGGCGTGACTGGTCATGCCACCGCGCGCAGTGAGTATTCCCTTGGCTGCATGCATGCCGTGGATATCCTCGGGACTTGTTTCGACGCGGACGAGAATCACCGCTTCGCCCAGTTCGGCGCGCTTCTCTGCAGTGTCGGCATCGAGCACGATCGTGCCCGAAGCAGCGCCTGGCGACGCAGGCAGACCGCGGCCGAGGAAGTCGCGCGGTGCCTTGGGATCGAGCGTCGGATGCAGCAGCTGATCGAGTGCCATTGGATCGACGCGGCGAATCGCAGTAGTTTCGTCGATCAGGCCTTCCTCGACCATGTCGACCGCCATCTTGAGTGCAGCCTTGGCGGTGCGCTTGCCGGAACGGGTCTGCAGCATCCACAGCTTACCGCGTTCCACGGTGAACTCAATATCCTGCATATCGCTGTAGTGCTTCTCAAGAAGCTCGAACACCGCAGCTAGTTCACCATAGCTGGCTGGCATTGCCTCTTCCATCGAAAGCGGTTTGGCGCCCGCTCGTTTGCGGGCAGCTAACGTCAGGTACTGCGGAGTGCGGATGCCGGCGACGACATCCTCGCCCTGGGCATTTACCAGCCATTCGCCGTAATAAGCCTTCTCGCCGGTCGCTGGATCGCGGGTGAAGGCAACACCGGTGGCCGAGGTAACGCCCATGTTGCCGAAGACCATGGCCTGGACGTTGACAGCTGTGCCCCAGTCGCCGGGAATGTCGTTGAGACGGCGATAGACCTTGGCACGGTCCGAATCCCATGAATCGAACACTGCACGGATCGCATCCCAGAGTTGCTCGCTAACGTCCTGCGGGAATGCGCGGCCCAGTTCGACTTCGACGATGCCCTTGTACTGTGTGACAATGCCGCGCCAATCTGCCTCTGTCATCTCGACATCGTTTCGGTATCCTGAGTCTTCCTTGACGATCTCCAGCGCCTCCTCGAACAGATGGTGCTCCAAACCCAGCACGACGGCTGGCAAATATCGCTGTCCGGGCAAAGTCCGAACGCGCTCTAACGGCTAAATATGTGGGAATGACTTCGGACCACAACGCAGTTGATATCCTAATTTGCGCGAGATGAATATCCCGCCCTGCCCGTTTTTACCGCGAAAAAATTGGCGCTGCCGCCATGATTATGAACTGGCCGAGCCATTCAACGGATCAGCCCAGCCGCCATCCCAATCCCATCATTTTGGCAGTTCGCCGATGAAGATGGCTGACAATATATACGAAGGTCATGCACGTTTTAGTTAGCGGCCAGTCAATGCAATTGCCCTGCCCGAACCATTCGGGTGGGACTATCGCGGGAAATCACGATTCTGGCAGATCGACGCTAGCCGCCATCAGCGCATCCCAATCGTCGGGTGGATTGTCCTTGTCCAGCATTTTTGTGAATACCGCATAGGCATCGCTTTTCGAGCCATAGGTTCGCAATGTATTCTGGTCATTGACCCACGCATAGACAATGATTTTTGCGCTGCTGCTGTAACGGAAAAATAATCGAAACCGCCCACTGGCAAATTTGGCGCGGAACCAGTGCTTGCGTTTCGCGCCCAAGGTGCCGCCTTGTCGGTATTCGGGACGTGCCGGATCGACCGGTATATCCTCAAATGCCAGTTTTCGGATGGCGGCGAGCAATTTGGCGTTGGCGGATTTTTGATAATCTTTCGGATTTTTCTTTTTCGCCTTTTCTACCGCCTTGGTCAGCTTTTCCAGCTGTTCCAGAAAAAGCGGATGGGTATAGAGCGTCCAGCCATTGACGGTTATCATCGCTGCGGCGCTAACGGACTAAAGCGCAACATCGCCGTCAATCTCGTCATCGAGATTGACCGATATGCCATCGGTCAGCGTGGCAATGCGTTTTGCCAGATCGGGCGAAAGCGCCTTGATCTTTTGCGGATGCTGCTTGATGTCTTTTGCCAGAAAACCCAGAAACGCATCGATGGCGGGATCGTCAATGTTGTCAGCGCGGGACAATGTTACACCGCCATCGCCGACATGAAAGGCAATGCGGCCGCCAAAATCGACGCCCAGTGCCTGACGCACCGCTTTGGGAATCGTCGTCTGCCCCTTGGCCGTGATCGTGCTGATTTTTTCCAGTTCAACGCCCATGCTGAATTCCTTTCGAGCGCGATATGTAAGGAATAATCCTTACTTTGTCAAGGAAGGGATTCGATGTTTGCCAGTTTAGGTGCAGGCGTGGGTGATAGGCTTAATGCGCGAGTCCAGGCGAATATGCCGAAAACGCCCGCGCCAATAGCTGACACAGCCACGGTCCAGATCGCCGATGGCATGGACGATGCAACAATACCATGCACCAGATGATAGGCGGCAAAAGCGGCGGGAGCCGCGAAGGCCAAACCGATTACCGCCTGCACAATTGGCGATTTTGCCGCTGCCAAAAGCCAATATGCAAGAACAAGCGTGGCCATTGCGGCAGCAATTCCGGCAGCGGCGCTTGCCAACCATCCGGTTCCGCCAGAATGCAGCGCGAAACCGGCAATTGCTCCCACATAAAGCGGAAGCGCATAGATAATGAGATTAAAAGTCAATTTGCACAGCAGCGCAATCGCGACAATCGCGAAAACTATGGCAAGTATCATGGCGTCCTCCTTGGGCATAAAAGCCACCGGACGCGCTCACCTCCACCACCACAGCGCAAATTTGTTGATTGAATTATAGCGCCAACGCGCAGCCGTTTCAATCGGGAACAAAAACGAACGGCGCATCTGCGCCATTCGTTCATGCACTCAAGCTGCAATCCGCCCGTCCTCGGCGGCTTCGCTATGGGGGGCTTCGCCGCTGTCGTCCTCGTCTTTTGCGGACGCGGTAACTTCTTCATCCTGCGTTTCCGGCTCCGATGGCTCATCCTCTTCCATCAACCACTTGGCGCGTTCAGCGGCGGCAACCGTGCCGACACCGCCGCGTGTCGTATAGGCCGAGGGCGGAAATGGACCTGTCACGCTTTTGTTCCGACCCTGAGTCTCAGTTAAGCTGCCTTTCGTTCGAATGCCAAGGGGCTTTTCCATCCGAGGGCTGATTGCCGTCGGCGTGGGTTGTAGAAGCCGTTGATGTACTGGAAGAGCGCGGTCTCAGTTTGTCTGCGTGTGCTCCAGTCGTGTCTCCAAATGAGTTCAGCCTTCAGGGATTTGAAGAATGTCTCGACGGCTGCATTATCGTAGCAATTTCCTTTCCCGCTCATCGACGCGTGAAAGTCCTGCTTGCGCAGGATTTGTTGATAGTCATGACTGCAATATTGGCTCCCCCTGTCGGTATGATGAATGCATCCGGGGGGAGGCTGTCGCAAATTGATCGCCATGTTAAGCGCACGAATGGCGAGGTCCTTCTTCATGCGGTTGCTCACCGCCCAACCAATGACCCTCCTGGAATATAGATCGAGAATGACAGCCAGATAGAGCCATCCCTCGCGGGTCCAGATGTAAGAGATGTCACCGGCCCATTTCTGGTTCGGTGCGCTTGCAGAGAAATCTCGATCAAGCAGGTTATGCGCTATGTTGAACTGATGATTACTATCAGTCGTTGCCTTGAACTTGCGTGTGCGCACAACACGAATGTCGTTCTGCCTCATGAGCCGACCAACGCGCCGATGCCCCACAGCAAGACCAAGTTCTTTTAGCTCTTCAGTCATACGCGGGCGGCCATAACTACCGAGCGCAAGACTGTGCTGCTCACGGATATGCGCCAGGATCACAAGGTCCTTGCGCTGGCGTTTGCCCATCGGACGCGACCGCCAGGCGCGAAAGCCCCGCGATGTCACCTTCAACACACGGCACATCTGCTCAATCGGCCAGACCTTCTTCCAAGCATCAATGAAGGCGAACCGCTTCACTTCTGACTTGCGAAGAAGGCCGTCGCTTTTTTTAGGATATCCCGCTCCTCCTTCAGAACGCGGTTCTCTCGGCGCAGTTGCTCGACTTCCTTCAAAAGGTCTGCCGATGGCAGATCTGACCGCTCCTCGGTTCGGTGCGTCGCAATCCACTTGCCCAGTGTCGAAAGCCCGATGCCCAAATCTGCCGCAACCTGCTTACGTGAAAGTCCGCTGCTCAGCGAAAGCCGGACCGCCTCACGCTGGAAGTCTTCGCCGTGTCTCTGACCCATAATCCTGTCTCCTTGATAATAGATAATCGTCTATCAAGGCCGGAATCAAACCGGGACAGGTCCAGACACGTTCGAGTTCGCCGCCCAGCCTTCGCTCAACAAGGCGCTGGTTCTCGAGCTGGCCCGCTGCGACTGGATCGAGAAGCGCCGCAATGTCATTGCGCTCGGGCCGTCCGGAACCGGCAAGACGCACACCGCTTTGGCGCTCGGCCTCGCTGCCTGCCAGCGCGGACACAGTGTCGCGTTCACCACCGCTGCCGCGCTCGTCCATGAGCTCATGGAAGCGCGCGATGAGCGCCGTCTCCGGCGCGCGCAAAAGCATCTCGCCAGCGTCAAACTCCTGATCATCGACGAACTTGGCTACGTGCCGTTCACCGCAGTCGGCGCCGAGCTGTTGTTCGAGGTTCTCAGCCAACGATACGAACGTGGCAGCACGCTGATCACCAGCAACCTGCCGTTCGACGAATGGACCAGCGTGTTCGGCTCAGAGCGCCTCACCGGCGCGCTCCTCGACCGGCTGACGCACCATGTCCACATCCTCGAACTGAACGGCGACAGCTTCCGGCTCGCCACGAGCCGCAAGCGCCAGAAGCGATCCATCCCGGAAAACGGAGGCGTCACATGAAATAGGATCAGAAAAACCGCCAGCACCTCACCGGGTGTCTGGCCTCCGCTTCGCTCCGGCCAGACACCCGACGAGGCGCAAGAAACCGGCCTCCCATGCGAGGCTTTTTATGGAACCTGACTGGCCCCTTTTTAAACCGGCGCTGACACGTGGTGCCTTCGACGATCTGGTATTTCCTCGATCGGCGCGGGATCACCTATAAAAAAAACCGCGCACGCGGCTGAGCAGGAACGTGCCGACGTCCTGCTTGGGCGCGAGACCTGGTTCGACGGCCAGCTTGATCTCGATCCGGAGCGGCTTGTCTTCCTTGATGAGACGGGCGCATCGACAAAGATGGCGCGCATGCGCGGCCGGGCGCTGCGGGGCGAGCGCTGCCGGGCGCCAGTGCCGCACGGACACTGGAAGACAACCACCTTTGTCGGCGCCCTGCGCCTTGGCGGCATGACGGCACCGATGGTGCTCGACGGGCCGATGAATGGCGATGCCTTCCTAGCCTATGTCAAGCAGGTCTTGGTGCCCACGCTCGCCCCCGGGGACATCGTCGTGATGGATAATCTTCCGGCCCACAAACCCGCCGCTGTCCGAGCCGCTATCGAAGCCGCCGGGGCAAGCCTGCGCTACTTGCCGCCTTACAGCCCCGACTTCAATCCCATCGAGCTTGCGTTCTCCAAGCTCAAAGCCTTCCTCAAGAAAACGGCTGCCCGAACAATCAGCGCACTCTGGGCCGCCATCGCAGAGGCCGTATCCCGCTTCGCACCCGCCGAATGCCTCAACTTCTTCAAAGCGTGCGGCTATGACTATGATTGAGCTGAATCTGCTCTAGCCTTCCTTGTCCGGACTTTCCAAAATCAGACCACGCCCCTTCAAGAATTCTACGGCTGACCAAATATGAAAAGATAGCGCCTCAACCGCCGCATCGGCGTCACGCGCAATGGCCAACTCGAAAATCTTCTCGTGTTCAGAATGAGCCAACACGCCAGGGCTTACTCGACGGGCTGTAGACAACCGCCGGTAGCGTTCCGCTTGCTTGTAGAGAATAACTCGGAACTTCTGCACCCAGCGAGAGGAAGAAGCCGATACGAGCGCATCATGAAATTCCTGATTGCGCTGCTCCCATATCTCGAATCCTGCGATTGGATTAGCTTCGAGCCTTTTCTCCGCAAGGGACAGTTGGTGATATGCTTGGACAACCCGACCTTCCCAGTCATCTTTCCCGGATACGATACTATCCCGCAACGCTGATGCTTCCAGCAGGACCCGCGCCTTGGCCAAATCCTCGAAATCAACAAGCGACATCGGCGCCACTCGAAAACCTTTTTGGGATTGAGTAAGGACGAGCCCATCCGACATGAGGAGAGATAACGACTCCCTCACAGTGCCAACACTCACTCCATAATTTTCACTTAGTGGCTGAAGTCGCAGCTTGTCACCCGGCCCATACTTGCCGTGGATAATATCGATACTCAACTGCTCGTAAGTCGACTCAATCAGGCTCCGAGGCCCGTCTGATTCGGACTCAGTTTCCGTCCGACGCTGGAACATTTTAACCGTGGACATGATTGATAGCCTCTTCCTCACCTTGGATTATTCTTTTTTATCAAATAAAATTATTTTTTTTTCTTATGTCAACAAAATTCAGGATGCATTCCCAATTTCTCAGCATTCCGTCTGGGCCATAGAGTCCCACGCACGCCCGAAAATTCGTGTTCATTATCCTTTGCCCAAGCGCCTGATAAAATGTTCACTCGGGAGATAATACAGACGCACGTTAGCGTGCGCACTTCCGCGTAGCGCGCCTCAAACAAGCTCTCTCATGAGTCCCAAAACCAGTTTATTTACTTCCTCAGGCCGTTCTTGTTGGATCCAATGACCGCATCCGGACAGAATGTGTGACCCGACATAATTCGGAACGAACTCGCCTACACGATCAATTGCCTCTAGTCCCCATCCTGTGGTGACATCGCACTCTCCTCCAATAAACATCGCAGGTGGGCGAAGCTGAGTGCCGTCATGTGACTCAAGCTGCTCCCAACTGTTTTGAATACTTCGATAATAGGAAAAAGGCCCTATCATTCCTGACCGCTCGAACTCCTGCGTATAGAACTCCAAATCATCCGTTCTCAACCAGACCGGAAGATCGGCGGGCGCATGCATTTTGTCCCGCATTCGAGCACCAAACGGTATACTAAGGGCGCTCGCACGTATGATGTCCACTTGCGGTAAGTCCAAAAGGCCAGAAAAACCCGCAGCCTTCATACTCTCGCCTGAAAAGGCCCACAGAACGTCACGTATCCAACCACCCGAATCTTCTTCGAATTCCCGTATGGCCGGTGCCAGCGAACCAAAATAGTCCTGATAGAATTGTTGGTCTGGTCCAGCCAATTCTTTATGAATATCTTCTGGAGAGCGTTCACCGAAAGGAGAGCCAGGCAGAGCAATTAGCCCGCGCCCAGAGAAAGGAATTGCAAGCCCCACAACGCCACGGAAGATTTCAGGATGCAACCAGGCCGCTGTCCAGGCAATCATTGTCCCCCAGTCATGTCCAACGACAACGGCACTTGAGGCACCTAACGCCCTGACCACACCCACGATGTCCTCGACAACAGACTTGATCAGATAATATTCGGAGTCCAAGAATTTGGATGATCGCCCATAGCCTCTTAGATCAATGGCAACGGCCCGGTAACCGGCCTCGGCTAAAGCTGAAAGCTGGTGGCGCCACGAATACCAGGACTCCGGAAAGCCGTGAACGAGTATGACTAGGGTCCGGACTCATTACAGCCACCAGATGACGGCTGCTGCAAGCGCGATCGCCGCCATGAAGTTGGTGATGTTTCGGTCAAATCGTGTTGCGATGCGCCGCCAGTCCTTCAGCCTACAGAACATGCGCTCGATGACGTTTCGCTCGCGGTAGATGGCCTTGTCATAAGCATATTGAACCTTTCGATTTGACCGGGGCGGGATGACGGGCTCGGTGCCGCGATCTTCCAGCCACTCGCGCAGCTTCTGGCTGTCATATCCCTTGTCGGCGACGAGATGAGCGGTCGGCGGAAGGGCCGTCAGGCACGCCTCTGCTACTTTGCAATCATGCACGTTTCCGGGCGTCAGCATCATGACGAGCGGGCGGCCGTGTCCATCGCAGACGGCGTGGAGCTTTGTGTTGCGGCCGCCTTTGGTGATGCCGATACCATGCGCCAAGGCCCCCCTTTTCCGCCGCCTGCGCAGCGGTGAACCTTGATGCAGGTACTGTCGATGAACACCCTGCCCGGCACATCCTCAGCGCCGGCTAGGGCAGCGAAAATGTCCTCCCAGACCCCGCGTTCGGCCCAGCGGACAAAGCGGTTGTAGAGCGTCTTCTTCGGCCCGTAGACTTCGCGGGGACAATCAGTCCAACGCCCGCCATTCTTCAGGGCGTGGACGATCCCCGACAGGACGCGGCGATCATCAACCCGCGCCATCCCGCGCGTATCTGTCGGCAGGAGCGGTTCGATCCGCGCCCATTGCTCATCGGAAAACCAAAAGAAATCAGACATTACCACTTGCCTCCTGAAACGAAGGCAGTGAATCATGATCCAGGCTGATCAGGAATCCTTTTTATGGGTCCGGACCCTAGCAGGCTGCTGAAAAAGGTCTCGTTTTGCTTTGCGAAGCATGATTCTCTCTTTTGTGTGGAGAGGGAGGCAGAGATGCGTGGTGAAGATCGGACGACGGATCAGTTGTTTTCGTATGTGAACGTAGAAGACCGGATCGCATCGGATCATCCTCTGCGGCAGATACGGCAGCTGGTAAATGACGCGCTGAAGGCTCTGGACGCAGATTTTACGGCACTTTACGCGCAGGATACCGGTCGCCCGTCGATCGCGCCGGAGCGTCTGTTGCGGGCGATGCTGTTGCAGGCGATCTATTCGATCCGGTCTGAGCGCCAGCTGATGGAGCGGCTTGAGTTCGATCTCCTGTTTCGCTGGTTTGTCGGGCTCGGGCCCGATGAGCCGACCTGGGACGCCTCGACGTTTTCAAAGAACCGCGACCGCCTTCTGGATGGGGATATCGCCGCAAAGTTCCTCAACGCCGTCCTGTCGCTTCGGCGAGTGAAGAAGCTGTTGTCGCGTGAGCACTTCAGTGTGGATGGCACCCTGATTGAGGCCTGGGCCAGTACCAAGAGCTTCCGTCCGAAGGATACCGATAGCGGCGGTGGTCCGGATAGTGGAGGTGGTGGTCGCAATGCACCGCACGACTTCCACGGCGAGAAGCGGTCGAACCAGACGCATGCCTCATCGACCGATCCCGATGCTCGGCTCTATCGCAAGGGCCGGGGCAAGCCGGCTCAGTTATGCTACATGGGGCACGTCCTCATGGAGAACCGGCAAGGCCTCGCCGTAGCGACACAACTGACCCATGCAACCGGCAGAGCCGAACGCGAGGCGGCCCTCGAGATGATCAGGAAACGCAAGGTTAAACGCGGCGCCACACTTGGTGCCGACAAAGGCTACAATGCCTGGACCTTCAAGCGCGATCTGGAGCAGGCCGGTGTCAGGCCGCATGTCGCCCTGAAGTCCGAGACCGGGAGGTGCGGCCTGCCCATCAAGACCCCCGAGGGCTATGAGGTCTCCCAGCGCATCCGCAAAAGGATCGAGGAGATCTTCGGGTGGACGAAGACAACTGGCGGCTATGCCAAGACGAAGTTCAGGGGAAAGCGGCGCGTTGCCCTCGGCTTCGATATCGCCATCGCCGCCTACAATCTCGTCCGACTACCGAAGCTACTTGCGGGGGCCGCAGCATGAACGCCACCATCGCCGCTGC